>JAZBLF010000008.1:0-182584 GCA_037033105.1 Bacteroidota bacterium
ATCCTGCTGCTTT
Source organism: Bacteroidota bacterium (assembly GCA_037033105.1). Lineage (GTDB taxonomy): Bacteria > Bacteroidota > Bacteroidia > Flavobacteriales > Weeksellaceae > Epilithonimonas. Next base: position 14 of record JAZBLF010000008.1, read on the forward strand.
TACTCTTGTGGTTAATTTTTTCAACCAAGTTATTAATCTATTTATTGTATTGCAAACTTACCATAGGAGCGGCATCCTTTTTTGCTTTTGGTGTGGTATTGTTTGGATGGCGAAACGTGTGGAAGCAAAAAAAGATACAGCGGATAGCGGGTTGGAAGCCTGAGAAGAATGCCTGAATATGGTGCTACTGAACATAAAAAGGCGGAAAAAGCATTCGCTTCTTCCGCCCCGGTAAACCCAAATCAAATAAACTATGAAAAAACTATTTGGGTTCTAATATGCTTATCGGAATGATGACCTCCTCTAGGGAAATCCCACCGTGCTGATAAGTTTCTTTATAATAATTCACAAAGTGATTGTAATTTTTCGGGTAGGCCAGGAATATATTATTCTTGGCAAAGATATATTTGGAACTCAGATTTCCTTTTGGAAGAAAGAGTTTGCCGGGATCATTTACCGCCCAGACGTCTTTGTCTTCGTAAGTTAAACTTCGTCCTGTTTTATATCTTATGTTGGTAGACGTCTCTCTGTCGCCAACTACCTTACTAGGTTTTTTAACATAAATTGTGCCGTGATCGGTCGTAATGACCAATTTGAAGCCACTTTCTGCTGCTAATTTGATAATTTTCAGCAATGAGGAATTTTCGAACCAGTTGTAAGTGAGCGATCTGAAGGTTTTATCATCTCTAATTAACTGATTTACAATATTGTTGTCGGTTTTAGCGTGCGACAGAATATCGATGAAGTTGTAAACGATGACAAGCAGGTCGTTGTTCTTGTGCTGATTGAAATCTTCTAAAATTTTCTTCTCAAAATCGGAATTGAGGATTTTGAGGTACTTCATAGATTTTCCGGAGAGCCCCAATCGCTTCATCTGATCCTCTAGAAAGTCTCTTTCGAATTCGTTTTTGTTGCCTTCTTCATTGTCATTGAACCAGTTGTTCGGGAATCTTTTCTCGATTTCTGACGGCATCAGTCCTGCGAAGAATGAATTTCTGGCGTATTGTGTTGCGGTTGGAAGGATACTGAAATAGTAGTCTTCAGAAGTCTTGTTGTAGAATTTGGTAAACAATGGCTCTATGACTTTCCACTGGTCGTATCTTAGGTTGTCTACCATCAGGAGAAGCACTTTGTCGTTTTCTACTTCCGGCTTTACTTTGTCTTTGAAAAGCGTGTGGCTCATCATTGGCTTATCGTTGCCGTGGAGCCATTCTTCGTAATTATTTTCTATAAATTTGGCAAACTGGATGTTGGCTTCTTCTTTTTGATTCTGAAGCAGGTCTGCAAATTCATTGTCTGCAACTTTATCAAATTTCACTTCCCAGTTCAGGATTTTTTTGTAGTATTCTGCCCAGTCTTTGTAGGTTCTGAGGTAGGACAATTCCATGCTCAGATTCCGGAATTCCTGCTGGTACTCGAGGATGGTTTTTTGCTCAACGAGTGATTCGCTCTGAAGGATTTTCTTGAGCGACAGAAGCACCTGATTTGGATTTACAGGCTTTAGGATATAATCAGAGATCTGCGATCCGATGGCCTGTTCCATGATGTGTTCTTCTTCACTTTTTGTGACCATGACGATTTTCAGGGCGTTGTCTTTTTCTTTGATCATTGGAATGGCTTCCAGACCGGAGATTCCCGGCATATTCTCGTCAAGAAGTGTAAGATCGAATTTCTCTTTTTCAATCATTTCCAGAGCCTCATTTACGTTGTTGACTGGTGTTACGGTGTAACCTTTGTTTTCCAGAAAGACAATATGAGGTTTGAGTAAATCTACTTCATCATCGATCCATAAAATTTTTCCTGACATATATTTTTATTTAAATTTAAAGTATCAAAGTTATGACCAAAATATCACAATAAATATGTAAATAACAGCGGCTGGGCGTTAAATATTAGTTAAAGGAACGGGCAAAAAAAAACTTTGCCAGCAATCTGACAAAGTTGATTATTTTTCTAATTGGAAAAGCTGATCAGTTCCTTTTTCTCCGCATTGTAGAGATGAAACTCCAACATTTTGAAGGAATCTCTCGGAATGATAGTGACCCATTTTTTGTACTTCAGGAACCATTTGTTTTGAATGCTCGCCAGGCCTTTTGTAAGGTAAGCTTCTACAAACGGGTGCACATGGAGAAAGAGTTTCCCCTTTTCTGTCGCCATAATAGCTCTGATGGAATCTTCCATCTTTTCGATAATCACGATTGGTGCGATGATTTCACCGTCCTTATTCGGATTTTCTTCATTGGTTTCGATGCTTTTTTCTGCGCGGACACGCTGTCTTGTCATCTGGATCAGGCCAAACTTGGAAGGCGGCAGAATTTTGTGTCTTGCCTTGTCGCGCTTCATTTCGTCTCGGAAATGCTCATAGAGTTCTTTTCTGTGTTCTGCATCTATCATATCAATAAAATCCACAACGATAATTCCACCCATATCACGAAGACGAAGCTGTCTTGCGATCTCTGTGGCTGCCATTTTATTGACGGTTAATGCGTGCATTTTGTTGGTAGATGAGGACGAAATGTTGTTCCCGGAATTCACATCCACTACGTGAAGTGCCTCTGTATGCTCTATCACGAGATAGGCACCTTTGGATGCGGGAATATTTACGTGTTTCCCAAAACTCTGTTTTAGCTGTTTTTCAACATTATAATATTCCAAAAGCGGAATATGAGAATCGTAAAACTGAACGATATTTTTTCTTTCAGGAGCAATGACTTCGATGTAAGCTTTCATATCCTCCACCATTTTTTCGTCGTCGCAGATAATGCTTACGAAATCCTGGTTGAAGTTGTCCCGAAGGATGGAAGATGCTTTATCTTCCTCACTTAAGATCTTGCTAGGAACTTTATTTTTCTGGATATTTTTGAAAGTTGTTTCCCATTTTTTTACCAACTGATTCATATCATTATGAAGCTCAGCTACTTTTTTCCCTTCTGCAACCGTTCTGATGATGACACCAAAACCTTCCGGACGGATGCTTTCTATCAACGTTTTGAGACGCTCTTTTTCGGCACCGTCTGCTACTTTTTTGGAAATGGAAATCTTATTGTCAAAAGGAATCAGCACCAGAAACCTTCCTGTAAGCGAAATCTGTGTAGAGATCCGTGGTCCTTTCGTGGAAATAGGCTCTTTGGTAATCTGAAGCAGAACTACATCGCCTGCAGCCAGCACCTTGTCTACCAGTCCCATCTTGTCGATATCTTTGGAGTGCTCGGCATTCTTCAGACTTGGCGTCTGCTGTTTTTTGGAGATGGTATTTTTCAGGAATTTCTGATACGACAGAAACTGAGGTCCCAGATCCTGGTAATGGAGGAATGCATCCTTATCTGTCCCGATGCTTACAAAAGCAGCATTCAGGTTGGGAGCCAGTTTTTTTATTTTTCCTAAAAATAGGTCTCCGACTACAAAGTCAGATTTTGTTTTCTGCTCATGAAGTTCAAAAAGACGTCCGTCTTCCAATAATGCAATCTTTGTAGCGTCTTCCTCATTGGAAATTATCAGTTCTTTCTTCATAACTCCATAAACGGTTTTTTTCTAAATTAGGTTGTAAATATAAAACAAAAATATAGTTGGCAAAAGACCAACTATATTTATATGTGTAAGACGTCAAAAAATAATATTATTTTTTCTTGTGTCTGTTTGCTCTTCTTCTTTTCTTTCTTTTGTGAGTTGCAACCTTATGTCTCTTTCTTTTTTTTCCGCTTGGCATAATTTATATTTTTATACGTTTATATTCTATTATTATTTAACTGCAACTTTAGTTTTAACTTTCTCTACAAAAGTTTTTGAAGGTTTGAAAGCCGGAATATTGTGAGCAGGGATTTCAATTGCTGTGTTCTTAGAAATGTTTCTTCCTGTCTTTGCCGCTCTCGTTTTGATGATAAAAGATCCAAAGCCTCTTAAGTAAACATTATCCCCATTATACATAGAGGTTCTGATTTCCTGCATGAATGCTTCTATAACTTTCTGTGTATCATTCTTTTCTACTCCCAGCTTGTTCGAGATGGTATTTACCAATTCTGCCTTTGTCATTTTATAATTTTCTTTATATTTTTGGTGTGCAAATATAAGATATATTTTTGAAAACAAACAAACAAAATGCTGATTTTCTTCACATTGGGAAAAAGCTAATAAAGTGGTATGATACTAATGCCAGACAACTTCCCTGGAGAGAAAACCATCATCCCTATAATATATGGATCTGCGAAATTCTTTTGCAGCAGACGCAGGTAAAACAAGGTCTCGGCCATTACCTCAGATTCATTGAAAGATTCCCCACCGTCCAGGAGCTTCACAAGGCACCCGAGGACGAAGTTTTGCTGTACTGGAAAGGCCTGGGCTACTATTCCCGCGCCATCAACCTGCACAAGGCGGCACACCAGATCATCGAGGAATTTGACGGCGAATTCCCCAATCATTATCCTGAAATCCTGAAATTGAAAGGCGTCGGGAAGTACACAGCTGCCGCCATCGCCAGCATCTCTTTTGATGAAAAAATTCCGGCCATCGACGGGAATTTTTACCGCGTTTTGTCCAGGATTTTTGCTGACGGTTTCGACATATCGGCTTCCAAAGCGTTTCAGTATTTCACAGATTTGGCTTCATTGATTATGCCGGAAGACAAACCCGGGGACTTCAATCAGGCCATTATGGATATCGGTTCCGAAGTTTGCAGGCCAAAAAACCCACTTTGCGGAGAATGCCCTGTGAATGACGACTGCCTCGCTTATCAAACCGGAAGAATTGCAGAATTTCCTGTAAAAACCAAGAAAACAAAGGTCACAGATCTGAATTTGAAATATTATTTTATCAAATTCTGGAATCAATTTTTAATTAAACAACGAGGCAATGACTTTATCTGGAAAAAATTATATGAATTTCCAACTGCAATTCCTGCAGATTGGGAACATCTAATCGTCAATTCCAAGATCATCAGTCACAAGCTGACGCATAAAAATATGACAATAGAAATCAATACGCTTGAACTGGAATCGAAAAAGGCTTTGGAGAAATTCGCTTCGGATAATGATTTCATGATAGTGGATGAAAAATTGGCGGACGAAAAATCTTTCCCGAAACCGTTGGAAACTTTTTATAAAAAACGGGATGTTGCAGAAATTGGGAAATTGCCATTTTAAAGAGTCTTGACATCGTTGCTTGAACTTCATTATATTTGCCGAGAATTTGGTTCCCGAAAAATCGGGATTAAATGGGAATGAAGCGTAATTCTTCAACTGTCCCCGCAACTGTAAATCGCAAAAAAGAGATTTTGTAATCTTTGCCATTGTCTTAATTAAGGATGAGAAGGCTCAAAATCAGCGAAAGTCAGGAGACCTGCCACAGTCAAAACAATGAATAAATGCTTTCGGAGGAAAAGCCTGATTCCATACGCGAGTTGTGCTATATTTTCATGCCCTTTTTCTGGAAGTTATTTTATAAACTTTAATTATCTCTTAATGAACAGAAAAGTATTTTTGGCCGGCACAATGCTTACAATTGGTGCATCGCTTTTTGCCCAACAAAATGAGACCACTTCTATCGAAGAAGTGACAGTAGCCTCTAAAATCCCACAACAGCTTTACAAAACAGGAAAAAACGTCAAGCTTTTCACAGAAAAAGACTTGGAAAATTTCAAAGGTCAAACGCTGAATGATGTTTTGAAACAAGTCGCTGGTTTTCAAATTACAGGAAACTTCAACAACCAAACGGAACCAAAATCTATGAAGATCAGAGGTGGAAAAAGTGCTAATGTTTTGATTCTGTTGGATGGCATTCCCTTGAAAGATGTGACAGGTAATGATTACACCGTTTCCGACCTCCGTCTCATCGCTTTGGAAAATCTAGAAAGCATTGAGGTTTTAAACGGCTCATCCTCTGTTTTGTATGGTTCGAATGCTACTATTTCTGTGATTAACATCAAGACAAAAAAAACTTCTCTAAAAGAAATAGAAGGCATCATCTCTGCTAGAGGCGGTTCCTTTAACACATTTTCCCAGAACGCGACAGTTAAAGGAAAACTTGACAAATTTAATTACCAATTGAGCGGATTCAATGAAAAATCGCAAGGCATCTCTTCTGCAGAAGGCAATGATTCTTTTGACAAAGACGGCTGGGAAAAACAAAATGTCTCTGCCAACGTAGGTTACTCAGACGAAAAATTCAATATCAATCTATCCGGAGGCTGGAATCATAATTTGTACAAATATGACGAAGGTGCCTTCACAGACGGACTTTACAGAGGAAATGACAAACAGTTTTTCGGAGGATTGAATGCCGGTTTCAAATACAATAATGGAGAAGTAGTTTTCAATTCCAGATATTCCGGAACAGACAGATTGGGTCAGAATTTTTATTCAGACAAGTATAATGACCAATTTTCCTATACAGGAAAAAATCTATTCTCAGAATTGTACAATTTTTATAAAGTGAACGACTTCTTCAACTTTACAGTTGGTGTACAGTACGAAGACCAAAAAATGGGCTCCGCATCTTTGCCTTGGGAAGGAACTGAATTAGAAGACGGCCTTTTGGAAAAAGACACCAAACTTTCTAATTTTGATGCCTTCGCAAAGATCAACTTGAATTACAAAGGATTTAACTTGGATGCTGGTACAAGAATGACAGACAACTCCAAATTCGGGAATCATTGGGTATACTCCATCAATCCTTACTATTTGGGAGAAACTGAAAATTTGTTTTTCAAAATTGGCTATTCCTACGCGACCGCTTTTATCGCACCAACATTATATCAAAACTACGGTTCTTTGCCATACATTCTTCCAAATGCAGATTTAAAGCCTGAGACCAATCAAAGTCACGAGATTGACCTAAGTATGGGTAACACTTCCAGATCTTTTGTGGTAAATGCAAGCCTTTTCCAACGTCAGGAAAAAGATGTTTTCGCTTACCAAACCGTTGATTTTGTAACATTTGCAGGACAATATCTTAATGTTGACCAGAACAAGGCAAAAGGTTTTGAAGTCGGTTTTGATTATGACGTGAATGATTATGTCGGTTTTGGTGGTAACTTCAGCTATGTGGAAAAAGATGAGGAAGCGACGATGCTCCGTCAGCCAAAACAAAGGATCAACTCATACGTTGAAGTGAAACCTTTCAAATCCACGAGATTGTACATCAATCATCAATTTGTTGGAACAAGAACCGATGCTTACTACGATTCTGCAACTTTCTCAACGGTCAATTTGATCAATAAAAGGTTTCATCTGTTTAATTTGAATATCAATCAAAAAATCACTGACAAAATTGAAGCATTTGCAAATGTTGGCAATCTTTTCAACACTTCATATGTAGACATCGCTGGATACAAAACAAGACCCAGAAATTATACTGTGGGTGTGAGCTACAAGTTTTAATTTATAAAAAAAAATTTCATCATTTGTGTATTTAGAACTCTGCCGGAAATGCTCTGGCAGAGTTCTTTTTTTTTGCTAAAAATAAATTTTTGGCCACAGATTTTAAGCATAATATTTGATGTCATTCAAACTCAAAAAAATAAACCTTAATTTTGTAAAAAATTAGCAATGAGGGAAAAAATCGTTATAATTGGAGGTGGTTTTGCAGGTTTGCAGCTTGCAAGAAATCTGAATAACCAAGGCAAATACAAAGTAATGGTGATCGACAAGATGAACCACCACATGTTCCAGCCCTTATTTTACCAAGTGGCCACAGGCAGGATAGAACCGTCCAACATCTCCTTCCCTTTCAGAAAAATCTTTCAGAGATCCAAAAATATACAGTTCCGGATGACGGAAGTGAAAAAAATCATTCCAACGGAGAATAAAGTAATCGGTGACGACGGCGTCTTCACCTACGACAAACTCGTAATCGCGACGGGGTGCAAAACCAATTTCTTCGGAAACCTAAAGATGCAGAGTCTGGCTTTAGGAATGAAAAATACACAGGAAGCCATCACCATCCGAAATCATATTCTCATGACTTTCGAAAAAATGATCATCGAGAGAAAAGCAAGTGACGACGGGAACTGGAATCTCGTGATCGTAGGAAGCGGACCAACTGGAGTAGAGCTGGCCGGCGCTTTTTCTGAAATGAAAACCAGCATCCTGCCAAGAGATTATCCGAGGATGAATTTTTCTGACCTCAATATTATCTTGATCAGCTCCAGCGACAGGCCTTTGGACGCTATGAGCCAGGAATCTCAGGGCGCGGCAGAGAAATACCTCGTGCAACTGGGCGTCAACTTTATGAAAAACGAACGCGTAACAGATTATGACGGCGAAGTCATCCATATGCAAAGTGGCAACTCTATTCCAACAAATAATGTGATCTGGGCAGCCGGCGTCACAGGAAATATCATTGACGATTTCAACAAAGAAAATCTGGTGAGAAACCGCTACATCGTAGACAGATACAACAAAGTAAAAGGATTTGACAATATTTTTGCCATCGGCGACATCGCCTATATGGAAACGCCGAAATATCCACAGGCTCATCCACAATTGGCAAATGTTGCCATTAATCAAGGAAAAAATCTGGCCAGAAACTTTAAGAAAGATTCAGAAAAAGATTGGAAAGAATATGAATATATAGACCGCGGATCTATGGCTACCATCGGGAAACACCGCGCTGTTGTAGACCTTCCTAATTTTAAATTCCAGGGATTTCTTGCCTGGTATTTCTGGATGTTCTTACATTTGATGCTCATTCTGAGCGTTAGAAACAAGATTGCCATTTTCTTCAACTGGATGTGGAGCTACATCAACAAAGACTCTTCACTAAGGCTAATCATAGCACCCAACAGAAAAAACCCGACCGAACAGTAATATAATCGATGGTTGATAAATGATAATTGATTGCAATTCATCACTTATCATTCATTATCTAATAACAATCGATTGCTGATAAATGATAATTGACTATAATTCATCACCTATCAGTTATCATTCATCATCTATAATCATGCGAATAGACATCATAAGTGTACTACCCGAACTGATGGAAAGCCCATTCCAGACCTCAATTCTGAAAAGAGCAATGGAAAAAGGACTGGCAGAAGTACATTTCCACAACATAAGAAACTGGAGCACCAGCAAACACCGGAAAGTAGACGACGAGCCTTATGGCGGCGGCGCAGGAATGATAATGACGGTGGAACCTCTGGACCTCTGCATTTCTGAACTGAAATCACAGAGAGATTACGACGAAATTATCTACCTCACACCGGAAGGTGAAACTTTGAACCAAAGAATAGCGAATACTTTATCAATAAAGAAAAACCTGATTTTCCTCTGCGGCCACTACAAAGGTGTTGACCAGCGTGTGCGCGACCTGCACATCACGAAGGAAATTTCCATCGGCGATTATGTCTTAACTGGTGGAGAACTGGCGGCCTGCGTACTGGCAGATTCTGTGATAAGACTTTTACCGGGCGTTTTGAATGATGAGCAAAGCGCACTGACAGACAGTTTCCAGGACAATCTACTTTCGCCACCCATCTATACAAGGCCGGAAACTTACAAAGGATTGTCTGTCCCGAAAATCCTGCTAAGCGGAAATACTTCCGCCATAGAAGATTGGCTGCACGATGAAGCGGTGAGAGTGACGAGGGAAAGACGACCGGATCTTTTGGAATAATTTATGATCTTAACATACGAAATATACCTTTCTAAATATTTTTGGAGAGGTTTTTTATTTATTTTTTTAATTATTATCTTTATTCAAAATTGGATTTATGCAGAAGACGGTTTATAATAAAACTGAGTTACGCAATTTTGTGAATGACAGCATTTCGGGAAAAGTAAAGTCACTGGAGTTTTACCTCAATTTTTCCCTTGAAGCCAGCCGCGACATCAAGAAAACTTCAAAATACGATTCTATAAGAGAGGAAATCCAGGAGGAAATTTATCTTTTGGACAAGCAAATGGCATCTCTGAAGACGATGCAGCGCGAAATGCGAAAGGTGCTCAACTCCGCCGCTGACAAAGTGAAACTTGGCTCATTGGTCATCACCAACAAAGCACGCTTTTACATCTCTGTTTCCCTGGGCGAATTTTTCTTCGAAGGCGACCGTTTCTACGCCATTTCGCCGGAAAGTCCGATGGCGCAAACGATGATGGGGATGAAGCCCGGCGACTCTTTTACACTCAACAGGATTTCGCAGTCTATTGAAGATATATTCTGAGAAATGGCGATTCTAAATCCAAAATAAGAGTTTCTCTAAAATAATCCATTCTAATCTCTAATTCCTAAATTTGCCGAATGGAAAACGCTAAAATTTTAAAAAACATCATAGAAGAGCGCAGAAGCATCTTCCCAAAAGACTACTCTGACAAAGAAATTCCACAAAATATCCTTGACGAAATCCTTAGCAATGCTGTTCTAGCACCCAATCACAAGCGTACGAAACCCTGGCGTTTCAAGACTTTCAAAGGTGTGGAGAAGCAAAAACTAGGCTTGGAACTTCAAACCATTTATAAAAATTCGACGGCAGAATCACAGTTTCTTCAAAAGAAATATGATGATATAGGATTCAAAATTTCGAAAGCGAATGCTGTCGTTTCCATTGTTGTCAACTTCAGCGGTTTGGTTCCCGAGTGGGAGGAGATTGCAGCAGTTTCTATGGCTGTTCAGAATATGTATTTGACTTGCACCGCAAACAATATCGGTTGCTACTGGAGCTCTCCAAAAATCGTGGACAAACTAACAGATTCTTTGACCATCGAAGAAAACCAACAGTGCCTGGGATTGTTTTATATGGGAAGTTTGGATTAATCTCATATGTTTTTTTCGCTCTCGCGGATTCGGCAAATCAAGCAGATCTTAACTTTAATTAAATTTGCTAAATCAGTTTGATTTGCGAGAAAAAATATCACAATCAGTATTTAGCTTAATTATTGAGGCTTTAATGAATTTAAACTTAATTAATGCAAAAAATTTCAATATTCTGGTTTCGACGCGATCTTCGTTTGGAAGACAACAAAGGTTTGTCCGAAGCTTTGAAGTCCGGAGAAAAAGTGATTCCGATTTTTATTTTCGATAAGGAAATCTTGGGTCAGTTGGAAGATAAATATGACCGACGCGTAGATTACATTCATCAGGCTTTGGAAAAAATCAATCTTGAACTGAAGGAATCTGAAAGCAATCTTCTCACTTTCCACGGAAAACCTTTGGATGTTTTCAAAGAACTGGAGAAGGATTATGAGGTTAAATCGGTCTATTGCAACCGGGATTATGAACCGTCAGCCATCAAAAGAGATGATGAAATAAAGGATTTTCTTAATTCAAAAAAGATTGATTTTCTTGATTTTAAAGACCAGGTTGTTTTTGAAAAAAACGAAGTTACCAAAGACAACGGCGAACCTTACACGGTTTACACGCCATTCTCCAACAAATGGAAAAAACTGCTGACAGAAGAGGATTACAAGTCGGTTAAGCTTGATAAAACCCAGTTTTTAAAACTACCATCAAAGAAAATATTAAGCTTAAAAGAAATCGGATTTGAAAAAACAGATTTTGATTTTGAAGAGCCGAAACTGGAGTCGAAAATCATCGCTGTTTATGATGAAAAGCGGAATTTCCCGGCTCTGGACGCTACAACACATTTGGGAATTGCGCTCAGGTTTGGAACTATCTCCGTGCGAAAATGCGTGAAATTTGCTTTAAGCCACAACGAAACCTGGCTGAATGAACTCATTTGGAGGGAATTCTTTATGCAGATCCTCTTTCATTTTCCGAAAGTCGTCAATTATTGTTTCAAAGAGAAATACGAAAATATCCCGTGGCGCAACAACGAAGCCGAATTTGAAAAATGGTGCAACGGCGAAACCGGTTATCCCATTGTAGATGCCGGAATGCGCCAACTGAACCAAACCGGCAGAATGCACAACAGAATCCGAATGGTGACTGCGAGTTTTCTCACAAAACATCTTCTGATAGACTGGCGTTGGGGCGAAGCCTATTTCGCCAAAAAACTGTTGGATTATGATCTGTCTGCCAACAACGGAAACTGGCAATGGGCGGCAGGTTGCGGTTGCGATGCGGCGCCTTATTTCCGCGTTTTCAATCCGGATGAGCAGACCAAGAAGTTTGATAAGGATTTAAAATACATCCGAAGATGGAATCCTGATTTTGAAAAAGATATTGTGGAGAACCGAATTGTGGAGCATAAATTTGCTAGGGAAAGGGCGTTGGAGACTTATAAGAAAGCTTTGAACTAATTTTTTGACCACAAAAGGATAAAAGTTTTTTTTAAAAAAAACACCTAAGTTCATCATAATATTTTTGAGATATTTTAGCTAAGGACACATAAGTTTAAAATATTCGATTTTTTTCTGATTTGATTTTGATAATCTCTAAATTCTAACAAATCTCGATTGATGGCAAAACCCATAGCCCTGATTGAAGTGGAAATCCTTTTTTGCATGGATTTAGAGACCCATCTGTCTGACAAAACGTGATGCAAAAAAGATTGCAGCGGAAAGCAGGTTCCCGGCTCCTGAAAACTTTGAATCAGAAACTTTGAACTTTCAACTTTTTTTGTATCTTTGCACACTTAATATTTAACCGGGACGTGTTCCCAAAATTTTAAAATTATATGTCAGTAAAAATCAGATTACAAAGACACGGATCTAAAGGGAAACCTTTTTTCCACATCGTGGTTGCAGATTCCAAAGCTAGAAGAGATGGTAGATTCATCGAAAAACTAGGGATCTATAACCCAATTACTAACCCTGCTACAATAGAACTAAACGTGGATTCTGCTGTACAATGGTTGAACAACGGTGCACAGCCAACTGACACTGCAAGAGCGATCCTTTCTTACAAAGGTGCTTTGTACAAAAAACACCTTCAAGGTGGTGTTGCTAAAGGAGCTTTCGACGAAGCTGAATCTGAAAAAAGATTTGCGGCTTGGTTGGAAAGTAAAGAAGCAAAAGTACTTGGTAAAGTAGAAGGTTTGTCTACAGCAAAATCTGACGCTAAGAAAGCGGCATTGGAAGCTGAAGCTAAAGTAAACCAAACAAGAATTGACGCTGCTCAGAAAGTATTAGACGATGCAAAAGCTGAGGAAGCTGCAAAAATTGCTGAGGCTAAAGCTGCTGAAGAAGCTGCAAACGCTCCTGCTGAAGTAGAAGCAACTGAAGAAGCCACGGCTGAAACTACTGAAGAGACTCCTGCTGCTGAAGCAGAAGGAACTGAAGAAACTCAGGCTTAATTCTTTACAAAAAGATACAATCTCAAAGACACGATAATCTCGTGTCTTTGTTGCTTTTAAAATGTAATCAATAATAAAATTTGATTATTTTTATTAAATTAGAATTCAATATTCAAGACCGGAACTCATGAGAAAAGAAGACTGCTATTTTTTAGGAACTATTACCAGAACACACGGACTGCAGGGCAATGTGATCCTGAAACTGGATACAGACCAACCCGAGATGTACGACAGACTAGAATCGATTTTTTTGGAAATAAACGGCCTGCTGGTCCCTTTCTTTGTTGAAAAACAGCAGTGGCAGAGAGGTGACACCAAAATTATTACTTTCAAAAACTCTTCTGAAGCGCTGGTAAACCAGTCCATCGGCAAAGGTGTTTATCTTCCGCTTTCTACCCTACCTCCACTGTCCGGGAAAAAATTCTATTACCACGAAGTTGTGGGTTATGAAATCCGTGAGGAAGACGGGAAATCTTGTGGCACCATCGTTTCTATCAATGACATGACGGCTCAGAATTATTTCATCCTGAATCTTGCCGGAAAAGAAATCATCATTCCCCTCATCAAAGACTGGATTCTGGAAGTGAACCGTGAAAAGAAATTCATAAAAATGGTTCTGCCGGAAGGTTTGATGGATGTTTTCCTGATTCCTTCGAAAAAGGACGAGTAAAAATTACTCATTCAAAACGGAAGGTAGCAGATATTGCTGCACTATTTTATCGGCTTGTGAATGTGAATACGGTTTATTGTAAGCTCGTGCGGTAATTACGATTACGACCGGAATGTCTTTGAAGACAATAATTTTGTTTCCGCCGTTTCCGCTGGATTGATAAGATTCATAGGTTTGATCTCCAATTTTGTAAACTTTTCTCCAAAACAAATATCCGTAACCTTCTGATTCTTTGTTATCAGCAAAATAATTGGTGAAAGATTTTTCAATCCAACTTTTGTCCAGAATTCGTTTTCCGTTCCAAATTCCATCATTTTTATAAAGCTGTCCGAATTTGGCAAAATCCAAAGCTTTCATTCGCAATCCACCTGCCAAAGAAGGTTTTTGCTGAGGCGTAAATTGCCATTTGTAATTGGTAATCCCAAGTGGTTGAAACAATTTTTTATCGGCATATTTTTCCAAACCTTCCGGAACAGATTTGTCCAGAATATCTCCGGTTACAACTACGCCAGTTGTGAAATAATGCCAGTTTTTTCCAATTTTATTGTCTGTCATTGGCAAATCCAGTGCAAATTTCACCCAATTATCCGTCGGGTACATATTCTCTTCATTTCCCGGAGAATCAGAATCCTCATCATTGCCATCAAAAGCTGAACTCATTGTCAGCAGACTTTTGATTGTAACGCTGTCTTTTTTTGCAGAATAATTTTTGAATTGTTTAAGATCGTAGAAATCACTCAAAGGTTGATTTTCATTTTTAATGTAACCATCCTTGACTGCGATTCCCATCAAAGCTGAAGAAAAGGATTTTCCAACGGAACGCGTATCGTTCAGACTGTCTCTCTCGTAACCATTGAAATATTCTTCAAGTAATAATTTATCATTTTTAATCACAACAATTCCCGTAATTTCTCTGAATCTGTTTTCCGTAATTTTTTGATTCAGAAGTCGAATTTTTTCCTGATTGAATTTTTCACCAGAAACTTTCCAGCCGCTGTTTGGTTTAATTTTCTGAACAGCAATTTGCTCCTCAGAAACATACTTTTTGGGAACAATTAAGTTAATTTCTCCGTTTGCAATCACATCTCCGACTTTCAGAGCTGGATTTTTTAAATACGGCTTGATTTCGATTTTCAAAGTGTGATTTCCTGCTTCCAAAGCATCCATTCCGCCATTCGCAAAATAAAACCGCATCCAAAGATATCGTCCCCAGGAATCTTCACTTTTTGTACTGAGAAACGGAATTCCGAAACTTGTTTTGATTTTTTTATCGTCTGTTTTTCCGGCTCCCGAATTCAGATTTTCGGTGTAAGTCAATTTTCCATCGACGTAGAAACTGAACTGATAATTTCCCCTTTTAAGCAATTCCTCAGCTGTTAAATTGGAATCAAGCTGATGAAGATAATTGACCAAAGAATTATCCAGAAAAACCCGGATGTCAAAATCTTTATCTTCCTGAAAAGTCATTGTTTTGAGAAAGTCAGATTCCTTCAGATTGTTAAACGGAATCATTTTATCAAGAAAAACAATTTTGTTCAGATTCTTTTTTTGAACTGGATTTTCAATCTTTTCGGGTTCAACAATATTTTTGATTTGAGCTGATGAAAAACCGAAAGCGAAAACTAAGACAAATAAAAAGATTGATTTCATTGTAAATTTTATCAGACAAATGTAGAACATCAATCCTGGAAAAAATAGAATGAAATTAACATTGCAATTATTTCAACAAATTTTTATATTTCAATGGTGTGATTCCCATATTTTCTTTGAAACAACGATTGAAATGACTTTGGTCGGCAAATCCGCATTCCAAAGCAACATCGGACAAAGAATCGTTTTGATTGAGAAGAATCAATGATTTTTCGACTTTCAGTTTTCTGATATATTCGCCCAAATTGCATTGGAAATATTTTTGAAAATCCCTACTCAAATGCATCGGATGAATGTTCAACGTTTTAGAAAGTTCTGTGAGATTCAATTTATCTATAAAACTATCGTGGAGAATCTCATCAATCCGATTGACCCAAATCGGTTTCTTCTCAGAAGAACTTTTTTGGTTGGACAATTGGCTGAAAAGATTCAACAAAATCTGATTAATACTAACTTCAAAAGAATTATCATTCAATTTCGATTCTTTTAAAATATTATAAATCAATAATTTAAGAGCAGGATTTTTGATATTGAAACTTCCTTCCACGTTCTCTTTTGAAATCTGGAATTTTGCAAACCATTCTTCTGTAATTTCAAGATGGAAACCCCTTGTAAAAACATCAGGTTTTATGTTGTAATGCGCATCTTCCCAATGGTGATAAAGCAAAGTTCCGGCTGAACAATCGTAAATTTCTTTCTTGTTGCCTTCCTGCATATTTCCCTGAAGCAGAAACGTGAAATAAGGATTCTCGTGATAATGCCAATCCACGAAAGGATGCGTGTATTCTGTATCCGTAATGGTCAATCCATCGAAACTAAGCTTCTCGTTGGTCTGTCCGAAAAATTCACCATTACGAAGGTTTTTCATTACAATTTTTGTTTTAGGTTTTCAATTTGTTGGTACATTTTGTTGAAGAATAATTTTTTGTCACGATTTCCGGAAGCATTTAGCAATCGTGAATTTTTGATTTGATGCTGAAAGAAATTGAGCGCATCATCACACGTACTTTGGTCATCCGTCATCATATAGCCGAACATATTGTAGGGCACGAAAAGGGAAGATTTTTCTTCGTTTTTAAACAAAATACTGTTGTTGAGAATCAATATATCGTGGGAATAAATGTGGAAAATTTTGTTTTCATTTTCTGCTTTTTTCTCGATGCTTTTGATTAATATTTTTAATTCCTCCAGAATTAATTTCGCTGTTTCCTTAGACAGAATTTGGATTTCTGAATAAAACAATACCTGATTGAGAATGCTGGAAATTGTGGTGTTGTTCCAGATTTCTGTGACATTCAGATTCTCATAAAGACTCTTTAAACCTTCACTTTTGTCAGAATATCGTTCTAATTTGAAATCGTCGAACGGTTGCATGAAGTCTTTTTCATTCAGAAGATTCATCCAGACAAACAATTTAAACCGCGACAAAACCGAATCCGAAATCGTATAAAAAAACGGAATATCCTTCGCCGAATAATAAACCTCAGTTCCTTTATTGATTTTAAAATCGTTCAGAAGATGCAACGCGTCATCAAAATAATTCAACAAATCTGTAACAGTTCTGATGGGTTTGGTTTTCTTCGCAATGATTTGGTTGTCACTTTCCAAAAAACGGTCCAGCGAAATATTGTAGAATTTAGACAAAACCAGACTTTCTTCCAGAGAAAATTTTGATTTCATCGAGGTTCTGCGATGGGCTGCGTCATAGCTGATATTGAGAACATTGGCAATCTCATCGTTCAGAGATTTATCTCCAATCTTGCTTCGAATCTGTTTCAATAAAAGTTCCTGATACATCTTTTGCGATTTTCACAAATTTAGAAAAAATATAAATTCTTTTCCGCATTGAGAAGCTTTGGTTTAAGAAATAATTTTGACTCATAATTAAAATCAATTGTTATGAAAACGAAATTATTAATACTCTCAATTTTTATCTGCTCATTCTTTTTTGGGCAGGATTCTTTAAAGCAAGATTTAAAATTAAAATCTGGGCTGATCACTTTTAACCCTTCAAAGAGTGGAAAAAACACAAACGGATTGAATCTCGGAATTCTTGATGCGTATCAGAAACAAAGAATAAATGGTGTTAATATTCAGGCGAATCCTGTAACACTATTATATTTATTAATTCCGAAAGCAATAGAAATCCCGAAAGAAGGTGAGGAAACTGTCACAATTAATGGCCTTCACATTTCAACTGGAGGAATGATGGATGGCAAGAAATTAAACGGAGTCGGAATTTCTATGTATCATATTGCTCGGGAAACCAATGGGATTTCAGTAAATGGTTTCAATAGTAGTATAGGAAAAATGAATGGTGTACAAATCTCCTGGCTGAATAACTCCATAGAAAAAGGAAATGGACTTCAACTCTCATTTTCAAACGGAGCTGAAAAATTCAATGGTTTTCAAATTGGTCTCGCTAATGAAATTAATTCAGGAAACGGTGTTCAAATTGGGTTTTACAATTCTACTAAAAAGCTAAAAGGTCTGCAAGTAGGAGTTATTAATAAATCCGAAAACAGAGGTTTCCAAATCGGATTTTGGAACAAGAATTCTAAAAGAACCTTACCATTAATTAATTTTTAAAGCGATGAAGTTCTTATTTTTATTCTTGGGAATTATCCTTGCGAATGCTCAGATTCAAACCGAAAGCAAAGATTACAAGTTGATTTTCGAATTAGGATTCATTTCTGATAATTCTTCAAAAATTTCAAAACCAAATCCCGCCTTTGCTTTTGGAATCTGGTATCGATATCCGATGGAGGCCAATGCAAGACTGGAATTAGGAGGAAATTTGAAATCCGGAGCGACTATTTACAATTTCGATTACGGAAAGAATGGAAGTTTTTATAAAATCGAATCCAAAGGCTACATTTTTAATCTTGGAGGAAGGCTTGTGAAGGAATTTTCTATTAATAATCAAAAAATAGAATGGGTAAGCGAGCTAACATTCAACACACTTTTCGTAGACGGAACCGGAATTCCGGACGATCCAACACGTGAACCTGAAAATGAAAATACGACTCAAATCATCATCGATGCAGAATCCATTTCTACTTTACAATTCGGACAAGGAGTGAGGATCTGGAAAGGAAATATTGGACTTGGAATCAAAGCAAGCATTACGCCTTATCGACTTTGGTACAAAACAACTGTTCCAAATCAATTCAATGTATTATCCGCAGAAGCGACGATTTCTATAAAACTTTAAATCATTAAAATGTATCACATCTTAATTACAACGTTTTTTCGTAAATTTGCACTCACTTAATTTTAAATCAAAAACTTTACTAAAAGTTTATACTAAGATGAAACGACAGACAATTAAAGACCTATTAGCAGATTACAAAAAAGTATTACATCACGATATTACCGTTCAGGGTTGGGTTCGGGCTTTCCGTTCCAATCGTTTTATCGCGCTGAATGATGGTTCTACGATTAATAATTTGCAAATCGTGGTTGATTTTGAAAGTTTTGATGAGGAAACCATCAAGAAAATCAATACGGCTTCGTCTTTGAAAATTGTAGGTGAAGTGGTGGAAAGCCAAGGCGCCGGACAAACTGTGGAAATCATTGCGAAAAAAATTACGATTCTGGGTGACAATTTCTTTGAGGAATTGCAATCCACGATTCTTCAGCCAAAGAAACACAGTTTGGAGAAATTGCGTGAGCAGGCACATTTGAGATTCAGAACCAACGTTTTTGGGGCGGTTTTCAGAATCCGTCACTCGGTGAGTTTTGCCATTCACTCTTTCTTTAATCAAAATCAATTTTTCTACATCAACACTCCAATTATCACTGGAGCTGATGCGGAAGGCGCCGGCGAAATGTTCGGCGTTACGAATTTTGACCTTAATAATATGCCTAAAACCGAGGAAGGAGAAATCGATTTTTCTCAGGACTTTTTCGGAAAGAAAACTAACTTGACGGTTTCCGGACAATTGGAAGGCGAAACTGCAGCGATGGGATTGGGAAGAATTTATACGTTCGGACCTACTTTCCGTGCAGAAAATTCTAACACAACGCGTCACCTTGCTGAGTTTTGGATGATTGAACCGGAAGTGGCATTCAACAATCTTGAAAATAATATTGACCTTGCTGAGGATTTTCTGAAATATGTGATTCAGTACGTTTTGGACAACTGCAAAGACGATTTGGAGTTCCTGGATAAGCGTTTCGAAGAAGAGCAGAAATCAAAACCTGAGAAGGACAGAGCTAAAGAAGGCTTGATTGAAAAACTTGAAAACGTTGTTGCGAAGCGCTTCAAGAGAGTTTCTTACACGGAAGCGATTGAGATTTTATTAAACTCAAAGGAAAATAAAAAAGGCAAATTCCAATATCCGATTGAAAAATGGGGAACAGATTTGCAGTCTGAGCACGAAAGATATCTGGTGGAGAAACATTTTGAAACGCCGGTTGTGCTTTTCGATTATCCGAAAGAAATCAAGGCTTTCTATATGAAACTGAATGACGACGGAAAAACGGTTGCCGCAATGGACGTTCTTTTCCCGGGAATCGGTGAAATCATCGGTGGTTCTGAAAGAGAATCCAGACACGACGTTCTTCTTGAAAAAATGAAAGATTTCGGTGTTGACGAGCACGAACTTTGGTGGTATCTTGACACCAGAAAATTCGGTTCTGTGCCACACGCCGGATTTGGTTTAGGTCTTGAAAGACTGGTACTTTTCGTAACCGGGATGACGAACATCAGAGATGTGATTCCTTTCCCGAGAACACCGAAGAATGCAGAATTTTAAGCATTAATTAAACATAAAAAAGCAAAATTCCTTCAGTTTTAATTGAAGGAATTTTTTATTAACTTTACTTAAATTTTTTAAATGAGCACAATTACTTTACATAACGAATCTGAAAATCAATTAAAACTAATTGAAGCGCTTTTGAAGGAATTGAATATTAGTTTTCAAATAGAAAAAAATGGAGATACCGAATTAAAAGAATGGCAAAAGGAGAAAATATTAAAAGGAATATCTGATATCTCAGAAGGAAAATCCTCAACAAGCAATTCTGTAAGAGAAAAAGCAAGAGAATGTTTCAAATAATTTGGTCTGATGAAGCTGAAGTTGATTATATCGAAACACTTAATTATTGGATAGAAAATAATCAATCAGATAAGTATGCATTGAAACTGATGGAAGAGGTAGAAAAAAAAGAGGATTTAATATCTGAAAATCCTTTTACTGGAACACCCTCAGAAATTGAGAATGTAAAATCAGTTTTAATTGATCGAAATTTTTCTATTTATTACAAAATAAATGATGACACAATTGAAATCCTATCCTTTTGGGACAACCGAAGAAATCCAGAAAATCTTGAATTATAAAGCAAAAACCTTCAGAAAAATCTGAAGGTTTTTTGTTAACTAAAATTAACACATCAAATATCGTGCTAAACTTATTGGAATTTAAAAAAAATTAATTAACTTCGTGATCGTTAATCATAACTGATAAACGTTACCATTATGCTAAAGCAAAATCTACAAATGCGCCTTGGGCAAAAGCTCGCTCCACAACAGATTCAACTGATGAAGCTGATTCAACTTCATACCTTGGAATTTGAAGAAGAACTGGAAAGAGAGCTGGAAGAAAACCCTGCTTTGGAAAAAGTCAATGAAGAAGAAAGCAAAGAAGACGACTATACAGCCGCTGAGGAAGCTTATGAAAATGAAGGAACAGAAAGTATAGAAACAGATTTTGATGTCAATGATTATCTTTATGACGATGAGCCGAGCTACAAAACTGCCAGCAGCAACTATTCTGCGGACGATGAGGAGTTTGATAATCAGTCATTACTTACAGAAGGACAGACGCTTTATGACTATCTTCTTGAGCAAATCAGATTGTCAACTGTTGAAGACGAAGACCTTAAAATTTGTGAATACGTCATCGGAAACCTCGATACAGACGGTTATTTGAGAAGAGATATCAAATCTATCGTTGATGATCTGGCATTTTCGCAAGGCATCTACACCAACGTAGAAAAAGTGACTGATATTCTTGAAAATTATGTTCAAAAGCTGGATCCGCCGGGTGTCGGCGCCAGAGATCTGCGAGAATGCCTTTTGCTTCAGATCGAGAAAAAAGTGAGCTCGGATCAGACTGTTATTTTGGCGGGAAATATCCTGAGAAATCAGTTTGATGCGCTTGCCAACAAACATTATAACAAAATTCTTCAGAAATACGATATTGAGGAGGAAGACCTGAAAGATGCCCTGGAAGAGATCGCAAGACTGTCTCCGAAGGTTGGCGGCAATTTTGACACACAGACCATCACCATCAATCAGGAAATCATCCCCGATTTTGTACTGCAAGTCAAAGACAATCAGGTGATTCCTACTTTGAACAACAAAAATGCACCTTCCCTACGTGTTTCGGATGAATATAAAGAGATCCTGACTACCTATTCTCACGATAAGAAATCTGCAGAACATAAACAGGCTGCGCTTTTCATTAAGCAAAAACTGGATGCTGCAAAATGGTACATCGACGCTATCAATCAAAGACAGAATACGCTTCTGCAGACTATCACAGCAATTGTGAAGCTTCAGAAAGACTATTTTATCTCTGGCGATGAGAAAAACATCCGACCGATGATTCTCAAAGATGTTGCTGATATTACAGGTTTTGACATTTCTACAATTTCGAGAGTGGTGAAAAGTAAATACGCAGATACGCCAAACGGCATTGTATATCTCAAAAATCTCTTCTCGGACTCACTCACAAATGATGACGGTGAGGAAGTTTCTACAAAAGAAATCAAACAGCACCTTCAGGAAGCCATAGGCAAAGAAAACAAAAGAAAACCTTATACAGACGACGCTCTCGTAGGAATTCTTAAAGAAAAAGGTTATAACATTGCAAGAAGAACAATAGCAAAATACCGCGAACAACTCAATATTCCGGTCGCGAGATTGAGAAAAGAATTATAATAGACAGAATCCCGAATCAATTTCGGGATTTTTCGTTTTGATTGATATGGAATGATCACGAAATGTATAATATATTTAACATTCCATTAAAGTTATTTAGAAGCATTACAAACTGTATTTTTGTGACATTTCTCAATGTTAGTTGAGTCAGTTATTTTCTAAATTTGTGGAAATTCAAATAACAAACAGAATTATGGCAGGGACTACGTCTTCGATAGGCAGAAAATATGCTATGGCACTTTCAGCAATGTTTTTGCTGATTTTCTTAGTAATGCATCTTTCCGTAAATTTATTATCAATTTTCGGGCAAACGGCTTACAATAATGCTTCTCAATTTATGGGATACAATCCCCTAATTCAATTCCTGATGCAGCCCGTTTTGATGGTGGCTGTAATTTTCCATTTTGTAATGGGATTCATTTTGGAACTGAGGAATAACAGAGCACGACCTGTAAAATATGCAATGAACAATGGTTCTGCAAATTCTACATGGATGTCCAGAAATATGCTGATTACAGGCGCTGTAATCCTTGCATTTCTGGCGCTTCACATGTATGATTTCTGGTACCACGAGATGAATTACAAGTATCTTGAGGGACTTCCTGTAGAGGAAAACCGTTTCTGGGGAGATCTGCACGGTAAATTTGCAAGCATCTGGAGAGTGGTGATCTATGTGATTTCTTTTGTGCTGCTGGGCTTGCATCTTGCGCACGGTTTCCAGTCCTCTTTCCAGTCTATTGGAGCAAGACATCCTAAGTATACCCCTTTTATCAGGGCTTTCGGGAATTGGTATTCTGTACTTATTCCGTTGGGATTCATCATCATCGCTGTTTATCATTTTGTTACTCAATAATAATTAAAATCAATTATGGGTTTAGATTCAAAAATTCCTTCCGGTCCACTTAAGGACAAATGGAAAAATCATAAAGATCACATGAACCTGGTTGCACCAAACAACCGGGACAAAATAGATATTATCATCATCGGTACAGGATTAGCCGGCGGTTCTGCTGCTGCTACACTTGCCGAGCAAGGTTATAATGTAAAGGCATTCTGCTATCAGGATTCTCCTAGAAGAGCGCACTCTATCGCTGCACAAGGTGGTATCAATGCTGCCAAGAATTATCAAGGCGACGGAGATTCGACTTACAGATTGTTCTATGATACGATCAAAGGAGGCGATTATCGCGCAAGAGAAGCAAACGTTTACAGACTTGCTGAAGTTTCTGCTAATATTATTGACCAATGTGTGGCGCAGGGCGTTCCATTTGGAAGAGAATATGGCGGACAGTTGGACAACCGTTCTTTTGGCGGTGTTCAGGTAAAGAGAACTTTCTATGCCAAAGGGCAAACGGGACAGCAGTTATTACTAGGTGCATATTCTGCAATGAGCCGTCAAATCGGTAAAGGCAGAATCAAAATGTACAACCGTCACGAGATGCTGGACCTTGTCATTGTTGATGGTAAAGCAAGAGGAATCATCGCCAGAAATCTGGTAACAGGAGAGATTGAAAAACATTCTGCACACGCAGTGGTCATTGCTTCCGGAGGTTACGGAAATGTATATTTCCTATCCACAAATGCAATGGGATCCAACGTATCTGCATCGTGGAAAATCCATAAAAAAGGAGCATATTTCGCAAATCCTTGTTATGTTCAGATCCACCCGACCTGTATTCCGGTTCACGGGACGCAGCAATCCAAGCTGACTTTGATGTCAGAATCTCTTAGAAACTCCGGACGAATCTGGGTTCCTAAAAACCTTGCAGATTCTGTGGCCATCAGAGAAGGCAAATTGAGACCGGAAAATATTAAAGAAGAAGACCGCGATTATTATCTTGAAAGAAGATACCCTGCATTTGGGAATCTTGTGCCAAGAGACGTTGCGTCCAGAGCCGGTAAGGAAAGATGCGATGCCGGATACGGAATCGAAAACAACGATACCAAAGAAGGTGTTTACCTGGATTTCTCCACAGAAATCATGAAAAAGGGTAAAGAAACCGCTATTGAAAAAAACATTCACAATCCTACAGATCAGCAAATTTATGATCTTGGGAAGGCGTGGATTGAAGAAAAGTATGGTAACTTATTCGTAATGTATGAGAAAATCACTGCGGATGACCCTTACAAAACGCCTATGAAAATCTATCCTGCAGTACATTACACAATGGGTGGTGTTTGGGTAGACTACAACCTTCAGTCTACTATACCAGGCTGTTTTGTGATTGGTGAAGCTAACTTCTCGGATCACGGCGCCAACAGGCTTGGAGCTTCTGCACTGATGCAGGGTCTGGCAGACGGTTATTTCGTTCTACCGTACACCATTGCTGATTATCTTTCAGCAGATATCAGAACCGGAAAGATTTCTACCGAAACTCCGGAGTTCAACCAGGCTGAAACAGAAATAAAAGAGAAAATCAATTTCTTCCTTACTAATAAAGGAACGCATACAGTAGATCATTTCCACAAACAACTGGGCCACATTATGTGGAACAAAGTTGGAATGGGAAGAACGCCGGAAGGCCTGAGAGAGGCAATCAAGGAAATCGAAGAAGTAAGAAATGACTTCTGGAAAAACGTCAGAGTTCCTGGTGATGCCGACAATATGAATCCTGAACTGGAGAAAGCTTTCCGTGTTGCAGATTTCCTTGAGTTGGGACAATTGATGGCTATAGACGCACTAAACAGAAATGAATCTTGTGGAGGCCATTTCCGTGAAGACCATTCTACGCCGGAAGGTGAAGCAGAACGTGATGATGTAAATTACAAATACGTCGCAGCTTGGGAATACAAAGGTGCAGATATCAATCAGTCTACCGTTCACAAAGAAGATCTTGTGTACGAGAACATTGAAGTTAAAGCTAGAAGTTACAAATAATCTCCATTCAAAAATATATATAAAATGAGTGCAAAAAAAGGCTTAAATCTTACGCTGAAAATTTGGAGACAAAAAAACAATAAAACAAAAGGTCAGTTCGAAACCTATAAGATCTCTGATGTTTCTACGGATTCTTCATTCCTGGAAATGTTGGACATCCTAAACGAGCAGCTGATCAACGACGGGAAAGATCCTGTTGCCTTTGATCACGACTGCCGCGAAGGAATCTGCGGGATGTGTTCGCTATACATCAATGGTAGAGCGCACGGCCCGGATACAGGGATTACGACTTGCCAGCTGCATATGCGTCATTTCAAAGACGGCGAAACCATCCATATAGAACCTTGGAGAAGTGTTGCTTTTCCTGTGATCAAAGATTTGGTCGTAGACAGATCTGCGTTCGACAGAGTGATGGCAGCAGGCGGATTTGTCTCCGTCAATACTTCCGGAAATACTCTGGATGCAAATGCCATCCCGGTTCCAAAAGAGGATGCAGACAAAGCAATGGATGCAGCAGCTTGTATCGCTTGTGGCGCTTGCGTTGCATCTTGTAAAAACGGATCTGCAATGTTATTTGTAGGAGCCAAAGTATCCCAGTTTGCATTGTTGCCACAAGGCCGTGTAGAAGCTACAAGAAGAGTGCTAAATATGGTTAAGGCAATGGACGAAGAAGGCTTCGGAAACTGCTCCAATACCGGCGCTTGTGAAGTAGAATGCCCGAAAGGAATCTCTCTGGAGAACATTGCCAGAATGAACAGAGAATATGCATCTGCAAACCTTAAGACAGCAAATCCATAAATTACATTTTAGAAGTTAGATATTAGACTTCTTTAAAAATACAAATCCGGTTGAGTTTTTCAATCGGATTTTTTTGTGGATAATAATTTGGGCAGCTATTCCGCCTTCCGTTCTCAATCTTTTTGCCATCGCATCTGCGGCCGCAAAAGGATTTGTACTCAAACCTACAAAATGGTTCATCGGTTCAAATAAAAAAATAAAAAAAATGAGATAAGTCGGGCTGCGGGATTCAGCATAAAACAAAATTTGCGCAAAAATACTTCGTTTGTCAGCACATAGGAAACTCTAAAGAAGTAGCTAAACGAAGTCAAGACTCTACATTCCAGCAGTGTGAGTTAAGATATTTTAAATCGAAATCTGCAAAATTTGCAAAATCTGCGAGAGAAAAAACTACAAGTCAAAAACACTCGGTCTTTTCGTCACGATACAATCCTTAATCCAAAGCGTAAAAGCTAAAGTAAGATAAAAAATGAAGAAAATCCCGGCAGTTGCAAACGTAGAGTAGATGAAAAAAACACGCAGCTTGGAAACAGGAATTCCCAGCTTGCTGCCCATCCTCGTCAGCACTCCAAACCATTCTCTCTCAAATCTGTGACGTATATTCTCTATCATAACTTCAGTAATTGAAAACCAATACCGCAATTTAAGCATTTTTTCTGAGTACAGAATGTTTTGTACTGGTACAGAAAAGCCTGTGTCTGCAAAGCATTCTCGAATTTAAGTCCCAACGCTTTCCATCCATCAAGAACCGAATTTTTCTCCGGTTTCAGTTGTTTGTAGAAGTCAAAAATATCATCTACGATTTCCGGATTGTGATTCTTCTGATAAAAATACTTGACGGGCAGAATCGCATTGATGATAATTAATTCGATGAAATCTTTACTCAGCAGCTTCTGACCTTCCACAGGAGAAATTTTCCCAAAATTAAAACGATTATCCCAATATTCCGAAGCTGAAATATTCTCGAAAATCAAATACAAATCGTCCATCTTTTTTGCCTCAATAATTTTTGAAAAAAGATTAGGCTGAGAATGATAGAGATTCGCTAGTTGCGAAAGCCGGATTGTTGGGAAATTTGGTGGCCGAAGTTTAGAAAATTTGGGAGCAATTCTGACTTCATTAATATTAAATTTAATCTTAAGAAAATGAAATTCACGTTTCCATATTTTCATCATTTCGTCTTTAGGCTCCTCCAGAAAATTGCTGATTCCGAATAACAAAGCTTCCAGCTGAACCTGGTTCTGTTTAATTTTTTGAATGACGGAAAAGTCTAAACTTTCGGCTAATTGAAGGAAAATCTCTGCATTTACCTTCAACCCAAAAGTATAGGCCAATTGCTGAAATAATAGAGCCTCATAATTATTCCGATTTTTCTTCAAAGACAATTCCAAACTTTCAGACTTGAAATCGAGTTTTTGCAGCAGGACTTCTTCTTCAAAAAAGAGCGGAATTTTGTTTTTATTAAACAGTTTTTCGCACGGAACAAATGAATGTTCTTCCCTTAGATTCTGATGTTTGTGAATAAGGTTTTGATCAATGTAATCTTTAAGTTCCAAAGTAGGAATCTGCTGATTTGCCAGTTCCGGGATCTCGCAATCGTTGATATATACGGCGTGAAGAATTAGGTTTCCAAACTCGGGATTTCCGGAATGGTTGTGGAAAAACCAATCGGAGGCTTTGGTGTGGATCTCGATGTTTCCGGCGAAAATGATGTTGTCAATCTTAATCTTGGCAAACAAAAAATCCGGACCGGAATTCTTGTTCCATTCGCCGAACTCTAAGATTTCGATATTCTTTCCTTCAACGGAGACAAAATCGAAACGCCGGAACTTTTTAAAATTCCAGAGGTACTGTAATATTTCTTCATTCATTTGTGTGTGTTGATTTTCGTTAAACAAAAACCCTTTCAAAGTACGTGACTTCGAAAGGGTTAAGTTATAAAAATTTTGGAAATTTATAATTAATTTTCACAATAATTAGATTGTCCAATATTCAATTGGTTACTTCTTTAACGACTAGTTTGTCATTCCGTAGGAATCTCGACAGCGAAGTTTAGATTCCTACGGAATGACAAACGTTGTGTTTATTGACAACTGTTGTTTGTATGCTGAATCTGCAGCCCGACTTGAACGGAAATCCTTTTTTGCTTCTACTCAAGTTCTATTGAACCTGAAATCGTCTGCAAAAAAGATTGGGAGCGGAAGGCGGAAAAGCTGCCCACATTATTTTAATTCCCAGCATCAATCAACTTCGCTTCTTCAAACTTTTCAATTGTTGTTTTGTACATTTCGATGTAGATTGGGAGGATATTTTTGAGATCAAATTTCAGAGCCTGAGTTTTGGCATTTTTTTTCATCTCGGCAAGAAGATCTTCGTTGCTCAAAAGTTTGATGGCGTAATTGCTCATCGCCTCCACATTCCCTATTTCTGCCAAGAATCCTGTTTCTCCCTGGATATTGACTTCCGGGATTCCACCGGCATTACTGCTGATTACGGGCGTTTTTGCGGCCATCGCCTCCAAAGCTGCGAGACCAAAACTTTCCTGCTCAGACGGTAAAAGAAACGCGTCGGAAAGCTGCAGGATTCTGTACAGGTCGTTCACTTTTCCCAGTAATTTTATTTTTCCAATCAATTCCGGATTTTCTTCTAAAAATTGGTTGATTTTCTCCATCTCCGGACCTTCGCCAATGATAATCAATTTTGATTTTACTTTTTTATTGACGTTTTTGAAAATCTCCAAAACATCCTGAATTCTCTTTACAGGACGAAGATTGGAAACGTGAATCAGAATTTTTTCGTCATCGCTCGCAAATTGTTCTCTTTGGCAGGTTTTGCAATCTTCATCAAAAACCGAATTATCAATAAAATTGGTAATCACCTGGATTTCTTTCTGAATATTGAAAAACTGTAGTGTATCTTTTTTCAGACTTTCTGATACCGAAGTTATTGCATCACTCTGATTGATAGAGAATTCCACCGCATGTTTGTAACTTGGATGCTGTCCTACCAAGGTAATATCGGTCCCGTGAAGCGTGGTCACCAAAGGCACATCTTTGTGTTCTGCCTTCAGCATTTGCTTCGCTGTGAACGCTGCATAAGCATAAGGAATGGCGTAATGAGCGTGCAGAATGTCCAATTTATAAAGGTTGACAACGCGGTAAATCATCGATGATAAGGCGATGTCATAAGGCTGATACTGGAACAGCGGATAAGTCTGAACATTTACCTTGTGGAAGAATATATTGGGGTTGGTAACATCCAGACGTGCCGGCAATGCGGAACTTATGAAATGTACTTCATAACCTTTGTCGGCAAGACTCATCCCTAATTCTGTCGCTACAATCCCGCTTCCGCCGTAAGTTGGGTAACAAAGTATACCTATTTTCATTTTTTTATGTACAATGTATTATGTAAAAAATATAATGACTTTTTACTTGATTATTTCTAAAAATAACATTCCAAATTTACTCAATTACAGCCGTATAATTTTTTGTTTCTGAACTATATTTTCTATCGGTTTGATTGGCTGGGATTTTTTGCATTAATATCCATTCCAGCACCATATTTCAGATTATCATTGACTAAAACCGGCAGTCTTCCCCAGATTTTTGTTTGACCTAAAAGTCCGTTGGCGGTTGCTTTCATCGCATCGTCATTATTCTCGTAAGACACTAGGACTGTGGAAACTTTGGAAATATCAATATCTTTCAAAGCATAAGGACTTCCAAAAACGTCAAGAATGATATTTTGATTTTTGCTTAAATCTGAAAGAACTTTTTTGCTTGAATCTGAAATTTTATAAGGTTTGTAAGCCGTGGAATTATCTTTATGGAAACCTACAATCACTTTTGAATTGGCTGGAATTGAATTGATTTCTGAAGCTTTTTTCAAAATTACGGTTGTTTGTGTATTTAATTGTTTGAGAAAAGGTTCATAACCTGCTTCCTCTAATGGAACGTAATAATAAGTTTCTTTGCAATCGAGAGGCAGCAGTTTTTTGTCATCTTTAACCAGTGTCAAAGCGTTGGAATACATTTTCTGAACGATTTCGGAATGCGAAACATTGTTCAGATCTTCATTAATATTTTCCGGATTGACGTTAGAATACTGATCGAGCCCTAAGAAATATTTGGTCAACAAAATTTTCTTGACGCTCTCTTCTACTCTGCTTTGAGAAATTTCTTTATTATCAATCGCTTTTTGAATCAATCTTTTTCCGGTGGCAACATCTTGAGAAAACAACATAATATCATTCCCAGCTTTGAAAGCCAGCGCATCCAGTTCTCCTGCTTTGAACTTGTTTGCAACCGCACCCATATTGAGTGCATCGGTGATAATCAGGCCTTTGTAGCCGTATTTTTCCTTTAAAAGCCCTGTTACGATTTTCTTAGAAATTGAAGCCGGAATTCCTTTTTCATTTTCAAGACTCGGAACGTAAAGATGTGCGACCATTACACCGCCGATTCCTTGGTTCATCAATGCTTTGAAAGGTGCCAGTTCTGTTTTTTCCAGTCGTTCCATATTATGAGAAACAACCGGTAAATCCAGATGTGAATCTTTGTCTGTATCGCCGTGACCGGGGAAATGTTTGATGGCGGCAAGAATTTTATGATCCTGTAAACCATTGGAATACGCCAGCGCCGAGTTTACTACATTATTGACATCCGACCCGAAACTTCTGTTCCCGATAATCGGATTATTTGGATTTGTATTGACGTCTACAACGGGCGCAAAATCCCAGTTGATGCCCATTCTTTTGCAGTCTTCAGCAATTTTTGCTGCCATATCGTGAATCAGATTTTTATCCTGAACAGCTCCCAAAGTAATTGCCCACGGATATTTGTGTGCTTTTGCAATTCTTTGGAAAACGCCCCATTCTGCATCCATCCCAATCATTAGCGGGACTTTTGATTTTGACTGAAACTCATTAACCAAGTTAATTTCCCTCGCAGCATCGTCCTGCATCAGAATTAATCCACCAATTTTATCGTTCAAAACGATATTTCTGATTTGACTGATGTGCGCTTCATCCTTATTTGTGTAAAGAGCGACGATGAAAAGCTGTCCCAATCTCTCCGTCTGAGACAGCGCGTTGTAGGTTTCATCTACCCATTTGTTTGCTTTTCTAAGGTCGGAATTCGAGAGATTTTTCGGCTTATATTGGCAAAGAAAACTTTGCGAAACAAGTATAATTAAAAACAGGTTTAACCTTTTCATTTTTTTGATATCTAAAATTTTAGAAAACTTTCCATAAAGATATTAAATCCGCTGAAAACGCCTATTTTTATGGTCTATTTTTTGTAACAAAAAATAATAACGTAAATATTTAAACTCATGAAAAAGTTCCTTCCCCTTTTATTATTACTGATTTCCAGTATATTTATCTTCAGCTGCAAAGACGATGATGATGATTATGTAGAGGTCAATGTAGATTATCCTACAGTTTATGACCTGAATGTCAATCTTGTACAAAACACAACTGATTATTTCGGTTTCAATCAGCCTTTTAACCGTGCCCTTTTATCACAAGATATCGTGCTTGTTTACAGAAAAAACAATCCGGGTGTAAATCCTACTGTTTGGGAACCACTTCCTAAATCATACTTTTTTAACGAAGGAACAATGGATTATACTTTTAATTTTACAACAACAGATGTTCAGCTTGATCTAAATGCTGACTTTGATCTTTCTGTTAAACAGGACAACGATTTCAGACGTTTATATCTTAATGGACAGATCTTCCGAGTTGTTTTGGTTCCGGCAGTCGTTGGTGGAAAAAGTTCTGTTGACCCAAGAAAATTGTCTTATGAAGAGGTGATCAGATTATACAAAATCGATGACAGCAAAGTAGGCAAATTATAATTTAAAATAATTCAATCATATCAACCATTCGCTTGACGGATGGTTTTTTTGTGCCGAAAAATAATTAATACTAAGTTAGTATGAATTGAGTTTTTTATTATTAAATTTGTTTTCCATTAATCAAAAAAATATTACAATATGTCTATAAAACTGGGTGATACAGCGCCGGACTTCGATGCAGAAAGCAGTCTTGGAAAACTTAATTTTTATGAATATCTAGGCGATTCCTGGGGAATTTTATTTTCTCATCCTGCAGATTATACGCCGGTCTGCACCACGGAACTCGGTAAAACATCAGAACTGAAGCCCGAGTTTGACAAAAGAAATACGAAGGTAATTGCTCTGAGCGTTGATGGCATCGATAATCACAAAGGCTGGATTCTGGATATCAACGAAACGCAGAACACGGAAGTTGACTTCCCTATCATTGCAGATCAGGACAAAAAAGTGTCTGAGCTGTATGATTTTATCCATCCAAATGCCAGTGCAACTTTGACAGTTAGGTCTTTGCTGATCATTGATCCCAACAAAAAAATAAGACTTATAATCACTTATCCCGCTTCTACCGGCAGAAATTTTACCGAGATTCTGAGAGTTCTAGATTCTCTGCAACTGGTTGACGGTTATGGCGTTGCAACGCCTGTGGATTGGCAGGATGGTGATGATGTCATTATTCCGCCGGCTGTTTCGCAGGAAGATGCGGAGAAGAAATTCACAAAAGGGGTGAAAGTTGTAAAACCTTACCTTAGATTTACACCGCAGCCCAATAAACAGTAATTTCGCTAATAGCAATTGGGTGTTAGCTATATTGCTACATAAAAGTACTAGAAAAAAAGGTCAGAATTGCTTCTGACCTTTTTCCTTTTTTGTGATAAATAAGTTTTATAAACTTAATTGGCTGTGAAAACTTCATTAGAATACTCGCCGTTGCTTTTTGGAATTTCGATGATGATATTTCCGTTTTCATAATAACCAAGTGTAGATTCACCTGAAGCTAATTTTACTCTGTAGACATCTTTCTTAGCAGTAGATTTAAAGGTAGCAAAAGGGACAGAACTGTTCCCGTCTACCAGTATAAACTGATCATCTGCAATTTGTATTTTCTGGAAGCTCACATTGCCTTTGGTATATTTCTGTGCTGCAGAAGAGGACGAAACTTCCCTCACTTTCGGCTGCTCTAGAGTCTGTGCAGGAGTTTGCACTGTTTCCTGCGGTTTGTTCTGTGCTGTATTTTCAATTTTTGAAGAAGGATTGGAAGCTGGAATTTTAACTAAGGTCTGCTTGAGCGCTTCTTTATATCCGGCTTCAAATTCTTTGATTGCACTATTTCCTTTTTCGGTAAAAATAACCTTGCTGTTGCAATCCTTAAACTCCAGAATCACCTTGTTCCTGAACATACTTTTATCATCCTGAATATCAGCATTCAGCACCTGACAAGGGTTTGTAAGCGCGCCTGCCGGCCAGTCGGTTTTGGTTTCCGAAAGGATGATGTACTTTTTACCCTTCATCGCGTTGCCCAGAATGTTGCCCAGACCAAAGGATCTGTTACCCTTAAAATCGGTGATTTCGCTGGGGATCATAATATATTTATAATCAGAAATGGTCTGAGATTTTATCAGTCCAATAAAGATAACCGATAAAAAGATGCTAATTTTTTTCATTGTTTAAACTTAAGTAATTAATTTCTAAAACCCTGCATATCCAGTTTTAGAGAAAAGAAATTGGAATAGAAATTGGAACCGCCCACTCCGGAATTTGTAATCGCATAATCCAGGGTGAGCCCTTTGTATTTGATTCCTATACCTGCGCTTGGCTGGAAAGAGACTTTTCTTTTTAGATCCTCGATATCAGAAATGGTTTGGAATCTGTTGAATCCCAATCTTACGAAAATCATATCCTGAAAAATCAATTCGCCGCCGGCATAAGGTGTTATGCTTGCGAAATCTGTAGAAACCAGAGCCGCCGTTTTAGCGAAATCAACATTAAGCCCTACCTCAGGCAATAATTTCAAATCTCTGTTGAATTCATATGTTCTGCTGACACCAAAGTTAAGCTTCGGCATTGTAATCTCCATTTTATCCGTAGGCGCAGGATTGAATTCTTCGCCATTGACAACTGCCGACAGTTCTTTTTGATTAATAGTCCAAAAGTTGACCGTCGTCGTTGCATCTCTCAGCATCAATCCATAATTCCAGTCGGTATCAGAATGGTAAATAGCACCAACATCGAATCCAAAACCGTACCCGCTTGCAAATTTACCGACGTTTCTGTAAACCACTTTTGCTGTGGCGCCAACGTCGAGTTTCTGGTTGCCGTTGGGATGGAAAGCGTATGAAAAGAGAGCTGCGTAATCTGAAGTGGAAAAAGAACTGATCTTATCGTAATCTATATTCCCCTCGGAATCAATCAATTGTGTTGTATTGAGAATATTATCTACGCCCAATCTTACCAGTGAAATAGCAAAAACGCCGTTCCCATAATCCAAGGGCTTGGCGTATGCGATATAATCGTATTTGGCAATAGATTCAAAATATTCTGCGTGCATCGCCGCTACCTGCCAGTCGCCATCGATTTTCATCAGTCCGGCGGGATTCCACATCGGAGAATAGACATCGTCCTGGTTGGAAACTACTGCTCCACCCATTGCCAGGCCTCTGGCTCCGGCTCCGATATTCAGGAACTCATTGGAATATTTTCTAATGATCTGCGCATCGGAAAACTGGGTTAAGATAATCAGTAAAAAAAATAAAATTCTTTTCATTAACAAATGTTTACAGAGATTGTTTTTCTGCATTGAGGGTTTCTTTTTTCCTTCTCGATTTGATAATTCCGTTCACAACAATCGAAGCAATCATGACGAAAGAAGCACCATAAAAAACAGGACTCATATGCTCTGATGCTCCAAAGATAAAAAAAGCAAGGATAATCCCGTAAACAGGCTCCAAATTCACCGTCAGAATCAATGTGAACGGGGAAATGAACTTCATCAGTTTCACACTTTCAAACATTGGATAGGCTGTGAAGACAGAAGCCAGCAATATTACTAACGCAATATCGGTATAACTTATTTCGCCGATGGAAGAAATTTGTCCTGTGAAAATAAAAAACAAACTGATAATTAACCATCCTCCGGCGATCTCATAAAAAATAATATTTCCGGAACTGGTTTTACCAAAGATTTTCCCATTGAAAACAGAAAATATGGTTCCGAAAAGCGCGCACAAAATACCGTAGATAATGCCTTCTTTATATTTCAGTTCCGCATTGAAAATTAATGAGATACAGATCACAATGATCAATCCTATAATCACCTCTGCCCAATCCGGTTTGCGCCGGAAAATCAAAGGCTCTATCAAAGCGGCGAACAGAGTGGACAATGACAGACAGGACAAGGCGATGGAAACGTTGGAAACCTTGATCGACTGAAAGAAAAAGAGCCAGTGAAAAGCCATCACACTGCCAATACCTACCAATTTGAACAACAGATTTCTAGAAACCCTGATGCTTTCTTTTTTGATTAATCTTAAATATAGATAAAGAAAAATGGCCGCAAAAAGCATCCTGTAAAAAACCAGGATCTGAGCATCTGCCAAAATCAATTTTCCCAGAATTGCTGTAAAGCCCCATAAAAAAACAATAAAATGTAACCTCAGCAAATAAGAATTCTTCATAGAAACGGTTGATTTTCAATCTGCAAAATTATGATAATTATTACAGATCTGAAGCCTCCCAATTGAGATTACATGAGGAATTTCAAAAATAAAAAATCCGTCCAAAAATTTCGGGACGGATCTTTTAATAAAGACCTTATTAAAAATAACATCAACTAACTAAATTGAGAGTATTCGGATTTATAACGTAAAAACTGATGTTTTATTTTGCAACAGCTGTAAAAAAGAAGAATCGCGCTTTTCGCTTTGTGATTATTTAAAATATTTTATCTTTAGAGCAAAGAAAAATCAATGGATTTAGAATTCAATAAAAGAGAAGATATCAACAAACTGAAACTTTCTGACATCAAGAAAACCTTGTCGAAAATCAAATTAGGCGGTGGCGAAAAATCGCTCCAAAAACAGCGTGATCAAGGAAAAATGACTGTCCGTGAAAGACTGGAATATCTTTTTGATAAAAATTCTGAAACCATAGAAATTGGCGCTTTTGCAGGTTATGAGATGTATGAGGAGCAAGGCGGATGTCCTGCGGGCGGCGTTGTTGTAATGATGGGCTACGTTTCCGGAAGGCAGTGTATCGTGGTAGCCAATGATGCTACGGTGAAGGCCGGCGCGTGGTTCCCAATCACAGGCAAGAAGAATCTCCGCGCTCAGGAAATAGCGATGGAAAACAGATTACCTATTATTTATCTGGTAGATTCTGCCGGTGTTTTCTTGCCAATGCAGGATGAAATCTTTCCGGATAAAGAAATGTTTGGAAGAATTTTCAGAAACAACGCCAAGATGAGTTCGTCTGGAATTGTTCAGATTTCTGCCATTATGGGAAGCTGTGTAGCTGGTGGCGCCTACTTGCCGATTATGAGTGACGAGGCGATGATTGTGGACAAAACAGGCAGTATCTTCCTCGCAGGCAGTTATCTTGTAAAAGCAGCAATTGGCGAATCTATTGATAATGAAGCCCTTGGCGGCGCAACAATGCATAGCTCTATCTCTGGCGTCGTAGATTACAAAGCCAAAGATGATAAAGACGCACTGGACAGGATCAAAAATATTATGAAGTCTATCGGCAGTTACGACAAAGCCGGATTCGACCGCATCGAAAGCGCACCTCCAAAAGAAAATCCCGATAACATTTTCGGAATTATGCCAGCCGTAAGATCTGAACAGTATGATACTTTTGAGATTATAAAATGCCTGGTCGACAATTCCGAATACGAAGAATATAAGCCCGATTACGGCAAAAGCATCATCTGCTGCACTGCTAGAGTCGACGGCTGGAGTGTGGGCATTGTTGCCAACCAGAGAAAACTGGTCAAAAGCGGGAAAGGCGAGATGCAGTTTGGCGGCGTCATCTATTCTGACTCTGCCGACAAAGCAACCCGATTTATCGCAAATTGCAACCAGCGAAAAATACCGTTGGTTTTCCTTCAGGATGTGACCGGATTTATGGTAGGATCCAAATCCGAGCAGGGGGGCATTATCAAAGACGGCGCAAAAATGGTAAATGCAGTAGCCAATTCTGTAGTACCGAAATTTACGATTATCACAGGAAATTCTTACGGCGCAGGCAACTACGCGATGTGCGGGAAAGCCTATGACCCAAGACTGATTGTTGCCTGGCCGTGGGCAGAACTTGCCGTAATGGGTGGCTCTCAGGCAGGGAAAGTGCTGCTTCAGATTCAGGAATCTGCTCTTAAAAAACAGGGTAAAGTCATCACCGAAGAAGACCGAAAAGAGATTCTGGACAAAATACTGAAAGATTACACGCGACAGACACAACCTACATACGCAGCAGCAAGATTATGGACAGATGCGATTATCAATCCTGTAGATACCAGAAAGTGGATCAGTATGGGAATAGAAGCAGCAGACCACTCGCCGATTACGGAGAGATTCAATATGGGCGTGATCCAGGTATAATCTTTGATTTTAGAAAAATATATACACACAAAACGATGAGACTACTATTGATTCTGGCTTTTGGACTTCTGACAGCCAGCTCATATGCGCAGTGCACCATTACAGGCAGCGCCACTTTGCGGGCAAATGAGACTGCAACTTACGCCACGGACAGCCGGGCAGCCTGTGAAGATTGTTATATATGGAAATCCTCGAGCCAAAATCTGACCATTGAGGGTGACAGCAAGCTGGGAAAGATTAACGTCCGTGCCATTGTTCCGGGAAAATACACACTTTCCGTAGCCACTTCTGACGCCAAAAATACAACTTGCGAGAAGATCATAGAAGTAACGGAAGCAGCACAAACTCCTGCGAAGAATAAGTGTGGTGTGAATATAGAAGATTTCAAAGATGTAAAAGTGAGCGAATCTGTAGTATCGTTTTTCCCGAATGAAAACGCAGCAGATTACGAGTATAACTGGACTGCCACGTATGTCAACAATGAAGTGAAAAACTCTGCAGATAAAATACCGCAATTCTTTTTTTCGGACATCAATTACATCAAACTTGTCAAACTGAAAATCACCAGAAAAGTGGCACTTTGTACAGTAACTATTTCGAAAGCCTATGATGAGAATTACTGGAAACCGGCAACGAATTCCGGAAAAGTACAGCAGAGAGTGTATGCGCCAACCAGCTACAGTGACTATGTAAAACAAGGAGAAAGCACAAAATCAAATGACGATAAACAGTAATTAAAGTCACTAAAAATGTAAAGACCAACTATAAACTTCCCTTTAAAGGAAGTTTTTTTATGCGCTAATTTTGCAAACTTTTTAACTTTATTAAAATAATACTTAACTTTATTAAAATAATTATTACATTTGTAAAGTTAAATTAAAGAAAATGAAACTTCCCATCGTTTGTCCCAGCTGCGATCATGCCCTGAACGTAAGTCAGATGAAATGTCCGTCCTGCGAAACCAATGTCAATGGTAATTATGAACTTCCTACGCTTCTGAAGCTCAGCCGCGACGATCAGGATTTTGTCCTCAACTTTTTTCTCTCCAGCGGCAGCATCAAGGAGATGGCAAAACAAGCGGAACTGTCCTATCCTACAATGAGGAACAAAATGGATGATCTCATCGAAAAAGTCAAAAAACTTCAAAACTAAAAACTATGAACTGGAAAGCAATTTTTAATCCGTTTGAGAAGTGGGACGAGAAGTATCTGCTGGCTTTGGGAATCGTTTTTTTTATACTTAATTTCTTCGGTTGTTTCTACGCCGGAATGATCAACGACAGTATTTTTCATCTTTCATTTTTAGAAGAAAATCAAATGCTGGCAGACGTTATCAAAATCAATACGAAGAGCTATTTGTTCGCTGTCATCCTATTATTTATTCTCGCAAAATTCATCAATAAAAGAGCAAGAATCATCGATATCATCAACACCGTTTTGATTTCGCAGATTCCACTCATCCTTACGATGCCGATGATGTCTTTGCCGTTTATCAAAGAAGCCAATCAAAATATTAAGGAAAGCGCAGGCCACTTTGCAAGGATAGAAATGACAGATCTGATGATTGTTGCCATTGCAGGATGCATTACACTGCCATTTCTGGGTTACAGCTTTGTGCTCTATTTCAATGGTTTCAAAACGGCTACCAATATGAGAAAATGGCAGCATATTGTCGCATTCGTCATCTTTTCTCTGATCATTACAATGGTCAGTCAGACTATATTTTAAACTAAATATTTACATATGAAAACCAAACTATTATGGGTGCTGATTTTATTGGCACAGACTTTTTACGGCCAGGATTTAACGGGCGAATGGAAGGGCGAACTAGATCTCGGAGGGATGCAACTACCTCTTATTCTTAGCATTAAGAAGGAAAATAACGCTTATAATTCTACAGCGAGAAGTCCCAAACAAAGCGACAAAATCATTACGGTAGACAAAACAGAATTTACTGATAATGAATTGACTTTCGTGATGAATGCCCTGAATGCTTCTTATAAAGGAATGTTCAACAAAGATCATTTCGAAGGCACTTTTACGCAGAATGGTCAGTCTTTTCCGCTCAATCTGTCCCGAAGTAGCGGCGGCGAAAAAGCCAATCCAACAGATGCACAGGTCAAAGACATCGGAAACAGAGCGATCAATACCGCGAAGCTCGATGATTTTCTTAATTATATAACTCATAATCAGCAAAGTATAGGCAGCGTTTCCATCTTCCGGAAAGGGAAAGAAGTTTACAGAAAAGATTTCGGGCAAAATCAACTTCCTTATTTGAAATGGAATCAGCAAACCGGCTACCAGATTGGTTCTATCAGCAAACTATTCACGGCTGTGATGCTGATGCAGCAAGTAGAGAAAGGAAAACTGAATATTAATGATAAACTTTCCAAATATTATCCTGAAGTTTCAAATGCCGACAGGATTACTATAGAAACCATGCTGAACCACACTAGCGGACTTGGCGATTATGTAGGCGAAAAGTACCAATGGCTATTCGGTAAATCAGTTGGCGACCAAGCGATTCTTGATACAATAAAAGCGCAAGGTGTAGAATTTCAGCCTGGTGAAAAAACGAGATATTCCAATTCCGGCTATTATTTGTTGAGCAGAATTCTGGAGAAAGTGTCCAGAAAGCCTTACAATGTTCTTCTAAAAGAAAATATCACAAGCCAAGTTGGAATGAAAAACACCTTTTCGGCGCTCGACAATCCGACGAACGTTTTCCGATCGTTTGAAAATGAAAATGGTGTCTGGAAAGAAAAGGAAGATTTTGATTTCCATAATTGTATTGGATTAGGCGATATTGTTTCGACGCCGAATGATCTGAATTTATTTATCAACGCATTATTCAATAACAAATTTTTGAAGGCAGAAACGCTTGAGAAAATGATGCCGAAACCAAGCAGTAAAATAGACTTCGGATGGGGAATCATGCCGATTCCGTTTTACAATCAGGTTTCCTTTGGCCACGGCGGCGATACGGCCGGAAGTCATTCTATTACAGCTTATAATAAGAAAGATGACTACTCTATTTCAATGGTTATTAATGGTGAAGAGTATCCACACAATGCTTTGGCCATCGCCATTCTCAATATTATTTATAATGAAGATTTTGAATATCCGAAATTCGAAAACACCACGGAATCAAAGGCTTATAACGGAAAATTCAAGAGTTACATCGGCAATTATACCTCTACTGATATCTCTCTGAATCTGAAAGTTTTTGTAAATGACGACCAACTCTTTGCCCAAGGAAAAGGTCAGTCGGAATTCCCGCTGGAATTGGTACAGCAAGATCAATTCAGATTTGAAAAAGCAGGAATACAGATCAACTTCTTTCCGGAAAAGAATCAGATGCAGCTTCTCCAGAACGGGAAAACGTACAGTTTTACCAGGAAATAATATTATAAAACGAGGCCTTTCCCATAGATCGGCCTCGTTTTTATTAATGACAAATCTTAATGAATAAACACGTGCGCATGTTTCGATCGCGGTGTGCGCATGCGTTGCGTCGTCTGTGCGCACAGGAGATTTGATGCGTGCGCACAGACCGAAGCTCTGATCATCAATCAAAAAAAACGAGGCTTCTCAATTAAGATCAGCCTCGTTCCGATTAATAAAAAAAACTATGATTAACTTTACTTCTTTATTATTTTAGTTACATCAATGTACTTATCAAATATAGTTTTAATGATGTAGGTTCCAGTAGGTAGCTCTGCTAGATTAATTACATTAGAATCCTTATTTGTCTTGAGCAATTGTCCTGTATTACTAAATACTTCTATGTATTTTACTTTTGTTTCTGACTTAATGGTTAACAAATCTTTTACAGGATTAGGATAATATTTAACCGAAACTTTCTCAACATCCGAAACAGCCAACTGGCCTGCATTCAGACTATAATCTTCCACCTGCCCGTAATAGGAATTTCCGCAAG
This sequence comes from Bacteroidota bacterium, assembly GCA_037033105.1. GTDB lineage: Bacteria > Bacteroidota > Bacteroidia > Flavobacteriales > Weeksellaceae > Epilithonimonas. The sequence continues at coordinate 41,537 of JAZBLF010000008.1, forward strand.
GCGTTTCGTTAGGATTCTGAATCGCTCCGTAAAGCCTCACTCTCATTTTTGTACGTCCGGCCAATATTGCTGACGGAATTGTAATCACACCTTTCCACGGCGCCTTACCGTACGCTGTGGTGAGCACTTTTTCTCCGGCATCAGTGAAATCTCCATCCTGATTGAGGTCTATCCAAACAATCACCTGGTCGAAATCTGCCGAACCTGTGGTAGAACTTGCCGTAAAATTATAGATCTGACCTGCCGAAACATTTCCGATCACATTAGAAAAATCTTCGTAACCTGCGTTAGAACTGGAATTGTTATTAATATCTGCAAACGTCACATTTGCTATTTTTTCAGAAAGAAGGTAAGTAGATCCTGCTGCGCAATAGTTGTTCGCCCCTGTATAGAAAGAAATATTGGCATAATTACCTACGACACCGCTGCAGACTGCGCCCACACTGACTTCATAAGATTTGTTGATCTCCAATTGTGACAACGCATATTGATTTGTATTAATATTATTGATAACCGTCCAATTACTCTCCGTCGATTTTTTATATCTCAGCGTGTAAGTCGCACTGGCCACCAGATCCCAGTCGAGCTGTGCTGTATTTTGAGTGATATTACTTACCGCTAAAGACGTTGGTGCTGTACCGTCACACGCCAGGATGCTGGACACTGCAACATTTCCCAAAGCATAAAAAACATTGTCAATTGCAGAAACTCTTACAATGACCGTCTGATTTGCAGCAACACCTGAGAAGTTTAACAATTCTGATCCGTCATTAGGCGCGGAAGGCTTCAAAACATTCCAGGAAACGCCCTGATCTGCTGAATAATCAATCTTAACGTTGGCAACATTATACGGTGGAAGATTGGTACTTGCAACATCCCATTTGATCTCACTTTCAGCATTGTTATACACTTTTGCAGTAGTCATTTTAAAAGGACCTTCACTGCCTACCGTGATTTTTTGTAAACTTTCAGAGGTCTGCTGCTGCGTGACATCCGGATGATTATCTCTTACAACAGCTTTAAAATTGAGGATCCTTGCAACGTTGGACACCGCTTCCCAGTCGGTAGCGCTTACAAGATTACCTTTGATGACGCTGCTTAATTTCGGAAAATATCTGGCAGGATTTGGACCTGGTGGCAGCGACCGGAATTTCGGACCAGCCGTATTATCGCCGGTTACCATTGTAACCGGAGAAGTTGACAGGTCATATTCTTCCCAGTTGTAAGTCAGTGGATTATTTTCCGTATCGGTTGCATTGGCGGTCAGGACAAAAGCTGTTCCTTTAGGAATCGTTCTGTCCGGCAAAGCGGCAATCACCGGTGGATTATTATCAATACCGGTCACCGTCCCGCAACTTTGAGAATTGACGTAAGACTGCACCTGCTCTATGCTTCTCACATGAAAATAGGAATCTGAGAAAGTCTGCACATTTGAAAATGTGATGCCGGCATATCCCATAATCGTAGAGCCAGAGCCCGGTTCCATATGTGCCGAACGGTTGGGCACAGGCAGAATCTCGAAACTGTAAGTGTGGTCTGCGCCAAACTGATGGCCCATCTCGTGCGCTACAAGGTCTATATCAAAACGTTCCCCTTCCGGACCGCCTGTTCGCGGTGTGCTGAAAGCGGCACCTTTGGATGTTGCATCCGTATTATTAACTGGATTTCTGCAGACATTGCCGACACTGCCGGCATTTCCTGATCCGCCGGCACGTCCGAAAAGATGGCCGATATCGTAGCCGTCATTTCCTGCCACTGAAGTCAGGGTCTGCTGCAGTTGGGTATTCCACGCACCGCCAATTCCTATATTAGCATTGGAATAAGGATCTGTAGCGGGATTGGAAAAGATCAGCTGGGGAATATCCTGCACATTGAGGTGAATGGCAAAGTCCCGCTCAAAAACACCGTTGACCCGCGTCATTGTGGCATTGATTGCAGCAAAAGCCTGTGCCACGCCACCAAAATACTGTGTGTATTCTCCAATTACCGAAATGGCCAGTCTGTACGTTATGTATTTTTTATCGGCAGATTTGCTGAAATCTGTGGCTGCGTTGGAAAAGTTTGAACCTGCCGTTAATTGTTTAAGCTGATTTTGACTTTCTGCAGATTCCGACGTTGAGCAGGAAAAGGCGTGCGCGCCTGTTTCTCGGTCCGATTTCGGGAAAACACCGTAAACTGTTCTTTCTTCGTTCACAGGCTCGATGAATTCATACTTTCCGTCCTTGAACATCATCGACTGTAAATCATAAGGCGACACACTGAATCTGACATAAGTTGTAGGATCGCCTACTTTTGTACCCACATAAGAGCCTAGCTGATAGCGGTCTGCGAGAGACTTTACAACGACCGGCAAACTGTACACTTCGAATTTTGCTGTTGTTCCGTCAACTGTCGGAAGGTCTATGAGAATAGGATTGCTGTTTTTACCAGTGGGTTCTGCAGTGCTGAGTTTTGATCTTAATGCATTGATATCCAGCGTATAGAAAGTACTTGCTTTTGTTTCTTTTGACTGTTTTCCCTTCATTGCTGTGGGCGTCCACTGTCCAAAACTGAGGATGGAACTTAAGCAGAGAGAAAGCGTTATGAAAATTTTATTCATATTTTAACTGTAAATTTTAATCATTGTTTTAAGAAAAAATGGGGCTTTTCAGTACGATCAGCCCCGGGTGAATCAAAAAAACTATGAATGAATTAACTTATTTCTTTATGATCTTCGTCATTTCAACTTGGCCTTTCACAACTGTTTTTACAAAATAAACGCCTGAAGAAAGCTTTGCCAGATTGATGGTATTAGAATTATTAATGTTATTAACCATTTGACCTGCAACATTATAAACAGAGATACTGCTTACTTTTTTGTCTGAAGAAACCGTCAGAACATCGTTGACAGGATTTGGATAAATCTGAATTTTCGCCTTTCCTGCAGCAGCATCTACCGCAAGGGTTTCTATTGTAAATTCATCTGCACCAATATCTGGTGTTGTGGCACTTCTGGCTTCATTATCAAAATCCGCAGGCACGTCTGTCAAAGATGTCCCTTTGTTATCGATTGCTGAATTCCCGGATTCCTGCAAAATGTGAAGGTCTGTATCGGAGATGAATTTTGGTAATGCCTGGATTGAATTGGCATTGTTTCCGTACGTGGTCTGCAGGTTGCTGAGAGCAGGCAAAATGGTTTGCGTACTGGTTACTGCCAGGATTGCAAGATTGTTGCTGCTGTAAAAAATATTATGATCAAAATTTGTGAATATGATCTTCGGATCTGTATTGGAGAATGTAGAGCTGAAGGAAACAGAAGCTGCATAGGCCGGAACAGAATTATCTGCAAGGCTGGCCACAAAAATATTATTTCTGACATCTATTGAACCCGTTGCAGTAATCCCGGCAATGCTGAGTGCAATTGGAAGGCCTTTAGTTACACCGTCATTCTGGGTTTCTGTCAAATAAACCGAATTATTGTAAATTTTATATCCGGAACCGCCGTTGATCAATATTCCGCCGGTGTTTCCCGAGATGGCAAAACTTGAGATCTTTGAGATGAAATTATTACTCACTAAAGTATTTGAAGCAGTCGCAGCTCCTAATACCAGACCTTCTGCGCCAAGTCCCGCTGTAGTTCCCGACTTTTTATTGATAAGATTGTTGATGGTGTTTTGGCTGATTACCGTTCCGAATGTAGATCCTCCCAGACCGATGCCCGTCACAGAACTGTTGAGTCCGCCGCTAAAAAGGTTTGAAATCTTATTTCTCAGAATTTTGTTGGCCGATGGCACGCCTCCTGCACCTGCATTGGTAAAAATCTGGATGCCTGTTGCACTACCTCCACTGACGTTGCTGATGCCGATATTATCAATAATATTATCAGAAACTGTTGTATTCATCGTATTAACAGCCAGCCAAATTCCTCTTTTTGCCTCGTTGACAGTGGCATCAAAGTTTCCAATTTTATTGGCCGAAACGGCAACGTCATCCGTACCTCCCAGGTAAATGCCTGTTGATCTGTTAGAATTATCGGCGCTTGCTGAAAGGTCATTTTTCGCAATGACGGATCCGGAACCATTTCCTGCAGCAGAAACCGCCAGAAGGTAGATTCCGTTAAATGATCTTTGCACAGAGTTGTTTTCGATAGTAATATTCTTAAAATAACCTGCCGTAGCCGATCCAGCCGTATTACTCACAATAATGCCATATCCTGAAGTTTTTACGCCATTGATCACGTTTGTATTTTTCACTGTAACATTAGTCAAAGGGTTGGCAACATCAGAAGATCCCATCGCAATCACCTGGCTTCCGGCAACATTTCCATTTATAATGCTAAGATCCCTGCTGTCTGTGCCGTTGTTGCTGCCGTCAATAATCACATTACTTCCCAGAATTCTGAAAACGGGTCCGGCAGCAGTGTTGGTGATGGTTGGTGTAGTAGCTGCAGCCGGCTTTAAAGTAACCGATGCAAAACCGGAGGTGCCTGTACTTCGGTTCAAAACAGAGGTGCCTGTTTCTGAAGTATTTGCTGTAATTGTAATATTAATGACCCCTTGATGCGTACCGGCATTGATGGCATCGAAAGCGGCTTTCACAGTTGTATATGTTGCAGTTTCCGTTCCTGAACTTGCATTTACATCTACCTGTGCAAACGCTGCTGTTGCAAGTAAAAAGGATAGAATTGATAAAGATTTTTTCATATAATTCAGTTTTTTAACATTTAAAATAAGGCACTAAAAAATCGGCTATTGAGAAGACAGGTCTTAAACAATAGCCGACAAACAATTATGATTTTACTAAGTCTTTTACTTTTTGAAGACTTTAGAAGTCTCCGTTTTACCTTCTACATCGGTTTTTACAACATAGACACCTGCAGAGAGATTGCTCATATCAATAGTATTGATATTTTGAGTAGTCTTTACCAATTGTCCCGCAGTATTAAAAACTGAAATTGAGCTCACTTTTTTGTTTGAGGCAACAGTTAATATGTCTTTCACAGGATTTGGATAGAAACTTACTTTATCAAAAGCGGATTCACCGGTTGACAAAGCTTCTTTTACATTGATCGTATAATCTTCCACCTGGCCGTCATTATAATTACCACAAGGACCGGTTGGCCAGAACATCGCAAAAGTGGAAGGCGAATTTACTTTTAAAATTCTAAGTCTCGTATTTCCCAACACTGCATCGGACGGGACTTTGATATTCAGTTCTGCAAATTGAGCGTCGAAACCATCTGTACCTTTCACAAACCCAATTCTGTAGATCTCATTATCATTATCTAGAGTTCCGTTTTGGTTCCAGTCTATAAACGCTGTAAAAGTACTTACCTTGAAAGCGCCATACGTGTTACCTTTTACCGTGATTTTATACTCCTTGTTTTTTTCCACAGTCCCGACTTTGGTCAGATAGCTTTCGTAAGAACTACTCGAGTTGGGATCTGTAACGTTGGAAATCCCCGCAAAAGTAACTGAAGTGATAGGTTCAGAATTGGTTGCAGAAATACTGCAGTATGACGAAGTACCTGGATTATTTGGCAAAACTCTTATTTTGCTGCTTCCTTTGAATCCTCCGCCAGACCAGTCATTATAACTTAATGTCCAATTGCCTTCTACAGGAACTAGCGGCACCTGCTGGTAAGGATTAAAGAGTCTGGTATTGATGTCGAACTTCACTTCGAGTTCTCCTCTTTCGTTGGCGAACATTTCCTCATCTTTGTTCAGCTCCCAAGCGCCTGACGCAGGATCACCAATATTAATTTTAACCTGACCGTTCGGAACCAGATTTTTAACAATCACAGTGGAACCGGATTCAAAGTCCTGCATTTTGAAAGACACAGGTGTAGCTTCACCGGTGATGACGTGTTTAGGATCCTTCACCACTGCATAAGTTCCGGTTGCGGTCTTTCCGGAGGTATCCTCAGCTTTCAGCGTATAGTTGCCCAAAGGAGAAGTATTGGTCCAGCCGTTGAACTGGAAAGTAACATTCCCTGTCGCATCCGTTGTAGAAGACAGAGATCTCAAGCCACCCTGTGGATCTACGGAAGTAAATTTGATTGCCGAGTTGGCTGCAAAACCGGTACCGCTTACTTTGATACCGTAAGCCCAATACCAATATTCCAGGATACTGTTCGCCGCCGGAGCAGGATTATTGGGAACGGTTGTATCTATAGCTATAGTTTGCGCAGATAGCATTCCTGAAAGAAGAATTGATGCAAGAAAGGCGTTTTTCAATTTCATATGATTTGATTTTAATTATATTTCAAATCTACCTATGAAATCCTTAAACGGAAAACTATTGCTGTTTGGAATTGAAGAATTTACACGAATACTGACACTATTTTCCAATCGTAAAATATTGAATAACAGACCATTGAAACCTAAAGAGAAATATTATGAATGATTTACCAATTTCAAGCTTTTTACCCTTTTTTTAATGTAAAATAAACCTACTGCAGTGATAAAAATTATCAAAATCAGATACAAATAGAACTTTCTCTGATCATTTTCCAATTCTGAAGTCTGCATTTCTAAGTTCTTTGCCAACAAATCTGAGAAGGATTTTTCTTCAATGCCGTCATTCTGCAGTAGGTTTTTTTCCAGTTTCTGATTATAAAAAAAGTATTGCGGCGCATTGTTCTGATTAAGATAATTCTGACTCAGCGCATCATAAACTTCTGTGAGAAGTCCCACATTAGAAGTCTGGCCAATCGTCTTTTCTGTATCCAGAAGGACTTGATTAGCTTTCAAAAAATCCTTTCTGTTATCATAAGTGATGGCAAGCCCTACTTTAGCATAGTTGGAAGCCTCTGCCATTTTGTAGCTGTCAGCTTCTCTGATGACTTCGAGAAAAAGAGCCTCAGCCTCGTCTGCTTTTCCAATGTCTATCAGGGAATATCCTTTTTGTATCTTGGTTATATTCCTGTTGAGAATACTGCTTCTGTCTTTGTGCTTATTGTATTCGTTAATTGCTTTATCAAAATAGGTAATTGCAAATGCAGGATCCAGATTATCCTTATAAATCAAGGCTTTAACAAAATAAATATTGGAGCTCATCTGATTGAGCGACGGATCTTTGAGAAAATCTATAATCGTTTCTGCTCTATTAAGATAATTAATGGCTTTTTTGTTGAGCTTCAGAATATAGTACTGATTGCCTATGAAGCCCAAAGCATTCACCATCGTCAGAGAATCCCTGGCTTTCTGAGATATATCGAGCGCTTCAAAACCCGATTTCAGGGCCGCAGATGAGAGATGCTTTACCGAATAGGCACTTCCTTTGGAAAGCAGCAGTTTGCTTCGGAGTCTGTCATCATCAATTTTTGGTTCCAGTTTTTTTACCATCACCAATGCAGAATCGGGATCTCTGAATGCCATTCTGTCAACTTCCGTAATTTGTTTTTCCAATTGGGATCCGGACTGTGAGAACGCAAAGAATGAACACAGCAAAAACAACAGGTAGCAACTTTTATTCATCTCACTTGTTTTTAATTTCATCCACAAACTGCGACGGGCTTTTCCCGGTCACATTCTTGAAAATAGTCGTAAAAGTAGTGCGCGATGCAAATCCCGCTTCTTCAGCCAGATAACTGGTCTTATACTGCAGATATTCAGGATTTTGAATCATTTTTTCCACAATGTAATTGACCCTGAGTTCATTAAGATAATTATTAAAATTTTTGCCTTTATGTTTATTGATGATCTCGGACAGGTATTTGGAATTCGTGTTCATACGCTTTGCCAGAACCGCCAATGAAAGACCTGGATCTCTCACATCTTTGCTTTTTTCAAACGTCTCAAGATTTGACAGAATCAGATTCTCGGTTTTCTCTGGTATCGTAAAAACATGGCTGGTCTGGAAATCCTTCAGCTGATCACTCAGTTTCTGTTCATACTCTTTTGAGATATTCTGTTTTTCAAATTCAACCGTCGCCACACTGGCTTTGGCTTTAATTACAAAATAATATATCACACTGATTATCAGAATCAATCCGCAAACAAATGCTATGAAAAATAAAACGGTGTTTTGAAATTCTTTTTGCTGATGTATGCGGGAATTTTCTTTCTGATCTATAAGATTGATGACGTTTACGCGCGCTTCCTGTCTGTCGGCAAGCGAAGATTTGAGCAGTCTGATATACTCTTTTCTTGAGCTGAAACACGCTGGGGAATTTCCCGTACAAGCTTTTTGAGACCAAATCCTGTAAACATCAGTAAAGAATACGCCACTGTTATAATTGGGGAATTTGTTTTTGACCGCAGCGATATCATTTTGGGAAACCTCACCTTTAGCTGCTTTGGACTGCAAAACCAGCACTTCTCCCAGCAATTGAAAATAGGAATCAGAATTTTGCAGGCCGGGAATAATCTGATCATCAATTGATGCTTTTATCAATAACAGCCGGTCTTTGTAAGTCTTGTCTAGCTCCAAAGCATTACTTATACTCCGTCCGATCAGGGACAGTGTTTCTTTATATTTCTTCTGGTGATAAAACTGGAGGATTTGCAACTCATTCACCCAATTCCGGACACAGGTTTTCTCATCATCCTTTAGAGATTGAGAAATGCCGTCCATATTGTTGATAATCTGTTGGAGTTCGTCCGAAAAACCAAGTTCCAGATAAATTTTGCCAATCAGATAGTCATTTTTTGCCTTCAGAAAATCATTATCGACGTTTGTTGAAATCCTGTCTGCAGAGATGAGTTTGACAGCTGCATCGTTATACCTTCTCAGATTAAAAAAAATTTCTGACTGCAAAAGAAGTGCATTGTACACATCCTCAGACGTACCAAAACTTTGATTGGAGATAATGTATTGCGCTGTTTTGATAGCTTTTTCGGGATCAGAATACATGAGCGCCTTTACGTCTTTTGTCAGATTCTGGGCATCGTTCACTTGCGCATTGGCATTTACAGCTAACGCAAAAAGTAAAAGCAAATTAAAGAATCTGGTCAGCATTGGTGTTATTAAAAGACAAAGTTTAAAGATAATTAATTATAATCTCTTTCCGATTTAAAAATATTAAAATATCTATCCACGATCTGCTAAATCACCAATAATTTTTTTCCGGTGGCTTATTCCCCAGTCTGCGAGGTTTTCAATCACTTTTTTCAGCGTATATCCATAGTCTGTCAGTTCATAGATCACACTGATTGGCTGCGTATCCAAAACAGTTCTGGTCACAAGCTGATTGATTTCCAGATCCTTGAGTTCACTGCTCAGCATTTTGGCAGAGATACCGCTTATCTCCTTCTGAAGGTCAGAAAAACGAAGCCTGTCATAGCACAGTGCCGCAATAATGTGGATTTTCCAACGCCCTTTCAAAACATCCATCGTATCTTGGACTGCCAGCATATTGGTTTTACAGCATTTGATTTTCATCTTGTCTTATTATAGTTCCACTTGAGATTAACTTGATATCATATGATAATAAATACAGCCTTAAAATACATAAAGCTCTCATTATCAATTGACTTACTTTTTTGTAATAATAACTTTTTGTAACCTTATTACAAAAATAAACTTTTCTAATGTAACTTTGCTGTTCAAATTTAAAAGATCCTAAAAATATGAGTTTAATAGAAGACCTCAACTGGCGTTATGCCGCCAAGAAACTGAACGGAGAAATCGTTCCTCAGGAAAAAGTCGATTACATTTTGGAAGCTGCAAGACTGGCTCCGTCATCCTCGGGCCTGCAGCCTTACAGGATTTTTGTGATTACCAATAAAGAATTGCTTGAAAAAATCAAACCGATCGCTTTTGACCAGGGTCAGATTACAGATGGTTCCCACCTTTTGGTCTGGGCTGCCTGGGACGGCTATTCTCACAACAGTATCTCCGAAGTTTTTGACAAAACTACTGCTGAAAGAGGCATTCCGAAAGAAACTATGGACGATTATAAAACCCGTCTCTGGGGAATGTATGAACCTTTGGGATCCGACTGGCACGCGACACACGCCGCAAAACAGGCCTACATCTCATTTGGATTGGCCATTGCGGCAGCGGCAGAGCAAAAAGTAGATTCTACGCCGATGGAAGGTTTTGATATGAATGCACTTGATGAACTTCTTGGACTGAGAGAAAAAGGTCTGAAAAGTGTTGTGATTCTACCTTTAGGCTACAGAGATACAAGCGGCGACTGGCTGGTAAATCTGAAAAAATACAGAACAGCAAACGACGAATTCATTACAGAATTAAAATAAAATTGTATCAGTAAACAGTACAATTCATTAAATAAAAAAAGCGGAAATTACCTTCCGCTTTTTTTATTTATATATGTTCTATCAGTCTTTTATCTAAAGATTAATATCCCAAAAGTTTCAGGACATCCTCAGGACGCTGCTCTTCTCTGAAAAGCTCGTAAGTGAAGTTGCCGTCTTCGTCTTTATCAATCAAAATATGCTTTGGCTGAGGCATCAGACAGTGGTGAACGCCGCCGTAACCGCCAATCGTCTCCTGATAAGCACCCGTATGGAAAAATCCTATGTACAATGGTTTTGTATCATTATAAACCGGAAGATAGATGGCATTCGTATGTTGTTCAGAATTGTAGTAATCATCTGAATCACAAGTCAATCCGCCAAGAAAAACCCTTTCGTAAGAATCTTCCCAACGGTTCAGCGGCAACATTATGAAGTGACGGGAAATAGCCCACGTATCCGGCAAAGTCGTCATAAAAGACGAGTCGATCATATTCCATTTTTCTCTGTCGTTTTGACGTTTCTGAGAAATAATTTTATACAAATGTCCACCACTTTCGCCTACGGTAAAACTTCCGAATTCCGTGTAAATATTTGGCTCTTCAACACCTTCCTCTTCACAGAATTTCTTGATCTGCGAAACAATCTCGTTGACCATATATTGATAGTCATAATCGAAATTAAGCGAAGTTTTGATGGGAAAACCACCACCGATATTAAGAGAATCAACTTCCGGCGCAATTTTTTTCAGTCTTGCATAGACACGGAGACATTTATATAATTCGTTCCAATAATACGCGGTATCTTTGATTCCGGTATTGATGAAAAAGTGAAGCATTTTCAGCCTCGCATTCGGATGTTCAGCGATTTTCTGGCTGTAATAGGGGATGATATCTTTGTATCCGATTCCTAATCTGGAGGTGTAAAATTCGAATTTCGGCTCTTCCTCTGCTGCGATTCTGATTCCGATATCAAAAGTTCTGTCGATGCTTTCTGTAAGCTTGTCCAGCTCTCTGTAATTATCAAGAATCGGTGTGATATTTTCGAAACCGCTGTTGATGAGATCGGAAATCTTTGCCAGATAATCGTCTGTTTTGAAACCGTTGCAAATCACCTCGATATCTTTGGTGACTTTTCCTTTGTCATAAAGGGATTTCACGATGTCCATATCATAAGCGGAAGACGTTTCCAGACTGATGTCATTCTTCAGGGCTTCTTCTACAACAAATGCAAAATGGCTGGATTTGGTACAGTAGCAATATCGGTAAGTTTTCTGATAATCGTTCTTTTCAAAAGCTTCTTTGAACCAAAATTTTGCCCGTTCTATATTTTGAGAAATCTTTGGTAAATAATTGAATTTCAAAGGAGTCCCGAACTTTTCCACAACTTCCATCAGGTTGATATCGTGGAATTTCAGACTATTTTCGTCCACATTGAATTCTTCTGTAGGAAAATAGAGTGTTTGGTCAATTAGTTCAGAATATTTTATTTTCATTGATGGCTAAAAAAAATTAATTGTTTTACGGTACAAAAATGATGAAATAAACTGAATTTCTGCGTTAATAATTCTATAAAAAATGAGGAATCATTTCCCAACAAAAATCAACATATCACCTTCTTTATACTTAATGGAAACGTCCTGATCTTCTGCGATATTTCTTGTCCCAATTCTCTCTCCAAAAATTAAATTCTCGTTGTACAAAGGCCATTTCAATCCTTTGGTTTCAATGTTTTTCGCAATTGGGAAAGGCAATAATGAAATCAGTTTATCCTTAACACCCGACATTGAGAATTCTTTAGGAATAAAATAATATGAAGAATAATTATCAAAGAAATTAAGATTCAATTGATCTTTAAAGAAAAAAGCGACGCTCAAATTCCCCAGAAAATGATCCTGTTCGCCTCCACTGGCGCCATAAACATCGATGTTTTCAAATCCTTTTTCAAGAATAATTTCTATTGCTTTATGGAAATCTGTTTTATTTTGGTCGGGCGTTTCTATAATTTCAAAACCGTATTGTTTGTCATCCTGAGCGGAGTCGAAGGATTCTGTGTAAGAATCAAAATCGCCGGAAATAAAATCCAATTTATCTAAGGGAAAACTCAACTCTTTCAAATAATGAAAAGCGCCGTCTGTACAGGCAACCAACTCATAATCTGACAGATTTGGAAATTCTTTTGGTGGTTCTCCGTTGATGAAAAGTAAGGCTTTATTTTTCATCAGTTTTTTTCTGGTTTTGGAATTTTAAACAATAGAACCAAAGCCCAGATTTGTAAAACCGTTTGGACAATATTAATTATTCCTAAAACAGGTTCACTTTTGAGATTTGCAATTATGTAAGGAAATCCAAAAAGTCCAGAAACTAAGATTATAAAAAAGAAATATCTAACCCATTCAATTCCTTTACTAATAAAATAACCGATTCCAAATAAAAAAGCAATAGAAAAAAGAGCAATGAAAATTTTCATTCCGCTATCTAAACTCTCGTAAGTCCAAATTAAATTACCGATTCCTAAAGCTCCAGAAATATAAATCAAATCAGCCGATTTTTTATAATTTGGATGAATTACAATTTCTTCATTTTTATTTTTTTCATTCATCAATGACTCTAGTCGTATAGTTTCTTCATCCGTGAATTCCCTACCTCTCTTCTTTAATATTTCATAAGCAAACAGATTTGCATCTGGAACAAATTTATTTCCTGCTTCAATATATTTTTCTAATTCTTGATTTGATTTTTCTTCTAAAAGCTTTCTACTAACACTCATCTTAATAATAATTGCAAATATTAAATCTCATTTCTAACTTCTATCATTAGGATTCCAATATTCCTCCGATTCATTATTCAATTTCGAAATATATCTTGCCAAAACAAAAAGATAATCCGACAAACGATTCAGATATTTAATCAGTTCCGCTCGCACTTCTTCCGATTGATTAAGGAAAACCAAACTTCTTTCCGCGCGTCTGCAAACCGTTCTCGCCACGTGAAGAAACGTCGATGCTTTCCCACCGCCAGGCAAAATGAAATATTGTAAAGGCTCCACTTTCTCTTCCATCACATCCATCCAAGTTTCCAATTCTTCGATTTCTTGGTCTGAAATTACCAGTGGCAATCTCGCTTTTCCATTAGCCAAAAACAATTTATCAATCGGCGTCGAAGCTTCGGAACCAACCGTAAACAAATCAAATTGAATTTTTTTAAGTTGATTAATCACATCTTCATCTTCAATATGAGATTTTGCCACGCCAATGTTCGCATTCAGCTCATCGATATTGCCGTAAGATTCTACTCTTGCGCTGGCTTTGGAGATTCTGCTTCCGCCATAAAGTCCGGTCTCGCCTTTGTCGCCGGTTTTTGTATATATTTTCATTCTGAAATATTATTGGATAAAATTAAACTTTTTATTTTTGAACCACATAGGCACAATAGAATTTTAAAACAATTTGTTCTAAAAGTTCAATTAGCTATTTAAACTTAATTCTGCTAAGCATTTTCTATGTTTCTATGTGGTTTTTAAATTAATTCTTAAATTGCTGTAATGAAAAAGCCATTTCAAAAAACCACCAACTTAATTCATATTTATCAGCAGTTGCGGCGCTTCATCAAGCCTTATCGCACGATGATTTTCGTAACTTTAGCTTTGACCTTCATCGGCGCATTATTCGCTCAGGTCAATCCTTTGGTTTTGAAATATACGGTGGACGAAGTGACAAAACTGACGCAACTTCCCAATCCGATGAAGAAAGGAATTCACGTTCTGACGCTCATTTCAATCATACTTTTGGGTAAAGAATTGGCGAATATTTTCATTCAGTTTGGGCAGAAATTTTACGGCGAAAAAATCAGAATTAATGTAAGTTCCGAACTAGCACAGGAAGCTATTACCAAAATCCTGACTTACCGAATCGCCTACTACAACGACGAAAATCACGAATCCGGAAAACTGCAAATCCGAATTGACCGAGGGATTGAAAGCCTCACAAAACTCGTCCAGAACTTTTTCATCGATATTCTGCCGCTCTTTTCAACGGCGATTATTGCGCTGATTGTAATGTATATGCAGAACATCTACGTCGGTTTGGTTTCTACCATGGTGATTCCGATTTATTTTTATGTCACTTCCAGACAGGCAAAAAAATTAGGAAACGTACGACGAACGCTCAGAAACCAGCGCGAGCAGAAAACGTCCGGACTTTTGAATTTGATTAATTCCATTATGGTAATCAAAAGTTTTGTCCGCGAAAAATTTGAAGGAAGCAAACAGTACAATCTTCAGATGAAGCTGATGGAAAGCCAATTGTACACAAGGCGAACCAGTTTTATTTATGACGGTTTGAAGACTTTTATCGAGCAATTCGGAGTCGTTTTGATTATCCTTTTGACAGTTTATCTCGTGCTCGACCAACAGATGACGATTGGTGCAATTATGCTTCACATTATGCTATTCAACAACGTTTCTGCGCCTATTCGTCAGCTTCACAGGATTTATGATGATATGAATGACGCCTTCATTTACGCTGAAGGTTATTTTGAAATCCTGAATGCCGACGAGGAAACCGAACCAAACGGAACCATCAACAATATTCCCATCAAAGGAAATTTCGAAATCAAAAACGTAGATTTCACTTATCCAAACGGGATGAAAGCGCTTCACAACGTTTCCCTGAAAATCGAAAACGGAAAAACGACCGCTTTGGTTGGTTTAAGTGGCGCAGGAAAATCGACGATTATCAATTTGCTTTGTAAATTCTATGAACCGGATTCCGGCGAAATACTTTTGGATGGCAACAATCTGAATGATTTTGATAATGACTTTCTGCGTGATGACCTTGGATTGGTTCTCCAAAAAAATCACATTTTCAAAGGAAGTATTGAAGATAATATCCGCTACGGAAATCTCCACGCTACTTTTAACGAAATAAAAGAAGCAGCGACGAAAGCGTATCTCCACGAGCAGATTTTGGATTTGCCGGAAGCTTACAACCACGACGCCACGCAACTCTCCGGCGGACAACAGCAAAGAATTGCCATCGCCAGATTGTTCCTGAAAAATCCACCAATCATTTTCCTTGATGAACCAACAGCAAGTCTGGATGCGATTGCAACGGAACAAATTAAAAATTCTCTTGACGCTATAAAACAAGGAAGAACAGTTGTGATAATTTCACATTCCTTATCGCAGATTTTGGATTCGGATATGATTTATGTGATGAAAAAAGGCGCCGTTGTTGAAAACGGAACGCACGAGGAATTGTATGAAAAAGATGGAACTTACCGTGAAATTTTCGATGCTTCTGCAAGAAGTTTGAATCTTGATAGATTGGTGAAAACTTATAAAGATGAATGAGATTTGTAACGAAAACACTTCGACTGCGCTCAGTGTGACATCGCTAATATTTACTTTTGTCAGTCTGAGGGGAGTCGAAGACCTTTCAAATGATATACAATGAATGAAGACCATTACATAAAAAAAATAGACCGCGTCACCTCGATTCTCGTGCAATTGCAAAGTAAACCGATTGTTCGGGCGCAGGATTTGGCGGAGAAATTTGAAGTGAGTGTTAGAACGATTTACAGAGATATTAAAACTTTGGAAAATGCCGGAATTCCGATTTTTGGAGAAGCTGGTTCGGGTTATTCTTTGGTTGATGGTTACAAACTTCCGCCAGTGATGTTTACGAAAGAGGAAGTTTTGAGTTTCATCACAGCAGAAAAACTGATGCAGAATTTTTCGCACGAAAGTCTCGGTTCTCATTACAATTCGGCGATGGAAAAAGTGAAATCTGTCCTTCGAAATTCGGAGAAAAATCTGGTGAGCGATATTGAAAATCAAATCAACATCTATTCTTATCAACCGGAAAAGACGGATTCCATTAAAAATATTATTCCCACAATTCTGGAAAGCATTTCAGAGAAAACGCAACTGAAAATCAATTATGAAAGTGCAAAAACCGAAGCTTCGGAACGAATAATTGAAGCAGTTGGGATTTTTTATGAATTCAATTATTGGTATGTGATGGCTTTTTGTACAATGCGAAAAGATTACCGACAATTCCGTGTGGACAGGATTTTGAAAATCATTAAAACCGAAAATCATTTTCATCAGGAATATGGAAAAGTCGCCGATTACAAACAAAAATCAAATACAGAAAAAGTGCAGGTCAAGCTTTTGGTTGAGAAACAAATAATGCCGCACATTATGCATTCGATGAAATATTACGGCTGGATTGCCGACGAAGAAACTGAAAACGGAATGCTCCTAACCTTCGAAACGAGCTGGATTGACGAGGGTTTTCCACGCTGGTTGATTACCTTTGCAGATTATGCAGAGATCATTGAACCTGACTATCTCAAAGACACAATGACTGATTTGATCCAAAATATCTCAAAAAAATTAAATTAAAAAATATGAAGTCTTTACTGTTACGAAGTTTTCTAATAATGACAATCGCCTATTCTACGGCACTTTCCGCTTGTTCGGCATTTCTGTTACGCGGAAAAGACCATTGCGTGGTTGGCTTCAATGAAAACTGGAAAACGATGCCCGGAATGATTGTCGTGAACAAACGCGCCGTCCTAAAAAGAAATATCAGTTGGGAAAATCTGACTACCGATAATTTGACTTCCAAAAAGCAATGGACTTCCAAATACGGATCAGTGACTTTCAATCTTTTGGGTTACGATTTCCCTTGTTATGGCGTGAATGAAAAGGGACTATTCCTGGTGGAACTTTATCTCGAAGAAACGTCGAAAGTTGTCAATCCAAAACAGCCCAATATGTTTTGGGCACAATGGATTCAATATCAACTGGATAATTATAAAACTGTAAAAGAAGTCGTTGACAATCTGAACAAGGGTCCGAACATAGATTGGTGGCCAAATGCTGCAGGAAGTCATTTTTTCCTGACCGATGCCAAAGGAAATGCCACAACGATTGCGTTGCTCGGTAGTAAATATAAAGTGCTGACTGACAAAGAAATGCCAATGCCGCTATTGTGCAACAACCAATATAAAAAGGATTTTGACAAGGCTAAGCAATTTGATTTTCTAGGCGGAAATGAGAAGTTCGATTATGATAAAAGTGCAAATTGGGATGACCGCTACAACCGCGCTTATTATATGCTACAAAATTACAAATACGACGGAAAACCTGTAGATTACGCCTGGAATATTCTGAATTCTGTTCACGCCGGAGAATGGCAAACTGTGATTGACGCTAAGAATATGAACTTATTTTTCCGGTCAGATTTAAAGAAAGAAATTAAGAAAATTGATTTGAAGAAACTGGATTTCTCCAAGAATTCGACTGTGAAATATCTGGACATCCATACCGATGAATTGGGCGAAGTGAATCAGGATTTCCAACCGTTGACATCAAGTAAAAATAACGAATATGTGGAAAAAGGTTTTCCGATTGGTTATGATAACAAGGAATTCGGAACATCGGAAACATTTGCGAAACTGAAGGAAAACATTGTTAAATTCTTCAGTAATATTTTACCGGATTAAAAGATTTAACCACATAGACACGTAGTTTTGTAAGGTTTATTTTGGGAAAATATCTAAGATTAAATAAATCTGACGATAATCCTATGTAATCGTTTTGAGAAATTATATTGCATATTCCTATGTGCCTATGTGGTTAGACAAAAAAGAGCTTTCAGAAAATCCTGAAAGCTCTTTGCTTTTTTATCTTTCTCTTTCCCAGAAAAACGGTGGCTCGATTCCCAAAGCTCTCAGGTAAACGTAACCTTGCCCACGGTGATGAATCTCATTATCAACAAAATAAAGAATATTCTGATAAATCGGAAATTCATATTGTCCGAATAAGTTGAAACTTTCCTGAAAACGTTCTTCCGAAATCTGACTGAAATATTCATTGATCACTTCCGTCTGGTCGTCCCATTTTTCAAGCAGTTCCGCTTTCGTTGTCGGGTTGAAAGTTTCATCAAACTCATTAATTGTTCCATCAACAATCGACTTCAACGCTGGTCCGCCAATGGCTAAAAGTTCGAGCGTCAATTTGGAAAATGGTCTCATTCCACCGATTGAAAATTCGAATAAATCTTTTTCGGAAAAAGCTTCTATCACTCTTCTGGTAAGATTTCTGTGACCTTGCCAATGGATTAAAAGTTGTTGTGAGTTGAGGACTGTGGCTGTTGCATTCATAATAGTTTGTTTTATTTGATACAAATGTACAGCTAGGTTGTGACAGTAGTTTGTCAGGAGGAAATTTGTAGATTTAATTTTATTAAATAAAAAAGTCGCAAGAAAACTCTGCGACTTTAAATATTTTAATTAACTATAATTACTCAACCAGTTTTCCCTCTTTATAAATTTGAATTACTTTCTCTTTTCCTTGCACTTTGTACATCTCCCATTTTCCTTCATAAACTCCGTTTTTCCAATTTCCAATCGCTCTCAAACTTCCATCATCAAACCAATACTTATGTGTTCCATTTGGTTTTCCATCAATAAATTCTCCTTCACGAGCTTTATTTCCATTAGAGTGCCAATACTCCCAAAATCCCTCTTCTTTCGCATTCTGAATTTTGCCAGTCGAACTGATTTTACCATTTAGAAAATATGCTTTTTTAACTCCATCAGTAATTGGTTTGAATTCTAAAGTTTTAGATTGTTGTTCTGTAAGGCTATTACTATTCTTAAGAAAATCAGATTTTGCTATCAAAGTATTATTAATATAAATCTCATATTCATCAAGATTCATATTTTGAGCATTGATATTTATAAATGTCGAAAAAATCAAGAAAACTGTTAAAAGTAAATAACTAGAAGATTTCATTAAAGTAAAATTTATATCTTCTCAAACCTAAAATTCTCCCCAAGATAAGCCTGTCTCACTTCCGGGTCATTCGCCAAATCCTCAGGAATCCCTTCTTTCAGGATTTTCCCTTCGAACATAATATAAGTTTTGTTGGTAATCGCCAACGTCTGCTGAACGTTGTGGTCTGTAATCAAAATCCCTATATTCTTCTCCACGAGAGACCTAACAATCTTCTGAATATCCTCAACAGCAATCGGGTCAACTCCCGCAAAAGGCTCATCCAAAAGGATAAAATTCGGACTCGTCGCCAGACATCGCGCAATTTCCGTACGGCGTCTTTCACCTCCGGAAAGCAAATCGCCACGGTTTTTACGAACGTGTTCCAGGTGGAATTCCTCAATCAGTTCGTCGCACTTTTTCTGCTGTTCTTTTTTGGAAAGTTTCGTCAGTTGCAACACACCAAGAATATTATCTTCCACAGACAACTTCCGGAAAACCGATGCTTCTTGAGCCAAATAGCCAATGCCGTTTTGCGCCCGTTTGTACATCGCATCCTTTGTAATATTTTGATTATCAAGGAAAACGTTCCCTAAAGTAGGTTTCACCAATCCAACAATCATATAAAACGATGTTGTTTTTCCCGCACCATTGGGTCCCAAAAGTCCGACGATTTCGCCTTGCTGAACTTCCAATGACACGCCTTTTACCACCTTTTTCGGCCCGTATTCCTTGATTAAATTTTCTCCTCTTAAAATCATAAAACAAAGATATATATTTTTTGCTGGAACTTGGAAGATGGAACTTCATCTCTATCTATTTTAATATCTTTGTGAAAAATTCCAAAAATGCTGATAGAAAGCCTTCAAAACGAAAAAATCAAAAGACTGACCAGACTTCTCACCAAAAATCAGGAAAGAAGAAAAGCCGGCGTTTTCATCGTGGAAGGTCAGCAGGAAAACGAACGCGCTTTGGAATTCGGAAATCTTCCGGAAGAATATTACATCTGTGAAAATATCTTCAAAGGGAAATTGCCTTCCACAAAAATCCATTACGTTTCGGAAAAACTATATGAAAAGATTGCTTATCGCGGAACAACTGAAGGAATTATCGGGATTTACAAATTGGAATCCAGAACTTTAGAAGATTTTAAGCCGAAAAAAGATTCAGCAATCATCATATTAGAAAGTGTAGAAAAACCTGGGAATCTTGGTGCCATTTTGAGAAGCTGCGAAGCTTTCGGAATCAACGCCTTAATCGTAACCGACCCAAAAACAGATTTTTATAATCCGAATGTTATTCGATCAAGTGTTGGCTGTCTTTTTGGAATGAATATTTTCCAGGCTTCAAATGACGAAACTTTGGAATTCTTAAAAATCAATGATTATCGAATCTTGACCACTTTTATGAGCGAAGATGCGAGAAACATTCAGGAGAAAAATTTAAAGACGAAATCTGCAGTTTTATTCGGAACAGAACATTCCGGACTGAGTGACTTCTGGAAAGAGAAAGGAGAAAATGTATTAATTCCAATGGCCGGAACCATCGATTCTCTGAATCTTAGCAATGCGGCAGCAATTATCTGTTATGAGATCCTGAGACAGAAACTTGGGAAATAAAAAAACCGTTTCTCGAAAGAAACGGTTTCAAATTCTTAACTGGGTTAAGATTATTTTTTTGTTGCAGCAGAATCAACTTTTACAGCAGCAGCATCAACTTTAGCAGCAGCAGAATCAACTTTTACAGCAGCAGAATCAACTTTAGCAGCAGCAGAATCAACTGTCATAGCAGCAGAATCAACAACAGCAGAATCAGCAGAAGTAGTTTCTACGTTTTCAGTTTTTTTGCAAGATACAACAGCAAGAGCAGCGATAGCAGCTACGAATAATGACTTTTTCATAATAGTAATATTAAATTGTTAGTAATAGATATGTTCTCTTTTGAACGGGACAAAAGTACACCGAGAAATAAATTTTGTATTTGAATATTAATTGTAATATATTTGTAAAATACGATTTACAAATTAATATATCTGAAAATCAACCATTTAAGCAATTAGAAAACTTTGACCGACATAGAATTTTCATATTTCCAAAACCTGAAAAAGGCGGTACAGGATAAATATCTTGAGACGCATTCCCCTTCTTTTGATGATATTTCAAAATGGAGAGGAATTGACATTATCTATTTTCAGGAAGATCTGAGGCAGAAAGCCAAAGGTAACATCAGCGAAAAGACTTTTTACACCTATTTTAAAAATAACGCCCACGCGAAGATTCCAAGAATTGATATGCTGAATATCCTTGCTGTCTATGTTGGATTCAACTCGTGGTCAGAATTCCGTAAAAAGAATCCAATTCCTGAAGACAAAAAAGAGATAGAACCTGCTGCAGCGCCTGTCCCGGAAGAGACAGTACAGATACCTACGCCAGAGCCCATCATCTCACGTATTCATGAGACACCCTCAGTTAAGACAACTGCAGAAGAGAATACCATCAGCAATATTCCGGAGCCTAAACAGAATTTCCTTAAAAGATATCTTTGGCTGGGCATCTCGATTTTACTTTTCGCAACGCTTCTGGTCTTGGTTTTTTATGATAACCTTTTTTATAAAAAATACACGTATGCCTTCACAGATGCGGATAGAAACTCATCTATCAAAGGCGAATTGGATGTGAAAATTATAAGAGATAATGAGTCTCCGATCTTGTTCAAAGTAAAACCTAACTCGCCTTTTGTCTACGAAACGAAGAGCAAGAAACTTAAGATGATCATCTCGTCCCCGTTTTACAGAACCGATACGGTGACAAGAGATCTGATTGCAGCACCGGAATCGGAAAATATAGAACTGAAACCTAATGATTACGCTATACAGCTTTTCTATTATTCTAAATCTATTACAGATTTTAAGAAGAAAACGAGAGAGCTAAACAGGCTGATCAGCGACAAAGCACTGATCTACCAGGTGGTAGAAAGTGATATATACGGCATAGAAACGCTAGACAAACAGAAATACATCTCACTCGTAACTCTGCCGACGACTTCACTGGAAAATCTGGAAGTCATTGATTCCCAAATGGAAAACGGAAAAATTGTTATGATCAAATTTAAAATCACAGAAGATGAAAAAGCTAAATAAAAATTATTGGCCGCTCCTGTCTGTTTCTATAGCGATAGCCGCACTTGTTGGCTGCAACAAAAAATACGAAGGCGATGACAACTCGCTGGAAACTATCAGAAATGCAAACAACCGCGTCACGTATTCTAAAACAAAACTGGACAGTATACAGGCGATCAACGTCATCACTTCACAAAAAGTGCAGGATCTACTGGACCTTTCTACACTTTACACCTCAGGAAATAAGGACACAGAGATAGATTCTGTGATCTACACCCAAATGCAGGCACACTTTATGACCAAGGATTCTAACAATCTCAAACCCTTACTTCGGGAAATGGACAGTTTGAAAGTACGTTTTGCAAAGGTCAATAATCTAACAACCACAAAATCTGTCGTAAAACAGGACACGCTGGACTTTGCAAACTTCGATGTCGAATATTACGACAAGAAAAAAGCATATATCACAACGGTGAACCGGAAAGCGCAGTATATGCTGAAAGCTTCTCCGGTGAAATTCCAGAAGGAGTTCAAATTTTACTTCAGCAATTTCTACAAAAAAGAGAACGACAGTATAAAAACAACAAAAGCCGCTAATTAACGGCTTTTGTCTTGAATTAGATTTGGAATCTAATTATTTTTTGATAGCTTCTTTAGTTGCTTTCTCGTCAGCTTTTACTTCAGCTTTAGCAGAATCAGCAGTAGCTTTTACAGAATCAACTGTAGCATCTTTTGTAGAATCGATAGCAGCAACTGTAGAATCAGCAGTAGCATCAACAGAATCAACAGCAGCAGATTCTACTTTGTCAGTTTTTTTACAAGCTACAAGAGAGATAGCAGCGATAGCAGCTACGAAGAATGACTTTTTCATAATGGTAAGATTTTAAAATTAATATTATTGTTTGAATTGTTTCTTAATTATTCAGTGATAATTACTAGACAAAAGTAGCACCGTCTGACAAAAATCATTAAAAAATAGCTTGTAATAGCTTTGTAAAAACATTTTACAAAAAATGAATACTGATATTCAGCTTTTTAAGTAAAATCAAAATCATCATAAGGTGTCAATAAAACATCCAGAGCAATATCATTTTCAAATAGATCTGCGATATTTTCCTCAGGTTCGAAAAAATTGAGACCAATCTTCTTTCCTATATTTTGATTTTCTAAAAAGAAAGCATCATAAAAACCTTTGCCATATCCTACTCTGTTTCCTCTGTCATCGCAGTAAAGCAATGGTGTCAAAACATAGTCCAGATGTACGTTGGCAGGCATATTGGAAAGCGGCTCCTTAATTCCCCACTTATTAATTTCGTACTCGGAATCCGGAAAAATCTGTACTGATATTAATTTATCATTGACGATTTTCGGCACATAAACCTTTATTTTTTTCTCGAAAAAAAAGTCAATAAAAAACTGCGTATTCACTTCATTAAATTTTTCAATTGCTAAAAAAATATTAACCGATTGATTTTCAATAGGATTAAATTGTAAAATAAAATTATCCAGCAGTTTTTGAGACAAAAAATTGACCTCATCTTGTGATAAGGCCATTCTTTTTGCTTTATAAAGTCTTCGAAGTTCGTTTTTTGTGAGACTTAAATCCATCTTTATTTTATAAGATTTTATACAGTTTGTCAGATAATCTGATTCGAAATGAAAGTTCAAAAGTAATTTGGTCTCCAGCTTTTGCAGTTTCAACCTGATTTCCTTCAACAACCATTTCATTAATGACAATCTCTTGTTCACCCGTTGTTGGGCCGGAAATCAAAACTTTGTCACCAATAGACAGTTCATTAGAAAGTAAAAACTGCGCAATCTTAGACTTAGTATAATAATGTTCAGCCTTTCCAATCAGGGATTTCTTAACTTTTATCTTCTGACGGATATCATTTGCTCTAGCCAAAGGCTTATCAGTCAATTCGCCGGAATTTTTAAATTTCAAAGCCTCAGATTTCCCTTTGCGGAAAACCTTATTGCCGACCTGAAGTCCTTTTCTCAAAGCCAATTGCTCCTCTACCGGCAAATGAATAATTTCCAGACATTTTGAAGAACATGTATTTTGCATAACTGCCTTACAATCATCACATTGAATAAACAAAAGATGACAGGCATCATTCGCACAATTGGTATGATTGTCACAAGGCTTCCCGCACTGGTGGCATTGGGAAATAATATCGTCTGTAATTCGCTCGCCCAGTCTGTGGTCAAAAACGAAATTTTTCCCCAGGAATTTGCTTTCTACGCCTTCATCCTTTACCTGACGCGCATATTCTATAATGCCGCCTTCCAGCTGGTAGACATTTTTGAAACCCTGATGCTTAAAATACGCACTCGCCTTCTCACAGCGGATTCCGCCGGTGCAATACATCAGCAGGTTTTTATCCTCTTTGAAATCCTGCAATTGCTGATTGATAATCGGCAGACTTTCGCGAAATGTTTCAACATCTGGCGTTATTGCGCCTTCAAAATGCCCGACTTCGCTCTCATAATGATTTCGAAAATCTACCACAATCGTATTAGGATCCTCCAACAGATTATTGAATTCCTGCGCTTTCAGATGAATTCCTTTATTGGTCACATCAAAAGTCTCATCGTTGAGACCGTCAGCCACTATCTTGTCCCGAACTTTTATCGTCAGTTTAAGAAAAGAATGATCGTCGTGCTCTACAGCAGCATTCAATCTTATGCACTGCAAAAATTCGTAAACTTCCAGCGTCTCCCGAAAAGCCTCAAATTGGTCTGCCGGCACGCTCATCTGAGCATTGATGCCTTCCTGCGCCACATAGATACGGCCGAGCGCATCCAGAGCGTTCCAGGCTATAAATAATTCGTCGCGAAATTTCTTGGGATTTTCAATTTTGGCGTAGGCGTAGAAAGATAACGTAAGGCGTTCCTTACCTGCTTCATCAATAAGCTGGGCTCTTTCTTCTGCGCTCAAGGTGTTGTACAGTTGCATGCTATAAACGTTTTAAGTGAGAAAAATAATGGCGCAAAGATAAGGATTCTGGTTGATTGCTGTTGGTTAATAGTTGATAGAAAAATTGATTAGAAATTGCTTTTCAATACTCAAAAAGTCCATCAACCAAAAACTATCAACTATGAACAATATTTGGGCGTGTCCCTCACCATCACTCCGGCCACCGCTCGGGTCGGGTCGGGCTATCCGCTGCAATCTTTTTTCCGACACCATTCCAGCCGCAAAAAAAGGATTTCCACTACTATCCCTCACGCGAGTGTCACCGCTTTAATAAATCTTTGCCCCAAACAATTTATCTTTATTATATTTACGTCATTAAAATCTTAAAAAATGAAACCGCAAGGTTCGTGAATACTAAAAAGAAAAATAGAAAATTATGAACAAAAAAGTTCTCCTATCTGTTGTTCTGATGACAGCAGTTTTTTCACAAAACATTAATGCTCAGGAAATTACATTAGACAAGATCTATTCCGGATATTATCGCGGAAAAGGCATTGCAGGAATCGCCTCTCTCAATGATGGCGAAAACTACGCTACGATTGAGAAAGACGGTATCGCAAAGTACAGTTATAAAACCTCACAGAAATCAGGAAATATTGTAGACGGCAAATTTGAATCATACATTTTCTCTTCTGATGAATCCAAAATTTTGTTACAAAAAGAAAGTCAGGACATCTACAGACATTCATTTTTGGGAAAATTTGACGTCAAAAATCTGAAATCAAATAAAGTAACACCACTTAACAACGGAAACTGGATCCAGGAACCCAAATTCTCTCCCGATGCCAGCAAAGTAGCCTTCATCGTCGATAACAATTTGTTTTATCAGGATCTCGCTTCAGGAAAAATTACGCAAATTACTAATGACGGAAAGAAAAATTCGATCATCAATGGCCTTGGCGACTGGGTTTATGAAGAGGAATTCGGTCACGCAGATTTTTACCAATGGAATAAGGCTGGCGATGCTATTGTTTTCGTAAAATTTGATGAATCAAAAGTTCCGGAAATTTACATTCCAATCTATGGAAAGTCGCTTTATCCATCCGAAATGCGGTACAAATATCCAAAAGCAGGGGAAACTAACTCTACCGTTTCTGCGAACCTTTATCAGTTAAATTCAGCAAAAACAACGGCTTTAAACATTTCAGGTTTCGAAAACCACTATATTCCACAGGTATGGCAGACCAATGATGCCAACGAAATCGTGATCGCAACCAGCAACAGGCATCACAGCAAAGTTGATCTGATAAAAGTGGATACAAAATCCGGAAATTTAACCAAATTATTTTCGGAAACAGATAATGCGTGGATAGAAACTGACAATCTGACTTTGGAATTCCTGGATGACAATTCTTTCCTATGGGCTTCCGAACGTGATGGTTACAGACAGTTATATTGGTACGACAAAGCCGGAAAACTTAAAAAACAAGTTGCGAAAGGCGATTGGGAAATCACAGATTATTACGGTTACAATCCGAAAACCAAAGAAGCCTACATTCAAACCACAGAAAAAGGAAGTTTGAACAAAGTCGTTTCCAAACTGAATATTAACTCAGGAAAGACAACTTTGATTTCTTATCCGGAAGGTAATAACTCGGCTAGTTTTAGCAAGACATTTAATTACTTTATTAATACCAATTCTACTGCAGCTACTCCTAACAGATATGTGTTGAAAGATGCATCCGGCAAAGAAATAAAAGAATTGCAGAATAATAATGAACTGCTTTCCAAACTGCAGAAAGACAGTTTTGTGACCAAGGAATTCATCACGATTCCAAATTCAGTGGGAGATCAGCTGAACGCATGGATTATCAAACCAAAAAACTTTGATCCTAATAAAAAATACCCTTTATTTATGTTCCAATATTCCGGTCCAGGTTCTCAGCAGGTTGCCAATGCCTGGGACGGTGGCAACGCCATCTGGTTTGAAATGCTGGCTCAGAAAGGTTACGTTGTAGCCTGTGTAGACGGGCGCGGAACAGGTTTCAAAGGTTCAAAATTCAAAAAAGTGATTTATAAGCAACTCGGAAAATACGAAATTGAAGACCAGATAACAGCCGCAAAATGGCTTGGAAATCAATCTTATATCGACAAATCCAGAATCGGAATCTTCGGATGGAGTTTTGGTGGCTATATGAGTTCCCTTGCGCTTACA
This sequence comes from Bacteroidota bacterium, assembly GCA_037033105.1. Taxonomy (GTDB): domain Bacteria; phylum Bacteroidota; class Bacteroidia; order Flavobacteriales; family Weeksellaceae; genus Epilithonimonas. The sequence goes on from JAZBLF010000008.1 coordinate 68,758, forward strand.
AAAGGTGCAGACGTTTTCAAATTGGGAATCGCAGTTGCGCCGGTAACCAACTGGAGATATTACGACAGTGTTTACACAGAAAAATTCCTCCAAACGCCACAGGAAAACCCAGAAGGCTATGACCAAAACTCACCAACGACTTTTGCGCAATTGTTGAAAGGAAAATTCCTTTTAATCCACGGAACAGCCGATGACAACGTGCATTTCCAGAACTCGATGGAGTTTTCCGAGGCCTTGATTCAAAACAAAAAACAGTTTGATTTTATGGCTTATCCGGACAAGAATCACGGCATTTTTGGCGGACAAACCAGACCTCAGCTTTACGAGAAAATGACGAATTTTATTTTGGAGAATTTGTAAGAGGCTGGAAGTCGAAAGACCGAAGTTGGAAGATAAAAAATCCGCAGAAGATGTTCTTTTGCGGATTTTTTTATCATCTATTTTTCCAAATTTTAGGATTTCTCGAGGTATGATAAATACCAATAATCAAGACTGAATTATTTGAATCGAAGTATTGCTAATGAATTCCAAAGGGAAACTTTTCAAATAACAGATTCTGCAGTTATTATATTTAATTTCGTTTGACAAAGGATTTTGTGCTAGAAATTTAATCTTATTTTCAAACTCTTCAAAAAACCTATAGACTAATTTATTGTTAATTTTCTAATACCAATCTTTGATTTCCTTTAAGTCCGCTTTTACAAACGGAGAAAAATCAATCCTACTTTCCATTCTTCAACGTTGCAATGTAATTACTCATTTCGGATTCTGAAACGATGCTTGCTGGGTTTTCCCGAAATGTATCTTAACCTTTTATTAGTCTCTTCAATTTGCCATTCTGGAATTATACTTTGGCTGTATTCAGGTGAGTATTTGAATTTCAAAAAATCCACAAAATCATTCACCTCACCGTACAAATTCTCTGAAAGTGTTTTGATATTATCCTCTAAATGTTTTATCGTGATTGGCATTTTGACTACTTTTTTATCAAAATTATTAAAATTTTTTTATTCATTTTAAAATTCTATTTTTACGATTCAAGAAAATAAAAGTTATGAAAAAACATCCTAAAGGCTTACCCTATCTATTTTTCACAGAAATGTGGGAACGTTTCGGTTATTATTTGATTTTAGGGATTTTTGTCCTTTACGTGATAGAACCGAACGGCGACAAAGGCGGATTGGGATTGCCCGATAAAATGGCAGATGATGTTTTCGGGACTTACATTGCACTCACTTATTTGACGCCATTTCTCGGTGGTTTTCTTGCAGAGCGTTTATTTGGTTACATCAAATCCATTTATCTTGGCGGCGTTTTGATGGCCGCTGGTTATATCGGATTGGGCTTGTTCAAAGAATTGCCTTTATTCTACGGTTCATTGGGATTAATTATCATCGGAAACGGATTTTTCAAACCTACGATTTCTACAATTCTGGGCAATCTCTACTCAGAAGAACCTTACAAAAAAAATAAAGATACGGGCTACAATATTTTCTACATGGGAATCAATATTGGTGCGTTTATCTGTAACATAATTGCGGCTTATATGCGAAACCGATTTGGCTGGGGCGAAGCATTCATCGCTGCAGGAGTCGGGATGCTGATTGGCTTGGTAATTTTCAGTTTTGGGTTGAAACATATCCGTCACGCCTGCGAAATGAAAGCAGCGAAAGAAGGCGACAGCAAGATTTCCGACGTTCTTCTAAAAGTATTTTTGCCGGCATTAGTTGTTGGCGCGATCGGCTGGATTATTCCAGGAAATATCTTTGGAAGTGACAGTACAGACGCATTTATTTTCGCTTGTGTTCCGGTGATTTATTTTTATGTTTCACTTTACTTTAAAGCGCATCAGGATGAAAAAAGGTCGATTGGTGCTTTATTGATGATATTCCTGGTTTGTATGTTTTTCTGGGCGATTTTCAAACAGAACGGAACAGCCCTGACACGTTGGGCCAATTACTATACAGATAGGAGTATTCCTGAAAAATTAGTTGAACCAATGCGTGGCATTTATATGCTGGACGGGAAAGACGGAACAACCGGAAAATCCTTTGAAGACAAAGAAGTAGCTGTTTATGATGACCAATTTCGCTCTCAGAAAAATGAAGCTGGTGAAACGATCAAAGTGTCCGGAAAAGATGTTTATTTTAAAAATATTAATCCCGAAGAACGCGCGCAGTTAGCTACAAATCCCAAGCAGGAAGTCTATTTATTTAATACTGAACTATTTCAATCTGTCAATCCATTTTGGGTAATTGTCCTCACACCAGTGATTGTCGGATTCTGGGCATTATTCCGAAAGCGCGGAAAAGAACCGACGACGCCGACAAAAATTATGATTGGACTTTTCATCACAGCTTTGTCTTGTCTTGTGATGGTCGGAGCTGTATTCGCCGGAAATAACGGAGCAGTGAAGGTTTCGCCACTTTGGTTGGTTGCCAGTTACGGTGTTGTGACAATTGGAGAACTTTGTCTTTCCCCGATGGGATTATCTGTTGTTTCAAAATTGTCTCCTGCGAGATTGACAGCGCTGATGATGGGTGGATTTTTCCTGGCTAACTCTGTCGGGAACAAGCTTTCCGGTATTCTTGCGAGTACCTGGTACAATTACGAAAATAAAGAATATTACTTCCTTGTGAACTTCGCCCTGTTGATTTTCGCTTTTGTTTTAGGGATTTTTATGTTGAAGTTTCTAAATAAAGTGATGAAGGAAAATGGGGTTGATTAACTGTGAGTTGGAGAGTTGAAGGGTTTCTGAGTTAGAACATAATAGTTTTCTATATCAGTTATCTTTGATCATTCATCACTTATCTTTTGAAATGCCAATCTCGGCGTTCCATCAGCAACGTAGATCGTTCCGCATTTTCGGTAACCAAGTTTTTCCAAGACTTTCTGCATCGGAATGTTGGTTTCGTGAGTATCGATTCTGATGTTTGGGAATTGGTTGAAACACCATTCGAAACAGAATTTTGCGACGCCTTTTGCCTTTCCGTTGGAGGCTAATCTGTGGATGACACCGTATTTTTCGTCATTCAGCCACATTCCGTTTTCAATCAGATCATAATTTGGGTCATTGCCAATAATGAAATCAAAAGTCGCAACGACCTCATCATTTTCTAAAATCAGAAAATTAAATCCATTCTCAATACTTCCCAACATCAATTCCCGGGAAGGATAACCGTTGGTCCATTGGATTTGATTTCCATTTTCGCGCATCAGTTGCCTTGCTGTGTCTATGCAATCCATTATTTGGTTGATATCTTCCGGATTTGATTTTCTGCTTTCCATAATGATAATTATTAATCACAAAAATAATAATCTTTGAATCATAAGAAAAGCGGAATAGGCGCTGTGTTTCCGAAAAAAAACTATATTTGCTAATCTTAACAAAAATTAACACTGAAAATATGGATAATGCAGAAACTTTGAATTCTAAATTTGATGAAATCGAAGTGAAATCAACTAAACACCCGAAAGGTTTGTGGGTGCTTTTCGGAACAGAAATGTGGGAACGATTCAATTTCTACGGAATGCGGGCGCTACTGACTTTGTTTATGGTGAACTCGCTACTGATGAAGGAAGGCGACGTGACAATCATCTACGGTGGATTTTTGGCACTTTGCTATTTGACGCCAATGTTGGGAGGTTTCATTGCAGACCGATTTTTAGGAAATAGATATTGTATCATCGTTGGTGGCGCCCTGATGGCGATAGGTCAGTTTCTGATGTTTATGAGTGCTTCTACATTTGGATCAGACCTTGGTTCCGCGCAAATGTTGATGTGGATTGCACTTGGCGTCATCATCTTTGGAAACGGATTTTTCAAACCGAATATTTCTTCGATGGTTGGTAGTCTTTATCCAAAACAGGAGAAATCAAAGCTGGATTCAGCTTTTACGATTTTCTATATGGGAATCAACCTGGGCGCTTTTCTTGGTCAGTTCATCTGCCCGTTCATCGGCGATGTTAAAGATTCTGCCGGCGTGCGTGATATCCACGCTTTCAAATGGGGTTTCTTAGCGGCTTCTATCGCCATGGCAATTGGAACAGTCACTTTCATTTTGCTTAAAAACAAATATGTTGTAACGCCGGAAGGAAGACCTATCGGTGGTTTACCAAAAAATAACACAGCAGAAGATTTTGAAGAAGGAGAAGCTCAAACTGCTAATTTCTCAGGAAAATCTATCGGTTTTGCAGTAGCAATTTTTGTGGCCGCATTCTTTGGATTCCAATATCTTTTTGTAGATAAAATAGGCTTCAGCTCTGTAGGAATGGGAGAATTTGTGAAAGCAGTTATTTATCCGTTCATATATTCTATGGGTATCGCGTTAGCATTTTTGATTATGTCTTCGGCCGAAAACAAGGTAGAAAGAGATAGAATCTGGGTGATATACATTGTATCATTTTTTATCATTTTCTTCTGGGCAGCATTTGAGCAGGCAGGTTCATCTCTGACGTTTATTGCTGACAACCAGACTGACAGAAATATCTTTGGCTGGAATATGCCGCCATCTATGGTTCAGATTTTCAATGGATTATTCATTGTACTTTTGGCAGTTCCTTTCAGTATGCTTTGGGACAAGTTGAGAGCAGCGAAAAAAGAACCGGTTTCCCCTTTAAAACAAGCCATCGGTCTTGGATTGATTGCATTAAGTTATTTCATCATCGCTTACAATGTAAAAGATTTGGGAAGCAACGGTTTGCTTGCTGTGAAATGGTTAATCTTACTTTATCTAATCCAAACTATGGGAGAACTTTGTCTGTCACCAATTGGATTATCTTTGGTAGGTAAATTGGCACCAAAAAGATTCGCCTCTTTATTATATGGCGTTTTCTTCATCGCCAATGCTGCAGGTTATGCATTATCAGGAACTTTAGGTGCCATTTTACCCGCAACGGGAGACAAATTCACCAAAGCAAAAGAATTGGGAATCAACCTTCAGGATGTTTTGGATAAGAAAGTCACATTAACATCTGAGCAAGTCGCAACCTTTACAAAAGAACAGTTACCGATGGCAAACCCATCATTTGCAGGATTTGAAATCCATAACCTATTCGAGTTCTTTATGGTATTTGTAATCCTTTGTGGAATTGCGGGTGCTATTTTGGCAATGATTTCGCCTATTCTAAAGAAAATGATGCACGGCGTCAACTAATAATTAAATTTCATAACATCATACAAAACCACCGATTATCCGGTGGTTTTTTGTTAAATTCGTATGATGGAAATCTCCGAAGACTCTTTGTTTCTTTCCGTAAAAGAAATTATAAACCAATCGCGCGAACGTGTTTTTCGAGTTGCGAATTCTACGTTATTGCTTACTTATTGGCAGATCGGACAACTGATTGTAGAAGATGAACAACAAGGAAAAGAACGTGCAGAATACGGGAAATTTGTTCTAAAAAACCTATCCAAAAAACTGACTTTTGAATTTGGAAAAGGATTTGATTATACTAACCTTTCCAATATGCGCAAGTTTTATCAGGCTTTTCCAATTGTTGACACAATGTCTCAACAATTGAGTTGGTCTCATTACAGATTGCTTTCAAGCCAAGAAAATAAACAAAAAAGAGAATATTATCTTGAAGAAGCCGTCCAAAATAATTGGAATGTTCGAGACCTGAAGAGACAAATTAATTCTCTCGCTTATGAAAGAGTTCTTCAACATAAAAAATCACCTGCCGAAAATATTCAAAGTGTCTTGAAAGATCCCTATATTTTTGAATTTCTGGGTCTGAAAACTGACGAAAAAACATCGGAAAAAGACATCGAAACGGCAATCATAGACCACATCCAAAAATTTTTGCTGGAGTTTGGGAAAGGATTCGCTTTTGTAGCGAGACAACAACATATCGCCACAGATACCTCAGATTTTTATATTGATTTGGTTTTCTACAACTACATTCTTAAATGCTTTGTTATTATCGATTTAAAAACCGGAGAACTTTCGCATCAGGACATCGGACAAATCGACATGTATGTGAGAATGTACGACGACTTGAAACTTAATGAAGGCGACAATCCAACAATTGGGATTTTACTTTGTTCTGAAAAGGATGAAACCATTGTAAAATATTCTATACTCAACGATAAAGACAATCTGTTCGCCAGTAAATATCTTCTCTACCTGCCGAAAGAAGAAGAATTAAAACACATCATTGACCAGGATCGGATTCGTTTTGAGCTGGACAAGGAAAACAACAATTAATTTTTACACCACCAAAATATTATGGATCTCACGCTCGAACAAATACAGGATTTCAAAGGAAAATACCCAAAACAGATCTGGTCGCTTTTTTTTTCAGAAATGTGGGAACGATTCTGCTTCTACGGAATGCGCGGAATGTTGGTTTTCTTCATGATTTCGCAACTCAAGTTCGATGATGAGCAGGCGAATTTACAGTACGGCGCAACACAAGCTTTCGTTTACGCCTTCACGTTTGTAGGTGGCCTTTTTGCGGATAAAATTTTAGGATTCAGAAAATCTCTTTTTTGGGGCGGATTACTCATGATCGTCGGAAGTTTGATTTTAGCAGCAAATCCTCACGATTATTTCTTTCTGGGAATTGCATTTACTGTTGTCGGAACCGGTTTTTTCAAACCAAATATTTCTACAATGGTTGGGAAATTATACAAATCCGGAGATTCCAGAACAGACGCCGGCTTTTCACTTTTCTATGCCGGAATCAATCTGGGAGCACTTCTGGGCGGATATTTGTGCATCGCCATCGGAAAAGGCGAAATGCTATCACGCCTTATTCCAGAAGATAAAAGATGGAACGTAGCTTTTGGCCTTGCAGCAATCGTGATGGTTATCAGTCTGGTCAATTTTATCTTTACGCAGAGAAGTCTTGGTCCAATTGGACTCCAGCCTCAGAAATTAAACTCAGACGGCACGTTCTCGCCACTCGCAAAATGGAATGAATACAGCGTCTACATCCTGTCTTTGATATTCGTCCCATTGATTATGATCATGGTTTCTGTCCCTCAGTACACAGATTATTTTATGTATACAGTAGGCCCGCTGACTCTGATTTATCTTTTTTATGAAATGACAAAGGTTAATTCTGTAGAAAGAAATAAGCTCTGGGCAGCATTGGTTTTCATCATATTTTCCATTATTTTCTGGGGAATCTACGAGCAGTCAGGAGGTTCTCTCAGCATCTTTGCAGCCAATAATCTGAATCAGGATCTGCTGGGACTCGACCCGAATGGCGTGAACAACTCAGGCGGTGCATTTTTTATTCTACTCATCGCCGTTCCTATCGGGTTGATTTGGATGTGGCTGAATTCAAAAAAATTGGAACCTAACACCATTATCAAGTTCGGCCTCGGATTTATATTCCTCGGATTGGGCTACTATGTGATCTTTGCAACCAAATTTTTTGCCAGCCTGCAAGGCATCACTTCGCTTAATATCTTTACGATCGCCCTGTTTGTCATCACTTTGGGAGAGATGTGTCTGTCGCCAATCGGACTTTCTATTATGACCAAACTATCTACGGAAAAACTTCAGGGAATGATGATGGGAATGTGGTTTCTCGCCTCCGCTTATGGACAGTATGTTGCAGGTCAGATAGGAGCCGGAATGGCCAAAGTAAAAACGGGAGCCAGCAACTACGACGCCCTTATCACTTATACTGATGGATACAAACAATTGGGATTATACGCCCTGATTGCCGGTATCGTACTAATTTTGGTCTCACCACTTGTGAAAAAACTGATGCACGGCGTGAGATAACCATTTAACTATCACCCATTTTACCAATCCAAACACTGATGAAAAAAATAATAAGCTTACTCGCGCTCCTCCTGATTCCGTTTTCTGTAATGGCACAGGTCCGCTGGATGACTATCAATGAGGCTATTGAGGCTCAGAAAAAACACCCAAAAAAAATTCTTATCGATTTCTACGCCAACTGGTGCGAGCCGTGCAGGGAAATGGAAAAAAACACCTACAACCATCCGGAAATTGCAAAAATCATCAATGAAAATTTCTACGCAGTCAAGTTTGAAAGCGATGGTAACGAGTCGGTCAGTTTTATGGGACATACCTTTACCAATCCCGAGTATAAGGGAACGAAAGGAAAATCAACACTACACCAGTTTTCAAAATATATGAATATCAATATGATCCCGACGATGGTTTTCCTGGATGAAAAAACAGATCCCATCACCAGCCTGTCAGGATTTCTGAAAGCCAAAGAAGTGGAACCCTATTTTACAATGATTGCATCCGACGAATACAAAACCATCAAATCCCGCCAGGAATGGGAAACTTATCAGAAGAAATTCAGTTCCAAGATTAAAGAGTAATTTTTAAAGAAGTGAATTTTTTAGAATTTAGATGTCAGATTTTTACTTCGAGTTTGATCATTTACTTCAGATAAATTCATAAAAATTCCCGAAATTCGCCGGAACAAATTTTCCTTTCTTGACATTAGAAACTTCCATAGAATTTCTCAAAGGCATCGGTACCGAACGCGCAAAACTTATCAAAAACGTGTTGGGGATTTCGACGGTGGAAGATTTGCTCACTTTTTATCCAATACGCTACATCGATAAAAGTAAGATCCACAAAATCGGAAATATATCCAAAGATTCTGAAGCTGACATTCAACTGAAAGGAAAGATTACGGACGTTCAGGAAGTGGTTTACGAAAAAGGAAAACGACTGTCCGCAAAATTCCGCGATGAGACGGGAACGATGGATTTGGTCTGGTTCAGATATACGAATTGGATGAAAGACGCAATTCCACTCAATCAGGAGATTTTCATTTTTGGAAAGGTCAATTTCTTTAATGGAAATTTTTCAATGCCTCATCCCGAAATTGAGGTTGATGAAAAAAAAGCTTTGCAGGGAACGCTTCTCCCAGTTTATCCTGGAAGTGAAAAATTGACCAAACGCGGCATCACCAATAAATTATTTCAAACTGTTATTTTCAATCTTCTGAAAGATTTACCTAACTTAATTCAGGAAAATCTGCCGGATTATTTGATGAAATCGATGAAGTTGATTGGAAGACTTAATTCCTTTTATTTCATCCATTTTCCTAAAGATTTAAAACAATTTGATGAGGCCAACAGACGATTGAAGTTTGAGGAAGCTTTCTTTTTCCAACTCGGTTACGGCTTGAAAAAACTTCATCAAAAAACAAAATCATTCGGAAATCCGTTTCCAATTGTCGGCGAATATTTTACCAGTTTTTATGAAAATAATCTTCCGTTTGAACTGACAAACGCTCAAAAGCGCGTTCTGAAAGAAATCAGAATCGACATGAAACGGTCGACCCAAATGAACCGGTTGCTTCAGGGCGACGTTGGTTCTGGGAAAACGATGGTGGCGCTATTAACAATGCTGATTGCGATGGACAACGGTTTTCAATCCTGTCTGATGGCGCCGACGGAGATCTTGGCGCAGCAACATTTTAATTCAATCAAAGAATTACTTCAAAACACGACTATCAACGTCCGACTTTTGACAGGCTCTTCCAAAACAGCGGAAAGGAAAATCATTCACGAAGAATTGGAAAACGGGCAACTTTCTATATTAATTGGAACACACGCTTTGTTGGAAGACAAAGTGAAATTCCAGAATCTTGGACTGGCAATTATTGATGAACAACACAGGTTTGGCGTCGCGCAAAGGGCAAAACTTTGGGCAAAGAATAATATTCCGCCCCATATTCTGGTAATGACTGCAACGCCGATTCCACGGACTTTGGCGATGAGTTTTTATTCCGATCTGGATGTTTCTGTGATTGATGAAATGCCGGTTGGAAGAAAACCAATCATCACTGCTCACAGACGGGAAAAAGACCGACTTTCGGTTTATAATTTCTGCCGGGAAGAGATTGAAAAAGGCAGACAAATCTATTTCGTTTATCCGCTCATCGAAGAATCTGAGACTTTGGATTACAAAAATCTGATGGAAGGATTGGAAAGCGTCATGAATTTCTTCAAAAGCTACAATGTGACGATGGTTCACGGCAGGATGAAGCCTGCAGAAAAAGATGCGAATATGCAGTATTTCGCTTCCGGACAGGCACAAATTATGGTAGCGACAACCGTGATAGAAGTCGGTGTCAACGTTCCGAACGCGTCTGTAATGGTTATAGAAAGTTCGGAAAGATTCGGATTGTCACAACTTCATCAGTTGCGTGGACGTGTTGGAAGAGGCGTAGAACAAAGCTATTGCATCCTGATGACGGGCGACAAACTGAGCAAAGAAAGCCGAACCAGAATCAAAACAATGGTGGCGACAACGGATGGTTTCAAAATCTCGGAAGTCGATATGGAATTGCGTGGACCGGGCGATATTCTCGGGACTCAGCAAAGTGGTGTTGTGGATTTTAAAAAATTGAGTCTGATAGAGGATTCTGCCATCATCAAAGCTTCAAAACTGGCTGTGGAAAAGATATTGGAACAAGATGCACTTTTGACGCGTCCCGACAATCAGACGATGAAACAATATTATATCAAGCAATATAAGGGGAAGAATAAGTGGTCGCAGATAAGTTAGAGTATCTTAACCGGCAGTCCATTCCATCAGATAATCATCCATCACATAGCCGTTTCCAATATCGAAAATGGCTTCGTCATAGACTTTGAAACCTTGTGATTCGTAGAAATTTTTGGCGTGGTTATTTTTATTAACTGTTAAAGTCAGTCTTTTGTCACCGGATTTTTTAGTTTCAGTTTTGACAAATTCTAAGGCTGTTTTTCCGAGACCTTTTCCTTGTGCTTCTTTTAGAAAATAGATGCGGTGAAGTTTTGTAGTATCAGCTTCGTAATGAAATTCAAATCCGATAAATCCAAGGAAAGCCTCATCTTCATTAACTAAATAATAGTGATAGTTTGGATTGTCGAAATGGGTTTTCAAAGTGGATTCAGAATACATCAGATCCAGCATATAATCGATTTGCTCTTGCTCTAAAATATTTGAATAAGCAGCTTTCCAGGATTCTTTTGCAAGGTTCTGGATTGTCGGAATATCGCGTTCTGCAGCTTTGATAATCATAGAAATTGTAAAATATATTTAGTAAAAAGTAAATTCAGATCAGAAAATTTCTTTGATAATTTCCAAAGATCTTGGTTCCCGGAAATCGGTGAAATGATAATGAAAATAGATCAAAACCGAATCCAGAAAGTTCTGCTTCTCCATCCGGCTGAGTTTGATACTGTATGGATCCTGCGTGGTAATGAGATCTTTCCAGATGTCCGAAATAGTCTTATTAAAAAAATGATGCACTTCTAAATCTTCAAAGTTTCCGGTTTCGGGATTAAGGTACGTTTTATCTGAGAATAAAGGCTGCAAACCCTGCTGTTTCAGAAGTCTGAAAATAAAGATGAGGTGCGACTGGAAATTATCAATCTGCAATTGGCTTAAGAAAACCGAGATTTCTGAATAGATTCCAACGTTTTGATTTTCGTTCCTTAAAACCTGGTTGAGAAGATCTGAAATAAAAAACAGGATCGAACTTTTCCGGACATCAGAACTGAAGGATTCTGTGTTCTTCTGCTCAATTTTGAGGACATTCTGAATATTTTTCTTCTTATCGGATGTGTACAGAAGCAATTCATTGAGTGGGAAAAGGAATGCTTTTTTCTTGTTTCGGGGTGCATAGATTCCCTTTGCAAAGAAGCTTTCGAAGCCATTTTCTCTGCAAAAACAATGGAGAACAGCGTCGTGATCTCCATATTTTGTGTAAGACAGTAAAAATACTTCCTGCGTCATCAAGAATAGATGTTAGAATTTAGATTCTAGAAGTTAGACATAAAAGAAATTAATTTACTACTGCGATTTTTGCTGTTGCTGTATCAGTCCCGTCTTCGTTGGTCATCAGGACATAATAGATTCCGGAAGCTACTCTCACGCCTCTTTGGTTGGCAAGGTTCCATTCAAAATAACCACCGTTGGCCACAGCAGAATGCACCAGATTACCGGCTGCATCTGTAATTCTGATATTTGTTTTTGCCGCCAAGCCACGGATTCTTACGTTGCCTTTGTATTGTGCATAGACGACTGGATTTGGATAAACCAGAACGTTTCCAAAATTGGAAGTGACCTCAGAAACATCGCCTTGATAGACCATGATGCCGTCCAGAGTTACGAAATATACTTTTCCTGTTTTCTCGTCAATTTTTATATCGGTCACCGTATCGTTGGGAAGAGGTGAATTTGATTTTGTGAAATGGTAGATGGTATTGTCCCCATTGGAGCTCAGATAAAAAACTCCGCCACCATCTACAGCAACCCACTTCTGGTTTCCGGAATCCGAAGCTATCTGCAGGATATTGGCGTCCCGGAACAGCTCCTCTGCCAAACCATTTTCTTCAATAATAATATCATCAGTTTGCGGACTGTCTTCCAGGATTGCAGATTTAGGATTTGAAAGTACTCTTAGGCCCTCGGCAGTACCGATCCATAAATCATCATTCTTATCAATATCAACAGAGATCACTTCGGGTACGGGAAGGTTATTATTTTTAGTTAATACTTTATAAGAATCATCAGCTTCAGCCAAAGGTGTGTTATTATAATTGTAAAGTATCAGTCCTCCAACCCTTGGCACCGGAATGTATAGTAAGCCATCTTTGGTAATTGGCTTTTGGGCACCATTTGAAACATTTAAGTTCTTGGCAATGAATTTATCATTTGGACGGTCGTAATAGTAATATCCTGTTCCTACTGTACTATCCATAAACGCTACGGTACAAAACAAATTGCTATTTTCGTCGAAAGCACATCCCACAGGACGGTTGTAAGATGGGACGGCATTTGTATAGGCTTTTGACAGTTCATCATTTTTCATTTTGTATATCCCCTTTTGAGTGTCCTGAAGATAATTTGTAAAGAAAACTTCAGACGGATCAGTAGGATTCGGTACAACATCTAAAACATTAAATCCAGAGTTGGTTTTGAAATACTCAGGATAAACCCAGTTGCTGCCATTAAAATGATAATAGCCTAAATTGGAAATCACCGGTGTATTGAAGGATGTTCTGAAACCGGTTGATACCCAGATTTGATTGCCTAGCAAAGATATTTTATAAGATGTATTGCTGTACGGACCATCAGGTTTTAAACTGCTCTTCTGTTCATTATAGATACCAGACAATTTGGTTCCCGTAAACAATGCATTATTATAAATAAAAGCAGTGTTGATGTCTTCTCCTGCGTTAAAGCTTTTTTGCTGAGCACCGCTTGTACTGAAAATATAAACCTGAGTCTGGTCAGATACTATTATCTGGTTATTTAAGACCTTGACATCCTGAACATTAGCAAACGTTCTCGGAAGAGGCGTCCAGGCAGTGCCGTTGCCGTAATAGACCTGGCTGGCAGTTGCAAAAGCTGCCACATCAGCAGCATCTACTTTTTTGAATATACCGGGTAAGACAGTTGTCCAGCCCGTGTAAACAGGGAAGGTCGAATCTATGGGGTGACTTTTGATGCCTGAATTTGTAGCTGCATAAACGATATCACCTTTAATCACCGCAGAATTGGCAATTGTGTATACACCTCCCGTTGCAAAAAATGCAGTATCTCCAAATTCCCGTCTGCTTATATTAAAGATAGAAACTCCGTATCCTACTGAGATTACAGCTCTGTCTCCATTAATAGAAATATGATTGATCCTCTTGCTTCCGTTGTATCCTGTAGCCAAAGGAATATCAACAATCAGGAAAATACCATTGGGTGTGATGACGTCCATAGATCCATTCTGATAGCCAACAATTCCTGTCTGTGTGACAGGATTATAATCAAAAGCCGAAATTTTCACTTCATGAAGACCATTGGCTTTGGATAGTTTTTTGATCTCACCAGTGGCCGGATAATAGTAAAAGACACCATTTTCTGTAGCAGCAATCAGGCGGTCTCCATCTTCACGGATTGCCAGAACGTTGTTGTAAGAGAACAGATCGCTCCATTTACTCGTCTGGGCATAGGTTACCAGTGATATGCAAAAAGTTATAAATAATAAAAGTTTCTTCATTCTAGACTATTATGTTTCCATCTATTAACTGATTATTCCAAGAAATATTTTTCACATTTTTATTTTTGTCGAAATAAAAATCCAATCTTCCCAACAGGATGCCGGCCCAGCCTACCTGATTCACAATCACATTTTTATGATCTTTGTTTTGCAGCGTCATCGGCTCCTTCAAAAATGTATGTGTATGGCCGCCCAGAATCAAATCTATTCCGGAAGTACGTGCTGCCAAATGTTTATCAGACATTTTCTCGGGCTCATCTTTATAATCAAACCCGATGTGAGAAAGGCAGATCACCAGATCACATTTTTTATCTTTCCTAAGAAAATCGGCGTAGTGCTGCGCGATTTCAACCGGATCGTGGTAGACTGTCTCTCCATAATTCTTTTTGCCCACCAATCCGTTTAGTTCTATCCCGACAGCGAAGATACCGATCCTGATTCCGTCTTTAGAAAAAATCCTGTACTCTTGAGTTTTACCGTCAAGAATCGTATTTCTAAAATCATAATTGGAACATATGAAAGGGAATTTGGCATTGGGCAAGACTTTTAGAAAGCCTTCCAGACCATTGTCGAAATCGTGGTTTCCCATCGTAGACGCATCATACTTCATCATACTCATCAGCTTAAACTCCAGTTCGCCACCAAAAAAATTAAAGTAAGGTGTCCCCTGAAAAATATCTCCGGAATCCAGAAGCAAAACATTCTTTTCTTCGCTCCGTATTTTTTGGATTAATGATGCTCTTCTTGCAAAACCGCCCTGATTGGGATTTTTTGTATAGGAAGCATCAAAAGGTTCAATCCTGCTGTGCTGATCGTTGGTATGAAGGATTGTCAGTTTATGCGCTGATTCTTTATTAATAAAATCCAGCTGCTCTGCCATCAAAAGTTGAGGAGCCAGCGTCAAAGCAAGACTTCCGCCGCCGATATATTTTAGAAATTCTTTTCTCTGCATTATTCCTCCAGTTTTTTATTTTTAAAAATCAATCTTACATCATCGGGTGAACTGACTTCAGGATTCTGCTTAAATTTTTCCAGAAACAGATCGCGCATTTTGATGCCTGTCGAAATCATTTCCCCTTTGCTGAAGAATGTCATGTTGTCTCCGCCCAACGCCAGATAATCGGATGTAGCGATGTAATACGTTTTGTTGTGATCGATCGTTTTTCCGTTGATCAGTTTTCGGGACAAAGCACCATTTTCGGTTTCGATAAGAAGATGCGAGACCGGATTGTTCTTTTGTGTCTTTAGGTAATAATCAAACAGGCTTTCTACATCGTTGCCGTTCATTTTGATAATAACAATTTCATTCTCAAAAGGCATCACTTCGTAGATTTGCTTGGTGAGAATATCGCCTTTAGCAATGATGGTACGGATGCCGCCGATATTAATGACTGCTGCGTCTATCGGTTCCTGATTATGCTTTTTGGCCCAGTCATCAGCACCTTCAAATGTGTAATCTGCAAGAAGATTACCCAGATTGCTGTTGTCGCCAGACTTGCTGAGTTCTACATTGGTGTGTGAAATGACGGCATTCATTTTACCTTCCAATTCGTTTTTGTAAGGCTGGATGACGGCGTCAATCGCCT
This sequence comes from Bacteroidota bacterium, assembly GCA_037033105.1. GTDB lineage: Bacteria > Bacteroidota > Bacteroidia > Flavobacteriales > Weeksellaceae > Epilithonimonas. The sequence goes on from JAZBLF010000008.1 coordinate 84,342, forward strand.
GATCCTGCTGGAGATCACTGGTGATATAAATATTTTTTTCGGTATGAATGCTTGCAATACTGAGCGGCGTTTTGCAGCTTACCAGTACCAATGCAATGATTCCGAATCCCAAAATTCTTTTTTTCATTGAAAATTATATGATTGCAAATCTACTCAATTTAGATTTTTTTACACTAACTATTTAGAAATAAGCGTGATTACGTTCTGTTAATTTTTGCTCAGCAAAAGTATTGTTTCGTCCTTCCTCAATCCAAAGAAAGTATCTTCTTCAAAAATTTTTATTTCTACTTCAAATCCTTCATTTTTCAGCCGTTCTGCCAGCCCGTTTACAGAATAGATTCTAACGTGATCTGCCTGTCCGAAATGTTTCAGCCGGTCTTCATCTGTTTTCACTGCAGGATTTTCATAAATACTACCTTCGATAAATGGCGTCTGTACGAAAGCCTTCCCACCCTTTTTCAAAGTTCGGAAAAGCTCCTGAATGGCAGCTTTGTCATCATCAATATGCTCCAGAATATGAAAGCAGAATATAAAATCAAAAAAACCATCCTCAACAGGTATTTTGGTGATGTCGTACTGGTATTCTGAAATAAAATCAGTCGAAAGATCTGTAGGATAATACCGGATACTCTTATCCTTACTCAATTTTCTGTACAAAGAACGGGATGGCGAGAAATCCAGCAGTTTTACAACGCCTGTTTCAGATTTTTCTTTTTTGAACTCTGAAAAAAGTCTTCTGTCGCGTGGCATACTTCCGCAGCTTGGGCACAGCTCTTCGCCTCTCTGATTGGTCAAAAACTTCCGGAAGGTCTTTTCGCAAATCGTACACTGATGATTATTCCCTGCATAAAAGATGTATATAAATCTCCTGAAGAAGAGTTCATTTTTTATTAAAAAGTCCTTGGGAAATATTTTTTTTAAGCGATTATAGAGCATTATTTGATCTTCAGTATGGAAATTTTTAACTTAATAAAGACAAATATAATGTTTGTCCTTTTATTAAAATGAATTAAATTTGAGAAAATTAAATTTAATATAAAAATGAGTCAGTTAAAAGGCGTAGGTGTAGCTTTGGTTACACCCTTCAACGAAGATCTCTCCGTAGATTTTGATTCTCTTACCAGATTAATCGATTATAATATAGACAACGGAACCAGCTTTCTGGTAGTCTTGGGAACAACAGCCGAGGCTGCAACACTTTCCAAGGAAGAAAAGGAAAAGGTGATTGTGCACATTACTAAGATCAACAACAACAGACTGCCTCTGGTTTTAGGAATTGGCGGCAACAATACAGCAGAAGTAAAACAGCAGATCCTGGACACAGATCTGTCAGATTTTGAAGCGGTACTTTCCGTTTCGCCGTATTATAACAAGCCGAATCAGGAAGGTCTTTATCAGCATTATAAGGCTTTGGCAGAGACAGGAGCCCGGATTATCATTTATAACGTTCCGGGAAGAACAGGGCAAAATGTAGAAGCTTCTACCACTTTACGCCTGGCAAACGAGTTTCCAAATCTTTTTATGGTGAAAGAAGCGGCACCCAATATCCTTCAGTATTTTGATATTCTGAGACAAAAACCGGAAAATTTCTCCCTGATGTCCGGCGATGACGAATACACGCTGCCAGTGACTCTTGCAGGAGGAGACGGCGTGATCTCTGTGATAGGACAGGCCTATCCGAAGGAGTTTTCTACAATGGTAAAGTTTGCGCGGAGCCGTGAAGTAGATGAGGCATACAAGATTCACAACTCTTTGGTAGAGATGACAAGACTTATTTTTGCTGAAGGAAATCCTTGCGGTGTTAAAACTATTCTTGCAGAGAAAGGACTGATCAAAAATTACCTCAGACTTCCGCTTGTACAAGCATCTGAAGGTCTTCAGGAGAAGATTAAAACAGAAATGCAGAAGCTTTCATAAATAAAAACGGTTCAGAAATTTCTGAACCGTTTTTTTATAAGTCTAATTTGATTTTATAAACATCTGAACCGTTTCTGGCAATGCCTTCCTCAAAAAAGCCACCATTCTGCGGAATCAATTCTATGAAATCAAACACTTTACAGTCTTTTGGCAGGCCGGCAAATACCAGTGTAAACCAGTATTCTTTGCCTTTGGGAACATCTGTCCAAGCCGGAAACAAACTGATGTTTTCAAAGTGGATCAGTTTGGAAATATGATCGGAATTCCGGTCTATAAGATAAGTAGATGACCAGATTCTGATCTTTTCTTCCATAAAATTCTGCGACTTGTAACAGCAGTGCAAAATCACCTGTTTCTCCTCCACCGTCTCGGACTTCAGCTGCCGCAGAATCTCCTCTGTTATTTTTGGTTTTACAATTGTTTCGCTCATTTAAATACTTTTTGATAAGAGATGCTGAAATCCCCGGCTCACTTCCCTGCTCTTGCCATTGTCCCTGAAACCGCACTGCAGATAGAGCCCGTACGCATTTTTATTATCAAAGTTAACAGCTAGTACCACTTCACTGCAATCAGGAAAATGCCCTTTTACAAAATCGGAAACTAAAAGCATTGCATTTTTACCAATTCCTCTTCCCTGATATTGCGGATTGACCGATAAAGATCTTAAAAGTACAGCGTTTGACTTTTCCGTTAAATCCAGCTTATCTTCTCCGAAATCCAGCACAAAAAAGCCGACTGCTTTACCGTCCATAAAAATAGTGACCGGAAATTTGTCTCCGCTATTCTTTTGTTTAATAATCTCCAGCGTGGCTTTTGGCAGCGCTGTAAACTGACTTTGCAGCGCATCCAAAGCGTAACTCGTAAGATCTTCAAAATCTTCGGATTTATAAAAAGCAAGGGATATCATTAGTATTCCAGTTCCAGTTTTTCTTTGCTGTAATTTCTGATTTCATTGATGAGCTCTGGATATTCTGCCAGTTTTTTACCGTAGCTTGGAACCATTTCTACCAGCTTTTCTCGCCAGTCCGTTTTCAGTTTATCTGCAAAACAGTTTTCCAGGACCATGATCATTGCAAACGCAGATGTACTTGCCCCGGGAGAAGCACCCAAAAGAGAAGCGATATTCTTATCTTTATTGACGACGACTTCTGTTCCGAATTCTAATCTGCCACCTTCAAAACGGTCTCTTTTGATGATCTGAACGCGCTGTCCTGCCTGCATCAGTTCCCAGTCTTTCTCCTGTGCGTCTGTCACAAAATCTCGGAGGTGAGACATTCTCTGGGATTTATTCATCGTCACCTGTTGGATGAGGTATCTCGTAAGCGGCATATTGTGCCACCAGACACCAAACAGAGATCTTATATTCTTGAAATTGACACTCTCCGGAAGATCGAGATAACTGCCCTCTCTCAGAAACTTGGTAGAAAATCCTGCGAAAGGACCGAACAACAGTGCTTTTTCACCATCAATAATCCTGAGATCCAGATGAGGTACAGACATTGGAGGAGCGCCTACAGTAGCCTGAGTATAAACTTTTGCCTGATGCTTTTCTACCAGTTCCGGATTTCTGCTGACGAGCCACTGCCCGCTGATTGGGAATCCGCCGTAGCCTTTACTTTCTTCAATGCCTGAACTGTCTAGAAGCGGCAGCGCATAACCGCCGGCACCAATGAAAACGAAATCTGCGTTTACCGTTTGCTTATGCAGATTCTTCCGGTCATTGACTTCCAGATTCCAACTGCCTTTTCCGTCGGCATCTATTTCTTTGACTTCGTGATAGGTGAACACTTCTACGGTTTCGGTTTTTTCAAGATGTTCTACCAGTTTGACGGTCAGTTTTCCGAAATCGACGTCGGTTCCAAGATCCATTTTCGTAGCAGCCAGCTGGTCTGTTGCCATTCTTTTCTGCATCATCAGCGGAATCCATTCTGTCAGTTTCTCGTGGTCATCACTGTACTCCATTCCTTCGAAAAGTGGTGATTTTTGAAGCGCCTCGTGTCTTCTCTTAAGATAATTGACATCTTTCTCACCGAATACAAAACTCATATGCGGACAGGAGTTGATGAATTCTTTTGGCTTATCGATAATACCTTTGTTGATGAGGTAAGACCAGAACTGCTTGGAAACCTCAAACTGTTCGGCGATATATTCTGCTTTTTTAATATCTATTTTCCCGTCTTTTTCCGGCGTGTAATTCAGTTCACAGAAGGCAGAATGTCCTGTCCCGGCATTGTTCCAGGCAGAAGAACTTTCTTTAGCTACTTTCTCCAGTCTTTCGAAGATGGCAATTTCCAGATTTGGGTCAAACTGGTGGAGCATTGTTGCGAGCGTTGCACTCATTATCCCGCCACCGATCAGGACAACATCGTATTTAGGTTTTGGATTCATTTTTTAATTAAATTTTTCATTACAAAAATACTGATTAATGTTATTTTGAACTTCAATATGAGCATAAAAAAGACTTATCATTTGTTAACAAAACCTCAAATCCGGCTTTAACCGCGCTTCTGAAATTTTAAATCATTAATTTTGCACAGCCTTCGGAAAATCGAAGTGAAAGGAATGAAAGCTTTAAAAACACTTAATCCGTATTTCTGGAAACACCGCGTCCTGCTCTTTTGGGGATTTTTATTCATAATTCTGAGCAATTTTTTTGCGATCTACAAGATCCAGTATATTGGGCAGACCATCAATATCATCGATAAAAATTATGGTAGTCTCAAACTTTCAGAAAAACTGAGTCTTCTGGAAAACGTGAGAAATAACTGGTCTTACTTCAGAATTATCTTTATCAATTCCGGTATACTGATCGGCTGTTCTCTGCTGTCCGGCTTTTTCACCTTTATGATGCGGCAGACAATCATTGTGGCCTCCAGAAGGATAGAATATGAACTGAAAAATAAAATCTACACCCATTATCAGGAACTTTCTGTGACGGATTACAAGAAGACGACTATTGGAGATCTTATGAACCGTCTCAGTGAGGATGTTGTGGCTATCAGGATGTATTTAGGTCCCGGCGTGATGTATGTGGCCAATCTCATCATTCTCCTCATTATTACCAGCGTGTATATGTTTATGACAGATGTTCAGATGACGCTCTGGACCTTGGTTCCGCTGCCTATACTTTCTTTCGGAATTTATAAGGTGAGCGACATCATTAATAAAAAATCAAAAGTGATGCAGAAGAGCCAATCCGGCATTTCCACGTTCGTACAGGACAGTTTCTCGGGAATCCGTGTGGTGAAATTCTTCAGCAAAGAAAAGTACATCGAGAAAAGTTACGGGATCAAGGTCAAGGATTATCAGGACAAAGCGCTGGATCTCGCGAAGACAGAAGCTTATTTTTTCACCATTATTCTTTTCGTTGTAGGACTTTTGAATGTTGCGATTCTGTATATCGGCGGACAGAAATATATTGCCGGAGAGATGAGTGTGGGAACGATTGCAGACTTTTTCATGTACATCAATATGCTGATTTTCCCATTTTCTATGCTAGGCTGGGTGACGTCTGTCAATCAAAGGGCAGAGGCCAGTATGCAACGTGTGAATGAGTTTATGGACGTAAAATCGGACATCGTCAATACCAACCAGGAGATTTATCCAATTCAGGGCGAAATAGAATTCAGAAATGTAAGCTACACTTATCCAAATACCGGCATTAAGGCGGTTGACAACCTAAGCTTTAAAGTTGAAGCCGGAAAATCACTCGCTATAATGGGAAAAACCGGCAGCGGCAAATCTACCATTGCCCAATTGATCTGCAGACTGATAGATCCTGACGAAGGCGAAATACTGATCGACGGTAAGAATCTTAAAAGTCATAATCTGAAACTTTACCGAGATCAGATAGGCTACACCCCGCAGGAAAGCTACCTGTTTTCTGACACGATTGAGAATAATATCGGTTTTGCAATTGATCAGCCAAATCTGGGCTTGGTGGTAGAAATGGCGAAAAAGGCTGATGTTCATAAAAACATAGAAGAGTTCAAAGAACAGTACGAAACTATGGTGGGCGAACGTGGCGTAATGCTGTCTGGAGGGCAGAAACAGAGGATATGCATTGCCCGAGCGATGATCAAACAGCCGAATATTCTGATCTTCGACGATTGCCTTTCTGCGCTGGATACAGAAACTGAGGAAAACATTCTTCAAAACATAGACAGAGATCTCAGGACTACCACATCTGTCATTATAACTCACAGAGAATCAAGTGCAAAAAGAGCAGACAACATCTTATATCTTAACTAAGAATCCGGCGAAAAGGCGCCAAATTTTATCAAATCTTTAAGAAAAAGAGTCATTATCAAGGTTTTTTTAACAAAACATTTTGAATTTCCGAGAATTCTGTTATATTTGTTAATACACATATTTCAAAAATTATAACGATGAGTGAATTTAAGGAACGACATGAGAATGAGATTTTCACTAAAGTGTTGAAAGCAGGCAGAAGAACGTATTTCTTTGATGTGCGGGAGACGAAAGCAGGTGACTATTATTTGACGATAACCGAGAGCAAAAAGAATTTCGGAGACAACGGCGAAGCGACTTTTGAGAAGCATAAAATCTATCTTTACAAAGAAGATTTCAAGAGTTTTCAGGAATTATTTAATGAGTCTACAGACTTCATCATTCAGCAGAAAGGCGAAGATGTGATCTCTGAGAGACACGATAAAGACTTCAAATCAAAATCGTTCACCATAGAATCTGACGACGAGGTTTAAAATTAATGAACATAAAATAAAAGCGCATTTCGAGTGAGATGCGCTTTTTCATTTGTCTTAAGAAAACAAAAAAACGCATCCTGTAAAGAATGCGTTTTAAAAGTGGGTGAATGAGGGGTCTCGAACCCCCGACCTCCGGAACCACAATCCGGCGCTCTAACCAACTGAGCTACAATCACCGTTTTTGCGTGTGCAAATATAGCATTTTATCAATTAATCACAAACAATTCCATCAAAATTTTTGAGAGCGATCAATTTTTCTGTCGTAAATCCTTCTGCATATTCCACTCCGGAAAGCCTTCCGAGATCCTGAGCCCTGTAAGTCAGACTCTCCAGAAAATCTTTTGTAGCAATAGGTGTAACGGGTTCTTTAGACTCAGGATTGTAAAACTGCGTTTTATAAGCCAGACAGGCTTCTATTTTTTTATCTAAAAAGCCGGTAATATCAATAACGAATTCGGGAACAATATTCTTCCATTGGATATAGTGGAAAATATGTTTCGGGCGCCATACTTCCTGAAGCACTTTGTTGTCGAACGTTTCCACCTTTTTCAATCCGGCAAGAAAGCAGGCATCTGAAACCAGTTTCGCACCTTTGGCGTGATCGGGATGCCGGTCATCTATGGCATTTGCAAAGACTATTTCAGGCTGATACTTCCTGATTTTTTCTACAATTTTAATCTGATACAGCTCGGAATTGTTTAGAAATCCATCCTTCATTTTCAGGTTCTCTCTTTCACTGATTCCCAGAAGCTTTGCTGCAGCATTGGCTTCATCAGCCCTCGTTTCTGCAGTTCCTCTGGTACCGAGCTCACCTTCGGTAAGGTCTACAATTACGACCTTTTTACCTTGCGAAATTAATTTAGCAATAGTTCCTCCACAGCCTAATTCTACATCATCAGGATGTGCGCCGATCGCCAGAATATCACATTTCATACTCAAATATTTTTAGTTATAACAAAGCTTCCCAATTGTAAAAATTGGGAAGCTTCTAATATGTTATTAATCTATTGATTAAGTGCTTTCTGCAAATTAACAGCATCTGCATAAGTAGGATTTAGCGCAACTGATTTTGCAACCATAGCTTTTGCCTTTTCCTTGTCGCTATCTTTCGCAATAAATGCAATTGCGAAATAAGCGTATGACATTGTTTCCTTAGCGGCTTCCTGTTCTGCAGGCGTTTTAGCCATCAGCGTATCGATATATTTCTGATAAGCTGCAGACGCTAATTCTGTGCTGCCAGCCTGCTGATAAGCATAACCTTGACTGTAATACGCCGGTTCCCAGGTCGGAAGAAGGGTAATCATCTTCTGCCAGCTTAGTATTGCACCGTTCCAGTTTTTGGCATCCTGATAAGCCTGAGCCAATTTGTAGATAGAGTCTGTATCCTGAGGATTTGCTGCTACCTTTTTCTTTAAGGCTTCAATTTCAGGTGTTGTAGCTGCATCTGCTGAGATACCTACAAGACCGCCTTTGATTTTCCCCAGCTCTTCATCCCAGTTTAGCGTTTCATCTTTTGCATTTTTTGCAATAGCAATTTTTTGCTGAGAAGTTGCTTCCAGCTGTGCTTTTTTAGCAGAATCTTTCTCGTCTTTAGCTAAACCGGCAGCAATCAAACCTTGCAGACCCTCGTCTGATGCCTGAACTCTCGATTTATCAGCTTTGGAAAGAAATTCGCTCATACTCTGCTGAGCTTCTGCATATTTACCTTCACTATAAAGGATGTATGATCTCAATTTAAATTTGATAGGATCATCAACTTTGTCAAAAACCGAATCTAGTGTAGTTTTTGCATTAGCATAATCTTCATTTGAGAAGTACAGTTTTGCAATTTCCAGCTGTGTATACGGATCTTCATCTGCATATTTGGCATAGTTAATTAGGTTTTGAGTAGCCTCAGCATTTTTCTGATACTTGATATTGAAACTAGCCAAAGCTTTGTAAGCAGGTGCGTAAGTTGGATCTACGGCAATAGCTTTGTCGATGTTTTCCTTAGCCTGCTTCCATTGCTGTGCTGCAATCCAAAGTGTTCCTTTTCTAGTGAAAACAGACGCTTTATTTTTAGCAACAGCTTCAGCTTTGTCATAAGCTGTCATTGCGTTACCTGGATCTTTTTTGATTCTGTATGCATCACCAAGTGAATAATAGTAGTTAGCAGGTACTCCACCTTTCTGGCCTTTTTCGATCGCTTTGTTCAGATAAGTGATTGCAAGATCCGGAGAACTGTTTTTCTCGAACAATGTCAAAGCCTCACCAGCTCTGAAAAGCACCTCTGCATCCTTCTCTCTGGAGTCTTTTACGATCTGCTGGATTTGTGCTACAGCAGACTTATCACCTTTTCCTAATTTGACAGCGGCAAGTCCCAATTTGTTCAAATTACTTTTAGGATCTGCAGCAAGTCCTTTATTGAAGCTTTCCTGAGCTAAATCAAAGTTAGGATCAAATTGCGTTAAATATGTATTACCCAAGTAGAAATAGTTACTTGCGTCTTTTGGATTTTGAGTGATAAGGTCTGTATAATTCTGTTTTGCCTTAGCATATTTTTGGCTGTCTACATAGTTGATACCCTCCTGTAAGGACTGGGCAAAAGTAAAACTTGTAAAAAAGCCTACTGCAGCTGTGACTGCGATTTTTTTTGATAAATTCATTATATTCTCTTTTTTCATTTCTCTTTAACTATAAATTTTCGTTTTGACGACAATATTTAGACCAAAATATAAAATTATATTTAAATACTCTGTTAAATAAATATTAAAACTTAATTACCGCATCTGCACTTCTCGTCTAAAAATGTTGTACGGCTGGAGACCTTCCTTCTCCACTATGATCTGACCCAACTGCTGACAGGAAAACCTTATAAAACCGTTTCCAAGACCATAATAACCTTCATTAGTAATAAAATAAAGCACACGGGTAAACGGATATGTCATAGTCTTCAGATTATTTCCGGTGACAGCATATTCCGTATTATCCTTGATTACTTTTAGGATTTTGAGTTCGCTTCTTAATCTCTGCGCCTCATCTCCAAATGGGCGACTAAGGGTATTGTAACTTATCACGCCTATTTTATCAGGATAGTTCTTCAACTGTTCAGCAACGTTCTCATTACCGTTTATTATTGAAAATTTGAGATCGGACGGATTCTTCTGAAACTTCTGGGCAACAAAATTTAAATTGCTGGAATTGGTGCCGTCAAAAATTAACCTTTTACTGTCAGAAGTCAGCTCCTTATATAGATCTTCCATAGATATAGATTCAAAAGGAGAATCTTTTGGTACTACAAAAAGAACTGCGTCTGCGGCGAATTTCGCAGGAAGCCAGGGAAGATCAACTTTGGTATCAAAGGCCTGTTTTTCCTCTTTGGAAAGCTCTCTGGACATTACGGCTACTCTTACTTTCCTATCCAAAAGATCCAGCAAACCCAGATCTTCTTTTTTGATCACAACATTGATCTTAGTTTCAGGATTGAGCGCGGTATATCTTTCCGCTAAGGCTTCTATCACACTTTTAAAAGATTCATCGGTCTCTATCGTGATCTCACCCTTATTCGGCGTATCCACTTCTTTTGGCTTCTCTTTGGAACACGAAAAAGCTATAGCAGAAATTGCTACAAGCATAAGAAAGTACTTTTTCATTTTAATTATTATTTTTAAGTGAAATAATAGCTCTTACGATACGGAAAATACCGTAAGCAATCAGTAATCCTCCTAATGGGTAGGCCACATTAGGTTCTATAATAATGATGAAGAATTTGTATACTATTACTACAATACCTAAAACAATGTAGAATAGTCCTGTTATTAATGAAAGCCAGTTAAACATAAAACAAATCTAATAAAAAAAGAGAAGTTATAAAAACTTCTCTTTTATGTAATTCAAAAAATAGATACTTATTCTGGTGGTTGCATAGCAAGTGGCAATCTGTAACGGTAACGTACTGTCTGCCCATTGGTTTTTGCAGGAGCCCATTTGTTCTTAATAGACTTGATTGTTCTCACTGCTTCTGCGTTGAAATCAGAATTGGAACCAGTCACCTTGATATCGGTGATACTTCCATCTCTCTCTACTACGAAAGAAATCTGACCTTTTACAACACCATCTGCACCTTCGATAGCTGCAACATCAAAGTTTTCAGCAACTTTCTTTCTAAAGGCATTGATACCTCCAGGGAATTCTGAAGCCTGATCTACTGATTCATAAACTTCGTTAGTCACTTTCACCTCAGCTGTTACCACTTTACCAGTTCCTGGTGGTGGCGGCGGTGGTGTATAAACCGGAGTTTTTACACCCTCTTGATTTTGAAGACCTGTCTGCGTGTCCAATGTTTTGGAGATTGGCGGCGGTGGTGTTTCAATTTTCGGAGCTTTCTTTGGTTCTGGAACAACGTTCTGGATCACTTCCTGTTTTTCCTCTTCTTTTGGAGGAGGTGGTGGCGGTGGTTCTTCTTCCTTAGGTTGCTCAATGATAGGCTGCTCTTCCAAAATCTCGACCAGGTTTGCGTCTACTTCCACCTTATCAGCAGCGTTCATCTGCTGAATCTTAAGATAAATAAGTGGAGAAACTGCAAGGACGAGAAAGAAAGCTGTTCCTATCAAAAAGGACTTTGTAAGCATCCTGGAATATGTAGTTCTTATATCATAAGCCCCATACTCCTTATTTCTATTTTCAAATACAATCTCATCAAGAGTTGGATTGTATTTCAAATTATCTTCTGCCATTGTTATATTATTAAATATGATACTTGTAGAAGGATTATTCTCCTACTTTCTTTTTGTAGATAGCTTCTTCCCACGGTTTAATATCGGTTACCCCATATCTTTCGTTCTTGGTAATAGCCATCTCATCAAGAATGTCTACAAAGTTTTTATATACTGCATCGTCTGTCGGCTTGATAATGACTGTAAATTTTTCTTTATCAGATGCGCCAGCTTTTGCTCTCTCTATTACTTTCGTAATCCCTTCTCTATCAAAGTTGGTTTCAATAAGTGTCTGATCATTAAGACCTGCCTGATCCTGCTGATGATAGAATATCTTATTGTCTTTTCCAATGATGAGTGAAATTGAATTATTCAATTTGATCTCTGTATCTGGTGGTTTTTGATTCTCCTTCGGTTTTGCCGGAAGACCAAGATCCATTACATTAGGTTTACTGAATGTTGTTGTAAACATAAAGAATGTTATCAAAAGAAAACCTAAATCTACCATGGGCGTCATATCCACGCGGGTGTTCTGCTTCTTCGAGCGGACCTTGCCGCCTTTCCCGCCGTCGTCTTTTACTTGTACTTCTGCCATTTCTAATAGAATTAATTAGATTTTTCTTGTGATGTGATCAGCCAGAATTTAAGAAAATCAATATCTCTCAAACCTTCAAACAAACCTTTTACTTTCGGGTACTTTGTAGTTACATCACCTTTGATCGCCAACTTATAGTTAGGATTTACGGCTAAACTCTGCTGTACCCAGTCTATCAACTGTTTGTTTGTACTATCCATTGGAATACCTTCTTTTGCCTTGAAAGCTTTTTGCTTGTCTTCGGGCAAATTCAGAAAGCCTTTCAGCTGTCCGATCGGTACTCCTACCGCCTGTACTTTTGTGAATGCTACTTTCTCCTGATTTGTAAAAGCAGGAAGTTTGTACTTCGCAGCCATATTGTCAAGAAGCTGAATTCTTTCTGTCCCGTTTTCTACCGGTTGGAAATAGAATGTACCAGCTGGGGTAACATTGATCGTCATAAGACTTGCATCAGGGAGTAATTTCTCTGATATAGAAGAAGGCGGTTTTATTGACTCCACATCAGGTTTTTTGAACTGAGTGGTTAATATAAAGAATGTAAGAAGTAGGAACGCGACGTCGCACATTGCGGTCATGTCCGTAATTATTCCATGTCTTTTTGGTTTAATTCTCGCCATTATTAAAATGTCTTTGTTAACTTATTTATAAATATTCAAAATGTAAAATTTGCATTTTACAGCTTTTGTCTTTGCAGTTATTTCTTAGTGAAATTCAGCAAAAGACTGTTGGATGCTCATAGAGATCTCATCGATCTTGTAAGTCAGTCCATCGATTTTAGATGTAAAGAAGTTGTAAAGAATAATAGCTACTGCAGAAGTACCAATACCTAAAGCTGTATTAATCAAAGCCTCAGAAATACCGATTGACAATGCACTTGCATCTGGAGTTCCACCACCACCACCTAGGGCAGCAAATGCTTTGATCATCCCGATTACTGTTCCTAGTAGTGCTACCAAAGTTGCAACTGTACCTAGTGTAGAAAGAATCATCATATTCTTTTCAAGCATTGGCATCTCAAGCGTTGTAGCTTCTTCGATTGCTTTTGTAAGCGCAGCCATTTTTTGTTCTTTGTCCATCGTTGTATCCTTCGCTAATGCTTTGTAAGTCGTAAGACCTTCTTTTACTACATTACCTACAGATCCTTGCTGTCTGTCGCACTCTTCAATTGCCTCGTCTACTTTGTTCTGGTTTAGCAAGCTTCTAATTTTCAATACGAAATTATCAACATTACCAGTTCCCGCAGCTTTGCTCAAAACGAATGCACGCTCGATAGCAAATACAATAACGATAATCATGAATGTAATAAGGATAGGCACGATAAATCCTCCCATATAAACCATTCCTAAACCGTGAGGGTGTAATTCCTTACTTTCAACATCTGCAAACGCAACCGAAGCCGTTCCCGCAATACGTGGATCATCCTGAAAGTTAGATGGGTTACCACAAACAAATAAATAAATAGCAATTCCTATTACTAATAAGATAGGAATAATTACCGCAGGATTAAGACCTCCCTTTTTCTTAGCAATTACTTGCTCATCCGTGTTTGAAACATTCATTTCCATATTAAAACTAAATTATAATTGTTAAATTTTATTCTGTAAAATAAAGTCAAATTATTTAAAAATGCAAACTAAATAATGTTACTTTTTGTTTTTTTTGTCAATGCTGGATATAGCTCTTTGAAATATTATTAAAATTAAACTTATATTTTATGAATTTATTATCAATGTTTCTAAACATCATAAAATAAAACTAAAAAATGTGAATTATTTTTATGTTTCCCGCTTCAATAATATCATTTATAATCTATAATAAATTTTTGTTAAAGTTTTAAAAAGCCACATCCATTGCTTACTTATGAGACAATATTAATGATTTTCTTTGGAACAAAGATGAAATTTTTCACAGTTTTTCCATCTAAGTGCTTTTTCGCATCCTCATTTTCCAATATAATTCTTTCCACCTCCTCTTTTGTAAGGGTCGAAGGTAATTTTATCTTGAATTTCATTTTGCCGTTAAAACTTACTGGGTAATCTATCTCATCTTTTACAAGATAACTTTCGTTGAGAATAGGAAATTTCTCAAACTCGACAGACGAATTATTTCCAAGCAAATTCCATACCTCTTCGCAAATATGTGGTGCATATGGTGAAATAATAACAGCTAAAGGTTCTAATATATTGCGTTTGTTGCATTTTAATTTCTGTAACTCATTCACTGCTATCATAAAAGACGACACCGACGTATTGAAAGAAAAATTCTTAATATCAAAAAGCACTTTCTTGATCAGTGTATGCAGAATCTTAAACTCTTCTTTAGTTGGCTCCTCATCCGAAACTTCAAACGTATCGCCGTTGAAATAAAGGTTCCAAAATTTCTTCAAAAATCCATAAACGCCACTAAGACCTTGTGTGTTCCAAGGTTTAGATTGTTCCAATGGACCAAGGAACATTTCGTACAATCTTAAACCGTCTGCACCGTACTCATTACAAATATCATCTGGGTTGACGACATTGTATTTTGATTTGGACATTTTTTCTACTTCACGACCTGTAATGTATTTTCCATCTTCAAGAATAAATTCTGCATCAGCATAATCTGGTCTCCAAGATTTGAAAGCTTCGGTATCTAGTTCGTCGGTTGTTCCCTTTAATAATGATACGTCGACGTGAACTGGCATTAAAAACCATTTTAGAGCTTCAAAGTCAACTTGTATCTCTTCAATGTCTGAATATTTTAATCTAAATTTATCCGCGATAACATCTTTTATATTGTTTACTTGATTTACAATTTCTAAATCTGTTTCTAAATTGTAATTTTCATCAAGTTTAAATTTATCAATATGCTTTTTAGAAATAAAAATTGGAGTTCCATTTATAACCTCTTGATAATATTGTTTAAATTCAACTGAAGAGTATTTCTCTTTTTTAGAATCAAAAATTGTAACAGTTAAGTAGTTTCTATAAACAAACGCACTCATCCCCAAAATCATCCCTTGATTAATCAACTTTTGGAAAGGCTCATCCTGCTCAATATAACCTCGGTCTCTCAAAAACATATTCCAAAAACGGGAATACAACAAGTGTCCGGTGGCGTGCTCGCTTCCTCCAATGTACAAATCAACTTGTCCCCAATAATCGGTCAGTTCTTTTTTAGCAAAAACCGCGTCATCATTCGGGTCCATATATCTTAGGAAATACCACGAACTTCCTGCCCAGCCAGGCATTGTCGATAACTCTAGTGGGAAAACGGTCTTATCATCAATCAAATCGGTGTCAACCACTTTCTGATTCGCCTCGTCCCAAGCAAATGTTTTTGCATTTCCTAATGGCGGGTCGCCGTCTTCTGTCGGTAAATATTTTTCGACCTCAGGAAGTTCCAAAGGCAAAGCGGAATTTGGCAAAGTGTACGGCATTCCATCCTTATAATAAATAGGAACCGGCTCGCCCCAATATCTTTGTCTGGAGAAAATCGCATCACGCTGTCTGTAATTCGTTGTTCCGTGACCAATTCCTCTATTCTCTATTTCAGCAATTATTTTCGCTTTCGCTTCTTTATAATTAAGTCCGTTCAAGAAATCAGAATTCACGCAAACCGAATCTTTGGAATCGTAGGCTTCTTCCTGAACATCCACATCAGATTCTACAACCTTGATGATTTCCAGATTAAATTTCTTCGCAAATCTATGGTCGCGCCCGTCGTGTGCAGGAACAGCCATTACAGCGCCAGTTCCGTAACCCATCAACACATAATCCGAAATATAAACCGGAATATTCTTTCCCGTAAACGGATTGACGGCATAACTTCCGGTGAAAGCACCACTCACGTTTTTCACGTCAGCCATTCTGTCACGTTCTGTTTTTTTGGAAGTTTCTTCGATGTAAGTAGCAATTTCCGTCGATTGTTCTTCGGTTGTTAAACTTTGCACCAAAGGATTTTCCGGCGCCAAAACCATAAAAGTTGCTCCGAAAATAGTATCAGGTCTTGTCGTGAAAACCTCAATCGTTTCTCCATTTTCAGTTTCAAATCTTACCTGCGCTCCCTGAGATTTCCCAATCCAATATTCCTGAGCATCTTTCAAAGGTTGCGGCCAGTCCAAAATTTTCAGACCTTGCAACAATCTTTCCGAGTACGCAGAAATCCGCATACTCCACTGCATCATTTTCTTTTGAAAAACCGGATAACCGCCTCTTTCGGATTTTCCGTCTTTTATTTCGTCATTCGCCAGAACGGTTCCCAGTGCAGGACACCAATTCACAGTAGTTTCCGCACGGAAAGCCAAACGGTAATTTAACAGAATTGCACCTTTGTCTATTTCAGAACTATTTTTCCATTCTTCCGAAGTGAAATTTAATTCCTCATTTTGATTGGCATTAAGACCATCCGTTCCCTTGTCTTCAAAATGTTGAATTAAGGTTTCGATAGATTCCGCCTTGTCCGTATCTTTATTATACCAGGAATGAAACAACTGAATGAAAATCCATTGTGTCCATTTATAATAAGAAGGGTCCGAAGTTCTCACTTCCCTACTCCAGTCAAATGAAAAACCGATTTTTCTCAATTGCTCCTCGTATCTCGTGATATTTTGTTCGGTGGTAATTGCAGGATGCGTTCCGGTCTGGATTGCATATTGCTCAGCAGGAAGTCCAAAACTGTCATAACCAACAGGATGCAAAACGTTGAAACCCTGATGTCTCTTGAATCTCGCATAGATATCCGACGCGATATATCCCAGCGGATGTCCCACGTGAAGTCCCGCTCCGGAAGGGTACGGAAACATATCGAGGACGTAGAATTTCGGTTTATCGGTTGAGTCGGAAGTCTTGTAAGTTTGGTTGTCTTCCCAGTATTTCTGCCACTTTTTTTCTATCTGCTGATGGTCGTAAAACATTCTATAAAGTAAGAATTAATAATGAATAATTTTTTAAGATTCACAAAGTTAAGATTTTGGAATAAATAGACAATTTTAAATTTTCGGGTTCACTTTTCAACGATGATAATTATTTGGGCGCCTTTATCCGTCCTCCGTTCCCGCTTTTTTATTTTTCCCCAAGCCTTTCCCAACGCAAAAAAATAAAAAGAGCTCCACTCAGGCCGGGGCGCAGATTCCCACTTCGAATCAACATTTGTCGGTCAGAACGACGAAAAACATAATTACGAAAGTCTTCGACTCCGCTCAGACTGACAACTTCAAAACCATTAGCATTTGATGTGTCACACTGAGCGGAGTCGAAGGGTTTTCACAATCACAAGGTCTTTTATCTTTCATCTATTATCTTAAAGTCTATATCTTTATCTTTGCAAAAAATCGCAAGTGCCGGAAATCTCTATCATCACACCAAATTATAATTCTTCAAAATATCTGAACGAAACCATTGGTTCTGTCCTCAATCAAACTTTCACAGATTGGGAATGGCTCATTACCGATGATTGTTCCACAGACAATTCTGTAGAAATTCTGGAAAAGCAAAATGACCAAAGAATCAAAGTTTTTAAAGCGGAAAAAAATGGCGGCGCCGGACACGCAAGAAATATTTCTTTGAAAAATGCAACAGGAAGATTCATCACATTTCTGGACGCAGACGATTTTTGGGAACCCAATTTCCTCGAAGAAATGGTCAGTTTTATGAAATCTGAAAATGCAGAACTGGCCTACTCCACCTATTCCCGCTGTGATGAAAATCTAAAATCAACAAAAATTGGCGACTACGTGGCAGATACCATCGTCACGTTTGATAATCTTTTGAAAACCTGCAGATTATCTTTGCTAGCTTCGATGTACGATTCCAAAAGAGTTGGAAAATTCTACTTTCCGGAAGACACAAAACGCGAAGACCACGTGATGTGGCTGGAATTGTTGAAGAAAATTCCGCAAGGAAAACCATTAAAAAAGACTTTATCAAAATATAGAATGTTGCCCAACAGCGTTTCCCGAAAAAAAACGAATATTATGATGGATCAATATTTGGTCTACAAAGATTATATGAAATTTTCGACATTGAAATCGCTTTATTACACAGCCAATTGGGCCTTCAACGGTTTTATCAAATATTCTAAAATCTTTAATTAATGGAATATTCAAAAGAATTCAAGCTGGCTTTGAGCGAGTTTTCTCCGGCAGAAAAAGATAAATTGATTTTCAGGTTGTTAAAAAAAGACAAATTGCTTTCCAAAAAACTCTATTTTGAATTGATCGATCCTGAAACCGTTGATAACAAGCGAGATGCGATGGAAGAAATCATTCGCGAAAAAGTTTCGTTGGCTTCAAAATATATTTCGAATCAAAAGTATTTCCTCGTTCTCATCAGAAAAATCAGTGCAGAGATTACCGAGCACGTGAAAATTACAACGGATAAATTCGGTGACGTTTCTCTGAATTTATTTTTAATCAACGAAATCCTGGAATACAACGATAAACTTGGGACGCAAAGATTTGACAACATTTACAAACTCTACATTTATCTCATCAATAAAATCTTTAAAGCGCTGACTTTGACGAAAAAACTGGACGAAGATTACTGGATGGAAATCGATGAATTTCTGGAGAACCTTAATGAAAAAATTGACGGCAATATTTATTTCCAGAAACTCTGCACAAACAATGGCTTAGATTTCAACTGGCTGAAATGCGAAAACATCCCCGACCATTTTGAATTGATTGTGAAAGGAATTAAGAGTGAGGGATTTTTGAGGTAAAAAAAATAAAAGTATATTTTCATCTCGCCAATTTGGCAGATGAAACAGATTTTCAGCCCACTTAAATCTGTGAAATCAGATTGATCTGCGAGAATTAATTTCCATCAAATGACACCATCTTCTTCAAAATAATTTCCGTAGAATTGGGTTGAGATTTTACAAAGTCTCCTGCATTTTTAGACATTTCGTGCAGATAAGAAACACTTCCTTCTTCCGCTGCCAGATCGGTTTTCATCACTTCCTCTATAAACGCCGCAGCAGTCACAAAATCTTCAAAGCTTTTGCCGCCTTTGGCTTTAATTAAATCATCGGCTTCCGGATTTTTCTGATACTGATTTCCGAAAATCACAGGTACGCCGTAAACCGCTGCTTCCAGAATATTGTGTAAGCCTGCCGAATGAAATCCGCCGCCAACAACCGCCAAATCTGCATAGGAATACAATTTGGAAAGCTTTCCGATGCTGTCTATAATCAGAATCTGATAGTTGGAATCCTGAAGCGTTGGCGAGCCGGAAAGCGCACTGTATAGAATGGCATTTGGAAATAGTTTCAGTAAATGCGGAATGCGGTGCAAGTCGTGCGGCGCAATTGCAAATTTGGTTTCCGGAAGTTTTTTGACCAAAAGCTGTGCAATATCTTCCTCCGTCTGCCAACTGCTTCCGAAAACAAGCAACTTGTCATTGCGTTTAAAATTTTCTATAAAATCCAGCTGGTTGTCTCTTTCCAAAAACTGCTTTACACGGTCAAATCTGGTATCACCGGAAACGGAAGAGTTGATCAGTCCAATATTTTTGGCCAAAGCGGAAGACTTAATCGTCTGATGAAAAAACCAGTCGATGTTGTTTTTGAGCTGCTTGGAAAACCATTTCCCATAATTTTCAAAGAAGATCTGATGTTCATAAAAAAGGGCGGAAATCACATAATTTTTAGTCCCTCTCTGCTTCAGTTCGCTGAGAAGATTGTACCAGTAATCGTATTTTACCGTAAAAAAAATCTTGCAGTCAAAACTTCCAACAAACTCCTGAACATCTTTTTTCCGGTCAAAAGGCAGGTAACAGACTGCATCTGCGAGATGTTTTCTCTTCTTGACATTATCATATCCTGACGGCGAAAAAAATGTGATGAGAACTTTATAATCCTGAAATTGCTCTTTGAGACGCTCTAAAACAGGCAGACCCTGCTCATATTCGCCTAAGCTGGAAGCATGCATCCACAGGACTTTGTCTTCGGGAGAAAAAGCATTTTTGACGATTTGCAGCGATTGTTTTCTGCCCCGCACTCCTTTTTTGGTCTTGGAACTGACTAGGGAGAAGACATTCATCCCAAAAATCATCAGGCGGACGAAGAGATTGTATAGTGATTTCATCTTTTATTTTTCTACTGCAAATTTATCATTATTTGTGGAAGGATTGGAGATGACCAAGAATTCCAAATCATTTTCTGTATCATTTTCTATCAAGTGACTTTGGTTTGGCAAATGTGAAAGCCTGAATTCTCGGGCACTTCCAAAATATTTCCTTCTTTATGAAATTTTGCTTTCCTTTGAGAATAAAGAAAAACTGTTGTGCATTTTTGTGAAAATGAAGTTGCTCTTTTGTTTTCGGAGGCATTATTTCTTGTTTGATAGAAGGATTTTTGGAGTTCAATAAAACCCGGCTGTCACAATTGTTGCCCCAGATATAATGTTCGGAATCCTCTTTTGATGTTATCATCGTCTGTTTTTGATTAAGGCAAATTTAATTATCAGTAAGGATAATGTTAAAATTTAAACGCAAAGTTCGCCAAGACTTTTTGAAATTATTGAAAATATTTAAGGTTCGCAAAGACGTAAAACTCAGCAAAAACATACAAATTATTAAAACGTAGTTTTGTCATTCTGAAAGAATCTCAACAGTCTAGATTCTTTCAGAATGACTATATTGAGTGTTTTGTCGAATCTTGTTTTATATTGGAACCCGCAGCCCGACTTATCTCATTTTTTTTATTTCTTTATTTGAATCGATGAACCACTTCGTTAGGTTTGAGTGGAGCTCTTTTTTGGATTGGGAAAGGCTTGGCAAAAAAAGCGGGAACGGAAGGCGGAAAAGCTGCCATAAGAAAATATAATAACAAGGTTTCGACGAATGTCAAATAGCTGCCCAAATAATTCAATTGATAAGTTGTTGAAAATTATTAGAAAAAAGTTTTCAAATACTTGCGGCGCAAAATAAAAGCTGTATATTTGCAATCTGAAAATTTAACAGTAATTACGAACTAAATATATTAGTGATGAGTAAAAGAACATTCCAACCATCTGAGAGAAAAAGAAGAAACAAACACGGTTTCCGTGAAAGAATGTCTACACCAAACGGAAGACGAGTGTTGGCAGCTAGAAGAGCGAAAGGCAGAAAGAGTTTAACTGTTAGTGCACAGCGCGCTAAGAGATAATTTCTTAAAAATTATCATATACAAAAAGTGTCTGAACGTGGTTTCAGACATTTTTTGTTGTTAAAATTTCCCAAAAATAGAAACATTACAATATGTTTTTATTATTTTTGAATTGATAATTTGTTCAATCATTTATCATTCATCACTTATCAATTATCGCAATTATGCCGCATAGAAACGACCCGGGAGTAGATATTATAGATTTGAGCAACGCTAAGATTGTTCAGAAAAACTTCACCGTTCTTAATGATGTTGACCTTCATATTAAAAAAGGAAAATTCTGCTACCTTATCGGGAAAACAGGTTCCGGAAAGAGTTCTCTTTTGAAAGTACTCTACGGACAACTGCCTTTGCAAGGCGGAAGCGGACAGGTGGCCGGTTTCGATTTGAAGAAATTGAAACAGTCAGAAGTTCCAAATCTGAGAAGAAAACTGGGAATTGTTTTCCAGGATTTTCAGCTTTTACCGGACAGAAATATTGAGAAAAATCTTCTATTTGTTTTGCAAGCGACCGGCTGGAAAGACAAATTGAAAATGGAAGCGAGAATTGACGAAGTATTGTCCAGCGTAGGGATGAAAACCAAAAAGCACAAAATGCCACATCAACTTTCCGGAGGTGAACAACAGCGTGCTGCGATTGCAAGAGCTCTGCTAAACCACCCGGAATTAATTCTTGCGGATGAGCCGACTGGAAATCTGGACCCGGAAACCTCCAACGACATTATGACGCTTCTGAAGAATCTTGCTGAGGAAAACCATTGCGCAGTAGTGATGGCAACGCACGATTATCATATGATTCAGAATTATCCTGGCGAAGCAATACGTTGTGAGAATGGACAGGTTTCTGTTTTGGATACGGCGGAACTTTTTGAGTAGAAATTAGAAGTTAGAGATTAGAATTTAGAGGTTAGATTTAATTCCAAAGTTTAAAATATAGAACCTTTCTGAAATTATCAGAGAGTTTTTTTTGTGAATAGATGGAAGTCTTTTGTCAGCTCAAGATATTCATCGGAATAGACTCTTGGGGATTTTTCTATGACGAAGTTTTCAACTTTTGTTTCTGTTTCTTTAAATGAATATTCTAAAACTAAGCGTTTCGGTTCTGAGGTTTTAATACCTTTAATGCTGACTTTTCGTTGAAGAAATAATTTAGTTTCAAAACAAATCTTAGTGAATTCTTTTTCAGAATCGACTGGAATGACCACGGTGAAACATCCATTTTCGGAAAGCAGCTGACTTGATTTTTTTATTAAATCAGAAAAATTCAATTCTAACCTTTGTCTTGCGAGAATGTCTTTTTCTGAGGAATTAACTTCAAAATAAGGCGGATTTGAAATGATTAAATCAAATTTTTCTTCAGTTACAAAGCTTTTTAAATCCTGAAGCTGGCTTTTGACCCTATCAGAAAAAGGAGAACTGGCAAAGTTGCTCTGAGAAATACTGACGGCATCAGAATTAATATCAATAGCTAAAATATTTGCTTCCGGATTTCTTTGAGCTATCATCAATGAAATAATACCGGTTCCGGTTCCGACTTCTAAAACACGATTTGCTTGTGAAACTTCGGCTAAGGCTCCGAGCAAAACAGCATCTGTGCCTACACGAAAGACTTCCGGACTCTGATGGATATCAAACTGCTGAAAACGGAAAGGTCTCATTGATTATAAATTGGAAGGCATAGAAATAATGAAAGACGCACCCTTATCTTCTTCTGAGGAAACGCTGATTGTCCCGTTGTAGTCTTCTACCATCCGTTTCACCATCGTAAGTCCGATTCCCATACCGCTGTTTTTAGATGTAAAGTTGGGGTCAAATATTTTCTCCAGCTTATTTTGAGAAATCCCAACGCCGTTATCATTCACCGTGATGCGGATTCTTTTTTCGATCTTTTCCAGATCTACATTGATGACGGATTTTCTGTCATCTGATTTTGCCTGGCTGGCATTGGTAACCAGATTGGTAATAATCCTTGTGAGATAATCCTTGTCTATCTTCATCAGAATATTGTCCTGATTGGCATGGACAAAGATATTTTCATCACTGAATATAGTAAGTGCGTTTCTGATTTCCTTATTGAGAGAGATCTCTTCATCATTCTTCTGCGGAAGCTGTGCAAATTGCGAAAAGGCGCTGGCTACTCTTGTAATCACATCGATTTGTCCGATGACCACCTCACTCAGATTTTTTACCTTATCGGTAATTTTAGGATCATTGGGATCAAATTTCCTTTCAAAGTTCTGCATCATCAGCTTCATTGGCGTGAGCGGATTCTTCACCTCGTGCGCCACCTGCTTCGCCATTTCCTGCCACGCAGACTGTTTCTCGATATAACTCAGGCGCTCCCGCTGATCGGCAATCTCCGCAATCATCTTATTGTAAGCTTTCACCAAAGCATTCAGCTCATCATTTTTGTAATATTTGATGGGACGCAGATTTTTATCAAAAAGGTTGATTCTGCTTATCATAGAAGTAAATCTTATGATGGCCTCGGTCAAATTATTAGAAATAATCCAGCTGAGCCAGATGCTGAAAAGGATGATGAGAATATTGACTCCGATGATGTATGTGAAATAATGCTTGAAAACATCCATATACGCACTTTCATTGTGGTAATAGGGAAAATAGATATAAGCGATATTCTCCAGCATATTGTTTTTAAGAACCATATAGGATGAGACGATGCTGGCGCCCAATTTGTCGTCGTAAGACTTGTCATCATACTGCTTCCCGTTTTTCCTGATCTCCTGCAGCACTTTTGCCGGCATGATCTTCTGGTCTACCAGATTGGGTTCTTTGTTGGACAGAAGATATTTCCCTTTAAGATCATAGATGACGATGTCGTGTTTGTTGATGTCTGCAATCTCGTAGATTTCGTTTTCCAGAACTTTGGGAATATCATAAGTATGAACCTGAGAATGACTGAGTGCGTAATCCAGAGAAGCCATCAGAGCCTGGGATTTGTTCTGCATGTCTGTCTTGCTCTGCATCTTGGCATTGTCCCGCAGGATCACAAAAGAAAGAGCGGCCGAAGTGACAACACTCAAGATGGCAATAGTCAGAAATCCGATAAAAACCCTGTTTCTCAGTCGGTAACCCTTATAATCACTTAATGGCATTTTGCGTTTTCATTTGTATTTTGTCTTGTCCAAGGTCACAAAAGTGACCTATTTCCCCTATTTATCTATCAAGCTGGCCATTGGCGACTTCAACAATTTGGCAACGTACTTTCCGATAATATCAAATTCCAGATTCACGACATCTCCTTTCTGCAACTGTTTCATATTCGTAAACTCCCAGGTATAAGGAATAATAGCAACAGAAAATTTCCCTTCTCCGCTTTCCGCAACCGTCAGGCTGATGCCGTTTACAGTGATAGAACCTTGCGGAACCGTTGTATAATCTGCAGATTCATCGTAGTTGATGGTGATGAAATAACTGCCGTCCTTATCCTCAATACTTTCGACAGTTCCCGTCTTGTCCACGTGGCCTTGCACAATGTGCCCGTCCAGCCTTCCTTCGAATCGCAAACAGCGTTCCAAATTGACCTCCGTGCCCACATTCCAGAAATTTAGATTGGTTTTTTCCAGCGTTTCATCTATCGCCGTCACTTTATACGTATTTTCCGTGATCTCGACCACCGTAAGACAACAGCCGTTGTGCGCCAGACTCTGGTCTATTTTCAGCTCCTGAGTGAAAGGTCCGCTCAGCGTAAAATCTATATTACTTTCGTTTCTGTCAATTTTTTCTACTCTTCCTGTAGCCTCAATAATTCCTGTAAACATTCTCGTTTTGTAGTTTTAAATCTTTAGGAGCTTAATGACTCCGTCGAACAGTTATTTAATATCTTTTATTTGGAGCTGTTTCCCGCTTTCCACTATATCTTTTTCGCATCAAGTTTTGTCATTCAGAACTTCACGAAGTCCAAGCGAAAAAGGATGCCGTTGCAATCGGGGCTATGGGCTTTGTCATCCGTATCAGCTTTGCCAATTTATAAAGATTCCATCGGAATCTAAAAATTTCCTACCGCTTACAAACATAGTTTTTAAAAGAAAAATCCAGGAGAAAACAGCTCCATTTAAAAACTATTTTATCTTTTGTAATAGAATCCTTCAATTTTCTATGTGTCTATGTGGTTTTAAAAATCCTGACAAGCCGTTTAAATTAGCTTCCGATTCATAAGAAAACCTCCCCAAAAAATTGTAAATTTGTAAATTCTTTATAAACGTCAAAGATAAACAAATGAGCTCCAAACACCATAAAATCAGAGTAGGAATTTCAATCGGCGATTTCAACGGCATCGGTCCCGAGATCATCCTCAAATCTCTGAAAGATAAAACCATCACAGACTTTTTTACGCCTGTCATCTTTGGTTCAGGAAAACTTTTCACTTATCAGAAAAACGTTTTTAAACTGCAGACCAACTTCAACTACATCAATGAAGCAAAAGAGGCTCAGGCAGGGAAAATCAATATGGTAAATCTGACCAAGGAAAACAGCAACATAGAATTTGGCGTCCCGACGGAAGAATCCACAAAAATGGCCATCGATTCTCTGAATGCTGCTACAGAAGCCTTGCTCGCAAGAGAGATCGACGTTCTCGTAACAGCGCCAATCAATAAAGACGAAATGATGAAGTATGGTTTTGCCCACGCTGGCCACACCGGTTATTTCGAAGAAAAAGCAGGCAAAAAAGCCGTGATGTTTATGGTAAGCGAACATCTTAAAGTTGCAGTGTCCACGCATCACATTCCCGTGGCCGACATTGCAGCAAGCATTACCAAAGAAAATCTCACCAAACAGGTCAAGCAATTGGTAGCTACACTGAAAGAAGATTTCTGCGTAGAAAAACCAAAGATTGCCGTTCTGGGACTCAACCCTCACGCTGGCGACGGTGGCGTGATCGGGAAAGAAGAAATAGAAATCATTCAGCC
This sequence comes from Bacteroidota bacterium, assembly GCA_037033105.1. GTDB lineage: Bacteria > Bacteroidota > Bacteroidia > Flavobacteriales > Weeksellaceae > Epilithonimonas. Next base: position 110,331 of record JAZBLF010000008.1, read on the forward strand.
TGCGATTCAGGATTTATTTAATGAAGGCATTATGGCGTTCGGTCCTTATCCGGCAGACAGTTTCTTTCAACCAGAAAAATATAAGGCCTTCGACGCCGTTTTAGCAATGTACCACGACCAAGGTTTGGCACCGTTCAAAACGATTGCTTATGAGGAAGGCGTGAATTACACTGCTGGCTTACCTTTTATCAGAACATCGCCGGACCACGGCGTTGCCTACGATATTGCGGGGAAAAATATAGCTGATGAGACTTCATTTTCCGAAGCAATTTTCACAGCCATAGAGATTTTTAAAAGCCGTGACGAGTATCAGGAATTGAGAGCACATCGCCTCCGTCCGAAAGCGACACACGCACACAGCGGACCAGACGAGGATTTACCAAAAGAAAGATAGTAATTAGCTGATAGCAATTAGTTTTTTGCTATTGGCCTTTAATTCAATATATTAAAATAAAAAACAATCAGTAATTAGCTATATTTTTATTAACTTTGCTGAGTTTTACGCCTTGCGAACCTTAAAATACGCGCAATAAGTAATAAAAATCTTTGCGGACTTTGGGTTAATTTTTTTTGGTTTTACTAGGAATAGGGATCAGTAATACAAGTTTTTGGAAGACTAATTTTTTGCAATTCAAGTATTTCCAAAAATATTTTGTTATTTGAAAAAATTAAATTATTTTTGCAAACCATTTTTATGGACAGATTTAGAAACTACGACGTTGCTTTTGTAGGCTTAAAAGCCGGAAAGCACGATTTCAATTATGAAATCAATCAGGAGTTCTTTGATTTATTTGAGACTGAACAGGAGTTTTTCAACCCAAAAATTAATGTAAATGTTCTTTTGGACAAGCACACGACCTTTTTGGAATTCATATTCGAAGTTTCAGGAACGGTTCAATTGATTTGCGACATTAGCAATGATGAATTTTCCGAAAACATAGAAAACGATTTGAAAGTTCTTGTGAAATTTGGAGAAGAATACGATGACAGCAATGAGGATGTGATCACTATCAACAGAAAAGACAGCGATTTCAACATTGCCAATCTTATCTACGAAACGGTGGTTTTATCAATCCCAATGAAGAAAGTAGCACCTTCTGTAAAAGACAATGATGAATATCAGAATCTTTTAGACAAATACAGTCCAAAAATAATCGAGGAAGAAGAAGAACAAGTGGACCCGCGATGGGCAGCTTTGAAAAAATTAAAAGATAACAATTAAGAAATAACAACAATATAATTCGAAAGAATTTTTTAAAAAGTACTAACAAATGGCACATCCTAAAAGAAGACAGTCGTCTACAAGAAGAGATAAAAGAAGAACACACTACAAAGCTGTAGTTCCTCAATTGGCTAAAGACGCAACGTCTGGCGAAATGCACCTATACCACAGAGCGCACTGGCACGAAGGAAAACTTTATTACAGAGGAAAAGTTGTAGTAGAGAAAACTGTAGAAACTATAGAAGAAAACTAAGAATTATCTTTGATAATCTTATACTTAGCATAAAAAACCACTCGGATTTTATTAATTTGGGTGGTTTTTTATTATATTTGGCGTTCAAAACATTTAAAATTTTATGGATATAAAAGACATTCAGAATCTTGTAAGATTTGTAGCAAAAGCAGGAGTTTCCGAAGTGAAATATAAAAATAAAGACTTCGAAATCTACATCAAAACACCACTTGGAGGCGAGCCTGTAAGCTATGTAACACCACAGGTTTCTTATCAGACTCCTTTTTCTGCACCAGCTGCAAGTCCAGTTTCTGCTTCTAACGATAATTCTGAAGCAGCAAATGCTTCTGATGACAGCAAATATATTACGATCAAATCTCCAATGATCGGAACTTTCTACAGAAAACCTTCTCCGGATAAAGAAGTTTTCGCAAACGTAGGCGATTCTGTAACAGAAGGGAAAGTTGTTTGTGTGATAGAAGCGATGAAGCTTTTCAACCAGATAGAATCAGAAGTTAGCGGAAAAATCGTGAAGATTTTGGTAGAAGACGCTTCTCCTGTAGAATACGATCAACCATTATTTTTAGTAGATCCTTCTTAAGGGAATTTTAGATGAAAGATTATAAATTTTAAATGAAAATCGATTCGTTTAAAATTAATTTAAAATTCAAAATTTAAAATTTAAAATTTCTAAAAAGATGTTCAAAAAAATATTGATCGCAAACCGTGGCGAGATCGCAATGCGAATTTTGCGTACGGCTAAGGAAATGGGAATCAAAACGGTAGCTGTGTATTCAACTGCTGACAAAGACAGTCTTCACGTTCGTTTTGCGGACGAGGCTGTTTGCATTGGTCCGCCAATGAGCAAAGATTCTTACCTTAAAATCCCAAATATCATCGCCGCTGCAGAGATCACCAATGCAGACGCAATCCATCCGGGTTACGGTTTCCTTTCAGAGAATGCTAACTTCTCCAGAATATGTGCTAAAAACGGCATCAAATTCATTGGAGCAACGCCTGAACAAATCGAAAAAATGGGCGACAAAGCTACGGCTAAAGCGACTATGAAAGCAGCTGGAATCCCTTGTGTTCCCGGTTCCGAAGGTTTGATCGATTCTTATGAAGATGCAAAGAAAACTGCCAAAGAAACAGGCTATCCTGTAATGATCAAAGCTACTGCCGGTGGTGGTGGAAAAGGAATGAGAGCCGTTTGGAGAGAAGAAGATCTTAAAGAACATTGGGATTCTGCAATCCAGGAAGCTGTTGCAGCTTTTGGAAACGGCGGAATGTACATGGAAAAACTGATTGAAGAGCCTAGACATATCGAGATTCAGGTTGCTGGAGATCAATTTGGTAAAGCTTGTCACCTTTCCGAAAGAGACTGTTCTATCCAGAGAAGAAATCAGAAACTAATTGAGGAAACACCTTCTCCATTTATGACAGATGATCTTCGTGAAAGAATGGGTGCTGCAGCTGTAAAAGCGGCAGAATATATTTCTTACGAAGGCGTTGGAACTATCGAGTTTTTGGTAGACAAACATAGGAATTTCTACTTCATGGAAATGAATACAAGAATCCAGGTGGAACATCCGATTACGGAGCAGGTTGTTGATTTTGACCTGATTCGTGAGCAGATTTTACTAGCTGCCGGAACGCCGATCAGCGGTATTAATTATTATCCAAAAAGACATTCTATCGAGTGTAGAATCAATGCTGAGGATCCTTATGCTGATTTCCGACCGTCTCCGGGCAAAATCACAGAACTTAATATTCCTGGCGGAAACGGCGTGAGAGTTGACACACACGTCTATTCAGGTTATACAATTCCATCCAACTACGATTCTATGATTGCAAAACTGATCGTTACGGCTCAGACAAGAGACGAGGCGATTGCAAAAATGAAACGTGCTTTGGAAGAATTCTACATCGAAGGTGTGAAAACTACCATTCCTTTCCACAGACAACTTTTGGAAAATGAAGATTTCCTCGCTGGAAATTACACGACCAAGTTTATGGAAGACTTTGTCATGGACAGAAGTTTTGATAATCATATCTAGAAATTTACATTAATAAAGATATAAATGCCTGACTTTAAAAGTTAGGCATTTTTATTAGTTATGATTGATTTCAAATTTATTATTTTTACAAAAATTAAAAATATGTCAACAGCAGTTCAGGAAAAAAACTCACAATATTTCATCGACCTCGAAAATCAATATGGTGCGCATAATTACCATCCGCTTCCAGTAGTTTTGGATAAAGGTGAAGGCGTTTTTGTATGGGATGTTGAAGGTAAGAAATATTACGACTTTCTTTCCGCTTATTCTGCTGTCAATCAAGGCCATTCCCATCCAAAAATTGTTGACGCGTTGGTAAGTCAGGCTAAAAAATTAGCATTGACATCACGGGCTTTTTACAATGCAAATCTTGGAGAATATGAGAAAAAGATCACCACACTTTTTGGTTTTGATAAAGTTCTTCCCATGAATTCCGGTGCCGAAGCTGTAGAAACGGCTGTAAAACTGGCGAGAAAATGGAGCTACGAAATTAAAGGAATTGCCGAAAATGCTGCAAAAATCGTGGTTTGTGAAAACAACTTCCACGGCAGAACGACAACGATAGTTTCATTCTCAAACGATCCGGACGCCAATCAGAATTACGGACCATTCACACCAGGATTTGTGAAGATTCCGTACAACGACCTTAATGCTTTGGAGGAAACTTTCAAAAATGACGCACAGAATATTGCCGCATTTTTAGTGGAGCCAATACAAGGTGAAGCTGGCGTCTACGTCCCAGACGACAATTATTTAAAAAGCGCTTCGGAACTTTGTAAAAAATATAACGTTCTTTTTATCGCCGACGAAGTACAAACCGGGATTGCAAGAACCGGAAGATTGATCGCTTGTCATCACGAAAATGTTCAGCCCGATATTTTAATCCTCGGAAAAGCACTTTCCGGCGGAATGTATCCCGTTTCGGCAGTGTTGGCGAATGATGAAATTATGAATGTCATCAAACCGGGACAGCACGGTTCTACTTTTGGCGGAAATCCAATTGCCTGCGCGGTCGCAATTGCTGCTCTGGATGTCGTTGCAGAGGAAAATCTATCTGAAAGAGCTGAGGAACTAGGACAGCTTTTCCGTTCAGAAATAGAAAAAGTTATTGAGAAGACAGATTTAATAACAAAGGTTCGCGGTAAAGGTTTATTAAATGCGATCTTAATCAACGATTCTCCAGATAGCAAAACTGCCTGGAATCTTTGTTTAAAACTTAAAGAAAACGGACTGCTTGCGAAGCCGACACACGGCAATATCATCAGACTGGCGCCACCTTTGGTGATTACTGAGGAACAATTGCTGGAATGTGTTGCGATTATAGAGAAAACTATTTTGGAATACTAAGGTATGACGCAATGCAGGAAGCCAAAGAGAAAGTAAGCGGACTAATCATTACTTTTAATGAAGAAAAAAACATTCGGGAAGTTCTCGGGTGTTTTGACTTTTGTGATGAAATTATCATCGTAGATTCTTTCAGCACCGATAAAACCGTAGAAATTGCTGGCGAATTTCCAAACGTGAAAATTATTCAGAATAGATTTGAAGATTATACCAAACAGAGAAATCTGGCTTTGTCTTATGCAAAAAATGACTGGGTTTTATTCCTCGATGGCGATGAAAGAACCACGCCGGAACTGGAAAAAGAAATCATCAACACGGTAAGAGATGCTGAAGCAAAAGATGCATATTTTTTTTACAGGACGTTCTTTGTGGGAAAGAAAAAAATAAATTTTTCAGGAACTCAGAATGATAAAAATTTCCGTTTGTTCAGAAAATCGAAAGCCTCTTATTCCGAAAATATGAAAGTACACGAAACATTGGTTGTCAACGGACGTATTGGGATTTTAAAAAACAGACTGCTCCACTACTCTTTTGAAAACTATGAACATTTCGAAAAAAAAATGATTTCTTACGGAAAGTTGAAAGGCGAGGAACTCCGATTGCAGGGAAAAAAATATTCAGCAATCGTGCAATGGAGCAAAGTTATTTTTAAATTCTTCAAAACCTACTTTCTAAAGCTGGGAATCCTGGATGGAATCAATGGTCTGAGAATTAGCTATCTTCAGAGTCTGTATGTCTATGAAACTTACCGAACTCTGAAGAATTAAGATAGTATTGTCGCCGGAGTTAGTACTTTATTAGTCAAAAATATCTATTTATTGATGTAAAGCGGCCTTTTGTTTTTATAAAATTGATCAACGAAATTTCTAAGCTTTCTTTGCGTACTCGATTCCTTTACCCAAACAGGAATCTGAGTAAGATCCATCGCCTTCACTTTTGCAATAATCTTGTCTAAAGAATAATTTTTCATAAAAACTTCCTTTAAAAAAAGGCTGATCACTATATTCCATTGTGTTTTGTTGCCCCAATAATGTCCGACAAATGCATCTGCAGGCTGCAATACGGCATAATTATTTAATCCCAGAGAGAAAGCAAATTGTTCTATAAGCCGCCTTGTGACGCCATCTGCGCACATTGCATCATTAATGGCCAGAGTCAGTTCCAGACAATCAAGATGCTTATGCGAAATGCCAATGAGGCCTGCATTCCACATCTTTGAATTATGATCGATGGTGATACTGTCGTAAGTTTTACCTTTCATCTGTTTCCACATCAGCTTTTCAGTTTTTGAAGATAGCGCAGAGAGCTTCCCTTCTTCGAGATGCATATAATTTTGTCCATTTTTCATCCCATCACGCAAAGGATCGGCACTCTGATAAAAGAAAGTATCGCCATCTAGGTACAGTATTGAGTCCGAAGGATATTTCTGGGCAACCAGTTGAAGGGCCTTAATTTTTACCCTCCAGAAAAAATGATGCTGGCCTTCCCATTCTACGATGATCTCGCGATTGATTGGGATTATTTCTATTTTGCCCTGGAAAGAATGAAATAATTCGGGGTCTTCTGCCACAATGATAATTCTGTCACTATCATTTTTATGAGCCAGAGCTGTATATACTGAAAAGTATACTTGCTGATAATGGTCTATACTACTGCCAAATACTAGATATACGATATTCATATTATAAAATTTCCTTTTGAAATAATTTTTAGCTCACAATAAATGCTGTGCTTTTCCGGTTAAATTTAGGACAAGCCTTAAGTCTGCACTTTTTTTCGCTTGATATATTTTTATTAAATTGCATCATAAATTATCTAATATCATCGCACGCTGTAAAGTCCTGTTTTTTTGTAAAAAAGATAAAGAAACGATTTTTTTTTCAAATATAAATTCTTCGTATCCAAAGAAATCAAATGAATAATAATCCACTGATAAGCCTTATAATCCCCTGCTATAACGCTGAAGGGTCGCTACAAAGGTGTCTGGATTCTGTTATTCAGCAGACTTACAGCAACTTGGAAATCATTATTGTAGATGACGGTTCTACTGACGGCACTGAGAAAATATATCAGACATTTCTAAATAAAGACCAGCGCATAAAAGTCCTTAAGCAGGACAATGCAGGTGTGTCGAGAGCCAGAAATCAAGGCACCAAATCTGCGACCGGAGAATACATTTGTTTTGTAGATGCGGACGACTGGGTGGAAGCAAATTACTGCTTTGAACTTCACCATTTACTTACCAGTGAAAATGCTGATATTGCCATTGTAGAAGCGGCTTACGAAGACGAAAATGGAACGGTAGTTTTTAAAAAAGCTATTTCTGATGAGAAAATACTGGACGGCAAAAGAGCATTAGCACTTCTACTGGAAGATGACATCATCCAAAGCCATCCGTGGGGGAAACTGTATAAAAGCTCTTTGTTTAAAAATGTAGATTTCCCGGTCAACCTGAAGTGTTTTGAAGACTACTCAACGCTTTTCAAGATTTTTGACAAGGCAGTAAAGGTAGTAAAGTCCAACAAAGCGTTATACCACTACATTCAGCACGACAACAGTCTTTCTCACGATCTATCTCCGAAAACTTCATATTACTTCTATATGGCAATTATGGAGGTTTTCACATTCTGGCAATGCAAGACGGATATCAAAAAGAAAGGGGAAATCGCAAAAAATATTATCAAAAAACTACTGATGGTGCTCAAGCGTATTCTCCGCAATACTTCGAAAGACGAAATGCTGACCGAAAAGGAAAACATCCGGCAATCCTTTGCGCCACTTCTTGAATATTCTGCGAAGGATATTGGTCTGGAATATTATTTTTATGTCAGGCTATATTATTATTACCCAACGATTTATGCGAAATTAATTTCCAAAAAATAATTTCGTTTTTTGAGTAATATGACATTGATGATTATTAAGAAAAGAACGTTATTCTTTTATTATCCTCATTGACATTTTAACTAAGACAATTATTTCTTGGCTGAACTTTTAGTTGATTTTGGCAGAATAAGGAGGAATAAGTTAATTATCCCTTTAAAAATACGCCACGCACCGGGATAATTTTTAATATATAAAACCTGTTTGATTCTTTTTGCACGGGCTTCTTTCGTTATCTCGGCGTCATCTATGAATGCCGGAAAATATTTTCTGAGTGTAGTCTCTCTTTCCTGAATATATATGGGTAAATTTTCTACTTGTGCCGAAAAACCTGAGTAGTCATAGTAACAGATTACTTCCTTTAAATGCTTGAACGTAACATTGTGAAGACAGACGGTGACAATGAAAAACTCCCAATCTGCACAAATTTTGTAGTCTTCATTATAGTACATATAATCACTGAATAAAGATCTTTTGGTAAAAACAGCCTGATGGTTGAGCTCGCCATCATAAAAGAAACCAAAAGTCAGTTTTTCAGGCGCTTTGATCACTTTTTTATAACCTTTCTGATTAAAAAAAACGGAATCACCATATAAAATATCAATATTGGAATCTAGCTGATCTTTCACTTTTTCCAGAACAAACTCATTATAAAAGTAATCGCCGCTGTTCATAAATATGATATAATCGCCGTTTGCTTTCTTAATTCCTTTGTTCATTCCATTGTAAACACCAGAATCTTTCTCAGAAACCCAGTAATCTATCTGATCGTTCTGCTCAATCAAGGCTTTACCGCCATCGGTGCTGCCGCCGTCAATCACAATAAACTCAAACTCATTCCAGGTCTGCGCACGGACGGATTCAAAGGTCTTGATAAGTCCTTCCTTATTGTTATAGTTGATTGTTAATACTGTTAATTTCATTTTCTTTTATCTTCTACCGCTTGTTTATAAACTTCCAAGCATTGTTCCGCTGCCACTTTCCAGTCAAATTTCCTGACCCGCTCTAGTCCTCTTGCTGAGAATTTGCTTCTTAAGTGCTCATCATCCAATAACATTGCGATTTTTTCTCTCAGATCATTTTCTGACATACTATCAAAATATATACCTGCGTCTCCTGCAACTTCCGGAAACGACCCACTATCAGACAGGATTATCGGACAGCCACAAGCCATAGATTCCAAAACCGGTATTCCGAAGCCTTCATATTGAGAAGGAAATACAAAAAAAGTTGCATTTTTATAGAAATGGCCCAGTTCACTCTCCTCAAAAGACTTTTGCGTAATTTGCTGACTCAATCCTCTTTCGGCAATATAGTTGATTTCTTCAGCGGTCAATTCTCCACCTCCTGCGGCTAATAAAACTAACGACGGATTGTCTTTCAAGATCGGATCTATTGCATCTACCAACAATTTGAAATTTTTATAACCGGCTCTAGACCCTACATACAAGATATAATTCTTCGGTAAATTGACTTTGACCTCGTCATTGATGGTGACAGAACTGCCGTGGTAAATAACGTGAACTTTATCCGGATCAATATCCGGAAATAGGGATAAAATATCTTTTTTCGTATTATGAGAAACAGCGATAATACGGGTGGCTTTATAAATCAGTTTTTTTTTATACTCTGTTACGCGATAAGGGTCATCAGAAAAATATTGTGGAAACAACTCGTGGATCATATCATAGACCGTAAGTACAAAAGGCTTGGAATCAATTTTATCTAAAAAATAAGGATTGTAATATGTTGGTATAAACAGGTCGTAAGCTTGTTCTTCAAAATATTTATTGAGCAGTTTATCAGATCTTTTCTTTCTCAGTGTCCTTGTACTGATTTTTAGTGTTGACAATAAATTATACAAATAATTGAACCATTTGTTATCTGTAAGCAGCTCTGATTTGCTAATGTAAGCATTGTCGGATTTAAGGATTGGCAATATAATCTCTACATTTTTCTTTTTTTCGAGTATCGAAAATATTTCAGCATAATATCTCGAGATGCCTCCGTAGGTTTGCTGATTGAAAATTTGTGGATCTAACAGTATTTTCATCTGAACTGAATCTTTAAAATTTGATATTTTAATTATCTGCAAAATTTAATATAATTGGATTTCAGCAAGGTTTTATCAAGCTGAGCAAATCTTCTGATAAATTTCAACATGTTGTTGAACTGTCTTTTCCCAAGAAAACTTTTTAGCCTGCTCAATTGATTTTTGACTTAATTCGTTTCTGTAAATCTCATCACTGTAGAGCTTCCACATATTCGTCACGAGACCTTCCTCATCCTCAGGATTCAACAGTATACCTGCCTCTCCGATTACTTCTGGCAATGATGACACATTGGAAACAACGCTTGGCGTTCCGCATTGCATGGCCTCTAATGGCGGAAGTCCGAATCCTTCATAAAAAGACATATAATAAAAAGAATTTGCGTGGCTGTAAATACTTGCCAAATCTTCATCCGGAATGCGTCCTGTTATTATGATTCTATTCTGAAAGTCTTTGGCGTCATCATATTCGTTGAATATTTTATCAAAATCCCAGCCTTTGTCACCCACCAAAACTAAGCAAAGATCATCAATTTTGTTTTCAATGATTGTTTTGATGAAACATCTTATGACGTGATCTATATTCTTGCGCGGTTCCAAAGTGCTGACACTTAAAAAATACCTGTCAGGAATATGATATTTCGTCTGAATTTGTGCAAATTTTTCCTTGTCGTCGCATTTGTAAAATAACTCTGGAGAGGCTGCTAAAAAACTTACAAAAATTTTCTCTGGATCTAGATATGGTGCATAATTTATCAGGTCCTTTTTTGTGTTTTCTGACACACAGATAGCAAAATTATCCTCGCCAATGCTTCTGACTGTATTTTCTAGAAGCTCAGTATTGGAGTTGTATTGTGGGAACAGTACCGGAATCAAATCATGGATGGTTACAATTTTTTTTATATCCGGATATTTTGCAAGGCTTTTGTGAATTGGATAGTACAAAGAATGGTAGATATTGGCCGTATCCATTTCTTTGTTATAGCTGATCTTATAATCCGATATCCGAAGCTTATTATATATTTTCCTGAAAAACTTCTCTTTTCGCAATGGTAGAAATCTGACTCTTTCACACCTGTTGGCTGGTTCTGTCACTATTTTATTTTCAGAAATGAAGGCCTGAACTTTTGAGTTCATTTTTTTATCATTGTTGAAATTAAAATTAGAATATAAAACTTCTAAATCTTGTCTGGATGTAAGACGTCTGAAGATCTCGTAAGCAACTCTGTATACGCCTGTTTGATTGTTTTTATAAGAATTTCCTATCACTTCAAGATCGTATATCACTTTTATTTTATTCACGATGATAAATACTTACGTTTTAAATTCTGTTATAAGGAGTCGTAGAACGCATTCTGACGTCTTTGCCTGTCTATACTTTTAATATGAACCAAGCAGTAATCTTCATTTTTGGAGGGCATTTTTTTAACTCTTTTGAAATTGACAAGTATTTCATGAATTTTATTCTGCCATCTGATATTTTTCCCCAGCTTAAAGATTCTATTCTGATAATCTGGAAAGTTTACATACTGTTTTTCGTTTACATCCCAATTCCACGTTTTAATATCAGATTCTGTAATTCCCTCTACAATATTTATACGCGGAACAATAAAACAATCGTATTTAAAATTCTTCAAAAGAAAATATTTAAGATTTTCGATGAGTTTTTCTTGCGGATATTCGTCAGCGTCGATTTGAAATAAATATTTTTTTGTAGCGTGCGAGATCAGATTGTTTTTAAAGGCGGAAAAATCCCCGTCTAATCTTGAAGTAATTCTAATGATTTTTGTCCCGTAAGAATTCAATATGGCTGTAACATCAGAATTTTCCTTCGTAACATCCTGCATCACAACAATTTCGTCCGTTTTATCAATGGAGGAGATCAGAATATCCAGAAGCTTTTTCACTTCCTCAGCTTCATTATTTACGGTAATACCATAAGTAATACTGGCTAAATTTAAAAAACTCAGAATTCTATTCAGCATTTTTTATAAGTTTTTTTTCTGTTCTTATTCCCTCTTTTATAATAATAATTGGCTTGTAGTTTTTAAATATTTTATAGTACAGTTTTTTAAAATATGGGATCTGTAATTGTTGGTTTTCAACACGATCAGACACTATTTCAGAAAGATTATTAAGAATAGTCATTGTCTTCACATTCATTTTACTTCCATCAATATAGACAGTAACATCATGAGTTTTTTTCTCTGCTATGGGATGTATTTTTTCATTTAAATTGATCGCAGTGTTTGGCTGCTCTGTATTTATATAGGTTTTAAAATCAAAATCAGTATAAATTTTGGTGGCGAACGGCTCCAATTCTGAAAGCGTTTCTGACGTTCCATTTTCCAGAATCACTCCTATATCATATTTTGCTTTGCATTTTGAATAGTTCTGGAATCCCCATTTTCTGACAAAATTTCTCCGCGATATATTTTCAATGGTCAAAGACCTGTTTCTGAACTCTTCTGAAAATCTGGATGTTTTACTTACAAAATGATAGGTAATGGCAGCTGTACATAAGAAAATTTTCTCCCCAGACAGTCTTAACCGTAGTATCAAATCGTCATCTTCACAAAACATTGGAGAAAAAAGCGGATCCAAACCTCCGATATTTAATAAAATATCTTTTTTGCAGGCGAGAAAGAAACTGGCGGCATCTACGAATTGCCCTTCTTTTTGGTGGCTTATTTTCTCATAATCGTAAAAGCCTTTATAATCAAAATCTTCAAAGGAACTGCCAAAATCTTTTACTTCTTTCCAAAGTCGTTCGTCTTTTCCAAATATGGGTGGTTCTATTGTCTTGTAGTAAATGATATTATGTTTTTCTAAGAAAATAAGAATTTCTTCTAAAAACTTTTTCCCCAAAACCATATCATTATGCAGAAAACAGACAAATTCTTTTGTCGAAATCTCGATGGCTTTATTATAAGTGTCAGATAATGTTTTATGATGATCTGAATAATAATATTTTAAATTTTTATCTTGCAGTGAATCAAGCCATTGGTGGGTTCCATCTGTACTTCCAAAGCTCACAAAAACAATTTCTGTTTCGGGATATAACAAACGAGTATTCTCATAAAACTTCTGAGAATACTCTAAATTATTTTTTAATCCTATAAGAAAAGATAAATGGTTCAATCCTGCTACGCTCTATCATATTCATCGTCCAGCCTCACAATATCATCCTCACCAAAGTAGGTGCCTGTCTGTACTTCTATGAAAACAACAGGTTTGTCTGTAAGGTTCATAATCCTGTGTTTTGCTCCTAGTGGAATAAAGATGCTTTGCCCATAAGCTAAAGGAATCTCTTCTCCATCCAAAACAATTGTTGCATTTCCTTCAATAATTGTCCACTGCTCCTGTCTTTTATGATGGAACTGATAAGATAATTTCTCTCCCGGATTCACCTCAATTCTTTTTAATTTGTAATGAGGTTCATCTGCTAATACAAAATATTTACCCCAAGGTCTTTCGCCTATTTCTAACATCGTTCTTGTTTTAATCAACAAAAGTATGATTTCAGAAAAGATTAACCAAATTCAAAACACAAAACGATTAGAATTCCTTAATTTTGCACCACAATTTTTTAGTCATGATGATGACTTCTGAAAAATAACTAAACATGAAAAAAGTAAGAGTGCGATTTGCACCCAGCCCCACTGGCGCTTTGCATCTTGGAGGCGTAAGAACCGCTTTGTATGACTACCTTTTTGCCAAAAATCAAGGCGGAGAATTTGTCCTCAGAATCGAGGATACAGACACTGCCAGATACGTTGAAGGTGCTGAGGAGTATATTATGGATTCTCTAGAATGGTGTGGGATCATTCCTGACGAAAGTCCCAAAGTGGGCGGCCCATACGCTCCCTACCGACAATCTGAAAGAAGAGATATCTACGACAGATACAAAGAACAGATCCTAAAAACAGATTACGCTTATTTAGCCTTTGATACCCCGGAAGAATTGGATGCCATCCGAAAAGACTTCGAAGCCAGAGGTGATGTTTTCTCTTATAATTATCAGACCAGACAACAGCTTAAAAACAGTATTTCTCTTTCTCAGGACGAAGTTCAGAAATTATTGGATGCAAACGTTCCTTACGTCGTTCGTTTCAAAATGCCGGTTGACAGAACTTTGAGTCTTCAGGATATTATCAGAGGTAATTTCTCTGTGAATACCAATACTTTGGACGACAAGGTTTTGATTAAAAATGACGGCATGCCAACTTATCATTTCGCTAATGTGGTAGATGACTTTGAGATGAAAATCTCTCACGTGATCCGAGGCGAAGAATGGCTGCCATCAATGCCTCTGCACGTTTTACTGTACGAAGCAATGAATTGGGAAGCTCCGGAATTTGCGCATCTTTCATTGATTTTGAAACCAGAAGGAAAAGGTAAACTCAGCAAAAGAGACGGTGCTAAATTTGGCTTTCCGGTTTTCCCGATGAATTTTAAAGATCCTGAAAGCGATGAGATCTGGAAAGGTTACAAAGAATCAGGCTATTTCCCGGAAGCTTTCATTAATATGACTGCGTTATTGGGATGGACGCCTGCAAATGATAAAGAAATCGTTTCTATGGATGAGATGATTGCTGAATTTGATCTTCACAAAGTTCATAAAGCAGGCGCAAGGTTCGATCCGCAAAAGGCAAAATGGTTTAACCAGGAATATCTGAAGACTAAATCTAATGAAGAAGTTTTGGACTTATTAAAAGAAGTGGATGAAGTAAAAGCTTTGAATTTTGCTGATGATAAATTACTGAAAATTGTTTCATTAATGAAAGAAAGAGCGACTTTCGTAATCGATATCTTCAACGATGGGAAATTCTTCTTCGAAACACCCATTTCTTACGACGAAAAGGCATTGAAGAAAGCCTGGAATGACACTACATCAGCCGTCCTGAAAGACTTCTCAGCAAAATTGCAAACTTCAGAATTTGATTCTGAGACTTTGAAAGAAGCGATTCACCATTTTGCGGAAGAACATTCTCTGGGAATGGGAAAAGTAATGATGCCGCTTCGACTGGCATTGGTTGGCGAACTGAAAGGTCCTGATGTTCCGGATATTATGAACATAATCGGGAAAGAAGAAACTTTGAAAAGAATAGAAAAAGCAATTAGTGTAAATTAATCACCTTTTTCAAAATCGATTTATAAAAAAAACATTATTTTTGAGGGTTTAATCCAAACAAAACATGGAATATTTAGAATTTGAGCAGCCTGTAAAGGAATTGATAGATCAGTACGAAAAATGTGTGCAATTGGGTTCCGAAAGCGGCATAGATGTAGATGAATCCTGCAAAAAGATCAAAACCAAAATAGAAGAAACCAAGAAAAAAATATACGGAAACCTGACGCCTTGGCAGAAAGTACAGCTTTCAAGACATCCGGACAGACCTTATACTTTAGATTACATCAACGGCTTGGCAGATGAAGGAAGTTTTGTGGAACTTCATGGTGACAGGAACTTTGGTGACGATCCTGCGATGATCGGCGGAATAGCCAGCATCAGTGGAAACACCGTAATGCTGATTGGCACTCAGAAAGGGAGAACGACCAAAGAACGCCAGCACAGACGTTTTGGAATGTCTAACCCAGAAGGTTACAGAAAGGCTTTGCGTCTGATGAAACTGGCAGAAAAATTTGGTATTCCTGTGATAACCTTGGTTGATACGCCTGGTGCCTATCCCGGACTGGAAGCGGAAGAACGCGGACAAGGTGAGGCAATTGCCAGAAACATTTTCGAAATGTGTTCACTAAAAACGCCGATCATCACTATCATTATCGGTGAGGGTGCAAGTGGTGGCGCATTGGGAATTGGTGTCGGAAACAAGGTCTATATGATGGAAAATACATGGTACTCGGTAATTTCACCGGAAAACTGCTCAGCCATTCTTTGGAGAAGCTGGGAATATAAAGAGACTGCAGCCGCAACGATGAAATTAACATCTGATGATATGCTGAAACAGGAATTGATTGACGGCATCATTCCGGAGCCATTAGGAGGCGCGCATTACGATGCGGCAACCACTTATGAGAATGTAAAAAAAGTGCTGTTAAAAGACATCAAAACATTATCTAAGCAGTCTCCTGAGAAATTGGTACACGACCGTCAGGAGAAATTCATTGCGATGGGAGAATTCAAAGGGTAGCAATTGGCTGTTGGCAATTTGCTTCTAGCATTTGGCTAAACATCTTTAAAACCCCATAAAATATAACCCTTTCAGAGTTTGAAACTTTGGAAGGGTTTTTTAATTTGTTTTGATTGACAAACGTTGATATGATGCTGAATCTTCGCCCCGACTTGAGCGGAAATCCTTTTTTGCTTGGAAAAACTCTCTATTAAACTGAAATCGTGTGCAAAAAAGATTGGGAGCGGAAGGCGGATAAAGGCGCCCAAAATATTATCACAAAAAAAAGCGGCTTCAAAATTTGAAACCGCTTTTCTATTTTAGATAAAATCTGATTATTCAGCATCGAAATCAGCATCTGCATCTGCAGAAACTTTTTCGCCTTCCTCTTTAGATTTTTCTTTGTCTGCTTTTCTTTGAGATAAACCTTCTTTGATAGATTCTGAAACTACGCTCAACAACATATCAATAGATTTGGAAGCATCATCATTTCCTGGGATTACGAAATCCACTTTTCTAGGATCTGAGTTAGTATCTACGATACCAAAAACCGGGATACCCAATTTTTTAGCTTCTGTAACTGCGATGTGCTCTCTCATAATATCAACTACGAAAATAGCTGAAGGAAGACGAACCATGTCTGAGATAGAACCTAAGTTTTTCTCAAGATTTGCTCTCTGACGATCAACTTGTAGTCTCTCTTTTTTGGATAAAGTTTCGAAAGTACCGTCTTTCTTCATTTTATCGATAGAGTTCATTTTCTTCACCGCTTTTCTGATAGTTACAAAGTTTGTAAGCATACCACCTGGCCATCTTTCTGTAATATAAGGCATGTTAAGTTCTGCAGCGTGTTTTGCTACTACTTCTTTCGCTTGCTTTTTAGTAGCTACGAAAAGAACTTTTTTACCTGCAGAAGTTAATTTTTCCAAAGCTACACAAGCCTCGTCCAATTTAACAGCTGTTTTATGTAAATCTACGATGTGAATACCGTTTTTCTCCATGAAAATGTATGGAGCCATATTTGGATTCCACTTTCTAGTCATGTGACCGAAGTGTACGCCAGCCTCTAAAAGGTCTTTTACATTTGCTTTTGCCATGTTTTCTTGTTTTTTGTTAGTTTACTTTCCGCTTTTCTGCAATCAACTTTACTTTAGATGGGAGTAAAGTTTGGATGCTAAACGTAACGGGCAATAGGCGTTTGGCTTTTTGCTTATAGCAATTGGCTTTTCGCCGAGATTAACTGAAATTTAATTTTAAAAAATTCCTGCAGCCAATAGCTAATAGCCATTTGCCAACAGCAAATCTTAACGTTTTGAGAACTGGAATCTCTTTCTTGCTTTTTTCTGACCGAATTTCTTTCTCTCAACCATTCTTGCATCTCTTGTAAGCAATCCGTGTGGCTTTAGAAGCAAACGGAATTCTTCGTTGATAGCGCATAATGCTCTGGAAACACCCAGTCTGATAGCTTCTGCCTGTCCAGTAATTCCTCCTCCAAAAACATTAACTTTGATATCGTATTGATCAACAGTTTCTGTCAATAAAAATGGCTGATTCACTTTATAAACCAAAACATCCGTACAGAAATAAGTTTTAGCATCTTTACCGTTGATGTTAACAACGCCAGTTCCTGGCTTAACAAAAACTCTTGCAACAGAAGTTTTTCTTCTTCCGATTTTGTGTACTGTAGACATATTAATTATTTGAATTCGTTAACATTGATTACTTTAGGCTGCTGAGCTTCATGTTTGTGTTCTGTTCCTTCATATAAATAAAGGTTTTTGAACAAAGCAGAACCAAGTCTGTTTTTAGGAAGCATCCCTTTGATGGATCTTTCCAAAACTTTCAGTTCGTCTTTTTTCTTAAGCTCCTCAGCAGTCATAAACTTCTGACCACCAGGATATCCTGTATGCCAGATGTAAGTTTTATCTGCCCACTTGTTTCCGGAAAGTGTCACTTTCCCAGCGTTCAAAACGATCACATTGTCTCCGCAATCTGCGTGAGGTGTGAAGTTCGTTTTGTGCTTACCTCTCAAAATCTTTGCAACGGTAGAAGCTAATCTTCCCAACGGTTGCTCGGCAGCATCTACAACAACCCATTCTTTATTTGCTGTAGCCTTGTTTGCCGATACTGTTTTGTAACTTAATGTATTCACAATTTATCGTTTACGATTAAACATAATTTTCCCTTACGGGTGTGCAAAGGTAGCAAAATTTTTTCGCCTGAAAAATTAATCCGTAAAAAAGATTATAATTTTCTCATAATTAATAAGTTATTAATTGGACAATACTAATTCGCTTTATACTATTGATCTAAAAGACCTCAAAATTAGTTGAATGCTGATGATCTAATATTCTTAAAACTGATATAAAAATTTCGATTCAAAATTCATCTATAAAAATTACAAATTAATTATTCCTAATAATAATGTAGAATTAACAGATTATTGCAAAAAGCTAACAGTAATTAGCCAATTATAAGTCTTCTTTTTCATATTTTTGGGCAAAATTCTAAAAATGAGCCACGGGAAACTGAGAGAAGAAAAAGACTGCCTGAATTGCGGACATACAGTCGAGGAAAAATATTGTCCCAATTGTGGACAGCAAAATATCCAGACGAGACAGCCTTTCCATTATCTTTTCACTCATTTTGTAGAAGATTTTACGCATTACGACGGGCAATTCTGGGGCACTTTGAAAAATCTGTTCTTCAGACCCGGAAAATTAACCAAGACCTATTTGGAAGGAAAACGCCAGACATTTGTTCCGCCGGTGAAGCTTTATATTTTTGTCAGCTTCGTCACATTCTTTCTTTTTGCCGTATTTCCGCCATTCGACATCAATTTTGAAGGAAAAGGTAGTTCAAAATTATTTTCTCAAAAGGATAAAATCTCTGAGATAAATAAAGCGCTTAACGATGCCAAGGCCAAAGAAAAGTTAACGAAAGAAGACAGTATACTCATTGCGAAGTACAGTCCTATTCTTACAGACTCCTCAAAAATAAAAGAAATTGAACAGAGCTTTGATATGGACAAAAAATTAGAAAAAAATGAAATCGCCATTTCTGATGACAATTTCATAAACAGACCCATATCACGCAAACTTGCTGAATTACAAAAAAAAGGCTACAAAAAAAGTGAGATTTTAACAGGCTTTATCGAAACAAGCATTCACAACCTTCCAAAAGCGTTATTCATTTACCTGCCGATTTTCGCTTTCATTTTATGGCTGTTTCACAACAAAAAGAAATGGTGGTACTTTGACCACGGTATTTTTACACTCCATTACTTTTCGTTTCTCTTGCTGTCTTTATTGTTGTCATTATTATTATATAAGGTTACAGAACATTGCAGCGTCCCTATTATTAATAAACTATTATACATAGGTATTTTCTGTATATTCACTTATGACGTTATTTACTTTTTTATAGCTCACAAACGAGTCTACAATACTCAAAAAAGAGTAAGCTTAATCATTGGATTCTTGACGCTTTGGTTCAACTTTTTCGCCTTTAACTTTTTAATTGTAGGATTGGCAGTCATCAGTTTCCTGATGATTCATTAATAATATTAATAATAAAAAAGCCAGATTTCCTAAGAAGTCTGGCTTTTTTATAAATTGCAAATATCGAATTGAAAGCAAAT
The DNA here is from genome assembly GCA_037033105.1 of Bacteroidota bacterium. GTDB lineage: Bacteria > Bacteroidota > Bacteroidia > Flavobacteriales > Weeksellaceae > Epilithonimonas. The sequence goes on from JAZBLF010000008.1 coordinate 129,890, forward strand.
AGCCAAAAGCAAAATGCCATCCGCACTCTAAAACCTCAGCGATTTACTTTCCCGGAAACTTGCTATCATATAGTAAGCAACGAAAACTGTTGAGAATTTGATGATGGAAGAAATGGCTGTTTCGAAGTTAAAAAAGAGCAATCCAAGAATTACCAAAACAACTATTCCTATAAAAGAAATTCCCATTTTCTTTGGCAAAGGCCAATCCGGATGGTCCACAAAATAAGCCAATCCCCAGCCGATTCCAAAAGCTGAAGCTACATAAACTTCTACCCAGAAATCTACCGGACTTCCGGTAAGGCGTCTCAGAAAAAAACTAATTAACGTGCCCACCACAAAATACATCAGCGCTTTTACCATTTCAAATCATTTTTTGCAAAAGTAAGGAATGTAAATTTTATGATGTATTAAAAGAGAAAACACAAAGGCACAAGGAAATAGTACCGTTATAAGTATTTTGAGGCACAAAGGAAAATCTTTGATTTTTTAATAACATTAAACTTTGTGCCTTACAATACAGCACTTTAATAATAAATGTTTTGTGCCTTTGTGTTATTTTTTTCCTCATTAAAATCTCCTCAACAAAATTCCTTAGATTTGTGTAAACGATATTTTTATGCGCGAAGTTCGGCTGAATTCTATTCTGGATAATGACTTTTATAAAATCACCATGCAAAATGCAGTGGTAAAACTCTTCACCAACGAAATTGTAAAATACGAATTCATCAACCGCGGCAAACACGAGTTTCCGGAAGGTTTTGCAGAGGAGCTCAGAAAATCTGTCAATGCAATGGCAGAACTGAAACTCACGAAAGACGAAAAGAAATATCTCAAAGTCACCTGCCCCTATCTTGCCCTTCCCTATCTCGATTTTCTGGAAGGTTTTCATTACGACCCTTCTGAAGTGAAGATTGAACAGCATGGAAATGAACTCAAAGTCTCCGTCGAAGGCCTCTGGTACAGAACGATTCTTTGGGAAGTTCCTCTCCTGGCACTGATCAGTGAGTTACATTATGAGATGAACCATCTGGAAAGGCAGACCAACGAAGAAGTCATTGCCAAAACGGTGGAAAAAGGCAAGCATCTGACAGAATTGGGCGTTCCTTTTGCCGAATTTGGAACACGAAGAAGACATTCCTACAAAGTTCACAGACTGGTAATGGACGCTTTGATTCAGGATAAAAACTCCACATTCATCGGAACTTCCAATGTTCATCTGGCGATGCTTTACAACGTAAAACCGATTGGAACGCACGCGCACGAATGGTTTATGTTTCACGCAGCAGAGTTTGGTTTCAAAATGGCGAATTCTATCGCGCTGGAAAACTGGGTAGATGTTTACCGCGGCGATCTTGGTGTGGCACTTTCCGACACTTATACGACGGAAGTTTTCTTCCAGCAGTTTGACAAGAAATTTGCAAAGCTCTTTGACGGCGTTCGTCACGACAGCGGCGATCCGCTGGAATTTGCGGACAAAACCATTGCGCATTATCAAAAACAAGGCATCAATCCCTTATTCAAATATATTATTTTCTCAGACGGACTGAACCTCGAAAAAGTGGAGGAAATCACAAATTACTGCAAGGGCAAAATCGGGATTTCATTTGGGATCGGCACCAATCTGACCAATGATGTTGGACTAAAACCAATGAACATCGTTATGAAACTCATCAGCGTCAAAGGCATCAATAATGAATGGATCCCGACCGTCAAACTTTCCGACGAAAAAGGCAAATACACTGGCGACCCGAAAATGATTGAGCTGGCGAAGGAGTTTTTGAGGATTAAATAAAATTTTTCTATTATTTTTTTTAATAAGACAACCATAATCAATTACCTTACTAGAAGCAGAATATAATGCTGCATTTAATTGATTATCAAATTATTCCACGTAATAAATAAGTCAAACTAATTCTGTTAATTTTAATTAAAATTCATAGCCGTATCAAAAAAAAAATTAATTTTACAAAGAGTGACAGTTAAAAGATGAATGCACGGAACATTCTCAGCAATGATATTTCTGGCATCATTTTAATACTTAAAAAGCACAACATAAATTAATTTTATACTATGAGAAAAACAATCAAAATCGCGGCTCTTGCCCTGATGGTCTCAATGACAGCCGTTTCCTGCAAAAAGAAAGTTTCTGATGCAGAATTGACTACCAATGCTACAACAGCAATCACAGCTTACCCCGGGACTTCTGTGGAAGTGAAAGAAGGACAGGCGCACCTTAGCGGTGTTTTCGCAACCGAGGCCGACAAGCTGGCTGCTATCGATGCTCTTAAAAAAGTTGAAGGTGTGAAGGATGTTCACGATATGGCAACTGTTGCCCCAATGGCTGCACCAGTAGAGGTGAATATGGTAGACGCGGCCGTTCTTGCAAAAGTAAATACCGCACTGAAAGATATCCCTGGCGTAAAAGCTGAAGATATGAACGGAATGCTTACACTGACGGGTACGACTACTGCTGCCAACGCCAGAAAAGTGAAAGAGTCTGTAGATGCTTTGAAAATTGGTAAGTACGATAACAAAATCACAGTTAAATAATCACAAATGAGTTTACAAGATAAATATGCAAGTGTAGTTTCTGCAGCACAGTCTGCGGGACTTTCAGATCTTTCTGTTCAGGAGCAGGACGGCGTTTTGTACGTAACAGGAAAAGCAACAAGCAGTGCTGCGAAAGATACAGTTTGGAATGCATTAGGCGCAATCGATCCTTCGTATACAGCAACTGATATCAACGTTGATGTTCAGGTTTCAGGATTGCAGGCCGGCGCTTCTTTGACGGTTGCAACAGACGATTCCAACCTCAACATCCGACAGGAGCCATCTACAGATGCAGCGGTTGTAGGAAAAGCGGCTAAAGGCGAAACCGTCACTTTGGTAGAGCAGTCTTCTGACGACTGGTGGAAAGTCAAAACAGCTGATGGCGAAGAAGGATATGCCTACGCGAGATATCTGAAAGCTTAATTTAAAAACCGCTTAATCAATATAAAACCTCTGAAATTCAGGGGTTTTTTCTATTTTTATGGCTTAATCATTTAACATCAGTTCAATTTTCAATCTAACTTCTAACAATCCTTTAAAAATTATTGATGAGAAAACTACTCTTCCTTTTCACGTTGCTCTGCCTCAATCTGAATGCTCAGACTTATAATTTCACCGGAAAAGTGAGCGATGACAGCAATACACCGTTAGAAAACGCCACGGTTTCGCTCATCAGAGAAAAGGATTCTTCCATCATCAATTATTCGGGAACCAACAAAAACGGTAACTTCAGTTTCAAAGTTCCGGCGCAGACTGAGCCTTCTGTCCTGCAGATCTCAAGTGACAAGTTCCGTTCGTTTTCGAAAAAGCTGGCGGTCATCAATAAAGACGAAGAGGTCAGCAGCATTGCATTGATAAAAGACCTTGTCACCAATATAGAAGAAGTCCAGCTGACAGCGTCTCCGGTGAGAATCAAGAAGGATACGGTAGAATATACGGCTTCTTATATCAAAGTGAAACCTGATGCAAAAATTGATGATTTGCTTAAAGAAATTCCCGGTGTAGAAACGGATGAGGACGGGCGGATCACCATCAATGGCCAGCCTGTAAATAAAATTCTGATCAACGGAAAACCATTTTTTAATAAAGACGGAAGCGTTGCCCTGCAGACCTTCCCGGCTGATATCATCAAGAAAATACAGTTTACCACATCCAAATCCCGTGAAGAGGAATATACCGGAAGGACGCCGAAATCCGACAGTATGACGGTCAATTTCAACATTGACGAGAAGAACAATAAGGGCAACCTCAACAATCTGAGTCTGGGATACGGAACGAACAAACGCTATGAGGGCAACCTTTTTATGACGCGGTTCAAGGGTGACCGGAATATCGCACTCATTGCCGCTTCCAACAACATCAACACAACGGGATTCTCTGTCGACAGCTTTTTCGACAGTGGCGGTGGGAAAAGCAAGAATGCTGCTGTGAATGGGCGCGCCGTCAACAGCGGCATTTTGAGAACTTCTATGCTGGGCATCAATTATGCTGATAAAATAGGTGGAAATCTGGATCTGGAAAAGCTGAGCCTGCAGTACAATGACAGCAATCTGGAAACCTATTCCAAAACGTCCCGCACCACCTTCCTTCCTGAGTATAAATTAGACAAAAATTCTGAACGCAGTGGCAACGCCGACACACGGAAATTCAATGCGAATACTGATGCCAATATCCGGATAGATCCGCTGACGAATGTTATTATCTCTGCCAATTTCGCAAACACGTCCACTGACAGCGAGACAGAAAGCAGCACGTTTACCCTGCGGGATGACGAGAATCTGAACCGCAACCAGAGTTCTGTCCGCGGAAGTTCTGAAAACAACAACTTTAGTCCTACAATTGCCCTCACCAAGAGATTCCAGAAGCCCGGGCGATCCTTTTCAGCCTCTCTCAGCAACACTTTTGCGCAGAGTGTCAACAGAAATTACAATCTTCAGGAGACGCAGTTTTTCCAGACGCCGGAAGATAATGACTACCGGAACCAGTTTCTGCAGACCAGAAATTCGAGAAATATTCTCGGCGCCAATGTCAAATACTACGAGCCCATTTCGGACTCGGCCACCATCTCTCTGGAGATGAACTTTGACCATCAAAATCTGACTAATGAAAGGACTGTCAATGATTTTAACCCAATTTCAGAGCAGTATTCAGACTTCAATGTGCTTTTATCCAACAGTTTAAATCAGAATAATAATTTCCTCAATACAGAAATCAATTATAACCTCAACAAAGAAAATCTGAACTTCCGGGCGGGAGCAAACCTCAATTACTCCAGGATGAGCCTCAACTCCATTTATAATCAGGACAACATTCTGACGAGGAAAAATTTTGTATTGCCGGAATACAACGTGATGCTGCAGTACAAGTTCTCCAAAACGAAAAGCCTGAGGATTACCAACACTGCGACGTATACGCTGCCGCAGGCTTCAGAACTCAATCCATTCATCGACATTTCCAATCCTGTGAATACCTTTCAGGGGAACAAGGATCTGAAAAGCATCTGGCAGAATACCACCAATATCAACTACAATTCGGCAGATCTCCCACGCGGAATCAACTTTAATGCAAGGCTGAATTTCAGCTATACGGATAATGATATTGTAGATTTTTCACAGTACGACGCTGTATCCGGCAAGCAGTTCAGCACGTTTGTCAACATCAGTGGCAATAAGCGTCTTGGATTGAATACTTCTTTTACAAAAACCTACAAATGGAACGGAAACCGCCTTACACTGTCGCCCAATCTGTCCTCTAGCTACAGCTACAGAAGAGGCTTTGTAGACGGCGCACAATTTACAAACGATATCTACGACATCTATCCCCGACTGAATGTAAAGCTGAACTGGAAAGACAAAATGGACATCCGTTCTTCCTTTGGAATCAACTATTCATATTCGCATTATACAAATTACAGCCTGGACAAAACCAAGATTGCCAATCAGAACATCAGTATTGGAACTACCAATTACTTTCTTAAAAAAGACCTTTTCTGGGAAAATGATTTCCGGTACACCAACAATTCCAATATTTCTGCGGGATTCAACAGAGCATCGTACTTCTGGAACTCCAGTCTCACTTATCAGTTTTACAAAAAACAGATGATGCTCAAATTTAAAGTATATGATTTGCTGAATCAGCGTCAGAATATCACGAGAACGATTGGCGACAATTATGTAGAGGATAAAGAAGAACTCATTCTTAGACGCTACTTTATGCTGACTTTGATTTTTAAATTCAATAAAATTGGTGGCAATAAATCCTGAGTTTAAAACATATTAGAATAAATATAAAAAAAGCTGGATCGAGTTTGATTTTAAAATTATTCTACGCTTTAATATCAATGATCTATATGGTTTCCATCAATACAAAACCTCCTTCATCAGGATACTCTCGATATCATTTGGATAATCTACGGTGATCATCTGGTCAGAATTGATCCAGTTCCGGATTTTTTCAGGATCCAGCCTGTCGCAATTTGCAACGCCCATTTTCTGAAGCGCAAAAGCATTACACTCCTGCTCGTATTGGTTTTCTATCGGGATCACAAACAATTTTTTGTCCATAAACAAAGCTTCTGCAGGTGTTTCAAAGCCGGCATTGCAAAGGATGCCTTCGCAGGACTCAAACAGTTCCAGGTATTTTTTCTCATCTATCGGGAAGATTTCCACATTATTGAATCTCTGAATCTGTTTTGCATATTTGGAAAAAACCTTCCACTGGACATCAATTCTCGTCAGAAAATTGCTGATCACCTCGTCAGAAAAGCTTGGCAGATACACTAGAAAGTGGCTCTGGTCTGTAGGATTGAGATTTCTTATCTTCTGCCGGATGACCGGTTTTTTGATATGCGGATGATAACTGTCAAAATGAAACCCGATTTTCTTCTCACAAGGGACATAGCTGTTGAGGATCAGATTCCCCAGCCAGTGCTTCTTCGCAGGTTTTGGCGTTTCCTTAAAAGTAAGAGAAGCCTGATGGCTAAGTTCTATAATGGGCAGCCCGCGCAGTTTTGAAGCCCAGCCGGTAAGTGGCTCAAAATCATTGATAATGAGATCATAAGCATCCAGATCCAGATCGCGGATTACCTTTGCAGCTTTGCAGAAGTTGTTTTCCAGCAGCGTTTTTCGGTAGGACAGCCCTCCAGTTTTATTATACATCAAGGAGACACCCTTGAAACGGTAATCGATATCGAAATCCGACTTCAGCTGCGTCTGATGCCCGCTGATCAAAGTATCTACCAGCGCGTGTTTTTTCAGAATCGGAATGATTTCCTGAGCTCTGGCTAGATGTCCGTTTCCCGTGCCCTGGAAGGCGTATAATACTTTCATTGATTTGGATTGATTTGAGTTTTTATAGAGTTTCAAATGGGTGGCAGTAAACCTCAGTTTGTTTTATATATTCTGAGTTTAGTTTTAACTTTCATCACATTTGTTTTAACTTTTCACATCTGTGTTTTACATTCCGCTGCATCAGTTTTCACTTTTTTCTAAGTTGTTTTACATTATTGCGACTATGTTTTAGCTTGCCGCATCACTATTTTAATTTTTAGCAGTTTAGTTTTAGATTCCCTCGTTGCTGTTTTAATTTTGAGCGAATTGGTTTTATAATCCTGCTGCTGCGTTCTAATTTCCCTCACATTCAGTTTAGGTTCGCGCGACCACAGTTCAGGTTTTAGCAGCATATGGCTCGTCAATGTTTCACCAGTTCACTTTTTACAATGTATATCCTGTAATCAGGCAAGCTGCGTCACAATCTTCATCAGCTCTTCACCGTTCATTTCTTTTAAGTCCTCAGATTCTTCATCATTCAGATTATGTTTTTCATCTTCATAGACAAAAAGTTTCCACTCGCCCTTGTCATATTCCAGAGCGGAAAGATTTTCCACCCAGTCACCGGAATTCAGATAGGTGCATTTTCCTTTTTTGCCAACCACTTCCCGGATTTGAGGTTGATGAATATGGCCGCAGATCACGTAATCGAAACCATTTTCTATTGCCAGTTCAGACGCCGTCAATTCAAAATCGCCGATATACTTCACGGCTTTCTTCACGTTATTCTTTATCTTTTTGGAAAATGAATATTTCTCTCTTCCTATTTTCTCCAGAAACCAATTCACAAGATTGTTGAAGGCTATCAGCAAATCATAACCTTGTCCGCCAAGTTTCGCAATCCATTTGGAATGCTGAACCGAAGCATCGAAAACATCACCATGGAAAATCCACGCTTTCTTGTCGCCGAGCTTCAAAACGTGTTTGTTGCACAGCTTCAGTTTTCCCAGTTCAAAATCTGTAAAGTTTCGGAATGCTTCATCGTGGTTGCCTGTGATGTAAAAAACTTCTGACTCCTTGGTCGCAAAAGAGATCAGTTTCTTCACTACTTTTAGGTGCGATTTCGGGAAATAAGACTTTTTGAACTGCCAGATATCGATGATGTCGCCATTCAGAATCAAAGTTTTTGGACGGATAGAGTTGAGATAACGCAGCAATTCCTTCGCCTTGCAACCGTAAGTTCCCAGATGGACATCAGAAATAATGACAATTTCAACATCTCTTTTCATAGCTGGATAAAGGGCGATTTCATTCACAATCAGATTTATACAAAGAACGATTTCTAATCTTAACTGTGCGTGAATGCTATTTTATATTTATAGAGTCAGAAACCGCCGATTTTCTGATTGTCTTAATATTAATTTAAAAAATAAGCGGTTATTCTCTCAAAAATATTAGTTTTGTTCAGTTACAATTTACATTGGGTCTTGTGATGCTGAGATTTAAACACAAAGCACACAAGGATTTTTAAAATTGAAACAGCTTTTAGGGTCACAAAGCCTCTTCGCTTATGAGAGAATTTTATTCTTTTGTTAAGTTTTACGGCTTGTGTTCAAACTATTTAAATCTATAAGAAAGTTATGAAAGGTCAGAATAAACTGTTTATCGCCATTATCGTCGCATTGATTTTGGGCGTCATCTTAGGCGGAATTGTCCACACCAGTTATCCGGAATCGAATGCAGAATTTGCTGAAAACATCAAGTTGCTGGGAACGGTTTTCATCCGACTGATTCAGATGATCATTGCACCGTTGGTTTTCTCCACTTTGGTCGTGGGAATTGCAAAAATGGGCGACATCAAAATGGTGGGACGCGTTGGGACAAAGGCGATGCTTTGGTTTATCACAGCTTCTCTCGTTTCCCTTACAATTGGTTTGGTTTTGGTAAATTGGCTGGAACCCGGTCACGTAACGCAGCTTCCGATTCAGGATGTTTCCTCCGCCTCCGACATTGTCCAAAACAGCAAAGGATTTTCTATGGAAGACTTTGTGACGCACATTATCCCGAAAAGTTTATTCGAAGCTTTTGCGACCAATGAAGTACTTCAAATTGTGGTTTTCTCCGTAATGTTCGGGATTGCACTTTCTGCAATGGGCGAAGATTATGTGAAGCCAGTTATCAAAGGGCTTGACATCATTGCTCATGCCATTTTGAAAATGGTGGGTTATATTATGTGGGTAGCGCCGTTGGGTGTTTTCGGAGCGATTTCTGCGGTAGTTGCTACAAATGGTTTTGAGATTTTCAAAGTCTACGCCATCTATTTACGTGATTTCTTCTTTGCACTCGGCATTCTTTGGCTGGTACTTTTATTAGTTGGCTATATGATTCTCGGCAACAGACTTTTCGAATTGTTGAGAAGAATCAAAGAACCTTTATTAATTGCATTTTCCACCACAAGTTCCGAAGCCGTTTTCCCGAAATTGGTAGAAGAACTGGAAAGATTTGGCTGCAATAGCAGAATTGTTTCTTTCATTTTGCCTTTGGGATATTCCTTCAATCTGGACGGAAGTATGATGTATATGACCTTTGCCTCGATTTTCATTGCACAGATTTACGGCATCGATATGCCACTGGGGCAGCAAATCATAATGCTTTTGGTATTGATGCTGACAAGTAAAGGAATCGCCGGCGTTCCGAGAGCGAGTCTGGTAATCATCGTTGCCGCTTGTGGAATGTTTGATATTCCGGTGGAAGGCATTGCCTTGATTTTACCAATTGACCACTTCTGCGATATGGGAAGAAGTATGACGAATGTTTTGGGTAATGCTTTGGCGACGTCTGCGGTGAGTAAGTGGGAAGGGCAGTTGGAGAGTTAGAATAATATATGGAATATAAAAGAAAATGAAATTTGGTATAATTAACATTAGTACTCTTTTCATTGTATTAATTATTTTAATTTGTTCAAGCATTTTAACCTACATTTCTATTTTCAAGGGACTATTTATAAATGGAAATTTAATATTTATTGCAAAATTTTTTCTTGCGCTAATTATATTGATAAACTTCTTTACAATTGCATTTATCATTTTTAGGTTTAGATTAATAATAATCACTAATCGAGACATTTTTATTTTTTATCCATTTAGGTTTTTAATAATCAAAACGAAAATGGACAAAATTAAAAATTTGAATTGGAGTAGTTATACTGATTCAAAAGCCATCTATTTTAGACAGCTTACATTCGAAACAGAAAGTAATAAATCAATTAATCTTTGTGATAAAGAATTTGAAAATCTCGATTATATCTCACAAGCATTAGGTCATAATACATTTGCTAACAAAAAAGTTGAGCAATTGAATTTTGAAAGAGCAAAATCTAATAAAGCAACACAATTTTATAATTTAATTTGTATAATATTCCTCATTTGTTCCTTAGTTTTTGTTACAATTAAAATGGAAAATTGGAATAACAATACATCAATTATGTTAGGTTTATTTTCAATTTTTACATTCACTATGTTTTATTTTAGTCTAAAAAAATATCTCATATATAAAAAAACCCTTCGACTCCGCTCAGTGTGACAAAGTTAAAATGAATCGCTTTTCGGCGCTGTCAGTCTGAGGTTCTCGAAGACTTTATAAACTCAAGTTCCATTGGATATTAGATTCTTTCAGAATGACAAAATTGTATTCAACGATGTAATAAATCCAAGGCCCAAACTGTCCTTATGTCGTAAACAGATAACTAATGAAACAAGCCTTCTTAATTTTATTCTTTTTCAATCTTTCATTTTTAGGATTTTGCCAAAAAGCGGAGCAAATAAAATCAATCGACAGCTACCTGACCGAAGTGATGAAAACTTACGAGATTCCAGGTTTGGCAGTAGGCGTTGTAAAGAATGACAAAATCATTTTTCAAAAATATTATGGCAGAGAAAACTTGGAATCTGATAAAGAAGTGGATTCCAATTCGCTTTTTAGGGTTTATTCTACGACGAAACTGATTACCAATATTGCCGTTTTCCAATTGATTGAAAAAGGACAACTTTCGCTTGACGACAAAATTTCGAAGTATGTTGACCATCTTCCAAAAGAATGGCAGGATGTGAAAATAAAAAATCTGCTGTCGCATTCTTCGGGCATTCCTGATTTCGCCCGATATGAGGATATTTCTGCCGATGCCTCGAACGCTGAAGTTTTTGCAAGGTTGGCAAAGGAAAAAATGGAATTCGAGACTGGCAATCAATTCAGTTACAATCAGACAAATTTTATGCTTTTGGCTTTGATTATCGAAAAAATAAGCGGACAAAAATTTGATGATTATGTTCTGAAAAATCAATTTTTTGATGCTAAAAATAAAGTTATATTCTCTTCCAATTCTCTTGAAGAAATTCCGAATCGTGTTCAATTATACCGATACAACGACTCGCTAAAACAGTACAAAAAATCTACGCACGTTGGAGGTTTTAGATCTCACCCTGGTAACGGATTGGCAATCTCGCTTCCCGATTTTCTGCAATGGAGCATCCATTTCGATAAAAATCAATTGCTGAAGGACGAGACGAAAAAGCTGATGTGGAAACCGTTTGATTATTCTAATAAGCAAGATGTTTTTGCACACGGCTGGGAAATTACCAAAACCGGAAGTGTAAATTCTTATGGATTTTCTGGCGGAAATGTAAGTGCTTACAGTATTTTTCCGGAGAATGATTTGTCTATCATTTTTATGTCAAACGGTTACAAATACAATGCTTTTCCGCCGCTTTATTTTATCGTCAACCACATTGCAGGATTGATTGATAAACATTTGTCCAATCCATATTTATCCAGAGAAGAATCTGTTATTTATGATTTAATTAAAAAACCTGAAGTCAAAAAGGAAATTTACGGTTATCGGATTGAGAATGACAATGTGATTTTCACTTACAAAATCCCTGAAGATTTAAATGCTGAAGCTATAGACAAAATGTCTCTCGCAGGTTCTTTCAATGACTGGAATCCTGGGAATACAGTTTATCGAATGGTTTTGAAAAACAAAAATACGTTTGAGTTGGTTTTGCCAAAGTCTCAATTCGAGAAAGGCAAGACTTATGAATTCCGATTTGTGATGAACAAAAATGGCTGGTTGACGACACCTTACAGCGCACTCAATACCAATGGAAATCCGAATGATAATAATTTGACTTTGAAGGTTGATTAATCATTAGTGCAAACACTTCTGCTCTGCTCAGTGTGACATTTCTAATACTATTCGTATTATTGTAAAATTGTCAGTCTGAGCGGAGTCGAAGACTCTTACCTATTTAAAAACGTTCTTTATTGGATTTAGAGTGACTTCTTAAAACCACTTTGTTAGGTTTCCTCCGGAATGACAAAATTGTATTTTCATTGTTAAAACTGGATTCGAAGACAAAACCCCTAGCCCTGATGGTAGTGGAAATCCTTTTTTGCGTGGACATAGCGAACCTAAGCCTGACAAAACGTGAAGCAAAAAAGATTGCAGCGGACAGCAGGTTCCCGGCTCCTGGAATGGGTTGGAGTGTGGGAAAGTTTGAGGGTTTGAGAGTTTAACGTAACGCTTATCTCTCGAACACCAAAACGCTCCAACTCTACCACCCAACACGCCTGCCAAAAATCATCAACATAGACAGAATCAGAAACCGTATTGATTCTAAATTAATTTTAAAATCCGTAAATTTGTGGCATTCAAGAATAATAAAATTTTATGCTGACGAAATCAAAAGTTCAGGATTTTCTGAAAGAGATAGAAGTGGATGACCTTGTGAATAATTTCCAGGTGATGGGTGATGATGTCTATATTGATATGACGTCCCACTCGCCTGCGATGCACGAGAAAAAGAAGCTGGAAGTAGCGATGAAGCAGGCTTTTGCTTCGGAATTTGGAGAGCAAATCAATCTTAAACTCAAGATTACTTCTCCGGAATTGCCTGCCACGCCGGTGACCAACGAAATCAAAGGAAAGCAAATCGCTGGAATTCAAAATATTATCGCCATCGCTTCCGGAAAAGGTGGCGTTGGAAAATCTACAGTTGCTGCAAATCTTGCGGTGACTTTGGCAAAAATGGGCTTTAAAGTCGGATTGCTGGATGCAGATATCTACGGACCGTCTGTCCCGACAATGCTTGACACAGAAGGTCAAAAGCCAATTTCTGTGGAAGTGAACGGCAGAAACCTGATGAAACCAATCGAAAATTATGGTGTGAAAATGCTGTCCATCGGATATTTCTCTGGCGCCAATCAAGCGGTTGTCTGGAGAGGCCCAATGGCTTCGAAAGCATTGAATCAAATGATTCGTGATGCGGATTGGGGCGAATTGGATTTCTTGTTGATTGACCTTCCTCCGGGAACAGGCGATATCCATTTATCTATCATTCAGGAAGTTCCGGTGACGGGCGCGGTGATTGTGAGTACGCCTCAACACGTTGCCCTTGCAGATGTGAGAAAGGGAATTGCAATGTTCAATATGGAAAGTATCAACATTCCGGTTTTGGGATTGATAGAAAATATGGCTTATTTTACGCCGGAAGAGTTACCTGAGAATAAATATTATATCTTTGGCAAACAAGGTGCTCAGTTTATGGCTGAGGATTTGGGAATTCCGGTTTTGGGAGAGATCCCATTGATTCAGAGCATCAGAGAAGCGGGTGACGTCGGAAGACCGGCAGCGCTTCAGGAAAATTCTCAGATTTCTGAGATTTACATTAAAACAGCACAGAATATGGTAGAAAGTCTGGTTGAAAGAAACAAAAATCTACCGGCAACCGAAGCTGTGAAAATTACTACAATGGCCGGTTGCTCTCCGAAAAAGTAAGTGGCTTTTTGCTAATGGCACTAAAATCGGAGTAGTTAAAAAGAAAATATATAAAATGGATAATAATACAAATCAAATTCAGGAAGAACTGGTAACCAAGGTAATGGATGCCCTGGAAAGTATCCGCCCGTTTTTGCAGCAAGACGGCGGCGACATTGAATTGGTTGACGTGCAGGATAAGAAAGTGTTTGTTAAACTTCTCGGAAGCTGCTCCAGCTGTGGCATCAGCAGTTCTACAATGAAGCTTGGCGTTGAAAGCACCATCAAGCAACACGCTCCGGAGATTGAAGAAGTCATCAGTATTTAAAAATAAAAATCCCGATTCAAAATTGAATCGGGATTTTTTTATTCTACTATTTCAGCATCCTGAATTTGTGCATTCCCTGCGCCGGATCTGAGTTGGCTTTCCCAAAGAAGAAATTTGTCTACCTCTTTCATCAGCATTGGAATCGCCAAAGCTAATATTGCCAGATCATCCAAAGCGCCCACTACGGGAACAAAATCGGGGATGAAATCTATCGGCGAGATTACATAAATCAATGCAAGTGCCGGGATAAGGACATCGGTGAATTTCATCTTATATTCGCCTCTGTACCATAATCTGAACATTCTGTACACAGAAGGGATCTTTTGGAGAAATCCTTTGTGTTTAAAGGCTTCCTGAGCCAGTTTGAGTTTTGAATACTTCATTTATGTTTGTTTTTATTTTTTTTCGACTTATCAAATTTCACAAATTCTATTCCAATCGACGGACAGAAAATCGTAATGTTTTGTTAATTAACGATTAAGTCAATCGGTCTGTGAGTTTTGCAAATTGTTTCTCTGCACTTTTCCCTTCATAAAGAATGTCATAAACAGCATTGATAATCGGGAGTTTCAGTTTCTTCTCCTCACAGATTGAATAGATTCCTTTCGTCGCGTAATAACCTTCTGCCACCATACTCATCGACTGGATTGCAGATTTCACCGTGTAGCCTTTCCCGATGAGGTTTCCAAGATTTCTGTTTCTGGAGAATAAGGAATAGGCTGTTACAATTAAATCACCGAGATAAGCACTGTCATTCACATCTCTTTTTTCAGGATAAATGGACTCCAGGAAAATTTCCATCTCGCGGATGGCATTGGAAACATAGACTGCGATGAAGTTGTCTCCATAGCCAAGACCGCTGGCAATCCCTGCGCCTATCGCGTAGATATTTTTCAGAATCGCAGAATACTCGTTGCCGAGAATATCACAGCTGGTATTGACCTTTATATAATAGGAAGACAAAATGCTCTGTAAAACCTCAGCATCCTCTTGGGACGCCACAGCAACGGTAAGATAAGACAATCGCTCCATCGCAACTTCCTCTGCGTGACAAGGCCCTGCAATGACCGCCTGATTTTTGAATCCTATTTTGAACTGATCTTTCAGATAATGTGCGACAATGTCATTGTGTTTCGGAACAATCCCTTTGATCGCAGAACAGAACAATTTGTCCTGATATTCGCACGTCATTTTCTCCATAGATTCCGCTAAATAAATAGACGGAACCGCAAGAATAATGACGTCAGACTTAGAAACCAACTCATTGATATCCGTTGTGATCTGTAATTTTTTGAGATTGAAGGAGACAGTTGTAAGATAACTCGGATTGTGGCCACGCTGTTCGATCGCGCCTTTTACAAACTCGTTTCGGACACACCAATTCACAGTTTTGCAGTTCTCTGCAAGCATTTTTACAATGGCCGTCGCAAAACTTCCGCTTCCCAAAACGCCTACTTTTATATCTTTAGATGATTTAGTCAATTTCTTACCCATAATTTTTCTGCCTTTTCATTTTATAAATATCTATTAATAAGCTTGTTGTGCTCAATAATTACTTTTCGTTATTTGATAGTTTCTTTTAAATATAATAAAAAATGAACCGTGAAAATCTGTCAGAATTCATTTTTACAAAACTAATGTAATTTATGAATTTACCTAAACCTAATTCGCCTTTTAGGAATTTTTAAGACTAATTAACTTTTATTAATGAGAATTTGATGTAAGTTGATAATTAATATTCATAAAATTAAAATTTTCATACTTTTGCAGTCCATTTTAAAAAAGTATTGATGGTTCAGTTTCTTAAATCGAAAAAGAAAAAAAATATTGTTTTGATTTTGCTATTGGCAACTTGCTTTGTACAGGCCATCATCATTGCAAAACTCTACAACGGTATCGACAATAAAGTCTATGATATCCGTTTGGTAAAGATCAATAATGAGAAAGACAGCATCGATCATCTTCAGCTCAAAACAGATCTTGCCCTCGTAGATCAAAGCGTCAGAAGCATTGACGGATTTCTGAAATCAAAAAACGTTTCCGATCTTAGAATTGAAAATCTGGCCAAAGACAGTCTTCAGAATGAAGTTTACCTGGCCAAAGTCAGCAACCGTTACAGCCAATATCTGATAGATTTGGAACAGAGATTACAGCAGGTTCCTCTGGGAATTCCGACTGACGGTTACATCTCATCCAATTTTGGCATCAGAAAAAATCCCATTCCGCCAAAAGTGGATCCAAAACTTGCAGCTCAGGTGAATGTAGCCGAGGAAAAGGACAGTTTAGGAAATGTCATTAAGCGTCAGGCCATCGTAAAAGAAGACAAGAACGCTTCCAGCAATGCACCGGCTGAGAAAGACCAGATGCAGTTCCACAAAGGCCTGGATATCGCGGTAGCTTACGGAAGTTCGGTGAAATGTGCAGCGGCAGGAAAAGTCATTTTTGCTGGTGTAAAAGGCGGCTATGGCAATTGCGTCATCGTAGAACACGGCAATGGACTGGCAACGCTGTATGGCCATCTGTCGGAAGTCCTGGTTGAAGCTAATGACCGGGTAAAAGTGGGACAAATCATCGCTAAATCAGGCAATACTGGCCGATCCACAGGACCGCACCTTCATTATGAAGTTCATAAAAATAATCAGCCAATCAATCCGAGGTTGTTTTTGAATTTTTAATTGGCTGTAATGTCTTCGAGAGCCTCATACGGACAAAATAAAAATTAACATCAAATGGATTTTCTAACTTTAGACTATTTGAAAGATGGGTCTGAGATTCAGAAAAGGATATTTGAGGTCTTAGAAAATCATCAAATCTTTGAAAAACTCAAGATTTATAACCCGATTCTTGCGGGCACTTTTCCAATTGGAATTGATATCGATGGCAGCGACCTTGATATTATTCTGGAAACACGTGATTTCGAAACGCTAGAGAAATTATTGGTCGCCGAATTTCAGCATCAGAATCCATTTAGCATTAATTTGATTGAAATCAACGATGTAGAATCTCTAATCTGTAAGTTCCAACTCGAGGAGTTTCCCGTGGAGATATTTGCCCAAGACCAGCCTTCTCATCTTCAGAACGCTTATCTTCATATGGTAAAGGAGTTTGATATCCTTGAAAAAGAAGATGACGAATTTCGAAAAAAAATCATCGAACTTAAAAACTTTGGGTTGAAAACAGAACCGGCATTCGCAAAATTGTTGGCATTAAGTGGAAATCCTTACGTCGAAATTTTAAAATATAAAGCATGAAAAAAGCGATCCAGATTTGGATCGCTTTTTTTATATGATTGAGAAATATTATTTCTTCAATTCTTCAAGAAACTCGTCGTGAGAGATCACAGTTTCTGTTTTCTTAGATTTTTCAAGGATGACATCTTTCAATTTTGCCATAGCCACTTCAGAAGAGATCTGTCTTACCTGGTTTTCGTCTTTCAACATTTCTGCTGCATATTTCTGAACCTCATCATCACCTAAATGGTGAATTCCGTAGATTGCTAATTGGTTTCTTACCAACTGCTCAGCTTGTCCCAGAACTTCAGCATAATCCAACTGGATGTCGTTATCATTCATCAATTTCCCTTCAAGGATTTGACCTTTGATAATGTTTTTCTCGTTTTCAAGAATTTCTTTTGCCTGCGCTTCAGAAGTGATGTTCTGATTGGAGAACAACAACCATTTGATCAAGAATGCTTCAGGTAATTTGATTTCCTCCTTCTCATTCACCTGAGAAAGGATCTTGTTGACGAAATGAACATCTGCATTTTGCTGGAAATATTCGTCCAACTCCATTTTCACTCTAGCTTTCAGTTCTTCTTCAGTCGTGATCACATCTTTACCGTAAACTTTGTCAAACAATTCCTGGTTAAGTTCTGCAAGGTTCAATCCGTAGATATCTTTTACCGTCACTTCAACCTCGTTGTGGTGTAGGTGTTCTGCATCTTCTTTTGAGAATCCTAATTGAGTCGCCAATTCTTCTTTTGACTGAAGATCTTCTTTAGAAACTTTTACAGATTCGTCTTTTTTCAATTTTTTCACCAAATCGTAAGCTTCTTTCTGATCTTTAGAAATCGTTACGTTTTTTGGAGCGTGATTATGTTCACCTTCTGCACCTTCTTCTACAACTTGGGAGATTTCCAAAGCCACGTAAGAATCTTTACCGATTTTCTCTTCCGGCAATCTCTCTGCGAAACGCTTCTGCATGTTCTCAACACTTGTAGAGATTTCTTTTTCAGAAGCTTCTACTTTGTAATGAGGCGCTTCATATTTAGAAAGATCAACAGTGAATTCCGGTTCGTATCCAACTTCGAAAGCTACAGATAAAGACTCTGCATTGGGATCGAAATCGTTTACTGGCTGAGGAACAGGCTGACCTACCAGTCTGAGTTTGTTCTCACTTACATAACCATTCAAGGCTTCTGAAACCTGTTTGTTGATTTCTTCGAAAGCGATGCCGGCTTCATATTGTTTTTTCACCATACTCAATGGCACTTTTCCTTTTCTGAATCCAGGAACCTGTGCATTTTTAGCATAGTTTAATAGTTGCTTTTCAACTTTTTCTTTATAATCAGATTTTTCCAATGTTACCGTAAGCAATGCACTTACATCGTCATGGTTTGTAGCTGTAACGTTCATTAATTGAAATTTTTAGGTTGCAAAAGTAGTCAAATTTTGAGGAAGTTCAAAATTAATGCAGGCATAACATTATTAAAAAAATCACAAAAAAAACCTGCCTTCAATATTTGAAAACAGGTTTTTGTAGGAATTTAGCTTATTATCGGTACTAATTAGTAATTCCAAAGGTAGCTTCAGCGTCTGTCTCGCCACCGGTTACACTTCCCCATGCCGTTCCGCTCTGTGCTTCGCTTGCAGATGCAGGCTCATGAACCAGCGTTAATTTTAATAATGGCGAAGAAGAATTGACCGCTTTTACAACATCCCACTTTGTAATAAGTCCTACTTTTCCTAATGCTCCTGTGGAAGAGCTTGTATCGAGTCTTGTCAGGTTAATAGTAGACTTTGGAAAATCAAAAATCAAAAAATGCTCGTCTTTTGCATCTTTGATTTCCTGTGTCACGTCGTCTGTCCCATTTTTAAAAATAGTGGTGACTTCGTAAGATTTGCCATCTTTCAGCTGGATAACTGGCGCAGCAGATCCAATAATATAATTATATGACTGAGAAGTTTGCGTTTCGAGATCTTTGACATTGAGCACAATATTGGTCAGCTCTTCCTGTGGCAGATCATCTGCTGCAACATCTTCATCTCTCTGGCACGAGATTACGGTTAAAACTAAAATTAAAACTGCTAAAACGTTTACTAGTCTGTTGAAATTGAATTTATTGTTCATTGTCTGATTTTTTTAATTGTTGATTGTTGATTGTTGATTTTAAAATAATATCCCTTCCCAAAGGGCGATTTAACCGGGATTTAAAATTTATATCTGAGATTCAGGATGAAGTTTCTGCCCATATCATAAGCAAAAAGCCGCATTCTGTTCATATAATCTCTGTAATTGGTATTGAATACGTTATTAACTGTAAGTCCTGCCGACAAGTTTTTCGCAAGATCAATCCCTGCCTGAACGTTCCAAAGCGAATACGTTTTTGGCGGAGTGCTGATGTCGACAACAGTCGTCACTTCCTCTCCTGCCACATAATCCGTAAATTCCAGATTATGAACGGGATAGCGCTTCTGATCTGCAAAGATCTGGTTCTCCACATTCAGATACAGTCCGTTCCATTCTTTTTTATTGAACTGGAGCGCATTGGAAAAGTTGACTGGCATCATCAGAATCAGTGGTTCGTCATTAGTTTCGTCCTGCCCATGGACGTATGATCCTCGGCCTCTGTAGGAGAAATTATCTGTCATATTTAATCTCAAATCTACATCCAGACCATACATCCTGGCATCAATCTGCTGATAGATCCAGACCGGAAAAGTTCCTGCCTGAGTCAGCTGCAGCGTACCATTCGGAATTTGATTGATGAAATTTTTAGTAACGAAAAAATAAGGGTTTACAGAGATTTCCAGGCCTTGCAACACCTCCAGCTTTGCATCTGCCAAAAGATTGAACTGGTGGCCTTCTTCATTTTTGATGCTCATATTCCCCTTCTCGATGATTGCTGCAGAATGGTGAAGTCCATCTGAGAAAAGCTCTGCAATATTGGGCGTCCTGCCGACTTTTGCATAGTTGAACTTCAGATTAAAATGACTGGACGGATGGTATTCCAAGCCTGCATTGTAGGAAAGATTATGGTATTTCAGCTTCGGCCTTGTCAGGATTCTGTTGGCATTGGTTCTCACATAAAATTCCGGATAAGCGTCGGCGTAGAGATTTTCCCAGTCACTTTTGTCATACCATTTGGTTACATCATAGAAATTGTAATCATACCGTATTCCTGCTTCTGCACTCAGTTCAGGCGTTATTTTGTATTTGAAAACAGAATAAATACCTGCTGAATATTTATCATAATTAGGAATCAAACGTCTGGCCTGCGTTGCGGGGTCAGAATAATTGTTTTGAAAGCTGGCATCAAGACCCGTTTCCAAGGACCATTTTTCCCTTTCCAAAAGATCATTGATGTTAAACTGATGCGTCATCAAAGCCAAATCCAGAGAAGGAATTTCACTGAGAACGCCTCTTCTGAGATCAAACTCCTGACGGTGATTGTACTGGAAGCTGTAAGTAGCAGACACTTTACCAATGTTTTCGAACCTGTTGAAGGCAGAAATTTTTGCTAAGTGATGCTCTATCAGCTGTCTCGGATTGTCTATTTCGTAACTGAAATTTCCGGAATAAAACGGAACAGGCGCATTCATCGCTTCATAATAATCTCGTGGTGTAGACACGTGAGAATCCCGCAAAATCCCAAGATTCTGATTGGTCAAATAATAATCGAAAGAAAAACCATTCTTGTAGTTATTCTTCTGCACTGTAAAATTAAATGATGAAAAGTCGGAACCTGTATTTTTCAAATTATACCCTTTCGCGCTCTGATCGCCGAGTTTGCGGATACTTCCTCCCGATTTCACGGACCAGCCGTTTTCCCAGATCTTTGCGACGTTGACGTCAATTCCCAGACCGCGACCGTTTGAGATTCCGGAAAGATTGACGGAACCTTTCAGAGTATCCTTTTTCGGGAAAATCTCAGGCTCCAGGACTACAACACCGCCTATGGCGTCGCTTCCGTACCGCAGTGCCGAAGCACCTTTTATCACATCTATGTGCTGAAAATTGTTGACATCAATGTTTGGCGCGTGCTCTATTCCCCACTCCTGCTCCTGCATTCTCACACCATTATTGATGATGGAAATCCGGCTTCCGTAGAGTCCGTGAATCACAGGTTTTACGATATTATTTCCTGTCTTGAGCCCGCTAACACCCGAGATTCCTTTGAGAAGATTGCCCAGGTTTTCCGTGGAATTTCTCTCGATATCAGATTTTTCGAGCGTTTTCATTATCACAGAACCTCTGGCTTTGTGACTGCCGTGCAGGGTTACCGTTTCTATCTCGCTAATGTGATGTTCCAGAGTGATTGCCAGATGCAGGTCCTTATCAATTTTTACATTTTCAGTATAATCATTGCAGTCGGGATGCTTGGCTACGAGTTGGTACGTTCCTGCAGGAATTTTGCTGAATGAAAACTTCCCTTTTTTGTCTGTCGTGGCTGTAAATTCACCGATTTTGACCACTGCATTTTCCAGCATTGTCTTATCGTGAAAATCCTGAACAGTACCTTCTGCCGTGTAAGTTTTCTGTGCGCTTGTCATTGCAAATCCACAAAAGATAAGCAGTAAACTATATATCAATTTCATTATAAATAGATCGATTTTATACTTTTAAGACCTTGATATTCAATCAATAAAAAAATTGATGAATTAAGTCTCAGAAGTACGTTTTTGTTAAAATAGCTGGATTTTACAATGTAGAATTACATCGCTGGATTTTTGAACATTTAAAATGATTAAGCAGCATCAGGAAGGAATCATGCGTCCATCAGGAGCTAGTTAAATTCTAAAAATTCAAAAGCACAAAAATCCGAAAAGAATCTAAAAATTATGAAATGGCGGGCGGGCCGCGAAGTTGGAAGGTAAATCTGGTAGAAGACCATATTTTTTCCTGTACAGAAAAAGCTTGTTGTGTCTCGTGTGTGTGGTTTTCAAAATGGAAAGAAAACTGCTCCGGAACCAATGAATTGCCGGTTGCCAGGAAATGACAGGCAAGACAATCGCCGGAATTGGACTGTGAAATGTCTGACGAAATCGTTTTTTCCGCCTTTTTGAAACCAGAATCTTTGAAAAAAGTTTCGCCTGCGTGGCTGTGCAACTGCGAGGAAAACAAGGCTACAAAAAGATACATCACGGCAAAAAATACCGAAATGAAATTTTTGAAAGATTTGCTTTTTCCAATCAACATAGCTGCAAAGGTAGAATATTTTTATTACTGGAGATTAATATTATGTTAAATCAAAACCAGATTATTTCTCTTCTTCAAAGTACAGACGGTAATATTTCCCTTTGTCGTCCTGTCCGGTTTCCAATTTGTCGCGGTCTCCGTGGATGTAGATGTGGAAATTTTTATCCAGTTTAATAATTGATTTGAAATGACGCTGCTGCTTTTTAACAGCCTGCGTATTGATCGGAAAATCTTCTGAGATTGAGATCTGCATATCATTCTCATAATCAGATTTGAAGTTGGAGAAACTTTCTATGACACTGTCATCAATCAAAACTTCTTTCACAAAATCATCATATTTGAACTCTTCTTTTTCTTTGAAGAAATTGATCGATTTATTAAGGAAATCTGCCTGATCTGCTTTGGAAACCTCGAATTCCTGAGGCAATTGCTGCGTGATAAAATCTTTGTAAACGGACAAAGTTTCCTGCGTATGAAAATACTCGTTGTCGCGCTGTTTTACTTTCAGAAAATCCTCAAACCAATAATAGATGTCGCCATTTTTGTTGTTATCAATCACGGACAAAACGTAGCCGCTTTCCTTGTCACTGTTATAGATGAGAGCCGCTTTATCAATCTTTGACAGGCTGATTCCGAAGTCTCTTTCGATATCAAATGTTTCGTCGCGAGGATTTATTTTAAGGAAACCTTCTCGCTTTTCAGTTTTGAAAATCCCAATAGAATCGATTTTTTTGTTGTCGCCGTCAGTAGATTCGATGGTGTCGCCTTCGAAATAAACGATGAACAATTCGCCACCCTGAACTCTCGGATTTTCTGCTGCGTCGTAAAGGTGTTTGGCGATGTTCTCCGATTCCCACTGGAACTTGGCATTGTCTTCAAAAATCTCTGACACAGAACTGTAAATGGGATTGTTTACCAAGTAAGAATCGCTGTAAAACTGGAACTGCTCTTCAGATTTGAAGGCATTCATAAAGTAATTTCCGAGCAATTCCTTCATATCCTCTTCCAGCTGTAACTCCTGCTGAGAGAGCATTAACGATTCCTGATTGATTTTATTCCCGACTCTGTGAACTGTGATTTTTGAAAACATTTTTTGTTGTTTAGGATTGCAAAGATATTCATAATCTCTTTTTCTGACTAAAGAAATATATTCTGATTCCGCACAATACGTTTATTAGTCCCGTTCAAACTTTTCAATCTTCAATGCAGGCTTCAGTTTTTTGATATAAAAAGCAGCCATTGCGCGTGCAAATGTCGGCCGCAATTCACCGTCATTTGAGAGAACTACAAAGGTATAACCTTCGTTTGGAAACCTAAGAATATCTGCTAAACCGGGACCGCCGCTGTGCCCGGCGTACAAAACATCATCTTCTGTTCCGGTAACCCAGCCAACTTTGGAAAAACCGGCATCTTTACCATCAATTTTGTCTGCTTTGTAAATGAAATTTTGGGAAAAAGAATTGGGAAACAGCACTTCATTATCCAGCCCCAGAGCCCAGTTTGCCATATCATCGATTGATGCAAAATAGCCGCCAGCCGGATATGTGTATTGTGGATAAAGAAATTTGTAGGCTTTCATTTTGCCATCTAGATCATAATAAGTGGTGACTTTTTCCGGAATAATATCTGTGCGGAGAAACTGCCCGTTGACCTTAAATTCCATATCAAACGCACCATCATTCATCTGGAGTGGAATGGCAACTTCGTCTTTTAAAATCTGAACGAAGGGTTTGTTGTAAATCTTTTCAAAAATGTAAGATAACACCATAAAATCTGACTGTGCGTATTGCTGTTTTGATCCCGTTTTGAAAACCAAAGGTAGTTTTTTGACAGCCTCCACAATCTTCTCGGTTGGCAAATAAACATCACTTTCATAATAGTCGGCAATCCCGCTCGAGTGGCTGATGAGGTTTTCGATTTTGATCGCATTCCATTCCTCCGGACAATCCGGAATATATTTTGAAACCGGATCTTCCAGACTGATCTTTCCGCTGTACATCGTCTTTAAAAGAAGCGTTGACGTCAGCAGTTTGGTGCAGGATGCAATCTGGAAATTGGTGTGATTGGTGACTTTGCTGTTCCAGTCCAGATTTGCGAAGCCATAAGTTGTCTTCTTGATAATTTTTCCGTTTTTGATGACTGCGACTGCCATTCCAGGGATTTTCAGGGATTTCATGTGCTGTTTCACAAACTGGTCAATTTCTTTCCCGATCTTCTTTTCGTTTTGCTGTCCGAAAAATAAAAATGAACAGAGAAATGAGAAGAGAAAACACAGATTTTTTTTCATAAAGAATGGATTAATTTATAACTAATTATTTAGTCGTTCAAAGATGAAATTTAAATTCAATTCTATCACTATTTTTATAGTTAAAAAAATATTAAATAAATGACCTTTGGTAAATTAAGCTATCTTCGTTTGAGATAAAGTTGATTAGAAATGAAATTAAGAATCTTTAAATATGGCATGTTTCTCTATGCGTTGTTGACGTTTTCCATCACTTCTGCCCAAACCATAGAACAGGAAATCGCCAAAAAATCCTGTGAATGCATCCAAACCAAACTATCTGCTGAAGGACAAATTTCAAATTCTCAAAGACAAAAATGCATTTCCGAAAGTGCTGACGAAGTCCTGAAATCAAAAGACCCGCAGGAAGTGAAAAGGCTTACGAAAAATATGGAAGAAGTCACGGAAAGACTTAAAATCATTTACAAACTCGTTGAGAAATGCCTTCAAAAAACTGATTCCAAATAAAAATTCCCAAACCTAGGTTCGGATTTTTTTTTACTTTTTAGAAGGATTATTATTGGCTGCTCTCGCATCAACCACCGTGTTTTGTCCGGAAGTCAGGAGCCACTTTCCGTTCTTTTTGACAAAAATCAGGGTCAAAATATCGTCGGTTGCAGGCATCTTGTTGTTTCCGTGATCGATTCCGTCTGGCGGAAAGAACGCGCCGACACTGGAAATTAATGTTGCAATAGCGACATCCTTTGTCAAGAAACGCATTTTCAAACTTTTTTGAGTAAAAGGAACGCCTTTAAACATGGCGTTGAAAATTCCCTGATGCGCCGACTTTACTTCCGCTCGGCCTTTCCACCACATTCCAACAATATTTACCCATTCCACATCTTCCGTGGTGTAAGAATCCATATTTTTGAACTCGTGGGTGTTCCAGTCAGAAACCATTTGAGAAACCTGTGACTGGATTGCTTTTTCATCGGTTTGAGAAAAACAGAACCCATTTAATATTAAAAATAAACAAGTGAATAGCCTTTTGAAATTTTTCATTTTAAATCTATTTTTGATTGGTAAAACAAAGCTAATCAAATTATTATGAATGATCTCAATAAAAAAATCCCCAAGCTTTCGCCCGGGGATTTCATTTATATATTGACTCGCTGAGTCTTATTTAACTTCTTCAAAAATAACCATAATTGAAAACCAATCAGTTATATTTTTATGGTACAAATAAGATACTGATTTGTACGTGTAGTTTGTGAAAATATATATTGAACATAAGCTCTTGCATCATTTATTTTCTACTTAAAACACTAAAAATAAATATTTTAAAACTTCTGTTCATCATTTTTTTTCGATGCCAGTAGAAAAGCTAAACTCGGTAAGCTGTCATCCATTCTTCTTATTCAAACTGACATACTAAAGTGATTTTCTTCTTTTATGCTAAGCAATTTCTGCACTTTGATAAATTTCTTCTACCAGTTTTATGATTTTGGCAGATTTTTTATCCTCATCAAAAACACCAAAAACTCCTTGATCGTCTACATCGGTAAATGGTGGCTGTGTGAGCATATGCTTTTCTAAAACGCCATTTTTATTGAGATAATCTACTATTTTCTGAACAAAGACTATTTGATTGGCATTAAGGTTTTCTTCTTGTATAAAAGTTGAAAAATGCTTATTTGCAGCTTCGATATCCATCCCTAAAACGCGGCGTACAAATATTCCTAAAGATTTGGTTCCGTATTCTTTTTCTATTTCTTGGGTATAAAATTTTTCGTAGGTTAGAAACTCTTCCAATGCAATCAAATCATTGGGCGAAATAGGAATATTTTTATAAATCTTATCGATGACCAAATGGTTTTTATTTTTACGAATAAAGTTTTCTACGCGGTCTTTATAACTCTGTAAAGAGGTGTAACTGTGTAAAAGATCTCTTTCCTTTACCATACCAACATTCAATTCATCTTGGAAATTAGAATAGACGATTGGTTCTTTTTCCTCGTCCTTCAACAAATGAATGAGCCCACTAAGGTCTTGCCTAATTTTTTCTAATTTTTTAAGATTTATAGAATTCCAAAACGCTTCTGAAACTACTGCATCTATCGTCACTTCTTTTGCCCTGACTGCGGAAATGCTTTTTTTCTTGTTGAGCAATTCTCCTATCCGTATGATATTTTGGATGAGCGTATTCTGCCTTTGTGAAGCATTGAGAATGGCAAACTGAAGTTGATAGATGATGAGATCAAATTTCTTTGCCAACTCATCTTTATCTTCTGTGTAAGAAACCAAATGGGAAAGATGGTTTTCTATTTCTATGATGGATGTATTGCTGAGCTGTTCCCAAGATTTCCTGTCTTTGAACTTCATTACAAATTCCCAATGTTTGCGCACTTCGAATCGGTTTTCGTCGAGATTCAGAATTTTTTTGTGCAACTCATTGGTATAAAGATTGGCAAAATCTAATTCTTCCTGATTGGAATCTGAATTCGTTCTAATACTTTGAATAACTTCCAGTTGCGCCAAGAAAAGTTGTTGTTGCAAAGGCTTTTGTTTTGTAGCTGAAACACCTTCTGGAAATTCATCAAAAAACTCAAAATTCCCGCAAATATCGAAGATCAGAAAACAGTCTTTATCTCTCCCAATTCCGAATATATCTTTGCAAAGTCGCGTTCCACGTCCAATCATTTGCCAATATTTGGAATAAGATTTCACTTCTTTGAAGAAAACCAAATTGAGAACCCTTGGTGCATCTACGCCGGTATCCATCATATCTACAGAAACGGCAATCTGAGGATCTTTGTCATCGCCTTTATCAAAACAGAATTTTTCTAAAAGATCTTGTGCTTTATCTTCATAATTATCAATTACTCTTAGAAATTTGCCTTGATATTCGGGATAGTTTTTGTTGAATCTTTCTTCTATAAAAAGAGCGTGTTTGTGATTTTTCGCGAAGATAATTGTTTTCCCCAATTTGTCTCCTGCTTCCACGTGAAGACCATTTGTCATTAAATAATCTAAAACCAAATCTACAGTATCTGCATTGAAAAGGAAACTGTTTATTTTACTTTTATTAATGATTGGTTTATCTTCATCTTCCTCTGCTGAAACGGCATCAATCCCGAAAAGGTCATCAAAATGTTTTTTGTCTTTATCGCTCAATTCTTTGTATTTCACACCTTCTCGTGGAAATTTCACCGGGACTGTAAAAGCTTTTGGAGGTATCAAGTAATTGCTGTTTACCGCCTCATCCAATTCGTAAGAGAAAGTTGGGTTATCATCTTCAATTTCAAACAAATCATAAGTATTGATGTCAATATCTTTCTTCGGAGTCGCCGTCAATCCAATTAAAATACTATCAAAATAATCGAAGATGGCTTGGTATTTCTGATAAACAGAACGGTGGGCTTCATCTATGATTATCAAATCAAAATGTCCTACACCATACATTTTCTGCTGATTTACTTTTGCAGCATCTATACGGTTCATAATTGTGGGATAAGTCGAGAACACGACACGCGCGTGCAAGTCTTCTTTTTCTTTGGTAAGATCTATAGCAGAAAGATGCGGAAGATGTTCTTTGAAAGCATTTTTGGCTTGTGTTAACAGCGCATTTCTGTCTGCCAAAAACAAAATCCTTTTTGCCCAGTTGCACTTGGTCATCATATCGGCTATTGCGGCGGCAGTTCTAGTTTTCCCACTTCCCGTTGCCATTACCAGAAGTGCTTTTCTATTTTTGCCAAGCAACATTTTGTTCTTATCGATAACCATTGCTTCTGCAACTCTTTGTATCGCCTGCAATTGATAAGGTCTTCCTACAATATCTGTATTGACTGGGAAGGTGCGCAAATCCAATCGTTCGTCTCTGCGTCTGATGAATGTTTGTAATTCTTCCTTTTTATAAAATCCGTACACTTTTCTCGGGATGTAAAAAGTATCGTCCCAAAGGTAAGTATTGAAACCATTGGTGTAAAAAATCAGAGGTCTTTGCCCGAATTGATTGTCCAGACAATCTGCATAGAGTGAAGCTTGATGTCTTCCTTTGGTAGCATCGTACAGTGTTTTTTTAGCTTCTATTACAGCAAGAGGTTTCCCATTGTCATCCCACAACACATAATCTGCGAAACCAATTCCTGAAGGATTGGTAGAAGGTGGCATTCCGATTACTTGAAATTCCACGTCTTTACCAGTTTTTAGGTTTTCCCAGCCGGCTTCTCTTAATAATAGATCGATGAGAATCTTTCTTGTTTGCAGCTCGGAAGTGAGTTCCGGGACAGGATCTTGATTTTGATATTCTTTTTGTCTCGCTTCTTTTCTGTCTGCAATCTCCCGCAGTTGTGCTTCTACTTGGGCTTTCAGTTTGTTGTTTTCTTCCAGCAAAAACTGTTGTTCTTTCGCCGCTTTTTCAGCTTGTTTTCTTTGCTGTTCAAACTGAAAAGAGAGGTCTTCCAATTGTTCATTGGATTTGTCACTGATGTCGCCACAAGGAATCAATCCTTCTTTGAAATCGGGAATATCGGGGTCGTTTTCGCTGTAATACTTGCTTATCCAAGAGAGAAAACGAAAAGCATTTTTCATGCATTGCAGCGCTTCCAAAGCACGGATCTTCTTTCCGTGTGCTGCATCATTCCCAAAACGCCGAACGATGTCCAGTTCTACAGACATACTTGGTTTTATGATTCTTTTGAACCCATCATTTAGCAAGAGCGAAGCCAGTTTGGTATCATACGGCAACTCCAGATCTGCATCATTTTTGTACAACCAAAAAAGTGTTTTCTCCAGCGTACTTCGGCAAAGAAGAGCAGCATATCTTGGTGCTGTGAAAGTGTGACGTTCAGCCTCCGTAATTTCTTCATAGATTGAGGGAAATTCTTTTTGAAGAAATGTAAAATTGGTCATATCCTAAAGGTGTGAAAAAGCTAAAATTAACAATAAAATTTGGGCTTTACAAGCCTATTATAGCATTGCATGCAGGTAATCAGCAGTATTTTCCAAACCTACTTTTCTCATACTTTCCAAAACCTGATATTCATCCATTGCAGGATTTTTTTTGTTGAGAACCATTTCTTTGAATGCTTTGATTGCAATATCCTGATTGAGATCAATTATATCAGTTAAAAAATCATCTGCCGACTTTGCAGAGAGCCCGAATGTTGATAAATATTCTACCGGAAAATCTTTCAAATTATTGGTTACAATTACATTCGCATTACTTTTAATAGCCGCTGCCAAAACGTGACGGTCATCCACATCTTTCATTTCCAGATTCTCGATTAGTGGCTCATAGTTTTGTACCTGTGCATCAGGAAATGCAGAATTCACACGTTTGATTCTTTTTTCAGCTTCCTTTTCATCAATACCTTTTTCAAGCATCACTCTTCTCCATTCGCCAAAAATACCTTCACTCCATTTTGGTGTATATAAATCATAATGGGCAAACCACAGTAACAAATCCCGAATTATGATGGGATAAATTACGTTGGTGTCTAAGATTGCTTTAAATTTTACACTATGTATCATACAAACCGTCTTCTTCGTCTGCGATCATCATATCGATGAGATGTTTTTTCTGGTCTTTTTTCATTTGATCTCTGTATCGGATGACATCTTCATATTTTATTCTGCGGTGTTTTCCTACTTTTGTGAATGCGATAGATCCTTCTTCTAGCAATTTTACCAAATGAGGCCTTGAACATCCTAAAATCTCAGCCGCTTTCTGGGTAGTCACTTCAGTGGCTACGGGTACAATTGAAATGGGTTTTCCTTCGCTCATTGCTTTTAGGATGTCACCCAGCAACTGCAATGCGCGGGATGGCAAAACAATTTTATCCTGGGTTTCTTCAATCTCAATTTCTGTTTCTTCTTTATCGATGTGTTCTAAAGCTGCTGCCAGTGCGGCATACGAAAGCTGGGCAGATTTCTGTTCCACTTTGGTGGGCTTTTTTACTATATCTAAGGTTTTCATAAAATTTGCTTATTTGTATGCACAAATATAAACGAAATATTTGAAATAAACGAAATAAACGAAAATTTAATATTGTTAATATTATCGAAGTTTCAATTTTTTTAGACCTTAACAAAATAGATTATGATTCACTTATTATGTATTTATCGCAATCTGCTTCAAACTTTCTATGATGATTTTGCAATCAATACTTTCTGCAATATACTCCATATTTCCTAAAGAAGACATATTGTAGATGACTTGGATTGCAGTTCGGAAATGTCTGTGCGAACACCTTCTATACTTTTCTCGATGGCTTTCGCAGTTACGATCAACGTCTCAGATCGTTCTTCGGGATCGTTCATCTTTCCAGAAATGATCGCTACTACTTCTTCTATGTTTTCTATTTTTTTATTGAGAGAGATCAACTCGCTCAGGATGGATTTTAGTAATTCTTCTGTCATTGGTTTTATTTAAAAGATTCTTGCAACAAACTCCTGAACAACTGCTCACTTTTTGCCAAACTTTCCTGCGCCATTTGTTTTTGGGCTTCTATTTTTTCGATGCGTTCTGCAAATTGGTTTTGAAGGGAAAGTGAACAAGAAAAGATTTTATAAGACTTAATATCTGAAAAATTCAATCCAGCTTTAACTCCACCTTTATCTAGTTTATCAAATAATGTTTGACCACTTTTAGAAGCTATATATGCACTAACAAAATTTGGATTATATTCTTTTGACAATCTTAATATTGCTAAATGTTGATTTATAAAAGCAACAGGGAAATTTTCAGGAATTACTGCTGTTCTTCCTAAATCCGCTGTAATAGACATTATAATATCTCCAGAAACCACTTTTGTTCTTTTTGCTTCTGCTGTGTTTGGTGTTTTAACAAAACATACATCATTTAATTTAAGTTTATTATATCCAACATTTTGAATTCTTAAAAAAATATCTCCATCATTTGAATAATATTTTGCCCAACCTCTTGAACCACTTGTTAGAAAATTAATTATCTCCCCTAAACTTTTTTTCTCCCATCCCTTCTCATTCCTCAATGGATCGCCAAACATATCGATAAAAAGCGATTGGGTCAGCTGGTCATATTTTTCTAGGAGCTGTTTGTTGTACGAGATGATTTCCTGTGCTTTGTCCAGCTTTGCAGCGATAACTTTTTGCTCGGAAAATGGAGGAAGTGGGATCTCGTAATTATTTAGCCATTTTGATGATAAATTTAATTGTGCAGCACCCGAAGAATTTCTCATTGCTTCAACTTCAAATTTATCATTATTGAAAAATTGAAAAAGATAATTAACATCTAGCCTTTCGTTTTTTGGCATAATACGGCAGATCCGTTGATTGATATATGCAGGAATCATTTCTTTAGGAAACTTTCCAACTCTCCCAACGTTTCCTGTTAACGACATTAAAATATCGCCTTCAAAAATTTTGTAATTATCTAAATTATCTAATAAATCAAAAGGATATAATTTTGGATCATTATCAACAATTTGACCTTTTTGCACATTGGTAATTCTAATAACTCTCGCACCATCATTCTGTACATATTTTTCACTTTTGAAAGCATAACCATTAGAAATATTACAGATTTCAGAAATTTTCACTTTCTCCATTATCCTAACAATTTTTCAAGTTCGGCAATGGCATTCAGTCTTTTGGCATCTATACTTTTGATATCGGCAATCAGCGTGCTTGGCTTTTCGTACTGCACTTCTTCGTACATGTTTTCCTTGTAGCGGTTGATGCTCAGGTCATAGTCATTGGCAATAATGTCGGCTTTGAGAACGAGGAAGGATTGTTGAGTTCTGTCAGCAAAGTTGTCGGTTGTCGGTTGTTGGTTGATGGTATTCCAATCGAACAAAATATTCGGGATGTCGCATTTTCCTGCGGTTTTCGTTACAATATTTTCCGGCTCTGTGAAACACTTCTCGAGCGCATCCTCTGAGATCAAAAGATTTCGTTTATCATCAAGGCTGTAACCATCGGCTTTCATATCATAAAACCATACCTTTTCTGTACCTCCGGAATTGGTTTTGGTAAAGAGTAAAATAGCGGTACTCACACCTGCATACGGTTTGAAAACGCCGCTTGGCATAGAAATTACGCCTTGCAATTGCTGGTTTTCTACCAATTCTTTTCGGATGTTTTTGTGTGCGCCAGAACTTCCGAACAAAACACCATCGGGAACAATCACCGCTGCACGACCGCCTAATTTAAGCATTCTGATAATTAAAGATATAAAGAGAAGTTCTGTCTTTTTGGTTTTGGTGATCTGGAGCAGACTTTTCTCGACCTCATCATAATCCAGCGCTCCTTTGAACGGTGGATTTGCTAATACCAAAGAATATCTGCTGGTTACAGCGTTGCTTTCTGCCAAGGCGCTTCCGCCCATCAGGTTAGGTGTGTCTATCCCATGAAGCTGGAGATTCATTGCGGCAATACGCATCATAGAAGGATCTATTTCCATCCCGTTGAACATTTTCTGGTTGTAATGCTCCCGGAAATCTTTTTCCAAAAACCATTGGTTCTGTGTATGCTTGATGAAATCGCTGGCTGCTACCAGAAAACCTGCCGTTCCCAAAGATGGGTCGCAAATAGTATCGTCTTTTTGTGGTTGCATCAGCTCTACCATCATCCGAATGATATGGCGAGGTGTGCGAAACTGCCCGTTGGTTCCCGCTTCTGCAATCTTACTGAGCATATATTCGTAGAGGTCGCCCTTGGTATCTTTTTTATGGAGTGGCAACTTATCAATCTGCTGCACCACTCTGTCCAAAAGTTTCGGTGTAGCAATCATAAAAGTAGCACCTTTCATATATTCTGAAAACTTACCACCGTCTGCGCCAATGGTTTTCATAAAATCAAAAGCCGTTAGGTTGTTTATATGAATTTGCGGACGCGTGAAAAGTAAAAACATTGTTTCCGGATCTTTCTCTTTGAAGTGGCTCCAGCGAAGTTCCTTTTGGTCTTCTGTGTAGATGTCTTCTCTAAGTGTAGAACCCAAGCGATTTTTTTCTAATTCTATCAGGATCTGTTTGTCATCCAGTTGTTTTAGAAAGATTAGATAAGTAAATTGCTCAATAACAGTTAAAGGATTGGAAATACCGCCGGTCCAGAAATCGTTCCATATTTTATCGATTTGGGATCTTAATTCGCCTGTGATCATTGATTTTTTTGTATTGGGTAAAAATAAGGATTAAGAAACAGCCTTCAAAACAAAAGTTGTGATGAAGGCTGTGAAAATTGAGCAATGGTTAATTGATTAGATGTGCCACCACTTGAATTTGATTTTCGGGATGTTCGTCTTTATAAATTCTTTGAATGCGTGTTTACACACATTTTTTCAATCCGACGGTAAAGAGTCTGTAGAAAATCCTGTTTTTACTTTTGGGGATAGAGCCAAGTTTGTCGTCTTTGAAATAGATGGCAACAGCTCTTGCATCGTACTTGTTTTCTGGCTACAATTTGAGTTTGGTCAATGTTCAAATTTTTGAACGCCAAAGCACCATCTTAATAGGTAAATCCTGCAATGTTGAAGTTGGCGAGGTGTTTTAATATTCATTTTGCTTAATTAAATAATTACTCTAAGGCAATGGCATCATATTCTTCTAAAAGATCGATTTCTTTACCTGTGATTCCAGCAATATCGCCAGAAACGATGGATAGATTTTCTTTCATAATGGTGATGTCTTTTTCCCGTTTTGCCCATAATTTTTGGGTTACTTTTTTCTCTGCATCAAGCTGTGAGAGCATTCCGTCGTAGATTTGTAAAATCCTTTTTGTTTTTTGATAAAACTCGCCGCTAGTAAAATAGCTGTACAAAATTTCCATCTTATCGCCACGGTTTTCGTTGGCAATTTTCACTTTTTGGGTTTCTATTAATATCTGGCGAAGCACCACTACCAGAGACTTCACTTCTTGGTAAGAACAAATCCAGATTCCGTTTTGCACATCGAATTTCTCTATATTTTTGGGTAATGTTTCGGTTACCAAAACTGCAATTTCGGCTTTTGCATTCAGCTGATCGTGTTTTAGTTTATCGAGCCATTTCTGGTCAAAACTTTTGGTACGTTTGGTTTCGTAGATTATTTTACCGCAGGTTTGAAGAGAATCATTGTTTACGGTTTGCAAAACATCTGCACCCAAAGTTCCTTTCTGCACTTCTTCAATCTTGTCCCACCTGAAATTTTGCTGAAGAAACTCTTCCAAAGCCAGCTCTAGAACTTCGCCTTGCAGTTGCATAGAGCCTTGTTCAGATTTTCTTTTCATTTCGTTTGCCAAATCTGTTTGCTCTTTGATTTTTTTCAAAAGTTCTTTTTCACGAAGTTCAAATTCTTGTTGGGCTTTTAATTTTCCGGAGTTTTCGTATTCAGATTTACCTTCCAGAAGTTTTTTCTTCACATCCAGATTCAATCTTTCTTCTTTTTCTTTTAGATCATCCTGCAATTCCAATAATGCGATTTCCTTTGCGAGTAGCTCTTTGTTTTCTTTAGCTTTTTCAGCATTTTCTGCTTCTAGTTTTTTTATTCTTCCCGCAAATTTTTCTTCTGTTTTTTGGTCTAATTCTTTTTGCTTATGGTCTAGCGCTTTTTCTAATTTCTGTTTAAAAATCTCATTTTCATTGCGTTTTTTTTCTTCGAGATTTTCTTTTTCAGTATTCAAATCTGCCATCTTCTGGGCATAATCTTTTTGAAATTTTTCTTTAATTTGTTTCTCTAAGTCCTGCGCCAGAACTTCTTCTACATCAAAATGATGGTTACAATTTGGACAGGTAATTTGTGTTGAATTTTTCATAATAAAAGCTTCTACTTGGTTTATGAAGCAAAAGTAAATTCCAACTATGCAGCAGAACTGCACAGTTGGGAAAAATTTGATACTCATCCAATATTAATAGTATAAATAATGTCGTGTATAATGTCTTTTCTAATTTTAAACACTTCATTATCAAAGCTCAATTCTGTAGACTTTAATCTTTCTACTGGTTTAAGTCCGTGAGCAATTCCACCATCTATTCTTATACTGAAAGACACCTCATCATTACTGAACTGGAAAAATCTGTAATGCGGCAAACGGTCTTCTATTAATAACTCTACATTGAAGTCAAAATCTTCCGAGATCTCTTGCAAGTCAGTTTCATAATCGTCAATACGTTTATAATTGTCTATTATGTAATAAGGTTCTCTGTTATTTCTAAAATCATTTTCAGATAGATGAATCCTAAAATTACAAACAGTAATATCACAAATCTGCTGGATCTGATGTGCATACTGCAAGAGCAAACGAATAGAAAACTCAGATTGATTATATTTGTCAAAATAATCTAGGGAAAAGGTCTTATTCTTTATTTTATCTATCAAATCCGATTTATTTTCAAGATGATCGAAAATCGCTTTTGCAAGATCATTACTATTACAATTAAAAGGCAAAGATCCTACTCTGGCTTCAAAAATATTGGATGTAAAAGTTGGCAAAACGCAATCTGTAAAATTAAATATTTCCTGATGCATCACTTTGTAATAGGTGATGCTTCTATTTTTCAAAACATCTTCCGTCAGCACTGGGTATTCAGTTTCGGCTATGTAGGAAATTGCCTGACCGTCATTCAACAATATAGAAAACTGAACTGGATAACCGGCTAATTTGGCGGCACTTCCTTTTTTTAATGAATAGCCAAATACTAGTTTGTGCACAGAGAGTTTTTCTTGATGATTATGGTAAACTAAGTCACCTTCTACGACAAGATTTATTTTGATTCTATTTCTTTTCAACTCTTCCAGATCATATAATTGATCGATATCCCAATTAGAAATTTCGCTGTTGATATGGATGTTAATCTCTTTCACACCTTGATGGTATTGCAGACTGATGATTTCATTATTTAATGTTCCAAAAATATTAGAAATAGAAAGACCAGTATTTTGTAGATTTTCAGGTATCTGATTTACATTTGCAAAACCAAGCCATTCACGAGCAATATTCCTATCCAATTGTTCAAGATGCCATTGCGAAGATTTGTCTATAAGACATTTTGTACAGGCTTTTGAACAGGTACAGTTGTTTAAAGTTTGATGTGCATTTCTCAATATTTCTTTGGTGTACATAGAAAATTGGGAAGAATATCCAGCTCCGCCTTTTGCCGTGTCATAGATAAAGATGGTTTGATAACCGCTGTAAGTTTTGATTCCGAATCCTAAATCACTTTCTTCGATGGCTAAAAACTCTGCTAAGGATTTTGTGAAGATCACTCCCAAAGTGTACATCAAAATTTTGTCATTTACTCGATGTCCGTCTCTATCCAAAAGGCGAATCTCTGTAAAATCTGTTTTGAATCTAGCGCCTAAAATGATGTGGTCTTTTGATTTCCCGTCGCATATACTTTCTCCATCGTTATTTTTACCGCCACGCAATCTGCTGTGACCAACTAACTTTTCGCTAGCGGTTTCTACCCTTCCGCAACTAGTGCAAAGACTATAACCTTCGCCATCGCCCATATTGTAAAACAAGATCTCTGATTGGTCATCTTCGGTAGACCTTATGTCTATAATGCTGCTCTGCTCCTGATTCCAGGGTTTTATGTTCAGTAATAAAGGTTCTAAATATTGCGGTTTCGATTTTTCTGAAATCACACGTGTTGGTTTTTTAAAAATATCCACTGCAAATCCTACAGGCTCTACTAATTCCGTAAGTTTCCCACGATAATCGCCTAGATCTACACCGATTAATGAATCTGTGGCATTGCAATGTTCGCAGTTATCATTTAATTGGTTATTTAATGCAACAATTCTTTGGTAGCCGCAGTTTCTACAGGCTTGCACTGCATTTCTTTCTCCCTCTTGTCCCCAGTTGTTTTTCATAATGATGCCTGCAGATTTGTAGCTTAGCCCATCTATTAAAACGCTGTTCCCGGGTGCAAATTCCGTTAATGCATTTGCAAGCGGATAGCTTGGATTTTCAGCTATTTTTCTGGAGCTATTTTTAATATCATCGTAAATTGTTTTTTCAAAATCTACGATACCAGTTGGTAAACCCGCATTGGGTAAAAACCCGTTTTCTGCAAGGTAGGTAAGGATATGTTTTTTCAGAAACTGGCTTTTGCGGTAGTTAATGGCTTTGTAGGCTGTACTATTTTCTCCATCTGATTCCAATAATAATGTGAGTTTTTCCTCAAAACTTATAAATTGTGTCCTCACTCCAGTAACTATTTTCATAAAATTCTCGTAAACTAGAAATTTCAATTGAATAGGATCCGAATTCTCAAGCGGCGTTCCTTTGATCAAAAATGTCAAATCATCTTTATAATAATCAATAGGAAGATTAAACAACCAATTCAAAAAGTCATGCCCAAGATTGGGTTGTTCTCCCAGAAAGAATCTTTCTATATTTTCTTTAATATTTAAACCTCGATTTGAATTATTTCTGATAAACAGTCCAAATAATAATGAATTAACGTGTCGCAAAACAATATTTTTACTGTCGAATTTTAAAATAGGTGGTGCAATGGGATGCTCTAAAGCCCATTTTGGTTGATTCATTGTTCTGAGACCAATGGGATTTGGGGCACAAAAAGTGAGCGCTAAAGATTTTTTCTCTGCTCGTCTTCCGGCTCGCCCCGCTCTTTGCAGATAATTGGCAGGCATTGGTGGAACATTGCTCATTACCACCGCCGATATCCCCCCAATATCGACCCCCATTTCCATCGTTGTAGAACAGCTCAAAACATTGATTTCTCCTTTTTCGAACTGATCTTCCAACTCTACCAATCGGGATTTTTTTTGCTGAGCAGAATGTTCTCCTGCTAGATACAGTTTTTCCTTATCGAATATCCTTTCGTGCAAATCATTCCATAATCCTTTGCTTCTGGCTTCTACACTATTTTTTTCAATCCAGTGATTTATAATATCTTCCTCCAAATTTTCATTCTGATCAGACAAATGAAAGGGATGTGGATACACCGGAAGCTGGATGTCTGTACGATTTTCAATTTTATAATTCCGAATATTCTCTTCGGTCAATAAACCTTTAATCCAAGGCGTATAATCTCTGAAAGTACAATCCAAAAGTCGGTTTTTTACGGGACAAAGCATTTGTTTTCCTGCGATTTCTAGTTGTGAATGGGTAAGAAAATCCAACTTATAACCGTCTCCGTCTTTGGTGAGAATTTTAGCTTGTAAAGTTTTCCAGATTTTTTCTAGAAAGTCATTTAATTGACTTTCTCTTGTTGCATCAATATCTTCCGGGTTGTGCCATCCCAAACCTGCACAGATCAGCAATACAAATCTTGGTTGAACTTTAGAATCTTTCGTGTAAAGCTTCCAGCTATTCTTCTGATTAGACGAACTTGGAAAGATTAATTTTGGTCTGTATAACCTAGAGTTGAATTGACGCATTCTATCATCAAATGTAAAATTAAAACCCTCACGGATGACATAATCTGCAGCGATTTTGAGCAAGGTTTTCCATTCCTGCAGATTAATATTCAGCAAAGATGCTTCTTCCGGTAAAATTACCGAATCCAGTTCTGGATAAACTACATTGACCAAACCTAAATTCTCTAAAGATCTTTCTCTTCCAATTCTTCTTGCAAACTGACCGTACAATAAACTTTTGGCATAAATCTGACCGTCCAATTCGAAATCTCTTCCTTTCGCTGCTTTTATAAATAATGTTTTAAACCCATTTTCCTTTACGATTTCATCTACAACATCCTGCCAACCAATTCGGCTTAATGAATGATTGATCGTATTTTCATTTGATACCAAATTCTCTATTTCTAATAATCTGGTTTGGATTACTGCTTTTAAGAATGGCGGTGCAGTATCAAGTTCACTAATTCTGTAAGCTCTTTCCAGCAAAAGTTCGTCATTAGAAAAATTATTGGTCTGCTGAAAAAGTTTGCTAATCATCAAATGGTAAACCTGATACCTGATCCAGTCTGTTTCCGCATCAATATTAATTAGAGCAGCAATTTTTGCAGTACCTTGTCTGCTGTCTGTAAATGATATGTATTTTCTTCCATTGTAAAGTGTTTTGCTGGTTGGATGTGCGGTAGATTGTGTCTGATCCAAAACAATGTCCGACAAAATACGATTTGTAAATGCAGAAGAAATCCTGAAATGAATGGCATTATCTTTTTTATTACCACAATGCGGACAACTGCAATCATCTATTTTCAGAAGATTTTCATTTTCAAAAATTATCTTTCCTTCTTGATTAATTGCACATTCTACCCAATTTCTATCAACAAGCCTCTCTCTTGTTTTATTTTTTATAAATCGGATAGTCGTCTTAGAAGAATTAATATTTGAAGCTTCATCTTCGTTTTCTTCATCTATTTGAAAGGCTTCGTAACCACTGCTTGTTTTTTGAGAGACCACATTGTTCTTCAATTCGCCTTCCAGCATCATATTTCCACAGCTGTTGCAGGCAATCAATTCTAGCATCGGAAAACCGCAATTGCAATGCGTTTCTGCTACCGTTGTCATTCTTCCCAAAGCCTTTGTGGGAATATCCGGTTCTGTACAATTGGCATTGGTGCAAACATATACACCGCCAATTCCTCTTGTGAAAAAGTGACCTCGTAATGGCAAAAGATTTTTACCATTGATGCTTTGATCAGCGAGAATGTCCATCGCTCCAATCTGATCTACCTTATTTTGAAGACCGAGACGTTGACCTATTTCGGCATTGGTTAATCCAGAATTATTGAGCAATTCGTTCCTAAGATTCTTTATATTATTTTTATTCAGAGAATCGGAAATATCGGGAATGTTTTCATCTGGCAAATCAATCACTCGCGATCCGGAAATCACTTTAATTTGGCTTTCCGAAATGCCGCATAAATTGGACATAAACTTTCTTAAAACATCAGAATTTCCATTGCCAACTGTTGCAGAAGTAATAGCGAAACGAATGTTGTTTATATCAACTTTGAAAGCTGAAATTACTCTTCTAATCAACAAAGCCATTTCAGCAGCTTTGGATCCAGTCAAAGTATGCGCTTCATCAAGAAGAATCCATCGTAATTTGCCCTCAGATTTTTCGACAATTGGTACATCTGCATTACGAACCAGCATATATTCTAACATTGTAGGATTTGTGAATAAAATCTGTGGAGGCGAGTTTCTAATCTGTTCACGAGAGATAAGCTGAGGTTTTGCATTTTCTTTTTTTTCTATGCTGGATTCAGAATTATCTGTACTTCCTGTAAGCAAGGCGTAATTGATTTCGCCTAATGCACTACACCAAGCGTGCATTCTTTTTTGTTGACTTGCGATAAGCGCATTCAAAGGATAGAGAAAAATAGCATTGATTCCTTCCTGACCTCTGCTGTTTTCATAAATATCCTGCAATACGGGCAACATAAAACACTCTGTTTTTCCAGATCCTGTTCCTGTTGTTACGGCTATGGATTTTTGGTCTATTAACAATGATTGCCAACTTTCTATCTGATGCTTGTACGGGAATCTGTCTTTAGGAAACCTAAATTCTGGATTTGCGATAGAGTCTAAAGATTTTATAAAATGCTTTTTATATAATAAAGTGGTATTTTCAAAACTCATTTGAGATTGTTCCCAAGGAAACATTGCTTGGAAAACTGCATCTGACATAATGGGTTCTTTTGCCAAAATAAATTTGAAATAATCTTGCATTTCTTTGTCTCCAGTTGCCCAAAGTGAGAGAATGGCATCCGTCAAACGATTTTCTGCTTTTGTATAAAAATTTTTAAAGTTCATAGTTTTTTAGTTTTGAGATAATACTTGTAAGATTATTCTGTTGTAAAATTCTGGACATAAATATTGTGCATATTGAATATTCCTCCGTATTTGTTCACGAAAATCGTTTCCGCCCCAGATTGGAAATTGTGTCTGTACATTTTTTATAGATTCTGCAACCGCAATTGGCGCTTTGATGAGGAGAAAAAACTTTCCATAATCATTACTTGGAATATTATAATAATCACTTACATTTGGTTTCATTTCTGGTAATTCTTTTAAAACACGTTCTCCCAAATCAGACCTTATATGGTTAATGTAAGGATTGTACACTTTTTCTGTAGAAATACTTTGACCGCTCAGATACGGAATCATCTCCATCAAACCACTCTCCTGCATATACTTTGATAATAAAACAATTATATTTTGGAAATATTCGTTCCCTATGATTTCTGAGGCCTCATTTATAGCATAATTCCAATCTTCTTTCTTAATCCAATGGAAACAAAATCCCAAATCGGTTTCTAACGCTGGAATGTTTTTTTGTATGAATTCATCTGAATCAGTTTGATTGATTCCAAAAAAGAAAAAAGCTTTGGATGCCACTGCCGAGCTCTGTGAAATAGATCTTACTTGATCAAATGTGGAAAATGGAATATTCTGATTGATACAAATATTGAAGTACGCAAAAGTGTCTTTCCATATTTCAGATGTGAAATCGGAGCTATTAAGCTGATGGTGGTACAGTTCTATTCTTTCGTTTTTGCCAATACCTTGAAAATTATTGTCGGTATTAACAAATCTCGGCATCAGATGTCTGTTTTTTTCATAAGAAGAAATAATGATATATTGACTGGTAAAATCAGTTTCGGGCAATTTGTAATCCTCAGAGTCTTTTACCAAAGGAATTAATGTAATAGATTCTGCTGGACAGTTTAGTGGAACTGCATAGAGGTTTAAGTCATCTTCAGAATTCCACAAGCTTATTTTTCCTTCTGCTTGCTTTTCTACATTTAAAGTATGGGTAAAGCCTTTCAAAAAATACTGCTGGGAAATTCCATTTTTTTCTAGTTCTATACT
This sequence comes from Bacteroidota bacterium, assembly GCA_037033105.1. GTDB lineage: Bacteria > Bacteroidota > Bacteroidia > Flavobacteriales > Weeksellaceae > Epilithonimonas. Next base: position 172,257 of record JAZBLF010000008.1, read on the forward strand.
TACCATATTATCGTGGTTCATAGCATCTGCCAAAAAGTACAAACGCAAAAGCTCGTCCCTAAAAGAAATTAAAGGTTGCGTTTTGAGCTGTAATTCTTTTGATATTACCACTTCTGGTCTTAGAATATTTTTAAATTTAATGATGACGGATTCATTGCTATGGCTCAAAATTCTGATCCCGTGTAATTGGTTGAATGTGAGATGCGTGTTAGTAGCAATTATTTTTCCTTCCCAATCGATCAAAGTAATTCCTGCAAAGGGACAAGCAATCTCAAAAAGCAGTCTTCGTGAATTTCCCATTTTCAACCTAGCAAGTACGCTGTTTGGAATTTTATTATATTGAGTTTCTACAGAAAGCTGATAGGTACGGTTCTCAATTTGCTCTACAACTTTCAGAATCTCTGTTTCTATAATTTTAAAATCAAAATTACCATTGGAGATAGACAATTCTGCGAAAGAAATACTTTGTTTCTGACAATCTATTTTAAGAGTTCCAATGTTATAAAAACAATCATAAGCAGTGGTTTGATCTTTCACAATTTTCAGATCCACACAACCGATTGGGCAATGGTTCAATTCATCGATTTGTTCCCATTTTTCTGATGATTTTGATTTAAGGAACACAACATAATCGAAGGGTTTTAAAACTTCATTTTCATCATTATAAACAATGATTTTTGGCATATTTTGCACAACGCTCATATTAGCTTTCAGCATCCATTTCGGCATCTGACTTACAATAGTCCAATCAAATGAATACACATTGCTGGTATATTGTCTTTCAAAAAACTCGTTAGAAATATCTATCTGACCTTCAAATTTCGCCCAATTAAAATCTGTACCGAACAGATTTAACGTTTCTGACTCTGATAAATTTTTCCAACTTTCCGGCAACAGAACAGCCGCAGTTTCACTATTTGTAGAGCTGCCTTTTACAAAACGCCATTCGTTACCAGAAAATGGCACCCATAAAGTTGGTTCAGAAAAATTTGGGACTGTAGTTACAAAATCCTTTACCTCATATCGCTCATTATTTACGATCACATAACAATTTGGCAGCAGATTATCCTTTGTCCATTCTTGAGCGAGCCGGTTGTTCCATTCTGTTTTATAGTTACCGTTCAGCATTTTTTGAAAAATACAAACGAGTTGATCATTAATGAAAAACTGATAACTCTTCTCAACAACTTCAATTCCAAAAATGTGTTCTAATGAATCTTTGGCGTAATTATTTGCTAAACCCAAACGCAAACTGAGCTTTGCATTTTGCGGTTTATCCATATTGAGTAACCAATAATTCTGGATTTTTGAATTTCCTTGCTTTTTTAGCAAGTGTCTCTTACGATCCTTCAGCTCTTTACTTATAGTTTTGGTTGCAGTGGACGAGTTTAGAAGGTCATCGTAAGTTGTTTCGTCATTCAGAATAGATTTAACAATCTCCAGACAATTTTCATAAATTATATCGTTCCTGCTGGAAGGCGGCAATAAATTGATAATTTGTGGCTGAAACATAAAATCTTCAATCGATTCTGGCTGCTGCTCCAACACTGCCAGCAAGAAATTTTTGTAACTACCTTGATTTTCGGAAATATGCTGGATAGGAAGTCCCCCTTGTAGAAGTAAAGTTCTAAAAAATAAAACATTCTGCTTTTTCAGCCATTTTAAACCAAGAATTTCTGCACCAATTTTGGCTTTTTTATAAAATTCCGTACAATCAATTATTGCTTCTAAGCCATTTCCCAATGATTGAAAAATGATCTCCTTACTTGGTTTACCTCCACTGTAAGATCGTTTCCACCATTCGGCAAAGTACAATGCACAATCTACCGGGTTGAGATTTTTTTTATTAAGAAAAAAAGATGTTTTCAGTTGGCTGAATTCATTTTCCGATAACTGAAATTTCCACAAAGGCTCTCCCGAATGTTTTTGAATATTTCTGGAAATAAGAATTTTATCAAACTCACTCATTGTTTATTTTTTTACAATATTAAATTCTATCTATGCAGCAGAACTGCACTAATAAATTAAGTTCATTTGATAGACACGTGAAATCATTTTTTGTTTAAATATTTCAGGTTCCAAGACCTGCATATTTTCTCCAAAAGATAGAATGAGCGATTCCAATTCATAGTTGAGTTTTACCTCAATATGCAAAATATTTCCAGAGATTTTCTGCGACCCGTGAATGGGTTTGGAAATGATGTACGGAATTATATTTTCAGAAAGTTTTAGGGAGATTTTCATAGCACTTTCATCGAGATTATTGCTGACACCGATGATGTCTTCAAAATATTCATCGAAGTTTATTTCATTATTGATGAAGACTTCTTGTGAATTTTCAACAGCAACGATTCTGTCTAAAGCTAAATTTTGAACGTTTTCATACATATGATTCCGCCCAAATAAAAACCAACGGTTGTTGTACTGTTTTAGATAATAAGGCGAGATTGTAAATCGTGATTCTACATCAGATTTGAAACTTTTGTAGCTAATTTTTAATGATTGATTTTGAGAAATAAATTGATACAAAACATTCAGGAATTCTAAACCTTTTAAAAATCCGTTCTCTTCAAAGCTGATAATTTGCCGCTTCTTTCCTTCTAAATTTAAACCCGATTTTAATTTGGTTTGTAAAGAATTTACCCAATCAAAACCTGGAAGCGAATTCATTCTGGCAAGTGTTTCTAGTGCTTCATTTAATGTGTTTAATTCCGATGGACTTAATGGTTTTTTCAGTATGGAGAAATCTTTTTCTGAATACCGATAATATACTTTTCTACCTTCTTTGTAAACTTCTATCGGAGCGTCGTAACCATTTAAACTTTTCATAAAATCTAAATCCATCAAAATCTGACGACGCGAAACAGTGGTTTCCTCTGCATAATGTTCTGACAAGATTTGGGAACAATATTCAATTAAATCATCAATAAAAAATTTCTTGTAAGGATTAGAAAAACAATTATCTAGTGCTTTATAACGGATTTGTGCATTTTTATTGGTAGCCATTGGTAGAATTTATGAGTTTCTTGTAAATCTAAGAAAAACAGACCCTACTAAAATATGGGAAACCATAAATTGGCAAAAAAAACTAAAGATTAGCTATTTTCATTGAATAATTAAAAACAAATACATAAAAAAATGTCCAGTTTCTACATTAGCATACTGGACATTTCATTCGTATTGTTTTAGGAGTCTTTCCTGTCTATGTTCTTTTTATTTTTACTGTTATTACATTTGGGAGAGCAATATTTTGTAACTTAAAAATCAAAAAAATCTTTTAAAGAAATTCCAACGAAATCACAAAATTTCGATATTGTATAAATAGTTAACCCTCTTTTATTGTTTTTACTTTCCCAACGATTTAATATTTGCCTATCGATTTCAAACTTTTTGGCAAATTCAGATTGAGACAAACCAGTATTAGCTCTGAGAAACTTAATTCTATCAGCAATTTTATTTTTAAGCAATATATCTTCCTCGTTGAGTCCAGCCATAACGCAATTTTGCAAAAAATCACAATTTTATTGTAATCCATTTGGATTACAATGATGGTTTTTTTATATTTGCTAATAATACAATACAATTATTCCAATAGAATTAAAACATTGAAGCAATTGATTAGAATCTCGAATTAGAAAACTGGTAATTTTTATGTGTACGAGAAGATAAGTAAATTTGCCCACGACCGCGGCTTGGGCTCGCTTATCGTACACGGGTATACCAGTGCCTCTAATGCTATAAGTTGAGTTCCACGCCCTTTTTTTGGTTATATGTAGTAAGATAATGATTTTAAAGGTGCAGAGAATTCATCCTTATGTATCTAAGCAGTTCCTTTCATCAATAATTAGCTAAAATCTGCTGCTTATGAAAAGAACAGAGTCTTTGCCCCGGAAGTTGAGCAATCTGCAGTTGTACGAACTGCTGAAAAAAGGTAATCCGACCGCTCTGGAACACATTCATCTGCGTTACAAAAGACTTCTTTTTTGGGTTGGATGGCAGGTGCTTAAGGACGATTTTGTAGTGGACACTATTGTTCAGGATACCTTCCTTAAATTGTGGCTGCACCGTGACACCATTGAAACGCCTAACCATATTACTGGCTTTTTACGGTTTGTGATGAAAAGGGATTGTATATCTTATGTTACTGCTCCCAGAAATAAATTCACCCGCTTAATGGCTTCTCTTGACAGTTTTGAGAACTATCAGGATTATCTTGCAGGTTATGATCCCCTAACTGATAGAGAGAATCTCCTCAATCACGAATCGGATCAGAAAAATTTCGATGAAGTCAAAAAGGTTTTACCTGTTCTGGATCCCAAAAGAAAACACCTGATTGAACTTTGCTTGGAATATGGCTTTCAGCACAAAGCAATCGCAGAAGCAATGGGAAGCAGTATAAAAGACATCAGCAATGAGGTGAGCAGAGCTATAAATGACCTTCGGAAAATTCTTAATAGAAGTTCTTTTGAACAGCCACAGGAAAAAGCTCTCAATAATAAAAAGCAGTCAGAAAAACTCAGTAGCCAACAACTCGATATTTTGAAAAGAAGGTTTGAGCAGAAATCTTCATTTGCAGTTATTGCTCAAGAACTCAAATTACCTGAAAAGGAAGTACATCGGGAATTTCTGTATGCCTATCAACATCTACAAAATCAAAATAGTTCTGAAATAACTCTTTGAATGGAAAAATCCACGATTACATTGACCCGAAGAATTCAGCTGCTGATCGATCTTCCCGCAAATGAACAAAAAGAGATGCGGGAAAAGCTCTACCTGTACCAGAACCGCTGTTTCCGGGCTGCTAACTTGATTGTTTCCCATCTGTACGTGCAGGAAATGATCAAAGATTTCTTTTACCTCACCGAAGAAATCCAATACAAGTTGGCTGATGTAAGTAAAGACGATACGGGTATATTCACCCGTTCAAAAACAAGCACCACAGCACGAATGGTCTCTGACCGTTTCAAAGGAGAAATCCCTACAGATATTTTGGGAAGCCTGAACAATACGATCCAATCAACCTTTTCTAAAAATAAAGCCGATTACTGGCAAGGGTTAAAATCTTTGAGGAATTTTAAAAAAGATATTCCAATTCCGCTTCCTGTTAAATGTATAAGTAAAATGAGATATGATCCCGAAAAGAAAGCGTTCTGCTTTAATATGTTTGCTATTCCTGTTAAAACGTATTTAGGGAAAGACTTCTCTGATAAGCGAGTGATACTGGAACGTCTATTAAGAAAAGAGATCAAGCTTTGTACATCGCAGATCCAGCTGAAAGATGGGAAAATCTTTTGGCTTGCAGTTTTTGAATTTGAAAAAGAAGAGCATCATTTAAAACCCGAAATTATTGCCGAAGCTTCACTGTCTCTGGAACATCCCATCGTAGCAAAAGCCAACAATGTGCGAATCAATATTGGCTCGAAAGAGGAGTTTTTATACCGCAGGCTTGCGATTCAGGCAAGTCAGAAAAGGATGCAAGCCGGAGTCGCCTATGCCCGTTCGGGAAATGGAGCCAAGCGGAAACAAAAGGCACTGTATAAAACAGAAAATCTGGAAAGCCGTTATGTAAGTCATCGGCTCCATTTGTATAGCCGAAAGCTTATTGATTTCTGCATCCAGCAACAGGCGGGCACGCTTATTCTTAAAAATCAGGAAGACAAGATTGGAATTGCAAAAGAACAGGAATTTGTGCTTCGCAATTGGAGTTATTATGAATTGCAGACCAAAATAAAATACAAAGCAGAAAAGGCAGGTATCGAACTGATCATTGGATAGCTAAAAAAAATAACGAGGGTGCTTGTAAACCCGTAGGGTGAGGTCTTGAACACTCACTAAATACTTTAGTAGTATATACAACGGCGTGGGCTTCTTTTTTTCTAAAGAATTGATCTTAAACAAAAAAAAGAATGAGTTGTAGTTTTCTACTGTAATTTATATTGGTCAGTTAGTTAAACTTCCTGAAGAAAAAGTTACTCTTTGTGAAAGACTGCTGAAAGAGAAAGATTGGATGATAGCTAGTGGAACTTAATATTCTACTTATGTGACAATAATTAATACTTATTGAAATTTCTGATGTCGGATAGCTGTCAATTTTCTTTACTGGAGCACATTTTACTTTCGTAAGTATTTTAAGAAAGCAGCTGTAAAGCTCGTTGCTAAAATTAAGTTTATTATTTTATGAATAAGTTCAAGTGTCTGAGATAACTCAAGTGATTTGTTAGAATGTAAATAGAAATTTAAACTTACTTGAAATGGTAATATGTTCTTTAAACTATAAATTAATGAATAACCAAAATCTCTTGATGTTCTTATAAAATTAGAAAACTGAAATGAAAATTCGTATTTAACTAATTTGTCGCCTACATAAAATCCTGAGAATAAGAATAAACCTGCAAAAAAAATAGTTAAGCAAAAGACAAAAAATAATGGCTTTTTAAAATTTTCACCATAACTACTAATAGCCTTGTGAAAACCCATTAGCCAGAATTCAATCCAGTCATTTTTTCCTCGATAGATCTTTCTTTTAGTTTCTTGCTCTGATATGTAAAACTTTGTAAGATTGATGAAGTCTGAATTTTTTTCAGAACTTATTCTTAGATTCGAGTAAATATTTTTTATTTTTAATAAATCATCTATTGCAGTTAAATCTTTTTTGTCATCAGCAATCAAATTTCTTCTTACAAAATACTTCTTTTCTGAAAGCCAGCGACAATCTCTAAACTCAACGTTTGTAATATCAAATTCTTTAAATGAAAAAAAGCTAAAGTCAATTTTCTGAAAGATTAAGTTTTGTAAATTCGAATATTGAAAATCTGTTTTACAATTCTTATCAATAACATTATGATAAAAAAATGATGGGTATTTATTAAAAACAACCCCCCTAAAAAAGGCCTCCTCTTTAAGGAGAATACTGCTCATATTGAATGTATTGTCGAAGGTACAGTTTTCAATCAGTAATTTTTTTATAGTTTTTATTTGGTTTGAAGGTCCAAAGTAAATTGAATCATTAAACTTACTATCAGAAAAAAGTAGGTTTCCTATGTGCCAATAATTTAGAGTAACTTCCCCTAATGTAGACTCTAAAATATTTAACTCTTTCGTCGTATTAAAAGCAAAAACTGCTTCTGATGCAATTGTTGATTTAGAGATTTCAATTTTCTCTACATCTTTATAGTCTTTGGGAGTTTTTACATGAAGCTCATTATTATGGTCAGTAAGTTTATTACTTTTATTTAAAATAACTTTATATATGTGTAGTTCCTTAAATTTAACTTCCCATATACTGATATTTTTTAGACCTTCTGTTCTGAAAATATTTATTTTCTCTACCTCTGTTGATCCATTTTCCTTTGGATAATCATTCCTATCAATATTAACTTCAGAAACATTTGAGGACTCGAGTGTTATTGTTTTACATTTAGAATTAATGAAAGTGAAGCTTCGATCAATATTTGTATCATTAATTGTTAATGACTCTATTTCCGACTCTTTTCTAACAATTAGACCATTAAATAATTTGCAATAGTAAAACCATAGGTATGTCAATTTAGATGCATCAATGAACGTTTTAAAAGGAGCAAATTTTCCTTCTTTTTCTTCACTTATCTCAACCGTATTAAAAATAACTTTATCTATCGTTGAGTCACTTATTGAAACTGTTGCGAATAAACAATCATTTATTTCTAATATTACTTTCGGCAGATTCACATTTAGTACATTTAGTGCTAAGTCTTTGTTTTTGACATCTTTTATTATAATTTTAAAACAGCCTTCTAAGGAATTTGTAATAATAAATCCTGTGTCAATAACCAGATATCTGTCTTCGCGAACGAATTGCGTATAGTTTTCATTGTCTATTGTGAACTCCATTAGATATTAGGGTTTTGTTTCATTGAAGGAAATGTTTCGGAAAGAGTCCGAAAGTTGGTGCAGTAAACATATATCATCACCAGCATTGTGTATAAAAATCCTGTTTTTTTTGAACTGCAGATTGTCAGACGCAAAGTTTCTCTGGTCGACATATTCTATTTTTTAAAATTTAACAAGTTTTTTCCGAATTCAGCAAGATTCCCAACTAATTTTACATTTCCATTAGGAACCATATCTGTTAAATCTTTTATTTTAGAAAGTAAGTTGTTTACTTTCTCTTCATTTATTTCTTTTTTTGAAATTGTTTCAAAAATTTCAATATGTGAATTTAAACAGGGGACACCATTGATAAACATCATATACTTATAACCAACATTCAGAAGATCTTCACTTCCTAAAAGTTTTTTGTGTTGCTTTAACTCCTGGTATGGATGAATTTGAATTTCATAATTTGAAAGTTCTTTTCCTTTTAAAATTCCCTTCTGAAAAATCAGTTCCTTTTCTTCTATATAGCGGTTTTTCAAATCATAAATTTCAGATTTATATTTCTCTGTTACGTTATTTATCTCACTTTTTAGAACATTAATTTTTTCTTCATTATTAATACGAATATTTGCTTTTTCCGATTCGAATTTATTAGCTAAACTTTCTAAGTAATGTAATTTTTCATTCTTGACAAACAAATCCTTTTTTAATTCTATATTTTCTTCTTTATATTTAGCGTCTAAATTAATTTTAAGTACTGTTTTATATTTTGAATATGTAAGAAATATTATTACAACTAATGTGAAAATTAATAAAAGATAAAATGCGTCCATAGTTTTTGTAGTTCATTAAATAAAAAGTTGAAGTTTTCAATGGTATTTCCAAAAAATAATTGTTGGTGAAAAAATAAAATCCTTTCTCCCTAATCGTTATCTTTTATTAATACAATGATATTAAATAGCTAATTTACTCCTAATAATCAGATCGTACCAAATATACACATAGTATTAATATGACCTATATACCATTGCATTAATATATTTTGTTTAAAATTTTTAGATAAGTTTTATTTGTTTCACACCAAATAAATTACTGCTGTTGTTTCTTTCTAGCTTCAAATCCATCTTTAAACCTCAAAAAATCTTCTGCTTTCTTTGGATTATTCTTAATCCACAATTGCATTACTTGAGTGTTTTCACTCAAAATTTTTATCTCCTTTTCATCGTATATCTTTTTTCCTTCATCAGCAATTTCATTTAAAATATCTTGACGTAGTTCACTTTTGGCTTTGATGCTTTCTTTATACCAATTGGTTGCGAAAATGATGGAGGCGATCAATACTAAAACCGCAAAGACAAAAACTCCAATTCCGCTCCAAATAAACTTCTTCTTCCATTTTATATCCTTTCTAAAACCTTCCAAATCATCTTTAGTTTCTTTTGAAAGAACTGTTTCTATATGAGTAGGAATACTGGCAAGGAATTCAACTCTTTTGGTTTGCTCTAATTTAGAAAATCTAACTGCATCATCATAGATTGAATGCATTTCTTGCAAACTCATTTGTACATCGTTCATCAGAGTCGTATGGTCTTCAATAGCAAACTGAAGTTTGATATTTTGTTCAATATTTTCCGTATTTGATTTGATCACATTTTCTAAAAGTTCCATTCCGTTACTTTTAGATTCTTTATTTTCATTTTCCATATTTATTTTTTTAAATTTTTAATTATCGTCTTAATTTTCGCTTCTTTTTCCGCAGTTCATCTTCGTCCTGAGAAACATATGTCGGATTAAGAAGGTCACTTAACAATCCGCCTGAAATTTCTATTAAGCTTTCATTTGTTTCTGATTTCAAATAATCACTTACATCATTTTTCATACTACTTTGACTTAATGATGTTACGAGAGAACCAAGATCAGAATCTATTGCCGACAGAGAGAACCCGACATTTTTCCGAAAAAAGAATCCGTTTTTCTCTTGACTACTACCAATTCTATTTATCCATAAATCTTGAATTTTATTTTTTTGACCGACTTTAAATTCTCCGTTATATTGGATCTTTACAGAAATTCCTTTTTGTTGTAGAATCTTCCGAAATCCCTCTATGTTTCCAGCGTCTTTTTGTGCTTCCCTGACAGCCTTTTTCATTTCAAACAGAGCTTTTATTTCAGAAATTTTTAGTTGATTTGAGATTTCAGATAATTTATAACCAGCTTTATAAATTCTTTCTGTCTGAAAATTTTTGTCTTTTTCCATCACAATTCGCATTCCCGAAATTCCATCTTTGATATTTGAAGACAATTGAACTTCAAAACCTTTTTTCTTCATTTCTGAGATGAGATTATCAAAATTATCTTCTGACCTAATGGCTTCGGTCAAGCTTTTCAGCATCTCAGCTTTTTTCTGAATTCCAATTTCAACATCGGTTAATAATCCTTTCTCTTTGCAAACTTCTCTGACAGCTTCACCAAAT
>JAZBLF010000009.1:0-181906 GCA_037033105.1 Bacteroidota bacterium
CATATCAACAGGATTATCAGAAAAACTTTAAAATTTTAACCTGAATAATTTGCAAATTAACATAGAACATCAGGGCTATAGGTTTCAGCATAAAAACAACAGTGTTCCTAAAAACATATTTTTGTCATTCCGTAGGAATCTCAGCAGTCTAGATTCCTACGGAATGACAAAGATTGTGTTTAAACTTACCTGAGCGAAGCGCCTTTGCGAACCTTAAAGTATTTTCAATAATTTAAAAAAATCTTTGCGCTCTTTGCGTTCAAAAATAAGTTGCAATCTAATTCTCAAAAAAATATTACATTTGAGAAAAGCCAAATCCAACAAAATGAGATACGTTCAGTCAGGTAAAATCCCACCAAAAAGACACACCATTTTCAAATCCGAAGATGATCAGTTTTATTACGAGCAACTCTTTGGAACAGAAGGTTTTCACGGCATTGCATCGTTGTTGTATCATACGCACCGCCCGACTCAAATCAAATCTATCGGCGAGGCAAAAGACGTGACACCGAAAATTGCGGTTGAAAAAAACGTCACCCCAAGAATGATAAAAGGTGCAAAAGTAGCACCTGAAGACGATTTTTTGGAAAGCCGAAAGGTTTTGATGCTAAACAACGATTTGAAAATGGGCCTTGCAAAACCAAGAAAATCCACGGATTATTTCTATAAAAATGCAGAATGCGACGAGCTGCTTTTCGTACACGCAGGAAAAGGAATTCTAAAAACGATGCTCGGAAATATTGAGTATTCTGTCGGCGATTATCTCATCATTCCGAGAGGCACCATTTATCAGCTGGAACTGGAATCCGAAGAAAATGTGTTCCTTTTCATAGAAGCGCATTCCCCGATCTACACGCCCAAACGTTACCGCAATGAATTTGGACAATTGCTGGAGCATTCGCCGTTTTGTGAAAGAGATATCGTAACGCCCACTTTCGTAGAACCGAAAAATGAGAAAGGCGATTTCCTCATCAAAGTCAAAAAAGAAAATCAAATTACAGATTTCATTTATGCCACGCATCCTTTTGATGTTGTTGGTTGGGACGGTTATTTTTATCCTTATAAATTCAATATCAAAAACTTCGAACCCATTACGGGGAGAATTCATCAGCCGCCGCCGGTTCATCAGAATTTTGAAGCGCATAATTTTGTCGTTTGTTCGTTTGTGGCGAGGATGTACGATTACCATCCGCAGTCTGTGCCAGCGCCTTATAATCATTCCAACATCGATTCTGACGAGGTTTTATTTTACACAGAAGGCGATTTTATGAGCAGAAACCACGTAGATCTGATGGATTTTTCACTGCATCCTGGCGGCATTGTGCACGGTCCGCATCCTGGCGCGATGGAACGAAGCATCGGGAAAAAATCAACTGATGAATTTGCCGTGATGGTAGATCCTTTCCGACCTTTCAAACTTACAGAAGAAGCGATAAAAGTGGAAGACCCGAGTTACAAAACGAGCTGGTTGGAAGGTTAATTTAAAATGCAGAAAGCTAACAGAAATGTTAGCTTTTTCAATTCAGTTTCAAAATCAAATGGATTAACTTCCTGCAATCGGGCTTCCAAAAATTCCAACTGCCATTTCTGCCCAGATTAAAATCAGAAAAGCTAAAATCCCGAAGATCAATAAAAGTCTGGATTTGAAAGTTTTCACTTTTTTCAGAACAAAATCTACCGAAAAAGCAGTCGTGAAAAGTAATGCGGCTGCAATCACAAAATCTGAAATAGTCCAGTTGACTTCTGTGGTGAATTGCATTGCAATTAATGGAACAGCGAGAAGCACAGCAGCAGCCGAATAGATCAATGTGGAAGTTTGTTTTTGTGTTGTCATCATTTTAAATTTTTAATTAAACAATTATAAAGAACTTTGAATTACAAAGTAAAATCAATTTATTGAATTGACAAAATTTATGTGTGACTTTTATCATTTTGTCTGATAAATAGTGGTCTGACTGATAATGCTCATTTATTCTGAATGAATTAAAATCTAACTTTGATAAAAATTAAAAGCAATGATCAATTACGTAAGTGCAGAAGAAGCAGTGTCCATTATCAAAAGCGGTGACAGGATTTTCGGACACGGAAGTGCTTGTACACCCAATCTTCTATATAACGAGCTTGCAAAACAATCTTCCCGGTTGAACGGTGTAGAGATGGTGTCTATCACACAACAAGGGAATGTTGAGATCGCAGAACCTCAGTACAAGGACAGTTTTTACGTCAATTCACTTTTCACGTCCGCACCGGTGCGGGAAGCCGTCAATTCTGAAAATGGCGATTACGTTCCGATTTTCCTCAGCGAAATTCCCATCCTTTTCAAAAATGGAATTCTGCCGATTGATGTGGCCTTAATTACAGTTTCGCCACCGGACAATCACGGGTATTGTACCTTAGGAACTTCTGTAGATGTGGCCAGGAGTGCTATTGATACAGCAAAAAGAATCATCGCTATCGTCAATCCAAAAATGCCTAGAACCCACGGTGACGGGATGATACACATCAACCGTATCGAGAAGCTGGTGTGGAGCGAAGAGGATCTTTTGACCATCAATTACAGTGAAAAAGTTGGTGAAGAGGAAATGAAAATCGGGAGAAATGTAGCCGAACTGATTGATGACAAAGCAACTATCCAGATGGGAATCGGAACTATTCCGGATGCTGTTTTGCAATGCCTGCACAACCACAAAGATCTTGGCGTGCACACAGAAATGCTGAGTGACGGCGTGATTGATCTGATTAAAAATGATGTCATTACAAATAAATATAAAGGCACGCATACCAACCGGACGATTACGAGTTTCTGCTTCGGAACCAGACGGCTTTACGATTTTGTGGATGATAATCCTGCCATTGCATTTATGGACGTTCAGCACGTGAATTTCCCTATCAATATTATGAAGAACAAGAAAATGCACGCCATCAATTCTGCAATAGAAATTGATTTGACAGGTCAGGTCTGTGCAGATTCTATCGGGACTTATCAATTCAGTGGGATTGGCGGGCAGATGGATTTTATGCGTGGCGCAGCACTTAGCGAAGGTGGAAAACCTATTATGGCCTTGTCTTCCAGAACAAAAAAGGGTGTTCCAAGAATTGTTCCGTTTTTAAAACAAGGTGCCGGTGTGGTGACTACCAGAGGTCACATTCATTATGTGGTGACAGAATTTGGAACGGCCTATCTCTATGGTAAAAATCTCCGTCAGCGGGCGCAGGCGCTGATAGAAATTTCTCATCCGGATGACAGAGAAATGCTTGAAAAAGCAGCTTTTGAAAGATTCAAATAGGACTCGACTATAATAAAAAAACTAACATTTTGTATGGTAAAAACAAAAAACTAACAATCGTTAGTTAGTTGCTGGAAAATTCTTATCTTGGCATCAACAGATAAAAAAAGTAAAAAGTAAAATGTCAACACTAACTTTTGCCGAAAAGATCGCACAAGCCGAGAATTTTCTCCCGATCAACGGAACAGATTATTTAGAATTTTATGTGGGAAATGCCAAGCAGGCCGCCCATTTTTACAAGACCGCATTCGGTTTTCAGTCGCTTGCCTACGCAGGCCCCGAAACAGGTGTGCGAGACAGATCGTCCTACGTTTTGCAGCAGGGAAAAATCAGACTGGTTCTGACCTCCGGGCTCAAATCTGATTCACCCATTTGTGAACATCAGAAAAAACATGGCGACGGTGTGAAAGTCCTTGCTCTCTGGGTAGATGATGCCGAAAAAGCTTTTGAAGAAACCACAAAACGCGGCGGAAAACCATATCTGGAACCGCAGACTTTGACGGATGAATTCGGTGAAGTGAAAATGTCCGGCATCTACACTTACGGCGAAACCGTTCATATGTTCGTAGAGCGTAAAAATTATTCTGGCGCATTTATGCCAGGCTATGAAAAATGGGAAAGTGACTACAATCCTTCCGACGTCGGTTTGCTTTATGTAGACCATTGCGTGGGAAATGTTGGCTGGGACAGGATGATTCCAACTGTTGAGTGGTATGAGAAAGTGATGGGATTTGTCAACATTCTTTCCTTTGATGACAAACAGATCAATACAGAATATTCTGCTTTGATGTCAAAAGTAATGTCCAACGGCAACGGATTTGCAAAGTTCCCAATCAATGAGCCAGCCGAAGGTCAAAGAAAATCTCAGGTGGAGGAATATCTGGATTTCTACGAAGGTGAAGGCGTTCAGCACATTGCGGTAGCGACTAAAGATATCGTGAAAACCGTAACAGAACTAAAAAGCCGTGGCATCGAATTCCTTTCTCCACCGCCGGAAGCGTATTACGAAATGATTCCAGAAAGAGTAGGAGACATCGATGAAGACATCAAAAAACTTCAAAGTCTGGGGATTTTAGTAGACTGTGATGAAGAAGGCTATCTTCTTCAAATCTTCACAAAACCGGTGGAAGACAGACCAACCTTGTTCTACGAAATCATCGAGAGACACGGCGCTCAGAGCTTCGGAGCCGGCAATTTCAAAGCACTTTTCGAAGCCCTGGAAAGAGAGCAGGAAAAACGTGGCAACCTATAAACCAATCATTCACTATAGAATTAAAGCATTATTTTTAATGCTTTAATTTTTTGTCTAAATTCTAAATTCTAAATTCTAAACTCTAACTTCTACAATATGAAATCATTCATAGAATATTCCTCAGATTCAGACTTTTCCATCCACAATATTCCGTTTGGCGTCTGTGTTTTTAACAAAGAATTTATAGCCTGCGCCACCAGAATTGGTGACATCGTGATCGATTTGGCAACGTTGTACGACCTCGGCTATTTTGAAGACATCACCGAAATGGACGACAACGTCTTCGAAGCCTACACCATCAACGAATTTATCGAACTAGGAAAACCAGTTACCAATAAAGTCAGAGAAAAAATCCAACAGTTGTTACTGGAAGATTCACTGCTTTCAAAAGACGAAAGGACCATCACAGACTGCTTCTACAATATTGATGAAATCCAGATGATGATGCCGCTTCACATCCCCAATTACACTGATTTTTACAGCAGTATTCAGCACGCAACCAACGTCGGAATGATGTTCCGCGACCCGGCCAACGCACTTCTTCCGAACTGGAAACATTTGCCCGTGGGCTATCACGGTCGCGCGTCGTCCATCGTTTTATCGGGCATCGACATCATCAGACCTTGCGGACAAATCAAACCGCCGGATGCAGACAAACCGATTTTCAGTGCTTCAAAACAACTCGATTTCGAATTGGAAATGGCTTTTGTCGTGAATAGAAATACAGATTTGGGCGACAGGATTTCAGTAGCTGAGGCAGAAGATGCGATTTTTGGGATGATGATTTTCAACGATTGGTCTGCGAGAGATATCCAAAGTTGGGAATATGTTCCGTTGGGACCATTTTTAGGGAAGAATTTTGGTTCGTCCATTTCGCCTTGGATTGTGACTCTGGAAGCCTTAAAACCATTCAAAACACAATCTCCGAAACAGGAACCGGAAGTTTTGGATTATCTGAAATTCGAAGGAGACAGAAATTATGACATCAATCTTGAAGTTTATCTGAAACCGGAAAACTCTGAAGAAAATCTGATTTCACAAAGCAATTACAAATTTATGTATTGGAATATGTTTCAGCAGTTGGCACATCACACAGTTGGTGGTTGCAATGTAGAAGTAGGTGATGTTTACGCGAGCGGAACAATTTCCGGAGAAGATGAAAAATCCTACGGCTCAATGCTGGAATTATCATGGAGAGGCACAAAACCATTACAATTGAAAAACGGAATCGAAAGGAAATTCATAGAAGACGGCGATACGATTACGATGAAAGCTTGGTCTGAAAAAGATGGAATCCGAGTTGGATTTGGGGAAGTTTCAGGGAAGATTTTGCCTGCTGTTTTACCATAAATTTAAACACTTAAGTCACTTAAGATTTACAAATATTATTCTGATTAAGTACAGTTAAGCTTCTAAAATCTAAAGATTTTCTGAAATACAATGTACTCTGTTGCCTTGTGGAAATTTAGTATTAACTTAATTGTTGAAAATTTACACAAATGATTACACAGAAAAAAATGAACGACCTAGCTTACAAGATTGTCGGAGCTTGTATTGAAGTTCATAAAATTGCAGGTCCAGGGTTGTATGAGGAAGTTTATCATAAATGTCTTGAAAAGGAATTTGAAATTTTGGGATTGAACTTCAAAAGTGAACTTGAAATACCGTTTTCTTATAAAGGTAAAGACATAAATTGTAAGTTAAAATGTGATTTTTTAATCGAAAATCTGATTGTTTTAGAGATAAAAGCTGTCAGTGAATTTCATAATATTCACAGAGCACAAACAATGAATTATATGAATCTACTAAAAGCTCATCGTTCTATTTTGATTAATTTCAATGTAAACAATATTTATCACGAAGGTTACGAAGCTTTTGCATCAAAATCGTTTCCAAATCTTCCCAAAGAATAAAGATTTTCAAATCTTAATTGTTCTTAACTATACAAGAATCTAAAACTCTAAAGTGACTTAAGTGTTAAAAAAACTATGAAAACAATCATCCCATCCGATATTTCCGCAGTTCAGTTGCAACAAGTGATGCAAACAGCGATTGCACCGAGACCAATTGCTTTGGCAAGCACGATTAACAGCAAAGGTGAGGTCAATCTTTCGCCTTTCAGTTTTTTCAATATGTTCAGCACGGTTCCGCCAATTGTGATTATTTCGCCGTCCAGAAGAGTGCGCGACAATACCACCAAACATACTTTAGAAAACCTGAAAGAAGTGCCCGAATTGGTTATTGGAAATGTCAATTTTGATATAGTTCAGCAGATTTCACTGGCCAGTACGGAATATGAAGACGGTATCAACGAGTTCACCAAATCTGGTTTGACGATGAAGCCGGCCGACCTCGTAAAACCACCTTTGATTGCGGAATCACCAGTAAATTTAGAATGTAAAGTTCTCGAAATTAAGGCACTCGGAAATGTTGGCGGATCGGGAAATCTTGTGATTGCAGAAATTGTCAAAATTCACATCAATGAAAATTATCTGGATGAAGCAGGAAATCTGGATCAGAATAAATTAGATCTGGTTGCAAGGCTCGGGGGCAATTTTTACTCCAGAAACAATGCGAATAACATCTTCGAAGTTCCAAAACCACTTGTCACTAAAGGAATTGGCTACGATCAGCTTCCGGACGAAATTAAAAAAAGCACCATTTTCACAGGCAATGATCTGGGAATGCTCGCCAATATCGAAATTTTACCTGCTGGTAGATTTTTCTCGGAAAAAGATGTACATTTAGTAGCTCAGAATTATTTAAAAAACAATGAAATTGAGAATGCATGGAATGTTTTAAAGTCTGACTGATAGCATTAAATAAACAAAAAACATTGATTACACATTGAAAAAATCGGTCTTTCAAAGCATCATCAGTTTTCTGATTTTGGTGATTGTTGTATCGGTTTGCGGATTGTTCAGTACTTCTGCCCGCATCGAGATGGAAACGGCTTACGATAACGATTGCATCTCGCTGAGCTTGGGAAAAAATCTTTGTCAGCAGCTTTTCATTTTCAAAATCGTGATTATCGTTTCTGTACTAATGATATCTGGCATGTGTAGTTTGAAAAGCAGTATTTTAAGGCTGTAACTTCAGTATTTATTTTTTGTCTCTTTTATCTTTAATGATAATAAAAGCGATCCCAAAATCAGGAGTGAAATGAATAAAAGGAGAACTACCAAACTGGTGACGAAATCATAAAGTAGCGATCCTCTGAAGTCTATAAGGTCTTTTGACAGGAAGAATTTACTGTTTTGTGGATTTTTGGGATCGTAAAATGCGAAATAAGTTTTTTCATCCAGTTTTTTGGAAATGACTTCAGAAAATTCCTGGACCAAACTTTTACTTTCCCTGCTTTCCCAGAAAGGATAATATCTCTTGGCCGCCTCGTGCTCGCTGTTTTTCAGATTCTTACCTGCTGCGTTGTACGTGTAATAGATGTCTGCGTAGGCATTTCCTTTTCGCCTGTAACCATTGTCCCATAATGCTTTTTGGCTGACTGCTGTAACGTTGGTCTCTACCCAGGAAGAGTGAGAAAACCGGAATTCCTGACTGGCCAGATAAGGAGATACAGACAATATGGTTGTAATCAACAAGTAAACAGTGCCAAGGCTGAAAAGTAAAATTTCCGCTGTTTTCTTGACCTCAAATCTGAAATTTCTGAACAGTTTATAATTAAAAACTGTGGCGATAATGACTGCATAAATCAAGAAACGGACGGGATTTACAAAGAATACGAAAATAGAAAGAATCGCCGCCATCGCAATAAAACCAAGAAAAGTGAAAAACTGATCTGTAAATTTTTTCATCTTTAATCAGTAACAGGTTTACAGGATTTCACCATCTTCGGGAGCAACCACCTGAGCCTTGTAAAGCAAAGAATAATAACCATTTTTCGCAAGCAATTCCTGATGCGTTCCTTCTTCTACGATCAATCCGTGATCCATTACAATGATTTTGTCCGCTTTTTCTATGGTTGAAAGTCGGTGTGCAATGAGGATTGACGTTCTGTTTTTAGTGATTTTCTCTGTCGCACGTTGGATGAGTTTTTCACTTTCGTGGTCGATGGATGAGGTCGCTTCGTCTAGAATCAGAATTTTTGGGTCAGAAAGATAAGCTCTCAAAAATGACAGCAATTGTCTTTGCCCAAGGGAAATAGACGAACCTCTTTCACTCACGACATAATCGTAACCGCCTGGCAATTGCTCGATAAATTGGTCGACTTCTATTTCCTTAGCCGCTTTCTTAACTTGTTCTAATGTAATGCTTTCGTCGCCCAAAGTCAGGTTTTCAAAAATACTGCCGTGGAAAAGAAAAACGTCCTGAAGAACCACACCAATATGACTTCTCAGATTGTACAATTCATAATCCCGAATATCAACATCATCCAACATTATTTTCCCTGAATTGATGTCGTAAAGCCTGGTAATCAAACTGATAATCGTAGATTTTCCGGCTCCGGTCGCACCAACAATCGCCACAGTTTCTCCAGAGTTCACTTTAAAATTAATGCCTTTCAAAACCAATTGTTTCTCATCATAGGCAAAATGAACCTGCTGGAATTCAATTTTTCCGTCAAAATGATCTCGTGCGATTGTTCCGTTATTCGGCATCGCCTGATCTTCATCCATCACGCCCAGAACTCGCTCTGCGCCTACAATTCCTCTTTGGATATTATTAAATCTATCCGCAATCTGTCTTAAAGGACGGATCAACATATTAATAAACTGAATAAAAGCAATGATCACACCTGGTGTAGATTTGATAAAACCACCGTAAAACAGGATAAATCCAATGAAAAGTGAAGAAATCAATTCGACAACCGGAAAGAACAATGAGAAAATGAAAACCGTTCTCAACAAAGCTTTTTTGAGTTCAATATTGATTTTATCAAATTTGGTAAACTCCGCTTCCTGTCTGTTGAAAACCTGTATCAAAGGCATTCCTGCCAAGCGTTCCTGCACAAAACTGTTTTGGGTAGAAGTCCAGCTTCTCTCCATTCCGAAAGCTGTTTTCAGCCTTTTCTGGAAAGCTCTTGTAATGACAACCATCAATGGAAGGATTGCCAGCGAAATCATACTGAGATGCGTGTCCACCTGGAACATCATAAACAGCACAAAACCAATTCTTAAAATGTCACCGAAAACCATCAGGAATCCGTCTGTGTAAACCGTTGCAATCGTTTCTACATCACCAACAGCTCTTGTCACCAGGCTTCCAATAGGGGTTTTGTCAAAAAATGCAGTTCGGAAATAAATGAGTTTGTGATAAAGTCTTTCTCTAATATCTCTGATCACATTTTGTGAAATGAAATTCGAAAAGTAAACCAGAAAAAAATTAAGAACTGTTTCCGCAACTACTAATCCAATGAAGAGATAGATGTGCTTCATCAGCATCGATTTATCATGGAATTTGATAATGTCATTATCCACAATCTGCATAGACAGATAAGGTCTGTAAGTAGAAACTATGGCCAAAAATATAGAGATGATCAGCGTGATGATGAACCAGGAGCGGAACTTCATCCCGATCATAAACAGTCTTTTGATAATGTCCCAGGTCGTTTGTTGCTTCATTTTTCTTAGTATCCAGAGCTTTTTCGGTGTTGAAAAACGCTTTGCAAAAATAAGGTTTTAAAATTTTAAACTTTAAGTGAAATGAAAAATATTATGATCGTTTTTCCGTAAACTTCGCCTAGCAAAACGTTAGGCCAACCTACGAAAAAGGCAGGCAAAGCTATGAAATTGGTAGGCTGACTTACAAAAAGGCTAGCCAAGCCTATAAAAAAGGTAAGTGAACCTATCAAAACAGTAGCTTGACCTACAAAAGTGGCAGGTTAACCTACAAAATTGGTAGGTCGACCTACTGAAAACATAGGTCGACCTACGAAAGTGGCAGGTTAGCCTACAAAATTGGTAGGTCGACCTACTAAAAACATAGGTCGACCTAGGTTGAAGCAAGGTTAAAGCTGAAAAGAATGGTTATATCGTAACAAAAAAGAGATTTATTTGATGAATATACAATGTCATAGTATTAAGATAAGAAAACATCCGTTCAAAAAAGTTCTTTTAATGTCTCAAATCAGTAGTCGATTTAAGTTGGGATAAACTTTTTATATCTAAACGATGCATAACATTATCAATAGCCTACATCTACCAAAAACAAACCTTGAGCAGGCGCAGAAACACCGGCAGAGTTGCGGTATTTGTCTTCAATTATTTTTCGGAGATCATTCGGCTGCAGCTTTCCGGTTCCTATTTCGACCATAGTTCCCACGATTGCTCTCACCATATTTCTCAGAAAACGATCGGCGGAAATTGTAAATTTTAATTGGTTGCCAACTTCTTCCCATTCAGCCTTATAGATCTTGCAGAAGTTGGTTTTGTTGTCGGTATGGAGTTTTGCAAAACTGGTAAAATCGTCATACTCGAAGAGGATTTTACAGGCCTCATTCATTGCATCGATATTTAATGGCTTTTGACGCCACGTCTGCCACGACGAATGGATGGTGAAAGGATCTTTTTCTAATGAAATATAATATTCGTAAGTCCGGAAAGTCGCACTGAATCGCGCATGCTGATCTGCGGGAACTTCAAAAATACGTTTAACAGAAATATTTTCTGATAAAAAAGAATTGAGTTTATAGACCAGATTGTTATCCAACTTCTGTTCGGTTTCAAAATGGGCAAACATCTTTTTTGCGTGCACGCCTGTGTCTGTTCTTCCTGCACCAACGGTTTTTATTGGTTCTCTAAGAATTGTTGACAAAGCTTTTTCCAATTCTTCCTGCACAGAAATTTCGTTTGGTTGAATTTGATAACCAAAAAAAGAAGAACCGTCGTAGGCAAATTCTATAAAATATCTCATTTCTGCTGCAAATTTCCTGAATTTTTTTTGATTATCAAGAAGATCTTAATTCGTAATTTCGTGTTTCCAAAATCAATTAATGAAACCACTTCAAAAAAATAAACTTTCAGATCCGGCAGAATTCATAAAACTGATGGTGATCATCTTCGTTTTGGTTTCTGTTTTCCTTTTCAGTCAGGGATTTTCGCAGACCCAGATCTTTATCAATGCGATAGTTTTGCTCATCCTGTTTATTATCCTGCAGTCCGCTTTTGTGATTATTTACAAAAAAGGAGTCGCAAGCCTAGCATTCTGGATTCTGATTATTTTATTGATATTGGGAATGTCTGTAGCCGCAGCCATCTGGTACTTCTCAAAATATGGCATTACTTTTCAACTTTAATTTTTTAATCTCAAATGAAACGTATTCTTCTACTATCAGACACACATTCTTATATGGATGACAGGATTCTGGATTATGCGAAAGATGCCGATGAAGTCTGGCATTGCGGCGATTTCGGGAATATGAGTGTTATTGAGGAATTGGAAAAAATAAAACCAATTCGTGGCGTTTACGGCAATATTGATGAAGCGAAAATCAGAACGATTTTTCCTGAGGTTCTAAGCTTCAAATGCGAAGAGCTTGATGTTCTAATGATCCATATTGGTGGTTATCCAGAGAAATACTCGGCTTTGGCAAAAGAAAAAATTGCAGAAACAAAACCTAAATTATTCATCTCGGGCCATTCTCACATTCTGAAAGCGATGTATGATAAAAGGAATAATTTACTGCATTTGAATCCTGGCGCGTGCGGGAAAGTGGGCTGGCACAAGGTGCGGACAATGATGCGCTTTACGGTCAGCAAAGATGAGGTTAAAGATTTGGAAGTAATCGAGCTGGGCGGAAAGTAGGGTCCGTTTTAATAATTTGAATCAAAAAAGTAGATTAGCAACAATAAAGATTATGAAAATAGGAGACAGGGTTTCGGTTATAGATGATGATCTGAAAGGCACGGTTTTAAAAATCATTGCTGATCAGGTTAAAATTGAAGATGAGCACGGCTTTACATACGATCTTCCGAAAAGCCAGCTGACTATTCTGGATTCCGGACTGTACGAAAATTCGCCGGTGATCCGCAAAAATGAAACCTCAAAAAATGTCTCTAAAAAGCACAACAAAACGCCGCTGAAGCTGGATCTTCATTTTCAGCTGTTGGTCAAAAATCCTTCTGATTATGACGCTTTTGAAAGATTGATGATTCAGAAAGAAAAGCTTCTGGAAACCATTGATTTCTGCCGGAAAAATCACATCAAAAATCTTGAAATCATCCACGGCATCGGTGATGGCGTTTTGCAGAAACTGGTCTACGATATTCTGGAAGGCCTCTCCAATGTAGAATACGATGAACACGGATTTTTCTACCACGAATCAGGCAGAGTAGAAGTCAAATTTTTATAAAATAACAAGTTATGTCAAGAAAATATTTAAGTCTATTTCTAGTTTTAGTTTTTGCATTTTGTTTCACGCAGACCACTTACAAAACGGAGAGCAATATTCCTTATTATCCCGAAAATATCAACAAAAAAGAGGCGTACATCAATTCCCAGTGCAGGCTGAACTTCTACTATCCAACCAATGTCAAGAATTTTTCAACCGTGATCTGGTTTCACGGCGGCGGTCTGACAGGCGGAAACAACGAACTGCCAAAAGAACTCCTCGATGAAAATATCGCAGTCGTAAGCGTAGAATACCGCCTGGCACCAAAGGTAAAAGCACCGGCTTACATAGAAGACGCCGCTGCAGCAACGGCTTGGGTTTTTGATAACATCGAAAAATATGGTGGGAATAAAAACCTGATTTTCCAATCCGGACATTCCGCTGGCGGTTATCTGGCCATGATGATTACACTGGACAAAAAATACTTGGCAAAATATAAAATTGACGCAAACCAAATTGCGGGACTGATTCCTTTCAGCGGACAGGCAATTACCCATTTCCAGATCCGAAAAGAAAAAGGAATCGCAGAATTACAGCCGACGATAGATGAATACGCGCCTTTGTTCCACGTCAGAAAAGATGCGCCACCAATTGTCCTGATCACCGGAGACAGAACTTTGGAATTATTCGGCCGCTACGAAGAAAATGCCTATTTGGCAAGAATGTTGGAGCTCGTAAAACATCCGTCAGTTAAATTACTGGAGGAGGACGGGTTTGATCACGTCAGTATGGCAAAACCGGGTTTTCCTTTATTACTGAAGGAAATCAGAGATTTGTCAAAGAAAATTAAAACACAAAAAAACCTGCAATAGATGTTTAAATTAGCACAAATAGAAACCGCAAACTCCAACGAAGGCAGTGGAAACAACTTCCCCAAATTTGCCAAAACGATCAAAGAAATGGGCGTTTCCACGTTCGAAACTTTCGTAGAAGATGGTTCCGCGACCTATAAAGCTGCTGATGGCGCACAAGTGACATCAGCTCAGAAATACGCACCATTGCTGATTTTCGGAATAGTAGATCCCATCAAGTTTTTAGCAGATTTGCGGAGTCATCAGCAGGGAAATACAGACTTTTTCCAGTTCTGCAAAGATTGCGCAGACAGCGGAATTTTCAAGTGGATCGTAGATCTGAACGCCAAAACCTGCACATACTACGATCGTGAAGGAAACAGCATTTTTGAAGAACAAATCCCGGAATAATCCGGGATTTTGATTTGTATTTAAAAATTTATTATCTTTTCTATCTCATCGTATCAGTCTAATTCAACGAAACATCCTCCGGCGCGTTGGCCCACAGGAGGAATTCGCCGCCCAGATTCTGCATAATATTCTTCCAAAGTCCCTGATCATTTGGCAGCGTATAATCCAGATTATAAACATCTACGATCGTCCACATTTTCCGCTGCAGTTCAGCCTCCAGTTGCAGCGCTGCCCAGCCGGAGTAGCCGGAAAAGACCTTGATTTCTTCCGCACTTATTTCCCCGCTTATCATCGCAGAAACCACCGCGTCTATATCTTCCGTGAGGTAAAACTCAGCATTGATTTCGATATATTCTGCCGTTACCTTAGGACCTTTCAGAATAAAATAAATCCTCTCCGGCTCGACAGGTCCGCCTTCATACAATTCCACAGGAAATCCAAGGATATTCAGCAATTTGGAACTCATATTTTGGTTCTTTTTATTGAGAATAAGACCAAAAGCACCGTTTTCATTATGATCTACAATCAGCACAACGGAGCGGGAAAAGATATCGCCGGAAATGTCTGGCGTAGATATCAAAATTTTACCTTTGTAAGAGTAATTCATCTATCAAATCTATAAAAAATTATTTTTTTTCAAAAGTAATTTACGTGAAAATTTAGTTAAAATTTATCCCAGATTGACTATTTGGGCAGCTTTTTCCGTCTTCCACTCCCAATCTTTTTTGCAGACAATTCCAGCATAAATAGAAATTAAGTAAAAGCAAAAAAGGATTTCCGTTCAAGCCGGGCTGCAGCTTCGCAACGTTGCAGGTTTGCCTTTCAATCAACATTTGTCAAAATATTTCTCGTTTCTTTGATGAGTTTATGCCTTTGCGAATTTAAAACAGTTGGTATTTAAAAAACTTTGCGAACTTTGCGTTTAGAAATTTACAATTCGAAAAGATGAACTCAGAAAACCTCCACGATAAAAGAAGAATCTACGAAAAATCCCAACTCATAGAATCTGAAATCAAACAAAACCCAATCGAGCAGTTCCGCGATTGGTTTCTGACTGCCGAACAAAGCCCGGAAGTCGCAGAATCCAACGCAATGGCCATCTCCACCGTGGAAGAAGACGGCTGTCCAAGAACCAGAATGGTTCTGCTGAAATCCTACAGTTGGGAAGGCTTCATCTTCTATACCAACTACGACAGCCGCAAAGGAAAATCAATTGAACAGACGCACAAAGCCTGCCTCCATTTTTTCTGGCCCAGCCTGGAACGGCAGATTATCATCAAAGCCAATGTTGAAAAAATAGCAGAGAATCTGAGTGACGGCTACTTTCATTCCCGTCCAAAAGGAAGCCAGTTAGGCGCTGCAGTTTCGCCACAAAGCCAAGAGATTCCAAACCGCGGATTCCTGGAAGAAAAACTAAGAGAACTCGAAAAAGAATTCGAAAACAAAGAAGTACCAAGACCGGAAAACTGGGGTGGCTACATCGCAAAACCCTACGAAATAGAATTCTGGCAAGGCAGACCAAACCGCCTGCACGACAGGATTATCTATACTTTGGAAAATCAACTTGATTGGAAAGTGTCAAGATTGGCGCCATAAAAAAAACCAGCATTACGCTGGTTTTATTATTTACTTCTCGATTTCAAAACCTGCTCTACATTTTCCAACGTAAAACCTTTGGCTTTCAGCAAAATCAAATAGTGGTACATCAGGTCTGCGGCTTCATTAAGAAATAATTCATCATTATCATCTTTCGCTTCTATGACCAGTTCTACGGCTTCTTCACCCACTTTTTGAGCCACTTTGTTGATGCCTCTTTTGTAAAGTTCGTTGGTATAAGAACTTTCATCATTGTCATCAATTTTATCAGAAATCGTCTGTTGCAATTCGTAGAGAAATCCCTTGTTGCTTTCTTCTGCAAAACAAGTTGTCGTTCCGTTGTGGCACGTCGGTCCAAGAGGTTTGGCTTTGATCAGAATCGTGTCTTGGTCGCAATCGATTTTCCAGTCAATTAACTCAAGGAAGTTTCCAGACGATTCACCTTTTGTCCAAAGTCGATTTTTTGAACGTGAGAAAAATGTGACTTTCTTTTCACTAACAGTTTTGTCAAATGCCTCCTGATTCATATAACCCAGCATCAGCACTTTTTGATTGAGATAATCCTGAATGATTACGGGAACCAAGCCTGTATTGTTATCAAATTTTATAGTCATCGTATGGGTAGATTTTTAGATTTTAAATAATTTTTAAGTTCGGGAATCCCGATTTCATTAAAGTGAAAAATACTCGCTGCCAGAGCTCCTGTCGCTTTGGTTTGGGTGAATACGTCTTCAAAATGTTGCATCGTTCCCGCACCTCCGGAAGCAATGACAGGAATATTGATTAGTTCTGAAAGTGGTTTTGTGATGTCAATCGCAAATCCGGCTTTGGTTCCATCTGTATTCATCGAGGTTAAGAGGATTTCTCCTGCGCCCAGATTTTCAACTTCCTTTGCCCACGAAAACAGTTCTTTTTCAGTCTCTATTTTTCCGCCGTTGCTGAACACTTTATACTGATTTTGGACAAATTTGGTATCGATCGCCAAAACCATACATTGTGAACCAAATCGTTTGGCGACTTCGGTTATCAGATTTGGGTTGGACAATGCCGCAGAATTTATTGTGATTTTGTCCGCGCCGTTTTTCAGGAGTTCTTCCACATTTTCCAAAGCACTGATTCCGCCGCCTACGGTGAAAGGAATATTGATATTCGCAGCAATTTCTTTTACCAATGGAATTAGGGTTTTTCTGCGTTCGTCGGTTGCAGAAATATCCAGAAAAACCAATTCGTCCGCACCTTGCTCAGAATATTTGATGGCCATTTCTACAGGATTTCCGACTTCTTTCAAATCGAGGAAATTGACGCCTTTCACTGTTTCACCGTTCTTGATATCCAGACACGGAATGATTCTCTTTGCTAACATTAGAGAAATGGTTTTAAATCGTTAAACGTGATTCTGTTTTCATACAGAGTTTTGCCTATTATTGCGCCTTCACAACCCAATGATTTTAATTGAACTAAATCATTAGTAGAAGTAATTCCACCTGAAGCAATCAGTTTTATGTTTGGATTTTGCGCCATTATTTTTTGGTATAAATCAAAAGAAGGGCCTTCCAACATTCCGTCTTTGTCGATGTCTGTGGAGATGACGTACTCAATTCCGGATTCAGTTTTTTCTTTGATAAACTCATAAATGTTTTTTTCACTTTCCTCGAGCCAGCCGGAAACAGCGATTTTTTCCAGCCTTGCATCAGCGCCCAAAATGATTTTTTCCGAACCATATTTTTCAAAACTTGCCTGGAATAATTCCGGATTTTTTACGGCAACACTTCCAAGCGTCACTTGAGTTGCGCCACTTTCAAAAGCGATTTCGATGTTTTTTTCGGATTTCAAACCGCCACCAAAATCGATGATTAAATTGGTTTCTTTTGAAATTTGTTCCAAGATTTTATAATTGATGATCTGGTTCTGCTTTGCGCCGTCCAAATCTACCAAATGTAAAAACCGGATTCCGTTGGCTTCGAAGTTTTTGGCAACGTCCAAAACGTTGGAATTATAAATGGTTTTCTGACTGTAATCGCCTTTGGAAAGCCGGACGCATTCGCCGTTGATAATGTCTATTGCTGGGATGATTCTCATTTTCTATTTTATTTTAATGTCTTATTGGTTGGGTAAACTTCGATACTTGCGAAGCGCGCCCCGGCCTGAACGGAGCTCTTTTTGTAAGCCTTGGCAAAAGCTTTGGCGCAAAAAAGCGGGAGTGGAGGACGGATAAAGGCGCCCAAATCCAACGAATGTTCGACGTAGTCAAATTTCATAATTTTAAAAAATTCTCTAATATTTTGCTTCCCAAAATTCCACTCTTCTCTGGGTGAAACTGGACGCCAAAAAAGTTGTCTTTTTGCAAAGCTGTGCTGTAAGCTTCGGAATAATCTGTGGTGGCAATTGTGTTTTCATTTTTCGAAACGTAGTAACTGTGAACAAGATACGTGTAAGTTTGTTCCGGAATGTCTCTGAATAAATCCGATTTCAAATCGTAGATCTGATTCCAGCCGATCTGCGGAACCAAAACAGAATCCGGGAATTTTCTGACCGAAACATCGAATATTCCTAAAGCTTTAGTATTACTTTCTTCAGACTCTTTGCAAAGCAGTTGCATCCCCAGACAGATTCCTAACAGTGGCTGTTTTAGTTCCGGAATCAGCAAATCCAACTGGGTTTCGCGTAGAGAATTCATCGCAAAAGATGCTTCGCCAACGCCGGGAAACAGGACTTTGTCAGCATTGGAAATCTCATCTGCATCGCTCGTAATCTTCGCCGAAAAACCTAGTCTTTCTATAGCGAAAAGCAGACTTTGAACGTTTCCCGCTTTGTAATCTATGATAACTGTTTTCATTTTTTTTTTAATTTTTGAGATGATAGATAATAGACGGATAGATAATAGATCCAATATCCACCCTCTATCATCTATCTGTCTATTATCTAATGTCTCCTACAACATTCCTTTTGTAGATGGTAAAATCATTTTGTCCGAATCTCTTTTGACAGCCGCTTTCAGGCATTTTGCGAAGGCTTTGAAAATCGAT
Organism: Bacteroidota bacterium; assembly: GCA_037033105.1. Taxonomy (GTDB): domain Bacteria; phylum Bacteroidota; class Bacteroidia; order Flavobacteriales; family Weeksellaceae; genus Epilithonimonas. The sequence continues at coordinate 18,711 of JAZBLF010000009.1, forward strand.
TCTATTTTGTGGTGCTCGTTGTCGCCTTCTGCTTTTATGTTGAGATTTGCTCTCGCTGAATCTGAGAAGGATTTGAAGAAATGGAAGAACATTTCGGTTGGCATCTTTCCAATCATTTCACGTTTGAAATCTGCCTCCCAAACAATCCAGTTTCTTCCGCCAAAATCCAACGCCACTTGAGCGAGACAATCATCCATCGGCAAAACGAAAGCGTAACGCTCGATTCCTAATTTGTTTCCTAAAGCTTGGTAAAACGCTTCTCCTAGGGCAATTCCGGTGTCTTCAATGGTGTGATGCTCGTCTACTTCCAAATCGCCCTCTACCTTGATTTCCAAATCCATCTGGCCATGTTTTGCAATCTGATCCAACATATGATTGAAAAACGGAATTCCGGTTTCGATGTTAGATTTTCCGGTTCCATCGATGTTTAGATTGATTTTTATTTTGGTTTCATTGGTGTTTCTTATGATTTCAGAAGTTCTGTTTTCGAGCTTCAGAAATTCATAAATTTCTTTCCAGGAAGTCGTTTTTAAAGCAATAACCTGATCAAGTTCGTCATTTTCTAAAATCTCATCAGCTCCAAGGTTCTCATCAGTATTTATGAAAATCGCTTTTGAACTGAGGTTTTTCGCCAGTTTTACATCGGTAATTCTGTCGCCGATGACGAATGAATTTTCTAAATCGTAACTATCTTTATCAAAGTATTTAGTTAAAAGTCCGGTATTCGGTTTTCTGGTTGGCGCATTATCTTTGGCGAAAGTTTTATCAATAAAAATATCTTCGAATTTGATATCCTGAGTTTCGAAAGTTTCAATGATAAAATTCTGAATCGTCCAGAAGTTTTCTTCCGGGTGGGAATCTGTTCCCAAGCCGTCCTGATTGGTCACCATTACCAATTCATAATCCAGTTCGTTGGTGATTTTTGATAAGTAAGTAAAAACCTGCGGATAGAATTTCAGCTTTGCAAAAGAGTCAACCTGGTAATCTTCCGGCTCTAGAACCAAAGTTCCGTCACGGTCTATAAATAGTATTTTTTTCATTTTTTTTTGGAATTTATTTTTATATGGCTTCGAGAGCCTCAGCCTGACAACTTCTTAAGATTTTTTAATTTGTTATTTGTCACACTGCGCTTGTCAAAGTGCATTCTAACTGAAATTCTGGAGCGTTTCTATTAATTTCAGATTTTCTTCCGGAGAACCAACTGTGATTCTTAAACAGTTTTTGATGACCGAATTCCGGTTTCTGACAATCACATTTTTTGCCACTAATTTTTGGTAGATTTCGTCTGCATTTGCTACTTCTATTAAAATAAAGTTGGCGTCAGAAGGAAATATTTTCTTCACCAAATTCAATTTTTCTAAAATTTGAATTAAGAGCTTTTTCTCACTCAAAATCAGTCTAATATTATCTTGAACGATTTTAATATTTGCATCTTTCAAAGTATCGAGAATCGCAGTTTGATTGGGCTGACTGATGTTGTATGGCGGTTTTGTTTTATTATAAAATCTGATAATTTCCTCCGATGCGTATGCAATTCCGACTCGTACGGAAGCCATTCCCCAGGCTTTGCTGAAAGTCTGACTGACGATTAGATTAGGATAATTTTTAATTTTGTTTCTGAAACTTTCTTCAGGGCTAAAGTCGATATAAGCTTCATCAACAAAGACAATTCCTTTGAAATTTTCAAGAATAAATTCTATGTTTTTGACCGAATTTCCTGTCGGATTGTTAGGTGAACAGATGAAAATGATTTTCAGATTTTCGTCAGTCAAATATGGTTTTAAAGTGTCTAAATTAATCTGGAAATCGTCATTCAAATTAAGATTGACCAGTTCCACATTATTGATCTTAGCCGAAACTTCGTACATTCCGTAGGTCGGTGAAAAAGTCAAAACTTTATCTTTTACGGGCTCACAAAATATTCTGAAAGCCAAGTCAATCACTTCATCACTTCCATTTCCAAGGAATATATTTTCCGCTTGAATGCCAGTAAGTTCACCCAGTTTTTGCTTGATTTTTCTCTGATAGGGGTCGGGATAACGGTTGAGTTCACCAAATGGATTTTCGTTCGCATCCAGAAAAATGCCGTTTTCTCCTTCAAATTCATCTCTTGCGGAAGAATAGGGTTGGAGTTCAAGAATATTTTTTCTAACTAATTGTTTAGTATTAATTTCCATTTTCTAAATATTTTAATCTGACAGAAACTGCATTTTTGTGCGCGACCAATTCCTCAGCTTCCGCCATTAATTCGATGGTTTTTCCGATGTTTTGAATTCCTTTTTTAGTAATATTTTGAAAAGTGATTTTCTTGACAAAACTGTCCAGAGAAACGCCGCTGTAATTTTTAGCAAAACCGTTTGTCGGCAAAGTGTGATTGGTTCCAGAAGCGTAATCGCCTGCACTTTCCGGACTGTAATTGCCTAGGAAAACTGAACCTGCATTGGTGATTTTATCAGTAAAATTCTCAGCGTTTTCAATTGATAAAATCAAATGTTCGGGCGCATACAAATTAGAGAATTCGATTGCTTCATTTATCGAATTAAGCAAAATTGATTTGCTGTTTTGCAATGCGATTTCAGCAATTTCGTTACGAGGTAATTCTTTTAGTTGTCTTTCAATTTCGATGTTGATTTCATTAATTATCTTTTCGGAATCACTCAACAAAATCACTTGAGAATCCGTTCCGTGTTCGGCTTGAGATAATAAATCTGCTGCAACAAATTCCGGAACAGAACTTTCATCAGCAATCACCAAAACTTCACTTGGACCGGCCGGAATATCGATGGCGACGTTGTAATTAAGCGCCAATTGTTTCGCAGCAGTCACATATTGATTGCCTGGACCGAAAATTTTGTCCACTTTCGGAATAGTTTCTGTGCCAAATGTTAAACCTGCAATGGCTTGACTTCCACCAACTTTAAAAATATTTTTAATGCCAACCAAATCAGCTGTGAATAAAATCGCTGGATTTATTTTTCCATCTCTATCCGGAGGCGAACAAAGCGCAATATTTTGACAACCTGCGATGGTTGCTGGAATTCCTAACATTAGAACTGTGGAAAACAATGGCGCTGTTCCACCGGGAATGTAAATCCCGATATTTTCAATCGCTCGGCTTTCCCGCCAGCAAAAAACACCTTCTGTAGTTTCTACGACGTTTTTCTCTTCTTGTTGTGAGATGTGAAATTTTCTAATATTCTCCGCAGCTGTTTTTATCGCTGATTTTAAATCATTTGAAACCAATGTTTTAGCTTCTTCGATTTCTGATGCTGACACTTTGAAATCATCAATAGAAGCCTTATCGAATTTCTCGGTGAAGAATTTCAAAGCTTTATCACCATTAATTTTTACTTCATCAAAAACAGATTTCACTTGTTCAGAAAGATTTTCCTGATTTTGGAATGGTCTTTCGCAAAGTGATTTCCAATCTGAAATATTGGGATATTTGTAAGACTTCATCATAAGATCATTTTTTCGATTTCTAAAACTAAAATTCCCTGAGCGCCTTCATTCTTTAATTTCTCTATCACTTCCCAAAACTGGTCTTCTTTAATCACAGAATGCACCGATGACCAGCCACTTTCTGCCAACGGGAGAATTGTTGGCGACTTCATTCCAGGCAAAATGTTGATGATTTTCTCCAAGTTTTCATTGGGAGCATTCAGCAGAATATATTTACTTTCTGAAGCTTCTTTGACAGCATTGATCCGGAACAATAATTTTTTAAGAATGTCTTTTTTATCGTCGGACAAATCATTGTTGGAGACCAAAACCGCTTCACTTTCTACGACAGTTTCCACTTCTTTCAGACCATTGGTGAGTAGAGTAGAACCGGTGCTGATGATGTCGAAAATACCGTCTGACAGTCCAATTCCGGGTGCGATTTCAACGCTTCCGCCAATTTTCTCGATTTGTGCAGTGATGTTTTTTTCTTTAAAATAATCAGAAAGAATCTCAGAATAAGACGTCGCAATCTTTTTACCTTCGAAGTATTGAATGCCGTTATAATCATCTTCTTTCGGAATGGCCAGAGACAAACGGCATTGTGCAAATCCCAATTTCTGAATCGTTTCAATTTGCTTTTTTTGCTCCAGAACTTCATTAAGACCTAGAATTCCGATGTCGGCAACGCCTTGTTCCACGTATTGCGGAATATCATCGTCTCGGAGGAAAAGGATTTCCAGAGGAAAGTTGGAAGAGACGGCTTTCAGTTTTCTGGTGCCGTTGGAGATTTTGATCCCACATTCTTCGAGGAGTTTCAGTGATTTTTCGCTGAGTCTTCCGTTTTTTTGTAAGGCTAATTTAAGTTTACTCATTTTTAAATTTTGACATAAGTCCGAGTAAACGAAGGCGAATTTTAGGAATAAAAAAAACCGACTGATTACTCAGACGGTTTATATTTTAGAAGTTATGACATATCACTACCTTCCCGTCTGTGCGAGGAAATGGTGATGATGATGCATAATTATTGTAGTCATTTTGATATTTTGATGGGACAAATGTAGAGAACTTATTTTGATAAAATCTAATTTTTAACAGAAATTAATTAAATAAATTGTTCGGCCCACTTCTGAACCATCTCAGAAAACCTCGTGTTCTCGAATGTTTTGTTCCTGATTTTTGAAATCGAATGAACGCCCTTTTCGTCAGATATTCTGAGGATTTCCTCCGCTTTTTGAGATTCGAAAGCAATGATTTCCGCCTCTTCTATTTCTGCCAGTTTATTTTTATGAATGAAGGTGACGAAGTTTTCCATTAAAGGTGAAATGTACGCGCCTTCCGTTTGTTTCGGGATTTTAATCACATTATCCTGTAAAAATAAGAGATTTCCGTAGATGCTTCTGGCGATTTTTTTGTTTGGATTGAGGAAAATAACATCGTCCAAATCATTTTCTGAGGCGTAAATCTGCGCATAAATATTTTCTGGAGAATGCACGCGGATATTACTTAAAAGATTGGCATTCACATTGATTTCCTTAATCAAATCCAACTCCACATTACCTTGTATTCTCAAAACATCTGTTGTCTCATCCACTTCGAAGAAGAACGCTGTTTCTGATTTTGCCAAAGGTTTGTCGTCCTGTTTTCTGTAAGCCATCAACTGCACGATTCCGTTTTGTATGCCTTTCGATAAAACTTCATTTTGAAATAAATCCTGAAAAAACTCCAACGTGTAAGTCAAAGGAATGTTCAATCTCATTTTTCTCATAGAAGCCATAAGGAAGAAGTAAGATTCCTCTGCCATAATAATTTGGCCGTTCCGGATGAAAAATGAAACCCAAACCGAATCTCCAAAAAGGAAAGAACGGTTCAGTAGCTGTAAGTTGTCTTGTGTGTAAACTATCTTCTGCATTGTAGAATATAAAAAAATAATGAACGATAAAATCGTTCATCCATTATTTTTAAGAAGCTCCTAATTTTAACTGTAAATTTTCTATTAGGTTTTCCCAATAGAGTCTGTTTTCCTCCTCATCGCCAGGCTCGCAAAAGTCTGTGATGTTAAGAGAAAGATCATCTGTAATCTCGTCTATGACAATAGAAAGCTCGAAGAAATATTTGGAACCTTCGTCCTCTTCCCAACGGAAACGCACGAAACTTTCCGGCTTGTATCTGATCAGCGTTGCTTTTTCAGCAGGACCACTTCCCCAGCTGAAGAAAAAATCGTCTCCACGCTCCACCACATCTTCCGCAAACCATTCTGATAATCCTTCTGCACTCGCCAAATACTCGTACAAAATCTCTGAGAGACAATGCATATTGTATTCGTACTGCACTTTCGTTTTCGCCATACTATTATTCTAATTGTGGCGCAATATATAAATTAATTCTTTATTTCCAAATCAAAAAGGGTAAGGAAATTCAAAATTTTTACAGAAATAATGTATGATTTTTATTAGCTGATTAGGCAGCCTTGATAAACACTAATTTTTATAAAAATTTGGGCAGCATTATCCGCCTTCCGCTCCCAATCTTTTTTGCAGACGTTTCCACTTTAAACAGAACTTTAGTAAAGCAAAAAAGGATTTCCGCTCAAACCCAACGAGGTGGTTCATCGATTCCAAATAAAAAATTGCAAAAATGAGATAAGTCGGGCTGCAGATTTGTCGGTAAATCAAGATTTTTCCTAAAACGCACTTTTGTCATTCCGGAAGAATCTAAACTTCGATGTCGAGATTCCTCCGGAATGACAAACAGAATGTAAAAAATGTAAAAATAAAAAAGTTATTCCACTTCATTCAAAGCGTCCAAAATGATTGCACAACCTTTTCGGATTTCGTCTTCCGAGATGGTCAAAGGCGGAGAGATTCGCATATATTCATTTCTGTAAAGTTGCCAGAATACAATCAAGCCTTTTTCCATACATCTGGAAGCGACTTTCAAAGTATATTCCGGACTTCCAAGATTGACTGCCAGCATCAAACCTTTTCCGTTCACATTTTTGATTTTCGGGTGAACGAGCAATTCACGGTACAGTTTCTCTTTTTTGTCAGTTTCCTCCATCAATCCGCTTTCCAGAACTTCTTTCAAAGTGGCAAGAGAAGCAGCTGCAATCAAAGGATTTCCTCCGAAAGTCGTAATGTGTCCCAACTTCGGCGAGTGTGAAAGGCTGTTCATAATTTCCTTCGAACTCATAAAAGCACCAACCGGAACGCCGCCGCCCATTCCTTTTCCCATTACAAGAATGTCGGGAACAATCCCAAAATGCTCAAACGCAAACAGTTTTCCCGTACGTCCGAAACCCGGCTGAATCTCATCAAGGATCAGCAACGCACCAACTTCCTCGCAACGCTTTTTCAGATTGATGAAGTAAGTCTCTTTCGGCATGATAAAACCTGCGGCTCCCTGAATAGTTTCCACAATTACACAGGCCGTTTTCTCCGTGATTCTACCAAAGTCATCTTCATTATTGAACTCAATGAAATTGACCATTGGCAACAACGGACGGAATTCCCGTTTGTGAAATTCATTTCCTGCGACAGAAAGTGCGCCGTGTGTGTTCCCGTGATAAGCTTCTTTGAAAGCGATGATTTCTTCTCTTCCTGTACAGCGTTTCGCCAATTTTAAACTGCCGTCGATGGCTTCTGCTCCGGAGTTGACGAGATAAGTAACTTCCAAAGGTTCGGGCGTAGCTTCTGCCAAAAGTCTGCAAAGTGCAACTGGTTTTTCCTGCGCATATTCGCCGTAAACCATCACGTGGAGATATTTGTCTGCCTGCTCTTTGATAGCATTCACCACTTTCGGATGTGAATGTCCAAGCGTGTTTGCAGAAACGCCGGCTACGAAATCCAGATAAGCAATTCCGTTTTTTCCGTAGATGTAGCTTCCTTCAGCTTTTTCCACTTCGAAACCTGCAGCGTAAGGTGTTGTTTGGGCTTGGTATTGAAAGAAATCAGTCTTCATTTTTTGGTAGATGTTAGAAATTAGATTTTAGATGTGTGATTCAAAGCCAATTTTTTTATAAATAATGATACTTCTAAACTTCTGCAAAGGTCGGGAATTTCTTGGTTTTTTCGTGGAAGTATTGACAAAATTCGATCTTGGCGAAGCGCGCCCCGACTTGAGTGGAAATCCTTTTTTGCTTTTACCAAAGCTCTGTTTAAAGTGGAAACGTCTGCAAAAAAGATTGGGAGCGGAAGGCGGATAAAGGCGCCCAAATTTCGACTCCGCTCAATGTGGAGGAACTATTTCTTCACCCGGACCGGCGTCTTCGGCTTATTCTTTTCTTCTTGTTTTTTACGTTCTGCATCGGCTCTTTCAAACAGGAAATTGTCGGATTGGTAAACGATTTCGGGATAGTTGGGTGTGTCCAAAAAGATGTCGCGCCATTTCTGCGGCCTGTCCTTGGTATTCCAGTTGAAATCCTTGAAAAAACGTTGTTCCTTGGAGATCAGACTCATCGGATAGGTGTCTGTATTGGCGCCGATATTACAGTCTACCACTTCCAGACGCCTTTCCAGAAACTGGGCAGCAATCTCGCCGCACGTGGAGAGCGCAACGCCTATTCTGGTGACTTCCTTTGTTTTCTGATTGGTGTCGTCGGCATAAGTGATCGCCTGTGCGTTGCCGACAGCTTTTGCAATATCTATCGCATTATCTTTGAGATAAACGATCATATTTTTGCTTTTGATCTGGTTGAATTCGTCTTTCATATTAAGAGAATCTGCTTTGCTGATGGCGAAGGCATTTCCTAATACTCTGATGGAATCTGTGATCTCTTTTTCGGGATTGCTGTAAATGCGAATCTCGTCGCCGGTGACCTGTTTTACACCCATCCAAAGGATCGGTTTTCTGATGAGATGCATTTCGCCGTCGGTCTCATTGAAACTGAGGGAATCTGCGCGGCCCTGCATATCGGTTTTGTAAATCCGCACTTTTCTGAAAGCGCGCAGGAAACTTTTTTTCTTGAGACTGTTTGCAGAATCGGGTTTCTGGTAGGTGAGGAATTTCTCTGCGGAAAAGTAGACAGAATCTTTGCTGAGGACTTTTACAGCATAAGGTTTGTCCGTCACCATTGCGGAATCTTTCTTCTCATAAATCTCGCCATAGCCGCCTTTGATGTAGCGGTTTTGCTGAGGATCGTCTAAGGTGACGTTGCCGTTTCCTTTGCCAAAACCTGTGTTTCTGTTGAAGTATAATTTGTCTCCGGTGAGGACTTTATCGTTGTAATGGATGCGGGAATTTTTATTAAGGAACGATTCACCGGTTCTGGAATTATAAGTTCCCAATTCTGTATAGACGTAGTTTCTCGGATTTGCCTTGTCCCTGATGGTGGTAGGACCGGAAAAGTCTGACGCACCGGTGTTTTGATTCTGCCTGATATTGTCGCTGATGATCGTATATTTATCGGTTTCGATGTTGGATCGGCCAATGAAATCGATCATTTTTGTATTGAGATAGTAGGTTGCAGATTTGGTGTACATCACGCTGCCATCGTTGCTGTAGATGGTTCCGCCTGTGTTGAAGTAGGCTGTATTCGGGATTTTGTCGTAATAGAGGGTTTCTGTCTTGATCGTTTGTTTCGGATCGGTGAGGACTACGTTTTTCCTTGCAATTCCGCGCTCGGTATTGCCGTCGTATTCCATCTCTTCAGCAGTTATTTTGCTACCGTCTGCCGTCGTAAGTACTACATTTCCGATCGCTTTTAGGAAGTTTTCCTTTTGATAAAAAACAACTTCGTCTGCCGTGAGTACAGAGCCCTGATGCTCAAACACAACACTGCCGGAAAAGACAGGATTGCCTTCATATTTGTCAGGTTTTACGCCGAAAGTATCAGCGTGCCTGTTCTGGACTTTTTTGGAAGCTTCTGTATTAGGGTTTGTATTGTTGAAAAAAGGATCCTTTACCAAGCCTGAAGCTGGTGCCGGTGCCACTTGTGAAAAAATTCTTACAACAACAAAAAATAAAATAAAAAGAAAGGTTTTCTTCATTAATTGTCAGACTTCTTGTGTCCGTAGAAATAGAGAGAGTGTGTATCTATCGTCACTCCGAATGCTTTTTCAATCGATTCTTTGATGCCCTGAATCCTTGGATCACAGAATTCTATAATCTCCTCAATGATTTTGTCAGAGTCTTCTTTGTAAATGACCAAATGGTCGTGCTGCTTGTCGAAATAGGATTTTTCGTAAGAAGAAGTACTTAAAGTTTTCTCACCGAATTGGTGCTTTCTAATCAGACCTGCATCCAGAAAAATCTCAATTGTATTATAAATCGTAGCCTTGCTGACGTGGTATTTTTTCTGCATCATCAATAGGTAAAGATCGTCCACATTGAAGTGGTGCTCCATATTGTAGATCTCTTCCAGGATGGTATATCGCTCAGGTGTGTTACGGAAACCCTTGTCCATCAGGTATTGTCTGAGGACGTCTTTTATAGTTGCGACATTCAACTCTTTTTGTTTCGTATCCATCTTACAAAATTAGCGATTTTTTTTCTGATTAATCAAAATGCTTGGATTCGACTTTTTCTATTTTCTCTGTTTTGATCTTCTGATCCAGCAGTGGCGCAGATTCTACCACCACGTTATGACTTGCTACACCATAGGCTGTGAAATCGTTGCTGCCCAGTTTTTTAACAAAATTATAAATGTTCAGGATAATTTTGTCACGGATTGTCAATAGGAAATCATTGATGTAAACATTATCAATAATCACAAACTTGAGATCCGGTGGAATGTTGTGAGCACGCAGGGAAGGATGCGAGCTTCTGGCAGGTATTGTGCCTTCGTCCATCAGTTCTGTAAGTACCTGCTGAAAATAGTCGTTGATTCTTCTGTCTCTTTTGAAACCCAGCAGAAAACTCACTTTGTAAATGGTACCGGGAAGAATCTCTTCCACATTATATTTGAAACTGTAAGGATCTTCCTGATTGACGATATTAAGGATAAAGTAATGATCCGCCCGTTTAGGCTGCGCTCTGATGATGGAGTAGATAATTTTGGATTCTACCTCGTCATCCCGCTTCGCACGGCTTATGAACGCAAGATTGGTAGCATATTTCGGGATAGATTCATCCAGCTTCATATCTTTGATCGTGGAAATGTATTTTTCTAATTTAACAAACTTGATGAAAGTTGTTTTGATAATTCTGCCGTTGTACCACGCATACATACAGACACCGATGAAGCCGGCGAGCAGCACAGACATCCAGCCGCCATCAAAGAATTTGATAATATTGGCCGAGAAGAATCCGCCTTCGATTACGATGTAGATTAAAGCGAAAAGTGCAATCCAGACTTTGTTGGTACGGGTTTTCAGGAACCAGAAAATCAACAGAATAGTGGTCATCAGCATCGTAACAGTGATAGAAAGTCCGTAGGCCGCTTCCATCTTACTGGATTCTTTGAAATACATCACGACAATGAAGCAAAGCAGCAAAAGTCCCCAGTTGATCTTCGGGATGTACATTTGACCCTTGATTCCTGAAGGATATTCGATTTCCTGATTGGGCCAGAAGTTGAGCGACATCGCTTCCGAAAACATCGTGAAAGCACCAGTAATGACTGCCTGGCTGGCAATAATAGCTGCTGCGGTCGCCAGAACGACACCTGGAATAATAAACCATTCCGGCATAATTCCAAAAAAAGGATTCTTCCCGGCAAAAACCTCGTGGTAATTGCTTAGTAACCAAGCGCCTTGGCCTAAGTAATTAAGAATCAGCATTATTTTCACGAAAATCCAACTGGCCTGGATATTTTTGATACCGCAATGTCCAAGGTCGGAATATAGAGCTTCTGCTCCGGTTGTACAAAGGAAAACGGCTCCTAAAATTACTATTGCACTTGGCGAATTGTAGATTAATTTGACCGCGTAATAAGGATTGAAAGCTTTCAAAACAGTAGGATGTTCTATCAGCTGTACTAGTCCGAAACCACCTAAAACCAAGAACCAAAGCACCATTACAGGTCCAAAAAACTTACCGATAAAGCTGGTTCCAAACTGCTGGACTACGAATATGACAATTAAAATTACTAATGTTATAGGAACCACAGGCGGTTTGTGCGTTACCAGTTCCAGACCTTCGATGGCTGAAATTACGGTCATAGACGGTGTAATAATACTGTCAGCAACCAATGTTGCCGCACCAATTATCGCTACACCGTAAAGCCACTTTTTCTTGAATCGCTTTACCAACGAATAGAGCGATAAAATTCCGCCTTCACCCTTGTTATCGGCTTTTAAGGCAATGATAACGTATTTGATAGTCGTCTGTAAAGTAAGCGTCCAGATGATGCAGGACAATGCACCTTCTATGTATTCTTCAGAAATTATGCCTCCGGATTTTCCAGCATTGATGATGGCTTTCATTACGTACAACGGCGAAGTTCCGATGTCTCCGAAAACAATTCCTAATGAAACTAAAATCCCAACTGCGGAAAGTTTTTTGAGGTCAAAATGACCAATGCTATCTTGCGACATAATTTAAGAATTATTGAAAAATAATTTTGCAAATTTAGATTATTTTATAGTCTCAGAAATTTTTTTGGGAAAAATGTAATGTTAAAGAAAAAGACGGTTGCTAATTTTACCTTATTAAATTGATAATGAGTATATTAATTGTGATTTCAAAACTTTGATTTAAAGATAAGCGAGGAAACTCCAGAACTTTCTATTTTTGAGATAGCTGAGGTTTTGGTCCTTGGCATACGCTTCTCTTTCAAAACTGATGCTGCGATAAGCCAAATCTGCATTTTTGCATCTGAGATATCTGATATAATATTCGGAAAGGTACCAGATGTAAAACGGAATGATTAAAAGTTCCAGCTGCTGCTGAAGGTGGATTTTCTCGTGGTTGATGAGAATCTCATTATGTCTCAACTCTTTTTTCCTCAGCAAAATAAACGGAAACAAGGTAATCCCCGAAATTTTAGTATTTTTGAGTAATCTTTGGCAGATGATTATCATTTGAGAAGTTAGAGTTTAGATGTTAGAACTTAGATTCTGAAACTAAATTGTAATGGATAAAACTGGATTGAAGACTAACCCCGCAGCCCGAATTATCTATCTTTTCTATTTTTTATTTGGAATCGATGAACCACTTCGTTAGGTTTGAACGGAAATCCTTTTTTGTGGCTGGAAAAGCGCAGGCAAAAAGATTGGGAGTGGAAGGCGGAAATAGCTGCCATAATAATTCTCATTAATAATCTACCAAAGATAAAAATTTTGGTACAGTTTTTTAACTTATGAAACTAAATGACATCAAAGAACATGAGGACTTCTACTACAACGAGCAAGGTTACAAGGTTTTCACGGAGAAATTCCATCTGAAACGTGGCTATTGCTGTAAAAGTGGATGCCGGCATTGCCCATATGGGTACGACAAAAAGACGGATACATTTATTAAAAAATCTAAATAATATTACAATGAAAAAATATTTCTTCATATTACTGGCAGCTGTTTCCTTGGGCGTGACTTCGTGCAGCCCTTTCAACGTGAAATCTGACTACGCAACAACGGCAAATTTTACCAACTACAAAACGTATTTGCTGAGAACGGATGACCTGAAACTGAACGATATCGACAAAGACAGAGTTCTGAACGAATTGTCGAAACAGTTGCAGGCAAAAACTCTGACGTCGGCTCAAAATCCGGATTTGATTATCAATGTGAAAGCTTCGCACAAAAAAGTTCAGGATGTTACGACTTCTTACGGCGGCGGTTTCGGCTGGGGAAGACCTTGGGGCTGGGGCGGCGGCTTCGGGATGGGAAATACCTGGACCAACAATTACAACAGCGGAACTATCGTAGTAGACATCGTGGATGCAAAAACTCAGAAACTGGTTTGGCAGGGCATCGGAAGCGGACTTTCTGTAGATTCGCCAAAGTCTAAACAAAGACAAATCCCCGAAATTGTAGCGGAGATCATGAAAAATTATCCACCGCAAAAAGGGAAATAATTTTTAATCTCGCAGATTTTACAGATTCAGCAGATTAAATATTTTTTGAAAAAATCTGCTTGATTCGCAAAATCTGCGAGAATAATTTTACAAAATATTACCATTTCGTTATTTAAAATGAAATGGTTTTTTTATTCCGAAATTTTGGTGACAAGAAGTTCTTTTGCTTCCTTCAAAACTTCTGATTTTCTTTCTTCATTCAAATCCAGAAAATCTAATAAACTTTGATTATTGAATAATTCTTTAACCAAAACACATTTTTCTTCCAGCAATTTTTGTTTCTGTTTTCCGTCCAATGTGGTAAGGCAAGTAATTGGATAAAGTGCATTTTGGTCCACCAGGCTTTTGATGTTTTTATCTTTCGGATAATCCCAAGACAACAATCGCAGTCCGTAATATTCTGCAAAAGCCACAGAATCTTTGGTGAAATAGGTGTTCGTGATCAGCCAGCCGTCCGTAAATTCGGTTTGAGTTCCAAAAAGATTATAATTGATTCCAGAAATATCTTTGATTCTTGATAAAACGTACATCGGCGTTGTGACGGAGATTTTGGTCTCCTGATCGTTGCGGAATTTACATTCTACCCAATAAGTCTTTTCCTCTTTTTTAGCAATCACGTCGGCTTCGTGCGTTACAGAATGTCCTTTGATCAGCTGCCCGGTTTCGGTTTTGTAGCCGATATTCTGGAACACTCTTGCAATCCACTGTTCGAAATAAAATCCTGCAGGTCCCAATTCCAGCAACGCTTTTTTCAAACTGTATCTTGCTGCGACAGAGTTTGAGATTTTCTTCAACTCGTCGAAAGCCAGTTTGTAAATCTCTCTGGTCGTGATCCCATCCACGCAGTTGGGTAAAATATGGGTGATCACCGTTTTTATCGAAGCCTCGTCAGCGCCCGATTTCCTAAGTGAGTTTTCCAGTTTCGAGATTTCGAACTCTACAATTTCTCCAGCTGTATTTTTGATTTTCATAATTGTGTTTGGTTTTTGACGCAAAGGCGCAATTTTAAGATTTTGATAATGTTGAAAGTCGCAAATTATCTCATCGAAGATAAAAAACTTTGCGCCTTTTTATTTGATGATTTTCAATAAATTTTTGTGCCTTTGCGTTAAAATTTTCTTCGGTTTATTCTACAAACCATATTTCAAATTTACTTCCTTGTTCCAAAGGTTTATAATTAAGATAACCTTTATGTGCTTCAATAATACTTTTGCTCAAAGTTAAACCAATTCCGGAACCGCTGACTCTGGTTGTGAAAAATGGAAGAAAAATCTTGTCTTTAATTTCATTTGAGATGCCGATTCCGCTGTCTTCAACACTTAATAATATCCTTTTATTATATGTTTTTATTTCGGTTCTGATGATTTTTTCTGACTCGTCGGCAACTGCGTAGATTGCGTTCAGATAAAGATTGATCAGACATCTTTCAATCATTTTCTGGTCAGCGATTACCACTTGATTTTCCAGAGAATTGACAATTTTAATATGATTTTTTTCAAACTCAGGTTTCAGGAAATTCAGCGCAGATTCTACAATCTGTGTCAAAGAAATGGTTTTGAAAACAGGTTTCGGAAGTTCGGCAACTTGTCGGTAATCATCCACAAAATTTAGTAATTGTTTGGATTTCGAATTGATAATCATCAGACTTTCCTTCATTTCTTCCTGATCTTCTTTTTCTACAACTTCCTGATTAGCAATGTATTCAAGGTTTTGAATCAAACTGTTGACCGGCGTTAAAGTATTGAGAAGTTCGTGAGAAATCACTTTCATCAAATTATTCCAAGCCAATTTTTCTTTTTGCTCAATAATTTTCTGAACAGATTCCAGACTGATAATGCAGAAACGGTTTTTGACATTTTGAACTTTTTTCGTCCGAAGAGAAAATGATTGTTTTACATTTTCATTGATCGAAATATCAAAAAATTCCTGAGAATTTTCGTAATTGGTTTGGTCGATGATTTTATAAAATTCTGATGCTTTAGATTCATACAATTCCCAAGAATTATATTTTGGAATCTGAAGAATTTCCAGAAAAATCGGATTCACATAAAAAACTTCCCACTGATTATTTTTCTCAGAAAGAATCATCAATCCGATTTCTAATTGATTCAGAATTTCTTCGTACAAAAGTTTATAGGATGACAAAGACAAATGCTCTTCTTTGCTTTGATAGTAGAGTTTTACAGCATTATCAACCAGAGAATTATTTTCAGTTTTCGGGAATAATGAAAAGTCTTTTTTCTGAATCGCCAACAATATTTTCTCAGTTTTCTGAATAAATGATAAAGCTGAAATTTGAGCCAAAATGATACATCCAATCGCTAGCATCGTAAACAATCCGAAATTAATCCATTTGTTTTGCGAATAAAAATCAAACGCAAAAATCCCGCTGACAATCGCCAGGAGAATAAATAACAGCCAAATAAATTGTTGCTTATTCATCTACAATTCAAATTTTTCCATTCTTCTGTACAACGCCGCTCTCGATAATCCCAAATCTTCCGCTGCGAGAGAAATATTTCCACGGTGTTTTTTCAATGCTTTTTTGATGAGAATTTCTTCCATTTCTTCGATGTTGAGATTGATAATTGGTTTGTCCGATTCTTCATCTTGAGGCATCAACAATTTAAGGTTTTTCTCATTGGAAAGAATGACGCTTCTTTCAATACAATGATCCAGTTCACGGATATTTCCCGGCCAGGAATATGTTATCAGTTCATTTGTCAAAGATTCATTCAAAGCTAAATCTGCTTTGTGGTATTTCTGCTTGTATTTTTCTAAAAAGTAATCGGCTAAAGTCGGAATGTCTTCCAATCGCTCTCTCAGACCCGGAATTTGAAGTTCAACCGTATTGATTCTGTAATATAAATCTTTCCGAAAACGATTTTCGGAAACTGCTTTTTTAAGATTTTCATTGGTCGCAAAAATAAATCTCACATCCAAAGTTCGCTCTTTATTTTCACCAATTCTCGTCAATTTTCTGTTTTGAATCAAGCTCAATAATTTGGTTTGAAGATGAAGCGGAAGATTCCCAATTTCGTCAAGAAAAACAGTTCCGTTCTGTGCATTTTCAATCTTCCCGGAATAATCCTGATTTGCATCGGTAAATGCACCTTTTTTATAACCAAACAATTCCGCCTCAAAAAGATTCTCGGAAAGACTTCCCAAATCGATGTGGACAAAGGGCTGACTCTTCCTTTCCGACAGTTCGTGAAGATATTCTGCCAGAACGTATTTTCCGGTTCCATTTTCTCCCAAAAGCAAAACATTCGCGTCAGTCGGCGCAACTTTCGTGATTTGTTCCATCACTTCCTGCATTGCAAAAGACGCAGTTTCCAATTGATATTGATTGGTTTTTACGCTGACATTTTCCCATTGATTCAGTTTTTTGTTCTTTCTTGAGATATCAACTGCGAGCTTTACGGAAGCGTAGAGTTTCTCATTATTCCAGGGTTTCAGGATAAAATCGGAAGCACCATTTTTCAAAGCTTCAACCGCCAATTCCACTTCGCCATAAGCGGTCATCAGGATGATTGGAAGCTGAGGTTCCAGCGTTTTGATTTCGTTCATCCAGTATAATCCGTCTTGTCCGTTTTCAAAACCTTTCCGGAAATTCATATCCAGAAGAACCGTATCAACTTGCTGTTCGGCTAAAAACTTCAGAATGTTTTTTGGCTGACTGAGGCAACTGACTTCCGTGAAAAACTTCTTGAGCCAGACTCTCGCCGAAAACAAAATATCCTCGTCGTCATCCACAATTAAAATATGAGCTTCTTTTTTTCGCATTTTTATGATTTGAAACTAAAATGATTTAATAAAAAAGGCTTCGACTCCGCTCAGCCTGACAGATATTAATAAGCTATCAACTAAAAACTAATTACTATCAACTAAAATTGTCCGTTTCCGTACAAAAAGTGTCCGATAATGAACAGTCTAAAAATTAATTAAATTATATTTAATCACATTTTCAGAGAGTTATATACTTATAAATCTCTGGCATCTCCATTGTGTAATAGTCTGTAGATAAATAAGTTATCGTCAATATGGATACGAAAATAGTAAAAAAGAAGTCTAAATTAAAATTAATATCGATTATCGTTGTTTCTGCTTTCGCAGTTTCAGTTTTTGGATGGTACTTTTTGAATCAGAAAAAAACTTATAATGTGAAATTGGAAGATATCCAGACTGATGTAGTGACCAATGGAAAATTTGAAGATATGCTGATGGTAACGGCGCAGACACAATCTCTTAATTCCTCATTGGTAAATGTAGTGGAAGGCGGCGCAGTGAAAGAAATTTTTGCAGAAGACGGACAAATGTTGACGAAAGGACAACCCATTGCAAGAGTTTATAATCCGAATACGGAATTTAATTATTTGAATCAGGAAACCGGAATTATGCAGCAGATCAGCCAGATGAGAAGTTCGCTTTTGGAACTGAAAAATCAGGAATTCAATCAGGATAAAGAATTGCTTCAATCTCAAAATGATTATAATACGGCGTTGCAGACTTTTAATCTTCAGAAGAGATTGTACGATGCGGAAATCGGAAAGAAAACCGATTATGATATCGCATTACAAAATCTGAATTATCAGAAACAAAGAAAAGTAATTGTCGAAAAAGGTGCTTCCAGTGAAAAAGCTTCGAGAAATTCTCAGTTTTCTGCCATCAATAGTTCCATTGATCAAATGGAAAAAAGTTTGAATATCCTTCGTTCCAACAAAAATAATTTCCTGATTATGTCGCCGGTTGCCGGAAGATTATCTTCGTTTAATATTTCATTAGGACAAAATTTGTCATCTGGCGAAAGTATCGGAAAAGTCGATTTGATGGGCGGTTACAAGCTTATTGCAAAGGTGGATGAATATTATATTAATAAACTAACCAACGGAATCAAAGGAAGTCTGGACAATAACGGAAAGGAATACGAAGTGATCATCAGCAAAATTCTACCGGAAGTCAAAGACGGACAATTTTCCGTAGAATTGAATTTTATTGATGCAAAAATTGAAAACTTAAAAATCGGGATGACCTTTGGTGTGAAACTGAAATTATCTGCAGATACGCAAAGTATGATGATTCCAAAAGGTAATTTCTACAAAGACACCAACGGAAAATGGATTTTTGTCCTGAAAAATAACAAAGCTGTAAAACGAAATATCAGCCTTGGAAGAGAAAATCAAATGTATTATGAAGTGGTTTCCGGATTGAAACAGGGTGAAACTGTGATTACATCGGATTATACGGAACTTAAGAAATATGAGATATTGGATATTAGATAATACACTGATAGATGATAGACCTTCAATTCTAAAACTTTAAACAAAATATTGAACTTTAAACTTAAAACTAAATTACAATGATAAATATTCAAAACCTTTCAAAAGTCTATAAAACAGAAGATGTTCAAACCAACGCTTTAAATAACGTAAGTCTCAACATCAAAGAAGGCGAATTTGTAGCGATAATGGGACCTTCCGGTTGTGGGAAATCAACTTTCCTTAATATTCTAGGACTTTTGGACAGCGCTTCTTCCGGTTCTTATCAATTTGAATCTGTAGAAACTATCGGCACTTCTGAGAAGAAAAAATCAGACATCAGAAAGAAAAATATCGGTTTTATTTTCCAAAATTTTAATTTGATTGATGAATTAACGGTTTATGAAAATATCGAATTACCATTAATCTATAACGGCGTTTCTTCATCAGAAAGAAAAAAACGTGTTGAAGAAATTATGGAGAAAATCAATATTGCTCACAGAGCAAAGCATTATCCACAGCAACTTTCCGGTGGACAGCAACAAAGAGCAGCGGTTGCAAGAGCTTTGGTGACAAAACCAAAATTAATTCTTGCCGATGAGCCAACAGGAAACCTAGATTCTTCAAACGGAAATGAAGTGATGAATCTTTTGGCAGAACTGCACAGAGAAGGTTCTACCATCGCGATGGTAACGCACTCTTCTTACGACGCAGGTTACGCTTCCAGAATTGTGAATATGAAAGACGGCGAAATATTCTCAGAAGAACATTCGACTCAAAGAAAAGATGTTTTTGAAAAAGCAGATTCCAAAAACTTCGAATAATTTCTTAGTGTATTGTATATGGTATTTAGTTTTTAGAGATACAGAATGATATTAAAACAAAATACCAAAAACCAAAAACCAAAAACCAAAACTATGCTCAACAACTGGCTCAAAATTGCCTTCATTAATTATAAAAAGAACTGGCTTTCTACAGTGATCAATCTGTTTGGACTCACCATCGGACTCACCGGTTTTATGCTCATTCTGATGCATTGGAACGACGAGGAATCTTTCGAAAAATGGAACCCTAAGAAAGATCAGATTTATGCTTTCCAAACCTACAACAAAAAAGAAAACTCTTACGGGAACAATGTTTCTATTCCGATAGCAAAACGTTCAAAAGAAATTATTCCTGATATCACGGATTACGTCTTGTTTAAAAGTTCAGAATTGGGCTTTAAAATAACCACCAAGTCCAAAACAGTCTACCAAGAGGGTGGAATGAATGTGTCGGATAATTTTTTCGAATTTTTCCCATTCAAACTTATTGATGGGAGTTATAAAAATGCTTTGAAAGATGGTGGCGTCATTGCACTTTCTACAACTGCTGCCAAAAATCTCTTTGGTAAAACCAATGTTGCAGGCGAAAGTCTGAAATTTAATAACCAAAATTTTGTTGTAACGGCAGTTTACGAATTACCAAAAGAAAACAGCCAGATAAAACCAGAGTTTCTCTTGAAACCAGTCGAACAGATGAAAAATGATGAAAACGAATGGGGAAACTTCAACTACGGTTGTTTTTTTATGCTTAAAAAAGGTGCAGATCTTGAACAGATAAGACAAAAATTTATAAAAGATATTTTCGAATATCGGGCAAGTTTGAATAATGTAGAAGCTGGTATTACCATTCAGCAATATCTTGATCTTTATGGTCCCAATGATAGTTTTCTGACGCCGTTGGATGAGATCAAACTTCACGCAAAAGCATCTTGGTTTGGTCCGGTTGATTTCAAAACTTTGATGATTTTGTTTACGCTTTCCGTATTGATTGTGATCTTATCAGCTATTAATTTCATCAATCTAAAAACCGCACAAGCCTCTCAACGGGCAAAAGAAATTGGCGTGAGAAAAGCCATTGGAAGTACAAAATCGAGCCTTGTATTGCAGTTTTTAATGGAAACATTTATCATCTGTTTCGTTTCATATCTATTTTCGTTGGCTTTGACAGAACTGCTTTTGCCAAGCTTCAATAATTTCTATGACAAGGAAATGGTGATGGATGACTGGCGCATTTACATCTATTCATTTGCGATGGTTTTGATGGTAACGTTGATCTCGGGATTGATTCCTGCAACTTACCTTTCCAATTTCAAAGCGATAGAAACGCTGAAAGGAAATTTCGCAAGAAGCAAACACGGCATTTGGCTAAGAAACGGGATTTTGACCTTGCAATTGATCATCTCTTCGTTCTTCATCATTGGCGGATTGATCGTGAATCAGCAAGTTAGATTTATGATGAACAAAGATTTGGGCTTCAGCGGAAAACAAATCATGATCATCAACTTCAGCGAAGAAAATGCTAAACCCTGGCTGAAGTACGAACGGCTTAAGAATGAATTGAGAAAAATCCAAGGTGTAACTGATATTTCTTATGGAGAAGCTGTTCCTGGAAATGGCAGGTCGAGCAATTCAAATATGGATTATAAGGATAAAAGCATACAAGCCCAGCACGGATCTATGGATTATAATTATCTGAAATTCATTAATGTAAAATTAAAAAAAGGCCGTTGGCTGGATTCAAAACTTGCATCTGACACCATAAGTAATGTTTTGGTTAATGAAGCTTTTGTAAGAAAATTTGGCTGGACTGATGAAGAAGCGTTGAAGAATCCATTCCATCCAGGTTTTGATTATCAAAAAGATTATCACATTGTAGGAATTGTAAAAGATTTTAATATCAGAAATCTAAAAACGACCATAGAACCCATCGTGTTTTTACACTACAGAGAAACCGAATGGAAGAGATTTGATGTTTATAATATTCAGTTGAAAATTGATCCGAATGACATCGACGGAACGGTGAAAAGACTAAAAACCTATTGGCAGAACAATGTGGAACAAGGCTATCCTTTCGATTATTATTTTCTGGATCAGAAATTTGCTAAAACCTTTGAAAGATATCAGAAACAACAGACATTATTTACAATTTTAAATGCAATGGTTTTGATGGTGGCATTATTAGGATTATTCGCTTTGTCATCACTGATGATTGAACAGAAACTGAAAGATGTTGCGATTAGAAAAACGCTTGGCGCATCTGACAAAACATTGATTATTGGATTAACGAAACAATTTCTTTGGATTACTTTAATTGCCGTTGTCATCAGTATTCCAATCAGTTATTATCTGATGAACGAATGGCTGAAGGATTTCGCTTACAGGATTGATATGCCAGTTTTACCTTTTGTTTTAAGCCTTGTCATTTTGCTTCTGCTGACTTTCTCTGTAGTAAGCATCAAAGCCTACCAAGCTACAAAAGTGAACCTTATAAAATATCTGAAATACGAGTAAAATCTGTTGACAATTGTCGGTTGATCGTTGATAAGAATTATGAACTGACAACTATCAACCATCAACTAAAAACCATCCACTATGTTAAAAAACTGGCTCAAAATAGCATTCATCAATTACAGAAAAAACTGGCTTTCCACGATCATTAATATTCTTGGACTGAGTGTCGGATTGTGTGTTTTCCTGTTGATATTTATCCATTGGGAGGACGAGAAAGCTTATGAACAATGGGTTCCTGATAAGGAGAATATTTATATGGTAGAATTTCAGACGGATAAGAATGCCTACAATCTAGTAGTGAATTATCCCTTCCTGCTCAATTCTAAAATCAAGTTTTCTGAGGTCGAAAATTATTCGGTTGTCAACAATTGGACTTATCTGAAGCAGAAATTGGTGGCAGACGGCAGATCTACATTTACCAATCCTATTTTTGTGACGGAAGATTTTTTTAAAATTTTTCAATACGAGAAACTGGCTGGTTCGTATAACAATATATTTGTAGATGATCATTCTATTGCAATCTCCGAGGATGTTGCCAAGCAGCTTTTTGGAGATGAATATCTGAAATCTATCGGGAAAACAGTTATTTCTGATAATGACAATGAAAAATTCCTTGTTCAGGCTATTTACAGATTACCTGACGTAGCGGAAAAAACGGTCTTTCGGCCTGGATATCTCATCAGACAACCTTTTATCGACAGTAATAAGGAACAGTGGACCAACTACAGCTACATTGGGTTTTTCAAACTGAAGCCAGGAACGGATGTCCGTAAACTCGAAGAAAAGTTATCCGCATTGCAGTATACGCAGGAAAAAATCAGTGCAAAAAAATATGGCTATACTCAGGATTTTGAAACAAAAGTCTGGCTTACCAACGTCGAGGATTTAAAACTGGATGCTAAGTCAGGTGGTATTGATAAAGGTGACAAGAAATCTCTGGAAATTCTTTTGCTGTTATCATTATTGCTGTTGATATTATCCTGTATCAATTTGATCAATCTGAAAATTGCACAATCTTCACAGCGGGCCAAGGAAGTCGGCGTACGGAAAGTCATCGGAAGCTCCGGAAGAAAACTGGTGACCCAATTCCTGATGGAAACCTTTATTTTGTGCTTCGTAGCTTATATTCTGGCGTTTGCT
The DNA here is from genome assembly GCA_037033105.1 of Bacteroidota bacterium. Lineage (GTDB taxonomy): Bacteria > Bacteroidota > Bacteroidia > Flavobacteriales > Weeksellaceae > Epilithonimonas. The sequence goes on from JAZBLF010000009.1 coordinate 41,838, forward strand.
ATGGTAGAATTATTATTGCCGGTTTACAACAGGTTTCTGGGTAAGGCTATTGAGCTTGACAACATAAATATCTTCCTTTACACAGGTCTGCTGCTGGTTATTTTTGCGTTGTTTTCAGGATTGATTCCAGCCGTTTACCTTTCCAATTTTAAACCTATCAATACGTTGAAAGGCAATTTCGCCCGAAGCAGACAGGGCGTTTGGCTACGAAACTCTATTTTGAGCTTACAGTTGATGATCTCCTCGTTTTTCATAATCTGCTCATTGATTATCAATACGCAGGTCAATCATATGTTGAAGAAAGATTTGGGTTTTCGGGGTGACCAGGTTTATCAGATCACTTTCAATAAAACCAACTACTCGGATGCCTATTTTAATTCCAGAAAATACGAGCTGCAAAAATCGAAAATCAAATCATTCCCAGGCGTAATAGATATTACAGCATCTGCACAGACAATGGGAAATGGCGTAAACAGTACATCCGGTGCCAGATATGTAAAAGATTCTACCAAGAGTGTCAGCGCAGGTATCGGTGCTATAGATCTTAATTATTTCGATTTCTACAAGATAAAATTTGTTGCCGGCAGAGATTTGAATCCAAAGCTGACCTCCGACACCGCAAAATCTATCGTCGTAAATGAAGCTTTGATAAAGAATATGGGATGGAATGCGAAACAGGCTTTAGGGAAAGAATTATCCACCGGAATGGATGATAAACACAAAAAATTAGAAATAGTGGGTGTGGTAAAGGATTTCTATTATGGTGGCGTAAATAACGAGGTACAGCCTGTGATTTTCTTTAATTATAACAGAAACTGGGCAAGAAATCAAATGACAAATCTACAAATCAAGTTATCAGGAGATAATATTGAAGAAAATCTTGCTCAAATTAAACACTATTGGGAAACCGCCGTAGAGCCAGGCTATCCCTTCAACGGAAGTTTTGTAAACAAGCAATTTGCTAAAACATTTGAAAAATTCCAGAAACAGCAGACGCTCTTCACGGCTCTGAACATCGTGGTTCTGGTTATTGCATTGTTAGGATTATTCGCCTTGTCATCATTATTAATAGAGCAAAAACTGAAAGACGTTGCCATCAAGAAAACCTTGGGTGCAGACGAGAAAACCATCATTTGGGATTTGACAAAAAGATTTCTAATCATCTGTTTTCTTGCCGTTATTTTAAGCATTCCACTCAGTTATTATGCAATGAACGAATGGCTGAAAGATTTCTCTTACAGAATTGAAATGCCTGTTTGGCCGTATGTCTTGAGTATGATTTTGCTGTTGATTTTAACTTTCACAGTTGTGAGTTTCAAAGCTTATCGGGCGACAAAAATTAACCTAGTCAAATATCTTAAATACGAATAACTTGTTGATAGTTGTGGTTTCTAGTTGATAGAAATTATCAGTAAAGCTATCAACGGTCAACTCTCAACCAAACCATTTATGAAAAAACTATTCTTCATATTCATCATCAACCTTTTCCCTGCGCAACAAAGCTGGACCTTGAAACAGTGCCTGGATTATGCCTCTGCCAATCATCCTTTGGTGAAACAATCATCGGTCAATATTCAAAAAAATGACCGCCAGATCTCTGCTGCCAAAGGAATGCTTTTACCTTCTGCAGAAGCCGGCATCAATCATAATTACAACTTCGGAAATGGGATCAATCCGCAGAATAATCAGCGTGAAAGCGTCAATACCCAAAACGACAATTTCTACGCACAAGCCAATTGGGAACTGATGAACTGGCGAAATTACCTCAATATTTCACTGTCCAAAATCAACCGTGAAACGTCCACTTTCCGGATGAAACAGGCGCAAAATGAAGTGAAACTAAACGTCATCCAAATGTTCTTCAGTTATCAGAACAACAGAAGCTGGCTGGAGGTTTTGGAAACCCAAATCTCCGGAATCGAAGACCAGATCAAACGTACCGAAAAAGAAGTCGAAATCGGAAACCGCCCAAAAAGCGATGTTTACGACATCAAGGCCAACCTCGGAACTTTGCAGGAACAATGGGTTTCCGCAAAGAATTCCAGAGACTTGTCCAAGATCAATCTGCTGAATGCTTTGGCGATTACGAACGATTCTCTGGATTTCAAAATGGAAGATGACGCGCTGGCGCATTCCAATTTTAATGATGCCGATCTTGTGAAAAAGCTCTTGGAAAAAAATCCCGCTTATCAGTCCGTTCAGACTGAAATCAGAGCGCAGCAGAAAAACATTGCCATCGCAAAATCTGCCTATTTACCAACGCTGAATGGCTCTTACACTTGGTCCACTTTCTACAGCAAAACTTTGGGCGAGTCGGCGGACGCATTTTCCGATCAATTCAAAAGGAACAAAAATCAGCAATTAGGCTTCGGACTCAATATTCCTATTTTCAACAAACTTCAAGTAAAAAATAACGTCGAGATTGCGAAACTAAACGTCATCAATTCCAATTATGACAAAGAAATCGTCATTAATAATCTCACGCAAAGCATCAATTCCATCAAGGCACAATTCCAGAATTCCGAAGAAAAATACAATTTATTGACGGCAAATTTCGAAAACCAAAAACTTTCCTTCCAAAAATCCGAAGAGAAATACAAAGAAGGCTTGATGGACGCTTACACCTTTTTTGTTGTCCGAAACAACTGGCTTCAAGCGAACTACAATCTCATCAACAGCAAAAACGAAGTTATCCAGCAAACTGAATTGCTCAAAGTTTTCGAAGCTGGATTTTAATTTAAACACATTTATTTCTCATATTATTTTCTCCAGTCCTTCAGAAGCCTCGTACTTCGGAGGGATTTTTTTTCAGTATTTGGGCGCCTTTGTCCGCCTTCCGTTCTCAAACCTAACGAAGTGGTTCGACGAAGTCAATCGCAGCAGTTTAGATTCCTCCGGAATGACAAAATTGATGTGAAGTGTTTTTTGATTTTCTTTGATGAGTTTTACGCCTTTGCGCACTTAAAAAATTTTCAATAGATTCAAAAAATCTTTGTGAACTTTGTGTTCAAAATACCTCGTTTTTTCAATTTAAAAATCGCATTTTTGCAAGCCTTATTTCCAAAGACCATATAAATTACAGATGAAACTTTGTATAGCCGAAAAACCCAGTGTTGCCCGTGATATTGCCAAAGTTTTGGGAGCCAACAATCCCAAAAGCGGCTATATGGAAGGAAACGGCTATTGTGTCACCTGGACTTTCGGACATCTTTGTACCTTGAAAGAGCCGCAGGATTATGCACCACATTTCAAATCCTGGGACTTGATTTTCCTGCCCATTATTCCTAAACAATTCGGAATCAAACTCATTGATAACAATGGTGTTGAGAAACAATTCAACACGATAGCGAAATTGGTGGAGGAATGTGATGAGGTTATCAATTGTGGTGATGCTGGGCAAGAAGGAGAACTTATCCAGCGTTGGGTTTTGCAAAAAGCAAAATGCGACAAACCGATGAAACGGTTATGGATTTCATCATTGACAGAAGATTCAATTAAAGAAGGTTTTGAAAATCTGAAACCTGCAGAAGATTACAAAAACCTATATCAGGCAGGCAATGCAAGAGCAATTGGTGACTGGCTTTTGGGAATTAATGCGACGAGATTATTCACCAAGAAATTTGGTGGAAACAAAGCTGTTTTGTCAATTGGCCGGGTTCAGACACCGACTTTGGCAATGCTCGTTCAGCGTCAGAAAGAGATCGATGCGTTTTCTCAGGAGGAATATTGGGAACTCAAAACAAAATATCGAGATGTTCTTTTCAGCGCATCAATCGACAGACTTAAAACCGTAGAAAAAGCAGAAAAAGGCTTAGAATATCTCAAAAAAAATCAGTTTGAAATCATCTCTTTCGAAATTAAAGAAGGCAAAGAAAAGAACCCGAGATTGTTCGATTTGACGGGACTTCAGGTGGAAGCTAATAAGAAATTTGGTTTCTCTGCGGAGCATACACTTAATTATATTCAGAGTCTTTACGAGAAAAAACACACCACTTATCCGAGAGTTGATACGACTTATTTATCGGAAAATCTTTATCCAAAAATCGGTGGAATTCTGAAAAGTATGACGATTTATTCAGATTTGATTTCACCTTTACTTTCCCAACCGATTCCAAAAACGAAAGCAGTTTTCGATGATACGAAAGTGACGGATCACCACGCGATTATTCCAACAGAAATTCCGCCTACATCAAATCTGAGTCGTGAGGAAAAGTTGATTTATGATTTAGTAGCGAAAAGATTTATCGCCGTTTTTTATCCGGAATGTAAGATTTCAAATACTTTGGTGGAAGGTCAGGTTGGAACAATTCCGTTCAAAGCTTCAGGAAAGCAAATCCTGGAACCAGGCTGGCGAGCGGTTTATGCCAAAGATAAAAAAGAGGAAAAGGACGAAAAAGATAAAGACGAAGAACAGACCATTCCTGAGTTTACAGCTGGCGAAAAAGGCGAGCACGCACCATTAATCCACCAAGGAAAAACTTCGCCGCCAAAACCTTACACGGAAGCAACTTTGCTGCGGGCAATGGAAACCGCCGGAAAACAGGTGGAAGATGAGGAACTCCGAGAAATGCTGAAGAATAATGGCATCGGAAGACCATCAACCCGAGCCAACATCATCGAAACATTGTTCCGGAGAAAATACATCGAACGAAAAAAGAAAAATCTGGTTGCAACTTCTATTGGCATCGAGTTAATCGACACGATAGAAGATGAAGTTTTGAAAAGCCCCGAACTCACGGGAGAATGGGAATCCAAACTGCGCAGAATCGAAAAAGGCGAGTACGAAGCCAACCAATTCAAGGATGAATTGATAGAAATGGTAACGGAACTCACGAGGAAAGTTATCAGTTCCAAAGGAAAAGTGATTAATTTCGAGGAAGAAAAACCGGCGCCTCCAAAAGAAAAAGTTCCAAGAGTAAAAACAGAAATCATCTGGACAGAAACCCAGTGTCCAAAGTGTAAAGCGATCAATCTGATGAAAGGCAAAGCGGCAATCGGCTGTTCGGATTTCAAAGTTTGCGGTTTCAAAGTTCCGTTCGAAATCCTCGGAAAAAAACTGTCGGAAAAGCAACTTCAGGATTTGATTCTGAAAAACAAAACGTCCAAACTGAAGGGTTTCACAGGAAATCAGGAGGAAGGCGTTCTGTTAATGAATGACGATTTTTCCATCGCTTTAAAATAGAAAAACCCTTTCAGCTTCAATCTGAAAGGGTTTGAAATTAACACCTTAATAGTCGTAAAAAATTACTTCACAACAATTGCTTTCTTCAGATTACTGTCCACTTTGTAATCTGTACTGTTATTTATTTTCACATTTTCAAAAACGATGTTGTTAGCGTTTTGTCCAACAATTCCTTTTTTACTGGTGATATTTACGTTCTTAAAATAAAGATTCTCGATTAGTTTTTCAGGAAGTCCGGTAAAACTGAAAGCTGTTTCAGACGAAGAACAATGGACATTGCTCACATAAAAGTCGTGGAAATACGGTACTTTTTCGCCAGTTTGCTGTGCCGCTTCACTTTCTTTTGTGCTTCCAACAGGCGCATCTGCATAAAAAGTATCAAACATCACTGCTTCTTTAATAATATTTTTCATCTCAATATTATCGATGAAAATCTGGCTTACGTCGCCACCTCGTCCGGAGTTGCTTTTCACTCGGATTCCGATATCCGTTCCGTCAAAAGTACAGTTGGTCACGTAGATATTTTTCATCCCGCCATCTGTGTTGCTGCCGATCACAAAACCGCCGTGACCTTCATTCACAGTACATTCTGCGATGATGACGTTTTGCAGATTGGCTTCACCGTTCTTCGGAGTTCCGCTGGATTTCATACAGATTCCGTCGTCGCCGGCGTTTACTTTTGTATTGTAAATAATCACATTTTTCGAAGCGCTAATATCGATTCCGTCGCCGTTCTGAGCCCATTTCGGATTGTAAACGGTTGTGTTTCTAATGACAAGATTGGTGATTTGTTTTGGATTGATGACAAACTTCGGTGAGTTTCGGAACGTTGGTCCGTCTATCAAAAGATTTGTTACTTTGGAAAGCGTAAACATCATCGGTCTCAGGAAATGATGGATTTGCTCATACATTTCCATCGTTGCATTTGGCGTTTTGGTAATCACTTTTGCCAGTTCTTCGCCATTTTTTGCTGCAACGCTTGGCCACCAGATTTTCCCGTCGTCGCTCAGTGTACTTCCTGGTTTTGCAAGCAATTCTTTCCATTGCGCATCCGTCGTTTTAAATTTTTTCACAGGTCTCCATGCTTCTCCTGCGCCATCGAAAATACCTTTTCCGGTGAAGGAAACATCTTTCAGATTATTTCCCCAGATCGGAGCGGTCACTTCAAATTTCCCGGACGAGGTTTCTCTGATCGGAAATTGCTTCACATCATTACTGAATTGCACGATAGCACCTTCCTCTACGTGAAAATCAATTTTACTTTTCAGTTCAATTGGTCCTGTAAGCCAGGTTCCGGCCGGCACGATCAATCTTCCGCCACCGTTGGCGGCGATTGTTGTGATTGCTTTTTCGAAAGCTTTTGTATTAAGTGTTTTTCCATCGGCAACACCGCCAAAATCCTTGAAGTTATAATCCTTTTGCGGAATCGTCGGCAAAACCATTTCGCCGAACTTGAATGGTGCTTTTTGAATATAATAGTTAATGTCATTTTTCTGCGCAGTAAGCATTGCTGCAACAGAAAACGCAAATCCTATGAGTAGTTTCTTCATTGTTTATATTAAAATTTATACTTAAAATTGATAATAAATGGGTCTTAATGATTAATATTTGGGCAGCTTTTTCCGTCTTCCGTTCCCGCTATTTGCCTTGCTTTTCCAGCCGCAAAAAATGAGCTCCACTCAAGCCGGGCTGCAGAATCCGTAGATCGAAAACACCATCTACACATCCTGTCTTTCACTTGATACAACATTTTGATCGCGGTAAAATTAACAAAAATAATGACCTGCGCAATCGATTGCACATAATAATAAATCTGGCCTCTGTCAGGTCTCATCAATACACAGCAAATGGAAAAATGATGCAAGCTTTTTTGCAGATTATTCCTCATTATTTGCTCAAATTTCTTTAATTTGCAATGCTAAAAATAATATCAACAATGATAATTCAACCAAGAACAAGAGGATTTATATGTTTGACGGCGCATCCTGACGGTGCACTTCAAAGCGTAAAAAACCAAATAGAATACGTCAAGTCCAAAGGTGCCATCAAAAACGGACCAAAAAAAGTATTGGTCATCGGTGCTTCCACAGGTTTCGGACTGTCTTCCAGAATCACCGCTGCTTTCGGTTCCGACGCTGCTACCGTTGGTGTCTTCTTCGAGAAACCAGCTTCTGAAGGGAAAATGGGAACTGCCGGCTGGTACAATTCTGCTGCTTTTGAGAAAGAAGCCACTGCAGCCGGACTTTACGCAAAAAGCATCAACGGTGATGCATTTTCTGATGCAGTGAAAAAACAGACGATTGAATTAATTAAAAAAGACCTCGGCCAAGTAGATCTGGTGGTTTACAGTCTGGCATCGCCAAGAAGGACGCATCCTAAAACCGGTGTGGCGTATGCATCAGTGCTGAAACCAATCGGACAATCATTCACAAACAAAACGGTAGATTTCCATACAGGTGTGGTCTCAGATATTACAATTCCGCCAACAGATAACGAGGTTGATATTCCTAACACGGTTGCCGTAATGGGCGGTGAAGACTGGAAATTCTGGATGGAAGATTTGAAAGCGGCAGGCGTATTGGCTGAAGGCATACAGACGGTTGCTTATTCTTATATCGGCCCGGAGTTGACCTTCCCAATCTACAGAAACGGAACCATCGGACAGGCAAAAAATGACCTTGAAGCAACGGTGACAGTCCTTAATGATTTATTAAAAGACCTCAACGGGAAATCATACGTTTCCGTAAACAAAGCTTTGGTTACACAATCCAGTTCCGCTATTCCTGTCGTGCCCCTTTATATTTCTCTGCTTTACAAAGTAATGAAAGCGAAAGGAACACACGAGGGAACGATAGAGCAGATGCAGAGACTTTTCGCCGAAAGATTATATACCGAAGACGGCAATGTGCCATTGGATTCTGCAGGCAGAATTAGAGTAGATGATCTTGAAATGGCAGAAGATGTGCAGGCAGAAGTTGATCAGTTATGGAAGGAAACAACCACTGAAAACCTTTCCGAAATCAGTGATATCGAAGGTTACAGAAAAGAATTTTTCAATCTTTTCGGCTTTGAAGTAGATGGCATTGATTATGAAAAAGATGCTAATGAGAACCTTCAGGTTCCGAGTATTGAATCTTAGATTTTAGACTAAGAGATACTAGACTGATAGATAATAGATTTTTTTGAATCTTTGTTATAAACAAAAACGGCTACTTTTCAGTAGCCGTTTTTATGTTTGAGGTTTTGATTCTTTCAATTTTGCATCATAGTCGTGGAGTAGGTTATGTTCCGGTGTCTGCTCTATGGCATGCATGATTTTGTCCAGTATTTCTGTGGCAGATTCATTGTCATAATCGATATCCAATGCCTGTTTGAACTCCAATGTCGGTTTCACGCCAGTCACTTTTATTTTCAGGCCTTTCTTGTCAAATGCCCTTCTGAAACCATTGATTTTGATAGGAATTACCGTCGGTCTTTGATTCTTGATCAGTTTTGCCGTTCCTTTTCTGCCTTGCGCAAATGCTGACGTTGTTCCTTGCGGAAACGTGATTACCCAGCCATTATCCAGAGCTTTCATAATATTCTCGATTTCACTGAGGTCTACCATTCTGTTGACATTCTTGCCTTCCGCACGCCAGGTTCTTTTAACCGTAATCGCCCCGGCAATTTTAAAAATTCTAGAAAGAAGTCCTTTATTCATCGTCTCTTCCGCCGCTACATAATAGAAATCTACTTTTGGATTGAGGAGATAGACGGGATTTTTGATCGTATTGTGAAAACCATTATTCACCGAGCAGAAAGTATGGTACATTGCGGCGACATCAGCAAAATAAGTCTGATGGTTGGAAACAAAGAGAACATTGCTGTCCGGCAGATCAGCCAGATTTTCTGTCCCTGTAATTTTCAGCTTGTTGAAGCCGTTGAACCTTCTGTACGAGACCAGTCCGAGAATAAATATAATAAACCTCTTCAAAACATAGATGTTTCCAAAAGAATCGGTAAAAATATTTTTTTTTGCCATTTATGTTAATTAGAATTTAGACTTAATATCAAGCTGGTTTTCACTGGAAAACTGTAAACCAATTTCCGTTCCTAAACTTGGGAAGTACTGCAAAACTAAACATTTTTTAATAAGTTGCTGAACTCGCTCAGAATCATAGAAGTAGCGCCCCAAATAATATAGCCGTTGAAATCTATGACCGGAACTTCTGCGCCTTTTGTAGATGGCAAAACCATATTTTTTGGCTGGTCGGGAAGACTTAATAATGATGAAATCGGAAATTCTATCAACTCCACAGCTTCTGATTCCTGAAGGAAAAATTCGGGATTCTTTTTGGTGTAAGAGATAAAGGAATGCACATAAAAATTACTTGGCGGAATATAAATGGGCGACATTTCGCGGATGATCCTCACATAATGTTCATCAATTCCCACTTCCTCAGAAGTTTCCCGTTTTGCGGTGTGGGCAAAATCGAGGTCCTCTTTTTCCCGTTTCCCGCCAGGCAGAGAGATTTGCCCGCTGTGACGGTCTCTTTCGTTGGTAGAGCGCACAATCAGTGGGAAATGCCACTCATTATCTTTTAAGTAAAGTAGAATATTGACGGCAGCAAATTTTGGATTTCTTGTCAGAATTTCTTCATAACTGAAAACCGGACGGTAAGGCGGCGAATAGATTTTGTGTGCATTCTCGCCCAAAAGTTCCGCATTTTTTATATCTCTGAGTAAGTCTTTTCCAAAAATCTGCATATCTCAAAGATACGGAAAAGTTGCAGAATTTTTTAGAGTTATTTAACATAAAAAAGTCGCAAAAATTACTTTGCGACTTATGTAAATTTATAGATAACTACTCTATTAAGCTCTTGTTTTTTTGTCTTTGGCAATTTTTACATCAATATTAATTGCTGGTGCGGCAACTGGAACTTTCTCCCATTTATCATAATATGACCTAATATATACACCGCCAAGTAAAGCTGCACTAAAACCAATTTTTCCTTTATAACCACTTACAATCTGTACAGATACGTAAAAGTCTTCATTGTCAATCCAAATTGATTTGTCACTTATATCATAAGTAAAAGTACCATCTTTTATTTGTTCTTTGGTTAGTTCTACAGTCAGCATTTCGGACAAGATAGATTTGCCAGGTCTTTTTTTATCTTCGGAATAAATATTAAAATTTAACAAAACAGGTTTATCTGTATCAAATTGATTAACATTTAGATTTATTTTTTCAATTTTCACTTTCTTTTTGTTGGAAAATGAAATAGCAATCTCTTCTTTCCAGTTTCCTTCGTTATTAGAATTTGAAGAATACCAAAACCCTATTTTTTTAGCTTTTGTATTAAATCCCCAGTTTTTATTTTCATAAATTTTAGGACTAAGTTTCACTTCCGCAATCTCATTTATTTTTTCTTTTAAAGTAATATTGTGATTATTAGAATTAATAAAATTTTCAATATTTTGTTCAAATGGGTAGTAACCTCCTAATTGTACTGTAACTTTTTTGGATTTATCGATATTTGTTAAATCAATTTTGTAATTCCCAGTTTCATCAGCAATTGCGCCAATGTTTTCTCCATCAACACCAATTCTCACATACGGAATTGATTGGCTATTTTCACTAGAAAATATTTTGCCTTTTATTACTTGAGAATTTGCAATACTAACAATTGATAGAAATAGAAGAGTAAATTTTGTTTTCATAAATGTTTTTTGTTTTATTCAGATAAAGTTACAAATTAATTCCACGGCCTGCATAGAAATCCAGAACTTTGATGCTGAACAGATAATTATATTTGGCCTGCGCCACAGAACCTTGCGCATTCGCATAATTGTTTCTCGCCATCGTCACATCGTAGATTGTAGATCGGCCGGCGTCGTAACTTTTGGTGGCAAAATCGAGAGCCAGTTTTGTGCTTCTCTCAGCTTCCATCGCAGAAACGTAAATTTCATAGTTGGAATCTGCGTTGAACTGCGCCTGCTGGATATCTTGTTTTAGCTGGAATTTCTGTTGCTCCAGATTGTTTTTCGCCAGCGATTCATTAATTTTTGTCTGTTCCACCTGCAATCTCGTAATTCCTTTATTGAAAATCGGAATATTGGCAGAAAGACCAATCTGCTGCCCGAAATTATCTTTGTACTGATTTGTAAAGTTAGGTTCCGCGATATAAAATCCGTTGCCTCCCACATTATTAGTATTCAGACGGTTGTTATAAAATGTTCCGATTCCTGCATTGGCGGTGATTGTCGGCCAAAAGTTAGTTCTGATAACTTCTGTTTGAGCTTCCGCCGCTTTGATTCTGATTTCCGCCGCCTTGATCACAGGTTGAGAACCGTAAGCGATACTGAGAACTTCGTCCACAGATTCCGTCTGCGGTGTCAACGCATCCGGAACAGGAATGTCTACCACATCGAAAGTCTTGTAATCCTGAAGCTGCAGGATCTGAGCCATAGCAAACAATGCCTTGTCCACATTGATCTGCGAGGTTTTCACATTCTGCTTTTCTCTGGCAAGGGAAGCCGTGGCTTCTGCCAAAACCGTCTGTGCAGTGGTGCCGACGTCTGTTGTGATCTTCGCGCGGTCATACAGTTTCTGTGCATTTTCCATCGCACTTTCAGAGATCTTTTTGATTTCTCTGTTCAGCATGACAGAAAGATATTGTTGCGCAATTTGAAGCGCGATATTATTCTTAATGGTCTCGATATCCTGGAGGCTTGCATCTACATCATAGCTGGTTTTGCGGATCGTCTTTTCCAGCCGACCATAGTTGAAAACAAGGATATTGGCGCCAACACTGGCATTATTGCTGAAATTGTCATTGCGCACACTCGTATTCACAAACTGCGTATTTCCAAAGCTGGCCGTGTTGGATATGCTTCCGGACACCGACGGCAGATAATCTCTTTTTGCCATTTCCAGATTTTTTGCCTGCACATCCTTGTTATAAGCCTGCGCCTGAACCTGCAGATTATTTTTGATCGCATAATCCACACATTCCTGAATCGTCCATTTCTTCTGAGAAAATCCCAAAACACCAACAGACAAAAGCGAAATACAAAAAACTTTTTTAAGCATAAAAGAAAAATTATATACAATAAGACTTCGGAATTGTTAAAATGTTACGGCATTCCAAATTTTTTTTGGGCGTGCCCCGTTTTTCCCTTCGCTTAGGCCATCCGAAAAAACGGGTCGGTCTGCGGGCAGTCGCTTTTTTTGTCTTAGGACGCTTCTGTTTCAAAACAAATTTCAAAACAAAACAAAAAAGAGCTCCGACATTGCCCTCCGCCCTCACGCGCTGGCGCATTTTCTCACGATTCCATGTCATATGACAATGCGTTATATTTTTAATCTTTCAGTTTTTTTAATCTTTTAATAGTTGAATTGTAACAATTCTGCATTCGGATTTACTTATCTATAAAATCGAGACAATGTCTAATCCCATTCTAAGAATAGAAGATATCAACAAATCCTACGACACAGGCAAAAGCAAATTGCACGTCCTCAAGGGTATCAACCTCAATATCAACGAGGGTGAGTTTGTTTCTATTATGGGAAGCTCCGGCTCCGGAAAATCTACTTTGCTGAACATTATCGGAATCCTGGATGAGGCAGATGACGGGATTTATGAACTGGATGGTGTGCCCATCAAACACCTCACAGAAGTTAAAGCGGCGGAATACAGAAGCCGGTTTCTGGGATTTATCTTTCAGTCTTTTAATCTCATTAATTATAAAACAGCTTTGGATAATGTGGCCTTGCCGCTCTATTACCAAAATGTATCCAGAAAAGAAAGAACAAAACGGGCAGAGGAATATCTCGAAAAAGTGGGATTGCTGAGTTGGAAAGACCACCTTCCAAGCGAGCTTTCCGGAGGTCAGAAACAGAGAATTGCCATCGCAAGAGCACTCATCACAGATCCAAAACTGATTCTGGCAGATGAGCCAACGGGAGCTTTGGATTCCAAAACCACGCACGATATTATGAAGCTGCTTCAGGATATCAATAAAGAAGGAAAAACCATCGTCGTCGTAACGCACGAGCCCGATGTAGCGGCACAGACCAAAAGAAACGTCGTCCTCAAAGACGGCCTGATAGAAAGCGATACATTCATCAACCAAATCGTTTTGGATTAAATATTAAAAAAAAGTCTTCGAGAGCCTCAGCCTGAAACCCAGAGGAGAATCTCAATCCTAAGAAACCAACAACTATCAACAAAAAATCAACAACAAAAAACCAAAAACTAAAAAATGTTTGACCTAGACCGCTGGCAGGAGATTTTCAGTTCTATTCGCAGTAATGTATTGCGGACGGTGCTTTCCGGATTTACGGTGGCTCTGGGACTGTTCATTTTTATCGTATTGTTCGGGATCGGGAATGGTCTCAATAATTCCTTTGCCAAAGCATTTACAAGAGATGCTACCAATCTGATTATGCTTTTCGGAGGCAAAACAACGCTTCCGTTCGCCGGACTGCAGTCGGACAGGCAGATTACGTTCAACAATGATGATTTCGACGAAATAGTAAAGGAAAGTGAAGGTAAATTAGAATATGCCTCGCCCAGATACACTACAAATCTGACGGTGAAATATGGCAAAGAAAGTGGGAGTTATCAGATCAACGGCGTTTTGGGAGATGAGAAATTTCTCGAAAACCGAACGATGATAGACGGCCGCTACATTAATGAAAGAGATAATGAACTCAAGCAAAATGTAGCATCCATCGGAAGAATGGCGTGGCGCGATCTTATCCGCGATGGTAATCCTATTGGGAAAGATCTGGAAATCAACGGGACAATGTTCAAAGTGGTTGGCGTATTCTCTGATCCGGGCGGCGATTGGGACGAAAGGCATATCTCTATTCCTCTTTCCACGTTGCAGCAGATGAAGAAAAGTTCTGACACCATCAGCACCGTCATGTTATCTTATAATCCGGCTATGACCCCGGACGAAGGTGTAAAATTTGGGGATGATCTTGAAAAAAACATCAAAGCAAAACATAAGATTTCGCCAGACGATCAACAGGGAATCCGTATTAACAACAATGCAAAAAACACCAAGGACTCTTTTGCATTTCTGTTTGTCATTACGGCTGTTGTAACGTTCATCGGGCTTGGGACGTTGCTGGCGGGCATTATCGGCATCAGTAATATTATGGTTTATATCGTAAAAGAGCGAACCAAAGAAATAGGTGTAAGAAAAGCAATTGGTGCAAAACCAGGCGGAATCGTGATGCTCATTCTTCAGGAAAGTATCGTAATCACTGTGATATCCGGATTTTTCGGTGTTGGTTTGGGTGTTTTGGCGCTCAAATTAATAGGAAACAATCTTGAGGATTATTTTATTTCTGAACCGTCCGTCGGCTGGGGATTGATTGCTGCAGCATTTTTCTGTCTGATTCTTTCAGGAACAATCGCCGGATTTGTGCCGGCTTACAAAGCGTCCAGAATCAAGCCGATAGAAGCGCTGCGGTCAGAATAGATTTTGACAATAATGATTAAAGAAAAAAGAACGAAGAATAACCAAGAGGCCACAACCATCAACCATCAACCAAAATGAACATACTTTTCAAAAGAGATACTTGGCAAGAAATCTATTATTCCCTCCGGAATAATAAGCTCAGAACATTTCTGACGATGATTGGCGTTGGCTGGGGAATGTTTCTGTACGTCAGTCTGCTGGGAGCTGCAAACGGAATGGAGAACGGCTTCAACAGGCTTTTTTCCGGTTTTGCAACCAACTCGGTTTTCCTCTGGCCGCAAAGTACCAACATTCCTTACGAAGGTTTTCCGAAAGGCAGAAAGATGGATCTCCATCTGAAAGATATCGAATACATCACGAAAAAAGTTCCGGAAGTAGACTACATCTCGCCCCAGAGTGTGAGAGGGAATTTTGGCACACCAGGCGATCAGATTTCCAGAAACGGGAAGAAGAATACGTATATGATCACTGGAGATTTCCCGATCGGTAATCAGATTTCAAAGAAAAAATTACTGTTTGGAAGATATATTAACGACGCAGATATCCAGTCCAAAAAGAATGTAATCGTGATAGGAGAGGAGATTTACAAAAACCTTTTTGATGCTAAGAAGAATGAAAATCCCATCGGTAAATCGGTCAATCTGAAAGGCATTTTCTTCAATGTAATCGGCGTTTTCAGGGTCTCAAGAGGCGGCGGAATGGAGAATGATCAGTCCGCTTATATTCCGTTTTCCACCTATTCCGGAATGTACAATGAGGGCGATAAAGTCGGTTTTTTTGCCATTGTGGGTAAACCGAATGCCGAAGCATCTGTTGTGGAAGCTAAAGTGAAAGAGGAACTTAAAAAAATCAACCACGTTTCTCCGGAAGATACCAATGCATTTGGAACATTTAATCTGGCGAAAGAGTTCAAAAAAGTAACAGGATTTCTTACAGGAATGCAGTTGCTGACCATCATTGTAGGAACATTGACGATCCTTGCCGGCGTTATTGCAATATCAAATATTTTACTAATTACAGTAACAGAACGCACCAAGGAAATAGGAATCAGAAGAGCGTTGGGCGCAAAACCTGCGGAAGTGAGAAATCAGATTTTGCTGGAGAGTGTCGTGATCACTTTGTCCTCGGGACTATTAGGTTTTATGTCGGGGATTTTCCTGCTTATTATCCTCAATATCCTCACGATGAACAATGATGATTTTCCTTTTTACAACCCGACGGTAGATTACGGAAACGTCTTTTCTGCGATGGGAATTATGATCTTTCTGGGATTGATTATCGGACTGATTCCCGCCCAGCGAGCCGTCAAAATCCGGCCGATTGAAGCCTTGAGAACAGAGTAACTGCTAATGTTAAAGGAATTGGTGATGAATGATAATCACACTAAGTTTTTAGGCGTTTAATTTTTATAATTTAATAATAAACTATATTTCTATATAATGGAAAAAAAGAAATTTACTTTCAAAAAAGCATTGTCTATCTTTTTGGGATTGCTCTTTGCAGCGGCGCTGATTGGCGGGATCGGCTATCTTATCAAATCAAACTCTGCGGAAAATGAAGTCTTCCTTACCAGAAAACCAACGATCCAGAATCTGGATGATAAGGTAATGGCCACGGGAAAAATAGAACCGCGTGAAGAGATCGAAATCAAGCCGAATATCTCCGGAATTATCCAGACGATCAACGTGGATGAAGGTGATAAAGTGACAGCAGGACAATTAATCGCTACCATCAGAATTGTACCGAATGTGACTGATGTGAACAGTGCTACGATGCAGATCAACAACGCGCAGATCCAGCTGACCAACGCTAAAATAAATGTAGACAACCAGCAGAAGCAATTTGCAATGCAGGACAAACTGTACAAACAAGGCGTGATCTCAAAACAGGAATTCATCACTGCTCAGCAACAGCTGCAGACGACCATTCAGCAGCAGAAACTTGCTGTTCAAAGTCTAAACGCTGCTCAGAAACAGTTGCAGATTGTAAGAACTGGTGCTACGCCGGAACTTCAGAGTATGGCAACTACGCAGATCCGCGCCAAGGCGGCAGGAACAGTGCTTACCATTCCTGTAAAAGTTGGAAGCCAGGTGATAGAAGCCAATGCCTTCAACGCCGGGACAACCATCTGTTCTATTGCAGATCTTAATTCACTGATTTTTAAGGGTGATATTGATGAAGCGCAAGCCGGAAAACTAAGTCAGGGCATGGAGATGAAAGTCGTAATTGGTGCTTTGCAGAATAAGTCTTTCCCAGGCAAATTGACACTGATTGCGCCAAAAGGAACAGAAGAAAGCGGAACCATAAAATTTGCTGTAGAAGGCGATGTTTACAATAAAACCGGTGAATACATCAGGGCAGGTTTCAGTGCAAACGGAGAAATATTACTGAGTTCTAAGAAAAATGCATTACTTTTGGATGAGTCGCTGATCCAGTATGAAAAAGGAAACAACAAATCCTTCGTCGAGGTAAAACAGGCCAACGGAAGCTTCAAAAAAACGTACGTAAAATTGGGCTCAAGTGACGGGATCAATGTGCAGATTGTCTCAGGAATCGATAAAAATGCAGACGTTAAAGTCTGGAATCCTTCCGATAAAGACAAGGAAGAGCTGAAGGATAAAAAGAAATAGATAGACCTTTAAATTATAATTGTTAAAAAGATCCGTCTCGTTTTTATAACGGGACGGGTTTTTTTTGCGGCAGTTTTTCCGGCGATTATTAATATTGAGAATAATGTTTAATACTAGATCGTATAATTAAAAAATCCTCAGCAAGTCAATTGCTGAGGATTTTGTTTATGATAATTGAGAATTTATAAGATAATAACAATTATCCCAAATTGTAAATTTATAATTACATTGGAGCTTGCTGATCGTCACCACTCGCATTGGAGTTGATGTCTTTTTTACGTTTCGGCTGTTCTACTTTTTCACCTTGTTTGAATCTGTAAGTCAGAGAAACTGAAAACTGTCTTGGCTGCCATTGCATATAAGATTCTCTGGTGCTGTTTGCAGTATAAGTAGTTGACTGCATTGCTCTTGTGTTGAAGACGTCCTGAATATTGAATGCCAAAGTCCCGTTGCCTTTCCAAATTGTTTTGGATGCTCCAAAGTTGATGGCGTACATATCTTTTCTATCCTGATATTCTGTTTTTGTACCACCTCTGTAGAAGCCCTGTACCTGGAAATTGAGTGTTTTATCCAGTTTAAAAGAAGCTGTCAGTCTACTTCTCGTAGATATTCCACTTCCGTTAAAATTAGCCGTTGAAGTAATTTCCTCAAGATCTTGATTTAAGGTTTGATATAAGGTGCTGCCTTTTATATTGTAGCCAAAAAGATCGACATTTCCCATAAATTTCAGCCAGCTTGTAGCATCCCAATTAAAATTAAGATCCAATCCGTAAGTTTCTTCTGTTCCCAGATTAATAGGCTTGGTGTGAAACTCGATTCTTTTTGCTTCCTGCTCTGCTCCGGTTTCATCCAGAAATGTGTAAGTTATTGCTTTATTATAAACCAGCATTTTTGTATCATCCGATTCACGCTTGTAATAAAGTGTAGGATTGATGGTGAATTTCTTCTTAGAAATGCTGTAGCCCAGTTCAAATGAGTCTACGTAAGAAGGATTAAGATCTATATTACCGTCAAAAATGTTTTGATTGTCATTATAACTAGGATTTGGGATCAGGAAAAAACCTCTCGGCCTGTCTATCCTTCGGGTATAATTTAAAAGTAACTGATTATCCTTTGCAAATTCATAACTTAGAAAGACACTAGGGAACAGATTATTGTAATTTTTCTTTTTATTTGGCAAAGTATTACTTCCTTCCAGGTTACGGTAGTCAGTTGTTACATTAGAGAGCTCTTCACGAAGACCTACCTGGTAGCCGATCTTTCCAATTTTACTTTTGAACTGTACATAAAAAGCATTGAACAATTCCTTATATTTTGCATCATAGGTGTAAAGACCTAAATACTGCAAACCTTGATTTGCTGATGTACTTTGGAGCACATTGTTATCATAGGTGTTGTTATTGGAATCCAGACGGTAGCCAGCTTCCAGTTTGGAAATCTCGCCAATCGGTAATTCGTAATCGGCTTTTGCTACGATATTTTTGTTTCTGGTATTTTGACTGATCACATTTCGAAGAGAGGCGCTCTGGCTGTAATTGTCAAATTCTTCAATGTTTGTATCATTCCCAGATTTGTTGCTCTGCAGACTTACTGATAATGAAAGGTTTTGACCTTTATCATCAAATTTGTGGTCCAATCCAAAGTCGCCCTGAAATGCCAGATTATTATTGGTGCCAAGATTTTTTCTCAGCGTGTAGGAGTCAGCAGCATTATAGTATTTGTAGTTATAGTCTATGCGGCCATCACTTTCACTATCGAAGGTCCGCACTGTTCCGGATGCGTTTACAGATGTCTTATCATTTATATCATAGACAACTCCTGCCGTTGCATTGTAATTATTATTTGCACTGTTGGTTACAGAATTCTGACGGGATTCTGTTTCTGAACCTGTCTGAGTTACATTATTGTAAAAATTATCATTCCGGTTGGTGTTTTTGGATTCTCTGTAACCGCCACCGCCATTAAGAAACCAGGAAAAGTTTCCTTTTCTCCAGCTCAGACTTGTATTCAGGTTGGTCTGAGGCAGGTAGCCTAGAGTTCCTATGACACTTCCATTGAACCCTGTTTTTTTGCTTTTCTTCAGAATAATATTAAGAATACCAGCCGTTCCGCTTGCTTCAAATTTAGAAGAAGGGTTGGTAATGACCTCTATTTTTTCAATCTGATCTGCCGGAATACTTTGCAAAGCATTGGCACCGTCATCTATACCAAGAAGTGCAGACGGTTTTCCATTGATCAAAAATCTCACATTGGAACTTCCTCTCATAGAAACTGTCCCGTCTGTATCTACGGACACTGATGGTACATTCTGCAAAACGTCCTGAAGACTGCCGCCTTTACTCACCAAATCCTGCGACGGATCATAAGTTTTCTTATCAAGCTCTACTTTGTAAGGTTTTGTAGACTGGCCGGTGATGACAACCGTTTGGATATCGGTCGTATTGGTAAGATTGGCCTTGCCGTCAGAAACGATGGTGAAAGGCGCAATCGGACCCGCTTTATTGATACTGACGGTCTGCGAGAATTTTTTATAATCCACAGCTTCAATCGTTACATCGTAGGTTCCCGGTGCTAATTCCAGTTTGTAATTCCCGTCCACATCTGCCAAAACAGCGTCGCTAAGCTGCGCATTCTGTGTGTTTTTGAAAGTGACGGACGAATATCCGATTCCTCCGTTTGCATCCTTTACCGTCCCAGAAATACTCAATTTCTGCTGAGCCATTACAAAACTTGCTGCTCCTATTGTCAAAGCTAATCCAAAAGTTTTCTTCTGAAAAATACTTACAATCTCCGTTCTTTTCATTCTTTTATTTTTTTGAGCCGTTGCTCTATTTTATATCTTTTTTATTCAGCCAATCCTGATATGCCTTCGCATTTCTGGCGTGTTCTGCATCATTATCGGTAAATTTATGATAGCCAAATCTCGCAGGATCTGCACACATAAAAATGTAATTATTCTTCTCGGCGTCCAAAACAGCATTCAGAGAATTCTTGTCTACAATACAAATTGGTCCTGGCGGAATACCTTTGTTGGCGTAGGTGTTGTAAGGGGAAGGCGTTTTCAGATCTTTATAATAAACCCTTTTGATGACCTTCTGAAAGTTGCTGCCCTGCTTCACGGCGTAGATCACTGTAGGATCACTTTGCAGTTTCATCCCTTTGTTATAACGATTCAGATACAGTCCGGCAATTGTTTTCTGCTCATCTGGCTTGCCGCCGGATTCCTTGTAAACGATAGAAGCCAAAGCATAAATCTGATCTCTCGTGAGACCCGACTGTTTTTCTTTTTCGATCTTTTCTGCAGTCCAGAATTCTTTGTATTGGTTGTCAAATTTTTCAAAAAACTCTTCCGGCGTCACCGTCCAGAAAAAGTCATAGGTGTTGTTGAAGAAATATTTCTTAAGATCCTCCGCATTTCTGTATCCTTTTCTGACGGCAAGCTCATTCAGTTTCTTTGCAAATGTTGCAGAATCTGCTTCCGTTTTTTTAGAAACTCTTCCAATCATCTGGTATACATCATCAAAGTCTTTTATTCTGAAAGAATTGGGCGTTTGATTACCGGCGATGATCATATTGACGATTTCCCGGTTGTTCATTCCTTTTTTTAATTCATAACGGCCGGGCTTATAATTTTCATTAAGTTTTTTATCTTCTGCAACACTGGTGAAGTAAGCTTTGTCCTTAATGTAAGGCGAAATTGAATCTAAAATCTGCTGAGATTTTGCCTGATGCGGAATGAGCAGAAATCCGTCTTTCTCAATATTATTTCCGACATATTTATTGTAAAATCTGATCCCGAAAAATCCAAGAACCACAATGATTACAACAAAAATTACAAGAATTATTTTTTTCATATTTAATTAGTAAAAGAGAATTGGATATTAATTATAAAGAAATATCTCCTTTAAAAACCTGATTAGCCGGACCTTCCAGCCAAATATCTGAGAAACCTGCGCCGTTTTTCTCGGCATAAACCTTCAGCTGACCGCCCAGCACCCTTACTGCAACAGAAGTTTGATCATTTTGATTCATAAAAGTTAAAGCCGCAGCAGTCACTCCTGTGCCGCAACTGTACGTCTCATCTTCCACGCCGCGCTCATAAGTTCTCACAAAAAGTGTATTGTCGGGCAGCACTTCCACAAAGTTGACATTGATTCCCTCATTCTTATAAGTTTCAGAATTACGGATTTCGTTACCGATTTTGAAAACATTATAATTTTTTAACATTTCAACATACTTTACATAATGCGGAGAGCCGGTATTTAGCACTGCATCATTCCCATCCTGACTTATATTTGGAACATCTATCATTTTCAGCTTCACAACACCGTTTTTGATCTCAGCTTTATGAAGTCCGTCTACCGCATCAAAAATGGTTTTATCTTCGAAGACATCCAGAAAGTGGGCAAAGGCTACAAGGCATCTGCCGCCGTTGCCACACATTGTACTTTCATTTCCGTCAGAATTATAATACACCATTTTGAAGTCTGCTTTTTCTCCGTTTACGGTTTGTGTATCATCATTTTCAAGGAGTATGAGTCCGTCACCACCAATTCCAAATCGTCTGTCGCAGAGGTTTTTTACCAGTTCTGTACTTTTTGGGAAATCCAGATCGCGGTTGTCAATCATTACAAAATCGTTTCCCGTTCCCTGGTATTTATAAAATTTGATATGTTTGTTCATCTTATTTATTTTTTTTGTCAAGTTTAGAATCAAAAAACCTTGATTGATTTTTATTCTAATTTTCTGACTTTTAATCGTTTAATCAAGCTTTTCTGTACAAAATTTAAGCCTGTAAAAATACTCATTTTAAAAACAATTCAGTCTTGATTAATGTTATTTAAATTTAATCTAAAAATGCACCTGGATTATAAAATTTCTCAATCTTTCAATGTGATTTGTTTTTAATTATTATGACTATCTTTGTTCGTCGAAAAAATGAAAGAAGATCAGTTACTTACACTCATCATAAAAGCCAGAGACAAAGATCAAAAGGCTCAGACACAGCTCATTAATCATTTTTGGGTAGATGTCTTTTCTTTCGTGATGAATAAAGTGAAAGATGAAAATGATGCAGATGAGATCACCGTTTCGGTTTTTTCTAAAGTCTTAAACAAACTGGATCTCTTCGATCCCAGCTTTCAGTTCAAAACGTGGATTCTGACTATTGCTCAAAATACAATCATCGATTTCTGGCGCAAAAAAAGCCGTGAGAACGAAGATCCCAATGCAAATCTGCAGGATGTTAAAAATGAATTTGCAAGATCTCCCGAAGAACTTTTGATTTCTGAGGAAGACCAGCAGAAGATCATCAAAATCATAGAAACAATGGATGCGAAAAATCAGGACATCATCCGGCTAAGATTTTTCGAGGAAAAAAGCATCAAAGAAATAGCAGAAGAGCTCAGCCTTTCGGTCGCCAATACAAAAGTGAGAATCATGCGCGCCAAAAAAATCCTGGCGGAGTTGTTAAAAGATAACGAGTTGGAGGATAGTTGATTACAGATAGATTTTTTCTTTGGTTTTCGGTAGCGCAAATCTTAACTTGGAGTCTACTGCATTTCTATTTTGTAGGTTGATTTTTATTCCTTTTTTGACAAAAATTTCACTCTCAGATTTTCCATTTTCCGGAATTGAAGTATTTTCGACTTCTTTTTTGTAAACTATTTTTCCGGTCGAAAGATTGAAATCTGTAGTAGACCAATAATCTCCTGGTCTGCCGCCTTCGGAATAGTGTCCTATCAATTCAAAATGTCCATTTTGAAACCTGTACTTATCAACAAAACCCCATTTCCAGCTGCTTCCGCCAAAATGCGACGTGATCAATATTCCCTTCTCAATTTTACAGGAAACGAAAGGATCTCCCATCACGCCACCATCTTCGCTTCCTAAGATTGCGGTGCTCGATTTCTCCAAAATTTTCCATTTATTATTGATCTTCTTTAGAATCTGAAGTTCACGTAAGTTTTCAGACGTGATATCGTACACGATTACTTTCTCAGGGATTTTGTCGCCATCTAAATCTCCCTCGACGGTTTCAAGAACTGTTGAATTTTTTGGCTGAAATTCTTTTTGGCCAAAACACAATGTTCCACATAAAATGAATAGTAACAAATGTGAAGTTTTCATAGTAATACTTGTTTTTTAAATTATTGAATGATACGTTTCATCAATCTCTGCGTTTGATTGTTTCGATAAAAAATTCCTTAACTTTGAAGTCAATTTCAAAATTAAATGGAGGAGTTAATTCAACAGGATATAGCAATTCAAAAACCAAAATGGATCCGCGTAAAATTACCGACTGGTAAAAACTACCGCGAACTGAGACATCTGGTAGATAAATATAAGCTGAACACTATTTGCCAAAGCGGAAGCTGTCCAAATATGGGCGAATGCTGGGGCGAAGGAACAGCCACTTTTATGATTCTTGGTAATGTCTGTACACGTTCTTGCGGTTTTTGTGGTGTAAAAACGGGAAAGCCTGAAAATGTCAATTGGGACGAACCGGAAAAAGTTGCACGATCAATCAAATTAATGAAAATCAAACACGCTGTTTTAACTTCTGTTGACAGAGATGATTTGAAAGATATGGGATCAATCCTTTGGGGCGAAACCGTAAACGCTGTTCGTAGAATTTCACCTGGAACCACAATGGAAACATTGATTCCGGATTTTCAGGGCATTACAAAACACCTTGACAGAATGATAGAAGTGGCTCCTGAAGTGATTTCTCACAATATGGAGACCGTAAAAAGGCTGACAAGAGAAGTAAGAATTCAGGCGAAGTACGAACGCAGTCTGGAAGTTTTGAGATATCTGAAAGAAGCTGGACAAAACAGAACAAAAACCGGTGTAATGCTGGGTCTTGGCGAAACGAGAGATGAGGTTTTCCAGACGATTGAGGATATCAGAAATGCTAATGTAGATGTCATCACAATGGGACAGTATCTGCAGCCAACCAAAAAACATTTGCCTGTGAAAAGCTTTATTACGCCCGAACAGTTTGATGAATACGGTGATTTTGCCAGAAATCTGGGATTCCGCCACGTAGAAAGTTCCCCGTTAGTAAGAAGTTCTTACCACGCAGAGAAACATATTCACTAACATTCAAGTTTAGTTTAATAATAAAAAAGACTCCTATATGGAGTCTTTTATTGTTTGTTCTACCGGCTGTATTGTTTCTGTTTTATTCATATTTTCCACCTGTTGCGGGATGAACATCATATAAGCAAAATAACCCAGAAGGAACAGTGCGACGATGACGATGATCGCAATCATAGGTCCTTTATTAGTTTCGCTGTCGGATTTTGGAATGTCTGATCTCATAGCTTTATTTTTAAAGTCTACTACAAAAGTAATGCCTGATTATTATTAATGTATTTTTCGTAATATTTATTTATAAGGCTTAAAAATTGTTAGGTATATGAAGTAAATTATTATGTTTTTAAATATTAACCCTATATATTTGCAGGGTTAAAAATTTAAAAGACAGAAAATGAAAATCGAAAAGCGCTGGATCATCTCTTTTATTATCATCAGTATTGTTTCTTTAGCCGCACTTTTCTGGCCAGAACAGACTTCATTGCCCAAAAAAGGCACTTTTCTGGGTGAGGAAAATATTGTAGGCGCAGATGTTGCCTGGATCCTGGCTTCTTCAGGATTGGTTCTATTGATGACGCCCGGACTTTCTTTTTTCTATGGCGGAATGGTCGGTAAGAAGAATATGATTTCTACGATGCTGCAGAGTTTTATCGCATTGGGCGTCATCAGCATTCTCTGGGTAGTCGTAGGTTTCAGTTTGTCTTTTGGCGAATCTATAGGCATTACAATTGGCGGACAGCATTACGGACTTGTAGGAAACCCAACCACCTATCTGTTTTTCAACAATGTCGGCGTTTTGCCGCACAGCCAGATGGCTTCTACGATTCCTTTTGTATTGTTTGCAATGTTTCAGATGAAGTTCGCAGTCATCACGCCTGCTTTGATCACGGGTTCTTTTGCCGAGCGCGTCCGGTTTATTTCCTACCTTTTATTTATGGTTTTGTTTAGTTTAATCATTTATACGCCGCTCTGTCATATGGTGTGGCATCCGGACGGACTTCTGAATAAATACTTCGGCGTCAAAGATTTTGCCGGTGGAACAGTGGTTCACATGAGTGCAGGATTCGCCGCTTTGGCTGGTGCGATGATGATTGGTAAAAGAAAAAATCCGCACCACGAGCCTTCAAATATTCCTTTTGTAATCCTTGGAACAGGAATGCTTTGGTTCGGATGGTTTGGATTCAACGCTGGTTCAGCTTTAGCAGCCAACGCCACTGCCGCAATGGCTTTTGGCACCACCACAGTCGCTTCGGCAACTGCGATGCTGTCGTGGATCTTCTTTGACAGGGTAAACGGAAGAAAGGTTTCTGCCCTCGGTGCCTGCATTGGAGCGGTTGTCGGTCTGGTCGCCATCACACCTGCAGCTGGCTTTGTGACTTTACCACACGCCATTTTCATTGGTTTTATTTCAGCCATCGTTTCCAATACGATGTGCCATTGGAAACGCCTCAAAAAAGTGGACGATACATTGGACGTTTTCGCCTGTCACGGTGTTGGCGGCATTATGGGAATGATTCTGACGGCAATTCTGGCCAAGGGCGAAAATGCAAGTCTTCTTCACGGCGGTTTTGATGTCTTTGCGCATCATATGATGGCTCTGGTTCTGGTTTCCGCATTCACATTTTTAGGATCTTTACTATTATATAAAGTCACAGATATGATAATTCCATTAAGGGTTGCCGAAGATTCCGAGAACATCGGTTTAGACCTTTCTCAGCACGACGAGAGTCTGGTTTAAGCATTATTAATGTTTTGATATTAAGGAAGCCTCACTGATTTTATTGGTGAGGTTTTTTATCTCAATTATTTGGGCAGCTTAATCCGCCTTCCACTCCCGCTTTTTGTGTTGTTGCGATTGACATGAAATCATTAAGTGAACGTTCCAGAATCGCAACAACAAAAAAGAGCTCCGTTCAAGTCGGGCTGCGCTTCGCAAAGTTGAGGATTTGCCTTTCAATTCAAACTTTCTCCTCAAAACAGACCCAAAATCCGCCGAAAAATCTCTAAATTCGTGTCTTAAAATTTTTAAAAATGACGAAATTTGGAGTAGATGCGGCCAGTTTTTATGTGCCTTCTTTATATTTAGAAATTAAAGATCTGGCTGAACAGAGAGGAATAGAACCGGCAAAATTGGAAAAAGGACTCGGCCTCCACAAGATGGCGTTGCCGGATGTCCACGAGGATTCCGCCACGTTTGCAGCAGAAGCGTTACTCAAATTAATTCAGGATTATAATCTCAATCCCAAAGAAATTTCCAGAGTCTATCTCGGTACAGAAAGCGCATTGGATGCAGCAAAACCCACTGCAACTTACGCTGTTCAAATGGTAGAAGAATACCTCACCGAAGATTTTGGTGAAAGAAGTTTTAAGAACTGCGACGTCGTAGATATGACTTTCGCCTGCGTAGGAGCCGTCGATGCTCTGCATAATTCATTAGATTTTGTAAGAGCCAATCCACTCAAAAAAGCAATTGTAATCGCCAGTGATTACGCTAAATATGAGCTTGCTTCCTCCGGTGAATATACCCAAGGCGGCGGCGCTGTTGCACTTTTGGTTTCAGCTAATCCACGCTTACTCGAGATTGATAATAATTGGGGCGTTGCCACAGAAAGTGTATTCGATTTCTTCAAACCCAGACGTCCTTTTTCCAAATCGGACTTGACTTATGCACCGGAAAATTTTCCGGACAAGATTGAAATCTTTACAGATGAACCGGTTTTTGACGGTCAGTATTCTAATCAATGTTATCAGGACAGGATCCGCGAGGCTTATGAACATTACAAAGATCAGACTTTTACAGTAAGGCCGTACGAAAACTGGCGCTATCTGATTTTCCATTTGCCGTACGCATTTCACGGAAAAAGAGTCTTTACCGAGATTTATAGTTTAGAAAATAAACTGGATTTTTCTGATCCAGAGAAACAAAAAGCCATTGCCAAATCCGAAGATTACATCAGCTTTATCAATGACAAAATAGAACGTTCTCAGCGCGCATCTTCCGAAATCGGGAATATGTACACGGCTTCTATCTTTATGGCTTTGCTTTCTGCACTACAAATTTCGTTTAATGAAAATGAAGATCTGACAGAACAGGAAATTGGTTTCCTCGCGTACGGCAGTGGCTCCAAAGCTAAAGTTTTTGTCGGAAAGATGGCTCCTGAATGGAAATCTGTTGTCACAAAATGGAATCTTTTTGAAGAACTGAATAAGAGACATCAAATCAATTTTGAAACCTATGAAAAGTTACACCGCAAACAACTGGAATTGTCAGTTAACGAAAATTACAAAGGCTTCGGACTGATAAGAATTGAAAAAGAAAGTCCAGTTTTAAAAGGTGCAAGATATTACGGTTATCAAAAATAAAATAAGCACAGAGACAGTTTTCATATTAAAATTATCTGTGCCTATGTGCTTCGAAACCCAAACATATAAAATCGAAAACGAGCAGAAATTTCTGCTCGTTTTCTTTTGAAAATATCTATAACTAACTACTAACTAATATTAACTAAATCTTAATGATTAAATATAAGAATTAAATCTTAAAGCATCAGCATTTTCTTGTGTTAAAAACTCATAAAGTATTAAAAATCCATTATTTAACAATTATTTAAGAGCTAGTAGCTACTGTTGTGAGTGATAATATATCTAACTTAGCCTTAATCAAATATTAATTCAGTATTAATAAAATCAAATATTATTATGAGTACAACAGCAGAACACAAACAAAACTCGACCACCCTGGCGTGGCCGGAATTCAAAGCAAAATATGATAACTATATCGGCGGAAAATTTGTGCCTTCGGCTGGCGGCAAATATTTCGACGTGATCTCTCCAATCAACGGACAGGTTTTTACACAGGCAGTACATTCCAATAAAGAAGATCTGGACAATGCTGTCAATGCGGCAGCAGAAGCTTTCAAAACCTGGAAAGATACTTCAGCCACAGAGAGAAGTATCATTCTCAATAAAATAGCAGACAGAATAGAGGAGAATCTGGAATACATCGCAACGGTTGAAACTATAGATAATGGTAAAGCCGTAAGAGAAACTTTGGCAGCCGATATTCCTCTGGCAATTGACCATTTCAGGTATTTTGCTTCGGTAATCAGAGCAGAAGAAGGCTCGCACAACGAATTAGATAAAGACACCGTTTCACTGATTGTTCACGAGCCACTTGGTGTAATTGCGCAGATTATTCCCTGGAATTTCCCAATCCTGATGGCGGTTTGGAAACTTGCGCCGGCTTTGGCAGCAGGAAACTGCGTAGTTTTGAAGCCCGCAGAGAGTACACCCGTATCTATTATGGTTTTGATGGAACTGGTTGGCGATTTGCTTCCTCCCGGTGTTGTCAATATCGTTAATGGCTTCGGAGCTGAATTAGGAAGGGCACTTGTCACCAATCCGAAGGTCAACAAAGCCGCTTTTACAGGTTCTACGGTTACCGGTAGAATGGTAATGCAGTATGCGACAGAAAACATCATTCCGGTAACGCTGGAATTAGGTGGTAAATCACCAAATATCTTCTTCAGTTCCGTGATGGATGCGGATGATGAATTCCTGGACAAAGCGGTAGAAGGTGCAGTAATGTTTGCCCTAAATCAAGGCGAAATTTGTACTTGCCCGTCAAGATTGCTGGTTCAGGAAGACATTGCAGACGCATTCATCGCCAAAGTGATTGAGAGAACCGAGGCTATCAAAATTGGAAATCCATTGGATAAAACGGTGATGATGGGAGCACAAGCTTCGAAAATCCAGAAAGACAAAATTATGGGCTATTTGAAATTGGGTAAAGAAGAAGGCGCCGAAGTCCTTACAGGTGGCGATGTGAATACTGTTGAAGGTCTGGAAGAAGGCTATTATATTAAACCGACTATCTTCAAAGGGAACAACAGAATGAGAATTTTCCAGGAAGAAATCTTCGGTCCGGTGGTTGCGTTTACGACTTTCAAGGATGAAACGGAAGCTCTGGAAATTGCAAATGATACGATTTACGGTTTAGGAGCCGGCGTTTGGACGCGCGATGCACACCAATTGTACAACATTCCGAGACACGTGGAAGCGGGTAGAGTTTGGGTGAACCAATACCATGCTTATCCTGCCGGTGCGCCTTTTGGAGGCTACAAACAGTCGGGAATTGGTAGAGAAAATCACAAAATGATGCTCGACCATTACCGTCAGACCAAAAATATGTTGATTTCTTACAGCAAGAATAAATTAGGGTTCTTTTAATCTTAATGTTTTATCATTAAGTTTAAAACTTATATGAATATTAACAGTCAGATCTAACTTAATTTTAGCAGCTTGTTTGTCATTCCGTAGGAATCTCAACACGCTGAAAATAAAGCAGTTTAGATTGACTTCGTCGAACCACTTCGTTAGGTTTCCTACGGAATGACAAAATGACTGTTAGTTATCATTTAATGATTGATGAACAAACATTCATTAAAACTTATAAATACTCTGAACCCGGCAGAATTTTTTGTCGGGTTTTTGTTTAACTAAAATAATAATGAGCACGCAAACTATTTGTAGATTCTAAAATGCAAATCTTCAATTGATACGGAAACATGCACAAAGCTCCGTAGGAGCAAACTGTTAATAGAAAAAATATCGATGAGAGATGTTAAGCTCCGGAGGTGCGACCTGTTAATCATGTTATTATTATTATTCATTAATTTCAAAATAAAAAGATGGAAACTAAAGATAAAATCTCAAGACTTTCTGTGACCGATGAGGCAATGGAGCTTATCTGGGAACTCGAGAAAAAACACGGCGAACTGATGTTCTACCAAGCTGGCGGCTGCTGCGAAGGCACACAGCCACAATGCTTTGAAAAAGGTGGCTACTTTCCCAGGATGAATGACGCCATGATCGGCACCATCAACGGCTTCGAATTCTGGATAGACCGCGACCTTTTTGAATACTGGAAATATTCGCATTTCACGTTGGATGTTTTGGAAGGTTGGGGACCGGGTGGATTTTCTCTAGAAACGCCTTTGGGAAAGACCTTCAAAGTGCATTACCGACTGTTCACGCCGGAGGAATTGGAAAATCTTGAACCTGTGAAAAGAAGTGAATAGAAGTTGAAAACGTGACATAGCCCCGATAGGAACGGCATCCTTTTTTGCTTTTAGCGCCAAATTTCTTTCGACGGCAATACGTTCTGAAAGCAAAAAAGATACAGTGGATAGCGGGAAATAGCTCCTAAAAAATCAGACTGTTTCTACTTTTACGAACTTCGACACAATCATACTTGCAAGAATATTCCCTACGGAATTGAGGACTGTCGCCAGCGGATCCACCAAAGTTCCGATGATGATGACCGCAGGCACCACATCAGGTGGGATTTTGTAAACGGAAATCATCAACATTTCGCCAATGTAACCGCCATTCGGGATTCCGCCTGCGACTGCACTTACGAAAACCGTGATTCCGAGAGCCATTATGAGATTAACAGGTTCGAAGAAATTCCAGCCCAGAAGCTGAAACGCAACATATATTTTGATGATGGATGAGATGGACGAGCCGTTTTTGTGAATTGTAATTCCGATAGGAATAACGACATTGGCGATGGCGCCGGGAACGCCCATTCTTTTGGCAGACTCTATGGCGACGGGCATTGTCGCCAGACTGCTGCACGTGCTGATGGCTGTTGCAGTCGGCAAAAGACTTTCTCTCCAGAATGCTTTTACGCCCTTTCCACCTTTCCAGACGAAGGCGTAAAGACTGAAAAATACGATGAAATAAATGGTTCCGGCAATATAATAAAGTCCCAAAGGTTTGGCATAAAAACCAAAAAGCTGAGGTCCAATCGTGCCAACCTGATACGCAAAATAGGCGCCTAATCCAACGGGCGCGACTTTCATAATTAATAACAGAAGCTGCTTCATCACTTCGTTTCCGGAGAGGATGAAGTTT
Organism: Bacteroidota bacterium; assembly: GCA_037033105.1. Taxonomy (GTDB): domain Bacteria; phylum Bacteroidota; class Bacteroidia; order Flavobacteriales; family Weeksellaceae; genus Epilithonimonas. Next base: position 73,146 of record JAZBLF010000009.1, read on the forward strand.
TGGAATGCCTTTCCCAATTCGCCAGATTTTCTGATGGAAATGCCTACTAAAAAAGAAAAGACCAAAAGTGCGAGCATATTTTGTCTTGAGAAAAGATGATAAAACTCGCTGACGGTGAAGAATCCTACAATCTGATCATTGATGCTGGTGTCGGATTTTATGTTTTCTGTGATGGCTTCGTGGATATTTGCAGGTGTTTCTGTTGGAAAAAAATAAACCAGTACAATGCAGAATGTGGCCGAAATCAGGATGAAACTCAGGAATGTCAGAACCATCGTTCCAATGATTTTCCCAAGTTGATTTTGCTGCTCGATGCCTGAAATGGCGGAAACGATTGCGAAAAATACGAGCGGAATTACCGTGACGAAGAGCAGATTAAGGAAAATATCACCAATCGGTTTCAGATAAACAACAAAATCCGGCGAGAAAATTCCCACAAGACTTCCGATGAAAATCCCGATGAGAAGCAGGATGATGTTGCTGTAGTTTTTCCAGAAAGATGATTTCATGCCTCAATTTTGATCAAAGATAATTATTTCTGAACCACAAAATGTAGATTAGCCAAAATCAAAATTATAAAATATATATCATAAATAATATTCACGTTGTCATTCCGGAGGATCTAAACAGTCTAGATTCCTCCGGAATGACAAAGCGTTGTTTTATTCTGCAATTAATTGATTTGAGAGCAAAAAATTACCGAAATTTGTTTCTATGAAAACAGCAGTTTTAATCACCATTGGCGACGAGATTCTCTCCGGAAACACCGTTGATACCAATTCCAATTTCATTGCCACGCAACTCAAAGAAATCGGGATCAAAGTTCTGAGGATTTTCACCATTCCTGATGATGAAGCTACCATCGTTTCTACGCTGGGGAAAGCTTTCGGAATGGCCGATGTTGTAGTGACAACCGGCGGATTGGGTCCTACGAAAGACGATATCACCAAGAAAGCTTACGCTGAATTTTTTGATGACGAACTGGTTTTTTCGGATCAAGTTTATGAACATCTGAGAGCTTATCTGGAGCAGCGAAACCGCCTTTGGATTTTGGAACATAATAAGGAACAGGCTGTTGTCCTATCAAAAGCTCAGGTTTTTCTTAATTATTTCGGGACGGCGCCCTGTATGGTTCTGGAAAAGAATGGGACTTTCTGTTTCAGTTTGCCGGGCGTTCCGTACGAGGTGAAACCTTTGGTGAAAGGTCAAATCATCCCTTTTTTGAAAGATAAATTTGAATTGGATCATATTGTGACGAGAATTGTTTCTGTGGTTGACATTCCGGAAAGTATTCTCTCAGAAAATATTGAAAGCTGGGAATTGGCCTTGCCAGAACATATTTCACTGTCTTATTTGCCAATCGGAACGAGAGTGAAACTTAGATTGACCGCCTCAGGAAATTCTCAGGAGAAATTAAATCAAGATCTTGAAACTGAGATTCAGAAACTGATTCCAATCATTGGCGAAAATATCATTGCCACTCACGAAGATAAAATCGAGAAAATCCTTGGCGAATTGTTGAATGAGAGAAAATTGACCATTTCGGTTGCGGAAAGTTGTACGGGCGGCGAATTGTCACACCTGGTCACGTCGAATACCGGCAGTTCCAAGTATTTCATCGGCGGAATTGTATGTTACTCTACCGAGAAGAAAATTGATATCCTGAAAGTTAATCCGGCAGCAATCGAGGAATTTACCGTAGTGAGTGAGCAAGTCGCTTCTGAAATGGCGAAAGGTGGTCAGAATTTGTTTAAAACAGACATTTCTGTTTCTACCACTGGCGTCGCCGGTCCCGGAAAAGGTGAGGATGGCAAAGACGTGGGAACGGTTTACTACACTATTAGAATTGGAGATGAAGAAACCACCTCAAAATTGTTTCTTCCACATCTGGAAAGGATTGATTTTATGCATTTCGTTTCGCAGAAAGTGCTGCAGGATATTGTTTCATTGCTCATTAAAAAATAAAAAAAGACAGCTGCAATGGCTGTCTTTCTAACTTCTAATATCTAAAGTCTAACTTCTATTATTTATTTCAAAATTTCTTTAAGATAAGTCAACGTGTGATTCCACGCGCGTTTCGCCATTACTTCATTGTAATCCGGCGATTCCGGGCTTGTGAAAGTATGTTTGGAATTGGCGTACGTGATGATTTGAAAATCGGTTTTACCGGCTTTAAGTTCCGCAATCAGGTTTGTCATATCTTCAGGCTTTACACTTTCGTCGTCCGCGGGATTTTCTACAAGAACTTTGGTTTTGATGGGAACGTTCAGTCTGTCATTTCCTTTCGCCAAACCACCGTGGATAGACACAACGCCAGCAACAGGAAACTGTGCTCTTGCCGTTTCCAAAGCGCCGGTTCCACCAAAACAATATCCGATTACAGCGATCTTATCAACATTTGCACCTTGCTTTTTTAATTCTTCCAACGCGACAGAAATCCTTTGCTGATACGCTTTGTAATCCTGCTTGTAGCTTCCGGCAATTTTTGCTGCAGCAGCATTGTCCGCGGGAATATTTCCTTCGCCATAAATGTCGGCTACAAAGGCGATGTAACCTTGTTTTTCCAGTTGGAGCGCTGCATTCTTCGCTTCGTCATCGATGCCTTTCCAGGCTGGCAATATCAAAACGCCGGGCAGTTTTTTTCCTGCATTTGAGGTGACAAGTCCATTCAGTTTCTGAGTTCCGTCTTTGTAAGCAATTGTTTTCAATGTCTGTGCTAATGTAAGTTGCATTCCTAGAAATACAGTTAATAATGTGAGTGAGAGTTTCATATTAAGATTTTGTTTGATTAATTTTCTTCTGTTTAAAGACATTTATTAAGTTCATTAAAAGTACAAATAAACTGAATACCACGAGCTGAATTCCTACGTAATGCCATCCGCCCATTTCCCAACATTTCAGTCCGATGAAAGTTCCCAGTGCGCCACCAACGAAATAGGAGGTCATATAAATCGTATTGATCCTGCTGTTTGCTTTCTCATCTAATCGATAAATTAGCGCAACATTTGTGACCTGGATGGACTGTACGCCAACATCAATGAAAATAACGGCGATAATAATTGAAATTAAATAGCTCGGAAACAGAAAAATAACAACTGAACCAGCCACTAAAATAACACTTGCAATAAGTTGTGTGTATCGGGAATCGCCTTTGTCGGAAGCTTTTCCAATCAATGGCGCAACCAAGGCACCTGCAATTCCCAACATTCCGAAAAGTCCAATCGTGTCTGAACTGTAATTGTACGGTTTCTCAATCAGTAAAAATGTCAAAGTTGTCCAGAATGAACAAAACACGGCAAACGCAATCCCGCCCAACAAAGCCATAAATCGCAATTGAGGAAATCTCTTCAACTGATAAAACGATGATGATATTAATTTAAAATACGATTCTCTGAACGTCGGTTTTACACTCGGTAACTTGAAATAGACAAATGCCAAAGAGAAAACCGTGAATCCAGCCGAAAGATAATACACCATTTTCCAACCGCTCCATTCCGAAATATAACCGCTGAAAACCCTCGCCATCAATATTCCGACAAGAATTCCGGTGAAGATAATTCCGACATTTTTGCCTTTCTCATTGCCAGATAATTCCGCCGCCATCGGCAAAATGACCTGTGCTGCAACCGCCGTTAATCCTAATAATAAACTGAATAAAAAAATAAAATAGTAATTCGTAACCAAACCAATTCCTATTAGAACAAAAAAGAGAGTTCCCAATAAAGTCAGAATTAATTTCTTGCGGTCAAGCTTATCGCCCAATGGAACTAAGGTCAAAAGTCCGGCGCCATAACCAACTTGTCCGAGGCCTACCATTATTCCCATTTTACTTTCGGGAACGCGGAAACTTTCAGCGATCTGATGCAAAATTGGTTGTGCAAAATAAATATTGGAAACACTGATTCCGGCAACGACGGCCATTCCTAAAACCTGAGCTTTACTCAGTCGTGATTGTACTTCTGACATCGCTTATTTTGAAGCTTGGTTAAGGATTTCCAAATCTTCGGAATCCAAATGTAATTTAGGCGCATCAAATATGGTTTGCAATTGTCTTTCGCTCGTCGCACTTACGATTGGCGCTGTGATTAATGGATTTGCTAAGAGCCAAGCCAATGCAACCGTTGCAGGTTGAGACTGGTGTTTTTCTGAAATTTTATCAAGTGCACCCAAAACTGCTTTCCCTTTATCATCAAAATATTTTTTGATGCCGGCTCCTCGGGTGGTTTTTTCAAAATCTTCTTCGGTTCTGTATTTCCCGGTTAAGAATCCTGCGGCCAAAGACCAATAGGGAAAAGCGCTCAATCCGTATTTTTCCACTAATGATGCATATTCTGTCTCGAATTTTTCTCTTTCCACCAAATTATAATGTGGCTGAAGCGCAACATATTTTGGCAAATTATTTTTCTCCGACACTTCAAAAGATTCAATCAACCTTTCCGGCGAAATGTTAGAAGCACCGATATATCTCACTTTTCCCGCTTTTATTATTTCGTCGTAAGCAGAAAGTGTTTCTTCAACGGGCCTTACTTTGTCATCAAAATGCGTGTAGTATAAATCAATATGGTCTGTGCCGAGACGTTTCAGCGATTCGTCAACAGATTTAAGAATGTGCTTTTTGCTGATGTCGAAGCCGTGTTCTTTGGTTTCGGAACCCACTTTTGTGGCGAGAACGATGTCTTGTCGGTTCTTTTTTTCCTTCATCCATTTTCCGATGATTTCCTCGGATTGTCCGCCTTTTTCGTTCACCCACCAGGAATAAGTGTCGGCTGTATCGATGAAATTAAATCCACCTTCTTCAAATTTATTAAGGATGTTGAATGATTCTTTCTCGTCCAAAGTCCATCCAAAAACATTTCCTCCGAAATTGATTGGAGCGATTTCTAAGTCTGTATTTTTAATATTTACTTTTTTCATTTTGATAATTTATTATTTTAAAAATTCCTTAACAGGTTTGATGAATCGGTAAAAAACCTCGATGTGCGGCAAATGTCCCACATTGTCGAGTTCCACCAGTTTTGAACCTTTGATTTTTTTCTGAGTTTCTTTGCCAAGAATTTGATATTGTCCCATTTTCGCGGCAACGTCCGGATCTTTCACATTATTTTTTCCAATCGCCGTTCTGTCGCGGGTTCCGATGATTAACAAAGTAGGAACTTTCAGATTCTGAAATTCATAAACCACAGGCTGTGTGAAGATCATATCAGAAGTCTTGGCATTCACCAAAGCGACTTTTGGATAATCGGGAGCTTTTGTCCAGCCTGTTAAAAGATAAACCCACTCGTCATATTCCGGTTTCCATTTGTTGTCGTAATAGGATTGATTTTGATATTTTTTTGTCGATTCGTAATCCGCTTTCAGCTCGGTTTCGTAATTTTTATCGACGGAAGTGTAAGGTGCAACCAATTTCCAATCTTCCAGGCCGATTGGATTTTCAAGGATTAATTTCTCAACAGTTTCAGGAAACATTAATGCAAATCTCGTCGCTACCATTCCACCCATCGAATGTCCCAAAAGATAAATTTTATTGATTTTCAATTCATCCAAAACGGCTTTCGTATTCTGAGCCAATTGCTGGAAAGTAAATTGATAATCAGTTGGTTTTGACGATTTTCCAAAACCAATCTGATCCGGAACTATGACTCGGAATCCTTCTTTGGTTAAAGCTTCAACCGTTGTTTTCCAATAAGCGCCGTTGAAGTTTTTCCCGTGAAGCAGAACGACGGTTTTTCCGTTTGCTTTAGTTGGCTTGATGTCCATATAAGCCATTTTTAAATCCTGATTCTGACTTTTTAGATTAAGGAAACTGACTTTGTAAGGATATTTATAATTCGTGAGCATAATATCCAGAACGGGCCGATTTTCCTGAGCTGAAAGCTGAATTGATAAAAATAAAAGGACTAAGTATTTCAAATATTTCATAAAATTGATTTTAATGAATAGTTTCCGGTTTGTACTTCTGCCAAAACCAAACCAATCCGAAGAGATAAAAAGAATGCAAAAGCTGAGATTCTATCGCGATCCAGTTTTCGATAGATGAACTTCCAAAAATCAAAACACTCATCAAAGCTAAACCGGCAAACAAACTATATTTCATCCGGAATCCAATTAATAATGACAATCCAATGAGAAACTCAGCAATCGGCAAAAAGTAACCGAACTGAACGATCAGAAATTCCGGAATCACAGATTTTTCCATCGTCGTCACCAGCCAATCTGTAGCCGGCAACTTTGGCAAACGCACCAAACCGTGTCCCAGTAATGAAACGGCGATTGGTAGTCTGAGGAAGAAAAAAGTAGTTTTGAAGTCTTTCATAGCTTAATTTTAATTTGGTTCGGTAAGAATATGAACAGAAATAATCTCTCGCAGATTGGGCAAATTTCGCCGATTTATTTTAGAACTAAAATCTACGCCATCTGCAAAATCTGCGAGAATGAAGATCACCTCAAACTTATGTAAGATGGCTTTAAAAATTCGCCTTAGGATGCATAGCTTAACTTTAAAGTTGGTTCTATAAGAATATACACAGAAATAATCTCTCGCAGATTGGGCAAATTTCGCTGATTTATTTTAGAAATAAAATCTGCGCCATCTGCAAAATCTGCGAGAATCAAGATCACCTCAAACTTATGTAAGATGGATTTAAAAAATCCTCCTTAGGATTCATAGCTTAACTTTAAAGTTGGTTCGATAAGAATATGGACAGAAATAATCTCTCGCAGATTGGGCAAATTTCGCTGATTTATTTTAGTAAAAAATCTGCCTTATCTGCAAAATCTGCGAGATTTTAAAACTTATTCAAATGACTGTAAAAATCCGGTGTAGGATTCAAATTTTTGTTTTTCCATTGGTGCCAATATGGATAAGTTGGCGGCACTTCACTGGCTTTATCCAGTTTTTCAACCTGCTCACGCGTGAGATTCCAACCGACAGCTTCCAGATTTTGCCTCAACTGTTCCTCATTTCTTGCACCAATAATGATGCTGGAAACAGTCGGACGCTGCAACAACCAATTCAATGCGACTTGAGCAACAGTCTTTCCGACTTCGCCTGCGACTTCTTCCAATGCATCAATCGTGTTGTAAAAAATCTCTTCCTGAACAACCGCTTCCGGAACAGGGCTTCCGCCTTGCGCAATTCTTCCGTCTTGCGGAATGGGTTTGTTTCGGCCATGTCTTCCGCTCAATCTTCCGGAAGCTAATGGCGACCAGATAATCGAACCGACATTTTGATCCAATCCCAAAGGCATCAATTCCCACTCGTAATCGCGGTTGGCGAGCGAATAATAAACCTGATGCGCGATATATTTGCTCCAGCCATATTTTTCAGAAATTCCAAGAGACTTCATCAGATGCCAGCCAGAGAAATTGGAACAGGCGATGTACCGGACTTTTCCGCTGGTCACCAATTCATCCAAAACTTTCAAAGTTTCTTCAATCGGCGTGTTTCCGTCGAAGCCGTGCATATGATAAACGTCGATGTAATCTGTGCCGAGGCGCTTGAGACTGCCTTCGATTTGCTTCAAAATATGGAGTCGGGAAGAGCCTTGATCATTTGGACCTTCGCCAAAGGTGAAAGTGGATTTCGTGGATATAATTAATTGATCCCGGGAAAAATCTTCGATCGCTTTTCCGAGCACTTCCTCCGACTTTCCGTTGGAATACATATCTGCCGTATCAAAGAAATTGACGCCGGCATCCATACAAATATTGACGAGCTTTTTGGCTTCTTCCACCTGCGTGTTTCCCCAGGCTTTGAAGAAATCACCTTCGCCACCGAAAGTCGCCGTTCCAAAACTTAGAACTGGAACTTTAAGTCCTGATTTTCCTAAAAATCTATATTCCATTTTATTTAATTTCTTTTTTGTGATTATTAATTCTTTGGTAAAACACTTCGACTCCGCTCAGTGTGACAACTCAAAGACTTCTTCTAATTGTCAGGCTGAGCTGAGTCGAAGCTTTTATAGACTTTTCAACTTCTTCATAAATTCCATAATCGCCGGTCTCAATTCCTCAAACAATGGATGTTGTTTGTTCTTGAGCATCACTTCTGTAAATAGCTTTAAGCCTAAAGCAAATTCAGTCGCTGTATTCTCGTCTTCAAAAATTTGCTTTGATTTTACGACTTCAAAAATGTTGAACAAATCATCGTGGTTGTCAAATTCAAAATTTAAATTTTTTGTGCCTTGAGAACCATCTTTTAATGTCAATTCTTTTAAATCGATTTGATAATTATTATTTCTTTTTTCCATTATTAGAAAGCATTTACCAAATCGTCAATCGTCTTAATTTCTTCCTTTGATAGATTGATGTCCATCGCTTTTGCATTCTGAACGGCTTGTTCGGCATTTCTGGCACCAGCCAAAGCAATCGTAATTCCGGGTCTTTCGATTGTCCAACGCAGAACCAATTGTCCAAGTGTTGCATTAAGTTCGTCAGCAATCGGTTTGATTTTGTTCAGAAGTTCATTGGTTTTATTAATGAAATCTGGCTGAAAATGAGGATGACCAGCTCTGTGGTCGCCTTCCTGAAACTTGTAATCCGACGTGATTTTCCCCGTCAATAATCCTCTTTCTAAAGGACTGTATGCCAAAATAGATTTGTTATTTTCTATGCAATATGGAACGGTTTCGTCCTCAATTCCACGATTTACCATACTGAACGGAATCTGGTTGGAGACTAATTTCAAAGTTTTCTCGGCTTCAGCCATTTGTTGTGCATCATAATTACAAACACCGGCAAAACGGACTTTTCCCTGTTCGATTAACTTTGAAACGGCTTCAAAAGTCTCATCAATCGGCGTTGTAACATCTGGCCAATGGATTTGGTAAAGGTCGATGTAATCGGTCCCAAGTCGTTTCAAACTTTGCTCACATTCGAAAATGATGCTTTCTTTTCCGGCGTATTTGTAAATATCGATATCATTTCCGTCGTTATTTTTGCTCTTCATTGCGAGGGTTCCTTCGTCGAGATCCCAACGCATTCCAAACTTAGTCAAGATTTGAACTTTATCTCGGGAAATATCTTTTATCGCTTCGCCTACAATTTCTTCGCTCGTTCCCTGTCCGTAGATTGGTGCGGTGTCAATTGAAGTGACGCCGACATCGTAAGATGCTTTGATGGCTGCAATAGCTTCGTTTCTGTCTGTGCTTCCCCACATCCATCCGCCGGCAGCCCAGGCTCCGAAGGTGATTGCTGAAATTTCCAAATCGCTGTGTCCTAATTTTCTGTATTCCATTTTGTCTTTGATAAGTTTAAATTCTGAGTTCCAATTTCTGTGCCTTGGATTTTCTATACAAATGTTGTGAAAAATTAAAAAAATCAGCTTGTACAATTAATTCAAATAATTGTACTTTTATGCTATCGTAATGAATTTATAATTAATTTAATATTGTGAAAAAACTGCAGTTTGAGTCTTTGGTAATTAGTGATTTGGAAGGTCAAGATTATGGTCATCCGTCGCACAGCCATACTTATTATGAGATGGTTTATGTGTTGAAAGGGAATGGAAATCATCATATCAACAACATTATTCTGCCTTACAAATGTGGCGACCTTTTCCTGATTTCGCCTGATGACCAACATTATTTTGAGTACAATAAATATTCAAGATTGATATTCATAAAGTTTACTGACGATTATTTTAAAGGCAACAAACATCTTTCTCCGGATTCTTTCGCGATGAATTCACCGGAAAATGTAATGCGAAAACAAGTTCTTAAAGAGAAAAAACTCATCTTCACTGAACCTTGCAAAATGATTCTGAAAAAGACGATTGAAAATATTTTGTCCTACAACTGCAGAAAAGATGTTTCCACGTCGCCAATTGTATTTTATCAAATCCTTTCAATATTCGGATTGATTAAAGAAGCGACTTCGAAAATGGATATTCGTCTGGATGTTGGACTTCAAAATAAGGAAGATGTGATTTCGTATATCCATCAGAATATCTATCAGCCGGAGACGATTCGAGTCAAAAAGATCGCTTACCATTTCAATATTTCACCGACTTATTTCAGTGCGTATTTCAAAAGGAATTTCGAATTTTCTTTTCGTGATTATGTCAATGATTATCGGATGGCTTTGATAGAAAGACGAATGGAATCCGGACAAAATACCATCAAGCAAATCGCTTATGAGTTTGGTTTTACGGACGAAAGCCACCTGTCTCATTACTTCAAAAATAAGAAAAGCAAAACGCTGGGTTCGTACAAAAATAAGAGTCGGAGTTTAGCTTAAAGCTTTTATACATTCTTCCCGAATCTTCCATAATTTGTTTAAAGAATAGGAGATTTGAGGATTTTGAACTAGCCAGTTTTTTAAATATTTTCTATGAAACTCGATTTTGAATTGATTGATTTGATGAGGTTCGATTTCAATTTCTTCCAAAAGGTCGTTGATGAAATCATTTTCTGAAGAGTTCTTCTTGGTAGAATCGAGAATCTGATTTTTAAATTTCAGATAATTATGTGCCTCCGGAATGTATATTAAATTGTGGTTGTCGAGAACAGATTTTATCTTCGGTGTATTTTTCCCATTCATTCGGAAGATGCCGAGTATTAATTTAAAATCGGACTGATTGTTTTCTTCGGCTAATGTTTTTAGAATAGCGTGTTTCGTACTGCAAGTTCCGCAGTTGTCTGTGAAAACGGTCGTAAGATTATCTTTGTTGAGGTTTCTCCGGTAAGGTAAATTTCTGACAAATTCCGAAGCTGAAAGAAAATCGAAACAATGATTTTGTTTAAAAAGTTTAGATATTTTTTGGTTGGAAACTATGTCAAAATTGTAATTCATTTTGTAAACACTTAAGTTTAATTATTTTGAAGACATTAAGTGAACTTTAGAACACGTAAGCCAAAATCTTTGATTTTCAAATCTTAATTGAACTTAGTTTTCAGTTTAATTCTAAAGTGACTTAAGTGTTTTATCAATCACTTTTTATACTTCATTGCCTTCACTTTCTTCACAGAATCATCAGCCAATAATTTTTGATAATCATCGGATTCGGCCGGAATCAATCGGACTTTAGAATCTTCATTATGAAAAATCCCGAATCCATTTTTCTTAGCCAAAGGTGACGTTCGCAAACAAGCCTGACCTTTTGAAAAAAAATTCTGTTTCTCTTCTTCAATTTCTGAAGGCGAAATATCATTTCGTTCCGCAAAAATTTCAAATAACAATTCGTCGGAAGTATATTTCAAAGGCTTTTTCGACAGCTTTTCGAATTGATAATTGGCAATCGTTTTCTTCTCATTTTTCACCACCGGAATCACTGCTTTGGAAACCGGAGAATCTTCTGCGATTTCTATTAAAGTGTTGGTGTAATTGGTGGTATGGGTTTTCATTGAATTTTAATTCAAAATCTTTCTTAAATCCTTTCTTAGCGATATGTGTTTATATAAGACTGGAATATTTAGCCTGAAATTGTCTTTAATAACTGTTGTATAAACATCATTGTTATCTAGCAATATTATCCGTGATGTTTGATGATTTGGATTGAATGAAAAATCATTTTCTTCATTGTAAATTAAAATATTAGAAGCGTTTTTATATCTTTCATAATTGTTCTGCTCAAAATATTCAGTAATGAATTCTCTATTTTTTTCCTGAGTATAATTGCTTCTTATTTTTGTTAATTTTTTTTCAGTTGCTTTTCTGTAAATCACATACGCGCAAAATATTGTCCAAAAAAATAAAAGATAGTATTCAAATCCTGTTTTTGAGAAATCGCGATAAGGGTCAAAAAAAATTAAAAAAGGTAAAATACCACCCCAAAGAAAAAATAAATAAATAATAATTTTATCAAAAATGTCTAGCCAACTTTCTTTATAAATTAGTTTTTGTTTGTTAATACTTTTTTGTATGTTTAAGTTTTGTATTTGACGCATCCTTAGGGTGTAAATTAAGCTAAAGCTTTATTTTTCAATTTATTAGACCTCGCCAACCATAATCCAACAAACGTCAAAAACCCATTCAGAATAATCAGTTCCACCCCAATTCTGTAATCCGTATTATTCGTCACATAAAGATTAATCAAATAAGTCAAAACCGGCGCAAGTAGCGTCACAGCCAATATCGAATACTTTTTTACAATGGTGAATTTCGTCAGAATTCCAAAAGCAAACAGTCCCAAAAGTGGCCCATAAGTGTAACCCGCAATTTCCATTATCAAATAAACAATCGACTTCTCATTGATGGCTTTGAAAACCATAATCAAGGCGAAAAACACCACCGTGAACGTCAAATGAACTTTCATTCTCAGTCTTTTCTTTTGCTTTTCGGTTTTTTGCTGGTCTTCATTCAGGCCCAAAAGGTCAACGCAGTAAGAACTCGTTACCGCCGTCAAAGCCCCATCAGCAGACGGAAACAAAGCGGAAATCAATCCAATGATAAAAATAACGGAAAGCGCCATCGGAAAATGTCCGAGTGACAACTCGGGGAAAAGGTCGTCACCCATAATATTGGTCACATTACCAGTCGCATCTTTGAATCCAAAGAGGTTGGTCACCACTTCTTTTCCTTCAACAATAGTTGTCACAGATGAATAGCCAGCGCCATTTTGTATCGCAAAAAGATAAAGCAATCCACCCAAAAACAAGAACGCCAGATTCACAAAAAGCAAGGTTCCCGCAAATGTCAGCATATTCTTTTTCGAGTTTTTCAGATTGTCCACCGAGATGTTTTTCTGCATCATTTCCTGGTCAAGACCTGTCATCGCAATCGTTATGAACATCCCACCCAGAATGGTTTTCAGGAAAAAAGTCTTGGAATTAATATCAGTATTAATGAAATGTGTGTACTGCTTTTGCTCAAGAATAGAGTAGGCTTCACCGAAAGACAGATTCAAATTCGATAAAATATATACGATGCATGCAATCAGACTCAAAATCATAAACGACGTCTGCAACGTATCCGTTATGACAATCGTTTTCACGCCACCTTCAAACGTATAAAGCAAAATCATCAACAACAGCACAAAAGCCGTTACCCAAAACGGAACGCCAAGAGCTTCCAACAGGAAAATCTGAAGGATATTCACTACCAAATACAACCTCGCCGTCGCCCCAATCGCTCTTGAAATAATGAAAAACAAAGACCCGATTTTATGCGCCTCCACATTGAATCTCCGCCCAAGATAAGTGTAAATTGAAGTCAGATTCATCCGGTAATAGAGTGGAAGCAGAACGCCCGCTACAATGAAATAACCGATGAAAAAACCAATCACCATCATGTAATATTCGAAACCGCCAAACGCATAATCACCCGCCGTCATCTTCCCGACCGTGCCCGGAACCGAGATAAACGTCACGCCCGAAAGCGATGTCCCAATCATCCCAAACGCCACCAGCCACCACTTACTTTTTTTGTTTCCAATGAAAAAAGACTGGTTGTCCGAGTTACGGCTTGTAAAATAAGAGATGACCAAAAGCCCGATAAAATAGGCAAAAACGAATAATAATAAAATAGTTCCAGGATTCATTGTTCAAATTTGAGTTGAACAAAAATAGTTTTTTTATCGCATTGGTGTGAAAATAATTATTTGGGCAGCTTTATCCGCCTTCCACTCCCAATCTTTTTTGCCGACGTTTTGTTTTTAGTAGAAATTAAGAGCAAGCAAAAAAGGATTTCCGTTCAAGTCGGGCTGCAGATTTCACATCCAAACACGTTTTTGGGCTAAAATTGACGATTTCAAAAACACTTCGACGAAGTTTATATTGAGCGAAGTCGAAATGCTCAGTGTGACATCGAATACCTATTTGATTTTTAAGCAATGTCAGTCTGAGCGGAGTCGAAGACCTTATTTAACCAAAACCAATTACCGCGTCGGAATCATCTTCTTCACAACCATATATATCAAAACCGCAGACAATGCTAGCACAGCAAACGACCCAATCCACAAACTGTCAAACCCAAACTGGCTTACCACATAGGTTCCCAAAAACGGCGTGAAAATGAACGAGAAAGAAAATGCAATCCCATTCAGTCCCATATACGCGCCTTTGTTTCCTCTCTCTGCACGCAAAGCCGTCACAGTCGACATAAACGGAAGTACCCAAATCTCCGCCACAGACAATACCGTCATCGAGAGTAAGAGCAACGCAACGTTACTTCCCAAAAGCAAAATCAAATACGATAATCCGGCCATCAAAATTCCGATGAACAGGATTTGGGGAATCTTCAAAGTCCGTTCTGCTATACTCACCAAAGGCATTTCCAGCAATACAATGATAAATCCGCTGTAACCCAAAATAAACCCAATCGTACTCTGGCTCAGCTTCGCCACATCCTTATAAAACAATGGAATCGTATTGAAAAACTGGAAGAAACAGATCGCAAAAATGGTACAAAGAATACTGTAAAGCAAAAACGGATAATCTTTGTAAGGTGACTGGGAAAGCTTTTTCTCAACGATGATATGGGATTCTGACCGCTTTTTCTCCCTGAAAATTTTATTTCGTTTTCGGAAGAAGATAACGTAGATGATTCCGGCACTCAATGCGCCGATGGCATTCACAACGAATAAAAAATTGTAAGAAATACCCGATAACATTCCACCCAAAGCCGGTCCGATTGAGAATCCAAGATTAATTGCCATTCGGTTTAATGAAAAAGCTTTCGTCAGATTTTCAGGTCTTGCATATTTGGTAATCGCTACAGAATTCGCCGGTCTAAACGTGTCGCTGATTGTACTTTGAAGGAAAATCAAAAATGCCATCATCTCCACGCTGGGAAAGAATGGAATGATGAGAAATATCGGTGCGCTCAAAAACAAGCTCCAGCTTTGGACGTAATATTCGCCAAATCTGTCCGTCAAAAAGCCACCTAAGTAGGAACCGAGCACAGATCCAATCCCGTAAAAACTTAAAACAATCCCCGCATTCTCCAGACTGAATTTCAGATGGTCTGTCATATAAACACCCAAAAACGGCAACACCATCGAGCCCGAACGGTTGATGAGCATTACGATAGACAGCATCCAGGCTTCCCGCGAAAGCCCTTTGAAAGTATTGATATAAGAATTGAAAAGTTTCATATTGATTTCAGACTGCAAATTTACCCAAAAAAGAAAGCCATCCGTAAAGAATGGCTTTCAAAATTATAATATCTAAAATTTACAATCTGGTTTTGTGTCTAAGGCATTTTAAAACCTCTTGTGGTGATTCTTCCGTAGGCATCTACATATTTCACCTGGACATTACCTTTGTACGAATTCAGGATCTTCTCTACATCTTTCTGAGAATTGACCGGTTTCCCGTTGATCTCCATCACGATGTAATTATCGACGACGCCAATTTTATCCATCTCGCTGCCTTCTGTCACATTTTTGGCAATGACGCCGCTTTCCAGACCATAATCCGTTTTTACTCTTTCGCTTAAAGGTTCAAATTCGGTACCAATTTTTTCAACAACGGTCAAATCATCTTTACTTCTGGATGAGGTTCCGCCTTTCAGATCTTTCAGCGTTACATTAACATTGTTTACTTTTCCGTTTCTTGTGTAAGTTACAGCCACTTTATCGCCTGGTCTTCTACTTCCAATCGCTAAAGAAAGGTCGGAGAATCCTGAGATATCTGTGTTGTCAATTTTGGTAATGATATCACCAGGCTGAATTCCTGCATCCTGAGCACCGCTGTTTTTGGTGATCTCTGTAACGTAGATTCCGTCGCCAGCTTTTAGGTTTTTCTTTTCTTTTTGATTGTAGGCTGCCACTTGCATTTCATTGGACAAGTCTAAACTTCCGACGCCTAAGAAACCTCTTTGTACCAATCCAAATTTCTTGATATCTTCAACGATTTTTCTGGCAAGATTGGATGGAACTGCAAATCCATAACCTTCATAATAACCGGTTTTAGATTGAATTGCCGTGTTGATTCCAATTAAATCACCATTGACGTTTACCAATGCACCACCACTGTTTCCAGGGTTAATAGCCGCATCGGTCTGGATGAAACTTTCAATCGGTGTTCTGGATTGCTGGCTCAGGATATCAATGCTTCTTCCTTTAGCCGAGATAATTCCTGCAGTTACAGTAGAATTAAGTCCAAGCGGATTTCCCACAGCAAGCACCCATTGTCCCACTTCCGTCAAATCAGAATTAGCAAAATTAAGATAAGGCAAACCTTTCTCCTCAATCTTCAAAAGTGAAATATCTGTGTTGGGATCTGTCCCGATAAGTGTTGCGATGTATGTTTTTTTATTGCTTAAAACAACTTCCAGCTTGTTGGCTCCTGCAACCACGTGGTTGTTAGAAATAATGTAACCGTCCGGCGAAATAATCACTCCAGATCCCAGTCCTGAAGGCATATTTTTGGGTGGCTGCTGAGGTTGTCTCTGCTGATTCCCGCCCTGCGGACCGAAGAAAAAGTCAAACATATCCGTTTCCGGCATTCTCTGAGAAGCCGCGCGATCCTGATAATTTTTTATAGTAACTACAGCGGGAACTGTCGTTTTGGAAGCTTTCACAAAATCATCGCCCACTGCAGATCCAATACCTGCGAAAGATGCTTTATCAGAAGCTGTTGTGAAGTATGAGAAGTCTTCTCCATTTTTTTCTGAGCTGATATAATGGCTAGCTCCGAAAACTGTTGCTCCGGAAATAACTCCGGTCAATGCATAAGGCATTAGTTTTTTTAAAGTATTCTTCATCTTTATATACATTTCTTTTTTGAGATTATTGATACACAAATTTAATGCTAAATTAGTATGAACTAAAAACTTAGTGTTACAGTTTTAACGAAGTTTAACCAATTTTAAAAATTCCTTAATAGATTTCGATTTTTTTTAAGTCAAATTGGCAGTTTTGCTTTGCGCCTAATATAAAAATAGTTGTTTATTGTTATATCGATTATCATAATCCTGCCAATTTTTGATTAAGATTATGACTCATATTTTTAGCTTAATCAAAACACTGTAATTTTTGGCAGAACTTTTGTTTTTACCTCTGAAAATAAGTCATATGAAAAATTCGATAAAAGTTGCTTTGGGATTTGCTGCAGGCGGTGCGTTAATTCTTTTAACACAATTGAGAAAGAAAAAGCAGAGGGAAAACAGCCAATATATGGCGCCGGATGGGAATAAATATCTTAAAAATGAGATGTACAGGAGCGCTGATGGAGAGATCTTTAAAAATGGTAAAAAAGTTCATTTTGAAACACCAAAACATCTTTCCGAAGCCAATAGTAAAATAGATTCCAGAATGGCAAAAAATGCTCGGATGAATGATCAAAATCCGAATAGCAGAAATGTTTCCTACCATCAGAGAGGTGTAAGGCATCATTAAAATTATCAATAATCACGAAATAATAAATTATGGAAACTGAAAATATTGTCGAAAGACTCACCAAATACGAATTTGAAACCACTAACGTTTATACCGGATTCCGTTCTGTAGGAGAGGCGAGGAAGTTTGCAGAGGAGAGAAACGGCAGATTGATGGAGGTCGGTTTTCTGGATGGTAATGACAATCCGGCAGAAGACGATTCCCAGAATCTGATAGCTGAAAACAAATACTATAAAGCATTTGCAGGACCCGATTACAGGATTTTGCATTCGTCAGATGAAGGATTTCAGGAAGTTGCTGAAAAGCTGAAGGAAAGAAAGAATGAACTGACGGAAAAAAGCCCGGATGAAAAATACATTTCGGATTCCGATCCTTTACTGGAAGAAGATCCTGTAATTATACTGTTCAAAGACCAAGTTCAGGAGATCACTTCCAGAGAAAGATCAAAATATCTGATGCATACAAAAGTGTACGAACTCGCTGTGAGTGTACCAAAAACTGATTCTTAACCTATCAAAATTTTTGTAAGATGGCAACTACAAAAAAGTATTCCGAAAAAGCTCAGGACAAAGTGGGCGAAGTAATGCACGAATTCAAGGAAGGGAAATTGAAATCCGGTTCCGGAAAGAAAGTGACCAGCAAGAAACAAGCGGTCGCAATAGGAATCTCTGAGGCTAGGGAAAAAGGTCTCAAAGTCCCGAAAGAGAAAAAATCAAAGTAAAAACATCCGGTTTTCAAGCCGGATTTTTTATGTTTTAAGCCCAGAGTTCAAAAATTTAGTGATTTGGAATGATTTGAAATTTATTAATAACTTTGCAGCCTTATGCCAGAAGCTATTTTTCAACCCAAAACCGTTGCGTTTCACACACTTGGCTGTAAACTCAATTTTGCAGAAACATCTACTATTGCCCGACAATTGACAGATGCCGGCTATCAGAAAGTTAATTTTGATGAGCCTGCCAGCGTCTACATTATCAATACCTGTTCTGTGACAGAGAATGCAGATAGGGAATGCAAGCTGCATGTAAAGCGTGCTGCAAAGGCAAATCCAGATGGCTTGGTCGCCATTATTGGCTGCTATGCACAGTTGAAGCCGGAAGAGATCTCTGCAATTACGGGTGTGGATCTTGTTTTAGGTGCAAAAGAAAAATTCAATATTCTGAGTTATCTGGATGACCTTGAAAAGTCTGAAAGCAGGGCAGAAATTCATTCCTGTGAGATAGATGAAGCTGACTTTTTCGTCGGTTCGTATTCGATCGGCGACAGAACCAGGGCTTTTCTCAAAGTTCAGGATGGCTGCGACTACAAATGTACTTACTGCACAATTCCTTTAGCCAGAGGTATTTCCAGGTCTGATACCATCAATAACGTGGTTGAAAATGCTAAGGAAATTGCGGCACGGGATATTAAGGAAATTGTTTTAACAGGCGTCAATATCGGAGATTACGGAAAGGGTGAATTCGGAAATAAAAAACACGAACATACCTTTCTGGATTTGATTTCTGAACTGGATAAAGTAGAAGGCATCGAAAGAATAAGAATCTCTTCTATAGAGCCCAATCTTCTTAAAGACGAGAGTATAGAACTGGTTTCCAGAAGCAAGCGTTTTGTTCCGCATTTCCACATTCCGCTGCAATCTGGCAGCGACGAATTGCTGAAGAAAATGAAACGGCGTTATCTTACCAATTTATATTATAATCGCGTGCATAAAATCCGTGATGTGATGCCGGAAGCGGCCATTGGTGTAGATGTAATCGTCGGTTTTCCGGGTGAAACAGAGGAATTGTTTATGGAGACTTACAACTTTCTGAATGAACTCCCAATCAGTTATCTTCACGTTTTTACCTATTCTGAAAGGGAAAATACCGAAGCTGCAGAAATGTCTGGCGCAGTGCCAATTCCTGAAAGAAAAAGAAGGAATAAAATGCTGAGAATCCTATCCGAAAAGAAGAAAATGGAATTCTACAGAAGTCAGCTGGGAAAAAGGCTGAGCGTTCTCTGGGAACATGAAAATAAGAACGATCTGATGTTCGGTTTTACAGAAAATTACGTCAGAGTTTCCAAAGCTTTTGATGAGAAATCAATCAATCAGACAGAAACTATTATCCTTGATATAATCCTGGAAGACGGAAGCGTTTCTATAAAAGAAAAGCAGTTTCAGGATTTTCTGGCAAAAGTATAATTAGAAAGAAAATAAAGCAAAATAAAAGCGGACTATCATTTTAAATAGTCCGCTTTTTATAGTTATTAAAAATTTTTAATTTTCTGTCTCCAGATTTCTGGTTTTTGTTTTGTAGAGCTGGAAGTTGAAAACGAAACTCCTGTTCACAACATTGTAATAGTTTGTATCTCTTGCAAAAGCAGCTCTTGAAGGAACAATGATAACACCCTGCAGGTTGTAATCAGCAGAATCATCCAGATTGAATGCGTTGAAATACTTAAGACCTTCCTGTAATCCTTCGATTTCGAAAAAGCTTCTGTCAAACGTTGTTGCGTTATCTTTGTTGAATTTATCCATGACGCTTTTCTTCACGTAGAAGTATGCAGGATCTTTCACAGGAACCAAATCTCCCGATCCAGAAACTGTATTGCTGAATGTACCTTCGCTGCCGAATGTTATTTTATCATCTACTTTTCCAGAGACATAGATTTTGGTATTCTGCATTATATTGATGACATCTGTCGGGTTAACTGCTGTGCCCGGCTCTGGCTGTGCACCTGTGCGTTTGATGTAAATCACGCCGGAATTTAGTTTCACAGGGCTATATGACGAAAGTTTAGGGAAAGCGTCATCCGTGGTAACTGCATCGCTAAATGCTACAACATTCCCTTTTGAGTCGAAGTAATGTGTATCCATATAATTGATCGCTGCGGCATCGTCGTAGGCATTTTGTTCTTCCACAGTCAGTACTACGGTTTCATCCACGACTTCATCATCATCTTTCTTACAACTCTGCAGTACAACTACGGAAAGAGCAAATCCTAAAAGTATTTTCTTCATTTTTTTATTTTAATCTTAAATTGCGATTAATTTTTAACGTGACAAAAGTATAAAAAATTATGAGAATAGATAAATTTTTGTGGAGTGTAAGATTTTATAAGACAAGAACTATCGCTACAGAAGAGATAAAAAAGAACAGAGTCAGCATAGGAGCCAACGTTGTAAAGTCTTCCAAAGAAGTGAAAGCCGGCGACGTCATCAAGATCAGAAAAAATCAGATTGAATATAAAATTAAAGCCATAGATATCCCTAAAAGCAGAGTAGGAGCCAAACTTGTAGCCCTGTACGTAGTGGATATGACAGAAAAAGATCAATACGATATCCTGAGAATGAGAAAAGAATCTCAGGATTTCTACAGGCAGAAAGGCGTGGGAAGACCTACCAAAAAAGACCGACGAGATATGGATGATTATGTGGACGATGATGCTTCCGAAGACATGGAAAATGACGATTGGGATGCATTCTTCAAAGAAAATAAAGAAGAGGAGAACTAAATATTCAGTTTCTCTGCAATTTCGGTGGAGATTTCTGCCGCTGTTTTCAAATCTGTATCGATGGTGTAATGCGCTTTGGAATAAAAAGGATTTCTTTCAAAAAGATGTTTTGCGATGAACTCCGGAATGTCGGAGTCGTCAAGTTTAGAAATCAGCGGTCTAGCATTTTTCTGAAGAAGGATGCGCTGTGTAAGTGTGTTGACAGAGGCTCGCAGAAAGATGCTTTTTGATTTTTCGTTGATGAGCGTCATATTTTCATAATAGACGGGTGTGCCGCCGCCGAGGCTTAAAACAAGATTTTGCTCAGAATTTAAAATGTCCTGTAAAATTCTGTTTTCTGCCTTGCGAAAGTAGATTTCTCCCTTATTTTCGAAGATTTCAGGAATTGTCTGCTGGTATTCTTCAGAAATTCTCTGGTCGAGGTCAATTAATTTGAAATTTATTTTTGTGCTCAAGGTTTTGGAAATGTGAGATTTACCACTGCCCATGTACCCTAGAAGAGAAATTATCATAATTTTATTTTAAACAAAGTTCGAAAAAAATTTTGAGATTTTAAAAAAACGCCTATCTTTGCACCACTTTAAAACGAAATAGTAATATTGAAATTTTAAATGTGGCCGACTCGGTAGCTCAGCTGGTAGAGCAATACACTTTTAATGTATGGGTCCTGGGTTCGAATCCCAGCCGGGTCACAATTTACGCAAGTAAATTTTTTTCATATTAATATTTTGTGATTTGGTGTAGGAACTTCTTGTATAAAGAAGTTCCTTTTTTTTTGCCCGAATCGAATTGTTAATCTAAATGAAGATTATCAATTAATCTTACGCTGCCGACATTGACGACAATAAAGGCGCGGAAATCATGATCTGTCGAAAAAAAATCTACCTCTTTCAAAGTACCTTCCTCCGCAATCATAAAATATTCGAGATCCATTTTTTCATTACTGAAAATCTCTTCCACTCTTGTTTTGATTTCTGGAACGGAGATTACGCGAAACCATTCGTTTACCCTTTTCAAAGTCTGAAAGATTAGCGCTGAAGCATTTTTCTCGGTTTCCGATAGGCGCATATTTCTGGAACTCATCGCCAGTCCACTCTCTTCCCGATGGATTTTCACGCCATGGATTTTTATTTTTAAGTCCAGAACTTCTACCAGTTTTTCAATGATTTTCAGCTGCTGGAAATCTTTCTCCCCGAAATAAGCATTGTCAGGTTGGACCTGTACAAACAATTCTTCTACCACTGTTCCCACACCGTCGAAATGCCCGGGCCTTGCAGCGCCTTCCATCTCATTTTCTATGTCTCCCAAGTTATAATGCTTCCTGTCCATCCCGTTCGGGTAGATATCTTCGACTCTTGGGACGTAAACTGCATCTACCAGTTTGGAATCTTCCAGCTTTCTGATGTCATCCTCCACTGTTCTGGGATATTTTTCCAGATCTTCGGGATTGTTGAACTGGGTTGGATTGACGAATATGGAAGACACGATAATGTCATTCTCAAGTTTAGCTTCCTGATAAAGGGAGATATGACCGGCGTGCAAAGCTCCCATCGTGGGTGCAAATCCGATTGTTTTGTGTTGTGCTTTCTGAGTTGTGATATATTCTGCAAAAGAATTTTTGTCGTAGAAGACCTTCATGTATTTGTTATTTGTGAATCAAAGATAGATGTTTTTAGATTTTCTGATAGCACACCTGCTTTTTTTCTTAACAATTTCCTACAATCAGAACCGGTTTGATATTATTAATAATGAAATCTAATTTAAATTCAATTATTCCGTTCCTCTCTGCAAGTGTAAATTAACATTTATCGTATGTTAACTGATTGATAATTAATGCTTTTATAATTAGAGTATTAATATTAATGAAAATAAAAAATTTGATTTAATTTTTTGTAATTTTGCAAAATGAAGATTTTATACTTCATTTAAAGTAAATTTTATGCCTAATCAAAAGATTTTATACGTTACTACAGAAATGTTCCCTTACCAAGAAGATACTAATATGGGAAGTTTGGTACACAAAATGGCGCTGAAAATGCACGGAAGTGGTAACGATGTCAGGGTTTTTATGCCCAGATTCGGACAGATAAGCGAAAGAAAATTCCAACTTCACGAGGTAATCCGTCTTTCCGGGATGAACATTATTATCAATGATCTGGATCAGCCTTTGATCATCAAGGTAGCCTCACTTCCCGGTGAGCGTCTGCAGGTTTATTTTATTGATAACGAAGAATACTTTAAAAGAAAACAATACTACCACGACGACGAAGGAAAAGCGTTTGAGGATAACAACGAGAGAGCAGTATTCTTTGCTAGAGGCGTTATAGAAACCATCAAAAAACTGAATTGGGTTCCGGATGTGATCCATCTTAATGGCTGGATGTCTGCGCTGATCCCAATCTATTTAAAAACATATTATAAAGACGATACCTATTTTAACGATACCAAAATTGTCCTTTCAGTTTACAACGAAGAAGATATCGAGCTGAATGCTAATACGAAAGATATTCTGGCATTCGATAATATTTCTGATCTGCAGTCGTTAGATAATCCTAGCTTTCTCAATTTTGTGAATGACAGTATGCAGTATGTAGACGTTATTGTAAAAGGGAATGAGTTTTTGGAAGAGAAATTAGAAGAAGCGTATGGAAAGGCAGAGGCGGAGAAATCTGACTATCTAAATGCCGATTCTATTGCTACAGTTTATTAATTTACTATTTTTTAAGATGATAGAAATAAAAAATTTGATGAAGATGATCCCGTTTTTGGTAATGGGAATGGTGGTTTTAAACTCCTGCGAAGGAGAATTGGATGATCTGGGATCTCAACTGGTAGAAGGAAACGCTTCTGAAGGTGTTGGAGATGTTTTTAGCCTGATCGCTTATAATGTTGATAACGATGATGTAATCCGTGCGGATGCTTCAAAATTGGACAGTGTAAGAATAGGAGCGTTTACAGAGCCAGTATTTGGTGGCCAAAAAGTGTCCTACGTGACACAGATCCGCCTGAATACATATAATCCTGATTTTGGTAAAAACCCTGTTTTGGATTCTGTAGTTCTTACTTTGAAACCAAGATACGAGACTGCAACAGCGTCTGCCACTACCAATACCACTGAAGATTATACCTATCCGGACGGTGCGGTTCCTGCGAAAAAAGTGGTAACCACTTATCCGGTAAGTAAATATGGTAATGCAAAGATTGGTGGCTCCGCTGCTCCTCTTACAATCCTGATTCACGAGGTCAATGATTTCCTTGGTGGTACTTCAGATTCGCTTCTGTCGAACAAAGTAGTTGCACTAAATAACAATCTTCTTGGATCCAAAGCGTTTGATGGTAACGTCAACTCTGTTGTTATTACCAAAGATTCTGATGCTTCAGAATTACTAAATCGCGCAGTATCATTGCGTATTCCGTTGGAGAAAACTTTCTTCCAAGACAAGATTATTGCGAAACAAGGCAATCAGGTTCTGAAGGATGCAGCCTCTTTTATCAGATATTTCAAAGGTATCAGTATTTCTGTAGAACAGAATGACGGTTACCTTTTTTCTATGGCACCTAATGATGCTGTAATTACAATGTACTACAAAAATGATGTGACAGCTACAGACGGAACAGTTACCCGTACAAAAGCTGAAACAACTATGAACATTGGTTCCGGAAATGTACACCTGAGCCAGATTAAATATAGTAGAACTGGCGATCAGTATAGTAATGGCGTTTTAAAAAATGCTATTAAAATCAGCGATTTTAATAAAACAGAAGATAACAATCCTTTAATAGTTCAAACTTCTAATTATGCCGACAAGCTTTATTTACAGGGAATGGGAGGAGCTAGCGTTGGGATTAGAATTCCAGCTACAACTTTGCTAAAATTAAAGGAGTTGTACAAAAATAACAAAATTGGTATCGTGTCCGCAAAGATCAGACTTTATAATGATGATGTCACTTGGGATAATACTTATCAAAAACCAATGAGTCTTCTTGTGAAAGAAAGATTTTCGGCAGGGTTTCTTCCGGATATGACAACTTTGGCCAATACATCTTATACTTTGGTGAAAACGTCTAATCTTTCAACTAAAAATGCCTACTACGATATTGGGATTACAGCTTCTCTAAAAACACTTATTGAGGATGAAAAATATAATCCTAATGATGTCAATAAAGATTTCATCATCAATGTTGGAAGCTATTTAACTGATGCTTCTACAGGGCTTCTGTTAGGGCAGCAATACAATAATAGAGCTTATACACCATACCGAATTGCCTTAAAAGGCACCGCAATTTCTACAAATGTTGGTGAAAAGATAGACCCCAAGTCAGAGGTTGCTCAATTAAGATTAATTTATACTAAAAAATAAAAAACTAAGAATATATGTGTGGAATTGTTGGATATACAGGCTTTCGTGATGCTTATGATGTAGTTATCAACGGGTTGCGTCGTTTGGAATACCGTGGTTACGATAGCGCAGGTGTTGTTTTAGAGACAGAAACCGGAGACTTTGCAGTTAAAAAAACCAAAGGAAAGGTGGATGATCTTGTAGCCATTTCCAAAGCTTTGCAAGGAACTGCAAAAATAGGAATGGGCCATACCAGATGGGCAACACACGGAGTTCCCAGCGATCAGAATTCGCATCCGCACGTTTCAAATAACGGCAAAATCGCATTGGTACACAATGGTATTATCGAAAATTATGATACCATTAAAACAATGCTTATCAATAAAGATTTTGATTTTAAATCGGAAACAGATACAGAAGTTTTGGTCAATCTTATCCAGTATTTTATGGATAAAGAGCTAACCCTGGAATTTCCTGAAGCTGTAAGATATGCCTTGAATGAAGTGTATGGTGCCTACGCAGTTACTGTGATGCACGAGGACTTTCCGGGTCAGTTGGTGGTTGCGAGACTTGGTTCTCCTCTGGCAATCGGTATCGGTGACGATGAGTTTTTTGTCGCTTCAGATGCTTCTCCTTTTGTAGAATTTACAAAAGAGGCCGTTTATCTTGAAGAAGGCCATATGGCTATCATCTCTTTAGATTCCGGTGTAGACATCAGAACTATCACTGAAAATACTAAAATAGAGCCTGCAATCCAGGAGTTAAAGTTAAACCTTGAGCAAATCGAAAAAGGAGGCTACGAGCATTTCATGCTGAAAGAAATCTTTGAACAGCCTAAGTCTATTCTTGACACAATGAGAGGAAGACTGCTTGCTGACGAAGGTATTATCAAAATGGCAGGAATCTGGGATCACCTGGAAAGACTTACAAATGCTGAAAGAATCATCATCATTGCATGTGGTACATCGTGGCATGCAGGTCTTATCGGAGAATATCTGATTGAGGAATTTGCCAGAGTACCTGTAGAAGTAGAGTATGCTTCAGAATTCAGATACAGAAATCCTATCATCAACGCAAAAGATGTCGTCATCGCTATTTCTCAGTCTGGCGAGACTGCCGATACAATGGCTGCTATCAAATTAGCCAAAGAAAAAGGCGCTTTCGTATTCGGTATCTGCAACGTAGTAGACTCGTCTATCGCAAGATATACCGATGCAGGTGCATACACACACGCAGGACCAGAGATTGGTGTTGCATCTACAAAAGCATTTACAGCGCAGCTTACCATATTGTCACTGATCGCTATCAAACTAGGAAATCATAACGGTAACCTGGGGAAAGCAGACTTCATGAGATTGATTACAGAGCTGGAAGCTATTCCAAAGAAAGTAGAAGATGTTTTGAACTCTGTAGACAGTGTGGTGAAAGAAATTGCATCCAAATTTGCTGATGCTACCAATTTCCTTTATCTGGGAAGAGGTTACAACTTCCCTGCAGCATTGGAAGGCGCTCTGAAACTGAAAGAAATCTCCTACATCCACGCAGAAGGATATCCGGCTGCAGAGATGAAACACGGGCCAATTGCATTGATCGATGAGAACATGCCGATTGTTATTATTGCGCCAAAAATCGGTCATTATGATAAGATTGTAAGCAACGTTCAGGAGATTAAAGCCAGAAAAGGGAAAGTAATCGCGATTATCAATAGAGGTGATACGCAGGTTGCTGCAATGGCAGACCATATTATTGAGATTCCTGAGACTTCAGAATGTTTCTCACCAATCTTGGCATCTGTACCACTTCAACTATTATCATATTATATTGCAGTTGAGAGAGGAGCTAATGTAGATCAGCCTAGAAACCTTGCAAAATCTGTTACTGTGGAATAATTTCACGCTTTGTGAAATATTCTTTAACAAATTACGTTATGAATAAAAATTAACAATTATTCATAAAAAAAATTATATATTTACCGCTTAATTTCTTTAAAATAGGATGAAAAGGATATTACTAATATTATTATCAACATCGGTTATTGTTTCTTGCTCAAAAGGTAGTAAGGGCAGTGCTGGTAAGCCCGGTCTTAAGGGAGAGCTGGTTCCAAGAGGATCCTCAAAATCGTTTATTGCAGAAAGACCTTACGGGATGGTGCCAATTCCTGGTGGATCCTTCGTTATGGGTATGGCAGATCAAGACTTTTCAGCTAATCCTGAAAAAGCAATGCCTAAAACTGTAACAGTATCTTCCTTTTTTATGGATGAAACGGAAATTACCAATGCGGAATACAGAGTATTTATAAATGCCGTAAGAGATTCTATCGCAAGAGGTCTGCTTGCAGAAGCGGCTGGTGAAGGCGGAGGTGATGGAGAAGGCGGTAACGGTGGATCTATCGGTGATTTCGCTTATGCCTCTAAAAAAACAGGAGATGAAGCTACACCTTACCAAAAGTACATGGAATCGCAAGGTGGCAGAGACGGCAGTGATGCTTACGACGAATCTAAAAAACTAGATTGGAAAGTTCCTGTACAGTGGAACACATCAGCCTATCCTGATGAGAAGTATGCTGAAGTTTTGGAATCAATGTACCTGCCTGCTGACAAAAGAATCAACAATGAAAGAATCATTGACTGGTCCAAAATCAAATATTCATACCAATGGGAAGACGTAATGTCTGCCGTAAAAGATAAGGACAGAGGTGCAAATTATCTTAAAAAAGAAAGTATCGCAATCTATCCTGATACTACGGTTTGGGTGAAAGACTTCAGCTATGCTTATAATGAGCCATTGTTTGACCAGTATTTCTGGCATCAGGCTTACAAGGAATATCCTGTAGTGGGTGTGACTTGGGATCAGGCGAGAGCTTTCTGTGATTTCAGAACAAAAATGAAAACTGATTTCAACAACAGTCTTAAAAAGAAAAAGCAGAAATCTATGAGATTCCGTCTTCCAACTGAAGCTGAATGGGAATATGCAGCTAAGGGTGGTATCCAGAATGCTACTTATCCTTGGGGCGGTCCTTATTTACAGGATGACAGAGGTTGTTACCTTGCTAACTTCAAACCAAAAAGAGGTTCTTACATAGAGGATGATAAAAAAGGTGACTATACTTATACAGCGCCGGTTAAGAAGTTCTCCAAAAACGGTTATGGGCTATACGATATGGCTGGTAACGTTGCAGAGTGGACAGAATCACCGTACAACAACTCAAGTTATGAATTCTCTTCTACTTTGAACCCAAATCTTTCTAACCAGTCTTCTAAAGAAATTAAGAAAACGGTAAGAGGCGGATCTTGGAAAGATGCAGGATACTTATTGATGACTGGTTACAGAGATTGGGAAAGAAAAGATTCTGCAAGAAGTTTCATCGGATTCAGAACCATTCAGGACATCCCTTCTGGCGCAGCCAAATTCAAAAGGACTACAAAATAATTAACTAACTATTACTAACTAAAATTTAAAAGATCATGTTTAAAACTAAAGATTCAATAACGAATTTTGTGTATTCATTTGGTGCGGCTATCGTAATCCTGGGAGCTCTATTCAAAATGACCCACTGGAGCATTGGACCTATCACCGGTAATGTTGCATTAGCAGTAGGTTTGATTACAGAAGCACTTATCTTCTTATTCTTCGCATTCGATCCGCCAAGGTCTGAAGAGAGCTATGCTTGGGAGAATGTTTACCCTGAATTGCTTGACGAAAGTGCTGAAAGACAGCCAAGAAAAGTGGTTGCTAAAGTAGAAAATAAAGAATTGGAAGTGTCTTTATCTGACAAATTGGATAAAATGCTTGCTGATGCAAAACTGGATGTTAGCTTGTTCGAAAGACTAAGAGGAGGAATTGATAAATTCTCATCTTCAGTAGATCAGATCAACCAGACTGTAGACGTTTCTGCATCTACTCACAAATATAATGAGCAACTCAACATGGCTGCTTCTCATTTGGAAAGTATGAATGCTTTGTACGCTCTTCAGTTGGAGCAAGGACAGAAGCAATCCGAATACAGTAAAAAATATGTTGAAGATATTCAGAAATCTGCTGCACATTCTGAAAAATTCAACGAAGAACTACAAGGTCTTACAGGTAATCTAAATAATCTTAATAGAGTTTATGGTGGCATGCTTAGCGCAATGAAGTCTTAATCACTATCATTTTAATTTTTGTTTAACAATTAATTTAATTTATTAAAATGGCAGGAGGAAAACAGACACCACGTCAGAAGATGATAAACCTGATGTACCTGGTTTTCATTGCGATGCTAGCAATGCAGATCGATCAGGAAATCATCAGATCATATAAAGATACAAACCAGTCTCTTACAGATACCAGATTAATGGTTGAAAATAAGAATGACAAAATTTTTGAAGCAACTCTAAAAGCAAAAGCAGTGTCGTCCCCAGAAATTTATGGACCAATGCTTTCGCAGTATCAAGAACTTAAAGGTAAAACAAATGACCTTGTAGGATACATTGATGGCTTAAAAAGCAAAATGAGTGCAGAGGCAGAATACAATTCTGATCCTTCAATCCCTGTAGAAGAGAGTTTTACAGCACTTAATAATACAGAGCCTTCTACAACAACTTTCTTTAAAGACGGAGATGAGAAAGTTCTTTCTTCTCAGTCAACTGAGCTTAAAACGAAGGTAGATGCGCTTAGAAATTATATCGTAACTGCTTTTGGTAACAATGCACAACTGAAAGATGTGGCTACCAGAGCAAACAAAATGATGGTTGCAGAGTTTCCTAAAGGAGATAAAAGAGCAAACAAAGGTTGGGCACAGTATAAGTTTTATAACCAGCCATTAGTTGCTGCATTATCTAACTTAGAAGTGATTCAGTCAGAAGCAAGAAATCTACAGTCTGATGCATTGACAACGATGTTACAGGAAAAAGTGGATGCCGATATCAAATTTGATTCTTACGAAGCTTTAGTTTCAGGACCTAGTTCAGTAATGAAAGGTGATCCTGCTGAGATTAAAATTGCGATCGGTACTTTCGCAAGTTCTGTTCCCGGATTGGCAATTTCAGGTGCTAAAGTTGTAAATGGTCAGGGAATTATTAATCCTGCAACCGGAAGTGTTGGAGAACAGAAATTTGCAGGCCAGATTTCATTCACTGATAAAAACGGTAAAGTTCACACATTGCCTTATGCGCATACCTTGAACGTAGTTTCTGGTGCTGAAGCGTTGAAAGAACAAAGTGGAGCAATCTTAGCAGCAGATAAAATGAATGTTTTATACAGAGGTCTTGCTAACCCGGTTTCCGGATCTATCTTAGGAGCAGATCTAAATGCTACGACTTTATCTGCAGCAGGTGCAGCAGTAAGTGGTGGAAAAGGAAAATGGATGGTAACTCCAGGTTCTGGAACTACAGTTAAATTGACAATCTCCGGAAAATCACCTAGCGGTAAAATGATTACCCAAGGTTTTGATTTCAGAATTAAAAATATCCCGCCGCCAAGAGGTCAGATCAGAGGTGCAAGTTATGTTTCTATGCCTGCAGCATCTATCTCCAAACAATCTCTTACGGCAACATTGCCAGACTTTGATTTCCCGGTTACATTTGATGTAGTGAGTTTCAAAGTTAAAGTTTCTGGTAAAGCTGTAATGCCAATCAACGGAAGTTCTCTTGGACAGGTTGAAGGTCTTACAAAAGGTCTTAGAAGCGGTGATGTAGTTACAATTTTTGACATCCAGGCGAGAGCTAACGGATTGAATGGAGTCGTTCTTCCAAATATCGGTAACGTTATCGTAAACGTACTTTAAAAAAGAACAATATAAAAGTTTGATTGATTTTTTTACTATTCAATATTTATTATGAAAAAGATTATATATAGTTTAATTTGCCTTTCCTCAGCAATGGTTTTTGGTCAGAACAGCATTCTAAATGCCACCTCTCCCCAGACATTCAGAGAAGAGCGAGAAGCTAAAAAAGACAGTATAGCAACGCCTCTGAAATACAGCTTTATCGAAGATAAAGACATCTTGAGAAGTATGGTTGTATGGGAGATTATTGATATGAATGACAAGATCAATCAGCCTTTTTACCACGATTCAGACGGTTTGGTATCGCAGAATAAATCTCTTTACAACGTTCTTTTAGATGCTGTGAACAACGGTAAAATCAAAGAAGTTTACCAAGGTGATGATTTTACAACCAGACTTACGCCAGAGCAGATTATTTCTTCTACTTCTGCAGTGCAGGTAGCCGATTACTTTTCTCAGACTTTGAATGAGAATAAAATTGAAGAATCTACAGCCAACAACCTGAAGAAATACTTCACGTCAGCTATCAATTCTACAGATGCAGATATCAGTTCTATCAAGGCATTCTACGGCTCAAGGCTGGAAGATGTTTTAGTCTATAACGACGGATCTACGCCTGTAACGGAGGAAGCACCAGTAGAAGAAACTACCACAACCAAAAAAGGTAAAAAGAAAAAAGCTGCCAAAACTGCTCCAAAAGCGGCTAACATTGCACCGGGAACTGTTCTTGTAAAATTGGACGGCAGCTGGTACAAGATCAACAGGAATGATATTTCTTCAAATGTTGATAAAATTGTTACCGGTACAGAAAAAGTGAAAGCGCTTAAACTGATGGGTATGTGGTATATCGACAAAAGAGATACACAGCTGAGATACAGATTGCTAGGTATTGCTGCGATGGGTGAAGATCCGAATGCTGCAAAACTAAGAGCTTCTCAGGCACAGGCGCTTGCCGAAGCTGGTCAGCCGGTAGAGAATTTAGGTGGTGGTGCAGAAGATATGATTGATCTTTTCTGGATCTATTATCCGGACGCAAGACAGGTTCTGACGACCAACTATATTTTCAATGCTAAAAATTCAACTTCTGATATCAGCTATGATGACGTACTTAACCAGAGAAGATTCTCATCCGTTATTTACAAATCAGACAACGGTCTTGGAAGAGGCGGAAGTGGTATCATCGATGAATATATTCCTGCAGACGCTGACGGACAGTTAGAAGAAAGCGATAGAATTAAAGCACAGATTCTTCAAATGGAAAACGATTTGTGGAATTACTAATATTTCTCATATTACAAATAAAAAAACCTGAGTATCTTTACTCAGGTTTTTTATTTTTATGAAGGTAGTCGATTATATCATTGTTGGAGGAGGATTCGCAGGATTTTTTCTTGCGCATCAGTTGCGGAATGCGGGGCGTTCTTTTATGATTTTCAATGGTCATCAGATTGCAGGATCTCACATCTCTGCAGGTGTCTGCAATCCGGTTATTCTAAAAAGATTCAGCACATTCTGGAAATCCAGAGAGCAGATGGATTACCTCAGTACCATATTTTCCGAGATACAATCTTATACCGGCCGAAATTATCTTATTGACGAGCCCGTTGCCCGCATCTTCCACGATGAAGCTGAAAAAGTGCAATGGCGAAAAAATTCCCAAAAAGAAGAGCTGAAACATATTTTAGATAACGATTTTATTGATCTGGATAGTGTTGATAATCCTCTGCAATCTGGTATAGTCAAAAATTCTTGCAGGATAGATGTAGAGCATTTTTTCAAGGACCTTACACAATACTTTTTTGATAAAAATCAACTCATCTACGAATCGTTCGATCATAATTCGATTGATCTCGGCAATTCCACTTATCAAGATTTTAAGTTTAAAAACATTGTTTTCTGTGAAGGCATTAATAGCAAAGAAAATCCTTACTTTGATCAGATTCCGGTATTGCCAAACAAAGGCCATTGTCTGGAAGTTAAAATCAGCCAAAACATAGATCCTTATATCATCAAAAAAAAGCATTTCCTCTTTTCATTGTCGGGAGACCGCTTTTACTACGGCGGTACGTACGACCGTTTCGATCAGACAGAAGGTATAGACCCTGAATTTGTAGAGGAATTGGAAACAGGTCTGAAGGCATTTTTTAAGGATAACTATATCGTGACAAAGGTCAAATCGGCTTTCCGTGCTACAGTAGATGACAGAAGGCCGATTTTGGGAACGCATCCCGAATTCAGCAATCTTCATATCTTCAACGGACTTGGCGCTCGCGGTGTTCTGAACGGCAGTTATTTTTCGAAAGTAATGGTAGACTATCTCGAGAACCACACTAGCCTGGATCCTGAAATTGATGTAAAAAGATTCTACTGAAAAATCTGTCTTAATTCATATTATACTAATTTGGTAAGATATATCTGAATTCATAACTTTGCACGCAGCAAAAGGCCAAACATGAATGAAGATTTAAAATCAATTTTTCAAAACCTACTAGAGCGGGATATACATAACACCTCTATCCCCGATGTTCTGAATCATCTTACAGCACTCTTCCCGGGAGAAGTCTGTTTCTCCACCAGCTTCAGTATGGAAGATCAGGTGATTACAGACCTTGTCAAAGATTCTGATATCAGCATATTCACATTAGACACAGGTCGTCTTTTCGAAGACACCTATAATACCTGGAATCTCACAAGATCAAAGTATAAAAAGTCCATCAAAGCCTATTATCCAAATCAGGAAGCATTGGAACCGTTCATTCAGGAAAAAGGCCCGGATTCTTTCTATACTTCCGTAGACAACAGAAAGATGTGCTGTAATATCCGAAAAGTACAGCCATTGCAAAGAGCCCTGAAAGGTAACAAAGTCTGGGTCACAGGTCTTCGTGCAGAGCACTCCCCGGACCGTCAGGATCTGCAGCAGCTGGAGTGGGATGAGTCCAACCAGATTATAAAATACCACCCACTATTATTCTGGACGACACAGGAAGTGAAGAATTACATCAGAGAAAAACAGATTCCTTACAATATCCTTCACGACAAAGGCTTTGTCAGCATCGGCTGTTCGCCTTGTACAAGAGCAGTTCAGCCAGGTGAGGATTTTCGCGCAGGCCGCTGGTGGTGGGAGGATGCCAGCAAAAAAGAATGTGGACTCCATGTTCACAAATAACAATTTAATACATCTATAAATGTCAAAATACCATTTGGATCATCTGGAGCAGTTAGAGTCAGAGGCCATTCATATTTTCAGAGAAGTTGCAGGCCAGTTCGAACGTCCTGCACTCCTTTTCAGTGGCGGCAAAGACAGCATCACGCTCGTTCATTTAGCTTTGAAAGCTTTCCGTCCGGGCAAATTTCCCTTTCCACTCGTCCATATCGATACGGGTCATAACTTCCCCGAAGTGTTGGATTATCGCGATCATCTCGCCGGGCAGATTGGTGAAAAGCTTATTGTAAGAAAAGTAGAAGACACCATTAAAGAAAAAGGATTGACCGAGCCAAAAGGCAAACTGCCCAGCAGAAACGCACTCCAGACTTTTACACTTCTGGACACGGTGGAAGAATTCGAATTCGACTGCTGCATCGGCGGCGGAAGGCGCGACGAAGAAAAAGCCAGAGCCAAAGAACGTATTTTCTCCGTCCGTGACGATTTTGGACAATGGGATCCCAAACTTCAACGCCCCGAATTGTGGAATACCTACAACGGAAAGATTCACAAAGGCGAGCAGGTAAGGGCTTTCCCCATCAGCAACTGGACAGAATTAGACGTTTGGAACTACATTCAGAAGGAGAATATTCAGCTGCCGTCCATCTATTTTGCGCACGACAGAGAAGTGCTCAGTTTTGACAGCCAGTTTATTGCGATGAATGAGTTCGTAAATCTGGATGACAACGACGTTGTAACCACAGAAAAAGTCCGCTACAGAACCGTTGGCGATATGACCTGCACCGCAGCAGTTCTCTCAAATGCAGTCACTCTGGAAGAAGTAATCGCCGAGATCATCACCACAAAAACCAGTGAGCGCGGTGAAACCAGAATAGACGACAGAACCTCCGAGGCCGCGATGGAAGACCGTAAAAAAGCAGGTTATTTCTAACAAACCATTTAGGAGCCGGGAACCTGCTGTCCACTATATCTTTTTTGTTTTTTCACAAGCTTTGCCTTCTGATCAGCATTCAGACAATAAAACAAAAAAGGATGCCGTTCCCATCAGGGCTATTCAGCATTTTGTCAATCAATCAACAGTTGTTTACCAAGAACAATTGACCACTAACAATTAACCATTAATAAAAATGGACATATTAAGATTTATTACTGCAGGAAGTGTAGACGACGGAAAAAGTACACTCATCGGCAGATTACTATACGACAGCAAAAACATCCTCATCGATCAGCTGGAGGCCGTAGAACGTGCCAGCAAATTCAAAAACGACGGAGAGCTGGATCTGGCCCTTCTTACAGACGGTCTTCGTGCAGAACGCGAACAGGGAATTACCATCGATGTGGCGTATAAATACTTCTCCACACCAAAACGGAAATTCATTATTGCAGACGCACCAGGCCACGTTCAGTACACCAGAAATATGATCACCGGAGCCAGTAATGCTGCTTTGATCATTATCCTGATCGATGCAAGAAATGGGATTATAGAACAGACCAAAAGACATTCGATAATCGCCTCACTGCTCAATATTCCAAATGTCGTGGTAGCGATAAACAAATTGGATCTGGTCGATTATTCTGAAGAGATCTACAACAGAATAAAAGAAGAATATTCGCAGATGGCACAGCAGCTTTCCCTCAAAAATGTCACCTACATCCCAATCAGTGCGCTGGATGGCGATAATATTGTAGACCGGTCAGACAATCTGCCTTGGTATGACGGGAAAACCCTATTGGATCATTTGGAAACCGTAGAATTAGAAAACACAGTAAATCTCGATAGAGCGAGATTCCCGGTGCAATATGTAATCCGTCCGCAATCAGAAGATTACCACGATTACCGCGGATATGCAGGGAAAATTAACAGCGGCATTTATAAAGTAGGCGATGCCGTCACCGTTCTTCCTGCAGGAACAGAAAGTAAAATCTCTGCAATAGAAGTGGGACAGGCAGAAGTACAGGAAGCTTTTGCACCGCAAAGTGTCGTCTTACATTTGCAGGACAACGTGGATATCAGCCGCGGCGACCTTATTGTAAAATCCGACGACCTTCCAAAACTGGAGCAGGAGCTGGAAGTCTTGGTCTGCTGGATGGGCGAAAAACCCCTGAAAGCCGGAGCCAAATATTTGATTCAAAACAATACCACACAGGTCAAAGCGGTCATCAGATCCATAGAATACAAACTGGACGTCAATACCCTTGAAAAACAGCAGGTAGAGCAGGTTTCTCTAAACGAGATTGTAAAGCTGAAGCTTAAAACTGCAAAACCCCTTGCTTACGATGCCTACAAAGAGCTTTCGTCCAATGGCGGTATTATTTTTATAGATGAGACCAGTTTTGTAACCGTAGGTGCAGGACTGATCCAATAATCTAAAAACCGCTCAATTTGAAAACAAAAATCTCACTGCCCATTTTCATCAATGCTTCCAACAACAGAATTCTGATTGTCGGCGGTGGGAGACTGGCTGCAGAAAGTCTCAATGATATTTTTCAGAATCTCACAGATCCTGATATCACACTGGTTTCTGCCCATATCTCAGATGATATTTTACTGTTGTTAAAGGAAAATCAAACCGTAAAAGTAGTAAAGAGAGATTTTGATCCCGGAGATTTTTCGGAAGCTGATCTGGTAATTGTCGCTACCGAAGATCCGGCTGCAGATGATCACATTGTAGAAGTTCTCAAAGAAACCAAAAAACTGTATTTTCTTCCCAACCGGCCGCTGGAAAGTACTTTTTTTCTGACAGATAATTCAAATATAGAGATTTCAGATACCACATTTATTCCGCTGATCAATGGCGAGAGAAAATGGCGCAGGATTGCAATGGTATTTTTCCTCGCATTTGTGATCCTGCTGATTGGTAATATCCTGTCATTTTATATAGGTTTCAAAGATTTGGAAATCGCTTACCAATACCTGAATGCCAACACAGATGAGCGCTTTTTCTGGCTTTTCCTTGTAGGGTTTTTAGCCCAGCTGATAGATGGCGCTTTGGGAATGGGTTATGGCGTGACTTGCACAGCAGCACTTTTGTACATCGGCATTCCGCTGCCGGCCATCAGCAGCAGCATCCATACCGCCGAGATGTTTTCCAGCGGTGCGTCCGGATTCAGCCACTACAAATTCGGGAATATCAATAAGAAATTATTCAGAACCATCCTTATTCCCGGTGTTCTTGGTGCAATTCTAGGCGCACTGCTGCTCTCGTATCTCGGAGAAAAGTATGCAGGAATTATCAAACCGATTCTCGCCGTCTACACCTTCATACTCGGTATCAGAATCCTGCTGAATGCATTCAAAAAGAACAAAATCCGTCAGAAAACCAAAAGAGTTGGCTGGCTGGCCGGTGCCGGTGGTTTTCTAGATTCCTTTGGTGGCGGCGGCTGGGGACCTCTGGTTACTTCCACTTTGATATCAAAAGGGAAAACACCGCGCTACGTCATCGGCACCGTCAGTCTCACCGAATTTTTCGTGACATTCGCCAGCGCACTTACCTTCTTTTCCGTCATCGGCATCAGCCATTGGCAATTGATCGCAGGGCTCATTCTCGGCGGCGTTTTAGCGGCACCTATTGCAGCAAGACTGGCGGGAAAACTACCGCTGAAAGCCATGTTTATAGGCGTGGGTGCCATCGTCATTATCTGGAGCCTCAATGTCCTCCTCAAAACGATGCACCTTATTTAGAAGATTTGGGCAAATCCCTCGCCTCAGCTTTTCCCACCGCTCGGGTCGGGCTATCCGCTGCTATCTTTTCCGCCAGGCTTATCCAGCACCAAAGAAAAAGGATATCCGCTGCTATTCCTTTTGCAGCTGGCGCGATTGTCAATTAATTACCTTACAAAAACGTAAGCAGCAAAGCGATCACTACGCCAATAGCCGTGAAAATCATCCCGCGTCTGAACACCTTGGATTTCGGAGGGAACATCCAGAAACTTGAGATCACAAAAAAGAAAAGACAGACTCCAAAGAATGCATTCAGCGGAGAAAGCGTGTCTTTACTCTGTGCCTTGTGCAGTTTTGTCATCTTATCCAGTACAAATGGGAGTTCTTTCTTTTTGTATTTCGCTTCTCCGGTTGCTACATTATAAGTACCGCCTTTGAAGTACATCATTCCATTCTCCGTTTTCTCTACCTCAAAGTTTTTCATTTTGATTTCTTTGCCCAGAGCTTTTTCCGCCAGATTTTTTTCGAAGGTTTTCTCATAGCTTTTTTCTTTTTTCAGAAAGTCTGTATCTCTGTAGATCAGCAGCACGCCGCTCACAGAATAGATGATCATTACGCCAGCCATAAGGTATCCCAGATATCTGTGCACGATTCGCATAAAACTTCTAGTATTCTTGATTTTGTCCATAGTTGTATTGAGATTATAATTTAAAAGTGGAAACTGCAAAAATGCAACTTCCACTTTGATTGAAAAAATTATTTAATGTGATTTAATTTTAAAGTTTATAAGTCAGTGTTACATAATAATTACGCGGCATAATTGGGTTGACAGAATAATTCTCGTGTACTGTATAATTATGCGTATCAAAAAGATTCCCGATTTTACCCTGGATCAGGAATTTTTTATATTCATAACCTACGGATAGATCAAACAAATTATAATCTTTCAGTTTGAAAATCCTGGATACTCCGTTTCTTGCTTCCAAACTGTTGGCGCCCGTTTTTGTGTCGTTCCAACCTGCAAGGCGGTCTCCGATGAAGTAGTAAGTTCCGCCTAATCTCAGGCCTTTTACCCACTTATCAAAAGTATAGAATACAGATCCGTTTGCAGTGATTGCGGGCGTTCTTACAACTCTCTGTTTTTCTACAAAGCCAAAATCTTCCGGCGTATCCAGATATACAGCGTGATTGTAAGCAAATCCTGCAATCACAGAAAGGTTTTTCATAGGATTCCCAGTGATGTCTGCTTCTACACCGCGGCTCAGCAGTTTTCCTGCAAATTCCTTAATGTTAGTATCAGCATTGGCGCTGCCATCTGCTTTAAACTGTGCCTGCTGATAGAAATTCTTGTTTAAGATCTGATAACCTGTAACGTTGAATGCTACGGCATTGTTCCAGACATTCTTCTTGATGCCTACTTCAAACTGATCAATGATACTTGGATTCAGTCCATTTCCTGTTATAACATCCGCACCTGTGTTTGGCGAGAAAGAATTGGTGTAGGTGGCGAAAACCGAGAGGTTGTCATTTGGCATATAGACTAAACCTGCCTTTGGAGAAAAAGCAGCGTCAGAAGTTTCTGAGTTGTTTTTGCCGCTTTTCGCATTAGTCAGAAAATTGGTAGTCAGCGTAGTCATATTTTCAAGATATGAGTATCTAAGTCCTGCTATTACCTTGAATTCTTTCGTGAGGCTGATGAAATCCTGCGCGTAGATTCCAATCCTTCTGGTCGGTATTCTGGTTTTCTCCAGTCTGTTGGATGTTGGTATGGCGCCTTCATTGATATTGTTATCATTTAGAAAAACATAGCCATTGGAGTTTCCGTTCAGGCCGTAATAATAGGAAGTACCGAATGCGGCGTTCTTATTATTAGGGTCGTAGTAGGTATAGGCATCAGAAGTGAGATAGTCTGCGTCTGCACCTACAAGCACTTTATGACTGATTTTTCCGGTAGCAAATTCCCCATTAAGGTTGACTTGTGCACTGGTGTAATTTTGTTCGTTGTAAGTTCTGTTTAGGTTTCTTCTCCATCTGTAATTGTTATTATTAAGAGACCAGGCAGTTCTTTCTGTAGAAAAATAATCTTTTGTGTAATTTTGATATGTTACAACACCGTTTAGCGTCCAGTTGTCGTTCAACTGATGATTGATAATAATATCGGTAGAAGCCTGTTTTACATTCTGGTATTGCCAGTTGGTTCCGAAAAAAGCATTAATTGGACTCAGCGTATTGAGTGTGTAGCTTTTGTCAGCATTTTCAAAAGTTCCCAATCCGAAGTCTGGTGTGAAATTGTTGCTGAGATAATCAGCCTCAACAATAATTTGCGTCTTGCTCCCGATATTGAAGGCAAATGAAGGATTAAAGTAGTATTTTTCAGAGCTCACAACATCACGGAAACTGTTCGCTGTTTCGTAAGTTCCATTGACACGGAATGCGATTTTGTCGCTGAGAGGACCGTAGACATCCACTGTTGGCTTGTAAACATCCCAGCTTCCTGCGGAGAATCCTACCGTTCCTCCGTTTTTGAAAATAGGCTTTTTGGTAATCATATTAATAATACCGCCGGCAGCCACATTTCCGTATAGAAGTGCATTGGCACCCTTTGCAACTTCCACACGCTCCAGACCGGAAACTTCAGGATTGACGCCGCTGTTGATCCGCGCGCCGTTTTTATAAAGGTTTTCTGAACCAAATGTAAATCCTCTTCCGCCAAAACTTGCCTGAGAATTACCTCTGGAAGAGGTGACATAGATCCCGTTGACATTCTGAATCACTTCCGAAAGCTGTCGCAACTGCTGCTGCTCTATAATCTCGTGAGTAACAATAGACACCGCCTGTGGATTTTCCATTGCGGTAAGATTGGATTTGGTCGTCGGCGTTTTTGCTTTATTCGGGTTTCCCGTTCTATGCAGTGTTACATCTTCGATCTGCTGAATTCTTATCGTATCCGTTTCTTCATGTCCACCTTTCTGAGAATATAGTGAAGCAGAAATAAGAATCAAGCCAGCAGCGATGATTTGCTTTTTCATATAGTTTATTTAGAATAGTTAAAAACTGGCGCAAAAGTATAACAAATGTTAATACAGTACAATCTAATTTTAATCTATTCTAAATTAAACCTGAAAATAATTTTAATTAATTGATTTATAGCTACTTAAAAACAGCTGATTTTAATCAGTCCTGAAGTTCAAGCCATCTCAGTTCGAAGTCTTCCAGCTTGCCAGAAAGGCTTTCCAGCTCAGCCGAAAGTTTTGCAATCTTTTCGTACTCCGTTTCGTTATTGAGTTCCTCGAGTATTTTGCTTCTTTGCGCTTCCAGTTTCGGCATTTCTTTTTCGATAGTTTCCAGTTCGTGCTGTTCTTTGAAAGATAATTTTTTCTTTGGCTGATCCTTGGTCACATTTACCGGAGCCACAACTTCTTGCGGCGTTTCGGCTTTTTCAATTTTAGGCGCTTCAGCTTTTGGATTTTTCTCGTCATTTTTCTGCTTTTCCCGGTATTCACTGAAGTTGCCGACGAATTCTTTAATTTTCCCCTCGCCTTCAAATGCCAGAACGTGATCCACAATCCTGTCCATAAAATAACGGTCGTGAGAAACAATAATCAAACTGCCCTGGAAATTCTGCAGAAAGTTCTCGAGAACCGTCAAAGTAGGAAGATCCAGATCA
This sequence comes from Bacteroidota bacterium, assembly GCA_037033105.1. GTDB lineage: Bacteria > Bacteroidota > Bacteroidia > Flavobacteriales > Weeksellaceae > Epilithonimonas. Next base: position 114,514 of record JAZBLF010000009.1, read on the forward strand.
TTGGTAGGCTCATCAAAAATCAGGAAATTCGGATTCTGATATAGAATGTACATAAGATGCAATCGTCGTTTTTCTCCTCCCGAAAGTTTCGAAATTGGTGAGTATTGCGTCTGGTCATCAAAAAGGAATAATCGTAGGAACTGAGACGCTGAAATTGTTTTTCCGTTAGCCAGAGGGAAATTCTCCCCAATTTCTTTGATGAAATCAATCACGCGTTCATCTTCTTTATAAGTCAGGCCTTTCTGCGCAAAATACCCGAATTTAATTGTTTCTCCGGTTTCAATTTCCCCGGAATCTTTCGGCTCAAAACCTTGGATAATATTTAATAAAGTCGATTTCCCGGCGCCGTTTTTCCCAACAATTCCTACCTTTTCGCCTCTTTGAAACTGGTAAGAAAAATCTTTGAACAACACTTTTTCACCATAACTTTTATTGATATCACGAAGTTCAAGGATTTTATTCCCCAGTCTTTTCATTTCGAAATCCAGCGCCAGGGTTTCTTTTCTCGTGTCTGTTTTCGCTACTTTTTCAGTTTCATAGAAGTCGTCCTGACGGGATTTTGACTTCGTAGTTCTCGCTTTCGGCTGTCTTCGCATCCATTCCAGTTCCTTTCTGTAAAGGTTGTTGGCTTTGTCAATCGTAGAATTCAAGTTGTCTTCACGGATCATCTTATTCTCCAGGTAAGTGGCGTAACTGCCGTTGTGGAGGTATAGATTCCCGTCTTCCATTTCCCATATTTTGTCACAAACGGCATCCAGAAAATAGCGGTCGTGTGTTACGAGAAGTAGGGTTATTTTAGCTTTGCTCAAATAATTTTCCAGCCATTCTACCATTTCCACATCCAGGTGGTTGGTTGGCTCATCCATAATCAATAAGGTGTGGCGGTGCTCTGCTCTGGTCTCTGTCAATAGTTTTGCCAATGCAATTCTTTTGATCTGACCACCGGAAAGCGTTCCCATTTTTGCCGACAGATCTGTGATTTTCAACTGAGAAAGAATCTGTTCCATCTCGTTTTCCAGATCCCAGGCTTTATGGATTTCCATCTCTGCCAGAGCCGTTTCCATATCGTCCGGATTTTCTGAGGTGAGGGCGTGGTGGTATTTTTTCAAAGCGAGAATTGGCGCTGAGTCCAGAGTCATCATAAATTCCTCGACGGAAAGTTTAGGATCAAAATCGATTTCCTGATCAAACAAAACCACCTGAATGTCTTTGTTGATCACCACTTCACCACTGTCTGCAATCTCTTTTCCCATCAGGATTTTCAGCAGCGTCGATTTTCCGCTTCCATTTTTGGCAACGATGGCAATCTTGTCGCCTTCGTTGACGTGGAAGGTGATATTTTTGAAGAGAACTTTGACGCCGTAAGATTTACTCAGATTTTCTGCAGAAACGTAATTCATTTTTAGAAAGAATAATTGATGGATGATATTTTGAGGTGCAAAAATACGGATTTGAAAATCGAAAATTGTATTAAACAAAATTAATAGCAAAATTTGCAAGGCATCAGTTGCTGTTACTTTTTTTAAAATGAGAAATGACAGTTTAATATCGCTATTAAAATATAGTGGCGTCTAAATGCGGGAGTTCTTTACATTTTGAAAAATTTAACTAAAAGAGATTTTGATTTAACCTTTCGTTGAGATAATTGATTGAGTAAATTTCAGATGTTTGCAGTCAAATAAACGCTATGAAAAAACTCAACTTTCTTTTGATTTTCTTTATCTACTCAATATTTCAATCACAGGTAATTTCCGGGACTATTTTTTCGAAAGATGACAACAAAGTAATTCCTTACGTTAAAATTGGCGTCTACAAAGAAAAAATCGGTACAGTTTCCAATGAAAAGGGAGAATTCTCTATTGATTTAACTTCCGTTGCTCCTGATAAAAAAGTTAAAATCGAAGTTTCCGGCTTTGAAACCTTTACTCAAAATGTCTCGGAGTTCATCAGAAAAAATCCGCAATCCATTTATTTACAAGAGAGAATTCACGCTATCAAAGAAGTCAAATTAGTTCCGAAAAAACTCATCGATAAAAATTGGGGAGTGAATACCAAAAATAAAGGTGTGACCTACTCCGTAAATCCTCAGCAGAACAAGGAAAGCTTTCTGGGAGAGACAGCTCTGGAATTCAGTACCAAAAAGAAGGCGAAAATCTCGGCTATCAATCTCAATATTGCGGAGTTTAATTCTGATAAACCTGTTCTGATGCGCTACACCGTCTACAGCGAAGAGAATGGACTTCCTGGGAAAAGTCTTCTGGACGAGGAAATCAATCTGGAACTGACTGGCGACAAAATAAAAGACGGCGTTTTCTCTCTGGATGTCAACGATCAGAACATCTGGGTGAAGGGAAAATTCTTTGTAGGGATTCAGTTTCTGAAAGATTTTGAAGGTCATATCAGAATTAGTGCTGCGCTGTTCAAAACCGGTTATCTGAGGCAGTTTTACGGTGATTGGGAAAAAGTCTCTATCGCAGCTCCGGCGATTAATATTGATGTAAAGGTGGATAAAAACAGCAATAACGACAGTGCGGAGAAAGATGTGGAAGATAATATTTCGGCATCATTTCAGGATTACAGCCAGTTTTTGGATGCGGCAAAAAAGTCTGGTTTCGGAAAAAATTCACTTGCAGGAAAAGTGCTGCATATGAAGGATGCTGACATTTATTACGAAGTTTACGGAAAGGGCGAGCCGCTTTTTTTACTGCACGGCAACGGCGGAAGTATAGATGCGTTTACCAAAGAAATCCCGGAATTATCAAAACATTTCACCGTAGTTGCGATGGATACACGTGCACAGGGAAAAAGTACCGATACATCAAAAGAACCGTTGACCTATATCAAATTTGCGGATGACGTCAAGGCCTTGGCAGACGAATTGGGCTTTAAGAAAATCAATATCCTCGGATGGAGTGATGGCGGAAATACAGGTTTGGAATTTGCAATCAAATATCCAAAAAATGTGAACAAAGTGATTACGAGCGGTGCGAATGTCTTTCCAAACGGTGTCGGTGAAAGTATGGTCAACGATATGAGAAATGACGTTGCCAAAATGAGAGCCGAGAACAAATCTCAAAATGCAATCCGTCTGCAGCAATTGATGGTAGACGAGCCAAAAATTACCAGACAGCAACTGAATAGCATCCGAGCGAAAGTTTTTGTTTTGGCAGGAGAAAATGACCTCATTTTGCGTCCTCACACAGAATATATTGCAAAGGAAATCCCAGATGCTAAGATGAAAATCTACAAAGGTGCCTCACACGGCGTGCCTATCGAGCGGGCCGAGGAGTTGTGCGCAGATGTGATTGATTTTATTAAAAATTAGTAATATTATCAATCAATCGTCAGCATTTTCAGACTCCAGAGGTTGCCATTGTAAATATCAAGATCTACTTTGGAATTGATGCCGTAAACAATGCCCTTCTCCGTGAATTGCCAAAACTGAAACTCATCATCCCGAGACGGCGTTGGAACGTCATTGTAATTGGCCAGCCAAAGTGGATAATCGTCAAATTCCCCTTTTAGGTAATCCTTATAAAAGTGATAGTAAGTGTATATAATTGGTTTTTCACCGTAAGTTTCTTCCATAATTTTGATCCACACTTTCAGATCGGAAATCAGTTGTTCCTTTGATTTGGTTTTGGGATCTTTTTCGATATCAAGAATGGGCGGGAGATCGCCGGACTCCAGCTTCGCAACGGAAAGATAGGAGTTGGCCTGCATCACAGGATCCTCATCCGGACGGTAAAAATGATAAGCGCCGCGGATTAGATTGTGGTGTTTTGCCGTTTCCCAGAAATGATCAAAATTCTTGTCCAGTTTACGGTTGCCCATACTGGCTCTCAGAACTACGAATCTCAGCGGAATTGTCCTGTTTCCAATACTCAGACTGTCCCATTGGATGTCTTCTTTTCTTTGGTAATGCGATATGTCGAATCCAAAAGTCTGATTGGCATAGAGTCCGACTATTTTGTCAATCCTTGCAGCTTCCCGTTCTGTGTTGGAGAGATTTTTATGTTTGAAATGTTTGCCTAGATAATAGGAGACGTAGAAATTGATCTTCTGCCTAAGGTAAAATCCGGTTCCGAGAAGAGAGACGAAAAGTATGATGAGCAGAATCCAACGTTTCTTGATAAAAACATTTTTTCTTTTTTGATGTATTTTCCGTTTTGTATTGCGGGTTGATTTTGCCATTGGTTTTGCAAAAATATCGAATTTTAGTTTTTGAAAACACAAGATAAATTTATTTTTAATAATTAAAATATCGCTTAAAATTTTTGGCTCAATTTCTGCTAATATTGAAACATTAATTTTTAAAATATAAAAAACGATGAAAAAGAAATTTTTGTCATTAGCAGCATTTGCACTTGTAACTGTCGCTATGAACGCTCAAACTGTAAAACAAGAAGTTAAAAAAGATGCGCAGGCTGTAGGAACTGCAGTAGAAAATGGAGCGCAGGCTACCGGTGAAGGCGTAAAAGATGGCGCACATTGGGTAGGAGATAAAACCAAAAAAGGAGCAAGAGCTACCAAAAGAGGTGTGAAGAAAGGTGCAAAATGGACTTCTAAAACTGCAAAAAAAGGCGCTAAAGCCGTTGGAAAGACAGCCTTAAAAGGTGCTGATGCAGTATCAGACGGCTATCAGGATGTAAAGGCAGATCTTAAAAAATAAGATACTATAAGGACTCCATTATTTGGAGTCTTTTTTTTGTAACATATCGTCACAATTTGTAACCAATTAAAAGAAGATAACTCTGGAATATGATAAATATTACAGAAATTGACTACTTTCGTTAAGGAAAAAATTAAGAAAAAATGAAAAGAATTATTTTAACATTTGCGCTTTCACTGATGATGATCGCAAATATGTCGGCTCAGGCATTACCAACAGCAAAACAAATCATTGACAATTATGTGACGGCACTCGGCGGAAAACAGAAGCTGGAAGCTGTAAAAACACTGTCTATGAAGAATACCATCAGCGTGATGGGAATGGAAATGGAAGGAAAAACCGTAAAAAAAGACAACAAATTCAAATCCAGCCAGACAATGATGGGGCAGGAGATGGTACAGGTCTTTGACGGTGAAAAAGGTTTTGCAAATCAGATGGGTCAGAAGATGGAATTTCCTGCCGATCAGGTTGCTAAGCTGAAAACCTCAAAATTGATGGATGCACTGGGAATGGATCCCGCAAAAATCAAAACGGTAGAGAAAAAACAGATCGACGGCAAAGATTACTACTTGCTTTCTTCTGACGATTCCAAATCTTACTTTGACACTAAAACAGGCTTACTTTATAAAACTGAAAACGACAAAGGCAATATGACGATCTCGAAATATGCAGATGTAGACGGAATTAAATTTGTAGAAGAGATGTCTGTAGATGCAGCCGGACAGCAAATCAGTATCAAAAATTCTGATATCAAGATCAATCAGCCGGTTTCTGATGATGAATTTAAAATCAACTAAAAAAACAATCACAGTTCTGATAAAAAAAGGAATCCAAATTCGGATTCCTTTTTTTTTGTTCGTATTTTGATCTATCAGATTTAGATTCAAATACTAACTTCCGTTTTTAAGAATTATATTCTTTTTCCCATTCCTCTGCTGCATCGCAAAGGGTCTGGTAGAATGCTTCGCCGTACTTGCGGATGAGCGGTTCTTTGAGGAATTTATAAATCCTTACTTCCAGCTCCTTTCCGAGTGTACAGGCATCATTGCAGATTTCCCATTCGTGATAGTTGAGCGCAATAAAGGTTTTGTAATCGTTCACACGGATCGGGTACAGATGACAGGAGATCGGTTTTTTCCAATCAATAGCGCCGTCTTCATACGCTTTTTCGATGCCGCACTTTGTGGTCCCTTTTTCGTCGAAAATCACGTATGCGCATTCGCTGCCATTCACCAAAGTGGTGACGTAGCCGCCATCGTACGGATCTACGACCCAGGTTCCCTGTTCTTCTATAGCTTTTACGCCTTCCGGTCTTAGATAGGATTTTATTTTAGGAAAAATCTCTTCAAGAATTGGCAGTTCATCTTTGTCAAGAGGTGCGCCGGTATCGCCGTCTACACAGCAAACGCCTTTGCATTTGGTAAGGTTGCAGACAAAACTTTCTGCAAATATATCTTCGGAAATCAGTTTATCATCTATCTGAATCATTCTTCATCAAATTTAATATTGTGCAAAATTAACGATTTTAAATGCTGCCAAGCAAAAAACCACGATCCAAAGTCCCAGTTCCTGCATCCAGTATTTCGGAAGGAAACGGAGCATCCGGCTGATAATGATGCTGACTGGCAGTGCTAAGAGCAACAGATACTCATAATTATTTCCCATATAAAAGATGATGGTGATAAGCTGAGCTAGGGAAAAAACTAGCACAAAAGTATATTTGTATCTGCTGATGGGACTTTTCTCATTGTAATGTTTGAAATGATCAGATAAAGAATAGATGATCATCAGTACAATGGGAATCAAAATATATAGAGGATAATACGACTTCAACATCTCAAAGGAACTTGAAAACGGAAAATAAGTGTTGTCCCAAGTTGTCCAATGGATCAGATACATTACGCCGAAATAACTCAGTAAAATCAGAATTGCACCAAAGAGAAGCCGAAACATATTAAGACCCACTCTGCCAGACGTTCCGATGATGTGGAAAATCACAAATACAGCCATCGGCCAGCTGGGTGGGAAAACAAGAAAAGTAAACGCCAGAATTGCGCCTACAAGCATAAAGGAACTTTTCCTGAGCTGATCATTCTGACTGGTGAGAATCAACAGTAAAATGGAACTCATCAGAAAAGTAAGGGCAAGCCCAAGATCAATGGTTCCGTCGTAAAATGCAACGACGAAAAGTGTGTACAGAAGCAGTGGTAGATGGGAAAACTGATTTAGCGCAATGGCATTGAATAAAAAATATCCCAGACTGATTCCCGTAAATGTAATTAAGGTAGAAACAAGTGTTATGTTTTTGAAATCTAACAGGTTAAGCGATATAAAGATCAGAAACAAAAACCCAATGTACGCAGGAACAGAAAAAATATTGCTTTCTTTTGAAAGTAATCGAAACATTTTTTATAAATTTGTGCAAAGTTAATTCAAAAAAAGAAAAATATGACATCTTTCTGGTTAGCATTAAGTGCAGCTTTCAAATGGTCTTTCGGGTTTTACAATCTTTTTGGCAATGTGCTGAACTGGGTGTTATTCTTTGTGGCAACAGGGTTTTTCTGCTACTGGTGTTATACTTTGGTAGTGACTCTTGGAGCACAAAAAGATAAAGAATATTACTCGCCTACAGAAGGTAAACATCCCTATTACGATCCAAAAATTTATAAAAACGAAGGTTAAATAAATTGATTATATCATAAAAACCCGTCTTGTTATCATAACGAGACGGGTTCTTTTATTTTAAAAAGTCAGATTTTTAAATCTGAGTTATACATCCGATTTGTTTTTAAGATACCTCATCGTGGCAAGGAACAACAAGAACAGGAATCTTGGACTTTTTCGTGATTTCTTTGGTAAGACTTCCGATGAAAACATCGTACACGCCACTTCTGCCGTGGGAACCAACAACGATATAGTCAGCTTCCTTTTTTTCTGCAAATTCCAGGATGGTGTCACCTGCAATCCCTTGTTTGAGAATGTGCGAACAATTTACGCCGCTTGCAAGCACTTTTTCCTGCAGTTTGTTGAGTTCCTTCAACTCATATTTGATTTCATTCTCTTCTACTTCCGGGAAATATTGGAAACCCATATCGCCAATTACGAATCCAATATCTGTTGCAGCAACGTGGATCAGGGCGATCTCGGCATTCAGATCTTTAGCAAAATTAATGGCATAATCTACCAATTGGTTAGAACTCTCGGAAAAATCTACGGGTAAAACAATTTTTTTCATATTCAAAGTTTGTAATTATAGAAAAGCAAAAATGTAGCCATTAGCAGAAATTAATCCCTGCTGTTGGTCTATTGAATCTTTAGTGAGAATAGTTTTTGGTCTTCAAGATAAGCCTCCAGCAAGTCATTTTCCGAGACTTTTCCAACGCCCTTTGGTGTTCCGGTGAAGATCAGATCTCCAACGCGGAGGGTGAAATATTGTGAAGCAAAAGCAATAATATCTTCCGGACTGAAAATCATTTCGCATGTGTTGCCGTCCTGCACTTTTTCGCTGTTTTTTATTAATGAAAAGTTGAGATTTTCCAGATCATAATTGTCTTTTGATACGAAATCCGAAACGACTGCAGAGCCATCAAAACCCTTTGCCAATTCCCAAGGCAGACCTTTTCCTTTCAGTTTACTCTGGAGATCGCGCGCGGTGAAATCTATTCCCAGTCCAATCTCGTCATAATGTTTTGACGCATTTTCTTTCTGGATATACTTGCCGCCTTTTGAGATTTTAAGAACCACCTCCAGTTCGTAGTGGATGTCATCGGAGAACTCAGGAATATAGAAATCCGAACCTTTTTTAAGTAGCGCTGTATCCGGTTTCATAAAGATTACCGGATCTTCCGGGATTTCATTTCCCAGTTCTTTGGCGTGCTCACCGTAATTTCTTCCTACGCAGATTATTTTCATAATATTAATGTCATAATTAATTTAGTGTATCAATTTTATAATTAGCAATCTAAAATTGGTTATTGATTTTAAAATCTGGATTTCAACTGGATCTTAGTGAAAATTTTCTTGGTATACAGCGGAAAATCAGCGCTCTGAAGCCAGCCGTAATAGCCAATGTCTTTCTGGAAAACTTCCTTCACCACTTGTCCTTTATACTTACCAAAAGCAAAGATTTCCTGGTCTTTATCATTGAAATGAATCATTCCGGCCAAATCTGCAAACTTGCTGTGGAAAGAGAAATCGCTCAATCCGGCAATTTCTTTTGGTAGATCTTCATAGTGTCCTACTTGTGCATCCAAAACTTCAAAAGTTGCCAAAACATCAGCTTCCGCAGAGTGTGCATTTTCCAGAGTTTTTTGGCAGTAGAAATTGTACGCAGCAGAAAGATTTCTCGGTTCCATTTTGTGATAAATCGTCTGCGCATCTACCAGTTTGAATTTGCTTAAATCGAAATCATGACCTGCTCTTAAAAGTTCTTCTGCCAAAAGCGGTACATCAAAACGGTTGGAGTTGAAACCGCCCAAATCCGATCCGGAAATCATTTCCAGGATTTTTGAGGCAATGTCTTTGAAAGTTGGAGCATTTACAACGTCTTCATTGTAGATTCCGTGAATTGCTGACGACTCTTTCGGGATTGGCATTTCGGGATTTACTTTCCAGGTTTTGCTCTCGCGGGAAGCATCGGGATTCACTTTCAGAATGCAGATTTCTACAATTCTGTCTTTACCGACGTTGGTTCCTGTAGTTTCGAGATCGAAAACGCAAAGCGGTTTATATAGTTTGAGATTCATAAATGATCAATGATTGTTGATGAATGATTGTTTTCGCAGATTATCGAATTTTGCAGATTTATTTTAGAAAAATTTACTTAGTCTGCCAAATTTGCGAGATTTATATTTATTTAAATTAAAAGGTTTTAACTTTAAAATGTTGAATTGAACTCCAATTTCTAGCTTCTCAGCTGTTTTTGAAATATTAATGAAACCAAAATGTAATATATTACAATTAAGGGAATTCCATTAAATTGGAAGATTGCCAAGATTAATATTCCACCGACTAATAAAACGACTTTGGAATAATTGTCTGCCAATTTTTTCGATTTGAATTTCATCGAAATCATTCTGACGGGACTTACAAGAATCCAGGATGAAACTAATGTGAGAATCAAAAGATAGATTTCGTTTTCAACTAGAAAACCAAAACTTCCGAATTCTTTGTAGACATAAAACAGGCCGAAGATCAAAACGGTGTTAGTTGGTGTATTCAGGCCTTTGAAGTAGTAAGTCTGCTCGTCATCAATATTAAAAATAGCCAGTCTGAGACAGGAAAAAAGCGTGATCAGCAATCCTATATATTTGATTTCAAAAGGTAAATCGATGCCAAAAATCTGACTTCCAAAAGGCTCCAGCATTTTCATCATTGCAACGCCTGGCAGAAATCCAAAACTTACCATATCTGCCAAAGAATCAAGCTGACCTCCCAAATTGCTCCCCGACTTCAGAGCTCTTGCTACAAAACCGTCGAAGAAATCAAGAATTAACGAAATGAGCAGGCAAATCGCAGCTGTCTGATAATCGCCCGAGATCAGATGAACAATCCCAACGCAGCCGGAGTAAAGATTGCCGAGCGTGATGGCGTTGGCAAGGTTGTTTTTGAAGAAATTCATATCACAAAAATAGGAAAAACAAATACAAGGAAAAGTTTAATTTTGCAAAATGAAGAATTTTAGAGGGCAGGAAGTGCTGGTTTTGATTTACAGACTTTTCCTGGTTTTTTTCTTTTATCAGATCGCAAGATTGCTGTTTTTCCTTTTCAATGATGATCTTGTAAAAGTGGCCGGCTTTGCAGAATATTTCAAACTTTCCTACTACGGAACTGCGTTTGACACGACTGCAATTCTGTATGTGAATTCCCTTTTTATTTTATTAAGCATCATTCCGATCGTTATTAATACTAAGAAAAACTATCAGAAATTCCTCTTTTTCTGGTATTTCCTCAGCAACGGCATTACGTACGCTTTCAACTTCGGCGATATGGTCTATTACCGATTCAGCCAGGCGAGACTGACTTCGGCTGCGTTTTCTGTAGCAAAGAATGAAAGTAACATTGGGAAAGTCTCTTTTAATGCGGTTTTGCAGAATCCATATGTTGTTATTTCTTTTATCATAATCATTTTTTTGTGGATCTTCCTTTATAAAAAGGTGAAATTGAGAGAAGAGAGACCTAATCATCTGATTACCTATTTTGTTTCATCTGTTGTGATTTTGTGCGTGACTGCGCTTTTGGTTGTCGGTGGAATCCGTGGCGATTTCAAACATTCTACGAGACCGATTAATTTGGTTGATGCGAATAAACACGTCAGCAATCCATTTCAGGGAAATCTCGTTCTCAACAGTGTTTTCTCGTTTTTTAGAACCATCGGTACCAATAATTTTAAGCTGGTTCATTTTGTGGATGAAAAATTTATCCAACAAAATATTAAGCCTTATAAATTATATGAGAGAGAAGTGGAAGAGAGACCAAACGTCGTCATTTTCATTATGGAAAGTTTTGGAAAGGAATATTCCGGTGCTTTTAATAAAAATACAAACATAAAAGATTTTGTCTCCTATACGCCTTTTCTAGACAGTCTGGCAAATGAAAGTCTGATTTGTACAAACGCTTTTGCAAACGGAAGGCAATCCATCCACGGTATGAGTTCCGTTTTGGCTGGAATCCCAAGTTTGACGGACGCGTTTACAAGTTCACCTTATTCCAATCAAAAAATCCAGTCCATTGTTTCCATTTGTAACGATCTGGGTTATGACACTAGTTTTTACCACGGCGCGCCCAATGGTTCAATGGGTTTTCAGGGTTTTGGAAATATTTTGGGCTTCAAACATTATTTTGGGAAAACGGAATATAACAATGATCAGGATTTCGATGGAATGTGGGCGATTTGGGACGAACCGTTTTTCCAGTATTTTGCAAAGAGCATAGGGAAAAAGCAACCTTTTATGTCAACACTTTTTTCCGCTTCTTCGCACGATCCTTTCAAAGTGCCGGAGAATTATCAGAACAAATTCAAATCGGGACCATTGCAAATTCACATTCCGATTCAATACACAGATTATGCTTTGAAAAAATTCTTTGAAACGGCAAAGAAACAGCCTTGGTATCAAAACACCATTTTTGTGATCACGGCAGATCATACAAACCAGATCTACTATCCGGAATATCAGAAAGCGATGAACAGATTTGCCATTCCACTTTTGTTTTTCTCGCCAAATCCAAATTATAATCTGAAAGGCGTAGATGACCGTTTTGCTCAGCAAATTGATATTTATCCAACATTAGCAGATTTGATTGGTTATAATAAGAAAATCAGAAGTTGGGGCCGGAGTCTGCTTTCGGACAAGAATGAAAATTCAATCATTATTAATTCTGATTCCATCAATGAGAAGACGATTATCGGTCATTATATTTATATATTCAATGGTACGGAAGTGACAGGCATTTATAATAAGACAGATTTAGCTTTATCAAAAAATATCATCAGCAAAAACCTGAATCCGGAACAAAAACTGGGCATCGAAAAAACTAAAGCTTGGTATCAGGATTATATGGATCGTGTGATTAATCGAAAACTATATTAAAACTGACTGTTTAAGATTTAAAATTTTTGCGAATCCGCATTATTTATGCGTTGGATAGCAAATATTTCTTGTTTGTTTAAAATTATTTTCTATTTTTATCAATATTAATTTAACGTTAACAACGTAACTGTATCAAACAACAAACAAACTAAAAAATAGAAGACAATGACAAAATTATTTTTAACATTTGCCTTATCCTTTATCAGCGTTCTGTCGTTCGCTCAGATTGAAGGAAAATGGAAAACCATCGACGATGAAACCGGAAAACCAAAGTCTATCGTAGAAATTTCCAAAGATTCCAAAGGGAAATACAACGGAAAAATAGTGCAGCTCCTCATCAAACCGGAAAATGCAAACTGCGTCAAATGTAAAGATGACCGCAAAAACAAGCCGTTGATTGGACTGGAAATTATCCGTGGCCTTTCAAAAGACGGCAACGAATTCTCCGGCGGAACGATCACCAATCCAAAAGATGGTAAATCCTACAAAACAGAAATTGTAAAAGAAGGCAATGATCTGAAAGTAAAAGCCATTATCCTCGGTATTGCTGTCAAAACGCAGACCTGGCACAAGGTGAACTAGATAATCCTGATGATAAATAACAGGCTTCCGATTGGAAGCCTTTTTTGTTATGCAGATAATAAAAAAATTAATACTTTTGTACTTCGAAATTAAACAAAGAACATTTTCATAATCAATATTACATTATAATGAAGGAATATACATTTCGTGAAGTAATTGCTCAGGCTATGAGCGAAGAAATGCGTAAAGACGAATCCATTTTTCTGGTAGGAGAGGAAGTTGCAGAATACAACGGTGCTTACAAGGCGTCAAAAGGTATGCTGGACGAGTTTGGAGAAAAAAGAATCATCGATGCACCAATTGCAGAACTTGGTTTTACAGGAATTGCTGTAGGCGCTGCGATGAACGGGAACCGTCCGATCGTAGAATATATGACTTTCAACTTCTCTTTGGTTGCTATTGATCAGATCATCAACAACGCTGCGAAAATGTACCAGATGACAGGCGGACAATGGAATATCCCAATCGTTTTCCGTGGTCCTACAGGATCAGCAGGCCAGTTGGGAGCAACGCATTCCCAGGCTTTCGAAAGCTGGTATGCCAACTGCCCGGGTCTTAAAGTAATTATTCCTTCCAACCCTTACGATGCAAAAGGACTTTTGAAATCCGCAATCCAGGACAACGATCCGGTGATCTTTATGGAGTCTGAGCAGATGTATGGCGACAAAATGGAAATTCCTGAAGAAGAATATTACATCCCAATCGGAAAAGCAGATATCAAAAAAGAAGGAAAAGATGTAACATTGGTATCTTGGGGCAAAATTATGAAAGTTGCTTTGCAGGCTGCCGAAGATCTTGAAAAAGAAGGCATTTCTGTAGAAGTGATCGACCTTAGAACAATCCGTCCTTTAGATTATGATACCATTCTGGAATCCGTAAAGAAAACCAACAGATTGGTAATTCTTGAAGAATCCTGGCCATTTGCAAGCATCTCAACCGAGATTACATATATGGTTCAGCAGAAGGCATTCGACTATCTGGATGCGCCGATCAAGAGAATTACGACGCCAGATGCATCAGCGCCTTATTCAGCGCCGCTATTCGCAGACTGGTTCCCGAAAGTAGAGAAGGTAAAAGAAGAGATCAAAAACGCTCTTTACATCAAAGCATAATACAAAACTCCCGGATTCATTCGGGAGTTTTTATTTTGTAAAATATTTTAGGAGCTTAATCCCGCTTTCCGCTGCAATCTTTTTTGCATCCCGCTTTGTCGTATCAGAAATCTAGACCACGCAAAAAAGGATTTCCACTGCAATCGGGGCTAGGGGTTTTGTCATCCGATCAACATTCAGTGTAAAAAACAAAGTAACTTTTGATTTATTCCTTTGATGAGTTTTACCCCTTTGCGAACTTAAAATATTTTCAATAATGTCAAAAAATCCTTGCGGACTTTGCGTTAAAAATATTCTCAACCATTTAAACCTATTATTTTTATTAAAATAAAACCTCAAAAATTTGCGAATTAATAAATAATTCCTATTTTTGCAATCCAAAATGAGATGTAATATATGTTAATAATTCCAGTAAAAGACGGAGAGTCTATCGACAGAGCTTTAAAAAAGTATAAGAGAAAATTTGATAAAACAAGAGTTGTAAGAGAACTTAGGTCAAGACAACAGTTTATCAAGCCTTCAATCACTTTGAGACAATCAAAACTTAAAGCAGCTTACAAACAAAGAAACGCAAGTATAGAAGAACAAGCTTAAGTTCTTTTTTGCAAAACATAAGAAAAATCACTTTCAAATTTCTATATTTGGAAGTGATTTTGCATTTTAGGGAACTATGATAGAAAGATTTCTGGACTACATCACGGTAGAAAAAAGATATTCTCCGCACACCATCACCAATTACAAAAAAGACCTTTCGGATTTTGCAGCATTCGTTTTGGAAACAGAAGCTACAGAAGACGTTGTTCATGTGCACAAAAAAGTCCTCAAAAATTTTATCGTCCATCTCAGTACTTCAGGGCTAAGTAAGCGAAGCATCAACAGGAAGCTCTCCTCACTCCGCAGTTTCTATATGTTTCTGCTCCGACTCGAAGAGATCAAAGTCTCACCCATGGAAAGTATAGATTCCCTCAAATTCTACGAAGAAAAGCGCATTCCTTTCTCTCTGGAAGAAATGGACGCTATGAAAACGGAAGTAGAGGAAAAAGGCCAAATGACACTTCTGGAGAAGTTGATCATAGAAACGCTGTATCAAACTGGTATCAGAAAGGCCGAACTCTGCAATCTGCTGCTCAATAACGTCGATTTTTCAAAAAAAGAGATCCTGGTCATTGGGAAGGGTAACAAGGCCAGAATCATCCCAATTGCAGACGAGCTGATTTCTGATTATCAAACCTATCTGGCTACAAGACTTCCTGATTCCGAAAATCAACAATATTTTTTCATTAATAAAAAAGGAAAAAAACTGGGGGAAAAGTTTGTCTATGTAGTCGTTAATAGGTACTTTAGTAATGTCACATCCAAACAGAAAAGAAGTCCGCATATCCTGAGGCATACCTTTGCTACGCACGTTTTAAACGAAGGTGCCGACATATCAAAAGTGCAGAAGCTGATGGGGCATTCCAGTTTGGCAAGCACACAGGTCTATACAAGCGCGAATATTGAAAAACTGAAAGAAGTGTATAAAAAAGCACATCCGCGGGAGCAAAATAAAAATTGATAAAAAAGATGTTATGGAATGATTTTTACATTTTAAATTGTTTAACCATTAAATCATACACACTATGAAGATTACGATCCAAACCGTGGGTGTTACACCGCACGAACCATTGAAAGAAAGAATTGAAAAAAAATTAGCAAAGCTGGAAACCTTTTACGACAAGATCGTAGAGACAACAGTATTCCTAAAAGTCGAAAATGCGACAGAAAAAGCCAACAAAACCACAGAGCTCATTATCAAAGTTCCGGGTGACGATATTGTCGTAAAGAAGACTTGTGCCACTTTTGAGGAAAGTTTGGACGAATGTGCTGATACAGCTAAGAAACTGTTAATCAAGAAAAAAGAATTGGCGTAGCAAAATAATTAAAAAAAAGTTTCACAAATATTTGTAGGTTTCAAAAAAAGTCTCTTAATTTGCACTCGCAAAACGGTTACAACCGCAGAGCAGAAACAGAGTTCTTTTATTGAAATCTATTTGCCTCCATAGCTCAGTTGGCTAGAGCAGCTGATTTGTAATCAGCAGGTCGTGGGTTCGAGTCCCTCTGGAGGCTCAATTTAATATAAAATATCTGGGGAGATTCCAGAGTGGCTAAATGGGACTGACTGTAACTCAGTTGCTTCGGCTTCGTAGGTTCGAATCCTGCTCTCCCCACATTTTATATTAGAGAAAAAGTTGCATGGCTAAAGGATTTTTCTTAAGTTTGCACAGCGTTACCAATAATTTTGGAAACAGAATTGCGGAAGTAGCTCAGTTGGTAGAGCGTCAGCCTTCCAAGCTGAATGTCGCGGGTTCGACCCCCGTCTTTCGCTCAAATCACAAACCTTACGGAATGTGATTTTTTTTTAGGCCGACTTAGCTCAGTGGTAGAGTGCTTCCTTGGTAAGGAAGAGGTCACGGGTTCAAATCCCGTAGTTGGCTCTAGAATCCCGAATCCTTTCGGGATTTTTTATTTAAAGTTTATACTGTTGTTAAAACAAAAAGCCCGGAATAGAAATATTCCGGGCTTTTTAAATTAAACTAGTATTTCTAAAATCCTAAACCGACCGCAAATCCTTTGACCATATTGGGATAGCTGGAAAGTGCAGTTGCAGAGCCATTGGTGGTGTTGACTGTGTAAATCTTCGTCTCCGAGCCAACAGAGGCTACAAGATAGGCTATCTGGCTTTTGCTGCCGATATCAAAACCGTTGTTGGAAGTGATATTGATACCCAAAGCACCTCGCTCTACCAGTGTTCCTGCATTCGGCGGACTTTGCAGATACAGTTTGTCTGTATTATGATCAATAACAAACAGGGAAGTTGTAGTAGCGCCGGCAAAATTGTCTGTATATGCAGCAGAACTCAATACGGGCGTACCTGGATTGATGATTCCGTCTACCGCAGCAACGGTTCCGTCAATGGGGTTTAATCTCAGATTCTGTCCCATATCACTCACAACCCTGATTCTGTCAACCGTGGGATTGAAATCAAAACCAAACTCAGTTCCTATGAGCGGCGTTGAAAGAATGCCGGATCCGACCTGGGTAGCAGCTCCTGTCCCTAAATTAATTGTATAAATCCTGCTGGAGCTTCCTAAAGCATACAGCTGCCCATTGAGAGGTCTGAAATCAATTCCCAAAATACCTTCACCATTTTGTAAGCCGGTAATTGCTTTCGAAACTGGTTCCGGTTTGGAAGGATTGAAAATCTGAAGCATATTTGTAGCATCTATTGCGTAGGCAACAGCGTCTGTCGGAATAGCAAGGTCTATCACTTTCTGAGACAAACTTCCGATATTGGTAGTCTTACCAGTTGACAGATCCAGTTTGTAAAGATTGTTTTTAGAGTCTTTTGTTGCAGCGACGAGAGCAACGCTGTTGTCGGGGTTAATATCAAAAGCAGCCTGGCCGGTAAATGTAATTCCTAAGCTTCCCACTTCAACTAAAGTTCCGTTATTGGGCGGATCCTGTTTGAATAATTTTCCTGAATTCATATCAAGATCGTACAGAATGGTAGAAGAAGCACCCGACTTGCTGTTGGTATACGCCACACCGGCAATTGAAGAAGTTGTAGCTATACTGCCGTCTGTTGCTGCAACAGCACCATTTTCTGGGTTAAGGCGTAGATTCTGTCCTGTGTTGGTTACAAGTCTGATTCTATCTACAGTAGGATTGAAATCAATGGAGGCGATTGTACCCGAGATCGCAGGTGTAAACGCAGCCGTACCAACAACTCGGGAAGTTGCTGTTGAAGTATTGATGATGTACAATTTGCTTGCATTGGACAATGCATAAAGTTCTCCGGTAGCAGGCCGGAAATCGACACTCATCAGTTTTTCACCTGCTGTGATACCGGAAACTGCTGTTTTCAGGCTGAATGTGCCGGGATTGTTGGCGTTGAAGGCTACAAGTTCATTGTTTTCTGTCAGTCCGTAGACCATCTGGTTGGGTCCGGTGGTGGCAGCGGACTCTTCCGGTGGGGACATGCTATCTTCATCATTATCGCAGGAAAGTACCGAGACGATGGCAAGTGCAGCCATACAAAAGTTGATTAATTTTTTCATAAAATTATTTTTTTAGTTCATCTGGATATACGAGATAAAATTAATCGTGGATGTAGTTTTTTTTTAATTGTTTTTTTTATGTAAATTTGCACGGTCAGAAGACAAAACTTTAATGGGTTGCAGTTTTTAGATTTGAATATCGAAATTTTTGATAAAATAATTTTTGATATTCAAAAAATCGTTATATTTGCAAACCGAAAAAAAATAAATAATTAATTAATAAATATTAAATCATGGCAAAGGAAACGTTTAATCGTAACAAACCCCACTTGAACATTGGTACTATTGGTCACGTTGACCATGGTAAAACTACACTTACAGCTGCAATCAGTAAAGTGTTATCTGATAAAGGATTCGGAACTGCAAGAGATTTCTCTTCTATCGATTCTGCACCAGAAGAAAAAGAAAGAGGTATCACTATCAATACTGCTCACATCGAGTACGAAACTGCTAACAGACATTACGCTCACGTAGACTGTCCAGGTCACGCGGATTACGTAAAAAACATGGTAACAGGTGCTGCACAAATGGACGGAGCTATCCTAGTAGTAGCTGCTACAGACGGACCAATGCCTCAAACTAGAGAGCACATCCTTCTTTGCCGTCAGGTAAATGTACCAAACGTACTTGTTTTTATGAACAAAGTAGATATGGTAGATGATGAGGAATTATTAGAATTAGTAGAATTAGAGATCAGAGATCTTTTATCTTCTTACGATTATGACGGAGACAACGCTCCTATCATCCAAGGTTCTGCTTTAGGTGGATTGAACGGTGATGCTAAATGGGTAGGTAAAATTGAAGAATTGATGGATGCCGTTGATACTTGGATCGAACTTCCAGTTAGAGATCAGGATAAACCATTCTTGATGCCAATCGAAGATGTATTCTCTATTACAGGTAGAGGTACTGTTGCAACTGGTAGAATTGAATCAGGTGTAATCAACACAGGAGATCCTGTTGATATCGTAGGTATGGGTGACGAGAAATTGACTTCTACTATCACTGGTGTTGAGATGTTCAGAAAAATCCTTGACAGAGGTGAAGCTGGAGATAACGTAGGTCTATTGTTGAGAGGTATTGAAAAAACTGACATCAAGAGAGGTATGGTTATCGCTAAGAAAGATTCTGTTAAACCACACAAAAGCTTCAAAGCTGAGGTTTATATCCTTTCTAAAGAAGAAGGTGGACGTCACACTCCATTCCATAACAAATACAGACCTCAGTTCTACGTTAGAACAACTGACGTTACAGGTGAGATCTTCTTACCAGAAGGTGTAGAAATGGTAATGCCAGGTGACAACTTAACTATCACTGTAGAATTGTTGCAACCAATCGCTCTTAACGTAGGTCTTAGATTTGCAATCAGAGAAGGAGGTAGAACAGTAGGTGCTGGTCAGGTAACTGAAATCACAGACTAATTATCTAAATAAAAATAAAGTTCCGTAAGGAAACTTACGGAACTTTTTAATTACGGGCATCGTCCAATGGTAGGATACCGGTCTCCAAAACCGTTGATCTGGGTTCGAATCCTAGTGCCCGTGCAAAAAGAATATAATGAGCTTAGTAGAATTTTTAAAAGGTTCTTACACAGAATTTAAAGATAAAGTGGAGTGGCCAAAATGGTCCGAGTTGCAGTCATCAACTATTGTTGTTTCTGTAACCACTGTCATCCTCGCTTTATTTACATTTGGAGTCGATTCTTTCTTCAGTGTGACGATAAAGAATTTTATTGCTACATTTATTAATATGTTTAACTAATTCCTAATACTTTCCTCATGAGCGAATCGAAATGGTATGTGCTGAAAGCAATTAGCGGACAGGAAAATAAGGTGAAAAACTATATTGAGAGCGAAATCCAGAGAATGAATATGGAAGCTTACGTTACTCAGGTAGTGATCCCGATGGAAAAAGTAATCCAAATCAGAAACGGGAAAAAAGTGCCGAAAGAGAAACCTTACTATCCAGGTTATCTAATGGTAGAAGCAGATCTTATTGGAGAGGTGCCTCACGTAATCAAAAATATCCCAGGTGTTATTTCATTCTTAAGTCTGACTAAAGGTGGAGAACCAGTTCCGATGAGAAAATCTGAAGTCAACAGAATGCTCGGAAGAATGGATGAGCTTTCTGAATTTGCTACAGATGTAGAAATTCCTTTCATCGTAGGCGAAAACGTAAAAGTGATCGAAGGTCCTTTCAACGGATTCAACGGAACAATAGAAAAAATCCTGGAAGACAAGAAAAAAGTGGAAGTTTCTGTTTTAATCTTTGGAAGAAAAACACCAATGGAACTTAGCTTTATGCAGGTAGAAAAAGTAGTATAAATTCAATATATATATAACATTAAAACCACTCAACCGAGTGGTTTTTTTATTTTACCAATTCATTATTAAATTCTGTAGGCGTCTTGCCCATATATTTTTTAAATGTTCTGCTGAAGTAAGAAATGCTATTGTAGCCGCTATTATAGCAGGATTCGGAAATGCTTTTGCCCTTCACGATATCTCTGCATGCTTTATCAATTCTATACTGATTTATAAAATCTGTAAAAGTGATTTTCTTTGTTTTCTTGAAAAAATTACAAAAGGCTGGCAGTGTCAGGTTCACCAGATTTGCAATATCATTGATATCAATCTCTTTTTTATAATTCTTTTCGACAAATGTAAAAATGGTTTGCAACCTTTCCTTATTTTTAGAAATCACTGTATGCGGCATTACTTCCTTGTTCAGCAAAATATAATCTTTGGTTTCCGCCAATTCAATTAGAATATTAAGAAGAATAAAATACCGCTTTGAGTTTTCGGTTTCCAGTATTTCATAAAGCTTGGGTAATATTTTCCGCTTCACTTTTGCACTAAACATAATTCCGAACTGCGCTTTCGAAATTAATCGATTTAGCGCGGCCATCTCTTCCACCTCTTTCGGAAAACGAATAATCTCCTCTCTGAACTGCAGTACAATCTCTTCATGAGGATCGACAGAGTTAAGCCCAAAACCGGAATGTGGCACATTGGATCCAATCAGCACCAAATCTCCATTTGAGTAGTTGCTCTTGTGATATCCCACTTGTCGCGTACCATTGCCTGCAATTACACATACGAGCTCCATCTCCTGGTGATAATGATATTCCCATTTATGCTCTTTAACCGGAACCCTGAAGTGTAGAGTGCAAAATGATGAATTCCGGTCCGGCGTTATGTTTTCGTAGCTAACTCTCATTATTTTAATGCTATTGTTTTGTAAATGTAACAATTATTATTAATACAGTGAAAGTAGTGGTTTACTATGTTAAATTAATGTAAACAAAACATTAATAGATTTGTACAGTTCAAAGCATCAAATGAAAAATCTCGGAATCAAGTTAGCATTATTTATTAATTACTTTGTTTTTGCAGCATTGCTGAACAGCGTGGGATTATTGATCCAAAAATCTCAGAATGTCTATGGCATTTCTGAGTCCAAGGCCAGCCTGCTGGAGCCTGCAAAAGATTTGACAATTGCTTTAGTGGCATTTTTAATTGGCTCTTTTCTGCCTAAGTTGGGTTACAAAAAAGGAATGCTCATCAGTTATGCAATGGTTTTCCTGGGTTGCTTCATTATGTATTTTGGCAACTCGTTTTGGAGTGTCATTTTACTGTTTGCTTGCACAGGATTTTCTTTTGCCATCATCAAAGTCTCTGTTATGGCATTAATAGGCGTCGTAGCTGATAATGAGAGTGATCACAAATCCTTTATGAGCTATATCGAAAGCGTCTTTATGCTCGGAATTGTATTTGCTTACGTCATTTTCCCAATGTTTTATAGTGAAACAGATCCAAATGCGTGGCTCAATGTTTACCTCATTTTGGCCGGATTAATTGCTGTGGTTTTCATCTTCATTCTGTTTTCCAAATTTGATTTACCGAAAGCCGAAACTGTAAAATCTGTAGTGGAAGATTTCAAAGATATGATCCGGTTGATGCAGAGACCATTGCTGATTTTGTTCGCAGTCTTCGCATTTATGTATGTGATGACAGAACAGGGTATTATGTCCTGGTTACCGACTTTCAACCAAAAAGTTTTGCATTTGAGTGAGAAATTGGCTGGTCAAATGGCGGTGATTTTAATGCTTTCGATCGCTTTTGGCAGATTCATTTCCGGAATAATTGTCAAAAAAATCCACTGGTATATTTATCTGACTGTTTGCCTGATATCTGCCGCCTGTCTCGTCATTTTTGTCCTGCCAATGGCTTCGGATCTTGCCGTTACAGAAATTGGAAACCTCAGCGATGTGCCGCCGATAGGATTTGTATTTCCATTAATCGGCTTGTTTTTGGCACCAATTTATCCTTTGATTAATTCCACAATTCTGAGTGCTACAGAGAAACAATCGCATAGTTCGGTTGCGGGGATTCTCACATTTTTCTCGGCGTTTGGCGGAACTTGCGGATCTGTAATCATCGGTTACTTGTTCCAGAATGTCGGCGGACACAAAGCTTTTTACTTTTCGCTAATCCCGATGACAGTGCTCATCATCGTCATCTATTTCATAAATAAACTTAACAATAAATCAAAGTTAGATGAAGCCTAATTTATACATAGAAGAAATTTTTGATTTGTTTGATGCCGTTCAGAAGTCCAAGATTTTCGACGATCAAAAAGATATGGCAGATGCAGTTCCGATGTTTTCGATTTCTGACATTAATGAAAAATATAATGCCGAAAAACACACCGATGGATTTGACTTGAAAGCCTTTGTTCTTAATCATTTCAAATTTGATCAAAAAATAATTTCTATCCAGGAAAGAGATCATTTACCGATTGATAAACATATCGAAAAACTTTGGGATGAATTGACGAGAACTGCTGAGAAGGAAAAAGGAACATTGCTGAAACTTCCAAAACCCTACATCGTTCCCGGCGGACGATTCAACGAATTTTTCTATTGGGACAGTTATTTTGTGATGCTTGGTTTGCAGGTTTCCGGCAGAATTGAGATGATGAAAAATATCGTCGATAATTGTGCATATCTGATTAATGAATTTGGATTTGTGCCGAATGCCAGCAGAACTTACTTCCTCAGCCGTTCCCAGCCGCCATATTTTTCTCTGATGTTGGATCTGATTTTTGAAAGTACTAATGATGAAAAAATATATTCTCAACATTTTGAAACTCTGGAAAAAGAATATCAGTTCTGGATGGATGGAGCAGATGATTTGGAAAATGGTGAAAATGACAGACGAGTAGTCAAAACCCAGGATGGCGATTTGCTGAATAGATATTTCGACGATCAAAATACGCCACGTCCGGAAAGTTATATGATCGATATCGAAGATGCAGAAACTTCCTATAGTTCTGAGTTTTACAGAAATGTGAGAGCTGCGTGCGAATCGGGTTGGGATTTTTCCAGCAGGTGGTTTGCAGACGGCAATTCAATTAAGACGATTGAGATTTTGAATCTTGCACAGGTTGATCTCAACTGCCTTCTTTGGCATATGGAAAAAACTTTGTCAAGAGCATCAGAGCTTCAAAACTTCGAAGACAAGAAAAATAATTACGGACAGAAAGCAAAAGCCAGAAAAAAATCAATTGATAAATATTTCTGGAGTGAAAAAGACAAAGTTTACAAAGATTATAACATCAAATCACAATCTCAAACGGCATCGGAGCATGTTGCAACACTTTATCCCTTGTTTTTGAATTTATCAAATCAGGAGCAGGCAAAAGCAGTTTCGGAAACTTTAAAAGACAAATTTCTGGAAAAAGGAGGCTTGATTACGACAACCAAACATTCCGGACAGCAGTGGGATTCTCCGAATGCGTGGGCGCCCTACCAGTGGCTGGGATTTTTGGCGATGAAGAATTATGGTTTTGATGATGTGGCGGAAAATATTAAAAATAACTGGTGCTCCAACGTAGACAGGATTTATAATAATACAGGAAAACTGATGGAGAAATACAATGCGATAGACACCACAAGTATTGCAGGAGGCGGCGAATATCCAAACCAGGATGGTTTTGGGTGGACCAATGGAGTTTATATAAAATTAAAAACAACTATTAAATAAACTTAAAAAAATGACAAAAAAATCGCTCATCCTCGCTGCAGGTATTGCAACGATGTACTTCCAGAATGCCCATGCGCAGGAAGTCAAAGACTCCGTAAAAACCAACGACATAGATCAGGTGGTTATCACAGGAAACTCCCGTCCGAAGCAGAAAATAGAGTCCAGTACGGCTATTTCTACTTTCAGTGCAAAGGAAATTATGAAAGTAAATCCCATCAGTGCTGCTGCTTTATTGCAGAGAGTTCCTGGTTTTGCAGTAGAAACTTCGGGTGGAGAAGTAGGTAATAACCTGTTTTCGAGAGGTATTCCTTCTGCCGGAGGTTATGAATTTGTGCAGGTTCAGGAAGACGGATTGCCTGTTTTTGAAGATGGTGCTTTGCAATTTGCCAACGCCGATAATTTTTTCCGTGTTGATAATACTACTGGTAGATTGGAAGCTTTGAGAGGCGGTTCAGGTTCTATTTTTGCCACCAATTCTCCGGGAGGACTTATCAACTTTATTTCAAAAGAAGGAAGCAACACTTTCAGAGGGATTGCTAAACTGGAAACAAGTACGTATGGATTGATGCGGACTGATGTCAATCTTGGAGGTGCTTTGATCCAGGATAAATTGTTCTTCGACGTCGGTGGTTTTTACAGAACCGATGATGGAATAAGAAAAACAGGTTTCAAAGCTAATAATGGCGGGCAAATCAGGATGAACTTGAAATATGTTTTCGACAAAGGCTATGCAAAAGTTTATTACAAAAAACTGGATGACCGAAATACATTCTTCCTACCAATTCCACTGACTCAAAATGGAAATGACATCAAAGAATTTGCTGGCTTTGACCCGAACTACGGTACTTACAGCTACAATTCAATCAGCCAGCTGGATATTCCTCAAGTTGGTGGCGGATATTTCAAGAGAAATCTTCAGGATGGGATTCATCCAAAAGTGGATGCGATCGGAGCAGAGTTCAAATATGATCTGGGAAGCAATTTTTCTGTTCTTAACAAGACAAGATATACTGATATCAACTTAAATTATACAGGAATTTTCCCTGCAGGCGGACCTCAAACTGCTGCTGGTTTTGCTGCTGGAAAAGGAATTGCTGGAAATAACTATCAATATTCATTAGTGAGTAACGGCGCATTCGTGAGTCCCAAAAATGTTCAGCAATTAGGATTTTGGGCGATTGATAAGAAAATGAATAATTTCGTCAATGATTTGCAATTCAGTTATAAACTGGACAAAGGAAATGTAACGGCAGGTTTTTATAAATCCAACTGGACCTCCAACCAATACTGGAATTGGAGTAATATCCTGACTACTGCTACAGACAAGCCGCAACTGCTTAATTTGGTTGACACGTCACTTAGCCCGAATGATGTCGGATATTCCAAAACTTATAACGGCGTGACACAGATGTCATTTCTGCAAAGAAATACCCAAACGAATGGAAGTCTGAATGACATCTACGCCAATTTCGATTACAACATTACCGATAATCTTAATATTAATGTTGGCGCACGTTACAGCCGAGATTTCTACCGCGGATTTTTTGCCAATACAACCTCGGGAAATCTTGATAATTCTGGTTTAACGACAGATGGCGTTCACGGATTTTCTACCACCACTGCAGACGATAATATGAGCGTTTTGGGTAATAAATACAGTTACTGGAGATATGATATTGATAAGTTGTCTTACACAGCTGCCGCTAATTATAAAATAAATACCAATAATGCTGTTTACGGACGTTTCTCTCACGGTTTCAGATCTCCGAATGAAGAAGCATATTACAATTATTTCTCTGCTGACAGCCAGACTCAGCCATTACAGCCGGTGACGACAGACCAGATTGAAGTTGGTTATAAATATTATACAAACAATTTCAGTATCGGCGTAATTCCTTTTTATTCTACGCTGAAAGATCTTTCTTTTACTGATGTTTTCTCAGACGGAAGCTCAGAAAATACATTCGCAAATACCAGAAATATGGGTGTTGAGATCGAAGGTTATGCCCGCTTGTTCAATAATCTGTTGGATGTGACTTTCAACGGAACAATTCAGAATCCTAAATATAAAAACCTGGAAGCCGGAAGTCTGTTGGAAGGAAATACAGTGAGAAGAATGCCGAAATTGTATTTCAATGTGACGCCCGCGGTCAATATTACCAAAGAGTGGAGAACTTATGTAAGCTATAATTATTACGGAAAGCGTTTTCAGGATGAACTGAATGTACAGACTTTGCCTTCCTTTGGCGAAGTTGGAGCCGGAACATCTTATCAATTGGGGAAAATACGTTTCGGAATTGATGCAACCAATGTTTTCAATACGATTGGCATTACAGAAGGCGATCCGAGATCAGGCTCACCAAGCGGCGACGGAACTATTATGGCACGACCAATTATGGGCGCTGCGGTGCGAGGTTCTATAACTTTGGAATTTTAGATTTGATTTTCATACTTTATTACAATCATCCCAGACTTGTCTTGGGATGTTTTTTTGTTTGCAATTGGAATTTATAAAACCACATAGGCACATAGAGATGTAGAAAGTACTTAGAAAAAGACAACATAGTGTTAGTGAAAATCTATTTGTTCTAATTTTTTCTCATAAAAACTAATGTGCCTATGTGGTTAAAAATATTAGATAAGATCTCATTTGAAAATTATTAATAGAAATTTCTAAAAATCAACACATTCCGTTTGCTGTTTCAAAAATATTTTATACTTTTGCAATCCGAAATATAGGTCTGCTTTTATGCGAAGCGGCTTATATTGAATAATTAATGCTTCCACATTCAATTATTTATTAATCAAATCAAAACATTAAAATGGCTAAAAAAGTCTTTAAAATGGTAAAACTTCAGGTGAAAGGTGGCGCTGCCAACCCTTCTCCACCAGTAGGCCCGGCATTGGGTTCTGCAGGTGTGAACATCATGGAGTTTTGTAAACAATTCAACGGTAGAACTCAGGATAAACCTGGTCAAGTTCTTCCGGTAGTTATCACGGTTTTCGAAGATAAATCTTTCGAATTCGTAATCAAAACACCTCCGGTTGCTATCCAATTATTGGAAGCTGCTAAACTTAAAGGTGGTTCTGGTGAACCAAACAGAAACAAAGTAGGTGCTGTATCTTGGGCTCAGGTTCAGAAAATTGCAGAGGACAAAATGGGAGACTTAAACTGTTTCACTGTAGATCCTGCAATTTCTATGGTAGCTGGTACTGCTAGATCTATGGGATTGAGAGTAACAGGAACTAAACCAACTAACGCTTAAAACTTAAAGAAATGGCAAAATTGACAAAAAAGCAAAAAGAAGCTTTAAGCAAAGTGGAAAAAAATAAAATTTACAATCTAGACGAAGCTTCTGCTTTGGTAAAAGAAGTAAATTTTGCAAAATTTGACGCATCTGTAGATATCGCTGTTAGATTGGGTGTAGATCCAAGAAAAGCAAACCAAATGGTAAGAGGTGTTGTATCTCTTCCTCACGGTACTGGTAAAGATATCAAAGTTTTGGCTTTGGTAACACCGGACAAGGAAGCAGAAGCGAAAGAAGCTGGCGCAGACTATGTAGGTCTTGACGAGTATTTGACTAAAATCAAAAACGGTTGGACAGATGTTGACGTTATCGTAACTATGCCTGCAGTTATGGGTAAACTAGGACCTTTGGGTAGAGTTTTAGGACCAAGAGGTCTTATGCCAAACCCTAAATCCGGTACTGTAACTATGGACATCGGAAAAGCTGTAGCTGAGGTGAAAGCTGGTAAAATCGATTTCAAAGTAGATAAATATGGTATCATCCACGCAGGTATTGGTAAAGTATCTTTCGATGCTGCAAAACTTAAAGAAAATGCTGCTGAGTTAATCTCAACATTGATTAAGTTAAAACCAACTGCTGCAAAAGGAACTTATGTAAAAAGCATCTATATGTCTTCTACAATGAGTCCTGGAATTGCAATTGATACAAAATCTGTTAACTAATTATAATCCTTAAGACAATGACAAAAGACCAAAAAGTTGTAGCAATACAAGAGATCAAAGACTTGCTTCAGGATGCAAAAGTAGTTTATGTAGCAGATCTACAAGGTTTGAACGCTGCAAAATCTTCTGACTTCAGAAGACAGGCTTTCAAACAAAATATCAAAGTAAAAGTAGTGAAGAACACATTGCTTCAAAAAGCAATGGAACAGATCGAAGGTGTAGATTACGCTGAGATGTTCGAAACTTTCAAAGGAAACTCTGCATTGATGATTGCTGAAACGGCTAACGCTCCGGCAAAATTGATCAAAGATTTCAGAAAGAAAGAAGAGAAACCAGCTCTTAAATCTGCTTTCGTTCAGGAAACTTTCTACGTTGGTGATGAGAACCTAGACGCATTAGTAAGCATCAAGTCTAGAGAAGAAATGATCGGTGAAATCATCGGATTACTTCAGTCTCCAATCCAAAGAGTTGTTTCTGCTCTTCAAAACAAATCTGAAACTACAGAAGCTACAGCTGAAGAAGCAGCACCTGCAGTAGAAGAAACTCCTGCTGAGGCAGCTCCAGAAGCGCCAACTGCAGAAAGCACTGAGGAAACTCCAGCTGCTGAATAATTAGAACTCAAAAAAATCAATCAATAATCAACAAAAAACATTACAACAATGTCAGATTTAAAAAATTTAGCTGAAACGCTAGTAAACTTAACAGTAAAAGACGTAAACGAATTAGCTACTATCCTTAAGGATGAGTACGGAATTGAGCCAGCTGCTGCTGCAGTAGTAGTATCTGCAGGTGGTGGAGAAGCTGCTGAAGAAAAAACAGAATTCGACGTAATTCTTAAAGCTGCAGGTGCTTCTAAATTAGCAGTTGTTAAATTGGTAAAAGATTTAACTGGTGCAGGTCTTAAAGAAGCTAAAGATATGGTAGATGGTGCTCCAACTGCAATCAAACAAGCTGTATCTAAAGACGAAGCAGAAGCTTTGAAAAAACAATTAGAAGAAGCTGGTGCTGAAGTAGAATTGAAATAATTCTGGTTTACATCCAAATACAAAAGGCAACAAGTTCATCTTGTTGCCTTTTGTATTTGTTTCTATATTAAATTTGTATAATATATTACTATAATTGGTTATTTTTAGTAATTTTGCAAAGTGAAAAAAAATTTAGGATTATGGGCTGCGAAAGCAGTATCATCCTCTGGCCAGCATAGGTTTCAGTTCTTTACCGTAATCTTAATATTGATCTCTGTAATGCATTCTGCTCAGGAGATTCATCCAGGCGACAAGGATAAGCCCGATGTCACCATTTCTGTTGTTGGTAGCGCAGTGATCTATTCCAAAGATTCAGCATTCAATCAGCAGATTCGTAGTAACAATACTATCAAGAACTATTCGAAGGTTATCACAGTAGGAAACTCTGGTGAACTAAAAATTGTTGCCAAAAATAAAAAACCTTCGTCAGCAGACTCACTCGCTGTCAAAAAGAAAAGAAAACAGCTTCTTTCGCCGAAAAAACTTCCCAAGAAGAAGGAGGTTTATCCTAAGACCGGCCAGCTCTTTTATCCTCAAATAAATGGAAGCAACAGTACTTCATTTTCTTCCGGATGGATTTACAGAAATTCATCGTTTCTTTCCCCTGCCAACGATTTTCAGAGCCTTAAGTTATTACTTCAGCCTTCGCATTATCAAGCGTCGCAACCACTATTCTATTTGTACAGAAGAGCTTATGCTGCCTTAAGTCTGCCGCCAGCTTTTGATGGTTCGCACTCTGAACTTTCTGTACGGCCACCGCCATTTTCGATTTAATTTTATTCAGTTTTATCACATTATTATCTCATTAGGTTTTATAAACTTAATGAATGCATTTTTATTAATAATATTTCTTTATGAAAAAATTAAATCTATTTTATATATCAGTATTTTTACTGATGAGCAGTCAGGTGCTTTTCGCTCAGGCTGTGGACAAGCTTTATTTATCCAGCGCTGCAACCGGGAGGGTTTACGATATTACAGCTCTATCAGCAACGCCTACTCAGGCAATTGCTCTGCCAACACCTTTGGTAAATCCAGATATGAGTGCGACTCCTATGAACATTAGCAACCTTGCTGTAGGTTATGATGCACCTGCCGGGAATGCTTCATCTGTCATTTTTCTTCACTCAGGAAACGCCTCAGGTAGTGCAGTTTATAAAAACGGTATAGCCATATCGCCCGCTATCACCCTTCCTGCTGCTATCGGCGGAATTGGAACCAATAATGTTCCCGGAAATTTTTTAGGATATTCCTATGGATTCGAGACCAATATCAAAACGCTTTATCAAATATATCCGGCACCTGCAACAAACTTAGGTGCAATAACTGGTGATACAGAGTGGACGAATGGTACTACAGTTTCGACGGATGCCTTTTTTGATTATCAAAACAACATATATATATTTCTTGATAATACAGTAAACGGAACTACTACCAGATATTTATACAAAATATCGCCTGTAACCAGAGTTGCAACAAAAGTGGTGACAATTACCGGTGGTGCAGCAACAGCCGGACTTCAGGGTATGGCTTACCTTCAGGGTTATGTTTACATTGCCACTTCCACTGCAACGCCCAGTATCGTTGTTCGCAGAATTAATATTTTTGACGGGACATCGGCGACTGTTGCTACCTATAATGTGGGAAGCCAGGCCAATCTGGATTTGGCTGCCGTACCGTTTTATGTTCCTTTTGCTTTTACTTGTAGTGGTATCACCCAAACAAACACGGTTCCTTTCGTAGCGGGTACTGCCAGTAATTCTCAGAATTTTCTGACAATTCCGATCAGTAATGTTTATGGCCCGGGAACGTATGTTGTGAATGTTACAGGAACTGATTTTACCAATCCTGCCACATCCGTTAATATTACGGCAGCAACTACCTCTATCCAGGTACCGCTAATCTATAATGGAACCGGAGTTGGCGGAACCAGAACGCTTACTGTAAACCTTAACGGAAGTTCGACAGCTTGTTCAGTAAATGTTTTTATTGATAATGATACAGACGGTGACGGAATACCAGATGCCACCGATCTGGATGATGACAATGATGGTATCTTGGATGGGGTCGAATGTAATTTTATATGTAGTAATCCTTTCATAAACGGAGGTTTTGAATTTCCTGTGGTTGCGGGAAGTACCAACGTTAATCAAAGTACAGTGGGATTAGGATGGCAGACCACTGCAACAGATGGCTTGGTAGAATTGTGGCGTACCGGTTTCAATGGTGTACCTGCTGCTGAAGGTTCTCAGTTTGCTGAGATCAATGGGACGCAGACCGCCACACTTTATCAGACTTTCTGTCTTAATGGAACTGGGGGAACACTCAACTGGTCTGTTAAACACAGAGGAAGATCGGGAACGGATGTTGCAGCTGTAAAATTCGGAACCAGCGTCGCCGCAGCACAGGCTGCAGCCGCAACTCAGACCATGTCAGACGGTAATACCGCTTGGGGTACATATTCCGGTTCTACTGTAATTCCTGCAGGTAATAGCACTTTTGTTATTGCATTCCAGGCTGTTTCCACAAGTACTGGTGATGCCTCTGTAGGAAATTTCCTGGATGATATTCA
Source organism: Bacteroidota bacterium (assembly GCA_037033105.1). GTDB lineage: Bacteria > Bacteroidota > Bacteroidia > Flavobacteriales > Weeksellaceae > Epilithonimonas. The sequence goes on from JAZBLF010000009.1 coordinate 146,180, forward strand.
GATTTCACTGTCCCAGTCCTGTTTGGATTCAGACGGTGACGGGATTGTCAACAGTCTTGATGTAGATTCAGACAATGATGGATGCCCGGACGCCATAGAAGGTTCTGAAGCTGTAAAATACGACCAGGTACACGCCCTCACGCTTCTCTCAGGTGATGCCAATTATAAATACAGAGGAATGATCAAAGTAATTTATAACGGTACAACTGCGGGGACACCGGCGCAAATCATCAGTACATCTGCTGCTGCAAACGGAGTTCCACAATTAGTGAACAATGCTGGAAATAACCTCAACGCCTCCACAAATCCTTCAAACCTTGCTGGTGTTGCAGATAATACGGACGGTACATCGGACATTGGGCAGGGATTGGGAGATTCTGAGAATGCAGCCATCAATTCTTGTATCTGCTACAAGCCTACAGTAATTGCAGGTACAGTGCTGGATACCAACCACGGTATATCTTCACTGCAAAGAGCAGGAAATCCGGGAAGCAACTGGCCAATGGTGCGGAAAGGAGCCTGGACCGCTTTAGAATCTAAAACAAAAGGGTTTGTTCCAAACAGACTTACCGCGGCACAGATTACAACGCTCAATCAAACTCCGGCCAACCTTATTGAAGGTATGATGGTTTATAATATCACCCTGGACTGTCTTCAGATCAACACAGATGGTACCGCTACAGGATGGAAATGCTTCAATACACTGACTTGCTCAGACGTTAATTAAAAAAATCAAAAAATGAAAAATATCACCTTAGTATATTTATTGATGTGTTCGCTATCGGTTTCTGCGCAAGTAGCTATCGGTAAGGCGGCGGTGTCAAACACGGCGGTCTCTCTGGAATTCGGGACAGGAAACAGAGGTTTTATCTTGCCTTGGGTTACCAATACAGCCGCTGTTGCTAGTGTTGTCAACGGGACTGTCGTCTACGATTTGTCAGACAAAAAAGTGAAAGTAAAGTACAGTGCAGCGTGGAAAGATCTTTCTATAAACGCAGCTGGAACCACTGTAGATCCTATCACAAGCGTGGATGGTGTGACGATACAGACTGCAGCAATAGAAGTTGCGAACTCAACGGCCAAATTTGCTGTGGGAACAGTGACGTCTACACCGGGAATTTTGGTTTTAGAAGATGCAAACAAAGCGATGGTCTTGCCAAAAGTGGCAAGTCCGCACCTTAACATTATAGATCCCGCACCGGGAATGATGGTTTATGATACAACCACAAAATTGCTTACCGTTTTTAATGGGAGTGTATGGACGTTTTGGCGACCATAGATTTTTATATTAAATCTAAAATATCTTTTTCCAAAAACCACTTCATATTTATGAAGTGGTTTTTATTTGTGAATACAAATGATTTTCAGTATCTTTGTGCCATCTTTTGGCGCGACTTAAATAAATACTTTAAATAACTGATACTCTTTCATCATAATGGAAGGGCATTTTCTGTTTAATAATATCCTTATTTCAAACCAAAAAAATAAAATATTTTGCACTACACCGTGAAAAGATATACCGGTGTTGCTCTTAGAAGAGATCAAAGTAATAAAGAAATAAGAACTGAGACCTATCCTGATAGCGCCAAAAATCATTAAAGTCCTTATTCTTAACTCTTTATTCCGAAAATCTATTCTGATATTTTTGTGAATCAAAATATTTTTTAACCCATTTTTTCTTATAATTTTATGAGTAAAACACAGGCCACACAAAAAGTGAAAGGAACTGAAAGAATCAACTTCTCCACTGCGAAAGGTAGAATCGACACCCCTGACTTTTTGGACATCCAAATCCAGTCTTTCAAGGATTTTTTCCAGCTAGACACACTTCCTGAGCAACGTTTAAACGAATCACTTTACAAAACGTTCCAGGAAAATTTCCCAATTACAGACTCCAGAAACCAATTCGTTTTGGAATTCCTGGATTATCTGGTAGATTCTCCACGTTACTCCATCGATGAGTGCGTTGAGAGAGGTTTGACGTACAACGTGCCTCTAAAAGCAAGACTTAAACTATACTGTACAGATCCGGAACACGAAGATTTCCAGACTGTTGTACAGGATGTATATTTAGGTCCGGTTCCTTATATGACACCTTCTGGTTCATTCATCATCAATGGTGCAGAACGTGTTATCGTAACTCAGTTACACAGGTCTCCGGGTGTATTCTTCGGACAGACTTACCACGCAAATGGTACCAAACTGTATTATTCAAGAATTATTCCTTTCAAAGGATCTTGGATGGAGTTTACGACGGATATCAATAACGTAATGTATGCGTATATTGACCGTAAGAAAAAATTACCTTTAACTACATTGTTAAGAGCAATCGGTTTCGAATCTGATAAAGAGATTCTTCAGATCTTTGACCTTGCTGAGGAAGTGAAAGTTTCCAAAGCAGCCCTTAAAAAAGTAGAAGGAAGAACATTGGCTGCGAGAGTTTTGAACACTTGGTTCGAAGATTTCGTAGACGAGGATACAGGTGAGGTAGTTTCTATCGAAAGAAACGAGATCATCCTGGACAGAGAAACTATTCTTGAAAAAGAACACCTAGATGTTATTTTGGATTCCGGCGTTAAGTCGATCCTGATCCACAAAGAAAATAGCAGCGAGTTCTCTATCATCCAGAACACTTTACAAAAAGATCCAACCAACTCAGAAAAAGAAGCGGTTGAATATATCTACCGTCAGTTGAGAAATGCTGATGCTCCGGATGAGGAAACTGCAAGAGGAATTATCGAAAAATTATTCTTCTCCGAGCAGAGATATTCATTAGGTGAAGTTGGTCGTTACAGACTTAATAAAAAATTAGGACTTAATATCTCTCAGGAAAATCAGGTATTGACTAGAGAAGATATTATCTCTATCGTAAAGCACCTGATCGAACTTGTTAACTCAAAAGCTGAGGTAGATGATATCGATCACTTGTCAAACAGAAGAATCAAGACTGTTGGAGAGCAATTGTCCGGACAATTCGGTGTAGGTCTTTCCAGAATTGCCAGAACAATCAAAGAAAGAATGAACGTTAGAGATAACGAGATTTTTACACCGGTTGACTTGGTAAATGCCAAGACTTTGACTTCTGTTATTAATTCATTCTTTGGTACCAACCAGCTTTCTCAGTTTATGGACCAAACCAATCCTCTATCAGAAATTACGCACAAGCGTAGACTTTCTGCCCTTGGACCTGGTGGTTTATCAAGAGAAAGAGCCGGTTTCGAGGTTCGTGACGTTCACCATACACACTATGGCCGTATCTGTCCAATCGAAACGCCAGAGGGACCAAACATTGGTTTGATCTCCTCTTTAGGAATGTATGCGAAAATCAACAGCCTTGGTTTCATCGAAACGCCTTACAGAAAAGTTGAAGACGGTAAAGTAGATTTACAGGCTGCTCCAACTTATCTTAATGCTGAAGATGAGGAATACAAAGTCATTGCTCAGGCCAACGTTGAGTTGGATGATAACGGCGTTTTCCAGACAGACAGAATTATTGCTCGTCTAGATGGAGATTATCCGGTTGTTGAGCCTCAACAGGTAGATTTGATTGATGTAGCGCCAAACCAGATTTCTGGTATTTCTGCTTCATTAATTCCGTTCCTGGAGCACGATGATGCGAACAGAGCGTTGATGGGATCGAATATGATGCGTCAGGCCGTTCCATTGTTGAATCCACAAGCACCAGTTGTAGGTACAGGTTTGGAAAAACAAGTAGCTAGAGATTCCAGAATTTTGATTAATGCAGAAGGAACCGGAACTGTAGAATATGTAGATGCTGAGAAAATTATCATTAAGTACGAAAGAAGCGAGGAAGACGACTTGGTTAACTTCGATTCTGCGACTAAAACTTATAAACTGACCAAATTCAGAAAAACCAACCAGAGTACAACTATTACACTGAGACCAAACGTAAGAGTAGGCCAGACAGTGGAAAAAGGACAAGTGCTTTGCGACGGTTATGCTACTGAAAACGGAGAGCTGGCATTGGGTAGAAACCTTGTGGTAGCTTTCATGCCTTGGAAAGGTTACAACTTTGAGGATGCAATTGTAATTAATGAAAAAGTAGTTCGTGAGGACTGGTTCACATCTATTCACGTAGACGAATATTCTCTTGAAGTTCGTGATACCAAATTAGGTATGGAAGAATTGACAGCAGATATTCCTAACGTTTCTGAAGAAGCTACCAAAGATCTTGATGAGAATGGTATGATCAGAATTGGAGCAGAAGTGAAGCCTGGTGATATCCTTATCGGAAAAATCACACCAAAAGGTGAATCTGATCCAACGCCGGAAGAAAAACTTCTTAGAGCAATCTTCGGAGACAAAGCTGGTGACGTGAAAGATGCTTCATTGAAAGCAGATTCTTCTCTAAGAGGAGTTGTGATCAACAAAAAATTGTTCTCAAGAAATATCAAGGACAAAAAGAAAAGAAGCGAAGAAAAAATCAAACTGGAAGAGATCGAAAATACTTACAAAGCTAAGTTCGACGGTCTTAGAAATACTTTGATTGAAAAATTAAATACATTAGTTTCCGGGAAAACTTCCCAAGGTGTACAAAATGACCTTGAAGAAGAAGTGATCAGCAAAGGAACTAAATTCACATTGAGATTACTTCAAAATGTTGAAGATTATAACAATATCAGTGGTGCAGACTGGACCGTTGATTCTGACAAGAATGAATTGATCAAACAATTGGTTCACAACTACAAGATCAAATACAACGATCTTGCAGGTGTTAAAAACCGTGAGAAATTTGCATTGTCTATCGGAGATGAGTTACCTGCAGGTATTATCAAACTGGCTAAAGTTTACATCGCTAAGAAACGTAAATTGAATGTTGGAGATAAAATGGCTGGTCGTCACGGTAACAAAGGTATCGTTTCAAGAATCGTTCGTGAAGAAGATATGCCGTTCCTTGAGGATGGAACACCAGTAGATATCGTATTGAATCCACTTGGAGTACCTTCTCGTATGAACATCGGTCAGATCTACGAAACTGTTCTTGGATGGGCTGGTACCAAACTGGGACTTAAGTTCGCAACACCAATCTTTGATGGGGCAACTCTAGAGCAGATCACTGAATATACAGAACAAGCCGGCGTTCCTAAATATGGTAGCACTTATCTTTATGATGGTGGAACCGGAGAGAGATTTACGCAGCCTGCAACTGTAGGTGTGATCTATATGTTGAAACTAGGACACATGGTAGATGACAAAATGCACGCACGTTCTATCGGACCATACTCATTGATTACGCAGCAACCATTAGGTGGTAAAGCGCAATTTGGAGGTCAGAGATTTGGAGAGATGGAGGTTTGGGCTCTAGAAGCATTTGGAGCATCCAATATCTTGAGAGAGATCTTGACAGTGAAGTCAGATGACGTGATTGGTAGAGCAAAAACTTACGAAGCTATTGCGAAAGGAGAAGCAATGCCTGAACCAGGTATTCCGGAATCTTTCAACGTATTACTTCACGAGTTACAGGGTCTTGGACTTGATGTAAGACTTGAAGAATAATTTTAAATTTTAAATTATAAATTTTGAATGTGATCATTCAGCTAATTAATCTAAAATCTAAAATCTAAAATTTAAAATCTAAGCAATGTCAAATAAAAATAAAACAAGTAGATTTACTAAAATCACTATTGGTTTAGCTTCACCGGAATCCATTCTTCAGGAATCGAGAGGAGAAGTTTTAAAACCAGAAACGATTAACTATCGTACACACAAGCCGGAAAGAGATGGATTGTTCTGCGAGAAGATCTTTGGTCCTGTAAAGGATTACGAGTGTGCTTGTGGTAAATACAAACGTATCCGTTACAAAGGGATCGTTTGTGATAGATGTGGGGTAGAAGTAACAGAGAAAAAAGTACGTAGAGAAAGAATCGGACACATCGGTCTGGTTGTTCCTGTAGCGCACATCTGGTATTTCCGTTCTTTACCAAACAAAATCGGTTATTTATTAGGGATTCCTTCCAAGAAATTGGATATGATCATCTATTACGAAAGATACGTCGTGATCCAGCAAGGTATCGCTAAGAAAGCAGACGGTTCTGACTTTGATGACAAAGAGTTCCTTACAGAAGAAGAATATCTGGACGTTCTGGAAACGCTTCCTGTAGAAAATCAATATCTTGATGATTCTGATCCGAACAAATTCCTTGCAAAAATGGGAGCAGAAGCGGTTGAAGAATTGTTGAAGAGAATCGACCTAGATTCTTTATCATTCGACCTAAGACACAAAGCGCACAATGAATCTTCTAAACAAAGAAGAACTGAGGCTCTTAAAAGATTAAATGTTGTAGAAGCATTGAGAGGTGCCAATACAAGAATGATCAACAAGCCTGAGTGGATGATTATGCGTGTACTTCCAGTTATACCACCGGAATTGAGACCATTGGTTCCATTGGATGGAGGACGTTTTGCAACTTCTGACCTTAATGACCTTTACAGAAGGGTGATCATCAGAAACAACCGTCTGAAAAGACTATTGGAGATCAAAGCTCCGGAAGTGATCTTGAGAAACGAGAAGCGTATGCTTCAGGAATCTGTAGATTCATTATTCGATAATACAAGAAAATCTTCTGCTGTAAAATCTGAATCAAACAGACCATTGAAATCCCTTTCAGATTCATTGAAAGGTAAACAAGGTCGTTTCCGTCAGAACTTACTTGGTAAGAGGGTAGATTACTCCGCTCGTTCGGTAATTGTTGTAGGACCTAGTCTTCAACTTCACGAGTGTGGTATACCGAAAGATATGGCTGCAGAGCTTTACAAACCGTTCATCATCAGAAAACTGATTGAGAGAGGAATTGTAAAAACTGTAAAATCAGCTAAAAGAATCATCGACAGAAAAGAGCCTGTAGTTTATGATATTCTGGAAGGTGTAATGAAAGGTCACCCTGTACTATTGAACAGAGCACCTACTTTGCACAGACTTGGTATCCAGGCGTTCCAGCCGAAGATGATCGAAGGTAAAGCAATCCAGCTTCACCCATTGGTTACGACGGCTTTCAACGCCGATTTCGATGGGGATCAGATGGCGGTGCATTTACCTCTAGGTCCGGAAGCTATTTTGGAAGCACAACTATTGATGTTGGGTTCTCAGAATATCCTTAACCCTGCAAATGGTTCTCCTATTACGGTACCATCTCAGGATATGGTTTTGGGTCTGTATTTTATGACCAAACAACTGGATTCTACAGATGAAGTGAAAGTAAAAGGCGAAGGTCTTGCGTTCTATTCTCCGGAAGAGGTAGAGATCGCTTATGCTGAGGGACAAGTTTCTCTTAATGCAAAAGTAAGATGTCGTCTTCCAATCAAAGAAGATGGTGTGATCACTACGAAGTTATTCCCTACGACAGTTGGTAGAATTCTATTCAACCAAATCGTACCGAAAGCTTCTGGTTATATCGATGAGTTATTGACTAAGAAATCTCTTAGAAATGTAATTGGTCAGGTATTGGCAGACACAGATTTCCCAACTACGGTGAAGTTCCTGGATGATATGAAAGATCTTGGATATGCAAATGCATTCAAAGGTGGACTTTCATTTAGTCTTGGAGATATCGTGATCCCGGTTGAGAAAAAGAAAATGATCGCAACTTCTATCGAAACTGTAGATGAGATCAAGGCCAACTATAACATGGGTCTTATCACAGATACAGAGCGTTATAATCAGGTAATTGACGTTTGGACTAATACCAACGCCAGCCTTACTGAAATGATTATGAGCAGAATGAAAGTAGATCAAGGTGGATTCAACTCTGTATATATGATGCTTGATTCTGGTGCGAGGGGTTCTAAGGAACAGATCCGTCAGTTATCCGGTATGAGGGGATTGATGGCAAAACCACAAAAAGCTGGTTCTGTAGGTGCTGAGATTATTGAAAACCCGATTCTTGCGAACTTTAAGGAAGGTTTGTCGATTTTGGAATACTTTATCTCTACCCACGGTGCTCGTAAAGGTCTTGCGGATACCGCTCTTAAAACTGCCGATGCTGGTTATTTGACCAGAAGATTGGTGGATGTTGCACAGGATGTTATCATTACAGAACAAGACTGTGGAACACTTAGAGGTACAGAAATTACTGCACTTAAGAAAAACGATGATATCGTAGAAAAAATCGCTGAGAGAATTCTTGGTAGAGTTTCTCTTCATAATATTTATCACCCGGAAACGGACGAAGTTTTGGCACAGGCTGACGAGTTGATCGTAGAAGCTGTAGCTAAATCTATCGAGCAAGCCGGAATCGAAGCTGTTGAGGTTCGTTCTCCATTAACTTGTGAGGCTAAAAAAGGTATCTGTGCGAAATGTTACGGTCGTAACCTTGCAACAGGTAAAGGCATCCACATGGGAGAAGCTGTTGGTGTAATTGCTGCACAGTCTATCGGTGAGCCGGGAACTCAGTTGACATTGAGAACATTCCACCAGGGTGGGGTTTCAAACAACATTTCAGAAAATCCAAGCATCGTTGCAAAACGTGATGGTATCGTTGAGATGGATGAGGTTAGAACTATTAAATCGGAAGGTGAAAATGGAGAGTCAGCAGATATCGTTGTTTCCCGTTCAACAGAATTCCGTTTGGTAGCAGATAACGAAGCCAGAACACCAATTATGATCGCCAACGTTCCTTATGGATCCGAGTTGTTTGTACAGCCAGGTGATAAAGTGAAAAAAGGTGATATGATCGCTAAGTGGGATGCTTATAACGCGGTAATCATTGCAGAGAACTCCGGTAAAGTAGAGTACGAGGATATTATCCAAGGTGTCTCTTTCGTATTGGAGATCGATGAGCAGACTGGTTTCGAAGAGAAAGTAATCTCTGAATCAAGAAATAAAAAAGCCGTTCCTACCCTTAAAGTTGTTGACTCCAAAGGTGTAGAGCAAAAAGGTTACAACTTACCGGTTGGCGCCCACATTATGGTAAACGATGGTGAGAAAATTAAGGCTGGTAAAGTCCTGATCAAAATCCCAAGAAAATCTGCGAAAGCAGGGGATATCACCGGAGGTCTTCCGAGAGTTACCGAGTTATTCGAAGCTAGAAATCCTTCCAACCCAGCGGTTGTTACAGAGATTGACGGTGTAGTATCTTACGGTAAAATCAAAAGAGGTAACCGTGAGCTTATCGTGGAAGCTAAAACCGGAGAGATCAAGAAATATTTGGTGAAGTTATCCAACCAGATCCTGGTGCAGGAAAATGACTTCGTGTACGCAGGAGGCGCACTTTCCGACGGTTCTGTAACACCGGATGATATCTTGAAAATCAAAGGTCCAACTGCGGTTCAGGAATATTTGGTTAATGAAATTCAGGAAGTTTACCGTCTTCAAGGGGTGAAGATTGATGACAAACACTTCGAAATTATTGTTCGTCAGATGATGACAAAAGTATCGATTGTAGATGGCGGAGATACACAGTTCCTGGAAGGTGCTTTGGAACACAAATACGACTTCTTGCAAGAGAACAACAGAGTATTTGGTCTTAAAGTAGTAATGGAAGCGGGAGATTCTAAAGAATTCAAACCAGGACAGATGATCACAGCTAGAGAACTTAGAGATGAGAACTCGAAACTGAGACGTGAAGATCAGGCTTTGGTAGAAGTAAGAGAAGCATTACCTGCAACGGCAACTTCTGTACTTCAAGGTATTACAAGAGCGGCACTTCAAACCAAATCATTTATGTCTGCGGCATCATTCCAGGAAACAACCAAGGTTCTGAACGAAGCTGCTGTTTCCGGTAAAGTAGATTTCTTGACCGGTCTGAAAGAAAATGTAATTGTAGGACACAGAATCCCTGCAGGTACAGGTCTTAAAGATTACCAAAACGTAATCGTAGGTTCCAGAAAAGAATTCGAAGACATCAATTAAAAAAGACGTTAGATAATAGACCGATAGATAATAGATTTTAATATTTTTAATAATAATTTCTATTGTCTATTAGTCTATCATCTATTATCTTGCAATCTATAATTTAAAATATTTTAAAACAAAATGGACAACAACCAAAACCAAGATCCAAACAACATCAATATCCAACTAAACGAGGTGATCGCAGCTGGAGTATATGTAAACCTAGCTTTAGTAAACCACTCTCCATCAGAATTCGTATTGGATTTTATCCAGTTGATGCCAGGTGTACAGCAGGCGAACGTGCGTTCAAGAGTTATTCTTGCACCACTTCACGCAAAGAGAGTATTGGCTGCACTTCAGCAAAACATCACAAACTATGAGCAGCAGTTCGGCGAAATCAAAGAAATGGAGCCTTTCGTAGTTGGCGGTAACAACGTACAAGCTTAAGATTTTTCTTAACATAAATAATCCCGTTTCGTTTCATTACGAGACGGGATTTTTTGTTTTTAGTCGAAATTTATTATACATATTTGTTCTCGAAGATTGTGCTCATTTGGCAGATTACAACGGTCAAAAACAAATCTGCCAAATCTGCGAGATGAAATATCTAATAGAAACAGCATCTCAAAATTTAGGATTAATATTAAATTAACCCATCATTCTTTCAGCTAAAAGATACAGCGTTTACCTTTGCCAAAATCTATCTGTAATGAAGAAAACTTTCACACTTCTCCTTTTTGTTTTATCAATCAGCATTAATGCCCAACAGGTAATTTCAGATACATCACAGGTCATTGTTCCGAATCGTTTCAATAATCCGGAGATGATGGACAGGCCTTACATCATAATGATCTCAGCAGATGGATTCCGGTACGATTATGCTGAAAAATATAATGCTGAGAATCTTTTAACGTTATCAAACGAGGGCGTTCGGGCAAAAGCAATGATTCCGAGTTATCCAAGCATCACTTTCCCAAACCATTGGAGTTTGATTACCGGATTGTATCCTTCCCATCACGGTTTGGTTGATAATTATTTCTACGACTACGGGCGAAAGGCAAAATATGCAATGAACAAAAAAGAAAACGCCGAAGACGGATCTTGGTACGGCGGAATGGCTCTTTGGGCTTTGGCAGAAAAGCAAGGGATGATTTCAGCTTCTTTGCAATGGGTCGGTTCTGCAAGCGATGCCGGCGGCGCTAGACCAACTTATTATTATCCTTACCACGAGAAATTTACACCATCGGAGAAAGTTGATAAAGTAATACGCTGGTTATTGCTGCCGGAAGATCAACGACCGCATTTCATCACTTTATATTTTCCGGAAGTTGATGGCGCTGGACATCATTTCGGTCCTGAATCCAAGGAAACCGAAACAGCAGTTCATTTAATTGATGAAACAATTGGAGATTTAGTTCAAATAGTAAGTGATTTGGGACTGGAGAATGTCAACTTTATTTTTGTTTCGGACCACGGAATGATTCAGGTGGATGGTGGGAATCCCTTAGAGATCCCACAATTACTTAATGATAAAAACAGATTTGATTATTATAATTCTCAGACTTTATTGAGGGTACACGTCAAAAATCCAAAAGAGGTGAAATCTGTTTTCAGAGAGTTAAAAATGAATAAAACCGGCGATTATGAAGTCTATCTCGCTAAGAAGCTGCCCGGATATTTACACTTCGCCGCCAGAGATGACCGCTATCACAGGATAGGACAGATCCTATTGATTCCGAAAGCACCAAAGATCTTCCTGGAAAAAGGCCAAAAGACTTCCGCCGGAAAACACGGCTACGATCCAAAATTAGTTCCCGAAATGAAATCTGCATTCCTGGCTTGGGGACCGGCTTTTAAAAATAATCAGGTCATTGATGAATTTGAAAACGTGAATATTTATCCTCTCGTTGCTGAGATTTTAGATTTGAAAATCAATGAAAAAACCGATGGAAAATTGAACACTTTAAAACCAATTTTGAAGCTGAAAAAGTAGGTTTTCGGGATTAATTTAATACTAAAAATTACCCTTCTGCAAGTCCGATGGATAGGGCATTTGCAAAGGTGTTCAAAAACCTCCGTACCTTTTGATCAAAACCTCCGTACCTTTTTATGAAAACCTCCGTACCTTTTTACCAAGACATGCGGTGGTTTTTACAGAAGGCTTTGGTGTTTCTAAATTTTAATCATAATAATTATCATCAAAACAAAAAAAGGAAACACAAATTTGTGCTTCCTTTTTATGTTGGTTAAAGAATGAATCTTAATCCTTAAGACTTTTCATATCTATCACGAATCTGTACTTCACATCGCTTTTCAGCATTCTCTCGTAAGCTTCGTTGATGTCCTGCATTTTGATAATCTCGATGTCGGACACAATGTTCTTCTCACCGCAGAAATCCAGCATCTCCTGGGTTTCTTTGATGCCGCCTATCAGTGAACCTGCCACAGAGCGTCTTTTGTAGATCATCGGTTTGGTGCTTACTGCATCGTTCTCAAACTCGCCAATGTAGCCTACAAGAACCAAAGTTCCGTTCACAGCCAGTGTCTGCATATAAGGATTGATGTCGTGCTCGTAAGGGACTGTATCTATAATGAGATCGAATGTATTCAGAACAGCTTTCATCTCGTCTTCATCAGTTGAAATAATCACCTGATCTGCTCCCAATTGCTTGGCATCCTCCGTCTTTCCTGCACTTCTGGAGAAAAGTGAGACGTGTGCCCCAAGACCTTTCGCCAGTTTGATGGCCATATGGCCCAGTCCGCCCAATCCTACCACTGCGACTTTAGAATTTTCATTCACGTTCCAGTGTTTCAGCGGAGACCAGGTTGTGATTCCTGCGCAGAGAAGCGGTGCTACGGCTGCAGGATCCAGATTTTCCGGAACGTGCAGTACAAAATGCTCATCCACAACCACGGATTCTGAGTATCCGCCGTAGGTTCTCTGATTCTCGATGTATTTATCTTTGCCATTGTAGGTGCCTGTAAAGCCGGTCTCACAGAACTGCTCGAGATCCTGTGCGCAGCTGCTGCACGTTCTGCAGGAGTCTACCATACAGCCAACAGCTGCCAGATCGCCCACTTTGAACTTTGTAACATCGCTGCCCACGCCGGTAACTCTTCCTACGATCTCGTGTCCCGGAACTGCCGGGTAGACAGAGCCGCCCCAGTCATTGCGCGCTGTATGAAGGTCGGAGTGGCAGACGCCGCAAAACAGAATGTCTATTTCGACATCTTTTGGCTGGATCTCTCTCCGTTCTATGGTTAGTAACTGTAAATCGTTTTCCGGAGCTTCTGTCCCGAATGCCTTAACTTTGTGTGTCTGCATTATTTTGGATATTTTTACTTGAAATTAAATTAATTATCTATTATTTGCTTTAATGAAAAAACTGATCGACAGGTTTTATCCTCCACTTATCAATGTCTATACCGTTTGGATACTGTACATGATGTTTTTTGCATATAACCGTTCTGCTGCAGGCCACGAAGAGTACTTTATCCGTGCCAGGCCGTTTGAAAGTATTTATTACCTTATTTATGAATCCGGCTACGTCCCTTTTGAAAAATATAAAAATATCTTCGGAAATATCATCTTGTTTATGCCTTACGGATTGCTGGGCATTCTATATCCAAAGCTTAAATCCTACAAATATTTTTTGCCTGTCTTTGTCGTCTGTATAAATGTCTTGGAATTTTCTCAGTATTATTTCGGGCGCGGTTATGCAGAGCTGGATGACGTTATTCTTAATACTTTGGGAATGACCATTGGCTTTATTATCTACAGAAAGCTGATTCGTTTTAAGGACAAATGACTTTCATCTCAGTTCTCCTGTTGATTTGATGCTGCTTTTCTGTACAATCCGAATCATTGCTGCAGTTATTAAGCAACTGAGATTCTCCATAGCCAATTGGCTGCAGTCTGGCTCTGCTGATTCCTTTAGAAACGAGATAGTCAACAGCGGCGTTGGCGCGGTTCTGTGACAGCGTTTTGTTGTACTCATCGGAAGCTCTGGAATCTGTGTGTGAGGCTAGTTCCACTTTCACATTCGGATTGTCTTTCATAAACTGAACCATCTTATTAAGTTCGGATTCTGCCTCTGTGCGGATGGAAAATTTGTCCAAATCATAGTGGATATTTTTCAGATTAATGGGCTTGCCACAAGTCGTTTCCTCCAGACAGACCTGGAGATTGAGGAAAACAACGTTGCGCCTGTCTACATTTTTTGAAGTAACAGTTTCGGTCTGCGAAAAGTAATTGCCTTTTTTGCCATAAATGCTGTAGGCTGTATTTTTAGCTGCTTTGAAGTAGAATCTGCCTTCTGGCGTTGTTTTTATTTCCTGCACACCTTCAGTTTCATTGTTTTTGATAACGATTGTGACGTCTCTGAGAGGATTTTGCGTGTTGCAGATGTTGACTTTTCCTTTTAAGAAGAAGGTTTCGCTGTCAGTAGAAATTTCCTTTTTCAGAATTGAGTTTTTAACGAATTCTGATTTTTCTGCTTTTACAGAACTCAGTTCTACAGTATTTAGTTTCCCGCGGATCTCATAATTCTCAGGTTTGATATTTTTGAAGAATGCCACACCTTGTGCGTTGGTTCTCGCAAGGTAAGCCCGTTTCCCGTCCTTATAAAGTTCTACAAATGCATCTGGCAGGATAATCCCCGTTTCCTTATCTTTTGCGATGACATTCAGATTGTACTCGGGTTTTGCTTCCCTTATTGGAAATCTAAATGTGATTCCGGCAAAAACGCCCGCCGAATGGACCTCGTGTTCCAAAGAAGAATTTCTGATCTCCGCATTTGCAACATTAATATTTACCTGATTGTTGGACGCAGTAAACGGAATGTAGCCAGAAGTATTTCCATTCTGAAGATCGCTTGTTTTGAAATGCTGAAGGTAATAGCCACCGACATTGAGACCTATATTCTCTGAGAAAAACCAGCTGAATTCCAGTTCTCCTTTGCCCGAAAATACATTTTTGTCATCATAACCGTTATGAAAATTTAAATTGTATGCCGCAGCGCCGTTTGTTGAGATTAATGAAGTCTCGCCACCTTTAAGATTCGAAATTCCACCTTTCAGTTTGAAAGTGAGTCCCATGTCATCCGTAATCACCCAACGGAAATTGGGACCAATCCCAAAAAAATAACGCTGAATTTTGCTTTCATTCAAAGCAGGATTGGATAGCTTGACATTGCCTAAATAAAGATTGTCTGTTGGATAAGAACTTTTTGGAGCATTTGCCAGATAGTCTGCATCGATTCCCAATCCAAACCAGTTGAAGTAATAATCTGCAGAAAGCCCAAGATTGAGACCAGGTTTGTAATCTATAAATTTAGTCTGATTGTCATAAGACGGAAAATCCATTCCGCCTTTCAAGGAAATGTTGATTTGATTCTCATCGAACAGAGAATTCCGGAATTGCGAATTAAAAAACTGAGTAGAAATTAATGAAAACAGGAGTAGATATTTTCTCATAAGTACGCTTTCAGGGTTATCTACAAATTTACAGATTTATTCAATAAAAAATGCCGGCAAAAACCGGCATTGTATGTGAAAAATCAAATGATTACTGTTTGATAATCTGAGTTATTTTCTGTGTATTGTCATCCAGAGTGTATCTCATCAGATATTTTCCCGGTCGCAATCTGTCCAGTCTCAGCTCCGTATTGTTGCTGTTGATGTTATATTCTGCTACCTGAGCACCAAGAATAGAAAAGAAAGTGACTGTTTTTATTTTGACAGAAACGTCTTTTGATTTCAACATCAAAACATCCTTTGTAGGATTTGGATAAGCCATCAAAACACCGTCATCAGTCCTTTGAGAAGAAATAGTACGCGCAGTCTGTGCTTTCATCTCTCCCGAAAATCCTGCTGATACTACCGTAAATATAATAAAGAATAAAAGTTTTTTCATTCGCTTTAGTCTGTATTTAAACAATTACAACAAATATATTTTAAATAAATCTTATATGCAATAGCCTATCAATAAAACTATAATTAAATTTGCATAACTAATTTTTTATAAAGATGATCTCAAGAAATAGAAGACTCAGAATCAATGATTCTATCAGAAGTCTAGTGCGCGAAACCAGTCTTTCAACCAACGATTTGGTGTTGCCAATGTTCGTTACAGAAGGTGATAACAAAAAAGAAGCCATTTCTTCTATGCCCGGTGTTTACAGGCAGAGTCTGGATCTCACCGTCAAGACCGTGAAGGAGAATTACGACCTGGGAATCAAAGCCATCAATCTTTATATGAAAGTGTCGGACCATCTGAAGGACAATACCGGAAAAGAATCCTGGAATCCCAACGGACTGATGCAAAACACCATAAAAGCCATCAAAGACGCCGTTCCGGGAGTCATTATTATGCCAGATGTCGCGTTGGATCCATACTCAATTTATGGCCACGACGGCATCATCAAAAACGGGAAAATAGACAACGATTCCACAGTAGAAGCACTAGTGAAAATGGGAATTTCGCATGCAGAAGCAGGCGCAGACATCCTTGCACCAAGCGATATGATGGACGGCCGCGTGATCGCAATGCGTCAGGGACTGGAAGAATCCGGATTCACAGATGTCGGGATTTTGTCCTACGCCGCCAAATATGCAAGCGCCTTTTACGGCCCGTTCAGAAGTGCTTTGGACAGCGCACCGGTTGACAATCAGGATATTCCGGCAGACAAAAAAACCTACCAGATGGATTTTCACAATTCGCGCGAAGCCATTGCCGAAGCCCTGAAAGACGTAGAAGAAGGCGCCGACATCATTATGATAAAACCCGGAATGCCTTACCTAGACATCGTTTCCAAGATCCGCGAACTCATCACACAGCCAATCGCCGTTTATCAGGTGAGTGGCGAATATGCGATGCTGAAAGCCGCTGCCCAGAACGGCTGGCTGGACAATGATAAAGTGCTCATAGAAAGTCTCACCAGTTTCAAACGCGCCGGTGCCGATATGATCTTCACCTACGCCGCGCCCGAAGTGGCAAAACTTCTGAATCACTAAGTATATTAGGAGCTAAATCCCGCTTTCCACTATATCTTTTTCTGTTTTTTATCCAATTTTGTCATAAAATCCAATTTTCGCCAAAAACAAAAAAAGGATGCCGTTGCAATCGGGGCTATGGGTATTGTCATCCAAAATCTGTCATCAAAAAAACTTTAAATCAAACATTATGAAATCACTTTTAGCAGCTTTTTTATTTTTAATTTTCGCAATTGGATTTGGCCAGGAAAAACAAGCTCAATCCATTAAAAAAGGAGATTTTCCCGACGGTATTTATCAAACGTTGGAAGATGTTCTCAACAGAAAACCAACTTCTACCGAAACCGTTTATTATAAACCATCTGACAAGAACGATACTGTCAATTCACCAGAAAAAGTATTTTTCTATTTCAGCGAAAAGGATAAAAGAGTCAGAATTCCTTTAGCCGTGTGTCATAATGGGGAAATGTATTTTCAAACCTACCGAAAATATACCAATAAAAAAGATAAAGGATACGATCCGGATCAGTATTCGAGATTTTGTAAGGTCACAAACTATGGAAGATTTATTTATTTTGAAGAAAATATGAAAGGAATGTGGTCCAAGGCATTGATGGGTAACCTGAGTCCAATGACGTATTCCATTAAAGGAAATATCAAAGGAATAGTCTTAGATCTCGATAATAGAGAATTCAATATGCTTAGAAATTGCGAAGATCTAAATGACTTTTTAAAACAACATCAAATTCCCGAGATCACTTGTGATTCAGACAAATTTACGATTGGAGAATTAAGAGCAACAATCGATGAAATAAATAAGCCTTACCGCTAAAATAAACTAATCTTCCTCACCCAAACCCTGAGGAAGATTTTTTTTGTTCTTAATTCCCAGACCTTTCAGTTTCTGAGTCTGCACAATCAAATTATCATTCCCTGAACTTAACTGTTTAAATGCTTCATTATAAGAGTTCTTAGCCTGATCAATATTCTTCCCGACGCGCTCCAGATTATCAACAAAACCAACAAACTTATCATACAATTTTGCACCTCTGTCTGCAATTTCCATCGCATTTCTATTCTGATGTTCGCGTTTCCAAAGATCCTGAACCAGCTTCAGAGAAGTAATCAAGTTGGTTGGACTTAATAATAAAATCCTTTTATCGTAAGCAAAGTTCCAAAGGTTCGGATCGGATTGCAAAGCTGTCATATATGCTGCTTCACTTGGGATAAACATCATCACAAAATCAAGAGATTTATCAAAATCATCATAGGCTTTCTGGCTCAGTTGATTAATGTGATTTTTAACAGACTGCAGATGCTGACTCTGTTTGATCGCGAAAACTTCAGGATCTGTTTCGTCCGTCATTTCTACAAAAGCTGTTAGAGAAACTTTGCTGTCGATGATGACGTTTCTGTTGTCCGGATACTTTACAACCGCATCAGGCCGCATTTTTTTACCGGAGAATTCGGAGAAAATGGCTTTGTTATTCTCATCCCGCAGTTCGTGCTCCATAAAATATTCCTGATTTTTCCGCAATCCTGATTTTTCCAGAATACTTTCCAGAATCATTTCGCCCCAGTTTCCCTGAGTTTTGCTTTCGCCTTTCAAAGCTCTCGTCAGTTTTTTGGCGTCTTCGGAGATCTGTTGGTTCAGGTCTTTCAGTTCACGGACTTTCTCGCCAAGAGAAAAGCGTTCTTTCGATTCCTTGTCATAAGTTTCATTCACCGTATTTTTCAGTTCATTGATTTTCTCCTGAAAAGGTTCAAGAATCAATTTTAACTGGTTTTGATTCAGCTGGGTGAATTTCTCAGATTTCTGCTCCAGAATTTGATTCGCGGTTTTCTCAAACTGAAGCCGATTCGTTTCCTGAAGTTGTACAAAATCCGCCTTTTGATTTTCCAGATTTTCCTGAAGGTTTTTGTAGTGCGCATTAAGTTCCGCATTCGTAAAAAGCAGTTCCTCTTTACTTTTTTGGATCAACGCATTTTCTCTCATCAATTCAAGATTGGAAAGTTTCAGTTCTTCAATTTTCTGCTGATAATTGAGGTCGTTTTCCTGTGCGCGAATCAGTTTTTCATTGGCTTGGTCATAATTTTTTTTGCTGACGAAAGTGGATTTCATCAGAATGAAAACCAGTGAGCCGCCAATTGCTATTCCGAGAATGATGTAAAATCCAATCATTAGCATCGATTATTTTTAAAACCCTTTCACAGTTTTGAACTTTGAAAGGGTTGTTGTAATTGTAAAATGATATTTAAATATATTACTTCTCGTTTTCCAATTTCGCTTTCGATTCTGCCAACGCACTTTTTTCCTTATCAGTAAGTTCGGGAAATTTAAGGTTCATCTCTTCTAATTTATCGATAATTATTTGAATGGCAGCCACTCGTGAAAACCATTTCTGATCTGCAGGAATCACATACCAAGGCGCAGAATCTGTGGAAGTCTCTTTTATCGCTTGCTCGTAAGCTTTTTGATAATCGTCCCAAAAACCTCTTTCTGTGATATCGCCTTCCGCAAATTTCCAGTTTTTGTCCTCCTCTTTGATTCTGTCCAGAAATCTTTCCTTCTGTTCTTCTTTTGAAACGTTTAGAAATATTTTGATGATTTTGGTTCCGTTATCAGCCAAATGTTTCTCAAAATTGCGAATGCTTTCATACCTGTTATCCCAGAATTGTGCATCAAACTGCTTCACATCGGTCCAGGTTTTTTCGCTCAGATTATATTCCGGGTGGACTTTGCAAACCAAAACACTTTCGTAGTGCGAACGGTTGAAAATCCCGATCTTTCCTTTTGCCGGAAGCGCAAGATAATGCCGCCAGATAAAATCGTGGGAATAATCCTTGGAACTTGGTGTTTTGAAACTGGTAACCTCACAGCCTTGAGGATTTACGCCACCAAAGACGTGTTCTATCAGGCTGTCTTTTCCCGCAGCATCCATCGCCTGGAGGACAATCAGCAAAGACTGGCTTCCGTCGGCATACAGTTTCTCCTGTAGCAGGTACAGTTTCTCCTTTTCACTTTCCAAAAGCTGTTTGGCCTCATCTTTATTGATCTTGCCTTTATATTTGGTGTCGTGTTTGTTGATATCGAATTTCGACTTTTCCTTGATCAGAAAATCGTCTGAGAAATTATAGTTCATAATTTGTAATTTGATGTAAATATAAAAAAAAACCGCCCTGCTAAATTGCGGGACGGTCTGTAAATCTTAAAGTGTAAAAATTATTTTGCAGCTTCTGCTTTCTTTGCCACTCTTTTAGCATCCTTTCTTACAGGAGCCGGCTGGGATTTTGCAACTGCAACAGTTCTCGCTTCTGCAGGCGCAGCAACCATTTTGGCTTCCTGAACTACAGCAGTTGTTCCTGCTACATCTTCTACATTACCTTTGATGTATAATACAGATCTGTTGTTCGCAGGATCATTAGAATATACCTCGATCAATTTGTTGAATGCACCTTTGATACCGGTGTTATATCCCACTTTGATCTGAGCAGATTTTCCTGGCAAGATCGGATCTTTGCTCCATTCCGGAGTTGTACATCCGCAAGATGGTTTTACATCGCTGATGATCAATGGTTTGTCTCCTGTATTTTTAACTGTAAAAAATCTGTGGCCATCAGCTCCAGCTTTTACATTTCCGTAGTCAAATGTTGTTTTGTCAAATGAGATTGTTTGAGCAGATGCAAAAGCCAAAGCTCCTGTCATAAATAATCCTGCAAGAATCTTTTTCATATTGTTTTTGATTTAATTAAATTTTAAAGAACAAAGTTATAAATAATTTGATTATGTGATGTTAATTTTTTCACATTATCTTATTTTTGCAACTTATAAGCCAAAAATAACTTACGACATGCAGATCGCTGACAAATATAGTCCACAGGAAACTGAACAGAAATGGTACGACTTCTGGTTGGAAAACAAATATTTCCACTCGGAGCCGGATGACAGACCACCTTACACGATTGTAATTCCGCCGCCAAATGTGACAGGAATTCTTCACATGGGTCATATGCTCAACAATACCATTCAGGACGTATTGGTCAGAAGAGCGAGAATGCAGGGCTTCAACGCCTGCTGGGTTCCCGGGACAGATCACGCTTCTATTGCAACAGAAGCAAAAGTGGTAGCGAAGCTGAAATCTGAAGGTATCAGTAAAAAAGATATAACGAGAGAAGAATTCCTGAAGCACGCCTGGGAATGGAAAGAAAAATACGGCGGAACTATTCTGGATCAGTTAAAAAAATTGGGTTGTTCCTGCGATTGGGACAGAACCAGATTTACGCTGGAGGATAATCTTTCCCAATCTGTCATCAAGGTTTTTGTGAATCTTTATAATAAAGGATTGATATATCGTGGTTACAAAGTGGTCAACTGGGATCCGGAAGCGCAAACCAATATTTCTGACGAAGAAGTCATCTTCAAAGAACAAAACGGCAAACTATATTATCTCAAATATAAAATTGAAGGAACAGAAGATTTCTTAACTGTTGCAACAACGCGTCCTGAAACTATTTTCGGTGATGTTGCCGTGTGCGTAAATCCGAATGACGAGAGATATTCGCATCTGAAAGGCAAAAATGTGATTGTTCCTATCGTTGGCAGAGTGGTTCCCATTATTGAGGATGATTATGTAGATATCGAATTCGGAACCGGAGCATTGAAAATTACGCCGGCTCACGATATTAATGATTACGAGATCGGACAAAGACACGGCCTGCCAATCATCGATTCTATGGATAATGATGCGGTTCTGAATGAACACGGAATGCATTATGAAGGTCAAGGCAGATTTACGGTAAGAAAAGAAATTGCCAAAGAATTAGAGAAAAAAGATCTTCTTCTGAAAGCGGAAGATTATGTCAATAAAGTCGGAACTTCTGAAAGAACCGGCGCTGTTATCGAACCGAAAATCTCAGTACAGTGGTTTCTGAAAATGTCAGAAATGGCAAAACCGGCTCTGGATGTTGTGATGGATGATAAAATCAAATTCCATCCGGAGAAATTCAGAAATACCTACCGCCACTGGATGGAGAACGTTCACGACTGGAACATTTCCCGTCAGCTTTGGTGGGGACAGCAGATTCCGGCTTTCTACTACGGAACGGGCGAAAATGAATTTGTTGTAGCCGAAAATATCGAAGATGCTTTGGTTTTAGCAATAGAAAAAACCAACAACCAACAACTGACAACTGACAATTTAAAACAAGACGAAGATGCTCTTGACACCTGGTTCTCATCCTGGTTGTGGCCAATGTCGGTTTTTGAAGGGATTTTGGATCCGGAAAATAAAGACATTAACTATTATTATCCGACAGCAGATTTGGTTACCGGTCCCGATATTATCTTCTTCTGGGTTGCCAGAATGATTATGGCCGGATTGGAATTCAGACAGGAAGTTCCCTTTAAAAACGTGTATTTCACAGGAATTGTACGTGATAAGCAAAGACGAAAAATGTCTAAGCAACTCGGAAACTCACCAGATCCGATTGATTTGATTGAGAAATACGGTGCAGACGGCGTCCGCGTAGGAAGTTTATTAAGTTCCGCAGCAGGAAACGATCTTTTGTTTGATGAAGATCTGATGTTGCAAGGGAGAAACTTCGCGACCAAAATCTGGAATGCCTACAAACTGATCCAAGGCTGGAAACGTGATGAAACCATAAAAGCGCAAGACCACGATCTTCAAACCATCGAATGGTTTGGCGAACAGCTTAATAAAACAATTGGCGAGATAGAAGATCAGTTCTCAAAATTCAGGATTTCAGACGGACTGCATTTGGTGTATAAACTGATCTGGGATGATTTCTGTGCGTGGTATCTTGAGGCTGTAAAACCGCATTTCGGAGAAGCTATAAGTGAAGAAGTTTACCAAAAAACAATTGCTTATTTTGAGGAATTGATGAAATTGTTGCATCCTTTTATGCCTTTCTTGTCAGAAGAGCTTTGGCAGTCAATTTCGGACAGAAATATTGATGAAGCTTTGATTATCACACAACAGAAAAAATCTGAAAGTTATAACGAACAAATTATCAAAGATTTTGATTTTGCTAAAGAAGTAATTTCCGGTGTTAGGAATTACCGTCAGTCAAAAGGCATTTCTCCAAGAGAATCGGTTGAGGTTTTTACCAATGCTGCAGAGCTTAAAGATGCTGAGGTGATTCAGAAATTGTCTAATATTTCAGGAATCAATTTTGCTTCGAAAACCGATAAGCCGAGTTTTACTTTCCTGGTTGGTTCCAATGAATTTTCAATTCCGTTAAGTGAAAATCTTGATCTCGGCGAAGAAAAAATTAAAACTGAAGAAGAAATTAAATATCTGAAAGGTTTCCTGATTTCCGTTGATAAAAAATTGTCTAATGAGAAATTTGTGGCCAACGCCAAACCAGAAGTCGTAGAAGTTGAGCGTAAAAAGCAAAAAGACGCGCAGGACAAAATTGTATTGTTAGAAGAAAAGCTGAAAAGTTTATAATGACACACATCGAAAACATAAAAAAACTATTCTCCAAAAATTTTGTAGAAAACCCGCTTTTGGAAACTTATGAGGCTGGAGAAATTCATATTTCTTCAGGTTTCATCGTGGCCAGCGATCCTTTGATTTCGCCGGATCATCAGGCATTTCAACAGGAATTTCCCAAAGGTGATTTTCCTGTCCATATCTATAAAGAGACAGAATCCAACTGCATTGCTTACGCAGAAATTGTATTTGACAAAAACAAACCGGCAGACTATTGGCAACTGGCGCTCTGCGAAGGACAAAAGCTGACCGATCTGAAAGATGAAGAATTGTACGGCTATCTGGTAGAATCGGGGATGGGAAGCTTTATGGACAAAGATTCCCAACATCTTCTCAATCAATTGGAAAAAGAGCTTTTTGCACAGAAAGGCGCGGACTTTATGGGCATCTATGAAGAGTTTTTCCATTCGCACTTCTTTAATGAAAATGGTGCTGTAGATCAATTTTCAGTTTTGAAACCTTACAGTGACAAAAAAGAAAATATAGTGGCTTTTGAAACAGGTTATGGCGAAGGTTTTTACGCAACATACATAGGTTATTCCAAAGATAATCAACCAGTTAAATTAATTTCGGAATTTATCGAAATTGGTATGGATTAAATTATTACTTTAGCCTCTAATGAAATCGCAATAGGCGATTCCGTTTGACCTTTGAAAAAAGTTGAATGTTAGAAAATGAAACTGAGTAATACAAAATCGCAGATCGTTGTTGTAGGAAGTTCTTCCATAGACCTTGTCCTTAGAACTGCTAAAATCCCCACTGCCAACGATACCGTTCTGGCCAATAATCTCACCAGCTATCTGGGCGGGAAAGGTGCAAATCAGGCTATCGCGACATCCCGACTGGGCGCGCATACGTCACTCGTAAGCTGTATAGGAATGGATCCTTACGGGCAGCAGGTTCTGCGGAATCTTGATGACGAGGAGGTAGACGTCACCTACGTCTTTGAAGATGAGGACGAAGATACAGGAACTGCCTATGTAACAGCCTCGGCAGAAGGCAATGCCATTACAGTAGTGCCTGCAGCAAATTATAATCTGTCATCTGCCAATATAGATGAAGCGGAAAAGTGCATCGCAGCAGCAGATCTGATCCTGACCCAAATGGAAATTCCGGCCAAAACAGTCGAATATCTTTTTAGCAAAGCAAAAAAATTAAAGAAAAAAATCGGAATCTACGCTGCACCAGCCAGCAGACTTTCAGATGAGATTATAAATTACGCCAGCTTCATCGTGGCAAAAAGTACAGATCTGGAATTGATTTTCGGAGAAGGCAACCACGAGGATATCATGAAACATCTTCCCAATAAACTGTTTGTGAGAGACGGCGCCAACAGCACCAGTTATTTCGATGGTTCCGAAATGAAGTATTTCCGGAAAAATCCAAGTACAGAATCGCACAGTATGGGATTGGGTGATGCCTTCACTTCAGGATTCTCCATTGCTCTTCTGCAAGGTAATACTATTGAAGACTGCGTCAAGTTCGGAAACGAAGTCGCCCTAAAAGCAGCCGATTACCGAGGCTCCCAAAAAGGTCTTCCGTTCCTGGATGAAATGAAGAAACTGATATCTCACGCATACTAAAAGATAAACAACAACACTCAAAATTTTCTACTTTTACTGAATCCTAAAAGCTTTTCATGAAAAGTATCAATCTACTGACTGGCGACCATTACCAGTTGTCTGCGCACCTCTTTGAACCAAAAAATCCTGATAAAAAATTATTGCTGATCAACGCTGCTACTGGTGTCAAACAGCAGATTTATTTTTCGATTGCACAGTTTTTCGCCGATAATGGTTTTACAGTCATTACCTACGATTATCGCGGAATAGGTCTCTCAAAGCCAGCAAAGATGAAGGGTTTCGTCGCTTCTATGAGATTGTGGGGAGCGGTAGATTATAAAGCGGCAACAGATTACATTAAAACTAATTTTGAGGATTATCAGAAGTTCTGTCTCGGACATTCGCTGGGTGCTTTGATTCTTGGTATGAATGAAGATTCCAATATTTTCGAAGAATTTATTTTTGTAGGAACTCAAAATGCATTTGTAGGCAATCTGAAATTTAAAACTAAAATCGAAGCTTATCTTGGCTTCGGAATTGTACAGCCATTGTCAACTGTATTACTAGGCTATTTCCCGGCAAACTGGTTTGGTCTGGGAGAAAGTCTGCCTTCAGGCAGTGCTTTTGACTGGAGAACCTTGATCCTCAATAAAAAATCAACCAACAGATTATTGGAGAAAGGGCAGGACTACTCCAAAAACCTGACTCAGAAAGTACTGGTATTGAGAGCTGAAGACGACATCTGGCTGACAGAAAAAGGGGTAAAATCTCTTCTCCAGAACACATATCCCAATATGAAACCCACGTACAGACTGATAAAACAATCAGAATCTGAAAAGAACGAAATAGGACACATCAACTTTTTCAGAAGTTACAACAGAAAACTCTGGAATATTATATTAAAAGAACTGAATCAATGAATCATCTGATAGAAAATACAATAGCATTAGTCAAAGAGAAACTGGAAGGTACAGAATCCGGCCACGATTGGTTTCACATAGAGCGCGTCTGGAAGCTGAGTCTCCACATCCACGAGAAAGAAGGCGGCGACAGACTGGTCATAGAGTTAGCGGCATTGCTGCACGACATTGCCGATCCAAAATTCCATAACGGAGATGAAACGGTCGCTACAAAAATCGTAACAGAATTCCTGAAAGAGCAGAAAGTAGATCAGGATATCATCGGCCAGGTCATTTTCATCATAGAAAATATGTCCTTCAAAAACAGAAAAGAAGCACCTCAGCATCTGCCTCTGGAACTCAAAATTGTACAGGATGCAGACCGTCTGGATGCTATCGGAGCGATCGGAATTGCTAGGACATTCAACTTCGGAGGTTATAAAAACAATCTCATGTATCACCCCGATATTGAGCCAAAACTGGATCAGTCCAAAGAAGATTATAAAAAATCAAACGGCACCACCATTAACCATTTCTACGAAAAATTACTGTTGCTGAAGGATCTTCTCAATACGGAAACTGCCAAAGAAATCGCCTCAGAAAGACACGGTTTTATGCTCCGGTTTCTGGATCAGTTTTATAAAGAATGGAATGTCACTTTTTAATTAGACAGAAACCATTATCTTTGCTAGGATGATCATCTTTCTATTTTTTCTTTTACTCGTTTTTGCGCTCTTTCTTTCCGCAGTCCGCGGAGAAAAATGGAATTTCTGGAACAAAGCCGTCCGTACAGTCATCACGATTTCTGCCGCCGCCTATTTCACATTTTGGTTTGTAGAAAAGAGCGTTTCCCAGTTTCTGGAAAATTCGCTGGCTGTTCAGGTGATCAATTATCTGCCGCAGCCGATCGATTTTTACATCATCAGAGTACAGGATCAGGTTCCCGAAATAGAAAAATTCAGTTCCAAGCACGTAGGTCAGATTCGCCCGGAATATTTTCGCATAGAATACCTCAATATGCAGAAATCCAATGAGTTCTGGGTCGTAGGTTACCTCGGAAAAGGCAATCTTGTCTATTTTTCACAGGTTGCCGTTCCCAACAAAAATGAAGACAAAATCGTAGAAGTCCGCAGCTATATCAACCACAGCCTCAAACTTTCCGCCATAGCTACACAAAAAGTAGCAGACCTCAAGTACGAAAATATCAAGCTCAGCATCTGGGTCACACTCGACCTGTTGCTGATTTTCCTCAATTCTGTGTTGCTTTTCCGGAGACACAAGGCTGTTAAACATTAGAAAAATTTGGGCAGCTTTATCCGCCTTCCACTCCCGCTTTTTTGTCATTGCGAAGGATGTCTGCCATCAGCAGTCCATTTCGTCAACCGCAATGCCAAAAAGAGCTCCGTTCAAGTCGGGCTGCAGATCGTAATACATTTGGCCATAACGATGATGTTGCTCTATTCTGTCAATTGAGTTACTTTAGAGCTTTCCCTAATCAGGATTTTTCACATCATATATCAGTTTTTTAAAACATCGATTGGTACAATTACTGCAAATCAACACACAAAAAATAATTCAAAATGAATCTTACAAATCATATAAACGCAGCGCAGAAGACCTTCCTGGAATGGAGAAAAGTACCATTCACAGACCGTCAGAATCTGCTGCTGAAACTTGCCGATACGCTGGAAAAAGACAAAGATAAATTCGCCAATCTCATCACTACCGAGATGCACAAGCCGATTTCGCAGTCCATCGCCGAAATAGAAAAAAGCGCCGGGATGATCCGGTTTTACGCCAATGCAGAAAATGTGCTGAAAGCGGAAAAGATAGAAACCGAATTCAGCGTTTCAGAAGTGCACCACGACGCACTGGGGATTATTCTGGGTGTGATGCCATGGAATTTCCCCTTCTGGCAGGTTCTCAGATTTGCTGTGCCGGCAATTCTCGCAGGCAACGTAATTCTGCTAAAGCACGCTTCCATCTGCTTTGAAAGCGGTGATGCCATACAAAAAGTCTTCAAAGACGCAGGTTTTCCGGATGACATCTTCCAGAATCTGAGAATAGGACACAACGAAATCAAAGAAATTCTGGAAAATCCCTTAGTACGCGGCGTCAGTCTTACCGGCAGCGAAAAAGCAGGAAGCGAGGTAGCCGCTCTTGCAGGGAAGAATATCAAAAAATCAGTGTTGGAATTGGGTGGCAGCGATGCTTATATCGTTTTGGATGATGCTGATGTAGAGAAAGCGGCAACCGAAGGTCCCGGCGGAAAACTTCAGAATACAGGACAGGTTTGTAATGCCGCAAAACGATTCATCATTCACGAAAATGCAAAACAGGAATTCGTGCCAAAATTCATCACAGAATACAATTCATACGAGCCCGCAGATCCTTTCCAGATGGAAACCAAACTGAGCAAAATGGCAAGACCCGATCTTGCAGATGAGCTGGAAAAGCAATATAAAAAAGCCCAGAAAGACGGTGCAGAAGTGGTTTTGGCATTGGAAAGAATCTCCGAAAGTGAGTTTCGTCCCGGGATTATTCTGGTAAAAGAAGGCAATCCAATCCTGCAGGAGGAATTGTTTGGACCTCTTGCCATCCTGATGATCGGAAAAGATGACGAAGAGATCCTCAGACTTGCCAACGATATCCCGTTTGGTCTGGGAAATTCGGTGTGGACAAAGGATAAAAAACGCGCTCAGTACTTCATAGATCATCTGGAGTCCGGCACTGTTTCTATCAACAAGTCCACGAGTTCTGACGCCAGGCTGCCTTTTGGGGGCGCAAAATCCTCCGGCTACGGTGTGGAATTGTCGCTGCACGCCATCAAGGAATTTACGCAAATCAAAACTGTAGTTGGAAATATATAATTTGATTATTGATCTCCATAAAAATCACTAATGAAAACTGATTAATTATTTAAAATCTAATTCAGAAACAGTTTGGAAATAAAAAAGTCCCTTCAAATCAAATTTTGAAGGGACTTTTTTATGTATTTTGTCGTTCCTGACTTTTGAATTCTTAAAATAATAAGACTCTTTTCATTGATCTTAGCAATTATGAGATTCCACAATCATCAACTTAGCCCATTAATTCAGATTGCTAGAAGCGTTGTTGTTTTTGCCTGCCAGCAGAGAATCTGCCTTGGCTTTTTTCTCCTCTTC
This sequence comes from Bacteroidota bacterium, assembly GCA_037033105.1. Taxonomy (GTDB): domain Bacteria; phylum Bacteroidota; class Bacteroidia; order Flavobacteriales; family Weeksellaceae; genus Epilithonimonas. Next base: position 175,163 of record JAZBLF010000009.1, read on the forward strand.
CACCTGTTTGATAACCATCTCGCGGTTTTCCTGCTCCTGCATAATTTTAGCCAGATGCGGTTCTATGATTTTGTTCATTTCTTCCTCAGGAATGTTGTTGGCTTCCGGGGAATCCAAAAGTTTTTTCCACGGCCTTCTTTTACCCCAAGGATAGTCACCATAGACGATAACCGGTGTTCCCTTGGCACGTTCTGTCTGGCCACCTTTGTTGAGAACCCAATTGTCTACCCAGGTGTACATCCACTTAGCGTCCTCCTCCAGCATCCTCAGACAAGCGTGAGATGCAGGATATCCAGGCATTGCATACTGGTGCCAGCCGATACCGTCGAAGTTGGCAATGTTTACGTTCCATCGCAGTTTCCACTCGTCACTTACGGTTGAAATGGCTACTTCTTTTTTCCAGTTGGCAAACATCAAACCTGTTTTGGTTTTAGTTGCTTTTTTGCCCATACTCGTTGGTCCCCATTTTACGATATTGCCGTATTCATAAACCCCGTAAGCCTGAATTGGATAGGAGAAGAAAACAAATTTCTTAACATTTTCCAAAGCTGTGACGTGCCCCGGAAATGGTGAATATCTAAGGAAATCTTCTTCTATTTTTGCAGGAACAACCAGGGTGTCTGCTGCACCGATATTGGCCTTATCAAGCCTGTTGAGAGCCAAAATGGTATAAAGCGCTTTGCCTGTAAATTCTTTTTTGTTTTTCTGAGAAACAGAATCTGTGCTTTTGTAGACCCACGGGAAAAATCCGAAATCTTTTCTTGGGATCACTACATCTGGAACTTTTGGTTTTTCATCCTCTTTTTTCTCCTCCTCTTTCTTGTCATCGGACCCCGGAATGTCTGTTATGGGATTGTCTTTCTGCGCATTAGAAACATTCTCATCTTTCTTACACTGGACGAAAATTAAACCGGATGCGATTAATAGAGGGAGTAGCGTTCTTATTTTCATAGTATTCTTGGTGTTTTTTTTCAGGCTGAATATAAACAAAAAGAGTACCATTGGGAAGGTTTATGATGAATGTAAAATATAATTGACATTGCAGCCTTAGTTATAGCTATAATGATTTATCGTTAGCTAATATATTTTTAACAATCATTTTAGCGTGGATTCTGGAATTTTCTATAAACCACAGATGCGTATCTTTTCCGCCACAGACGACGCCTGCAAGATAAATTCCGGAAATATTGGTTTCCATTGTTTCAGGATCGTACGTTGGGTTGAGGCATTCATTCTGCAGATCTATGCCGATATTTCGGAGAAATTGGAAATCGGGAAGGTAGCCCGTCATGGCCAGGACAAAATCATTATCGATTTCTTTGATCTCGCCTTCCGCAGTTCTGAAAACAGCTGAGTCCGGTTTTACTTCCAGAAGTTCAGCACCAAAATATGCTTTGATACTGCCTTCTGAAATCCTGTTTTCGATATCTGGTTTGACCCAGTATTTTACATTTTTTGAAATTTCGTGGTGGCGGACAATCATCGTCACATTGCCGCCTTTTCTATAGATCTCCAACGCTGCATCGACGGAAGAATTACTGGAGCCAATGACCACCACATTCTGAAAAGCATAAGGATAAGGTTCTGTATAGTAGTGCTTTACTTTCGGAAGATCTTCTCCCGGGATATTCATCAGATTTGGTATGTCGTAAAATCCTGTAGCAATGACAACGTTTTTGGCAAAATAAATCTGTCTGCTGGTCTCTACCTCAAAGAAATTTGATTTTTTGACGTTCAGAACTTTTTCGTAGAGGTTGATATTGATGTTCTTCTGTCTCGCGATTCCCTGATAATATTCCAGCGCGTCCTGCCGTCCCGGTTTCGGTTTTACAGTTATAAAAGGAATATCATCGATCTCAAGACGGTCGGCGGTGGAAAAAAATGTCATATAGAGAGGGTAGTTGTACAGGCTGTTTGCCACCGTTCCTTTCTCTATGATGATATATTTCAAACCGTTTTTTCTGGCTTCCAAAGCACAGGCTAATCCAATAGGACCGCCGCCGACAATAAGGACATCGTATAATTCCATAATCCAAATTTAGTGATTTTTGGAATTTAATTTCTGTTTTTTAGAAGAATCCATCCGTTGACAGTTTTGTCCGGCAATACGATAATATACCAATAGCTGGCGGTTGGCAGACTTCTACCATTGAATTTTCCGTCCCAGATAAATTGATCTGTGCTGGATTGCTCGTAGACCATTATTCCGTTTCTGTCGTAGATTTTAAGATTGGAAGGAACATCTTTAAAAATACTTAGATTTGTGAAAGTCCAGGTGTCATTATATCCATCCTCATTTGGTGTAATCACATTACCCACTTTCACAGATAATCCGTCTCTTGTGTCTCCCAGACATTTAGAATCTTCGAAACGGACATAGAAAGTTACAGGACCCGGCACTATATTCTCAAAAATATTGGAATCCTGCCAAGTGATGCCATCGATAGAGTAAACTATTTTTCTGCTGCCGGTGGCAATGACCTGATAAGACGTTGCGGTAAGTCCCACCAGCTGCGTGATAATCGGAACTTCGTAGGCTATAACTTCGAAATTTTCTGTATGGGTGCATTTATTTCCACTGCGGATGGTAAGCGAGTATGTGCCCTGAGTTTTTATATCAGTAATGAATTGATCTTTCGAAATAATCTCTCCGGCAGGATTTCTCCACGTGAACTCTTCCGGATCCAGATACTCTAAGTCTGGTTGTATTGTGATTCCTACGCCTGGACAGAAGTAATAGGGTTCAAGTTTGAAAACCGGTGATTTTTTAAAACTGATATTGATTTTAACTAAAGCAGGACAGTAGCCAGCGTCAGCCACCTTCACGAAGACGACGGGTGGATGCGCCTTGCTGTTATAATTATAAGCTGCAGGTGAGGTAATGATGTTGGTGTTTTTGTAAAGATCATTCAGTGTAGGATAGTAAGAATAGCTTGCTGTAGAATTGTAGATCTCATTTTCAAACTGACTGAGATCCAAAGTCTGAATACCGTCATTATCTGAGTCGCAATCTTCCAGGACGAAGTTATCTTTTTTGACAATGAGTTGATTACCTGATTCGAAAAAGATAGGCACGGCGGGTAGACTGTAGCATCCGGCAATATTTTCTGATACGACATAAATAGTTGAGGGAAAAGGCTTTGGAGAAAAATTTTCAGGATTTTGGATTGGTCTGTTGGCAGCGATATCCTCCGGTGTGAGATAAAATCTGAAGGTTGCGCCAGGTACCGGTTCGCTCAGCATTTTAATTGTGTATTGAGGTAGAGTGAGATTGACGTCAGGATTACCGTCCAGATTGTTGTCGCAAACAATGATTGTAGATGCAACTGTCTTTGGAGGGAAATGTGTAACTAAGTAAATAGGCATTACGGAATAACAATTTGTGTTCTTTGATTGAAATCTTGCCCAGAAAGTTTCTTTGTTAGCTATGATTGTCTGACTAGCAGGTTCTTCCGATACTGCGCGGTTGGCGTCCTCGCTGGTTTTATAATATGTTACTTTTATATCTGTAAGCGCATCAGTATTCTGGTCTGTAGGGAACATACTGCTTACGGCATCATTCAGATTGTAGATTTCCCCCGCTTTATTATCATTATCACACTGATCAATTGTTCCGGGCTTCACAATCACAGCTGGTAGAAAACTGAAACGGATATTGATCTGCGCCGCGGTGAAACATGCGCCGCGGGATACACGCGCATAGACTACGGTATTGCTACTGATCAGAAAAATATTCGATATTTTGTTGGAGAAAGCGCCCGTGGAAGGGTTGTAATTTAGATAATAGCTGTAGGCAAACAGTTCTGGCCCGGAATAGATTTGTTTTTGAAATTGATTCAGGTCTATAGGTTCTGAGCCGTCATTATTATTATCACAAATCTGTCCCAGATCCACATCTATAACTTCTTTGGAAAGAAATGGACTGGGGATGAGTGTAAGGGTTACAGGATAAACCCGGTAGCAATTGCCGTTGTCTGCAACCATATCCAGCCTCACAAAGATTAATCCTGGTGAACCGGCAGCATCAAGCTGGAACGAAGTAATAGCTCCCGTATTTGCGTTGGCAGATGGAGCGTCCGGGAAATAGCTCGCTGTTACAGGCTGAGATCCTATTACTGCTCCATTGAGAGTTGCCAACGTGACGGTTTGTGCACCGTCATTTCTGAAATCACAAATATTCTGGTTGGGATCTGTAATGGGATTTCTCAGCTCGATTGTAAGTCTTTTTATTGTAAAACAGCCGTCTGCATTTTCAAACCTTACGAAAAAGACGTATTGTACAAGATTGCCATCTTTTGTAAGAAACTGATTGGCATCCTCTGATAGATCGGTAGGAATTGTTGCATCTTCTAGTGTTTTGTAAAACCTGACCTTTGTAATTTTTGATGGTGGTGTAATCAGCATCTCCGGGTAGAGGTCGTTGAGGTTTACGGCAAAGTTTTGCTTGCCGTCGAAACAGTATAATTTTTTCAAATCTCTGGCTTCCACTTTGTCGAGAAAGGTGATACTCATTTTGAGAATTGCGATTACATAGCAGCCTGTCCCGTTGGTAGCTCTTACGTAGATGTCATAATTTCCGCCACGGATATTGGTAATTCCGGGACCGCCGGCTTCTGCCGCTGCACGCGTAGTGTAGTACCGTACAGTTACAGGGGAATCGCTGACAATCGTAGGAGTTATTTGGGTTTGAAAGTCGAAAACCTCTGTGTTATCAGCATTGTTGTCACAGAGGGTAGCGCTGTATGGCGGGATACTGACGACAGGCGTATTGCTTCCCGTCTGGTTGTAAGTAATATCAATATCATCACTCAGGAGAAAACTTGTGCCGCACACCCTGTAATCCAGAGTGACCTTATATTTGTCCGATTTTGTAGGGCATGCATTGATAGTAGCTGTAGTTCCAACAATCTGCCCGGCAGCATTGGTCCAGGTTGCTATCGGCTCCACCATTGCACCGGCAGGTGTGTACTTCCAGCTTTCGTTGCCGCACTGCCATATTCCACTGTTTCTGTCAGGGGGAGACAATCCTTCAGTGCCGTCTATATTATTGATTCCGATCAGTGATTCCTTGAATTTTGAAGTGGTACAAGGCAATGGCTTATTTTCTACAATAATATCTATCTCGTTAGAAAATTCTGAGAGTACGATCTGCGAAGTCGAGGTGTCTGTACAACCTGCGATTCGGGGTTTGTAGAAATTAATGATAAATTTTCTGCAGGGCGCTGTACCAATTACGGTATAGTAGATATTAGAACCGGGTGAATTCTCAAAAGTTATATCCTGCATGACACCATATATCGAATTGCGTGGCATCGCATTGCTGGGAATACTCGCCCAGATTCTGGGATTACTTGCAATGTTTGCCAGCTCTGTATCAAAAGTGATAAAACCGTTGTTGCTGATGACAATATTGCTGTAAGTACCGCCATAGAAACAGAAATTAAAAGGCAATGGAATTACACCGGAAAACATATCCTCTTCTAGTGGATTCAGCAGCGTTCCCTGGTTGAACGGCACTACGGGTGCATAAGCCTGCGGAGCTACGTTGTAGGAATCCGTGAGAAAGGTTTGTGGGATTTTCGTCGTCAGTTCTATGCACGAGCCCGTGCCGCAACTTAGTGTCGCACTCGGGTTTTCAAAAATATCGGTCGCAGTAATATTGAAACAACTCTGAGAATAGAGAAGCTGGCCGTAGAATAGGGTAAAAAGTAGTATTAGATTTCGCATCTTCTAAGTTTTTACTATTCCATCTTAGTGTTTAGAATCGTCAAATAATATTACAAAAAATTAATAATAATTATATTATATTACAAATTTATTATTAATAATCAATTATAGATGTCTAATTCATAGTATCATTTTATGCACATATTATACCACTTCACGCTTGGCAATTTTTTTGCTGCTCGTAAATTATGAGAATCAATACATTAATATTTTTAATAGTTCTTACAGCCTGCAACAAAACAGATCCCAACTCTTCTATTCTGCCCAATTCTGCAGAAAAAATCGCTTATGACAAAGGTGATTCGCAGACGAAACAGATTATAGATATCAATAAAGAAATTGTAGCTGGCCTGAAAAATGAGGATTACACAGCACTGGCAAAATACATTCACCCCGACCGTGGGATCCAATTGTCGATGTACAGCTATATTTCGGAAAATGACAAACATTTCTCCAAATCAGAATTCGAAAAATACATTCATTCGGATGAGAAATTTACCTTCGGACAAAAAGACGGTTCCGGTGCAGTTTACACCGTTTCCCTACCGGATTATCTCAAAAACTGGACGTTCAAAAAAGACTTTACAAAAGCCAAAATCAACTACAATATTTTTGAAGGCAAAGGTAATAGTCTCAACAATATCAAACAAAAATATCCCGGCGCTATAACTGTAGAAAATTATCTCGCCGGGACAGTGGAATATTCATATATGGACTGGAATAGTCTGATTCTTATCTTTGAAAAGATTGATAATCAGTATTTTGTGGTTGGTATAAGCAACGGTCAGTGGACGGTTTAAAATAATTGGGAGCACCCCGTTCCAAATTTCTTTCCACGTTCCCAACCCGCTGTCCACTCTATCTTTTTTGTCTTTCGGGACATCATTTTCTCAAAAATCAAATTTTGCCAGCCGAAAAGCCAAAAAAGGATGCCGTTACCATGGTAAGTTTGCAATACAATAAATAGATTAATAACTTGGTTGAAAAAATTAACCACAAGAGTAAAAGCAGCAGGAT
>JAZBLF010000010.1:0-143138 GCA_037033105.1 Bacteroidota bacterium
TAGTTAGTTAGTTAGTTAGTTAGTTAGTTAGTTAGTTAGTTAGTTAGTTAGTTAGTTAGTTAGTTAGTTAGTTAGTTGTGGGTTTGTGTCGGTTCCGCTTGCGGGTAGAAGTGGGGTATGTTACGGATAGATGTGCTGTTGGCGGGCGATTGTTATCTTATTGTAAATCTTTATGCTAAGCATCCTGTATTTAAATAAAAATAGTTACTTTAGCGCCCCCGTTGTCTATTAGTTAATAATAATAGACTATCACGTTCAATATTATAATAAATAATCCATTATCTGTGATCAGCAAAGGTCAAATCATCGAAATACCAGCCAGTTCATCAATCTATGATGTGGCAGATTCTGAGGGTCATTCTAAAAGAGAGGTACTGAAAACCAAAGTGGAAAAGCGGCATTACGGTCTTTTCGACGGTTTTCTCGTGGGCGAGCATCCGGGCGTTGCCAACTTCAGACTCGGACAGCGGAAAGGGATCAATGTAGGCGGTAAAAACGCGCCGCTTTATGTGATCGGCATCAATCAGGCTACCAATCAGCTCTTTGTAGGTGAAGGCGAGCAGCATCCCGGTCTGTGGAGCGATGTGCTGTCATTTTCCCAAGAAGAATTTCAGCTCCCCAATCTTGATTTCAACAGAGAAGACGCCGACCTGGGTACAGAAGTCAGCATCCATTCTGAAGTGACCGATATCGATCTCATCGCCACGCTTTATGTTTTCGACGGCATTCTTTATTTGGAATTTGAAGCGCCGGTTCCCATAGCGATCGCGGACCATCCCCTGGAAATCTACTTCGATCAGCATTCTACAGCAACAATTAAAATTAATTAAATAGATAAGTATGAAATTAAAATTTTCATTTTTAGCAGGCATCATTTCATTCGTGGGCTTTGCACAGTCGGCACCGTCTTACTATGCGGGCGTCAACTTCAGCAAGACGAAGAATGACCTGAAGGCAGACCTTGCCACCCTCATCACCACTACGCAGACCCAAACGATCTCTTATTCTGAAGGCCTGAAAGCGCTTTTCAAAACGAGTGATGCAGACCCGGAAAACCCGGCCAATATGCTGCTGATCTACGGTTCAGAAAGTACAGGGACGCACCAGAGAAGCCGCCCTTTCAACCAACAGTGGAACCGCGAGCACGTGTATGCCAAATCAAAAGGAACACCCAACCTGGGAGAATCCGGTCCGGGATCCGACGGGCATCACCTGCGCCCTGCCGATAATACGCTGAACAGTACAAGAGGAAGTCTTCTCTTTGATGACGGAACCGGCGTAAAAGCCTACAAAACAAGCCGTGGCGGATGGTACCCGGGCGAAGAGTGGAAAGGCGATGTCGCAAGAATCCTGATGTATATGTACGTAAGGTACAACAGCAGATGTCTTCCATTAAATATCACGATGAATCCAAGTACTTACTCTTCCGATTTCCCGGATATCCTTCTAAAATGGAATGTGGAAGATCCTGTCTCCGACTTTGAAAGACAGAGAAATAATGTGGTGGCAGGGATTCAGAAAAACAGAAACCCGTTCATCGACAATGCTTACCTCGCTACAGTAATCTGGGGCGGACCGGCAGCACAAAATACGTGGCCCGACACCTTCAACGGCGGCGGAACAACAGCCGACAACGAAGCGCCATCTGCACCAATCAACCTCGTATCTACAGGTGCTACATTGAACACCGTTTCTCTGGCGTGGACAGCTTCTACGGATAATGTAGGCGTAAGCGGTTATGATATCTATGTAAATAATTCCCTGAAAATGTCTGTGACTTCCAACAGCGGAACGGTAACAGGCCTTACCAGCAGCACGGCATACAGCTTCTACGTTGTGGCCAAAGATGCCGCCGGCAACAGATCCGGTGAAAGTGCTTCTATCCTCGTTACAACACCTGGCCCGGGAAATCCTGGCGAAGAAGCGCCAAGCTGTGGTATAGAAAACTTTGAAACCATCAGCGATGTGACCTCCACCTATTCAGCGAGAGAATGGCAAAACAAAGGGATCACCTGGACTGCTACCAACGCAAGAACAGACAAGCAGATATATATTGACGGCGACAGCAACAAGGCGATCTGTATCAGAAAAGGAAGCCTGACGTCTTCTACCATCTCCGGAGGAATCACCTCTCTGACAGTGAAAACCTATTTACCTTTTGCTGATGCAGCAGGAAACTATACCCTGAAGATCAACGGCGTGGTAAAAGGCAGTATTCCATACTCCAAAACGGCTTCTACAGTCACGGTCAACGGTATCAACGTAGCCGGAAATATCGTGATAGAACTGGTAGATGAATTGACCAACAACCGTGTTTCTTTCGATAACCTTTCTTGGACCTGTTATTCTGTGATGGCAACCGAAGATGCAGCTGGTAAAAACCAGAAACTGTCTGTCTATCCGAATCCTGTGAAGAACAGCCAGTTCTACATCAGCGGAATCGAGAAAAACGAAACAGTGAAGATCTACAGCCTTAGCGGACAGCTGTTGCAGACCATCGAAAATGTTGAGAACAAAGGCAAAGTCAACCTGAACAAATTGCCAAAAGGCATTTACATTGTGAAAACTAAAAACCAGTCTTCCAAGATTATTGTAGACTAATTTTTACCGCAATTACTTTTAATAGAAAACCCGGAAGTTCGTTCTTCCGGGTTTTTTAATGTGTGTTTTCCCCTGGCAGTACAGTTTAATGACCTCAGATACTTGGTCAGATTTGGGCAGCTTTTCCGCCCTCCATTCCCGCTATTTTTTGCCGGAAGCTTTGATGTGTTATATTAGGTTTGTCCAGACAAAAAATGAGCTCCATTCAGGTCGGGCTGCGGTTTCAAGATAGAACCAATAAGTCCCAGAATAGTTAGTTTCATCATCCGTAAACATCTTCAAACATCATCTCAGCAATCATAAATAATCTGTAAAACATCAAATTTATCAAGACAAAAAAAAGCCTGAGGATCTCTCAGGCTTTTTCATTATTCAGTCAGGAATAATTTATTTCAAAGTGAATTTCACTTTAGTTTTGATGTTGTCAGAAGAATTTCCGATCAAAGCTTCGAAATCACCGGGCTCTGCCACCCACGCGTGTTTATCGGCATCAAAGAAGCTCAATGCTGCTTTGTCAATGGTGATGCTTACTTCTTTCTCCTCACCGGGATTCAGAAACACTTTCTCAAAACCTTTCAGTTCCTTAGTCGGTCTTGGAAGCGATGATTTCAAATCAGAAATATAAAGCTGCGCCACTTCTGCGCCCGCTTTTTTACCTGTATTCTTCACCGTAAATGTAAAAGTGATCTTATCATCCTGGCCCATCGTTGTTTTATCAGCTTTAGCCTTTCCAAAATCAAAAGTAGTATAGCTCAATCCGTGCCCGAAACTGAAAAGCGGTTTGATTTTTTTCGTATCGTGCCAACGGTAACCTACAAAAATACCTTCGTTATAAGTAATGTTGATCGGGTTTTTCTGATCTTTACCTTTGCCTGCAGCCAGCTCTTCCTTGTTTCCCGGATATTCTCCCAGCTGATGCGCAGAGTTATCTTCCAGTTTCACAGGAAAAGTAAACGGCAGTTTCCCGGACGGGTTGGCGTCGCCCGCCAAAACGGAAGCCAGCGAATTACCGGCTTCGGAACCCAGATACCAGGATTCTACAATAGCAGGCACTTCCTTGATCCAGGGCATTGCCACAGCATTCCCGGAAACCAGAACCACTGCAAAATTCTTATTAGCTTTTGCCAACGCAGAGATTACACGATCCTGATTGTATGGCAAGCCGTAGCTCTTTCTGTCAACGCCTTCCGCATCCTGATAGTCCGCTTTGTTGAGTCCGCCGACAAAGATCACGAAGTCCGATTTTCTGGCCAGTTCAACCGCTTCGTTCAGGATGACGTCTGCAGAACGCTCGTCTTTCAGATCCTGTCCGGATTTTACGCCATTGTATTCGCCACCCGGATCACCTACGTAACCTCTGGCATAGGTCACTTCAGCTTCTTTTCCAAAACGGGACTTGATGCCATCCAAAGGCAGGGTTTCATATTTAGCTTTCAGAGAAGAAGAACCGCCACCGACGGTCATCATCTTGATCGCATTTTCGCCGATCACTGCAATGGTTTTAACTTTAGTAAGGTCGATTGGAAGGACATTATTCTGATTTTTAAGAAGAACAATACCTTCTTCGCCCACCTGTTTGGCAACTGCCCTGTGGTCTTCAGAAGCAACACTCCCGAAAGGCTTGTTCTTGTTCATCGTGGTTTTGTAAGCCAGATTCAGAAGTCTTGTTACCTTATCGTCCAGTTCTTTAGTGCCCACTTTCCCGGATTTGATCATATCAAGATAAGGCTGTGCTAAATAATAGTTGTCGTAGGCATTTTTGGTTCCGGCAGACAGTCCGTTGGTCCAGCTCCCGAATTCCAGATCCAAACCGTTTTTGATGGCCTGTTCTGTATTGTTGACTGCGCCCCAATCCGATACTACAACGCCTTTGTAGTTCCATTCTCCTTTCAGGATGTCATTCAGTAAATATTGGTTTTGGCTGGCGTACTGGCCTTTGTACATATCGTACGCACCCATAATTGTCCACGAATCGCCTTCCGTTACAGCTGCTTTGAAAGGTGGAAGATAAAGTTCGTACAATGCTCTGTCATCTACTTTTACATTGCTGGTATGGCGGAACATCTCCTGATTGTTCAGCGCGTAATGTTTTACGGAAGTTGCCACACCGTTGGACTGAACACCCTGGATGTAAGGCACCACCATTTTGGAAGTCAAAAACGGATCTTCTCCCATATATTCGAAGTTTCTTCCGTTGAGCGGTGTTCTGTAAATATTGACACCTGGACCGAGCAAGATGTCTTTTTTTCTGTATCTGGCTTCTTCACCCAATGCTTTTCCGTAGTTCCGGGACATGTTTTTGTTCCACGTGGCGGACAAAGCTGTCAAAGCAGGGTAGGCGATGATGGAGTCATTCGTCCAGCCAGCCTGATCCCATTCGTCCCATTTCACTTCCGCACGTACGCCGTGAGGGCCGTCTGTAGTCCAGAATTCCGGAATTCCCAATCTTGGAACACCCGCGGAACTGAATTTGGACTGTGCGTGCAGCATTGCTACTTTTTCCTCCAGCGTCATTCTGGAAAGCGCATCTTTCACGCGCTGATCAACTGGTTTGGAATCGTCGAGATAAATGGGAACTGTTTTGGTTTGCGCTGTAGAAGCCGCATATGTAAGGGTTAAAAAACTTAGAAAGACAATTTTCTTTAACATAAAGTATATTTAGTGGTTAATTACAAAAGTAGTAAAAACTTTATTATCCCACTGTGAGAAAATAAAGTTTTATCTGATTACACAGAACTTTGCTAATTTAAGATTTCCAAATAAATGAATCTCGTTAATATTTGATTAACTGTGGTACATCACAACAAAAAGCCTGAATTACTCAGGCTCTCTGCATTATATCAATGAAATTTGGTGTTTTTTTAGGAGATCATTCTCAAGCTGTCCGGCTCGTTACCGTCCAGTTTATCAATGAGTTTCTGAATGTTTTCCAGATCCTTCAATACTTTTTGATAAGACGACTTTGCGTAGTCGGCAAAAGAAGATGATGATGTGATCTGATCTGTCTTGAAAATATTAATTTCCGGATTATCAACTGCATCGCCGCTGTACTCATCCAGACAAGCGTCGAAAATAGACCGCTTTTTCTTGCAGCGCGTTATGTTTTTAAGCTTCCGGAGAGAACTGATCATATACGGATTGTCATTGTACGGATTTACGAAATCTGTGTTTTCAGATTCTTCCTGGTAAACGTGATAGGTCATCTCGTTATTCGGTTTAAGGAAATTTTTGTCGAAGATCATAGTGATACAGATTTAGAATTAGAAGTCGATAATGAAGTATGTTTGAATTTTCAATATCAATTTTAAGACCAATTGGATTTTATGATCTAGAAAGCTTCTTATCCGTAGAAATATATTTATTGTTCAACAGCAAAAACCCTAGAGGATCCCATATTGGAAGTAGTGTAAATCTGTATTCCATTTTTATAAATCCTATTAGTAGTTCCCGCTTCTGTACTCTGCTGAGCAGCAGCATACACCTCGTTGTTAACGACCTGAATATTAACAATACTAGTACCAAAAGGAATATCCGTCTTGATGCCGTTTTTCCAGTAGGCTAATGTCCCTGAATTTGTTCTTCCTCCTATATAAACATCTGACCCTACTACATCTATTGCGGAAACTTGTTGGCATCCATCTACTTTATGAAAGACTTTATTCTTCCAATAAAAACCAATTTGAGTATTGCTGACATCTAATGCTAAACCTCCAATGTAGACGTCAGCGTTTTCTACATCGATGCAGTTGATATCGACACTATTGATTGGTAGTGAGAAACTAAGACTTTCCATGACTCCATTCTTCCAAAGTACTGGATTATAGATATTCTTATAGTTTTGGCTCGCAATGTAAACATCTCCTTTAGCAATCTTCATTACCGATTTGGCTGGCTGAGAATATGAACCATTATAATTAGATCCCTCGAGTATTGTTTTGACGCCATTCTTCCAATAGCACTTATAATAATTGAAAGGCGAATATTGGGTTATAGATCCCGATACATAAACATCATTTCCTAAAACAGCCATATCTTCGGCAGTGCTGAAAAATGTAGAATTGCTTGGCTCCAACAAATTAATCTTTCCGTTTTTCCAAAATGCGGCAATCTGTTGCGAAGTACGATCTATGCTACCTGCACTATAAACATTTCCTTCGCTAACATTGATGAGGTTACCGGATGATGAAAAACCTGAAACACTTTCCAATTCATATATTACGCCGTTTTTCAAATATTTTGAATTTCCGGATACGTAAATATCTACTTTAGGAATTAGTGTTTTTACAGTTAAAATTGAAGATGATTTTGATGTATTTCCAGCAGCATCATTAGCTTCAATATAGATGTTATATGATGTGTCAACTTTTAATCCTTCGAAAGTATATTTGGTTTTAGTAGTTGTGAATTTTACATTATCTAAATAGATTGTATATTCTTTAACCGCTACATTATCCGTTGATGCTTTCCAAGCCACTTGAAAAGAATTTTTCGTAATCTCACTACTGACAAGATTTATAGGAGTTGTTGGTTTTTCAACATCGGACATGTCAGTATTTTCTTGATCTGTATTACAAGATATCATAAATATTGCAATAAAGATTGAGAAACAATTTCGGAATAGATTTTTTATCATGATAATTAGTTCTTTTTAAAAACAAAAATAAGCTATTCAAGACCAATTGCTATAAAAATAAAATATCATAAATCAATTCAATACTGTTTCAAAGTCAATAAATTTGCAGCTTAAAATTTAAACTAAATGAAAATACTAGCGTTTGGAGCCAGCAATTCCAAAGAATCCATCAATAAAGTATTGGCGCAGTATGCCGCCAGTCAATTCGAAAATGCATCCACCGAAATTCTCGACCTGAACGATTTCGAAATGCCGATCTTCAGCGTAGACAGAGAAAAGCACGACGGCATTCCCACTTTAGCCTTGAGATTTGCTGAGAAAATAGATGCGTCGGATCTCCTGATTATGTCATTGGCAGAGTACAACAGTACCTATACTGCAGCTTTTAAAAATATCTTCGACTGGGTTTCAAGAATCAAAGACCGCAAGCATTTCGGAGAGAAACCCGTCTTTCTTTTGGCAACTGCGCCAGGACCCGGCGGCGGAAAAAATGTGGTAGCGGCCTTCCAGGCAAGAGCACCTTTCAGCGGCGCCAACATTCTGGAAAGCTTTATCCTGCCGAAGTTCAAAGAGACTTTTGATGCCGAAAAAGGTATCGTAGACGAAGAAAAGAAGGCTGAGTTTCAGGAGAAACTGACCACTATGAAAAACTTTTTCGCTTAACATTTTGGAAAGTCGTATTAAGAATGCTTAACTTTGCTGTCAAATAATGAAAGTGAAAAACCAACAAGTTCATTTTGAGAGATATCCTAATTCTTGCCAAGAGAATTACAAAAACGCCTCTGAACTTGTGGACTGATATAACGGCCGATAATCTAAAAGATTGTCGGCTTTTTTATTGGACAAATCTGAAAAGTAAGTTTGAAATAAATCTAATGAATTCCGATATTCTTTCAGGCCTCAAAAACCTGAAAGTGTTGAGGAAGAGGAATCTAAAAATCTGAGAATGAGCAATACCTATAAATCCGCCGGAGTCGATAAAGAAGAAGGCTATAAAACCGTTGATAAAATAAAATCTGCCGTTGCAGAAACGCATAATTCAAATGTTCTCAACAATCTGGGAAGCTTTGGTGCTTTCTACGAAATTGGCGGCTACAAAAATCCTGTTTTGGTTTCCGGAACAGACGGCGTTGGAACCAAGCTTAAGATCGCTTTGGATACCAAACAATATGCATCCATAGGCATTGACTGTTTCGCAATGTGTGCCAATGATATCGTTTGTCACGGTGCAAAACCATTGTTTTTCCTGGATTATTTAGCTTGCGGAAAACTCGATTCTGAGATTGCAGCAGAGATTGTTCTCGGAATGGTAAAAGCCTGTAAAGACAACAACTGCGCATTGATTGGCGGCGAAACTGCCGAAATGCCTGGAATGTATCAGCCGGGCGATTACGATGTTGCAGGATTCTGCGTCGGAATTGTAGAAAAAGACCAAATTATTGATGGTTCCAAGATCAGGACAGGTAATAAAATCATTGTGATTCCAAGTTCAGGTTTTCATTCCAACGGATTTTCATTGGTAAGAAAGATATTCCCTGATTTCGAAGAAGAATTCGAAGGAAAACCTCTGTACGAAACACTTTTGGTACCTACAAGACTGTATTATCAGGACATTCATAAAGTGTTGGAAGAAGCACCGCTTTACGGCATCGCTCACATCACAGGAGGCGGATTGTACGAGAATGTACCAAGAATCATCCCGGAAGGACTTTGCGCAACAATCGATGCTTCGAAAATTCAAATTCCGGCTGTGATGTTGGAATTGGAAAAACGTGGCAACATTGCAAGAGAGGAAATGTTCGGCACATTCAATATGGGTGTCGGAATGGTTCTAGTGACCGACGAAAATCACGTCGATAAGATTCTCGACCTGTTGGAAGACGCTTATGTAGTAGGAGAAATCACGGAAGGAAGCGAGAAAATCAATCTAATTGTATAAATGTATTCACGTAAAAAGTATGCACGATTTTAAAGAATCATTAATACATTAATACTTTTTACATTTTACAAAAAATGAAGAACATTACCATCTTAATTTCAGGTTCGGGAACCAATCTTCAAAGGATTATCGATTGCATTGACAACGGAGAAATCCGAAATGCAAGAATCATCCAAGTCATTGCTGACAGAGAATGCTATGGACTGCAAAGAGCACAGAAACATCAAATCCCGAATGAATTGATCAAACGTGGAAAAGACTTTGCCGAGAATCTGGAGCAAGCCATTCCCGAGAATACAGATTTGATTGTTCTGGCAGGTTTTCTATCCATCCTGAAACCGGAATTCTGTGAGAAATGGGAAGGCAAGATTATTAACATTCATCCGGCGTTATTACCAAAATTTGGTGGAAAAGGAATGTGGGGACACCACGTTCACAATGCAGTCCTTGAAGCAGGTGAAAAAGAAAGTGGCGCAAGCGTTCATTATGTGACCTCAGGAATTGATGAAGGCGAAGTAATCCTGCAGGGAAAATTTGAGATTCATGAAAATGATACAGCCGAAAAAGTGGCTGAGAAAGTTCATCTTGTCGAGTATGATATTTTTCCAAAAGCCATTGACATGGTTTTAAACAAGTAAAATAAGGCTGTTAAAGTAAAGCTATAGAATAATAATTTAAAGGAATGTAATATAATAACTTATAATCTTTAAATTATATTTTACTCTATATATTAAACAAAATCTAATAGCTCCATTGGAGCAACCAATTAATAGAAATCCGGAGGTGAAAGAACCGGTAAATCACAGTTTGGATAAAACTGTAAAAAGTAAAATTTGAAAGAGAAGGTATGAGTAAAAAGAGAGCACTTATCAGCGTATCTGATAAAAGCGGTTTGATAGATTTCGCAAGATTTCTGGAAGAACAGAACTACGAATTGATTTCCACCGGCGGCACATTCAAACATTTGAAAGAGGCCGGACTGAATCCAATTCAAATTGATGAAGTCACAGATTTTCCGGAAATGCTGGACGGCAGAGTGAAAACCCTGCACCCGAAAGTTCACGGCGGATTGTTGGCAGTACGTTCCAACGAGGAACATATGAAAACGGTTCAGGAATACGAAATCGGACTGATTGATATGGTCATCGTGAATCTTTATCCGTTTTTCGAGAACGTGAACAAAGAAATTTCTCTTGACGAAAAAGTAGAATTCATCGATATTGGCGGACCTTCTATGTTGCGTTCTGCAGCTAAGAATTTTAATTCGGTTGTGGTTCTTACTGATGTAAATGATTACGAAATCATCAGAAACGAAATGTCAGAAAATGGCGATTCAAGCATCGAAACCAGAAAGAAATTGGCTGGAAAAGTGTTCAATCTGACTTCCGCTTATGACGCAGCGATTTCCAGAATGCTTTTGGATGAGGAATATCCGACTTATCTGAACGCTTCTTACAAAAAGGTTTCAGACTTGCGTTACGGCGAAAATCCGCATCAGTCAGCAGCTTATTACACTTCGACTTTTGAAAATGGCGCCATGAAAGATTTCGAAATTTTGGGAGGTAAGGAATTGTCTTTCAATAATTTGAGAGATATGGATTTGTGTTGGAAAGTCGTTAATGAGTTCAAAGACGAATTGGCTTGTTGTGCAGTAAAACACTCTACGCCTTGCGGAGTTGCGGTTGGAACTTCAGCCTTGGAAACTTACACCAAAACATTCGAATGCGACCCGGTTTCTATCTTCGGCGGCATCATTGGAATGAATTATAAAGTAGATGCGGCAACGGCTGAGGAACTGAACAAAACTTTCCTTGAAATCGTAATGGCAACAGACTTTGACAACGATGCTCTTGAAATCCTTAGAAAAAAGAAAAACCTTAGAATCATCAAAATCAAAAACCAGGTTACGGACAAACAAGCTTGGGTGAAAATCGATGGCGGAATGTTGGTTCAAAGTGCCGACGACCAATTCTCAGAAGATATTAAATTAATGACAGAAACCGCTCCAACAGACGAACAGAGAAAAGCATTGCTGTTCTCACAAAGAGTGGTAAAATATGTAAAATCCAATGCAATTGTCGTTTCAAACGGCGTTCAGGCGATCGGAATCGGTGGTGGACAGGTAAACAGAATCTGGGCAACACAACAGGCGATTGAACGAGCCAAAGAGAAATTCGACGGCGAGTTGGTTCTGGCGTCAGATGCGTTTTTCCCTTTCCGTGATGTGGTGGATTTCTGCGCACAGGAAGGCATTAAAGCGATTATTCAGCCTGGCGGAAGTATGCGAGATAATGATTCTATCGAAGCGGCTAATGAGCATCAAATCCCAATGCTGTTTACAGGAATGAGACATTTCCTGCATTGATCAACATCAATTATAAAAATTTAATTTACATAAAAAAGAACCCGCAATTGATTTCAATTGCGGGTTTGCTTATTGTATGATTAAAGTCCTTTTACTGTTTGATCACTTTGAAAGATTTTACATTGGATGCTGTTTTTACATTCACAATATAGACGCCGGAAGATAAATTACTCATATCAATAATGGCTGTTTTGGTTTTGCTCCTTTCAGATTTTACCACGCTTCCTGCAAAGTTGTAAACTGTGACATCTTCAATTGTATCACCATTCATTTTGACTGTCAGATTATCAACAACAGGATTTGGGTAGTATTGAAGGCCGTTATCCTTAGTATTGTCTGCAGTACCTAATTTTTCTTCAACCTTTACAACAAAACTGCAAGTGTCGATAATTTCACCATTAAAAATAAGATTATGTTTAACAGTCGTTTCTCCCACAGGAAAAATGGCACCTGACGGTAAACCTTCTGACAGTACTGAAAATACACCGGTTGACGAAGCATCGCAGGCAAAAGTCAAACTGTAGTTGACTACCGCTCCAATATTACCGGGATTTGTATTAACTGTTTTATCTGAAGGGCAAGTATACTCGCAAGTTGGTGCATCCGGCAGACCAACGGTGTAAACCTGGATATCGTCTACAAGGACAGTGCTTCCCTTTGCGGCCAACGAATTGAATCCCAGGTAATAAACGCCTGTGGTTTGTGGTGTAAATGACAGAATTGCCTCTTCGTACCTGTCGTTGTTTACAGTTTTGCTCCAGATCACATTGCCTTTTTGAACGAAAGCGTAGGCTTGATCTGCAATGCTCAGGCTTAATGGTACATTCGTTCCTAACGATCTGTATTTAAATTTGATAAGGATCTCTTTTCCGGCTTTCAGATTCAGTCCTCTGGAGAACAGCCACGAGTTGGCATCAAAATAATAATTATAATCTTGCACCGCAGCAAATCCGCCGGTTGCAGGGAATGATGAATCGACAATCCACTCGTTGTTCCGCGTTATAGATTGTGTAATCCACTGGTCTTCAGTTTCGAATCCGTAGTTGTAAGGCAGGTTGACCGCTGAGCCTGGATTTGGCAGCGTCGTAAAATTCACCGGGCCGGCCCAAGAACTGAAGGTATCACCACAGTTGGATCTTACAAAAACTTCATAAGCTGTCTCTGTAGATAAACCTTCCACGTGAGCCTGAGTACTGTTGGCAGCTGTTCCTGAAGTAGGAACGCCGGAACCAGCTGGCTGTACCACATATTCGTAACCATTTGCAGGCTGCGTCAGGAATTTCCAGGTTAAATCTACCGTAGTCTGTCCGTAATTTGCTGTCAGATTGGTAGGTTTTGCACAGTTCGGGCAGGATGCGATGATCGGTGTACTGATGTTCTCCTCGCTGGCACCTCCTACAACAGCACCGTTTGAATCTATAATTTCATAGCTGGTCTCGCTTCCGCTATGACTTCCGCCGTTCCAAACCGTTGTAATAGCATCGCCTGAATTGATTTTGAAGGTAAAATCCAACACATCACCAATTGGCATTGTAAGATCTGTAAAAACAGCATCACCGTTCACGTACAGATTCATTGTGTTGTTGTTCCATCCGTCACCTTCAGAATCTTTTAGGCGGAGAATGTATTCGCAAGGAGAAGATTCCTTATCCGAAACCTTCACATTGTCAAACATCAGGTAACCGTAATTGGCCTCGGATGTAGTCTGGTAGCCTAAATAATAAACGCCGCTTTCCGGGACGGTAAATGTAATACTGGTGGTAGTATAAGATGCGTTCTGAATAAAATCATTGTTCCAGATCTGCACTGATTTTGCTGAAGGAAATCCATCCTTGCTTACAACCACCTTTAATTTTTGAGGATACGCCTCGTCCTGACTGGATTTATAATCAAACTGCAAAGTAATTTCTTTACCAGCCGGAAGATTGATCCCTCTGGAGAAAGCCCACGAATTTGAATTGTTATCGCTGTCATCATGTCTCAGATAATAATTGCCGTCGGATGGCCCATAAAGACCACCAGAATCAGAATCGGTTCTTAGCCAAGGATTTCCGACCGTCGGTTCCAAAAGTGCCCAACGGCTGTCATTCTCAAAGCTTTCGTTATAAGGTAAATTTGCAGGAATTGCAGTGTTTACCGGATAAGTTTTAAATGTAAGAGGATTTGACCAGTTGCTGTAAAGTGATCCCGGCGTGCAGACAGATCTCACGTACAGCTGATATTCTGTCTGTGGCTGAAGACCCTCTGCATTAATTGAAGTGCCTTGTACCGGCGTTCCCGCTTCTGTGGGAAGACCTGTCCCTGCGCTCTTGATCGCATATTCATAACCGCCAGCAGGGACCGATGCAGATAACCATGAGATTTCTGCGCTTGTCTGTCCCGGAACTGCTTTTACACCCGTTGGTTTTGGACACAATTCCTCGTAAAGATTGATGTTGTCTAAACTTAAATAACCCAGATTTGGATCCGGGTAGAAATAGAACGCTAAATAATAAGTACCGGTCTGAGGTACTTCAAATGTTTTGTGTACGTTTTGATACGTATTGATCATAATCTCTTCATCCACCCACAATTCGGTAGCATTTTCCAAAGTAGGAATGGGCTGCTGCTTCAAAACAACTTTGAGTTTTACCGGAAATAAAGTGCTCAAACTGGATCTGTAATCAAAATCAAGCGCGATATTGTGGCCAGCTTCGATTTTGATTCCTTTCGAGATCAGCCACGCTGAACCTCCGTTTTCAAAATCGCTCTGCGCACGGGCATAGTATTGTCCCTGCGAAGGCGCATAGACGGTGCTGGTCTCATCTGTAAAACCCCACGGCGTGCCTGCGCCTGTGTTGATGCTGTACCAGTAATTTCGGTCGGCTTCAGTTTCAAAACCATTGGCGTACGGAAGCGAAACAGGTTCCGTCTGGCCAAAGCTGAATAGAAAGCTCAGCAAAGAGAAAAAAGTAAGTGCTTTGTTCATATAATTCATTTTGCAACAAACATAGAACGAAGCCCCTGTTATTCCTATTTATATACTTCAAAAATGAAGAAATATTCACTGTTTTTGAAAGAACTTTGCTGTTTTGTGATCAGCTGACCTTGTTTTTATCTTCAGAAATCTGCTGTTTCATTTTTTTAATTTTAAGTCTGGTCTGGAATATTTGATAGAGAACCAGTGCTATCAAAACACAGAGAATGGCAATGATCCAATATTTACCATTATTCCCGTTTTCAGAATTTTCACCGGCTTTTTGTTTTACGATAATCCCATTGACAGATTTTTTTTTGGCACTGATATCGTTACTGGTTTTCTGTTTGTAGAGATTCAAATAGTAGGTGTGATTTTCAATATCATTAAGAGCATAATAATTTTCTGAAATATATTGATAGACTTCCGGGTTGGCATTTTCCACTTTATTGGATTTTAAAATCAGGATCGCCTTATCAAAGTCTTTTTTTGCTTCGGAATAATCTTTCTTCAGATAAAGAATCCGTCCCAATCCTGCCAGACTCTCGGCGTTCAGAAGCGCATAATCTCCGTTTACCGCATATTGAAGCGAACTCCTAAACGATATTTCCGCATCTTCGAGTTTGCTTTCTTCCAGATAACAGCCGCCAATTTCATTATAGATGTCCGCTACAGAAAAACGCAGCATTTCCCTTCCCTTTATTGCCGGAATATAAACATCAAGTGCCTTTTGATAATACGTTTGTGCAAAGTCGCAGCCGAGTTCATCACGGTAAATCAATGCTTTTAAATAGAGGATGTTGCCTTTGTAAAACTTCAGCGATTCCGGTAGTGGATGTTTCTCAATCAGCTCGTAAGCTTCGTCTGCGTAATATTTTGCCTTGCTGTAGATGTTGAGATTGTGGTATTTTTCACCAATAAAACCGGCCACCTGGATTTGCGTAGGGTAATCATTGATTTTCTGAGAAATCTCTCTCGTTTTAAAAGCATATTCTATCGCTTTTTCATAATCCTTTTTGACAGAATAGCTGCTGCCTATGATTGTGAGAACGGAAATTTCCATCCGTGGATTTCCTTTGTATTTTTTGTACAGTTCATTTCCAAGCCGGATTACTTTGTCAGGATTTGAATTCATCATCAGAAACAAAGAATCCAGATTTGGTGTATCCTCCTTTTGTGCAGATAATGTTGGTGAACTGACTGCAAGAATAAGAAACAATACTATCCGTAAAGCATTGAACTGGTGAATAATAGTTTTCATGTGGCGCTGGATGTAGAACGTTCTTTTTTAACAAAGCTGATGAATTCTTTCGGCGAAATTCCGGTTACCGTTTTAAAAACTGTTGAGAACGATGTATGCGAAGAAAATCCGCTTTCTTCTGCAAGATAACTTATTTTGTAGTTGAGAAAAGCAGGCTCGGTACGCAGTTTTTCGATGATGAAATTGACTCTCAGCTCATTAATATACGAATTGAAATTTTTCTGTTTGTGTTTATTAACGATTTCAGAAAGATATCTCGTATTCGTATCCAGTTCCTTCGCCATCGATTGCAGCGTGAGACTTTTTTTTGTATAATCGGTTCCTCTCTCAAAGGTGATGAGCTTTTCGAGGATAATCTGCTCCGTTTTTTCAGGGATGAATTGTGAAACTTTCGAGGTTTCCTCAACTGGTTCTTTATCTTGAATGACTGATTCCTCCTGCTTATTTGTCTTTTTCAGCTTGCTGATATAGTCTTTATAATAGTTATAATTCTGTCTTGTCCGGAATCTGAACAGGAATACAATCACAAGAACAATTACAGCAATTCCAATCACACAAATCAGCAGATAATTCGTTTTTGATCTTTCCTGATTTTCTGTCAGAAGATCATTTTCTGTGAGTGAAAGGATCAGATCACTCGCTTTTTGCTGCGCCGCATTTATTGATTCATTTAGCGCAAGATATTTGATATTATGAGACTGATAGCGATTGTTATCGCCTTCGGATAAGTACACATCTGCCAAAAACTGATGGATATTTTTCTTTAAAACGACATCATTTACCTTTTCAGATAAGACTTCAAGTTTAGGAATCTGACTTAGATATTGCTGCTTATTTTTTTTAATAAAATTCAATTTTGCAACATCCAACTCAGCATAGGCAGCAAAGTTTTCTTCCAGCCCGGATTTTTGAGAAAGTAGAAGCGCTTTTTCAGCAAAGCCTAAAGATTTGTCAGTTTGCTGAGTAACTGCAAAAACCTTTGACAGCTGAATGTAGGCTTTAGAAACCTGATAGGGAAACTGATTGGCAAATCTGTTTAGAAAAGATTCGTCCAGGGTTTTTAAGGCATCAGCATACTTTTTCTGTTCAACAAGTAAAACCGATTTTGCAGTGAGAAAATCAATGTAAAAGCTTATTTTATCGGGAAAATCTGTAGGATTGCCGTCAATTTCTTTTTCAACCAGTTTAAGTCTTTCCTCCGCTTTCGGGATGATGCCCAACTTTCTGTAAAGTTCGCTAAGGATAAGATTGGTACGCAAAAACACAAGCGACTGTGGATTTTCAGAATTGATGTGGAGCGATTCCAGCAGTGCATTGAGTGCTAAAATGTAGTGGCCTTGTATTATTTCGGCTTCAGCTTTCAGGTTCAAAGATCGGCTTTGCTCTTCATCCGCGGTTGTCTTGATCGTAAGATACTCGGAAATTGTAATCGTTTTTTCAGGATGCGAATACAGATTTCCTAATGCCGTTTTATAAATATCTTCGTTTTCCGCTTTATCCTGGGAAAATAAAACTTGGACAGAAATCAGCATCAACAGGATGATTAACCTGTTTGTAAAGAGAAGTTTGCGTCCCGAAAAGGCATTTATCAAGTTCATTACTGCAAAGATATGCTTTACAAATATAAGGTCAGAAAGATTATTTCCGTCATTTAAAATGCGAAATTTTTCAATACTGAATGGTGCTTTTTTATGAGGATTTGATGCTGTAATTTATATGTAAAATTAAAATGAAAAATGATGACAAAATTTAGCTTTAATATTCATCCTGAAGCCGAAATAATATTTACTTTTGGGACAAATTCTAAGAATGAGTATTTTCAATGATACAAAGCTCGCATTTGCCGCTAAAACGGATGCTCAGCTAAGAAAAGCGTATTGGATGTTCAAGGCCATCGAACAGCCTGCATTGACGAATATCGGTGTTTCACTGCTTAATTTTACCGTTAAGAACAATTTTCCGTTTGTGGACGGCATCGTGAAGCAAACTTTGTTCGAACAGTTTTGCGGCGGCGAAACCCGTGAAGAAAGTATGTCTGTCGTAAAAGAGATGTTCAAACGCGGCGTCGGAAGCATTTTCGATTACTCGATTGAAGGAAAAGAAGAAGAAGAAGTTTTTGATGCAGTTTGCAAGGAAATCAAAGATATCATCAGATTTTCAGTTGGAAATCCGGCGATTCCGTTTATCGTTTTCAAACCGACGGCGTTTGGGAGAATTGATATTTATGAAGAAGTTGGGAAAGGCAAAGAACTGACAACCAGCCAAAAAGAAGAATGGATTAGAGTAGTGACGCGCTTTGACGAAGTCTGTAAACTTTGTTTCGAGAACAACAAAAAAGTAATGGTGGACGCAGAAGAATCCTGGATGCAGGATGCTGCCGACCAGCTTTGTGAAGAAATGATGGAAAAGTACAATCAGGAAAAACCCATCGTTTGGAACACCATCCAAATGTACAGAACCGGCCGTTTGGAATATATGAACGCACATCTGGCAAGAGCTAAAGAAAAAGGTTATTTCATTGGTTACAAGATTGTTCGCGGCGCGTATATGGAGAAGGAAAGAAAGCGTGCTGAGGAGCAAAATTACCCGGACCCAATTCAGCCAAACAAACAGGCGTCCGACGATAATTACAACGCTGGAATTGACTTTGTGATGGCGAATCTTGATAAAGTTTCAGCGTTTTTCGGAACACACAACGAGAAATCCACCGAATTGGTGATGGATAAAATGCAGGCCAACAATCTGGAGCACAACAATCCGCATATCTATTTTGGACAGCTTTACGGTATGAGTGACAACATTACTTATTATCTTGCCGACAAACACTACAATGTTGCAAAATATCTGCCTTACGGACCTGTGAAAGACGTTGTTCCTTATCTTACAAGACGAGCGCAGGAAAATACTTCTGTTGCCGGACAAACCGGACGGGAATTGGGATTGATTGATAAAGAATTGAAAAGAAGAAAATCGAAATAGGAAAATCCGCTGTGAAGCGGATTTTTTGTTGACGTACTTTCAACAAAATTTCTAGGAAAATCATCTTTTTCCGTAATCACTAATAATTTTCTTTTCTAAGAGAAAGTCAGAATACACCAAGTTCCAGCGAATGTCTTTTGGAAGTGCGTCATTTGGCATTCTCATATCACTATTACCAATTTGGAATATTAAATCTTTTGTTTCCCAGGTTGTTAAATCCCAATAAGTAATCCAAGATTGTAAACGATGGCTTTGTTCATAGGCTTTTTGTTGTCCATCTGCTCCAAATTTTTCCGAAAGCATCTTAGATAATTTTTCCTGTTCTTCTTTTTTAATGTTTGAGATAATAATATTCATAACAACATTATCCAATAAGGTCAAAGCAACACTGGAGTCACTTTTTAGTTGCCATATCGAAATAGGTAATTTGGCATATTTTTTAGGAAGTTTATTTACATTATTCATTGTCCATCCGTCCAGATAATTCGGAAAATAAAGATTACCATACTTTTTAAAATTAGTAGTATCAACTTTTTGCCCAATTCTATAACCTCTAATTTCTAATTGTCCAGGATATTTATACTTCTGTCCATAAACAGTGATAAATGATATTGAAATGATAAAAAGTATTATTATTTTTTTCATATTAATAATTTATTTCTTCTCCGCCTTCACAGCCTGTCTCGCCAACAACTTCCAACCACCTTTAGTCTTAGACCAAACGTATAAAATATCAAGATTCACTTCGCCCGGTTCTTTTCCAAGGTCTGCCGTTTTTCCGTACAGATGATTGCGGACAATTGCTGTTTTATCGACGATTTGGATGGATTGATTTGTGTTTTCGATAGTCAGGAAATCGGATTGTTTGCTGACCAGCTTTTCGACAAATTCTTTCGCATTATCAATGTGACCGCTGGAATGTCCGTAAGTGAGTTCGGGGAGAATTAAGGATTCCAAAGTGGCTTTGTCACCACTTATCATGGCCGATCTTAATTTCTCCGAGGCCTCGGAAACAGCTTGCTGGTCATTTTTTTTCTGGGCAAACGTAAGCGATACGGTTATAAAACTTAGTGCTATTAATAATTTCTTAATCATAATTGTCATATTAATTGAATTTCAAAGATAATGAAGTTCGTTTAAGTATTGCTTAAGTTTTTGTCATTTGCCTTCCTGCGTTTATAGATCATCCACATCAAAGCGCCGTATATTACCAGCAAAAACGGATAGGTAAATACATATAGAAAAACGTAGCCGTGCTTGGTGTATTCTTTCCCAAGACTAAAATCGATCAAATTGTAAGACAAAAAATAGATGGCGTAATATAATATGGGAACCAGAATAATCCCAACTACCATAATGTATTTTTTATCAAACTTCCTCATCAGTTTCAGATTAATGAGAAACATCGCGATAAGACCAATCAACGAAATGCCAAAAGGATCCAGGAACATTAGAACTTTCGATATAAAAGATGCTTTTTCTGAAATTGTTATTTTGATATCCTCACGATTCTGTGGTGTGATTGTCCACTTAATCGTATTGTTTTGCACTTTTTCATCGCCAAGATTTGATGATTTGAATTCCAAGTGGTCATCCAGTACCATACTCACTTCAATTGGTCCAAAAGATTTCCAAAATTTGGAAGGCGCTAAAGAATATTCCAGATCGTAGTTCCGGATAAATCCGGAAGTGTTGTAGGTAAGGAGCGCGTCATACTGGACTTCGATTACATTGTCACCTTCCTCCAGATTGGCAGAGAAATAGATGAGATCATTCTGATTTACCGGTATTTCATTCGCTACATCAAACTTCACGAATGTCCCCACCACAGTTTTTTTAATGAAAGAATAATCATTTTTCTCATAATCTAACGGTTGGTTTGCAGTTAGTTTTTTATTAACTTTAATATTCTTTTTATCAGAAAGACCGATGGCGATGAATAAGAGAGGGAGCGTCTGTTTTTTTTCCGAAGCAATAAGATATCTGATCGTATAAGTAGCAAGATAATAGCGGTTTACGGGATCATATTTTAGTTTAATACTGATAGTTTCATTCTTCACAGAGGCATTTTCTGATCCGAATAGTACAGAATGCTCAGAACCTTCCACCCAGGGTTTTGCCATATTTCCGAACATCAGCAGAGGAAATAGGAGCAAGAGAAACAATATTCTTTTCATTGGTTAAGTTTAAAAAAAAGGCTTCATTCTAATTGATCATTATTCATTTCTAAATTAAGCAAAAATCACTTTTACATCACAATTAAAAACAAAAATATATTTCCATCCATAGCAGAAAACTATCTATCTTTATTTTATAAATCTAAAAATTTGAATCCAATTCTTGACATCGTTATCCGTTCGCTTGCCGTTTATGTTTTTATGGTGGTTGCCGTCAGGATTTTCGGAAAAAATCAATTGTCTCAGCTGAATGCCGGTGATGTTATTCTCCTTTTACTGATCAGTAATGCTGTGCAGAATGCAATGGTAGGCCCGAATAATACTTTGCTGGGCGGTATTGTAGCCGCTTTGGTCCTGTTTGTAGCCAATTTTATCGTGAAACGTTACATATTCCGAAGTAAATTTGTGAAGGAACTGATAGAAGATCAGCCGCATATTCTGGTAAAGGATGGAAAAGTGTTTACGGATGTCCTCAAAAAAGTTCAGATCTCAGAGGATGAGCTGGAAGAATCGATCCACGAACACAGCATAGAAACAGTTGCTGAAGTAAAATTGGCGATTCTGGAAGTTGATGGCAACATCAGTGTGATCTCCATTGACAAAGACAGCCATCAGACGCATTATTCCAGACACAAGACGAGAATTAAAAGGAAATTCAATCCTTAGAAAATCTAGTACTTTCGTTTAATTAATATGTAAAAACACTTCGACTCCGCTCAGTGTGACAAATTTAAATAGTGTCAGTCTGAGCGGAGTCGAAGACTTTATAATAGTTTTATATTTTAAGCTAAAATAGTAATTCCTTTCTCTACAAGATCATAAATTGTATTCTTGGCGCTGTCCGGTTTTACGTTCACGTCTTTGGTTCCGTTGAAATGCAGACAGGTGATAAAGCCTGCGTTGAAAGCGTCAATCGCGGTAAATTTTACGCAATAATCCAAGGCTAAACCTACAATTTCTACGAGCTGGATATCGTGGTATTTCAGATAATCTTCCAGTCCGGTTTTCATAAAATGGTTGTTGTCCTGAAAGCCGCTGTAGCTGTCGATCTCCACATTTTTTCCTTTCTGGATGACGTGCGTTACTTTGTCACGGTTCAGATCTGGATGAAATTCTGCTCCGAAAGTGCCCTGGATGCAGTGATCTGGCCACATAAACTGTGCTCCGCCGTTCAGCGTGATGGTTTCGCCAACGTTTTTTCCGTTGTTTGATGCGAAGCTTTTATGGTTGGCCGGATGCCAGTCTTGCGTGAGGATAATCTCGTCGTACTGGTTTTCTTCCAGCAGAAGGTTGATGTATGGAATAATGCTGTTGGCTTCGGGAACTGCCAAGGCGCCGCCTTCGCAAAAATCGTTCTGAACATCAACTATTATAAGTGCTTTTTTCATGATTGATAACTAATTTTTTTAAGGTCAGAGTAAGGGTCAATGTTTCAGCTGTAATTTTGGTTTTTAAGATAAAACCCTTTCAAAATTGAAACTTTGAAAGGGTTAAATTGATGATAAATTCAAATTTTGAAAATCTATTAAATGATAATCAGAAACTGAAAAGAAGCTGAAACCCATAGCCCCGATTGTAGTGGAAATCCTTTTTTGCTAAAAAAAGATTGCAACGGAAAGCGGGAAATAGCTCCTGAAATTGATTGCTGTTTTATCCTAAATATGGATATTTATAATCTTTTGGAGAGACAAAAGTTTCCTTAATGCTTCTAACAGATACCCAACGTGTAAGGTTCATTTTGGAACCCGCTTTGTCATTGGTTCCGGATGCTCTAGACCCGCCGAAAGGCTGCTGACCAACCACTGCGCCCGTTGGTTTATCGTTGATATAGAAATTCCCGGAAGCGTTTTCCAGAGCTTTGTAAGCCTCGTCGATCGCATATCTGTCCTGTGCAAAAATAGATCCTGTCAAAGAATATTGCGTAGAAGTATCTACCAGTTTCAAAGTGTCTGCCCAGTTTTCGTCTTCGTAAACAAAAACGGTAAGAATTGGTCCAAAGATCTCCTCAACGATGCTTTCGTAATATGGATTGATCGTCTCAATAACAGTTGGATGTACAAACCAGCCTTTTTTGTCGTCGCAAGTCCCGCCAATGATTACTTCGGCATCGCTTGCCAGATTTGCTCTGTCGATGTAGCCTTTGCATTTTTCAAAAGAATTCTTGTCTATCACGGCATTTACAAAGTTGGAAGGATCTTCCGGAGAACCGATTTTGATGGTTTTCATTTGTGCTTCCATCACGGCTTTTACTTCATTCCAAAGGGATTTAGGAACGTAAGCTCTGGATGCTGCAGAACATTTCTGACCTTGATATTCGAAAGAGCCTCTTACCAAACCTGTTGCAACCGCCTCGATATTCGCAGATGGATGCACCATTACGAAGTCTTTTCCGCCAGTTTCGCCAACGATTCTCGGGTAAGATTTGTAGTTATGAATATTGTCGCCAATCATCTTCCACATTCCCTGGAATACTTTGGTAGAACCTGTGAAATGCAGGCCTGCAAATTCCGGGTGAGCCAAAACTTTCTCAGCAGTTTCTTTTCCGTCTGTAAAGATCATATTGATAACGCCATCGGGAAGACCTGCTTCTTTCAAAACGTCCATAATTACTTTTGCAGAATAGATCTGTTTGTCGGATGGTTTCCAAACCACCACATTTCCCATCATCGCCATACAGGCCGGTAAATTTCCGGAAATCGCTGTAAAGTTGAATGGCGTTACTGCGAAACAGAATCCTTCCAATGGTCTGTACTCTACGCGGTTCCAGATGCCTGCGTCGGAAACGGGCTGCTCTGAATAAAGATCTGTCATAAACTCAACATTGAATCTCAAGAAATCTATGAATTCGCAAGCTGCGTCGATCTCTGCCTGATGCACGTTTTTGGATTGCCCAATCATTGTAGCAGCATTGATCACGTCTCTGTATGGTCCTGCCAAAAGATCGGCTGCTTTCAGGAAAATCGCCGCTCTGTGCTCCCAGCCTAATGCGTTCCATTTGCTTTTTGCTGCCAATGCCGTTTCGATTGCCTGATCTACGTGAGACATATCGCCTTCGTAATAGAAACCGAAATCGTGCTGATGATCCTGAGGTGAGCTCAGTTGTATTTTTTTGTCTGTTTTGATATCTTTTCCACCGATTACCATTGGGATTTCGGTTTTTTCTTTCCACATCTTTTTATAAGTAGAAATAAGGCTTTTTACCTCGTCGGAACCTGGGACATAAGCGTTTACGGGTTCGTTTTGTGCAAAAGGCACTTGAGAAATGGCTTTAGACATATTTTTAAATTTTAATTTTCACAAATTTACGATCTAAAACCTTAATACTAAAATTAAATGGGTTCCTATTTTTTTGTTTTGAGAAAAGTGTTAAAATTTTGGGAATTCCCAGTAAATATCATACTTTTGAGGCAATAAAAATAAATTATTATGATTAAAAAATTACTTTTTGCTGGTGCATTAGCATTGGCTTTTAATTCAATGAATGCTCAGGTTCAAGTTTGGAAGGATGATTTTAATGATCAGGATATCTCAGATTGGACTCTGTATGACGAGGACGATGATGGCAATATGTGGGGTGATATTTTCCAGGTTACTGCTACTGGTGGGGCGCCTGTAACTCCAGTTTCTTTGATTTCAAGATCTTGGCAAGTGTCTCCTTTGACGCCGGATAACTGGGCTATTTCTCCAGCTATCGATATCTCTAAGGCTCAAGGTGCTTTAACTCTTTCGTGGATTACTCAGGTTGCTGCTGCTGCTTGGGATGAGGAAAAATACTCTGTATACGTGTCTACCTCTCCCGATATGCCAGCATTGCTTGCTTCACCGGTGAAAGTTACGGAAACTCTTGGACAAGGTACCAATGCAGGAACTCCTGTAAATCATACTTTGGATCTTACAGCCTTTATCGGGCAGCCACAGATTTATGTAGCATTTAGACATTATGATTCTACAGATCAAGATTTTATCTCTGTTGATGACGTGACAGTAAGAGCAACAAGCTTATTAGCTGTTTCTGATGTCAACAAAAAAGCAGTTTCTATCTATCCAAACCCTGCAACTGAAGTACTTAACCTAAACGTTGATTCCAAAATTAACTCTGCTGATATCTATGATCTTGCAGGTAAATTGGTAAGAAGCGCGTCTGTTGCAGATAACAAAGTGAACGTTAAAGATCTACAGAACGGAACTTATGTGTTGAAAGTAAATACCGAAGCTGGTTCTACTTCTCACAAATTCATCAAAAAATAATATTTCTTTAAATATATTTTTTAGAGCCTTTCAGTTATCTGGAAGGCTTTTTTTATATATTTTAATTATTAAAATCACTTTCTTTACAAAATCAAAATATTTCAATATGTCGAATTTCAACATCGGTAAACAGTGGCATCATAGCATAAGCAGACTGTATTTTATCGTCATTGCCGCTTTGCTCTATAGTTGTGGCGAACCTACGGACGTAAGCGAGATCTCTCACGCCACAATGATTTATCAAAATAATACGTCTGTACCAATAAAATTGATTAATTATAAAGGCGGTAAAAGATTTGACAGAATCATCGTGGCTTCTAAATCGTTGACTCAAAAGGTGTCGACAATTGAATTGCTTGCCGACAGTACAATTTACATCTCGGATTCTGTAAAAGTAATTTTCGGGAATGAAAAGTATAACACATTTAATCGAGCTTTCAATTCAAAATATAATTTTCTGGACGATAAGAATCTTGTAACTACATTTCCTGGAAAAAATTATTCAGAAAAAAAATACACCTTCACGTCTCAGGACCTGAGTGCTGCTATTTCCTGCAATGGAAATTGTGATTAAACTTATTATCCTCTTGATAAGGCTGGAAAATATTATTATAAAACCTTTCATTCATTTGAAAGGTTTTTTTGTGATGAAGATCTAAGGTAAAATAAAAAAGAAAATAGCACAGAAATGCATAATACTCCCTCCCAAAACGAACAAATGCCAGATAGGATGATAAAACGGCTTCCTGTCTTTAGCATAAAAATAAATCCCGAAAGTGTAGCACAGTCCGCCAAGAATAATCAGTGATAATGCACCAGTGGAGAGATTTTCAATCATCGGTTTGATGGCAATAATAGACGCCCAACCCATCAACGCATAAAGAGAAAGTGAAATCTTTTCATTGTTTCTGAGTGGCGAGAATTTGAAGATAAAACCAATCAGCGCCATTCCCCAAATTACGCCAAACATACTCCAGCCCCAAACACCTTTCAGTCCTAATAAGGCAATAGGCGTGTAAGTTCCCGCAATTAAAACATAGATGCTAAGATGGTCTATTTTCTGACAGATTTTTTTCAACTTTAATTTATAAACAGCGTGATAAACCGTTGATGCAGAATAGAGTAGAATCAAGCTGATGCCAAAGACCAGAGATGAGGCCACTGCAATTCCGCTTCCGCTCACCACGGAGTAATAAATCATCAGAATCAACGCTATGAAAGACAGCACGATGCCCAGTCCGTGTGTGATTACGTTATAAAATTCTTCTTTTTTGCGGTTCTTTTTTGGCATCTCTCAATTTTTATCAAAGTTAATTATTAATGTTTTTCTGATCGGCAATTCGTTTCGTTTTTAACAGGAATTTAATTATCCTACTCATAGAGCTTTTGAACATTGAAAGCCGCTATACTGTTTTAAAAATCATTATTTTTGGTAAAAAATCAGGATGAAACAACTTTTCATTATTCCTTTGCTTATTTCTCAAACCTGTTTTGCACAGTCAGTTTCCGCTGATCTGGATAAATCTGTGAAAGAAATGATGTCAACTTCAAATGCTGTTTCGGCGAATCTTTCATTTTATGTCGCAGATGAAAATGGAAATCTGGTTTATGAATACAATGGAAACAAAGGTCTGACAACAGCCAGTACGCAGAAAATTTTTACCGCTGCGGCTGCTTTGGAAACCTTGGGGAAAGATTATCAATGGAAAACAACCGCCTCATATTCCGGGAAGATCTCAAATGGCATTCTCGATGGCGATCTATACATCACTTCCAACGGGGATCCTACTTTGGGAAGTTGGCGGTATGAAGAGTACAAACCTGAAAAATTCAAGCAGAAATTAATCGAAGCCGTCAAAAAATCAGGAATCAAAAAGATTTCCGGAAATTTAATTGTAGATGATTCTTATTTTGATTTCCAAAGTACGCCCGGCGGCTGGCCGTGGAATGACCTGGGAAATTATTACGGCGCAGGAACTTTCGGGGTCAACTGGAAGGAGAATCAGTTTGATATCAGCATCAACGGAAATCAAGTCAAAAATTATTCTTACGATCTGGAAAACATAAGTTGGATCAATGAACTGAAAACCGGTGGAAGTTCTGACCAAAGTCTCATATTCACCGCGCCACATTCTGAAACAGCAATGATCAACGGCACTTTGCCGGCAGGAAACATGAGTACGGTTTCCGGAGCAACACCCAATCCGCCGATGCAATTAGCTGTTGAAATCCAAAAGCTGTTGGGGGAAAATGGCATCCCGGTTTCGGGTAAAGTGACGACTTTTTACAATGAAAAACTGGCTAGGAAATCGGTTTCAAAAGCACCGGTTCAAAACAAGATTTTTGAGTACAGATCGCCCACATTAGACAAAATAATTTACTGGCTGATGCGGAAAAGCATCAATTTGTATGCAGAAACACTTGTCAAAACAATGGCAAAAGAAAAGCGCAATAATCCAAATTTTGAAACCGGAATCGATGTTCTCAAAGACTTCTGGAAATCAAAAGGAATCAGTCCTGCTATGATCAACTTTGCGGATGGCAGCGGGCTTTCTCCTCAAAATTATGTATCCGCCAAAGCACAGGTTCAAGCCTTGCTCTACGTGAAAAAGCAGAAGTATTTTGATGTTTTTTATGAAGGATTTCCTACGCAGAATGGCATCAAAATGAAAAGCGGAACCATTAAGGACAGCAAGTCCTTCGCCGGCTATCAGACTTCCAAAAGTGGTAAAACTTACGTTTTTTCTATTATTCTCAATAATTATCAGGGCGGCAGCATCAGTAATGCCTTGTTTAAAGTTTTGGATCAATTAAAATAAATGGAACGTATAACTTCTTTTCCGCCGGTTGTTGATAAAAATTCTAAAATCCTAATTCTGGGATCTATGCCCGGCGCTAAATCTTTGCAGATGCAGCAATATTATGCATTTCCGCAGAATCAGTTCTGGCGGATTATGTTTTCACTATTTGATGAAGGATTTTCAGACGATTATGAAGTCAGAATTAATTTATTAAAACAAAATCGAGTTGCGCTCTGGGACGTCATAGAAAGCTGTGAAAGAAAGGGTAGTACCGACACAGAAATCAAAGCAGAAATTGATAATAACATCTCCGATTTAATTAAAAATCATCCGGGCATTCAGGCGATCTTCTGCAATGGACAAAAGGCTTATAAAAACCTCGTGAAAATTATGGGCAAGGAATTCCGTATTCCGATACTAGTTCTGCCTTCCACAAGTCCTCTGCACACCGTGAGGTTTGAGGGGAAACTGGAAAGCTGGCAGGTTATCCGCCATTACCTGTAATTAGCTTTTCCATATCTGCCAAGCCTTTTCCGCCTGCTGTTCCAGCATATAAAAACCGTTGAGCGTTGTTGCTCCTTTCTCAGCAGATTTTCTAAGGAATGCAGTTTCTGCAGGATTGTAAACCAAATCTATCACATAATGCTGATTTGTGATGGCATCAAACGGAAATGGCAGAGACTCATCCACGTTCGGGAAAGTGCCTACAGGAGTGGTCTGGATAATCAGCAGAGATTCCTGCACGAGATCTTCTGAAAGATTTTCAAAATTAATCTCAAGTTTCCTTGCCACGGTTTGATGCTGGATATTGTGTTTTTCCAAGATATATCTTACCGCTTTTGCAGCGCCGCCGTCACCAAGAATCAATGCTTTTTTGTGGTAATCTTTTTTGTTGATCAGTAAGGTTTTTTCAAAGCCGAACGCATCTGTATTATGCCCTTTCATTTTACCATTCTCAAAGCTGATACAGTTGACAGCGCCAATCTGTCTCGCCTCGTCACTCAGCTCATCAAGAAATGGAATTACGGACTGTTTGTAAGGAATCGTCACATTCATACCGGCTAGATTCTGATGTTCTACGATGGTTTTCAGGCCTTCAATATCAGGAATGTCAAAAAAGTCATAGCTGTGATTTTTCAGAAACAATTTTCTGAATTTTTCTTCAAAATATTTTTTTGAGAATGAGTAAGAAATATTTTTGCCCAATAATCCGAATGCCTGCTTTTCCATACTTCAAATTTATAAAAATATCAGTCTGGTTTAAGCGAAATTCCAGATAAATTCTCAGAAAAAAAACTTTTGCATGGCGCAATATTGGCTTCATCTATTGAAAAAAAGAAGTTATGAAACAGGTAATTTTGAATAACGGAACTGAGATTCCGGAAATAGGTTTCGGAACCTGGCAGACCACAGAAAGTGTTGTTAATACAGTAAAAACGGCTTTGGCTGCAGGATACAGACATATCGACACCGCAGATATCTATGGTAACGAAGCAGAGATCGGGCAGGCATTAGAAGAATCAGGAATTCCGAGAAGCGAACTTTATATTACAACCAAAATATGGAATAGCAACAGAAGTTCTCTCGGCGTGAAGCAGTCTGTCGAGAATTCTCTGGCGAAATTAAAAACAAGTTATATAGATCTTTTGCTGATCCACTGGCCTGCAAATGAAAAACAGTTTGCTAACTGGCGAGAAATAAACGGTGAAACCTGGAAGGCTATGGAAGAGGTTTACAGATCTGGAGTTGTAAAAACGATAGGTGTCAGTAATTTTATGATTCCGCATCTGGAGGCACTTCTGGAAAGTGCGGAGGTGATTCCGGCGGTCAACCAGATCGAATTTCATCCGGGATACACGCAACAGGAAACTGTGGATTACTGTAAAGAGGAAGGGATTGTGATAGAGGCGTGGAGCCCAATTGGCTCCGGAAGATTGTTGAAAGATGAAACCTTAAATGAGATGGCAGAAAAATATGGTGTATCGCCTGCAATTGTCTGCATACAGTTCTGTCTTCAGTGTGGTGTGGTGGTACTTCCCAAATCAGAAAATCCTGAAAACATCAAATCTAATTTACACTTCGAAAGGTTTAAAATTAACGAAGAAGATTTGAAAAAACTTAAAAATCTGGAAGAAAGTGGCTTCTCCGGCTTAAACCCTGAAAATGTCGATTTTTAAGTTTAATTATAAAAGTCACAAAAATAAAGCAGTTTAATTGAGAATTAAACTGCTTTATTATATTTTGATTATCCAGCTTTTTCTGAATAATATCTGATCTTTTCAACGATCTCTCCAAGATCAAAAGGTTTCGGAATAAAGTCAATGGCTCCGCTTTCCAGAGCTGTATCTCCTAAACCACGGCTGGCTGACATGATCACAACAGGAATGTTTTTGAAATCCTGATGCGCCTTGATCATTTTGCATATATCGCGGCCATCTTCACCAGAAAGCCACATATCCATCAATATCACATCTGGTTTTGAAGAAACTGTAAGGGAATTGAACATTTCTGAACCTTTTTCATAATTAGAAACTTCATAGCCTTCCATATTTAGCATTAGTTTGACTGAATCTAAAATAGCAGGACTATCATCTACAACTATTATTTTTTTTGACATTTGTATGATTATATAAAATATTAAATAGGATTTTTAGTCTTTGGAATCTCAAAACAGAATTCTGAACCGTGTCCTTCGACAGAGTTTACAAAAATCTTGCCACCGCTTCGCTTTATGATTTCAGAGGAGATATAAAGTCCGAGGCCGAGCCCGGGGAAGGTATGTTCCTTGCTGCCGCTGACTCTGTAATACTGCTCAAAAACCTTATCTTTTTTATTTTCCGGTATGCCGATTCCGTAATCTTTCACACAGAAGACTACATTATTATTTTCATTTAATTTGGTGGTAATGAGAACCTTGTCGGAATCCGGAGAATATTTAATTGCATTATTAATCAGATTGCTCATCACCTGCGAAATCCGATTGCGGTCGCCGGAAACGGTGCCAATTGTTTCAGCTTCAAGATGTATCTTCTGCGTGGTACTCATCTGCTGCTCATCAACAATTTCCGTGACCAGCTCATCAAAATTAAATTCTGAGGTATTGAGCAGAATTTTCCCATTCTGAATTTTGGTTACATCCAGCAGGTCATTCACAAGGCTGGTCAGTTTATTGATCTGATCGTCCATCTTCTGGGCCACATCTGCATTTTTGTCGTCGTTTTGCCTTCTGAGATTTTTCTCAAGAAACTGCGAGTAGAGTTTCAGGCTCGTAAGCGGTGTTTTCAGCTCGTGGCTTGCAATGCCCAGAAAACTGTCTTTCTGCTGCTGAAACTGTTTGAATTCATCAATATCAGTACAGGTTCCGATCCATTGTGTCACATTCCCGTCACTATCTTTTATAGGGATAGCACGGCCGAGGAACCATTTATAAAATCCTTCCCTTGTCCGGTCTTTGAACTGGTATTCTATCTCGTAGCTGCTCCTGTTTTTTTTACTTTCAGACCATATTTCGGTGGCTCTCGGCAGATCATCAGGATGCAGGATTTTTGAAGCCGCATTTTCACGGCTGTCCACACCTTCAAAGCCGGTGTATTCGTACCATTTTTTGTTGTAATAATTGATCTTGCCTTCTGCATCCGCCGTCCAGATGATGGTAGGAAGCGTGTCTGCCAGCTGCCTGTACTTTTGCTCGTTTTCCTCTATTTTCTTCTTTGCAAGAACGAGGTCTGTTACGTTCACCGCAAAATTCAGAATAGCGTAAACTTCACCATTACTGTTTCTGATCGGTTTGTAAGAGAAATTATAATAGAAAGTTTCCAGTTTTCCGCTGCTTTCCAATATCACTTTGTCTTCGGTTGCGTAGTAAGTTTTGCCGGTCTGGTAAACGTCTTTCAGGATCTGGAGAAATGGCTGGCCTTCCAGCTCAGGAATCGCTTCATTGATTTTCTTTCCGATGACAGCCTTGGTTTTACCCCAGGTGTCCAGCATTTTGTCGTTGGCAATATCTATAATAAGGTCTTCACCTTTGTACAGAGCTATTGAGTAATCTGCCTCTTTGATCAGATTTTCAAATTTATATTCTGTATCTGCCAGTTTTTTCTCGGATAAAACCTGCTCAGTCACTTCCGTCGCAACAACGCTTACACCGAGGATTTCTGTCTTTTCGTCATTGTAAATTGCGGTATAAATAAAGTCAAAATATACTTCCTCAGTCTTACCGTTTCTGACGATGTAGGCCAGTTCCTTATAACCTTTGTAAGGGTTTCCGGTTGTTTTGACTTCAGTAAGAATTTCGATAAACTTCTGACCTTTAAGTTCAGGCAAGGCTTCAATAAGTTTGAGGCCTATGATATCAGCTGGTTTTCCCCAAAGCTCAAGAATCTGAGGATTTGCAACCTGAATTACAAAATCATTTCCCATCAGCATACTCAGTGCTACAGGAGCCTGCGTAAGCAATATAGCCAGGGATTCCTGCGAGATATTACTTTTAAGAAAATTTTTCATGGAAAGATAACCGATTATAATTAATGACCAACTTTAACTTTAAACGAATGTCTATCTGTCAGTATTTAATTTACTGTTTCGATAACCATAACAGAAATAAAATACCAATCCGATAACAAGCCATATTCCAAACCATTTCCAGTTGGAAACGGCCATTCCTGTCAGGAGGTAACAGCAGGAAACAAGTCCTAATAAAGGAATTAATGAAAGATTCTTAATAAATGCCAGAACGGCCATCACGATACAAAGCATAAAAAATACGACCATAGAAATGTTGGTTGCAAAATGCTCCTCCGAAAACCTGAAACTGTCTGTAAAGAATGTAGGGAACAAAAACTGGATAAGTGATGCTGACAAAATCAACATTGCAGGAAAAATAAACTTAGAATTGATGTAAGGAATTCTGAACTTTCCTTTGGTTGCGCGTTCCGCCAACTCGGCTTCACTCTGTGGCGAGAGCATCAGAACGCCGCCGCATACAAGGACAAATGCAAATAATGTCCCGATACTTGTAAAATCTAAAACCAGATTTTCGTTGGTAAAAAATATAGGAAGTCCTACTACAAGACCGGTAACAATGGTAGCAAAACCAGGTGTCTTGAATTTGGGATGGATTTCTGCGAATTTCTTAGGCATCAGTCCGTCGCGGGACATTGTCATCCAGATTCTGGGCTGTCCAAGTTGGAAGACCAGCATTACACTGGTCATCGCCACCACGGCTGCAATTGATACGATGAAAAGCATCCATTTTACACCTTTCAGCGCAAAGATTTCAGCCAATGGATCGCTCACGCCAAGCAATTGATAAGAAACCATTCCGGTTAAAACCAGTGCTAAAATGATATAAACAACGGTGCAGATTACCAGAGAATAAATCATTCCTTTCGGGAGATCGCGCTGTGGATTTTTGCTTTCTTCTGCCAGAGTAGAAACGGCGTCAAACCCGATGTATGCGAAGAATACTGCAGATACGCCGCCCATTACACCACCAAAACCGTTTGGCATAAAAGGCGTCCAGTTTTCAATATCAATATAGAAAGCACCTACAACTATTATTAAAGCAATGATGGCCAACTTGATGTAAACCATAACGTTGCTGAAATTTCTGGATTCTTTTGCGCCCCGATAAACGAGATAGGTAATCAAAACGTTGATGACTACCGCCGGCAGATCGAAGATAATTTTTAAATTGCCCAGAACAGGTGCATTTTTCCAGGCTGCAATGCCTTCTCCGCCATTGTTGGTAGAAAATGCTTCTTTGGCAGATAGATAGTTGATGGTGAGCCATTCGGGCAGGTGAATATGGAAGGTTTCTAGCAGATTGGTGAAATAACCGCTCCACGAAAATGCGATATAAATATTACCGATCGAATACTCCATAATAAGCGCCCAGCCGATGATCCAGGCGAAAACTTCACCAAAAGAAACATAGGCGTACGTATAAGCACTGCCCGAAACAGGTACCCGCGAAGCAAATTCGGCATAGCACATTGCTGTGAATCCGCAGGCAATCGCACAGATAACGTAGAGGATGACTACACCCGGACCGCCGGAAAAGCAGGCGTTTCCAATAGCACTGAACGTTCCGCCACCGATGATGGCGGCAATTCCGAAGAAAGTTAAATCCTTGACTGTTAACACTTTATTGAGACTTGTATGTTCGCCATCGCCGCCTTGGTTGAGAATAGTATGCGTAGATT
This sequence comes from Bacteroidota bacterium, assembly GCA_037033105.1. GTDB lineage: Bacteria > Bacteroidota > Bacteroidia > Flavobacteriales > Weeksellaceae > Epilithonimonas. Next base: position 34,164 of record JAZBLF010000010.1, read on the forward strand.
TTCTTCTGAAAAGTGAGTTCATGTAAGCTTTAAATTTTATGCAAGAAACAAATGTAATGAAAAATGATGATTTTGTTAAAAATTTGTTAAACGAAAATTAAATTGTAATTCGGTCGATTACGTATTTCTTTACTTATTGCGGCAGAATTATTCTTCTGACCGTTAGGATTACCAGGCTCAAATTATAATATATTCCCAATAAAATGCCCTCAAATAATATCTTTTCGCTATTTTCGTTGAAAATGAAACAAACTGTGGCGGAGTAATGCAGCTTCCGTCGGGTTTTTAGAAAAAATTCTATCAGGGATGAATTCAAAAAGAATAATTTTAGCATCAATGATCTCTTTATATGGGATTTCGGATGCGCAACAATCTCAATATTTTACAAAAAACGAAGATTATCATTTCGGTTTGGCAGAAAATCTTTATCAGACCAAAATCTATAATGCTTCACAATACGAGTATGCCAAGCAATACTTTTATAACAAAAATCTCAGCAACTCCCGAAAGGAAGCTTCAGCATTTTTCAGCAATGTAATCGGCGTGATTCTTCAGAAGCAATATGCGGAAGAAGGCCTGAATGCTTTTATGAAGGAATATCCAAATTCTGCTTATTTTGCTCAGGCCAACGGTCCTCTTGCAGATTATTATCTGGCTAAAAAGGATTTTGAGAAAGCTTTGGAAACTCTGCAAAATGTAAATCAGTCGCAACTGAGCCGTGAGGAAAATACACAGCACATTATGAAATTGGGTTATGCCAAGTTTATGACCGGCGATTCTGCGGGTGCGATCGAGGCTTTGGAAGAATCTTTCAAATCGGCAGATGAGACCAGCAAACCTGCAATTTCTTATATGTTGGGACATTTGTATTATGCTGACAAACAGAATGATAATGCCTTTATCTATTTTGACCAAATCAAAAATAATGAGGAATATGCACATCTCGTGCAACCTTATTATGTTCAGATGTATTACAATCAGAAGAATTATGACCTTGCAATTTCTGAAGGCAATGACATTCTGAATAACGGAAAAATAACTTCTTATGATACCGAAATTCATAAGATAGTTGGCGAGAGTTATTTTATGAAAGGCGATTACCAATCGGCTTATCCGCATCTGAAATTATTTTTGGATAAGGAACAAACACCTTCAGAATCTGACCTTTATGAGATGGGATTTGTTTCCGCTCAGTTGAATAAAAATGACGAGGCGGTTGGCTATTACAATCAATTGATCAACAGCAGTTCTCCGTTGGCTCAGAACGCTTATTATCAATTGGGAAATGCGTATTTGGAAACCGGAAAAAAACAGGAAGCTTTGTCCGCGTATCGTAATTCTTCGCAAATGAATTATGACCCAAAAGTGCAGCAATTGGCTTTGGAACAATATGCGAAACTGAGTTACGAACTGGGAAATCCGTTTGAAAATTCTTCCAAAGTGATTCAAAGATATATTGATAAATATCCGAGCGGTGCAAAAACTCAGGAAATGAAATCGCTTTTGGTGAAATCTTATCTGTATTCCGGAGATTATAAAGCGACTTTGGAAGCGCTCGGAAAGCTTGACCAGAAAACGAATGAGACCAAGAAAATAGAGCAGGAGGTTTCCTACCTTTTGGGTTCTGAGGAATTTAATAAAGGGAATTTTGATGTTGCTGAAAAATATTTCAAGCAAAGTATTCAATCTAATCTGAATAAAGAATTTTACAAAAAAGCGCAATATTGGCTGGGCCAAACTTATTATCAAAAAGGCGATTACAAATCAGCGATTGCAACTTACACAAAACTTGAAAACGAAACGGCAGAAGGCTTTCCGGAGCGTGAACAGTTGGATTACGATTTAGGTTACGCTTATTTCAAGGCTAAGGATTTTGCATCGGCTCAGGAATATTTTAAGGAATATCTGAGGTTCCCGAAACAGGAATTCAAGGCAGATGCAGAATTGCGTTTGGCTGATACTTATTATGCTAACAATCAATTAAATGAAGCTTTAGAAATATATAATAAAACTGAAAATGCGAGCGATTACACTTTGTATCAAAAATCTTTGGCTTTAGGATTCAAAGGTGATACAGTTGCGAAAATTGCGGAGTTGAAAACCTTGATCTCAAAATATCCAAATTCTGAATACGTTGATGATGCGAATTATGAAATCGGAACGGCTTACGCTCAGAATGACGATTTTAATAATTCAAACTCTTATTTTGATAAAGTCACTAAATCAAGTCCGGACAAAGATCTGGTTGCGAATTCTCAAATCTACAGAGCTCAGAATTACATCGATCAAGATCAAACAGATAAAGCAATTGCGGAATTCCAGCTTTTGGCAAATCAATATAAAAATACGGCGTTTGCCGAGAAAATTGTTTTGGCTTCCAAACCTGCTTTCGTGAAGAAAGGTGACGTTGCGGGTTACGAGCAATTTGCAAAAGGCCTTAATGTAAAAGTGGACAGTTCGGAAATCAGTGAAATTAATTTTAATCTGGCGCAGGAAAGTTTTGTGAAGAAAGATTATGCGAAAGCGGTTTCATATTACGAGAAATATCTGGATCAAAGTCCGAGTGGCGACAATCTTTTCAAATCTCAATATGAGTTGGGCGAAAGTTATTATCAGTTAAAACAAATTGACAAAGCGATGTTACCACTGCAGAATGTTGCCGATTTCCAGAATGATTATCAGCAAGATGCGCAGGTTCGCTTGGCTCAGATTTACATTTCTCAGGACAAAATTGCGGATGCAAAAAAATATCTGGAACAAGTTGCCAACTCAACGAATGTGAATATCAAGAATTTTGCTTCGGTAGAATTGATGAAAATCTATGCGGACGAAAAGAACTTTGCTGAAGCTGAAAAATTCGCCAATGCAGTAATTTCAAACTCGAAAAATTCTGCGGCAACACTAGAACAGGCGAAAGTCATCAAAGCAAGAAGTCTGATGCAGCAGTCGAAAGACAAAGATGCACAAACGGCTTACACGGCTTTAGAAAAGTCTTCCAATACGGAAGTTGCAGCAGAAGCGCTTTACGCCAAAGCTTTCTATCAAAACAAAGGAAAAGCATTCAAATCGTCCAATGAAACTATTTTTAAACTGGCAAATAATTATGCTTCGGAAGAATATTGGGGAGCAAAAGCTTTGGTCATTATGGCGAAAAATTATCTGGCCCTGAAAGACAATTACCAGGCAAGTTATACTTTGGATGAGATCATCAAAAATTATGGTGATTTCCCGGAAGTTGTGGCTGAAGCGAAGGAAGTGAAAGCACAGATCAAGAAGTAAATAATAATTAAGGCTTTGTGTTTTTATCGCAAAGTCGCAAAGATTTAATAATGTAAATGTTTGAAGTCGCAAAATATCTTCAATGAAATTAGATTCTAAAACGGAATCTTTCTTTTGCGACTTTCAACGGTTTTGTAATACAAACAGTTGCGCCTTTGCGATTAATTTGATTAAATAAAAAATAAATGAACAAACTGAAATATATTGCCGTTCTGGCATTTTTAGGAACTTTTGGAATTTCGGAAATCGGAGCTCAGATTAAGGAAGAGCAGCTGATTCTGAACAGAAAACGTGAACCTGAAGTTAAGAAAATTGAAAAAAAGAAAACCTCTGTGATTCAGGAGAAAAATTATCCTCCGGAAAATAAAAAGAAGGAAGATTCTCTCAATCTGAAATACGATATTGTAAATGTGCCGCCTGTTTCTGACTTCAAAACGACCGAAATCCAGAGTGAGGATATTTCGCCTAAATTCAGCAATGATTATCAGTCCGATTATTTCAGAATTGGATATGGAAACTACGGTAAATTCCTTGCAGATGCGAATATCTCGGGAAAAGTTCAGGATAATGTGGAAGTAGGAGCGGATGTTCATTATTTATCCACAACAGGACTGAAAAAGGTCCATGACTGGGATTCCAAAAGCAGTCAGGCCAAGATTGGCGCTTATGCGAATATTTACGCGGAAAAAGGCAAGTTTAATCTGGACGCAAATTATGGTTTTAACAACTATAACTACTACGGAATTTACGCTTTGACGCCACCAAATTCTGATTTAGATTTGCAGCAGAAAGTCAATAAATTTGGTGTGAATGCATCTTACGACCATTATTCCAACGAGATTTTGAATAATGTAAAAGTGAGATCGTATTTCTTAAGTGATCATTTTGATGCGAAAGAAAGTTATGCTGATGTTGAACTTAATTTGTCGAAGCACGATTTTGAAATTAGCAATGAAATTAAGGCAAACGCAGATCTTGGAATCGATTTGGAAACCGTGAATTCTAAATTTGAATTGCTGAATCAGAATAATTCCAACCAGCTTAATTTCACTTTGTCGCCAAAAGTGACCTTCTACAAAGGTGAATCTTATTTATTAATCGGTTCCGATTTCAGTTTCCTTAATTCTAAATTATCCGATATTAATGCTGAAAATAAAGGCAGCAAATTCTACTGGTTTCCGAGAGCAGAAGTGTTGGTGGCTGCTGCGGACGAATTCAAATTTTATGGCGGAATTGATGGCGGTTTGAAGCTGAATTCTTACGGAAATCTGCTGGAAGAAAATCCATTTCTGATTTCAGATTTGCTTTTGACGCCAACTGAAACTAAATACCATTTCTATTTTGGACTGAAAGGCGATATCGATCAGACTTTCAAATATGATGTCAATGCCGGTTTCAGCAAAGTGAATAATGCGCAGTTTTTCGTAAGTAATGGTTTGTTTAATAATATTGTTTCTGATAACAGACCGGGATTTGATTACGCCAATACGTTCAATTCAATCTATGACAACGGAACTCTGATGGAAATCAAGGGCGATCTGCATGTCTTCCCGATGGAAAATCTGACGGTAGATGCGGGTCTGCACTTTATGAAATACAAACTGGACAATCTGGAGGAAGTTTATTACAAACCTTTGGTACAATTAAATTTGGGCGCAAAATATACAATGCTGGAGAAAAAACTGGCGCTTGGTTTCAAAGGATATTTTGTAACGGACAGAACGTCAAATGCTTTCAGCCTCTATACTGACGGACTCAATCCCAATAGTTATTCTTCGATGGAGTTGATTAATGAGAAAGTGGGCGGTTATGCCGATTTAAATTTGTCGGCAGAGTACAAACTTCACAAAAATTTCAGTATTTTCGCACTCGGAAATAATCTTCTGAATTCTAAGTACCAAAATTATTTGGGTTACAAAGTTTTGGGAGCGCAGGTTTTGGCCGGCGTGAAGATTACATTCTAAAACATAAATGATAGATGATAAGCGATGAATGATTTTATATCATTTATAATTCATCACTTATCATTAATTAAAAATGGCTGCGTAGTTCAACTGGATAGAATATCAGATTTCGGCTCTGAGGGTTGGGGGTTCGAATCCCTTCGCGGTCACTCTAATGGAAAAGTCACTTTTATTAGTGATTTTTCCTTTTTTTCCTTTTATTATTTTTGATTTTATATTCTATAGAAATAAATACCTCTTTATTATTTCTATAGTTTGATTTGTTTTAGGAATTTTTTTTATTAAATAATTTCAATCATAAACTAATTTCAATCATTAACTATATCGATGTAAATTTTATCAATTTGTGAATGCCTAAAAGCACCTTCCTTTCCAATATTCATTTCGCCAGATATTTTTCTAGAATTAACCATTTTATCTATTCCTCTCATAAACTCTCTTTGGAATCTTTGATAATTCTTTGTTTTGCGATAGCATGAGTGAAAAGTAGATATTGTAAATTTTTTATGCTTCTTCTTTTTTTATCGATTTTCCCATCAAAATTTGCTAAATCCACAAATGCTACAGTTCTATCAGGATATTGCGACAATTTTTTTTCAGTATTGATTTTGAAAAATTATTGGCTTCTGTTTGTTTTATCTGTTGCGACACTCAAGTCTGCAATTTATAAGATAAGTGATATAGTTTTAAGAAGTCACTGCATTATCACGGAAAGTTCCCGAAATAACGAATTAGTAAGTCTGTGCACAAATTCCTATCACATTTGGATCTTTATAACTTTCGTGGATATTATTATTATGTCAATAAGTATTAAACAGAATTTATCACCCCTTATTTGTTCAAATTCTGCTATTTGCAGAAATTTCGGATATTATCAGAATTGTAACTCTCAAATGAAATCTCGCCGAAATCTTTGGATGTGCAAATTTTACTGGTTGTTTTTGTGTCTTTCCAATTAATATTTTCACCATATTTTGAAAGAAAAATATTATTTTTGGTTGCATCATATTTAAAAGTAATATACTTGTCAGAAGTATAATGATCTGGAATTTCATTCGTTAATTCAATAGTGAAAAATGAACTTTTTACAACAAGGTTTTTAAATGCATCAGCAAAACTATTTGGATATATGTTGCTATTGCTGAAAACTTTGTAACTGGTATTATTCTGATTGATAAGTACGACAATAGGAGCAATTTTAGTCTTCGGGTCTTGCGGGTTGATCTCTTTTTGATTTGCAAAAACCACAATCAAATCCTTAAAAGAATCATTGTTCAAATCACATTCTTTTTTCTCAACTACAGAATAACCTTTGCCGGAAATAGAATCTATAATTTTTGCAGGATCATTTTGTTTTGTTTTCTGATTAGAAGTGTCAAAAAACAATTTGTATTGATCCTGAAAATCTACAAAATTTACAGTTTTAAAATTTCCATTTTTATATAACACAGCGTACCAAGAACTTTTTTCAGCTGGAATTCTAAAAAATTTCCCATCTTTTTTATATCCGATAATTTTATCAGTATCCTCATTTTTATAAGAGACTTTAAGTGAATCTAAATATGATGATGCGATTGAAAAATAATTATTCGCATCATCTGCAATAGTGTAAAAATCTTCCCCCTGCATTTTTTTTAACCTTTCAATTTCTTTATCGCTCGGTGAGACAAATATGATAGCATTATTATCTAATATTAACGTGTCAGATGTAAGACTGGCACCTGTTTTTGCAACCGTATCTGTTTTTTTACATGACACAAAATTAAGACAAACAAATAAATGGAATATCGCGATTACGTTTTTCATAATTACTGATTTATTTCTAAATGATAACATGCATTTTCATCTAACAGTTTAGCAATCTTAGGAGTGATTTCTTTTTTAAAATCCTTAGGATTACTCAATCCTTGAGAGACATCAAAAACATTGACGACAGCCGGGTCACCACAATGTCTTGAAACTTTTGAAGGTCCAATCTCTTTTATCGTTTTCTCCATTTCCTTTATGATACCTGCTTTGTCTTTGCCGTCTTTTTTGGCCGCTTCGTAGGCATCTAAAACTTTCTGACCAGGTTCTTTGTAAGTATTTCTCTGTTCTTTCATTCCCTTTTTTACTATATTATCATACATTACCCTCGCTTGATTATACGGATCTCTTGCTGTACTCGTAATGTTGATAAGGTAATTCTTTGTTTTTTCGCCAACCTCTCTTAATATATTCAAAGATTTTTCACTTACCGCTGATTTGTCCGCATTGGCTCCAAATTTTATTACAACTTTGGATGAATTTGCAGTTTCTGCCGTTTTATTTTTACTTAGTTTACATTGATCAATTTTAAAGATAACGGAGGTCGTTTCATCAAAACAACTTTGCTTTTCATCATAATTCGTTGTCATTTTTCCCGAGCTATCTTTGATATCAACATTGTTTCCTACGAACGGACAAATTTTACCTTTGACATTTTTTTCTCCTGTTGTTTTTTTATTGATCTTTTTCCAAAGAAAGAATACCATAGAAGTGGATACTCCCAGACTTATTTTCTCACCCACCATCTCAGGATTTGCAAGGACATCTATATTTTCATATTTTATCGTGTAAGGTTTGCAAAATGTATATATTTCTCTTCCGGTAATTTGTATCAGTCCTCTTCCTCTAAAATTCCACCCGTCGTCACCTCCAATATTTCCCAAATCTTTCCTGTTGCTGTATGCAACATTAGAGATCATTTTCACATTAGCTGCCTGATAGCTTAGGTTTGCTCTATCATACTTTGTTTTCAGTAACTGAAGATTTTTTTTATCAATTCTACCATATTTAAAAGCCAGATCATTTGGGATAATGCGGCCGTTTTTGTCTTTTGCCTGGAAGGCTTTGAAGGGAACCGTAGGTAATCGCTCTACAGGATAATTCATTATTTCTCCCTGTTTGAGATTCAAAGATTTTCCACCTTCTACCATTGCCTGTGCAAAAAAGTGAGCTTTATTCCAACAAGTGTCCATTCCCAGTTCCTTCATATACTTTGTGTAAGTGTCTGCAACAATTTTTCTGTTGGCTTCGGAAGCATCAGGAAAAATGGTTTTTAGTTGTTCTGGTGTGACAGGGATTTTACATCGTGGACAACCTCCTTCATCCTTATTTTTATTTTCACCAGCTTTCACTATTGCAGGACTTTTATTTCCCGGCATTGGGAATGTCGGCAATTTATTTTTTACCGCTGTCCCTACGCTCTCTGCCCAATCCCATAGTTCCCCGCCTTTTGTTGAAATATTTTCTGTAATGCTGTCCCAAATTCCTTTTTCCTCTTTTTTGGAATTCCCCTTGTTTTCCGCAGGTGAGCCTTTAGCAACAGGTACTTTCTTTGGTTCTGTTTTTTTTGGAGGATTGGCAGGAGCTTTGGGAAAAGGATTATTGACATCTACGTTATTAGACGCGTGCTTTCTATCCTTAAAATATTCCACCGTCACATAGAATTCCAGTTTTGAATCCTGCTCACCCATTGCAGCTTTAAACATCAGTGTAGAAAGTGAAAAATCTACAGCAGCCACACCTTCTTTGTCAACCCGTGCTTTCAGGCTGGCAATCGGTACATTTTTTACGTTATGACCCGTTCCTTTTGCATCGTCTTCCCAAAGGGTAAAGATCAGTTCTTTCCCTATCATATTCACACAAAAGGCTCTGGCTCTCAGTCTTTCCATAAAACTGAAAAGCACGGCTTTTTTATCATCTACATAAAATAGTTCTACTTTATTAATCTTCGGGATTTTTGCTGCCTTGGGAGTGATGATTAAGCCGCCGCCTTCCGGTTTATAAAGGTAGGCTTCCAGTTTATAGGTTTCGCCTGCTGCAGCTTCCCCAAAAGTAAAATCGCTGTGGCCAGTTTTTTTTATATTTGTGGTTGTAAATAGTCCGTCTTTTCTCTTTTTAAATAGTTCCCACGTCACCTTTGCAGGGTTGCGTTCCGATTCTGATGTACCAGGATACCAGCTTACAATATTGTAGATATGCTTCTCACCTACAACTGGATTTATAACTCCCGAAACTGATGATACTCCCTTTTTCGACATGATCTATGATTTTATAATTACCAGGCTTCTCCTTCTTTTCCATTTACTTCCTCCGCAAATTCTTCAAAATCCATAATAGGATTATAAACACGTTGTTCTCTCTCGTCTGAACTTTTCACATCACTTTTTCCGGCTGCGATTTGCTGCCCGTGTTTCATAACAGTTATTTTGCCACCCAGCGCACACATCAATTCAGAAATTTCTGTCAGTGGTGTTTTATCCATAATTTTTACTTTCTCATAAGTTTTCGTCCACTTTCCGGCTGGCGCAAATGCACAGGGATTTCCGTTTTTGATACTGCACGTACCAAAAGGCATTGCGGAAGGATTAAAATTAAGATCATCTTCTGTTACTGAAAGGTAATCAGGTTCGCCTTTTCTATCATTCCAATAATGCTTCTGATGACTGGTCACCTTAAAATTAGGAAATTTGGCACCTTTGTCACAGCATGCCAATCCTTTCTGAACAACGAAATATTTGCCGTCGTGCTCGCTGGAGTTACTGTTATCTTTTTTCTCTTCTTTTTCTTCTTTATTTTCAGTTGCCTCCGGATCTTTTTGAACAGATTCTGAATCTTCATCTTCCTCCTGTTCATCATCATTCATACAATCATCCTCCTCATAATACAGTTCAAAATCTTCATCTTGGAATGGATCGATAGTATTACTCATAGCGTGTAAGTTTTAAAATTTGTTGGGTGTAAATTTCATTGTTATTCAGGATTTTGATCATTGCATCTGCGTGATTCAATGTTTTTGTTTTCTTATCCGTCATATACCGGAATGCTACTTGTCCGTCTGCGATGTTTTCGGAATCATGATCCAGCGTTTTTCCACTTAATATCATCTGCAGACTGAAAGCGTCTTTAATGTCACCGAGCAATAAAGTCTGTACAATTTCAGTGCCCTTATGATCGTATTCTGCACTCATCAAGCACTTTACCGGGAAAGAATTGGGTGAAAGATAAAACTCTTCTGTCCAGTTATCCGTCTTATGAAACCATTCCATTCTTGGGAAAAGCGTCTGATAAAGTAGAGAAGAGGATAATTGTTTCAGCAAGTTATTTTTATTTTGAATACTAAACCAAAACTTATCCAAATATATATTGTAAACGTCGCCCGTAAAAAACGCCTCCAACTCTGGCCGTTTTCTCTCAAATCTTTTTACTAACTCTTCAAAATTATAAATATCCACCATTCTTCCCTGAATAGGAATGATGAGAGAAATAGGGTAGATGCCTTCCATACAGGCCAGCGCAATGGTGCTCATCTTGTCATCAGGAATTGTTCCGTTTCTTTTGAAATCATAACATCTTAAATCTAGAACCTCATCAGGAATATTCGTATCCTGTTTTCTTCTAAAAGAAATATCAACTTTGTATTCTAGATTCAACGGGTTTTTAGACAGATTTGAAAAGGATTCTTCTACGGTGTAGCCTGTAGAATAAAATTCTTTTGTAACACTGGACGGTGGAAGTTCTCTATAGTTCTCTTGTCTTAACTGTTCAGGGTTTTTGTAATCTTTTGGAATAATAATTTGCTTCACCCCGACGAGATTATTAAACCATAATCTTTCCATTTTTTGACAATGTGTATTGTGAAAATCTTTCAGCTGGTCTGCGCTCATTCCAATTTCGCGACCTATTATGTCAAGAGTGTCTCCAGATTTTACATCGTATATCAGAATATTTTCTTCCATTAATTTTAGTTTGTTGGAAAAGGGAATTTTCGTCTTATAAAGTTAAAAAAGAGATTTTCATTGATGATCCGGTCGGGACATTATTTTTAAAATTGTAGTAATTCTACGATTTGCTGATGTTAAGAATGAAAAAAAACAGAAGAATCTGATCTCCTTGTTTAGTATTTTTAAAATATAAATTAAGTTACCGCCTAATGTTGTGTAATCTCTCTGTCGACGAAAACGTAGGTGAAATAACAGGCAACACCTTTGTTGATTGTCTGGCTTAACGCAGTGTCTTTGTCAGAATCAGTGTTTCTAAATTTATCATAAATCAGATGTTGAATTCTTTTGCAGTATACTGATCTGTCGGATGTCTCTACAGCTATAATTTGGGGTTTACAATTCACACAACCGATTTAGAAGATAGTGGTTGCCATATATCACTAAACAAGAAGATGGAAACAACCTCCAAAATATAGAGTACCCCTATAATGTACTGCGATGGCTTAAAAATATCAATTAGAAAGACCTGCAGAGCTAAGTCTTCTTTCCTCATTACGGGTTTGACCGTAAATTAAAGGCTAATTCTGATATTATCATATAGCCATTTAGCATTATAGGCGACCACCAATTTCTAAATATGCAGTGTCGATATTGATAAAATGTAATGCTTTAAGAAGGTATTAAAAGTGATTTCCCAGACGCAGCAATGTTTTCAGCGGATCCTTATATTACCTTTCATCATCAATTTCAATCCATACAGGGGCGTGATCGCTGCTTTTCTCCCAGCCACGCACGTATTGATCTACGCCACCATTTGTAAGTGCTTTTTTAAGGTACGGACTTATTAAAATATGATCCAGACGCAATCCTGCATTTCGGGCATAAGCATTTCGCATATAATCCCAAAAGGTGTAAACGGTTTCATCAGGAAACAGAGATCTGATGGCATCTGTCCAGCCTTTACTGATCAGATCCTGAAAGGCTTTGCGGACTTCCGGCCGGAATAGTGCATCATCTTTCCATTTCTCAGGCTTGTAAACATCCTGTTCTGTGGGAATAATATTAAAATCGCCAATCAGCACCGCCGGCAGATCCATCTCAATGAACTGTTGGCTCCTTTTTTTAAGCCGTTTGATCCAGTTCAGCTTGTAGTCAAATTTATTCCCGGGATATGGATTTCCATTGGGAAGGTAGAAGCAGCAAATAACAATCTCGTCTACAATGACTTCCAAATACCTGCTTTGCTCATCATCTGCATCGCCTGGCAGGGTATTTTGAACCTCTGTCATCGCATAGCCTCTCGAAAGAATGGCGACACCGTTCCATTGTTTCTGTCCTTTCCAAATGGCCTGGTATCCGGCTTTATGAAATGCTTCCACCGGAAAATTATCCTGGGCTGCTTTCAGTTCCTGAAGGCATACGATATCCGGCTGCGATTCTCCAAGCCATTGAAGAAGGACAGGAAGCCGGCTGTTGATACCGTTGACATTATAAGTTGCAATCTTCATTTTGTACGGTGTGATCTGGATTATTGTTGAATCACAGGCAATACATATTCCAAAATGCATGTTCGGCAATTAATTTTGGGATTTTAAGCCGCTAATTTTGCTTGGTTAAATAAATGTCTATACTGCCAACATTTAAGCAATCTTTAAAGCCAAATTGTACCTCATCAGAATTTTCATTGATACAATATAATATTGTTTAAGGATCTAAATATAAGGAGCCAGAATTTATGAATTTGTGTTTGATAATAAATTCAATAATTCTGTACGTTGACTTTCTGAAAAGCCATACAGCAGTATTTTAAATTTGTGGATCTTCGTAACGTCGGCATTTCCGAAGACAAAGAAATAGAGGTGATTTTCTTTAAAACGACTTTCTTTCAACAGATTAGCCGGGAATTCCAGATGAGGCGCCGTAATGCGTTTTCTTGAAAATAAATGCTGCTTTTTAACTGTAATTACCAATCCGGAATGATCGATTTCTATATGGTGTAATTTTGATAATATGATAAGGATTCCTGCTAAAAGCATTAAAAATCCTATCACCATTCCATCAATTTTCTTGAAGATCAAAAAATGGAAAGCCAGTGCTAATAAGATCAGGAGAATGCAGAGCATGAGGAAAACTCCAAGACCTTCTATATAATTTTTATTACTTATTTTCATCATTTTAAAAACGCCGGGCAGGAAAAAACACAAATATGAAAATGATAAAAAATCATAAACTAAACTGCCCGGCTGATCATATTATTTTGTAGTCCTTTTTAGCCTTTTTCCTATGTAAAACAAGACCCCACCGTTTCATCATTTTTTTGTGTGTTTGTTGGTGGTGGAGCCTTGCTTTTATTTTAAGTGATTATTAACATTCTGAAGATTTTTAGGTCGATTACAAAAGGTATTCTAAACAGTAAATCTTTAATAATATCCCATCTGCTAAATCGCTGGTGTAAACAGTGATTACAGCTTTTTAATGCGGTGCAAAGGAAGATCTATTTTATCAGATTTACTAAACTTACCCTGTCCGAATTAGGGAAAACGGATAATTAGTAAACTGTAACCTACTGATATATAGTTTTTTAAATTTATTAATTTTACAGTTGAAATATTAAACATTCATCTTGTATATCAGGTTAAATCAATAGAATAGGATTTTGTCAAGGCTATAATTATAATTTAATTGAACGGGAGACGGTCATTTTTACGATTTTTAAAGATTATTCAAACTCATATTAATGGCTGCTTACAAAGAATCTGCAAGATTGCAGCTATCAGGATTCAGCTAGTGCAAAGTGTTCATTATTGATAAAATCCACACTTTTTACATCAGATTTCCGGACAGTCGGAAACGATGTCAAGATTTCCTTCTTCTGCTTACTGGTAAAGCCATCCATCAAGATTTTGAATTGATGGGTTTTTGATCTCTGAGAATTTTCTACGATTAATAAGAGACTGTGTTTTTTGATGTCACATTCCTTTAGCAGATCCAAAGGAAATTCCAGAATGGGGAACACAATACCTTTTGTTGCGAATGGATGACGTTTCTTTACGGTCAAAACATATCCTGAGTTTTCAAATTCGATGTAGCTCAAAAGATATACAGTTCTTACGATAGCAATTAGCAGCAATCCAAAAGCAATGATAATCGTATCGATTTTTTTAGTCAGTAAAAATTGAAACAACATCACCAGTGCAATGACGGGCATAAAAAATGTAAGATACCACGCTAGCCTCGTGATATATCTTCTGTTACTTATTTTCATAATATTTGGTAAGACTGATAAAAAATCAAAATATCTACTGCATCTTGTTGTAATTGATTCATATTTTCTTTGATATCAGTACGCAAAGAAGCATAGATAAAAGCACTTTTCAAAGACCCACAGTATTCGAATTCAGGAAAATGGATGGTTTTTCACTTCTCTTTTAGTTGTTTAGACTTTTGATAATCAGTATTTTTCATACTTAAAAATCAAAAACACCATACGTATGAACGTATGGCGTTTTAGAATGGAGAGAATCATAGTTTAAGGCCTCCAGAATGTCCAGACGCTGCCATTGAAAACCGTCATCAACTTTGCTGTTGTATCATAGACAATCATTCCCGGTGCCGGGTTGATTATATTGAGATGCGGGCTGGCCACTTTGGGAAGCACCATCGCTTTGCTCGCATCTTCTAAAACCAGAACTCCAGGTGTGCCAGTTACAGTTCCGATGGCAAATTTGGCAGTACTACCGGCCGGCTCTACTGAAGAATTCTGTATGACTGCACCGTCCACACCGGTAAGCGGATCTACAGTGGTACCTGCGGTATTTACTGTAAGATCTTTCCAGGCGCCGGCATATTTTACTTTCACTCTTTTGTCCGAGAGGTCATAAGCCATTGTGCCATCTACTACGTTGGCTACAGACCCTGTATTTGTCACCCAGGGCAACAATAGGCCTCTGTTGGAATTTCCGAACTCAAGAGAAACAGAGGAATTGGACACTGTTGGTTTTCCGATTGCTACTTGCGCAATAGCAGATGTATTAAATACAATAAGGAAGATAAATGTTATATTTTTCATGATTTTATTTTTAATTTATGTCAGAACAAGTCTGCGTACTGAAACATTTCCAGCCGGCCGCCGATCCGTCTGTGTTGATCTGAAGACAGTCTGCTGTAATATTATAAACCATCATTCCTTCTATGAGATTTGCAGCAGGAATTGCAGCAATCTGGGCATTAGTCAGTCTGTTGGGTACAAATCCTTTGGTCTTGGACTCTAAGGCTGTCCAAGCGCCTTTTCTTACCATTGGCCAGTTGCTGCCGTTGGTGCCGGCTCTTTGCAGCGATGTAATTCCGTGATTGGTGTCCAGAACTGTTCCCGCAGTAACAGCAGGTTTGTAGCAGACACAGGCATTGACGGCTGCATTCTGAGAATCTCCAATACCTTGTCCCACGTCAGCAGTACCGTCTGTATTGTCGGCTGCTCCGGCAATAGCAGTAGTGTTGACCTGCACATAATTTACAAATTCAGGAACGCCATAGGCATTGACGACTTTGCTGACAACCTGTGAAGGACTGCCTGTTGCAATGCCATTAGCTAAAACCTTGATCTGTCCTCTGTAAGGATAATTAGGATCTGTATTAGCTAAGCTAAGTGAATGTACCTGTTCCAATTTGACAGTTTCAGAACCTTCGATAGCATCGGGGCATCCGTCTCCGTCACTGTCTGTATCTAACTGGTTGGAGATCAGATCGCCGTCAGGATCACAGAATCCGTTCTTCAGACCCTGTCCACGTCCTGTGATATAGGTCTGTCCCACAACCGGCTGTGTCAGCTGCACACTGTTGGCACCAGTCTGATTCCATATAACCGGGTTGAATGCATTTCCATTATAAAGTTGCAGCGGAAAAAGTGGTCCGCCACCTGTTTTGCTGCCATACATATTGACCGCACCATTTTTATGGATGATGATCCTAACCAGCGGCGCAGCGGCAGTTCCGGTCATACTGTAGATTTGGGGTACACTTCCGCCACCATACGTAGAACCATCCAGAAATCTGACATTCTCTGTCTGATCCGGCTGGAATTCCAGAGTGCTTGTTGAAAGGTTGGTTCCGTTGATATTCAGATTAAATGAATTGTCCAGCGTATAAACATCAAAGATAAATCCCAGATCTGCAGCGGGTGCCGAAAAATTGGTCACAGTCCCGTCAGTAGAGCTGAAGTTGGTGCTCACGACTGCGTCAGCACATTCAAAAATATCCAGAATGCCATCATTATCGGAATCCAGATCCTGAGAGTTTCCTATCGTATCGCCATCGGTATCTTCATCCACCATTACATTTACAGAACAGGCCGTAGAACTTCCATTGAGGTTTACGGATAGAGTTCTGACACCAGAAGCGCCGCTGGCATTACCATTATAATTCAGCGGAACCTGGATAGAGGTGGTTGTAGTGGTAATAGTAACAGTAGAAGAACTGTTAAAATCTGCTCCCGCAATATTGATCACATAGTCACCTGCGGCGTAGACATTACTGATAGGAATATTAATGAATTTCTGTCCATTGCTGGCTATTCCTTTTACAAAAGGAATGGCTGAGGTTTGTGTAATCTGTCCACACGTAAATGTAAACGGAACATAGTACGGGACGGTTCCCAAATCCAGATTTTGATTATTTCCACCGGTGTAGGTTGCATATACGATTGAACTTCCGTTAAAAATATTGATTCGGCGGACTTCTATTGTATTGCCTGTAAGAACAGAGGCCACAAAGACATAGCCCTGCAAATATGCCATTCCCTGTATGGAGGCTACAGTAGCCGCAGTACCGGCGATCTGAACCACTTGCACAGCAGTTCCCGTCGCCAGGGATATTTTGTAGAGATACCTGGCCGTGCCGCCTGCATTATTAAGAAACATATAGATGTTATTCTGATAATCAAAGAAGGTGTCCGTTCCCAAAGTGGTACCGGCAGTCCAGATAGCATCGCCGGTGATTGGGATTGCATTACCTGATGGATAGATAGGATACAGCGTTTTTGTATTGGTTTGAAAGCCATAAGTATTTCCAAAGTAAGGGCCGGGAACATTATTGGTTGCCAGACCACCAATTGTAAGACCTGCCGGCATTGTGACACCATTGATCAGGTTTCCGTTTTTATAAAGTGCAGAGCCAGCGTCTATATTGGACTGGAGAAATACCAGGTTTGAAGGATTTCCACCCGGGGCATCGTAGCCCACAGCCAGGTTGCTAGCATTCGCAGGTGTTGTGCTCAGATTGGGAGTCGTAAGAGCTGCAGGAAGAGCAATTGCTGTTGCAGGTGTTGGTGATATGGCGGTGATATCATAGATTCTTCCACTTTGCGCCAGAGATAGGTAAAGTCTGTCAACAGCCTGGGAAAACAGCATCCCATTAGCCAAAAGGAGAAATGCTATTGTTTTAAGTAATTTTAGTTTCGTCATTAGGGTGTTTTATTAACATTGTTTTACACTGCAACAGGATATCTGTCGCAGGATTTATGGTTTAAAAAAGATTAGATCAAGTTAGCTACCGGGTGGTGGTCTTACAGAAAGGCACAGACCGGCCATCTGTAATCTGGAATTGTCATTTGTGTAAAAATAATCACATACAATTACGGGCGGGCAGGAGATGGACATAGTTTCAACAGAAATTGAAACAGAACTTATCAGATTAAAATCATGGACTGTCACAAGACAAAAACCCGTTTCTACCACGTGTAATTGAGCAAAGTGATCCCGGCTCGGTGTGCAGATCTGTGCATCAGAAGCAGGATATGTTTGAGGTTTGGGCGCTATTGTCCTGTCGAGCGTTTTGATACTTTTTTTTCTAATACCTGCTTTCTTTCTCTTTTTTGCAATGACGCTTGTTTTTGAAATAATTTTCAGTTCTGTACCATCGTCAGAAGCAATGATCACGGCGTACTGTCGCAGCGATTTGTTTTTGGAGATTTGCTTGTTAAAATCAGTATCAGTAGAATAAACCGAGGCGCCGGTCATTACGGCAAAAGTGGGTTCATTGTCAAGAAACTTTTCTTTTTTTAATTCCTGTGAAGAGAAAAAAAGACTTAAAAATAAGGTGACAAATCGAAATTTAGAAAGCAGGAAAGGGACATTCCGCATTCCAGGACGTTGAATCAGTAATAGTCTTCCTGCCAAAAAATGCAGGTTTAGAAGACGAATAAAAATATTAACTTGATTCAAAGTTTTTGTGATTTTATAAGGGAATGGCTGACCTTGCGTGATCATTTTGCCATATAAATTTGGTTTAATTAATTTCCCAAAAAAGAGCAGTAAAGCCAACGGTAATTGTTAAATTAATTCAGATTTATAAAATGCTTTGGAAAGGCAGTTCAGACAGGAAGCGCCAAGAGATTGAAATGAAAAAAACTTTCCCCTTACTGTGGATCGGGGAAAGTTGTGCTTTCATCAATTGTATTTTTTGGGATCATTATGTGTTTGTTAATTTTGCTGCAAAGAAATAGCGCAAATGCCAGATTTGCAACCGAACGAACAGTCGAATTCCCGAAAATGGATAACCGTAATTGATTATTTTTAAATTGGTAATAAACTGACTCTCTTAATTTTGTACCAGAAAATAAGTGTTTCTCCGGAAGGATGAAAAATGAGTGTCGAATCGGAAGGTCAGGATCGGAAGGACGTATTTCAGACGCTTTTTACAGGCTTATTACGAGTGTTTAAAGACATTTTATTCCCTTCAATTATCCATTTGTCTTAGCTTTTACGCTTTCTCAACGCTATTTTTTATATTTTATTTTTGCTTCTGATGTAAATACTTCCTGTAACCATCAGGAAAAGAACGCCCACGACAAATCCTCCGATCACGTCGGTAAACCAGTGTGCACCTAAATAAATACGGGAAATAGCGCCTGAAACAATCATAGCTACACAAGCGGCGGCCACCAGAAGTTTCAAATATATATTCATAATTTTTGAAGACAATGCGATAACTGTCAGCGAGCCGAAGAATACGGTGTAAAAAAGCACGTGACCACTGGGAAAGCTTTGGTAATGGGTTTCTTCTACAATTCTCACAAAATCCATTGTAGGTCTTGGACGGTCTATTACCATCTTTAGGACGTAGCTGACACCACCTGACAAAATACTTGATAATATGAAAAATCCCTCTCTGATATATTTAAAAACAAAGAAAATCAATGAAAATGCAACGATGATAATTCCGGCTATATATACAGTCCCAAGCCAGCTAGAGGCTTTCATAACGGTGTCTAGAATGATGCTTTGATCCTCCTGAATTTCCTGGCTTACCAAGACATCCCACGAATGCATAGAAGGATTCAATACGAAAAAACACAACAAAAGAAATACAATGGTAAGAAATATAGAAAAGCAAAGAAAAATAGTTTTTCTTCTGTCTCTCAGAAATGCTGAGAAATCGTGATATGCTCTTTGAATCCTTGTGGTCATATTTTCTTAATGTTAATGTGATTTGCGTTTTTCTATTGCAAAAAAGTTTTTGGAATTGATGATGTGTCGTATTTTGTTGAAACTGATACAGCCTTGATTAACAAATGTTCTGCCATCGCAGTTTTCTTAACTGTTTTAAGGATCTGATTGTAATGTTTTCTCACCTTTACCACAAAGAGCAGTAAATATATGTTGAAGTAGAAATGACCTGGATTGTGGCCAATACGTTATCAGATGAGTAAATCTCTCAGAATAATCATTTAAAGCGAAAATGAATCAAGAGTCTTGGAAATACATGTAGATTAGCAAAGAAAATTATTTAACGAACGTTAGGTAACTAAGAATTTGTGTGTATCTTTGCACTATGAGACCACAGAAAATTTTAGATACAGATATGATAGCCGGACTCACCAAAGTTTTCCGAGACAAAGGCTATGAAGGAGCGAGTTTAAATGATCTGGCAGATGTTACCGGATTAAAAAAAGCAAGCCTCTATCATCGGTTTCCAAATGGAAAACAGGAGATGGCAGAATCTGTCTTGAGCACTGTGGATCAGTGGGTTGATGACAACATCTTCCTTCCTTTAATGGACGAAAATCAACCAGCAAAAATGAGATTGACAGAGGCGTTGAAAAATATTGGAATTCTTTATAACGGTGGAGAAAGCATGTGTGTTTTAAGAGCTTTTTCTATGCACAGCGGATTATCATTATTCGAACAACAGATAAAATCCGGTATGGAAAAATGGATTTCCGCATTTAATGCTTTGGGTATTTCATTGCAATTAACTTCCATACAATCTCACCAGAATGCTGTTCAGACCTTGATAGAATTGCAGGGCAGTCTCATTGTAACCAGAGGATTAGCAGACACCAATATTTTTGAAAGGACTTTAAAAAACATCGAAAAACGATATTCGGTAGAATAAAAAATTTTAAATTAATAAATTAACAAACGTTCGGTAAATAATGACACAACTACATCCGCTGCCACCTTTTAACGAAGAGACAGCAAAACAAAAAATTCAAAAGGCAGAAGATGCCTGGAACAGCAAAGACCCAATCCGAATTTCAGAAGCCTATACGACTGATACAGAATGGCGAAATCGAAGTCAATTCATTAACGGTCGAGAAGAAGTACAGGAGTTTCTTACTGACAAATGGAAAAATGAATTGGATTATAAGCTTAAAAAACAGCTTTGGACATTTGATAGCAATCGTATTGCCGTCAGATTTGAGTACGAATATCGCGATCAAAACGATCAGTGGTACAGAGCCTACGGAAACGAGAACTGGGAATTTGATGACAATGGATTAATGAAAAAACGGTTCGCAAGCATTAATGACTTAAAAATTGAAGAAGCAGAAAGAAGATTATAAACAATCACAATATGAAGAAAATAATTCTATTACATCTTTTCATCCTGTTCACATTTGGATGTGAAAGCAAGACAGGAAGTCTCATTATTAATCAATCAAAAATTATGACACAGAAACACCCTACATTATTTAAAACCATCAATATTGATGGCGTCAACATTGCTTACCGGGAGGCAGGAAACCCAAATAATCCTACAATCGTGCTGTTGCATGGCTTTCCATCATCTTCACATCAATACCGGAAAGTTCTGTCGCAATTATCGGATGACTATCATTTGATTGCTCCAGATTATCCTTCATTTGGAAACAGCGATTTTCCATCAGAAAGCGAATATGAATACACTTTTGATAATATTGCAAAAACGATGGATGCCTTTTTAGAGAAGAAGAAAATTGACTCTTATGCACTAATGATACAGGATTATGGAGCACCAATCGGATTCAGAATTGCGACAGCCCACCCGCAAAGGGTTACGGCCATAATAAACCAAAACGGGAACGCCTATTTAGAAGGTTTGGGCGAGGCCTGGGCTGGTATCAGAGCACTTTGGAAAGACCGAAATGCTGATACCGAAAAAGCAATATTGCCATCCTTTTCACTGGAAGGTTTGAAATGGCAATACACACACGGAACGGGAAATATCGAAACCATTAATCCGGACAACTGGCATTTGGATTATTTAAGCCTTTCAAGGCCAAATGCACATCAGGTGAATCTGGATTTGTTTTATGATTATCAAAATAACCTGAAACTATATCCAAAATGGCAAAAGTATTTAAGGGATAATCAGCCACCGCTATTAATAGTTTGGGGTAAAAATGATGCGTTTTTCCCTGAAAGTGGAGCAGCTGCCTTTAAAAATGATGTCAGGGAAATTGACTATAATATTTACGATACCGGGCATTTTGCATTAGAAGAATATGGGGATGAAATTATAGAAAAAATTAGAATATTTATGATGAAAGTCGGACAGTAAGCTTGATTTCGATGAGTTTCCGTACATTATCTTTTTCCCTACCAAGTGAGTCGGACTTTTAGCAGTCTTACGAGGAAAGGCGATCCTTAAGCCTATTTTTAATTAATCATTTAGGACAGTGAGAGGAAATTTATTAAAATTAATAAATATCATTATCATTAATTTGTGCTAATGCAATTTTATAAAGAGATTTGATTAGAAATTCCTTTACACCATTTAAAAATCAAAAAAAATGAACTGGAGCAATGAAATAACCGATATCCTAAAAATTAAATATCCAATAATACAAGCTCCTATGTTTGGTGTTACTACTACAGAAATGGTAGTTTCTGCCTCCAATCTGGGTTGCCTGGGATCATTACCAATAGCCGATATCAGTCCAGATAAAGCCATTGAATTAATTAATAAAGTTAAAAACCAGACTGACCAACCGTTCGCTGTAAATATTTTTGTTTACGATGTGCCTGAGATTGATCAAAAATTAAAAGATAAATACAGGAAAGCTAAAAACTTTATAGAAAATCTTGCAGATGATCATCTGTTAGAAGTAAGACTTCCGGAAATAGAAGATCTTACCTTCAATGACTATCGTGATTTGATTGATGTGGTCATTTCTGCGGGTTGTAAAATTTTAAGTTTTACTTTCGGATTACCGGATGCGGCTAGTATACAGAAACTGAAGGCGAATAATATTACCTTGATAGGTACCTGTACAACTGTGGAAGAATCTCTCTTGCTCGAAAAATCCGGCATTGATATCATCTGTGTTCAAGGTTCGGAGGCAGGAGGACACAGGGGAAACTTCTTATCCGAAAAACCAACTGAAAATTTCGGCATTTCAATATTGGAAGAAGTAGCGTCCACAGTTTCAGTTCCCGTCATTTATGCTGGTGGAATCTATTCGGGACAAGATATTATAACCTCAAAAAAGCACGGCGCAAAGGGCTTTCAGGTAGGAAGTCTCTTGCTTGGCTCGCCGGAAAGTGCTTTAACCGGTGCTGGAAAAAACCGGCTTAGGATGCTCGTAGATGATGATATTGTACTGACTAAAAGCTTTTCGGGAAGATATGCCAATGGAGTTAAAAACACTTTTACATGTTCTCTGTACGACACTGCGAATATCCTTCCATTTCCTTTTCAAAATAAGCTGACTGCAGAATTGAGAAGCGTGTCGAAAGCTAATCATAATCTGGAATTTGTCAATATTTGGACAGGTAAATTTGCCAGGGATTTCAGTGAGCGGCCTACTGCGGATATTTTACAGATTTTAATCAGTGAAGCTGAAAGTTCATTGTAAACACAAAAAGCTGGAAGCAAGTCAAGCTTTTGCCAACAGACCCATAATTTGCTGCAGTGATAGTACCTAAATGATGAAGCTTTGGCCAATTTCATTTGGGATAAAGAAAGCTAAATTGACGACAAGAAAAAAATATTTGTTCTGAAAGCGGTCGAAGAACAACAGAAATGCAAAACTGCTATATTATATATGATGTTGTTTTTATCGCTTTTAAATCTGAACGAGAGGTAAATGTGGAAGTCCGCTCTGTATGATGAAAACTGAATCACTGAGAGCAATTATTTTTTGTTCTTATTCTAAAATCATTATCATTGTATTTTTATCCTGCAAAACCGATAAATATATTTCAATTTAAATGATCAATCTGTATAGAAAAACTGCTTTAATCGAAGGTATTTCCTATTTGATTTTACTCTTCATCGCCATGCCGCTAAAATATTTTTTTAATATTCCAGATGCTGTCAAATATTTTGGATGGATCCACGGTCTGTTATTTCTGGTTTTCTTTGTGATTCTAGTAATAGCGGCCATAAAATACCGCTGGAGCCTACTCAGAATCGGCATTTATTTAATCGGTTCAGTTTTACCTTTTGTTCCTTTCTATCTTGATAAAAAGCTAAAAGCAGAATATCCGGTATAATAATTTTGGGCAATGCCGGACTTCCTTATTTTCAAGTATTTAGAAATAAGGTCATTAACCAAAAAACGGCCGGAATGACTTCCGACCGCTATTACATCAACTTAAACTCTTCTTGTCTGACCTTAATACTTTTACTGCGACTGCCGTCACAGCGACCGCTAAAGCCGCTTTCAATAGAAAATTTTTCCTGTTATACTTCCATTCTGCGCTCCAGCCACGTTCGGCAAAGATGTTGGGAACGTGTCCGTTTTTTAAATCGTCAACGATGCCTTCCAACGCACCCACACGGTCTGCGAGTACAAGCGGAAGCCATCTGCCATAGCTGGATTCACTGTATTTGAAGGCAAATTTCCGGATCGCTCCGTTGATGCCTTCCGGTGGCGATGCGGTTCCAAATACAGCGGTGAGATTGGGCCGCTCTACGGATTTCAGGATTTCGACGTCATCGGGTTGTTGCTGAGGCCTTTCCCAAGAATAGCCTTTAATTTCTTCGTCAGTTCGTTTTTTTATAGGATACGTTGGGTCGTTTTGTGAATCGGCATCTATTCCCCAACCTTTAATATGGCTGTAATCTGCCTGTTCACTCTTTTTAAAATCGGAGGGTTTTGTTTCGTCTGTAAGCATTGTCGTGGTATTTAAATTAAAAAAATGTTAAGCAGTTGGCGGTATTAGCACTGTCTTTATGCAGCCATCCAGCTTGCGCGAAAATATATGATAGGCCTCGGCCACTTCTTCCAGTGGAACCCGGTGGGTAATGATCTGTTTTGGATCAAGAACGCCATTTTTCACATGTTCAATCAGTTTGGGTAAATTACGCTTCACGGCTGCCTGATTGGCGCGGATTGTAATCCCTTTGTTCACAACATTTCCTATCGGAACCAATGCGTCTGTAGGGCCGTAAACCCCAACAATAGAGACAATTCCACCCTTCTTCACAGAATTTATTGCCCAGTGAAGCGCTGTTGTAGATCCGCCCTGTAAAAGCAGCTTAGTTCCCAAAATGGTATTCGTCAAATTTCCTTTTGCCTCGCAGCCCACGGCATCTATGCAAACATCTGCACCGAGTGAATCGGTCTGCGTTTTTATGAATACAACGGGATCGCCGATACTGTTAAAATTATAAGCTTCACATTGTGCATATTTGGCTACGAAATCTAATCTGTATTCCTGATTATCAATCACTATGACTCTTCCTGCACCAAAAAGCCAGGCACATTTGGCAGCCATAATTCCGATAGGTCCTGCGCCAAATACGACTACGGTATCTCCTTTCTGGATGCCTGCCATTTCTGCCGCCTGATATCCGGTGGGAACTACGTCTGTAAGCAGCACAGCATCATCTGAATCCATCCACTCCGGGATGAGCGTCGGGCCTACATCAGCGTAAGGAACGCGGGCGTACTCTGCCTGGCCTCCCTGATAGCCGCCAGCAGTATGGGAATAGCCCAAAATACCGCCTACGGCTGTCGCCATCGGGTTTGACTCGTGGCAATTGCCGTAAAGTTCCTGCCTGCAAAAGGCACATTTACCACAGGCGATATTGAAAGGCACCATCACCTTATCGCCTACTTTCAAATTCTGTACAGAGGAGCCAATTTCAACTACTTCTCCTATAAACTCGTGCCCGAAGGTAGTGCCAACACGTGTATCCGGTACAAGACCGTGATAAAGGTGAAGATCCGAGCCGCAAATGCAGGATCTCAATACCCGCACAATGGCGTCTTCCGGATGTTCTATTTTTGGCTCAGGCATATTGCGGTCTGCACGTACGCGCATTGGTCCGCGGAAATTCATTGCTAACATAGATGTTTGTTTATGATTGGTATTGAGAATATTGCAGCAAAATAAATACCGCCATAAAAAATTTTAGTATAATTTAACAAGATTCTGAATGAGAAAGTATTTTAATATGCATTCAGGAACAATTCCTGATATTATGCGAATGCGCCTCTAACAGAGGGCTTACGGATCATGATTTTTCTGACAGCGACAATAATTTGTTCAGATTCAATTTTTTGTAACAGGACGTGACATTTTTCCGTGATGTATGAAAATTGTTTGAGCTACGGTGGAGAAATAAAGTAGTTACGAAAGTGAAAATTTTATTTTTTATTGTACTTCACGCCACATTGTAATGGTATGCATGTGACAAGACAGTGATTTCCTCCCCTCAATAATATAAGCGAATCAACAATAAAAAAAGTCACAAATTCCGAAGATCCGTGACTTTATTTATGAAGGATTTAAGCGTTGCCGCAGCAGTTTTTTTAATTCAACTGACCCTTAGTCCGTAATAGCTACTCACAATAAGATCGTTAATCAACGAATCTATTTTGTAATATAGTTGACAGTGCCGCTGAAATGGCGTGCAGATTCTTTGATCAGATGTAACTGTTCGGAAACAATTTTTATACTCTCCTCATCCAGTTCACCGCTGTCCAGAGCTTCCTGATAGGCCTGTATAGCTGCATTTTCGCCAAAGACAACATTTTGAAGCGTCGTGAGTTCTTTGCCTTCCATAGAGAAAGAATTTTTGATGTTGATCCACGTTCTGTGCAGACTTCCCGCAAGAGAAACGGTGTCCTCCGCCTCGCCGCCACGCGCCGTAATCAGATCAATAAGCTCCACGCGCATTATTTTGCTTTGTGTGATCATACCGTCGTACGCGCCTTTCAGGTTGGAGTACATCTCCCACACTTTGCCTTCCACATTGCCAAAGCCACGGATTCTGTCATTGGTAATATGAAGCAGATCGTTCAGGACAGATATTGTTTTTTGAGTATCCATAATAGAATTATTTTATGATTGAGTTATATTTAATGATCTATTTAAAAGACAAGGATGAATTTGATCGGGGGAATTTTTTTGCTTACAGAAACGCTGTTGAATCTCTCAGTTTGTCTTTTTCTGATTTGATTAAAGAGATACCGGAACTTTATCATCTAATTTTAATCTTCAAACGATGCGCCAAATTTGTTAACCGTGGCACAATTTTTTGTTACAAGTTCAGAAATTGCGAGTCATGTTTTTGAAGGTTTTTACATCAGTAAATGTATTTGTAATGGTCAATGTGGATCATATTGTTTATATAAATCCGGAGACACCAAACAGAGGTTGCTCCATTATTTTGACCACTGGCGTACGGCTCAATTCCCTCGAGGATTATGACGCTTTAATGATCCAGCTGAAAAAGTAAATGTTAGATAGTGAGATCATAACGTTCCGGAATTTTCCCATTGTTTTTATTCTCTGTATAAGCCTTTTTTTTTACTTAAAATCGGCCATAGGTAAAACCTCGTGAACCAAATGCTGGACGGGTTTTACCTTATGATTGTAATCATAAATAATTGGCATTGTGATTCATTAGATTTGTGATGTTAGATTTCGTAAGAAAGTATATTTATTTTTCTTATTCCCGAAAAATCTGATACCAGCATCTTTAAACATCAAATTACAATTAGCAGCCATGATTATTTCTGTTCAGCAACTATTTTCTATAATAGACCTTCGCGCATTCTCTCCTTGCCATTACGCTATATTTTCTTTGATTAAATAATAATAGAACAGTATTTTTTATGGTTATTGAGGAGAGTATATTATATTCTGTAGGGGCAAGTCTTGAAAATTATGATATTGCTGATGTTATTTTTTCTGTAGGAAACACACCCAAATATTATTATCAGATCAGCGAAGGCGAGGTAAAACTCAACAATTATAGCGAAAACGGCAAAGAAACCATCCAGTATATTCTGGAATCCGGCGCCAGCATTGCAGAATCTTTATTATTCGTAGACAAGCCGTATCCGATAAACGCTGTGGCAATTACCTCCTGCAAAGTTTTCAAATTATTAAAATCAAGCTTTTTTCAGCTCCTGGAAAAGCATCCCGAAATATCGTTGGCTATGAACAGAAATATTGCGCGTGGCATGTATTTCAAGTTTGTGATGAATCAGCATAATTCCTCCAAAGATCCTGTTGTAAAGCTGAAAACCCTGATGGATTATATGAAAAGCTTCCAGGAAGAGAAAGAGCCTTTTTCCTTTCAGATACCGCTTACCAGGCAGCAGATGGCTGGCCTCACAGGTCTGCGCGTAGAAACCACGATCAGAACGCTGAAAATCATGGAAAAGGACAATATGGTGAAAATTCACAATCGGAAAATTCTCTATTAAACACCTTAATAGGGAACTGATTCTTAATAATAAATCTTACCGTTCACAATCTGCAACACACCGGACTTCTCTATATTTTTGATGGTGCGGATCACAGTTTCTACACGCAGACCAGTCATAGAAGCCAGTTGCTGGCGGGTGAGCGGTACTTCATAAGAATACTTCTGTACTTCTTCGACAAAACTTTTCTGGTAATCCAAAACGCCTTTGATTCTCACTTCCGGATTGAGGCTGGAGTTGTTTTCCAACATTATAAACTTGTGGTACAGCCTTTCCGCGAGAAATTTATTCACTTTTTTGGCCACCTCAGGATGGTCGTCCAGCATTTTGAGGAAGTTGGATTTGGGAAGTTTTATAGTATGGCTGGGTTCCAAAACCACAGCATTTACCGGATATTTCTTATCAATGAACAGCAACAGCTCACAAACACTTAGGCCGGAATGCAGAATGGCCAAAATCAATTCCTTACCATCTTCATTGTAATGATTCAGTTTGATTCTTCCGGTAGAAATCTGGTAGTAGGAAACGGGAGTCTGCCCTTCGCTAAAGATAATATCACCGGGCTGGTGGTGCTCATCCTCGGCGCCATAAGAGTAGAGGAGGTCTTGATCGATCAACATTGATAAATAATTATTTATAGCAATTTAAAATTTTTATTTCAAATACTTTTACTTTTTTAATTTTTTTCTTTGCTATCACCATCTTTTACAAATGAAAAAGCGTGCAAACAGCTGATATGATTCAAATCATAAAGAGTTGCCTGCTTTAAGTCATACATTTGGAATACGCACAAATATAGACCAAAGCGTTCTGCAAAGAATTTTTCCTGTTTGGTTTTTTTATCTTAAAAATTTAAAGTTATGAACAGTAGAAATGTGGTGAAAGTATTCCAGGCCAATGATTTTGTGAAGTTTATCAATACGAGTGAAAGATTTGTGAAAGGTGCCATCATCTACGCAAAAGAGATCTCGGACAACATTTTTCTGCTCTTCGTTATGGAAAATGAAGAGTGTGAACAGATCAATGCGCTGCTTGCCAACTACGACGCTTTGGAGGATATCGGTGTGACAGAGCCTTATCACGTCATGTTTTTCCATTCTATCTGTAAGGATGACGATATTTATTTCTTTGAAAAATATTTCAAACTGCAAAATCACGAAGCGTAAATGACCATTTGCTTCTCCAAAAAATACAATACTAAAATACAAACAAATAGAGACTGATATGAATGTAAAAGAATTTAGAATGGGCAATCTGCTCCAGTATCAGGGCGAAGAAGTCACTGTTGTTGGTTTTAATCTGGAGAACAATACGGATGATCATCTTGTACAAATCCAGCGTGGCAAGGAAAAAATAAATGTTTCTTTCAGCCTTCTGAAGCCAGTGCTGCTTACCAGCGCATGGATGTCCAAATTGGGTTTCAAAGAATCCTACCGTTCCGAAAGCCGAATAAGGTATGATGTGCCTGGCATCGGAAAATATGATTTTGATCTCTCCAGCCAGAAGTTATTGGAAGGATTTTTATACTGTGGCAACTATATCCATTGCCAATATCTGCATCAGCTGCAGAATATTTATTTTGTTCTGAAAGGTGAAGAATTGCAGATTCGCAGTTCTGAAAAGCTGGTTTCCGACAAGGTATTGGTATAATCTTAAGCATTAATTTCCACTGATTTATAAAGAAAATCCCTTATTATGATTCAGGTCATAAACTTGAAAAGATGATCTTATTAACTTTGATATAACCAAAAAATAAAACGTTATGAAAAAGTTATTTGCAATCCTGAGCATAGGGATTATCTTCAGTTGTTCAAAGAACAATTCGTCGCAAAGTGAAAATGGTACAACCATGGGAATCGACAGCACATCCAACAACGGAAGTATGCAGTCCGGACAAGGTACAGACAATACTGGAGTTGGCCAGGACAGTGTTTCCACCGGAACAGGCAGTGGTTCTGGGACTGGGACCGGAACAGGTACGGACGCGGGTTCAGGTACTACTGGCTCTGGGACAGGCACAGGAACTGGTACAACGCCTGGCGGAACAGGTTCTGGATCGGGATCCGGCAATACTGCGACACCAAATCCTTCTCCTTCCACAACACCTTCTTCCTCCAACTCGGGCAACTCTGGCAGTACTACCAGATAACTGAAAGCCTGGCAAGGGAAGACCTCCGTCAGCAATCATTTTACTTTTTTTAAATGGGAAAACTGTATCAGATTTGAAGGTTCAACTTTCGAATGATGGCAGTTTTCCTTTTTTTATGGCTAATAATACACTTTGCCCTTCACGATCCTAATCAGATTATCATTTTCCATTTTTTTGAAAGTCCGGATGACTGTTTCGATTCTTAATCCGGTTAAAAAAGCGATTTCCTTTCTAGTATAGGGTATTTTATAAGAATGCGGTTCCTTATCGCTGTTGCTTTCTTTAAGGTGATTCAGAAGCGTCGTTAGTAGATGAGTAGCATCCTCAGAAGTAATGCTGTTGAGAAATATGTAGCTGTAGTAGCTCTTTTCCGCCAAATAGTTTAGAAAGGTCTTCTGGATTTCAAAATCCGACTGCAGCAGTTTCAGCAGCTTAGAACGCTCCAGCCTGTAAATCGAGCAATCCTCCATCAGAACTGCATCTACAGGATATCCGTATTTGGTAAATAAGAACATCTCGCCAACGGAATCGCCCTCTCCGTGGATGCTGTGGATAAATTCTCTTTTCTCGTGCTGGAAATTGATCAGTTTTATTTTGCCTGTTTTGATTTGAAAATAATACGTCGGATCACTATCTTCTTCAAAAAGGAATTGAGATTTTTTTAAACGAATAATGTCCGCTCCAAAAGCACTGAGCAAGTCTTCTTGTATTATCATCTAATTAAACAATTTCACAGAGTTTGGCTCTGATTACAAATATATTACTTTAATAATTTTTCGAATATGACCTAGGTCAGAAATGGCCATTTATTTTGCATTATCTGCTTATATTAATGTATATATTTTCAATTTAATATCGATGTCGCTATCGGCTGCTACTCAAAACTACCGCACTTATCTTTTCAAAAAATTCCAATATGCTTTTCGTAATAATTGATGTAAATTAATGAAAACCAAATAATTACAATTATGACTGGTTTTGGCAAAAAATGTAAATTTATGACCTATGTCATATAATAGAATCTGTTGATGTCTTATCTTTGAATTGAGATTGATTTCTAATCATCTCCCACATATTTTCTTTCATTTTGCAATGTTTTTGTACGATGTAGAATCAGCAATCATAAAAATATTAATATGTCTATTCCAGAATCAGTTTTGCAGTCCGTAGAGACAGTCGAAGAGCATTACAGTGCTGGCGATTTTATTTTTAAGGAAAATGATAGACCTGCTTTCTATTACCAGTTGATACACGGCGAGGTCAAATTGGCCAGTTACCGTTCAGATGGTTCGGAGGTTGTTCACGAGACGGTTTCTGGAGGATCCCGCTTCGGAGAATCTATGCTTATACTGGACAAACCGTATCCTGTGAGCGCTATTGCCGTGACGGATTGTACTGTAAGAAAAATGGGAAAGGATCAGTTTTTTCAGTTGATGAAAGATCAGCCGGAATTTTTTATTGATTTAGCCAGTTCTCTTTCTGGCAGTCTCGGTGATAAGATGAAAATATCAGCAAAGACTAACACTGATATTGATCAGAACGCAGAAGAATATGATGTAAGGTCTTAGCTTTTCTTAATGCATATTTATAATATTATATTGTCGCATTTTTCATAAATCTAGAAATAGATTTTCCTCTTAATTATTTTCAGGAGCTTTTCGCTTTCCATTTTTTTAACGGTTCGTATTACTGTTTCTATTCTTAGTCCTGTGAGTGCTGCTAGTTGCTTTCTCGTTAGCTGTACTTCGTAAGAATAGGGCGTTTTATCTTCGCTCAGGCTCTTGAAGTAGGTTAGAATTCCTTTGATCCGGACGTGGGAATATTTGGAAGCGTTATTCTGCATCAGCCTGAACTTGTGATACAGCCTTTCCGCCACATACCGCTGCGTAGCTACTGCAGACTGCTGGTTCTCTGCAATCAGTTTTAGAAAGCCTGCTTTGGGAACTTTGATGACAATGCTCGGCACCATTGCAACGGCATTCACGGGAAATTTCTGATCTGTAAACGATAACAGTTCGCACACACTTTTGCCTTCAAAAACAATGCTTTGGATCATCTCTTTATCATCCTCGGCAAAGTGATTTAGCTTTACCAAGCCGGTGACGAGCTGGTAATAGTAATGTGGAATTTCACCTTCCGAAAAGATGATTTCTGATGGTGCATAGTTCTCTGCAAACCCACCGTATTTTAAAAGCAGATCGGGATCAACAAGCATGACGGATTATTTTAGTGGCTGGTTTTCTGTTGCACTTTTGCAGCAAGCATGGCGTTTCGCACTATCGTGTTTCTTCCTTTTAATTGGTGCGCCAGAAAGACCGGTTAATAATTTATGACTCTATTACAAATATAACATTATGAAAAGCTGGAGGATATGACCCCGGTCATAACGAGTAAGATTATCAATTTTTTATATTATTATGACTCAGGTCATAAATTTGGATTGATCATAATCCTAAATTTGTTTTCAGTATTTACAACGATAATCTGATATAAATGAGAAGGTTACGATGAATGAGATTAAATGTCAGATATAGATAAGATTGTAAATTTTTAAGCTTCCAACTTACACTTAAAATATATGAAACCATTATTAGTACTGGCAATTTCCTGCCTTTGTTTCTCTTGCGCTTGCGATGTAGATGACAGAGATGATGCCCGCGACCGGAAAGAAAATTCTGAAACAGAAGAGCGTCGAAAAAGTATTACTGACAGCTTAAGTTACAAAAAGTGAATATTGTATAATATATTACTATTTTGGATTTTAACGTATAAATTATTAAAATTTAAAAGTGATATAAATAATTTATATTGATTGTTAATTAGTATAAAATACTATTATTCGATAAAAAATATACAGTATTAACAATTTATTTTTATAAATAATGTTTTATTTTATTAAATAATGGAATGATTATTGATTGTTAATTTCGCATCAAACCACAAAAATGAAATATTATGAAAAAGCTAATACTGCCTTTTCTTTGTATGCTTTTCTTAGGGATAAGCTGCTCGAAGAAAGATTCGGACACCAGAATGGATATGGACACTTCTACAAGTCCTGACAGTACAATGGCGGATTCATACGCCGCTCCGGATATGGATACTGCAGCTGTCCCCGGTTCTGCTGCGACTACGGATACGGCAAATACACGTACAGATTCGGCGAATAGTAAATAGGTTTCGCTGTTTCTCCCAAAACTTTTCCCAAGTTTTCATTTTTAAAGGCAATAGGCTTTTAGCTGTTGCCTTTAGATTGTTTTGGTCAACTGCGTTGTCCGATTTATTTCCAATCAAAAAAAAATCACAAATAAGCTGTTATGGTTATCGATGAAGACATCCTGTATCAGATGGGTGCGACTATAGAAAATTACAATGTTTCCGACTTTATTTTTTGCGAAAACAATATTCCGTCTTACTATTACCAGATTGCAGTAGGAGAGGTAAAGCTTAATAATTATAACGAGGAAGGAAAAGAAATAATTCAGACCATCCTGGAGTCCGGAGAAAGCATCGGTGAGTCTCTGCTTTTTATGGACAAACCTTATCCGATAAACGCCGTAGCACTCACGGCCTGCGTCATCATAAAACTCAGTAAAAGCAGTTTCTTCCAGTTGCTGAAAAAGTATCCGGAAATCTCATTGGATATGAACAGATGTATTTCCCAGAGCCTCTATTTTAAGTCATCATGACGCAGAATATCTGCTCACAAAATCCCGTCTCAAAGTTAAAAACACTGATGGATTACCTCAAAAGTTTCGAAATTGAAAAGTCGCCGTTTTCCTTCCAGATTCCGCTCACAAGGCAGCAGATGGCAAGCCTGACCGGACTTTGCGTAGAAACAACCATCAGAACCATCAAAGCAATGGAGCGGAATAATATGGTCAAGATCTGTAACCGCAAAATATTGTACTGAGAGGGCATTTCTAATTATTAAAAACTGAAATTATGAGAACTATCAGCTGTATGAATATCGACGAAAAAATCCTGAGATCTTTTGGTTCCCAGACCAGAGATTATGATGCGAAAGAATTCATTTTCCGGGAAGGAGATTCGCCTATATCTTACTATCAGATTGTCAGCGGCACAGTGAAGATCAATAATTATAATGAAGACGGAAAGGAGTTTATCCACAATATACTGTCGGAACATCAGAGTTTCGGCGATCCGATGCTTTTTGTTCAGAAAACTTATCCGATGAATGCCATCGCGCTCACACCATGCACCATTATTCGCCTGCCAAAAAGCGATTTTATCAATATGCTGAATGAATATCCCAAAACATCCTTTGAAATGAATGCCTGTCTCTCGCACAGGCTCTACTACAAGTTGATAATGATGCAGAATATGTCATCCAATAATCCGCAGGTAAGGGTGACGGGGCTTTTGGATTTCTTTAAAAGTTTTCAGGAGGATAAGTCGCGCTTTGCATTTAAAGTTCAGCTCACGCGTCAGCAGATTGCCGATTTGATAGGCCTTCGCGTCGAAACTGTGATTCGTGTTTTGAAAAGAATGGAGCAGAATAACATCATAAAAATAGAAAATCACAAGATATTTTATTGAATATGACCGAGATCATAAAATTGAGTTTTCAATCATCCTAACTTTGAAATATCATTTTACATCTCACACCTAAAGCCTTCTATGAAGGAGAATGATTAAGACTTTACGTGTTTCCTTTAAGTAAAAAATTCCAAACCAAAATTACATCTCTAATACTAGTCACGGATTTGTAGTTTTTCACTTAATATTAATATCAAAACATTAAAGTTATGAACACTAGAAATTCAAACAACAACCGTTCAAACAGCAATTCAAACCAATCAAAATCCGTCCTCGAAGAAGTATATCAGCTAGGCTACGACCACGGCTACAGCGATGCTACCGAAAATGATGAATACGATGATGACTTCTCGGAATACGAGGACGAATTTGAGGATTATCAGAACAGTTACGACGATGATGACGAAGATTACGATGATGAAGAGTATGACGATGACTACGATGATGAAGAGGACGATGACAACAGAGGCCGCGGCGGTTCGCGGGGCAACCAGGGAAATCAGGATCGTGACAGCCAGGGAAGGTTCACTTCCGGAGGCGGCGGACGTGGCTCAGGCGGCGGTTCTCAAAGTGGCCGTTCAGGCTCAGGATCCGGAAGGGGCAATTCTGGTGGATCGGGCGGTAGCGGCACATCCAGACGTGGTTTTGCTTCTATGAGCAAGCAGGAGCGTACACGTATTGCACGAATGGGCGGTCAGGCATCCCACGGCGGAGGCAGATCTTCCGGCTCTGGCGGATCTAATTCTGGAGGCGGCTCTGGTAGTTCTTCCGGGGGCAGAGGTAGCTCCGGCCGTGGATCAAATTCTAATTCAAATTCAGGTTCTGGAACCAGCAGAAGAGGTTTTGCATCAATGAGTAAAGCAGAGCGAACCAGAATCGCGAGAATGGGCGGCCAGGCTTCCCACGGTGGCGGCAGATCTTCCGGCTCAGGAAGATCCGGTTACGGCGGCCGACGAAACAATTCTTAAACATTTCTTTTCCTCATATTTTCTTTTGATTACCTCTTTTTTATAGAGAGGTAATCTTTTCCTAATCACAAAAAATAAATTATTATGGCTACTAAAACAGAAAATAAGTCAGAAACATCATCCAAAGCCACTACACAGCAGACTGCAGATCTGGATACCAATATGAACGACAAAATGAAAGCGTCGCCACTTCACAAATTATTTATCGATGCACTCAAAGACATCTACTTTGCTGAACATGCTATTGTAGATGCATTGACAAAAATGCAGGAAGCGGCAACCACAGAAGAGCTGAAAGAAGCCTTTGAGGATCATCAGCTGCAGACCAAAAAGCATATCAGCCGTCTGGAAAAAGTGTTCAAACTGATTGGCGAAGAGCCTGCTAAAAAAGAATGCAAAGCCATTGTCGGTATTATAGAAGAAGGTAATGAAATCATAAAATCTACAGAAGAAGGTTCTATGACAAGAGATGTGGGACTGATCATCGCGGCTCAGAAAGTAGAGCATTACGAGATTGCGACCTATGGCGGTCTTGCGCAGCTTGCCATTACCATGAATCACGAGAAAGCAGCCGACCTGCTGGAGCGAACCCTGCAGGAAGAGGAAGATACCGATCTGCTGCTGACCGAGATTGCAGAGACATCCATCAATTTTGAAGCCGAGCAGGAGGATTAATAATAATGATTTGAAGTTATGAAAATGCCATACAGATTTTTCCCTGTATGGCTTATTTTACCAAGAAAACTGACCTATGGACTATGAAAATATACTCTCATCGCTGAAGAATCAACGCTTTAAAAAAGTAATTAATAAATGTAAAAAGTTTGATGCCGGCGCCACTATTTATGCTAAGGAAATCAGGAAAAACATTTTTCTTCTTTTTGTGCTTCTGAAGGACGAGGAGGACAAGAATTTTCACGCCTTCATTGCCAATTTTGACTCGGTGGAAAGCATTGGTGTCAAAGAACCTTTGCAGCTGCTGTTTTATATATCTGTCAAAAACAATGATGATCTTCATTATTTTGACAAATATATGAAGTCTTAAGAAGCTAATCATGAACAGATTAAATCAGTTCCGAAAGTGAACTTTTAATAGCTCGCGCCAATCTTTTATTCTGAATACAATGCCACTTTTATAAGTGGCATTTTTTTGTTCTGGTCTGTATTCTCATTATTATATTATAAATTATTCTGAATTACGGATGCTGATTTTTCAATTTGATGTAAAATTTAATGTTATCGTAACAATTCCATTATCAACAGGTTGCAGTTATTAATCAACTGTTAAATGCTTATTTCTAATATTAACTATTGACGCGCACGCATTCCTTGGCAATATATTTGCTTTTAAGTTTTCCGTAAGTATATCAGTATTATGTTGAGGTAACTGAAATTATATTATAACATTATTAAAACTTGTTCAATGATTATAGCCATTTGTTTAGTTTTTTATTTATTCTATAGTATTTACGCCTTCACCAGCGGGGATTTTTCCTCCTCCAAATTCAGGTTTTATCATCTTCTGAATTTTTCCCAACCATCGCTGATATTTTACGATTCTTAGCAGTGCTGCAAATCAGGTCAAACTTCTACATTTTATATTTTTTTCCGAAAATTAATAACATCGATACGTTTCCTATATGTATAACAACACTACTAAAGCAACCAGATTCTCAATCGCAGAAAACGACTTTTACTTCAAGCAGTTCCTCGTGAAAATGCTTCTGGAAAATCCGCTCTTTTCAATTGTGAACGACTGTAATAATGGGAACGAGCTCATCAACAGGCTTTACAGGAAGCAGGAAGATGTGTTTATAATCAATCTTTTTATGCCGATCCTGAGTGGGATAGAAGCCATCAAATACATCAGGCAGACCAACAAAGAAGTTCCTATTCTTACCTATTCGGCGACTTTTCAGGATGATATTGCCGCCACGATCAGCGATATTCCAAATACTTATTACTGTCAAAAGAACAGCATTGTAATCAAAGATATTCTCCGTAACTGCATCCTGAGCCAAAATTCGAATTATGAAGATTATAAAAGAGAATGGGCACTGCAGGAAGAAGTGGTAAAAAGCTATATGGACCGTCAGAAAAAAGAACAGGGCGAACTGAGCGTGACAGAAATTCAGATTATAAAACTATGCTACGAAGGCTTCAGTAATAAAGAAATCGGCGACAGAATCAACCTGAGTGCACGCACTATTGATACCTACATCACAAGACTTACCGACAAGCTGGGCCTGAAAAGTAAACTGGATCTTGCCAGATTCTGTGTAGAAAACGGATACTATAATTCAAGCATTTAATACGATGGCGGCGCACGGACAAAAGAAACTTAACAAAGATGATGTCAGAAACGGAATATTGCGTTTCGCATTGTCATTCTGTGTTTTGCTGGCAATCAGTTTTCTGACGGTTTTTCTGTTTTTCAGAAGTTCTGAGGTGCAGAAACAGCAGATTCAGAAGGAGCTAAACGATTACAAAAGCGTCCTCAGCAGAAATGAACTTCTGAAAATCAAAATGGATACGATCTATTATAAAATGGCTTTGCTGAACTCCAACAAAGTGGATAATGATATTTTCCTCAGAAACTCGATTCTTGAGGATTTGCAGGATACACGCAATATTATGGGTGCTGATACGGCCAAATCTTTTAAGCAATATGCAACACTCACTAAAAATATCGGTAAGATGACGGTTTTTAAAAATGAGCTGATCAACATTACTGCCAAGGAACAGAATGCATTACGAAGTCTCAACGAATGTATGGGAAAAGTGGGTAAAATGACTACCAGACTGAAAACAAGCGAACCCGGAGGAAGAATTGCCAAACGTCTAAAATAGAATCTATGCAGGTCAATATTACACTTTCCAACAAAGAGAAGCGTTATTATTTCTTATATCTTCTCGGTCTTTTATTTTTTGCAGTGATTCTTTTGTCGGTCATTATTCTGTACCGGACAGAGTCGCCGTTCAATAATTCTGATATCCTGGCAATCCAGACGCTGGAGGAGAAAGCAAAATTTGACGAGAGACAGAAAATGGCCCAGCCAGTTCTGGACAGTACATTTGCCAACATCGAGGAAGTGTCTGTAGAAGAGCAAAATCCTTTAAAAGAGAATGAAATCCGATACAGCATCAACGATATTGCCAACATCTTCGAAACCGTCAATATCACAGATCCGAGAAAACAGTCATACGCCCAGATCGCACAATTCTACAAGATGTATATGGAGGATAAAAATGTGGCAGGCAAAAAGAATGAAAATATTAAGATTTTCACAAAGCAGTTCGAAGACTGTTCGATTGGTTTTAAGGAACGGAAAAATCAGAAATTACAGAGAGATAATGCATTACTTATGAAAACTAACTAATAACTATTACTTATGAATTACATGCAGAAAAACAAAAAGAATATTATTATTGCGGTAATAAGTCTTTTGCTTTTAGCGGCAATTATTATTCTTTGGTTGCAGCGGAAAGTCATCCATAGTTCAGACGATATCGTGGCAGCCGTCTATCCGACGTCGCTCAATGTAGGAGATACGCTCACCTATGAGGACAAAACGACATTCGGAAAAAGCAGAAAATGGGATTTTGGTGACGGATTCAATTCTGAGAAAAACAAAGGCGCCCATTTCTTCAAAAAACCAGGGTATTATCAGGTTTCTGTCATTATCGATAATAAATATACCAAGTCATTTCCGGTTTTGGTTTCCGCAGGTGTTGCGAGAGCTGTAAATCTGGAAAAAGTACCAACCAGGATAGATGCGCCGAGCCAGGCGATGCAGTTGGAGAATGTTTTTTTCCGCGCAGAAGCACCAGACGCCAAGATTTTTACATGGAAATTTGGTGAAACGGGAAATATTGATGCCAAAGAAAAAATGGCCACTTACGCCTTCAAAAATCCAGGAAATTATATTGTCACTTTATATACAGATGCCGATCAGGAGCCAATTCAGCATATGATCAAGATTCTGCCAGCTTACGAAGAATTGGACGATGAGGAGATCGCAACACCTACTGTTGCTGATATCTACGGGAAAATCAATGATGACTTTAAATACCATCTCCAGCAGATTGCTGACGGCAACAGTTTCAATACACATTACAATTACCTTCTCAATACCTACCTCTGCAGCAAAGATAATATTGCTGTAAACGTGAATGACAAAGCGAATTCCTTCTACTATTACTGTACAGGATTACAGTTTGATAAGAAAAATAATATTCAGGAAGTGAAGACGACATTAGATGCCAACCAGAACTGCGTAATCAAGGTGGAAGTAACTCAGAGTAAGCAGTAAAAACTAAAAAAAATAATTATGAAAAAGAACTTTCTCAACGCCATATATGTTCTGGGAACCGCCTGCATTGTAACAGGATGCCAGGTCAG
Organism: Bacteroidota bacterium; assembly: GCA_037033105.1. Classification (GTDB taxonomy): domain Bacteria; phylum Bacteroidota; class Bacteroidia; order Flavobacteriales; family Weeksellaceae; genus Epilithonimonas. The sequence goes on from JAZBLF010000010.1 coordinate 74,160, forward strand.
AATCCCTTCCAACGAGACTCCGAAGACAGGTTTTTACGGCTATGTAGATCAGGTAAAAGTAAGCGATGGTTTCCCGAAAAAAGCAGAACCTTGGGTAGTTGTCTCTGATCGTGCCAACAATACGGTTTTTATGGACAAAGGCGACGAAAAATCGCCCAAAGAAATCAAATTCCTGGAGCCGCTTTTGGTTGTAAAAGAGAAAGCCTCAAAAAACCTCGTGAAAGTAGCAGAATATAATCCGGATGCGCTGATGAAAAAACTGCCTTCCAAATCTGTGAAAACTTACGGCTGGATTCCAAAAGATCAATTATTGCTCTGGACCAATTCGTTAAAGCGCAGTGACAATGGTTTTAATGTGAAAGCAGTGTTGTCGCCCAATAAATCGGATGTATTGAAAAACGGAGCCAAGTATATGAAAAATGACTCTGTACTGATCTTTTCGTCGCCGGATCTTACAAAACCGATCAATAAAAAATTACCCGTTGGCCAGCTGGTTTATATCTACAAACAGTCGGATGGCAGCAACAGATTTCTCATCGGGAAATCGCCTTCTTTGAAGATCGATAGTATTTCTAATGACGTTTACGGTTGGGTAAGTTCCAATATGATTGCCAATTGGGGCGATAGAAGTGCAATGAAAGTAGCATCAGATTTCAGCTATTCCGCAGAAAATAATCTTTCGATTCCAAAAGATGCAGTTCCGGGATCTGTGTCTGACACAAGGTTTGCGCTGGCTGATGCAGGAGACAGGACTTCTGTAGAGAATCTTGTGGCTATTGCACCTGCTACGGTGGACAGTACCCGCAAAGCCCGTTTTTTCACAAGTGCCTTGGATTACAGCAAAAATTTTGTTTACAATGTCTTGGGACAGCCTGTTTACTACGGCAGATATAAAGAGATCACCAATAAAAGTAAAAATCTGAACATCGTTTTTACAGTTGATATCAGCAGGGATAATGCCCAGAATGCAGCTTTGGCAAAATCTGTATTTCAGGATCTGCAGCTGAAACTAGACCAGTTGAAATATTTTAAAAATATCAAATACGGTGTTGTTTTATATAAAAATAATACGTGTGGCGAGGATGTTCTGCCATCTGCTTTGAGTAATAATTTTGAAGAAATTAATGCTTTTATAGATTTACAGGCAGCCAATCAGAATTGCAGCAGCAACGGTGCTCAGCCGTTGCAGGAAGCACTTGAAGCTACCGGAGATCTTTTGGGCAGAGTTCCGGATGAGACCAATATTGTCGTCGTTGTCGGTTCAACTGCTTCCAGCTATGGCGGATTAAATGCTGCTATGCGAAGCCTGACTCTTGCCCGTGCAAGAATGCTGTTTTTCCAGTCGGCATCAGGATCTTCAGACTTTTATAATAATTTCGTGCTATTCTCAGAAAATATTTTGACGAGTACCGCAAGGAATATTGCAGAACTTGATAAAGAAAGAATCGTAGATCAGAAAATGATAATGGATAAAAACAACTACAGCCTCGTAATGGGAGAAGGCGGCGTTTATTCTCTGGATTATCCAAAAGCGAGTATGTCGCAGGGTTTTGTGGTTTTTCCTAAAAAAGGCGAACTCAACTCCAGCAATCTGTTGGTCAAATCTCTGGACAGCCTTCTGGTACAGGTCACAGATTACAACAAAACAGTGAATACATCGCTTAAAAACTATTTCAAATCCTCCGTAGGAAGTTCGAGAACGACTTTGAAGCCGGATTTCAGAAATCAGTTTTCAGATGCTCCGGCTACGATCCCGACCGAAACTACGGCGCAACTGATCAGTTATGAAAATCCTTTTATAACCAAGGGAACTTATTCCGATGAGTTCAAGGAAAGCTATCCTGCAGTGGAGAAAGGGATTCTGCTTTCCGAATCCGAATACGATAAACTGCGCACTTTTTATCAGGAAGTATACCAGGAGACAAAGAGTTACAGTCCCGACTTTCATCAGGAATCCGCGGTGAACAGCTATTTGAATGTTTTGCAAAAATACTATTCCGGCGAAGGCAAATTTGATAAAGCAAAACTTAGAAATCAGTCAATGGCCTATTCCGTTGCAGTAAGTACAGGCTTTGATAATGCTTCGGAAGAGACGCTTTCAAAATACAAACTGAGTGGCTGGAAACAGCCGAATGTGATTTCAAATGAGAATGTGAAGTTATATTTCAAACAGTATAAAACATTGGCAGACAGATTGCTAAACAACAAAAGTAACCCAAAAGTGATCATAGATCAAAACGGTGAAAAGTTCTTCTGGCTTAACCGGTTTTTTATGCCGACCACACAACCTGTTGCATCTTTGTAGTTGTAATACTCTAAAAAGCACTTATTATCAGATATAATTGATCTATAATAGATTAACTATGATAATTCAATAATTTTTTTATAATTTTATTAAATAATTAATTATTCAAATCACTTAAAAATAGAAAATATGGCAATGTTTAATTATGGTGTTGGAGGAAACGAAGTCAAAGTTGACGCCAACGAAGCGATCCAGGAAATCCAGGAGAACAGATCTCTCATCGTAGGTCAGCTGACAGCAGATGAACCTTTTGTTCCGGAAATTGTGAAAGGTTTGAAATCGGTAGATGATGTTTTTAAGCATTTCCAGCCATCCATCTCCGTTCAGCACGAGACAGAAGATGGGACTTATGTGGATGAGGAATTCAGATTCCAGCAGATAGGCGATTTTACACCAAAAAATCTGACTCAGAATTCAGAATATCTGAAAACCCTCAGCATAGAGCAGGAGCAATACAACAAGATTCTGCGCCAGCTGAAAAACAATAAAATCCTTAAAAATATTCTCGAAAATCCACAGACCAAAGACGCCCTTATCGACGTCTTGAAAGAAGTGGCTGCAGAATTAGAAAAATAAAAAAACATAACTATGGATAATAAACAACAAGCAGCACAGCAAAACCAGCAGGCTGGCCAGCAGCAGCAAGACCACAGGAAAGGATCATCAATAGACGACCTGAACAAAGTTGGCGGGTTCAACTTTATAGAAACTGTGGTAGACGGCATCGCCAATATGAATCCGACGCGGAAAGCACGAAAAGAGATTTTTCTGAATGACTCCAACAAACAGACGGAGCGCAAAGATCTTGCTCAGAAACTGAATCTCTGGATCTCGCTTCTGGAAAATAATGCCACCGCCGATGAAATGGCAGAGACCTGCAAAAACAAAGCAATCTCTGCAGAAAGAAACCTCAAAACCAACCTAAAAAACAGCCTTGCAGAAATCCGCCAGCTAGAAACCGCGTACAGAACAATGGCGCAGTTTTTCAAAAATACGGAACTCGATAAGGTTGATAATGTCAGCATTGTGAATGCTTCTCTGGATCAGATGAAGGATCTTGATAATCCGATATTTATCGACGCCATTGCAGATGAATTCAAACAGAATTATGACAGGCTGGATCTTCGGGACAATTATTCTATTCTGGCAATTCCCGGATATTTGGGATCCAACAAAGTGGTTGAAAAGTGGGCAAAAATCTGTAACGAAAATAAAGTAATGCTTGTAACTGATTTTGCAAATCTGGACAAGCCTGATGATGTGGTAGACCTTTTCCATTCTGCAAATCTTACAGGTGGCGAGCTTCACAGAAGTAATGTAATTATGACGACCAACTGGCTTGTAGGACGCGGACGTGCGGAGGAAGTAGGCGAGGAGGAAAATGTAGATCTGCCGCCATCTACCTCTATGGCTGGGAAAATTTATAAAACTCTGATGTCGCAGGTGGCTGCCGGTAAGAAACACGGTAACATCAATGAGGTAGACGCTGTTAAATTTGATCTTAAAAAAAGTGAAATTTCGCAGTTGGAAAAAATGGGATTGGTCCCGATGGTCAATGAATACGGAAAGATTATGGCATTCTCTGCCAAGACTCTTTTCACCGGCGACAATATCGGTTTGCAGACCTATTCTGTGGTGCGGGTTTTCGATTATGTAACCAAAGTTCTGCTGGATTTCCTAAACAGAAGAGCCTTCGAAAACTGGAATCCGCGAAATGAAGACGACCTGAGAAGACAAATTGTGACATTCCTCGACGGTATTAAAGGCCCGGACAAACTGATTGAAAAATTCAAAATTGTGAAATTTGAGCAGGATAAAGTTAATAAAGACCGTGTATGGCTGGATATCAGAATGACGCCATATTTCCCTACCAAAAGTTTTGTGATAAAACTGGACGGACACAAAGGCGACGACGGCAACGAATGGGATGCTCAGTATCAACAGGAATAATTAAATAGTATTAAATAATGAAAGGGAATTTGCGATATGATGTGCAAATTCCCTTTTTTTAATAAAAACCAATGCGATGAGAATACCCGGATTTTACACCATTCTGATGATGCTCGCCACGCTTTCTGCCTCCATTTCCTGTAAGAAAGAATATGTGCGGCCGGACCATTATGCGGTGGATCTGTTTCAAAATGAAAAAAATGAACAGAAGAAAAGAGTGCTGTCTCACGAGGAAGCGGCGGAGAAAAGCCTGATTGTCATAAAAAGTAACGAATCTGAACTTTTAAGCACTCCGGTAATCAATAAAAAGGCAGTTTACATTTATAAAATTAATGCCGGTAGATTAATGAAAACTGATAAAGACAGTATTAATTTCCCGGTCAGGATTATTTCTGATCAAGATTTGAAGATTAGTTCCGCAAAGTCAGATTCGTTATTTATGTATTTAATAAAGCCAGGATCTTACAAATTGCTTGTTGATGATTTCGGCGTGCGCTATCAGATTCTGCCTTCATCGCCAGTACGTTAGCCTTCTGTTTTTCTAAAAAAGTGTAGTAAAACTACTATTGAGAATTTGGGGATGTGGTTTTATCTTTGGTATATAGAAATCAAGAAAACCAATTCACAAAATATTAATATTTAAAATTTAGAAATCATGGCAAACAATTCAAGAGCTGTTTTAAAATTCAACGGCGGAGCAGAACAAAAGATCCTAAAACTTAATTACGGCGTTTCTAGAAACACAGATGTATCCGGAAGAGTGGCATCCGACCCATCCAATGCATTGATCAAAATCACGGTGGAAGCTACTGAAGATTCCGGTATTTTGGAAAGCTTACTGAACGGAAAATACAAACCCACAAGCGGCGAAGTGACATTCAACAAGTCGCACGAAGAAGGCACACTCACAAATCTGAAATGGGAAAACGGTTACGTGATCCAGCACGAGGTAGATTATGACGCTTTGAACGAGGATAATATGTTTATCAGCTTCGTGATCAGCGCAGAAAAAATCGAATACGGCAACTCAGCGTATGATGGAATCTGGCCAGGAGCAAAATAATCTTGATGATTATCAATTCTACAAAGAATCACTAAAAAAAATCCTGATGAAGAATTTTCATCAGGATTTTTTTTCATTAATTTTCATCATAATTATACAAAACGAACGGTATACAATCAGCAATCAATGTTTTTCCAACTGTTGACCAAATTCTTTAAACGATCGCTGACTTTCCGGCATCTGAGTCTGCAGGAAATCTCCTTTCTCACCTTCTTTTACGATTTTATCAAGCTCATTATCCTTAAAGTGAAACTCATAGGTCTCCTCGAAACTGTCGGATTCTACTTCATCCACATACATCTGGACATCAAATTTCACCCGGAATGCTGACTCTTCTTTTTCTATCTCTTTAGCAGTATAAGTCATTGCGCATCCGCTGCCACAGCTGAGTACAAAAGATCTGCTGAAAATTTTCTCGAGATAATTCACGGCTGCTTTTGGAGGTTCAGCTTTTTCTATAATTGTAGTGTCAGATGGTTTCGGACTTGTTTGCAAAGGCGCTTTTTCCTCACACGCAAAGCAAGCTGAAAATAAAAATAGGATGAATATCTGTTTAGACTGCATGTTTTTTATTATTTAAATTACTTCTTCTGTAGTTCATATTTCTGCCTCGTGCCTTCCCCAAAATTTTCATCAATATAAGGACTTTCCCAAAGGTATTTTCCATTTTCTAAGGTGATTTTGCCGAAGTCTTTTGTTTTGCCAGGGGCGAAGCTGCCGGTATTATCGAGGGACTTTTCGTAGTTTAAAGATAAGGATTTGCCATCCACGTTTGCTTTCAGTTTGAAATACTGATAAAGCTGAAATCCTTCTGCAAGATATGTGACAGAGTCTTTGGAAATATGAATGGTGATAGAGTGGATGTCGCGCCAGTCCTCGCTGTCATCATTGAGCGAGAGGGCATAATCGCCGGTCCAGTTTTTATTGGTTTGGGATGCGCTGGCTTCATTTTTCTTTCTGAACACTTTTATGTAATCCAGAAAAAGCTGATTCAGTTTTTCATTCGATTGTTTTGATGATGAGAGGTTTTCCTCGGATTTCTTTTTTAGCTCAGGCTCGGCATTCACGGTGGTTGGCTCTGCGTATTGAAAGGTGACAGCTTTTCCTTCCTTCAGTGTTTTATTGAAGATAAACTGATATTCTGCTTTTCCACTTTCGCCATAAGCCGTGCTTTTGAGCACCGAATCGCCGGTTTTGGAATCGGTAAAAAGCTCCAGGTTTTCACCTTCTGCAGAATTACCAAAAATTACCGTGTCTTTAATTATAACTAAAGCCGTACTTTGGATTTCACTTTTTCCGGCAGTTGTAACGGCCGTCGGTTTCTCCTTTTTGCAGGATAAAAATGCTAGTAAGATGATGAGCAGGCTGTTTCGCATTGGTTATTGTTTTGATTCATACTTTCTTTCCGCCTCTAGTTGTTGTAGAAATTTAAATTTAAACAATTTACGCCAAAGAAACTATAACGAAAAAAGCACCTTCGAGAAAAGTGCTTTTACTTTTTAATCTGATTTTATCTTGCTTTTATGGACAAATCCTTCTTTTCCTTCCTTTGTTTTTATCGAAAACCAATCTCCGGAATCATCCAGAACTTCAATCTGCGCTCCCGATTTTATTTTTTGGATAATTTCGGATGCTGTAGTTTTGCCTCTTCTTAAGTTGGTAAAGCCATCTGGATCATCAATATAAAACCTTTTATTATCAGTTTCACCTTCATCAGGAGATTGATAGATGACCTCGACATACTCTTTTAATGTTTTTAGTTTAAAGAAGTTATTTTTTCTCAGAAACTTCGCATAATCCGGAGAATGATCCAATTTTTGCTGGATGTCGCCCACAATTCCGACCTGCAATTCCTGATTGTACAAGTAAGCAATTGTTTCGTCGGGATCAATATAGTTCCCTTTCTGATCTTCTATCTTTTTTATGATTTTAGAAATACTGTTGTAGCCGTTTCCTTTTTTTGCGTAGGAAAAGTCTTCAACCGCACCGCCATAAATAAAGTCTTCTATATCATTCATAATGCCTTTCCGGATCTCATATTTGTTATTTTCGGGACGGCGTGAAAATATTAAATCGTGTGTATTGACTTCGTTGGAAAAATCATAATCTTTAAGTACATATTTGACAAGGTCTTTATCTTCGTCGAAACCATAGACGATCACCAGGTCCTTTAAAAGGTAAGGATTTATAGATTTCAGCAAGTTAAAAGCACTTTTGTCTTTGTAAAAAACGAATTTGTTATAGTACACAAGCATTTCCGGATTGATGAAGAATTGATTGCCGGAATCACTATCCTGCACCAGAATAAATTGATCATTTTTGATGACTATCTCGGGAAAATCCGAAGGTCTCAGGGCGATAATGCTGTTGTCATATTTGGAAATATCTATGCCATAGACTTTCAGAATTCTTTCTCTGAATTGTTCTTTCGCTGGAAATTTGAAACCCAAACTGTCCAAATTTTTTTTTGCCTTTGTAATGATGTCGGTAGAGAAATCGTCATCATCAAATTTATTTCCGTCTTCTACTTTAGAAACACGGTAAGTTGCAGTAATTTGAGCCTTGTTTCCAAAAGGCATATCATGCTTTTTACAGGATAAATAAAAGAAAGTCAAAATTATGGTAGCTACCCAAAGCATCCTTAATGTACTCATCTTTTGGGATAAGCTGAATGTATCTTTAAACTTCATCATTTCATGAGTATTTCGGTGATCAAATTTTCATTATTATTTTGAGTCATCTGCATGTCAAATATCAGCAATCCAATTCTAGTGGAATTGAAACGTTTTCTGTAAAATCAGCAATAGAGTCATTCCAATACTTTATAATTACTAATTTTAAGTATTTCATTTATAATTATTTATAAATAAAATATGGTAACATGGCTTCATAGATATCTTGTCCTTCTTTTGCTTCTTTACTGCATAACTTTTCGTGAACTATTACATCGTCAATAGACAAATTAAAGTTTTTCAGTAAGAATTTAAGCAAACAAGCGACCGATTTGGCCTGAAGGTCGGTAACTGGTTCCCAGTGATGATGTGGTATTTAATCATATTTTTTACACACCGTTTTATTTCCGTTTTTACTCTTTTATTTAATCCTCTCATAAACTCTCTTTGGAATTTTTGATAAATCTTTTTTTTGCGACTTCATAAGGGAAATGTAGATACTGTAATTTTTTTGTGCTTCCTTTTTTTTATTAAGTTTCCAATCAACATCTGCCAGATTTAGAAATGCCCCAGTTCTATCCGGATATTGCGAGATGATTTCTTTCAGTAAGAGTCTTGAGGAATCATCAGCTTCTAATTGTTCTAAAGCAAATGCCTGATTATTGGCAGATTCTACATTATTGATTTTGAAATCTGCATTTTCAATTTTTGGATAATCAATATATAAATCCTCAAGAGCTGATTGATATGTCACCTTGGCAAAAAGAATATTTTCGGAATCATAAACAAAACCAAAAGGTTTTTTGTTGAATTCTTCTTTTAAAGAATTTCCTATGGTCTGCAAATCGTCATATGTTTTTTGAGACATATCATAATTATCAATAAATAATTTATTTATGGCCAATCCATCTTTTCCATATTTTACAATTTCTTTAGAGATTAAAATCAATCCTTTTAAAGAATAAATAAAATCATACTTTTCTTTACTTTTCGTTGATGATGCATTTGTTTCATACAATAACGAAAGCCCATTATCATTTTGTGTAAGTTCGGTTGAAAGAGACATTTTGTTGATAATTAGGTCTTTATAAATGGTTTCTTTCTCATTACATATTAGTACTAAATCTTGATTTTGAATTTGAACTTTACATTTAGATATGTTTTTTTTATTTAAATCCTGAAAAGATTTTTCTTGTTTTGTAACAGGTGTTTTAGCTGTTTTTTCTTTGTTTGAATTTTCACAAGTGGTAAATGAAAGAACAAAAAAACAAATTAATAATAGATATTTCATAGGACGTTTTATTAATTATTCAGAAGTTATACAATCTGTCGCAGACCCTTTAATTTCCTTGATTTTCTTCAAATTAGAATTAATTTGAAATTTATTATCTATCATTTTTCTTATTTTTTCTCACTTGTTCTTCCTGGAAACAAAACTTGCCAACTTAACGATAATAGTTTAAATGATTTTTTGTCCTATAAGTTGACCGTTCTTATTTTTTAATATCATCTTTCACTTCTCAGTGAAGTCAGAAAATCTATAGTAACATTTTCTATTTTAACTTTTCCTATTGTTTTTTGGTCCAGACGAAGACTTGCAACATCTTCATCAAGATTTTGGATATTGGTATAATCTACAGCGTATTTATACAGATAGATTGATTGGGCTTCTTTCTTAAATGTAATAAATTCATAATTGGTAAAATCTCCTTCTCTGTAGGTCTGTTCAACAGTAAAATAAGGAAATTTAATAAGCATTTTCTCAAAACCGGTATAAGGAGAATCTTTTTTAGGTATTCGTATAAATTTTCCGGATTCAATACTTCCAATTTTTAGTTGTCCGTAATTGTAAAAATTATCTGATTTTTCTGAAGGAAAAAGAGAAATTATTTCTTTCTTAAACGCCCATTTTTCAACAGTTTTTTCTTGATTTTTTATGGTATCGGGAGAAATTTTAATTTTGCTCGGCTGTGATAAATCATTGGTTGTCGTTTCTGGTTGCAGACTCTTATTTTCAGTTGTAATATGATTGTTTGAATATTGTTTACAACCCCAAAAGCTAATTGCACTAAAAATTGTAATTACTAAATATTTCATTTATTGATTATTTAAAGAGTTTTCATACCAATACTCGTTCAGTTTTTTCCCTCCTACAATTCCAAATGTATATGAATCTGGTTCTTCATCTTTTACATAATCACTTGGAGCTGGGCAGTCAAAAAATGTAAGTACTTAGCTTGAAAAATCGTAGAGTTTTAAATCATTTGCTTTTTCAGACAAATTATTTTTCTCAGGAGATTCCATTTGGAGTCAGTTTTACGGTTTGAGTTTGGTAAAGTTCATTGTCATTCCTGAAGGTTACGGAAGCCTCTGCACGAAGCATTTTTTTTGTCTTTTTGTCCGTTATGTATCGCAGTTCGATGGCGCCGTCTGCAAATTCTTCGGCTTGATCACCAAAAGATTTTCCCCGCAAGATCTCCTGCAGACTGTAGGCGTCTTTAATATTTCCCTGCAGCACTGTTTCTACAAATTCATCGTTCTGATGATCGTAATCGGCATTCATAGCACATTTGAGCGGGAAGGAGTTTTGAATGAAATAAAATTCCTCTACCCAGGGACTGCTTTTATGAAACCATTCCATCCTGGGAAACAGTAGCTGATAGAGTAGTGAAGACGAAAACTGCCTGATGAGCAAGTCTGCATTATCAATGCTCTCCGAGAATTTATCAAAATAGGCATTATAAATTTCGCCAGTGAAAAATTCTTCCATTTCCGGCCGTTTTTCATCAAATCTTTTTTTAAGAATATCGTGCTCATAGATCGCCGAAACCTTACCCTGGAAAGGAAGCACGAACGAAATAGGGTAGATGCTTTCCATCGCTGCGATCGCAATGGCGCTCATCTTGTCATCAGGCGCTGCCCCGTTTTTTTTGAAACCGAAACATTTCACATCTGCAACTTCTTCAGCAATGCTGATTTCCTCTCTTTTTTTGAATGTAACCTGAACTGTATAATTTATTTCCAAATTATCTTCAGCGAGCCTGGAGAAGTTTTCACTGACTTGATACGATTTCGCGTAGAAATCTCTCGTGACACTGGACGGCGGAAGCTCTGTCGTTCTTTCACTGCGCAGCTGTTCAGGGTTCTTATATTCTCTTGGGATAATAATCTGCCGCACACCATTCAGATTATTAAACCATAATCTCTCCAGTTTTTCGCAATTGGCGTTGTGAAAATCCTTCAGCTGGTCTCCCGTCATGCCGATTTCAGCTCCAATCTTGTCTAGAGTATCACCGGCTTTCACGTCATATATCAGAATATTTTCGTCCATAAACTTTCATTTTTCAGGAAAGATATTTTCTGCTTTATAAATTTAAAAAATTGATTCAGGATGACGATTCAGCCTTCGCCTTTTTTGGAAAAGTGTAGTAATTCTACGATTACATTTATTATTAATGCTAAAAAAATCCCAAAGAAATAGTTCTTCAGGATTTATATTTTTCACACTTAATTACATATGTCGAATGGTTACAAGTATTAATCGATGACGCTCCAGCCTTTCTTAGGATCGTTGTTAGAGATTACTTCCTGCTCGTTGACAATGATGTTTTCTTTGCGCTGACCGATATAATCCAGTTCGCTCAGTTTACCGAAAATCAGTTCCAGACTTTTCATCATCTGATTGATGTTAAAGAAATATTCGCCCGTATTATGATGATCATAATTTATTTCTGCGTTATTGGTAAGCTGATTAAGAAGAGAATGTGGTGTAATTTCGCTCCATTCCAGACTGTAATTAAGCATTTCTTCCAGTTCTGCCTGCACCATCATCTGCGTGTCGTTATAAAGCTGCAGCGCAAGTTTCGAGAATATATTGATCAGGAAGATAGGCGGCTGCTCTGTCACTACATTTTTGAACTGGAAATAATTTTCGCCAATGTGTTTGATGATTGTTGTACACAGTGTTTTTACATTGTCGGCAAGTGTAATATTCTGATTTTTGTGCGCTGTTTTCTGGATGATCTTAAACGCATACTGACGGAGATTGCCCAAAGAATTGGAATAATTGTTATAATATTCTACCAATTTTGGATGGCTCTCCACAGAACTGCATGGCGGAATAAAATTGGCGTCTATCTGCGCCATTCCGGATTTCATAGCGACTTTTCCCAAAACGAGATAATTGCCGCCGGAATAGCTGCTGTTCAGGATAGAAACATCTACCAGCTCTATCCTGTAGTTGGGTTTTGTAAAAGGATGTCTCGGCGGAATTTCATCAGCATCAATATCACCAAAAGAGACGTGGTCAAATGGATTGACAGACGCCAGAATAAAGAATTCCCCGTCTACTTCCTCCTGATCCTGCGCCATATTTTTTGCAAGATTTCTGATGTTGACTTTATGATCAAACAATTCTATTCGGTAGCCTGCAAGGGTGATCGCCGTGCATTTTTTGATAGTCAGCTGGGCATCATTTGTAGCGGTGCTCTGCAGCTCGTAAATAGTTTTGTCGCCATACTTTTCTGTGATGGGAAGCAGTCCGAAATTGTAGGAATTGATCTGAATAGAATTGGAATCTCGGATAGAATCTATCATAAAATCTTCCTGCTGCACAAGATGGTCTTTGGAGATCTTCATCCCGTCTACCCAGTTGACGGCGAAATGTTTTATCGGTTGTATCATAATGATGTGCTTGTTTGGTTAGCAATATTACCTTCTTCCTGATGGCGGATCACTCTTTTGCAGATCACAGTCTGGTTTTCGGTAATTTTATTAGTAAGAATATCCTGTTCGAAATCGATGTATTTTCTGATGCTGAAAAATGATCTTTTAATATAAAAAATCCAGTAATAGGGCTCGTTTGAAGAATCTATCAGTTTGATTGTGGCATTGGGATTTTTGTGGTTATAATCGTCTACAACCCGGTGGAACCAGTCTCCGAAAGTAATACCGGTTGCCAGTGTTTTTGCTTTGACGATGAATCTCTGCTGATCCTCAGAATTCTTGCTGAGTTCTACATTCAGCACCATCAGTTTGTCAAAATCTACACCCTGGAAATTATGCGGTTTCTGATCAGGATCGAAGCGCCATGTTTTATAAATATCAAACGGAATGCTGATAAACTGGACATAGCAGTAATAGAAGATCAGAGGAACGATAAAAATGATAATGCTGGTGGCAGCCATATAAGGATTGCCCAAATCCTTGCTCATCCATTTAAAAATCAAGGTGAAAAGAAAACCGCCAAAAAGGATGCAGGTGAGGCTCAAAATGGCTTCAAAAAGAATGCTCATCCAAAGCTTGTCAATATGTTTTCTGAAATAATGATGCAGCAGATTGACGTGAATAATGCCCAGGCCAAGGTAAAAAAGCTGCGAAAAAAGATACCAATACGGATTGAATAGATTGCCGGAAAAACCCAGGAAACCGGGCAGACAAAGGCAAAGACCAGACAAAAGAACATAGAAAATAATATGTTTCACGCTGATCGCCGGTTTGCTTCGCCGGATCATCGCGAGAATGAATATCAAAATTCCAGTAATGAGTGGCATCAGTAGATATCTCAAGAAAATTCCTTTGACAGAACTTATTTCCATATTGTATTGTTGTTTTTTTTATCTGTTAAATATATTAAATATAGGTAGAATATCCCAAACGATTGGTGTTTTCTGTTGCATTTATCACAAAAGAATTTTCTTTTTTTTCGGTCACGAATTTCTCCTCTATTTTTACAGTAATCGGCATCAGATAATCGTAGATATTCTGGAGCAGATCGCGGAAAGGCGTTCCTGCAACATATTTATGAATCTCATCGTAAGGAATCGGCCCGATGGTCACCTGCCAGTTTCTCTCGCCGTCCATATGTTTTCCGTTGGGGATCATCGTGATTCCCAGTTTGCAGCTTCCAAGAGCGGTGATTCCCAGGTCATCATCATTCCTGTTGATGGTATTGGGGACAAAGTCAATGCTTGTTTTCACATTGAGAAAAGCAGTCAGGAATCGCTCTGTCCACCGTCTGTTTCCTCGTACTTCATGTAGAAAAGGCAGAATGTAAAAGAAAATTTTTGCCGTTTCCAGATCTACTTTTCCCAACAGTGGCCAAAGCTCTTTGAAAATAGAGATGAGCGTATCCGACTGATCTGCGATGTCAAATTCGGTTTCCTTCAGCAATGCCGAAACTTCGGTATAAAAAAATTCCTGCTCAAACGGCTGGAAAAAATTTCTGGCATTTTCCTCTACTTCCTTCTGTTTTCGGATCTCTTTCACCACACTTTCTACGCCACGTTTGGATGCTGAGCCAAGGGAAGGCGGGTGGAAAAGGCCTTCCGGCAAATAGTCGTAGATACTTTCCCGGTAGGTTTCCATAATGACGGTTTCATTATCCAAACCATAATAAGTGGCGTAGATATTCTTGATATCTTTCAGGTAAGGACGGTCATTGATGCCAATTCTTTTGATGAAAATGCTGGAGTTGCTGTTGTAATATTTCAGCAGATTGGCTGCTACCGATTCTATTTTGAAATCGGTGCTCAGCTTGTTGTATTTAAGTTCGGAGATGTGGCGGGTTTCTTTCATTTATCGCTTTTTAAAGTTCCAAATGCATAGCATCCTCTACGATCATCACGCGGTATTCTACGCCGTCTATGGCTTTTGCTCGGATATTATTCCTGAGCACGTCCGCCAGATTGTCCCAATATTTGCGTCCGTAGAAAGTGTAATTCTGCGGCGTGATTTCTACATCTACAGTCCTGATAAAGCCTTCCCGAGGTTTGTCGCTGATCATCGTTCCGCGTCGTACGGTGACATTTTTCAGCTCGCTGTTCAGCATCATTCTGCAGTAGTTTTTGACGTCCTCGGCAGAGATAATTTTGTCTCGGCTGGTCAATGCATATTTGTAGGCCAGAATGGTGTCTGACTGTTTTTTCTCCTCTGCACCGCCTGTAGTTTCGGTAATGAGTGTGATGACCTGAAATTTCTTCTGGGAGTTCAGTTCCGTTCCCGGCCGCAGATTATTGGCTAAGGACGAGTGCGAAACCCAGAATGAGGCATAAGTATGCACTGAATTTTCCAATGGTTCGATGATGACATAGTTTACATCTTCTTTCAGTTCCCGGTTGGATTGGTCTACCTTTTTCATAAGGCCTTTCATCTTATCTGAAATTTCGCCCAAAACATCCTTCACTTTATCTCTGTTGATAATGGCAAAGGCAGCGACCTCATCCCTCAAAAGTTCCATCACGTGGGACATCAGATCTGTCGCATTGCGCTGTGTGAAGCGTTCCATTCCGCCTTTCCTTACGGTAAAGAGGCCTTTCTCAATCTCATCATTGGGTGTAAAGGGGATTTCTGAATATCTTTTGCCCATCCCGTCCACAACTTCTTCTACATAAAGGAAAAATTCTTCCTCGCTGGTTTCCATAGGAATGTTGTTTCCCATAATGTCCAGATTGTATTCTGTCTTTTTCCAGCCACGGTTGTACACCGGAAATGCATTTAAAATAAAGGAAAAATTTTCCAGAATTTCAGAGGTAAACTGTGGCGGAAATTCCAATTTTAACCAAAGGATTTTCTTGTTTCTGAACTGGTCAAAAACAGAAGTGCCATCATCCATATTTTCCGGAAGTCCAGGCTGTATTTTTTTGAATAGTGAAGGGTAGATGCCGCTGATTTCGATGAATTTATGCTGATAAAGATTCTTAACATCTTTCTTGATCTTGTGACGGATAGACTGCTCCTCAAAAATCCCTTCATAACCTTCCTCCTCAGGAACATCATTGTAAGTGATACCGGAAGAGACTTCCAGCGGAATATTGTTGTGGAAGATTCGGATATGCGGCAGCAGACGGTAAACAAAATCCACTTTTTCGTAGGTGGGATTGGAGCAATAAATGCTGAATTTCTCAGGAAAATTATCCGATGAATAGGCGCTGAGGTCAATTCCGATCATCACATTTCGGTAGTCTGCAACATCCGGCGAAATGCGTTGAATAGGAATTTTGTTAAGCTGCTCATCCAGATGATAAACAGTATTTCCGGCTACCATCAAGATAGTTTGGGCCTTCACCAGATCAATATTATCAACTGGAGTGAAGGGAATTTCCACCTGCTTGTCAGATTGCGTTTTCCTGAAAGAGCTGAGGTGCTTTTTGAAGAAAAACTCAGAATGTTCCATCAGTATTTCACGGTCCTCTTCCGGCATACAAAATGCGACGGCGTGAGAAGGGGTCGGATGTGTATAATTGGTAGGTGTCAGCAGTTTTGCCAGCCTTTCGAGAATCCGTCCATTGATCGTCTGGATCTCATTGTTGGCTTTGAAAACCTCTGTGCTGAAGGCATCAATCAGCAATTTCACAAACGGATCCAGAGACTGTATACTTTTTAGTCCCCAGAGTTTGGTCGCATTTTGCAGCATTCTTGCCTTGATGACTTCCTTGGAGAAAGTCTGTTGTTGATCAAAACTCATGTATTTCTATTTTAATCGATGGACATTGGGCTAAGGAACAATTCGGTTGAAAAATTGAATTTTTCGCCGGTAGAATCCAGCTTCGCATTGATTCCCACTTTTACTTTTTTCTTTACCTCGCTGAATCCTCTGGTTTCATAACTGTGCTCCACATAATTAATATGCGCCTGCACAACGGCATTTACAAGCCTCGGCTCGTGTTCGGCAATTTGTCTCTGGAGGCTGCTTACGAAAAGATTTTCCCACATCGCCGGCGTAATTCCGTTATCGAATTCTACGCCCCAGACGTCGTTGCCGTAATTTTCATCGTACCTGTTTTCACCTTTTTTGGTAATAATCAGAAGCATAATGTTCTGAGCAATACTTTCAGCGATATCGCAGGTTTCAATCTGGCCATTGCTGGTCATCATACTGGAAGGATTGAACGGTATTTTGTAATTCTGATTTTCCATGGTTTCTTTTAGGAGATTAGTTTTTCAGAGAATTGGTCAGTATTTTATTTTTATTCATCAGGAAATTGACCATCAGATCTTTAGGAAGATAAAAATCACTTTCTCCTTTTTCATTAAGTTTGCTTTCTATGTTCGGATTCCAAAGCAAAATCTGATCTTTATCCACTTCCAGCCAACTAGCAATAGCATCGATGCGGAAAGCGCCGTTCAGTCTGGTCTCGTCCATATTTTCCTGCGCTGCCGAAAAGTCAGAATTAAAAGGAACAAAGGCCTTTCTGTTGGCAGTGAAACTTCTGTAATCATTCAGAACCTGATCCAACTCTGCGGTGGCGAAACTTGCATTGAGATATTTCCGGACGTGATTCTGAGTTTCAGACGGCAGATAACTCTGAAAATCTGTGTAAACCCGCGATCTGGCTTTGTTCATCGCTTTCTGGATATTACCTTCGCCACAATTGTATGCTGCCACGACCGTGACCCAATTTCCGTATTTTTTATAAAGATTCTTGAGAGATACAGCTGCAGTTTTCGTGCTTTTGTACATGTCAGATCTGTTGTCATCCGTCAATCCATAGCCGTTGGCGTGACTGCTCATAAACTGCCATAATCCTTTAGCTCCCGCATGCGAGGTTTGATTATGATCCAACCCGGACTCTATCACCGCCAGATTCTTGAGGTGTCTCGGGATGCCTTTTTTTACAAAAGTGTATTCTATGAAATCTACCAGTTGCTTATTGCTTTTTATGATGTTCTGATACCTTTTTACGCTCTGTGGTGATGTATCCGAAGCCGTGAGGCCTTGCGCACTGAATGAACAAGAAATAATAAACAAAGCCCCTGCAAACAATTTCCGTTTCATTCTATTGGATTAATTATGGTTCCAGATAAGTTCTTCCGTTTCTGCATTCCAGTCAACACTGATGGTCTGTCCGGATTTGACTTCCTCGCGCACGATTTTTTTAGAAATAGGTCTTGCGAGCTGTGCTCTTATAACGCCCGAAATCTGCCGTGCACCATATTTGCTGCTAAAGCCATTGAGAGCAAGGTTTTTAATTGCTGAATCGCTGATGCTGAAATCTATTCCCAGCCTCGTAAGTGCTTTTCGGAGAGACTTCAGCTGGATACTGAAAATCTTCTCAGCCATCTCTTCGGTGATAGGTGCAAATGGAATAATTTCTGTAATTCTTGCTAGAAATTCTGGTCGGAATCTTCCCGATTCGGTCATTATTTTCATTAAATTTTTGGAGGTCGGGATTTCCTTATTCTCAAAATGCTTCACGATTTCCTCGCTGCCGATATTGGAAGTAAACAGAATTAATGAATTACTGAAATCGCCTTCTTTACCCAATTTGTCATGGACTTTACCTTCATCCATAATCTGCAGAAAAACATCGAAAACCGAAGTGTGTGCTTTTTCGATTTCGTCAAAAAGAACCACAGAGTAGGGCTGCTGCCGTATTTTGTTCACCAGCATTCCGCCTTCCTCGTAACCTACGTATCCCGGAGGCGCGCCGTAGAGTAATGCCGCCGAATGTTCTTCCTTAAATTCTGACATATCAAAACGGATCATCGCAGATTCATCATTGAACAGCAATTCTGCGACCGACTTTGCCAATTCTGTTTTCCCGGTTCCCGTTGGGCCCAGCAGGAAAAACGAACCGATCGGCTGGCCGGGTTTATTGAGGCCACTTCTGTTTTCGACAATGGCATCGGCCAATGTTTTCAATGCGTGATCCTGACCTACCACTCTTTTGATGAGCATTTCCTCCATATTGAGGAGTTTTTCTTTTTCATTAGCCTGGATTTTACCAATTGGAATTCCGGTTTTGGCGGCCATCACAGCTGCCAATTCCAGCTTACCCACTTTTTCTCTTTTGATTGATGCTAATTGGATCAGCTCTTCAAATGTGCAATCGATGATTTTTTTAATCTGCCCGATATCCATAGAAGTCTCCAAAGTATGCTGCTCGGAGAGCGAACCCCAGAGAATCGGGCTTAGCTTGTTTTGTAATAAGTTGAAGTTCCAGATCAGCTCGTCTGCCAAAAGCGGATCTGTTTCGTCGCTTTCGGAGATAATTTGATCATAATTTTCCTTCCATGATTTCAGTTCGGTTTCAGACAATTCGTCCAGCATTTTGATAGAAGCCATCGTTCTGTCCAGAAGATCTATGGCAGAATCCGGCAGCTTTTTTCCTTTAGAATAACGTTTCGCCAGGCTTACGCAGTCCGCCAAAGCATTTCTGTCGACTTCCACTTTATGGTGATTTTTATAACCGTCCAGAAGAACGTCTATCATTTTGACACAGGTAATTTCGTCCGGTTCCTCCACGTTCAAAACCTCAAAACGTCTGTCGAAAGCACGTTCAGGCTCAATAATTTTTCTGTATTCCTCCTGTGTAGTTGCGCCAATCACTGTGATTTCTCCTCTTGCCAGTTCGGGTTTCAGGAGATTCGCCACATTGCCGGCGCTGCCTTTGCTGTCCAGCAGAGAATGGATTTCATCAATAAAAAGAACTGCTTTATTAATTTTTTTACATTCGTTGATGACCTTTTTTAAACGGTCTTCTATTTCGCCTTTGTAGGAAGTTCCCGCCAGTAAAGAGCCAGTGTCAAGTTCCAGAAGTGTGGCCTCTTTCAGCATTTCCGGAACATTGCCTTTGTTGATTTCTATTGCAAACCCTTCCAGTAATGCTGTTTTCCCAACACCTGGTTCACCCACGATGATGACATTGGGTTTTGTTCTTCTGCAAAGTATTTCGATCAGCATTCTCAGTTCCTTGTCGCGCCCGACTATGTTGTCCAACTTTCCATTTCTCGCCTGTTCGGTTTTGTCAACGCAATAACTTGAAATGGCAGGAAAAGCACTTTTGTCAGGACTCGATGTGCCTGTCAGACTGCTTTCCTGCAGATTGACTTTTTTATCTTCGCCCCGGAAAACGTTCAGTATTTCGTGTTCGCGGAGTGGAAAAGATTTGAGTTCCTGTACGGAGTAAGCAATATTTGGTTTGGCAATAGCTGCGAGGAGACAAAGTGGCGTCACCTCATCCAAACCTAGTTTTGACCTGATGTCATCCGCTTCCTCCAGAATGATTTTGATTTTCTCGTCTTGCGAAATTTCATCGGGAAGATGCGTAGTTTTGGGATATTCTTCCACCCGGACTTCTGCCCATTCGTAGATGTATCCGGGATCTTTTTCTATGTTGAGGAGAAACTCCTTCAGTCCGAAATTATTATGTAAAAGTGCCTGTAGAAGATGTGATGCGCCGTATTGGGCATTGTAATTTTCTCTTGCTACCGATTGAGCAATGTGAAAAACTTCTTTAATGGTTTCATTAGTAATTAATACACTCATATAATTGAATTTACTTTTTGTATTTTAATTATTTCAAGACTGATTACTTAAAGAATATCGTCTCTCTAACTATAAAAAAGTCTCATGGACACTAGATGAAATTTAGTTTTTCTACTACGAGAAAAAATAATGCCACTTTTGGAAAAATAAGGTATCAAAATGAATATTTGTTAACAATATTTGAAATATGGCTATTTTTAGGCTATAATAACATTAAATGCAGCATAAGTTTAAAACGAATATAGTATATCATTAATGATTTCTTAATATGTGTTAGTTTTTATTTACCCTCGAATTAATTTATTATAGAAGAATTAAAATTGTGTATTTATTAAACTAGTTAAATGTGTGAGATTTCTAACTGCTCTACATTTGCTATATCAAAATTAAACAATCTACAAAATGGAAAATAGAATATTAGGTCTGCACCACATCACTGCGATTGCAGACAACGCAAAAAGAAATTTAGATTTTTATACTCAGGTTTTAGGAATAAGACTCGTTAAGAAAACGGTCAACTTCGATGATCCGGGAACGTATCACTTTTATTTCGGGAACGAAGAAGGAACGCCGGGAACGATTCTGACCTTCTTTCCTTGGGAAGGAATTGGTAAAGGAACAAACGGTTCCGGCCTGGCAACACACATTGGTTATTCAGTTCCGAAAGGAAGTCTGGAATTCTGGAAAAACAGATTTCAGCAGTTTAATGTAAACTTTGAAGAAGGTGAGATTTTTGGCGAAAAATTGATTTCTTTTCAGGATCCGGACGGCTTACAAATTCAGTTCATCGAATCTGCAACTCCTGATAACAGAAAAGTTTGGACAACCGATGATATTAAAGATGAAAATGCCTTGAAAGGTTTCCACAACATTACGCTGACATTGAAAAAAGCGGACCCGACCATCAAAGTGTTAACCGATATTTTTGGTTACGATCTACAGAAACAGGAAGGCGAACGATACCGTTTTGCAACAGACGCTATTGACACTGCAAACCTTGTAGACATCATCGAAAACGATAAAATCGCGGCAGGAAGAAATGCAGCAGGAACCAATCACCACGTAGCCTTCCGGGTGAAAGATGATAATGTTTTGATGGAATTCCGTGAAAAAGTAATGTCCGCAGGATTAAGCATCACTCCGAAAATCGACAGAGATTATTTTTACTCACTATATTTCCGTGAACCGGGCGGTGTTTTATTCGAAATTGCCACTGATAATCCCGGATTTACGGTAGATGAACCGTTGAATGAATTGGGACAGAACCTAAGGCTTCCAAAACAGTACGAAGCAATGCGCACTCAGATAGAAGAAGCATTACCAAAGTTATCATAGGTCATTTGCCAAGTTTATTTAATAAGATAATTTTAAAAAGTAATAAGCAACAGTCAAGGACTATCAACCAACAACTAAAAATATGGCACTCATCACAGGACTTCACCACGTTACTGCCATCACAGGCGACGCACAGGAAAATATAGACTTTTATACTGGAGTTTTAGGACTTCGATTACTTAAAAAAACCGTCAATTTCGATAATTCTGAAGTTTATCATTTTTATTTCGGGGACGAATTTGGAACGCCGGGAACCATTATGACAACTTTCCCGTATGGAAAAGGTTTGGCGAACGGCAGACACGGCAAAGGAATGCTTAATACAACGGCTTTTTCCATTTCGATGGAGGCTTTTGATTACTGGCTTGAACGTCTGGATCAATTTAATATTCCTTACAAACAGGCACAGCAAAGGTTTTCAGGTGAAGTTTTCATTTATCTGGAAGATTTTGACGGGCTGGGTTTGGAATTGGTATTCAATGAAAAAGATGACAGAAAAGGGTACAACAACGGATTTATTCCGCAGGATTTTGCCGTCAAAGGTTTTCATCACGTTGAGATTTGGGTTGATGCTTATGAAAGAACTGCCGCACTTTTGACCACGCAGATGGACCATCACTTGATTGCTGAAAGCTCTGACAGATTCAGATTTGGAACGGAAGATAAGCCCGGCAAATATGTCGATTTGCTTTGCACGCCCAATTCTCTGAAAGGTTTGGCAGGAAGAGGAACGGTTCATCACGTTGCTTTTGCGACGCCCGATGCACAGTCACAACTGGAGATGATTGAAAGACTGAACAAATTCGGTTTGCAGCATACGGAAGTTAAAGACAGAAAATATTTCACTTCCATTTATTTCAAAGAGCCGGGCGGTGTTTTGTTTGAAATCGCTACTTCAGGTCCTGGCTTTGACATTGATGAAGAACTGGCGTCATTAGGTGAAGATCTGATGTTGCCGGAACAGTTTGAAGAAAACAGAGGACATTTAATCGATGTTCTTCCAGAAATTAATTATCCAACAGAAAAATTTAGATAAACATGAGTCACACTTTAGATATAAAAATAGGTGGAAAATCATTGAATGAAGCTGAAAAAGTTTTAATAATGATACACGGAAGAGGCGGAAGCGCAGAGGATATTCTGAGCTTAGCCCAACACTTAAATGTAGAAGATTATGCATTGTTGGCGCCACAGGCAACCAATGGAAGTTGGTATCCGTTATCCTTCATTGCTCTGGTGGAGCAGAACGAACCTTGGCTGTCATCAGCCATTGAAACTGTGGGAAAAACCGTTAAAACAGCTTTGGATGCGGGAATTAAAGCTGAAAATATTTACTTTTTCGGATTTTCTCAGGGTGCCTGCCTCAGTTTAGAATTTTTGGCGAGAAATGCTCAGAAATATGGTGGAGCAGTGGCCATTATTGGAGGTGTCATTGGCGATAAAATCAACCGGGAAAATTATAAAGGCGATTTTGCTCAGACTCCGGTTTTCCTGGGAACTAGCAATCCGGATTTCCACGTTCCGGTAGAAAGAGTGTACGCAACAGCGAATATTTTAAAGGAAATGAATGCTGATGTTACGGAGAAAGTGTACGCCAATTTCGGTCATTCTATCAATCAGGAGGAAATGGAGTTGGCGAATTCCATTGTTTTTAAATAATCCAAATCCTAAAAATATTCTCTCGCAGATTTTTCAGATTAAGCAAATTTTATAATGTATCTGTCAAATCAAAAAAATCTGCGAGAATAATATATGCTTTTAAAATTAAACTGAAAAAGAGAATGAAAATCACAAAAATATTCAGCGATGAAAACGGCGAATCTCATTTCCAAGACATCGAAATTCCGCTAATCAACCAAGGTGAAATTGGATTTTTGTCCGAAGATATCAATGTCAGAAAACTGCAGTTCAGGAAAGTTTCTGCTGATTATGATTACGATTTTCACCACGCTCCACAAAAACAATATATCGTACTTTTGGATGGCGGCGTGGAAATAGAAACCTCGCTTGGCGAAGTCCGAAAATTCCAGACAGGTGAAATCCTTTTGGTGGAAGATGTTTCGGGAAAAGGCCACAAAACCAAAAACCTTGAAAAAAAGGAAAGAACGTCACTTTTTATTCATTTATAAAAGATAAAAGATAAAAGATAAAAGATAAAAGATTTCACAGCTACACTTCTAAAATCTAAAATCTAAAATCTAAAATCTAAAATCTCACATCTAGCATCTAACTTCTAAACAAAAAACTATGCACGAAGATTTACTACTCATACTCGGACTCCTTTTGGTTGTAATGCTATTGGTAATGCTGGCGCAGCGCATCAAAATTGCGTATCCCATATTTTTGGTATTGGCAGGATTGGGCATCAGTTTAATTCCAGGAGTTCCCGTTTTGAAACTTGATCCGGAAATTATTTTCCTCATCTTTTTACCGCCGTTGTTATATGAAGCGGCTTGGTATACCTCGTGGAACGATTTCTGGAAATGGAAACGTACCGTAGGATTACTGGCTTTCGGATTGGTTTTTTTGACGTCTATTGTCGTAGCATTTGCTTCACAGGCTTTGATTCCGGGATTTACTCTGGCAATGGGATTTTTGTTGGGCGGCATTGTTTCGCCGCCGGATGCAATTGCAGCGACCACAGTTTTGAAAGGTTTAAAGGTTCCCAAGCGGACAGTGGCAATCCTTGAAGGTGAAAGTCTCATCAACGATGCTTCGTCACTAATTGTTTTCAGATTTGCTTTGGCAGCGGTAATGACCGGTGTGTTTTCTATGCAGGAAGCCACGGGACAGTTTTTCCTTGTTGCGGGAATGGGCGTTGTGGTTGGAATTGCAGGCGCTCATATTTTCTACGCCATCCACAGATTTTTGCCGACAACTCCGGCAATCGACGCCGCTTTGACGGTGATGACGCCGTATATTCTGTTTCTTTCTGCGGAGCATTTTCATTATTCCGGAGTAATGGCGGTTGTGAGTGGCGGCTTGTTTATGTCGTTCCGTTCGCACGAAATTTTCAAAACAGGAACCACAAGAATCAATATGACAGGCGTTTGGAATACATTGATTTTTGTAATGAATGCCTTGGTTTTTGTCTTAATTGGATTGGAACTACCCGATATTGTCGATGGACTGGGCGAAACCTCTGTAATGGAAGGAATTAAATATGGTTTAATTATCAGCTTAATCGTGATTATCGTCCGTATGGTCTGGATTTATCCTGTGGCGCACATTCCGAGGTGGCTCAGCAAGAAAGTGCGTAAAGACCCAAGTCCGGGCTGGAAAAACCCATTGATTATCGGCTGGGCAGGAATGCGGGGCGTGGTTTCTCTGGCAACTGCTTTATCAATTCCGGTGATGATGAATGAGCAGTCGGAATTTCCTCACAGGAATTTGATCATCTTCATCACGTTTGTGGTGATTTTTGTGACCTTGGTTTTTCAGGGTCTGACGCTGCCTTTGATTATTAAACTGACCAAGATTGGCGAGATTGACAATATTTTGCCTTCCCACGAGCAGCAGGCGAGTATTCAAATCAGGCTGGATAATCTTGCGTTGAACAGACTGAATGAGAAATACCAGTCGAGCCTGGAAACGAACAGTCTGGTTGAAAATTTTAAAAATACAATTGAAAATGATATTGCACAACAGCAGAGTCACCTCGATTCTTTGGAAATGTGCACCAACAGACGAAATGATTTAAATGAATACCACGAAATTATGCTGGATATATTTGCTCAGCAGCGGAAGGAACTGTTCAAAATAAAACGTGAAAATGTATTCAGTGAAGATGAGGTAAGAAAAGTAGAATCTCAACTGGATCTTCACGAACTGAAAATTACGGGAACCAAACATTTATAAAAAGTGCAAAATCCTTAGCCCCGATAGAAGCGGCATCCTTTTTTTTGCGGTGGGAATTGGCGGCGGGAAAAAAAGATACAGTGGATAGCGGGATTAAGCTCCTGAAAAATTAAATCAATACAACAAATATCAAATGGAAATTTTACAATTTTTAGTCATTGGGAAAAATCAGGAAATTCTTGAAACTTTGAAAAGGATTATCGAAAATAATGACGGCTGGCAAGCTAAAATCGAGAGTGATGAGGCGGTCTGCTATGATTATATTAAAGAAAATCAGGTAGATATTGTGCTTTTAAGTTCCGGTTTGGATGAGGAATTTGAAAATGAAATCAAAAATTTTTGCGGAAATTTAGATAAGGAAGTGAAAGTTATCGACCATTATGGCGGCGGAAGCGGGCTTTTGAAGAATGAAGTTTACGCACTTTTTCCTAATTTGCAGCCGTAAACTTATTTTATGTTTGAAAATATCATCAAGAATGTCACCCGATTTATCAGTCTTAGTTCTGAGGAAGAAAAATTCTTCACCGGTTTATTGGTCTGCGAAACGATTCCAAAAAAAACAATTCTGTTGCGGGAAGGTGAAATCTGCCAGTTTGAAGGCTTCATTCACAAAGGCTGTGTGCGGGTTTATTACCTTGATGATAATGGTTTTGAAGTGACGATTCTGTTTGCCATCGAAGATTGGTGGATTAGCGATATTGCCTCGTTTCAGGACCAGAAACCTTCCAATCTGTATATTGAAACGATTGAAGATTCGGAGATTTTTATGTTGAATCCAACGACTAAAGAAAAACTGTTGCAGGAAATTCCGAAATTCGAAAGGGTTTTCAGAATGTTGGTTCAGCGGAATCTGTTTACACTTCAAAACCGATTGGTAAATACCATTTCGAAAAGTGCATCTGACCGCTATCTGGAATTTATAAAAGTGTATCCTACAATTCCCCAGAGGGTTGCACAGTATTATATTGCTTCTTATCTGGGTGTTTCAAAAGAATTTGTGAGTACTATAAGGAAGCGTTTGGCGACGAAAGATAAATAGTTTAATATTTAAATGAATGTCCATTTTATCATAATGCCAAAAAAATCAGCAGTCATTTTGTCATTCCGTAGGAATCTCAGCACACTGAATAAAGAAGTTTAGATTCCTGCGGAATGACAAACTAACTGCAAAAAGTAAGTTTTTTCTACTTACGCATATTCATAGTATTTAAAATAGATGATGTCGGATATGAAAATGTCAGGCATTTTTTTTTGCTTTAAATGAATTTATTAAACCAGTTAAATGCACAGCAATTCTCATCACCATAAATTTGTCCTATCAATAACGAATAAACAACAAAACAGATATGGACAGAAAAGATTTTTTAAAGAAAGGATTACTCGGAACAGGAATGTTTGTAGCAACCGCTTCATTGGGAAATACAATGAAAAATGAGATTGATGAAATCGAACCTTTGGAACCGATTGGATACAATCATTTACCGAATACAGATTCAAAAATCAAAGACAATTCTGTGATTCACAAAGCGGATTCCAGAGGGAAGGCAGACCACGGCTGGTTGGTGAGCAATCATACCTTCAGTTTTGCGAATTACCATAATCCGGAAAGAATGCATTTTGGTGTTCTCAGAGTTTTGAATGACGATAAAGTGGAGGCGGGAAGAGGTTTCGGAACGCATCCGCACGACAATATGGAAATCATCAGCATTCCTTTGGAAGGTGATTTGGAGCATAAAGACAGTATGGGAAATTCGGCGATTATCAAGAGTGGAGACATTCAGGTGATGAGCGCCGGAACCGGAATTATGCACAGCGAATTCAATAAAAATAATGACAGTCTGGTGAAGTTTCTTCAAATCTGGGTTTATCCAAACAAAAGAAACGTGGCACCAAGATATGACCAGATTACTTTAGACAAATCAAAAAGTCAGAATCAATTCCAGCAGATTCTTTCTCCCAATGCAGATGACGAAGGGGTTTGGATTCATCAGGATGCGTGGTTTCACTTAGGAAACTTCGAAAATAATATTGAAACCAACTATCAAATCAGGAAAAAAGGAAACGGTGTGTATGCTTTTATTTTAAAAGGAAGCGCAGAAATCGAAGGACAGAAAGTGGAAACGAGAGACGGTTTTGGTGTTTGGGATATTGCAGATTTAAACATTAAATCAACAACTGATAGTACAGAAATTCTATTGATGGAAGTTCCGATGACGATGTAATCGATATTTGCAGATATTAATATATTTAATCAGTAAATTAAACAACCAACGCTGCCCGATTCAGGCAGCGTTGCTTTTTTAACTTTTCTATTATTTCTTTGGATTATTTGGCAATCACTTTAAAATTCTGGTTCAGCGCCTCACCGGAAACATTTAAAATATAGACGCCTGACATTTTCTTTTTAGAGATATCAAGGTTGTAAAGTCCTTTGGAATCGGCACTGACAGTTTCTTTTAAAATGACCTTTCCCGTAAGATCCGTCAATGTGGCGGAAAGTGTGGACTTTTCATAATCCGGAATTTTGATATAGATATTGTCTTTCGCAGGATTTGGATAGATGATGCCTTTGCCTTTTGTGACGAACTGACCTGTTCCAAGCGTTTCGTCACTGTACAAAGCCTGAACCTCTGAAGGTGTCAAAGCATAATTGAAAAGTTTCAGCTCATCAAAAGCGCCTTTATATGGAGCGGGCGTACTCGTCGCAGCCCGAAATTCCAGCTCGCCGATGTTACCGATGACAAGATCGCTTGCTTCGCCAATGCCTTTGACTGCCGTTTCGTCGCCTTCGGAAATAAGGACGCCATTGGTATAAATTCTCATTTTGTGAGCTACAATATCTCGCATTATAACCACATTGACCCATTCTCCGGTGAAATATTTGGCAATTGTCGACGTGATTTCTTTCTTGGTGACGTCGTCATCTATGGCAAAACGGAGCTGACCGCCTTTGATCTCAACATTAAATCGTTTCCCGGTTGCGCCCGTTGTATTATTTTTAGTGAATGAACCCTTGCAGAGTACATAAAGACTTGTAGACGAAGAAGCCGGAATCATACTTGGCGGTGCCTTCATCCAGAATGAAACGGTGAAAGAATTCTGATCAAACCTGATGTGATCCTGATCCGGAATGCTTGTAATGTACATATTCGCTGGTGCAGTTGCCAGATCGATGGCGTTGTTTTTCTTTCCTGCAATCCTCACGGCGGCGTTATCGTATGCTAAATCCAGTAAGCCGTCATTGGTATTATCGGTCAGATCAGCAATTTTTTCGCCTTCAAAAGCTGCTTCCTGAAAAGGCCAATAGCCAACCAATTTAGGTGTCAACGTATAAAAATTCCAGATATCGCCGGTCGCCACACCTTTTTCGTTTGAAGCATCAATTCTCCAGAAATAATTGGTTGCAGCATTCAGACCTGTCAGCTGATAGGAAGGTGCTGCGCTGTAAGGCACGTCTGCAATTTTAACTAGATTGGATGCATCTGTTCCCAGATAAACAGTGTAGGAAGTTGTATTTGCGCTTCCTGCCCATTTCAGAAGCAGATTGCCGGAGGTCAGCTCCACATTGCTGTTGCCTGAACTAGGATTTGGACTGCTGGCTTTCGCTGGCGCAGAAGGAATAGGTGGCGTTGTCACTGAAGCCACGCTGGTGTAAACAGAAGATTCAGTCGCATTGGTCGCTTTTACGCGGTAATAATATTTGGTATTTGGAGACAGTCCTGCTTCATTATAACTGATTGAATTTGCCGGAAGCGTTGCAATTGCTGTAAATGCGGTTCCGTCTGCCGAACGTTCCAAGATATAATTAGTCTCGTTAGCAGCATTATCGCTCCAGTTGACTGTGAATGAGCTTGCAGGAGGGATTTCGGTTGTAGCAACATTGGTAAAGGTGACATTTGTAGGAGGGACGATAAAATCAGTAGGTGTCGTATTGGTGAGTCCATTAATATAAACCTCAATATTGAGATATGGCGCATTGGTGCTGCTTACAGCCAAAGCATCGGGCGTATTTTTATCGAGTCCATTGGCGTCTTCCCAAGCATCGGGCATTCCGTCATTATCAGAGTCCAACGGTGCCGGCGCACCATAGACGTGGCCTGCGCCGCCATTGGTAAATCCAAACTGTGAGGTGAGATCCGACTGCACATAGACGTACGTGGCAGTAGTACCTTTGGATGCAAGATCAGAAATCATCAGATTCTCTACCTGATCGCGGCGCGGGTAAGATGCTCCTACATTCAGAACTGCTTTGTCAAAGGCCTGCTGAGCGGTAAGTACAGGATTGCTCATCGGATAACTGTAAGGTTCAGATTTGATGGATGCCAGATCGCCCGTTGGAAAACCTGAGAGGTCTGAAGGTACCAAACTGCCGTCCAGAACGCCATTTTTGTTGTTGTCAAAATAGTTGCCGGCACCATAAAGACTGAAATTCGAATTTCCTCTGTTGAAAGGAGTCGTGACAGAACCGCTCGTGTTGGGGCCGCCGATAAAGTAGTTGTTGATAATGTTCACATCTGAACTGCCGGCAGAATCGCCACCCATAATGTAGGCATCGCCAGACTCGCTGTGGCCGTAAGTGTTACCGTAATTTCCCCAATTGTAAACCACATTGTTTACAAACTCATTAATGCCTTTAACTTTGTTATTCCGTGTTTTGTTGCAGATGTACAGATTTCC
The DNA here is from genome assembly GCA_037033105.1 of Bacteroidota bacterium. Lineage (GTDB taxonomy): Bacteria > Bacteroidota > Bacteroidia > Flavobacteriales > Weeksellaceae > Epilithonimonas. The sequence goes on from JAZBLF010000010.1 coordinate 104,288, forward strand.
GATCAGACTTATTTTACCGTCTGCAGGCTGCATCAGGCCGCCGGCAGAATGGTTGTGGCGGTGCAGACCTTGACCGATGATCGAGTTCTGGATGGTGATATTGTCCGGACTTTCTCCCTTGTTGTCCCAATTGATAGAGAAAACTTCGTCTGTTCCCCACGTGAAGGACATATGATCCAGAATAATGTTGGCTCCGTTGGCAAGTCCTGATGTGTCCTGGCCTTGTGTCGTATTGCCAAAACGAATCCTGATGTATCTGGCAATGGTGTTGCTGGCTCCCGTGAAGGAGACTTTGGCGCCCAGAAGTACAATACCTTCTCCTGTCGCTGTCTGTCCTGCTATCGTTGTGTTTTTTGCAATCAAGATAGGCGTAAGGGTGTTGATGATTCCACCCACCCGGAAGATGACAAATCTGCCATCCTTGCTCACTGCATCCCGGAATGATCCTGGTCCGCTGTCATTAAGGTTGGTCACGAGGTAAACTTCCGGGTTTGCTGCGCCTCTCGCTCCTGTTGTGTATCTGCCAAAACCTGTAGCTTCAGGAAACGCAAGGGTCTGAGCTTGCATTCCTGCGGCTGCCGTCATCAATCCGCCAAACATCAGCATTTGGAAAGACTTTTTAATTGGTAATTTTCTATGCTTCATAAAACTATTGTTAAATAATTATTAATAATTTGATATGATGGAAAATTAGAAACAAAGCATAAAAGCTGTATCCTGCACCATCCTGCAGATCATTATAAATCAGTAATTTATATTAAGCGTCCTTGAGTAAAATCAGACGAAATGGCTGAATATCTGTAAACATTAATTAAAAATTTGGTAGTTGAATGCTTGTATGTAGCATAAGTGAAATGTTGTAAATAAGGTGTTTTTTCTATTATTAAAAATGAATCAATGATCATAATTTCTTTTGATATTTTTTTTTTCAATAAATAAGCTTTATTTTTAAATCTTTCAATTATAATCAACATCTGCTGATCAAATATTTTTTTAGCAAAATTCCAGTATAGTACGGTATTTGCTATCATTTTCTAATAACCCTTATCATTTGAAAAAAAGACTAAACAAAGGAAAAATTCTAAGACGTTTTATCAGAACCATAATTGCTATTTTGGTTTTTTTTGTGTTGCTTATATTTAGCCTTCGCCTGCCATTCGTCCAGAACATCATTAAGGAAAAACTGATCGTTTATCTTGAGGGCAAAATCAAAACAAAAGTAAGCCTGGACAAAGTTTATATCGGCTTCCCAAACAGTCTGGTGATGGAAAATCTCTATCTCAAAGGCCAGAAAGTCGATACCCTATTAGCCGTAAAAAAGTTTGATGTAGGTTTGGATATGTGGCAGCTTCTCAGTTCCAAAGCTGATCTTACATCTATCGATTTGGAGGGCGTCCGCGCCAATGTTGTCCGCAATCCTCAGGGAAAGTTCAACTTCGATTATATTATGGAGGCCTTTGCGACATCCGATAAGGAAGAAAGTCCGTCCAAGCCTTTTATTATTTCGCTGGATAAGATTAAACTAAAAGATATTGGAATATCATTCAACGATCAGCAATCAAAAAACGATATCAAAGTATATTTCAATTCATTCGACACAAGGGTGAAAACTTTTGATCTTCAAAATAATAAATATGCAGTCAACGATATCAATCTGGATGGTCTGAAATTAAAATTAAAACAGGATCTGATAGAAGAGGTTTCCAAAAATGTGGAAGAAAAAGTAGATTCTCTAAATCAGAAAAAACCAATGCAGTTGGGCCTGAATGGAATCAAACTGACGAACTTCAATATTGATTACGGCGATGATAATACGAAGACTTTTGCTAAAGTTTTGTTTAAGGAATTGAGCACAAAAGTGAACAGTCTCGATCTCCAGAATCAATCCTATGATGTCGGAAATGTCTATCTGACCGGCGCAAATATCAACGCAAATCTTTTCCTCCCGGCTGCGAATGCCAATCCTAAAAATGAGAAAAATTCTGAAGTTGCTCCTGCTTCTGCAAAGGAAAAAGCAATGAAATTACTGTTAGGAAAGCTGATTTTGGAAGATGTAAAAGTAGCCTATAACAACACCGCTATCGCACCAACCAAAGCAGGAATGGATTTCAACCACCTGAATTTTGCTAAATTAAATGTGGATGTGCGGTATTTCAAAATGGAAAATAATGGCTTTGCAGGCAGTGTAAAATCGGCAGAGATCCAGGAGAAAAGCGGGCTGAACATTCAGAAATTTAATACAGACTTTGTCTATTCCGACAAGCAGGCTTATCTGAAAGACCTCTATCTTCAGACCCCAAAAACCATTTTGAGAGATGAAGTTGTCCTCAGTTATAATTCGGTTGATCAACTGTCGTCGAATTTGGGAGCCGTCAAAATTTCGGCGAGCATCCGGGATTCCAAAATTGGTTTTTCCGATATCTTAAATCTGGTTCCGACGCTTAGAAATACAGCACCTTTCAACAAATATCCCAACGCCATCCTCGCTGTCAACGCAAATGTACGTGGGACGCTGAACGATCTTTTCATTAATGAACTGAAGGTTTCAGGCCTGGATCAGTTGCGGGTCAACGCATCGGGAAGAGTCCGAAATGCGATGAATCCGGATAATCTTTACTACGACCTTAAAATCGGCGAACTGGCTTCATCGGGTAAAACTATTTTCAATTTGGTACCGAAGGGTACAATTCCGGCTAATATTTCTTTGCCGTCTCATTTCAGCATCAAAGGTTTTGCAAAAGGTAACACCAAAGTGGTGAATACCAATCTGAATCTGCATTCAACATTAGGAAATGCAGGAATCATTGCAAAAGTGGATATGCGTCGGAAAAACCGTGAATTATATGATGTAAAAGCCAATCTTCAGAATTTACAGATCGGAAAAATTATTCAGAATAAGGACATCGGCGGCGTTACAGCGCAGATTTCTGCAAAAGGCGAAAGCTTTGATTTTAAAAATGCCAACGCCAATCTTACAGGCTATGTGAAATCTGCGGCCTACAAAGGTTACCGCTACCAGAATATGAATCTGGTAGGGAAGATACGACGTGGTGCCTACAATATATTCCTTAATTCCAAAGATCCCAATGCCAATCTGCAGCTTACAGCGTCGGGGGTTTATGATGATAAAAATCCAACGATCAAAGTCAATGGAAACATTATCAAACTGGATCTGAATAAATTAGGATTTTACAGTTCGCCAATGATTCTTGCCGGTGCCATAGATGGTGATTTCAAAAGTGTAGATCCTGATAATCTGAATGGCTATCTTAATCTTAAAAACTTTGCCATTTCAGATACCAAAGAGGTATATCCGGTTCAGGAAATGAATCTGACAGCACTTTCCACGGTAGATTCTACCCAGATTAAGTTTAATTCTCAAATCGCCGATGTGGAGTTGAATGGGAAATATAAACTGACGCAGATTTTCGGTGCTTTGTCTCAGACGATGAACCAGTACTACCAGTTTCAAAAACCTGGAAAAGCTGCTAAAGTGGATCCCGGACAGTACTTCACAGTCAACGCAAAAGTTAAGAATGATGATCTGATCAGGAAATTTGTTCCCGATTTGAAGAGCTTCGAAACCATCACCATTACCGGAAACTACAATGCAGATTCGCAGAAAATAGAACTCGATGCCAGAATTCCACAGTTACTCTACGGTGCGAACTCGCTCGAAAATACAGCACTTCGAATTACCAATGAGAATCAGGCATTGCAGTATAATCTGGATGTGGCCGCTTTGAAAAGTGAAAGTTTTGCATTGAATAAAGTTAATATCAAAGGTGATGTGGCGCAAAACATCATTAACTATAATATCACCACCAAAGACGAAAAGGATGCGACGCAGTTCCTGATTGCCGGAAATGCCAAATCACTGAATGATATCACAGAAATCTCCCTGAATCCCAACGGTTTAAAACTAAACTATAACGATTGGACAGTTGCTGAAGGCAATAAAATACAGATTGGAAGCCAGGGCATTTTTGCAGACAACTTCAGACTTTCCAACGCCGGAAGCGAAATTCTTGTACAGTCGGAAAACAGTTCTCCCAACAGTCCTTTGAATGTGACTCTGAAAGATTTTAACATCGAAACTATTACAGAAATCATCAAAAAAGATTCTCTTCTCGCGCAGGGAACCATCAATGGGACAGCACAGCTGAGAGACCTTAATAAAAAAATGACCTTCAACGCAGATATGCATATTACAGACCTTTTCTTTTACGGAAGTCCGGTCGGTAATCTCGTTGTCAAAGCAAATAATAAATCGGCTGATATCATTAATGCAGATATCGCACTTTCCGGAAATGAGAATGATGTGAAAATAACCGGCGATTACAATACATCAGCTAGTAGTTTTGATCTTAATCTGGCCATGGATCAGCTACAGATGAAGACATTGCAGGGTTTTACAATGAATGCAATTACCAACACGGAAGGCTATCTTTCCGGCGATCTCAAAATTACAGGAACAACTACGGAACCAAAGATTCTGGGCGATGTGAAAATGAATAATGTGGGACTGATGATCGCACAGACAGGCAGCGATTTCAGAAAAATAAATGATAAAATTGCGTTCACCAACAGAGGAATTGAGTTTGATGATTTTAAAATCAATGACAAAGACGGTAATTCCCTGAAAATTGACGGTCAGGTTTTGACGCAGACCTACAGAGATTTTGCCTTTAATCTGGATGTAAATGCTAAAGATTTTAAAGTCGTAAATGCTGAAAAGTCCAATGATGCTTTGATGTACGGCATTTTGTCTATCGATGCGGCTTTAAAAGTCCGTGGAAACCTCGATTTACCTAAAGTTGACGGCCGACTGGCAGTTTCAGATGATACAGATTTCACTTTTGTGCTGCCACAGTCCAGCCCTTCGCTTCAGGAGAGAGATGGCATTGTGGAATTCATAGATCAGGATCAGATTGCTTTGAACAAAACAATCGTTGCCGATTCTCTGGCCGCAAAAAATAAGATCAAAGGAATGGATGTCAGCGTCAATATCGAAGTCAGCAAAGAAGCTAAAATCTCTGTCGTGATCGATAAAGCCAATGGGGATTTTGTTAAATTGCAAGGTGAGGCCGAACTGACAGGCGGCATAGATCCTTCCGGCAAAACGACACTGGTAGGCGTTTACGAAGTGGAAAAAGGGAGCTACGATATGACAGTCAGCCTTTTAAAAAGAAAATTCGAGATAGAAAAGGGCAGTACCATCACCTGGACCGGCGAGCCAACTGCGGCCACGCTGGACATTACAGCAGTTTACAAAACGCAGACTGCACCTCTGGATCTTGTGGAGCAGCAGATTTCCGGAGAAAGTGCGGCAACACTTAATCAGTTCAAGCAGAGAATGGAATTCAACACTTTGCTTAAAATGAAGGGTGAATTGCTAAAACCAGTGATCAGTTTTGATATTACGACAGAAGAAAAAAATAATTCAATATCCAGCAATGTAAAAGATATTGTCGATCAAAAACTGACGCAGCTGAGAGCCGAAGAAAATGAGATGAACAAGCAGGTTTTTGCCTTGCTCCTTCTAAACCGTTTCATCGGCGAAAATCCTTTTGAAAACAGTGCCGGTCTTTCTACGGAAACATTGGCAAGACAGAGTGTGAGTAAGATTCTTTCTCAACAGCTTAACAATCTTGCTTCGGATCTGATCAAAGGTGTAGATCTTAATTTTGATCTGGAATCTACAGAAGATTACTCCACAGGAAGTCAGAATACAAGGACAGACCTGAATGTCGGCCTCAGTAAAAAACTGTTGAATGACCGTCTGAAAGTATCTGTAGGAAGCAACTTCGGGCTGGAAGGCGATGCGCGCCAGAATGAAAATACAACCAATATTGCCGGCGATGTTACAGTGGATTACAGCCTTTCCAAAGATGGCCGCTATATGTTGAGAGCCTACCGTAAGAATGAATATCAGGTGGCTTTACAAGGTCAAATCGTAGAAACGGGTGTTGGTTTCATCATCACTTTGGATTATGATAAGTTCCGTGAGATTTTTCAGAGCTCAAAGCGGGAGAAGAGAAAAAGAGAAAGAGAAAAAAACAACAATCAAGTAGTAGATTTTAAATAATGAACGTCAGGTTTCCCATACATTTCAGACCAATTATTGCACTGTCCGGCTTTGCAGTCATCTGGTCCTGCAGCAATACCAAATTTTTGAAGGAAGGTCAAATGCTCTACACAGGCGCCGAAGTGAAAATTGAAAATGACAGTATTCCCAAAAAGCAAAAGAAAGCTCTGAAATCTGAGCTGGAAGAGAACCTGACTCCGAAACCCAACTCCAGTTTTCTCGGACTTCGACCCAAACTTTACGCTTATAATATTGCAAAAGAGCCAAAAAAGGAGAAAGGCTTCAATTACTGGCTGAAGTATAAATTCGGGGAAGCGCCTGTTCTGCTTTCTGATGTCGACAGGGAATTTAATAAAGATATTCTGGTCAATTATTCTGAAAACAAAGGTTATTTCAATGCCAAAGCATCTTATGATACAATATCAAAGAACAAAAAAGCACAGGTTATCTATACCGTAAAACCAGGAAATCAGTATCTGATAAGCGAAGTTAAATATCAGGCAGATTCCACATTGGTCAATCAGGAAATTCAGAAACTGAAGGATAGATCTCTTTTGAAAGTTGGAAATCCATTTGACCTGAATGTCATCAAAGCTGAAAGGGAAAGAATTGATACTGGCCTTAAAGAAAAAGGTTTTTACTATTTTCATCCCGACAATATCATCGTTCAGGCAGACAGCACGGTTGCCAAAAACCATAAGGTGGAACTGAATGTCAAACTGAAAGAGCAGACACCGGATCTGGCAACGCAGCAATTTTCTATCGACAAAGTGGTAGTTTTTCCTAATTATAATATCAGAGATGTCAAAGAAGGAAAATACCAGATTCCGATGAATCCAGATTCTCTTTCAAAATATGCGTATCAGGATATTTATGTGATAGATCCGGAGCACAAATTCAAACCAAAAATCTTCGATCGTGCGCTTTACTTTAAAACTGGTGATGTTTACAACAGAAAGGATCATAATCTGACTCTGAACCGCCTGATAAGTCTGGGCGTTTTCAAATTTGTAAAGAATGAATTTGTGGTTTCAGATTCTTTGAACCATAAATTTGACTCTTATTATCTGCTGACGCCAAGACAGATCCAGTCACTGCGTCTGGAGACTCTGGGACGGACAAACTCTGCCAATTACGGTGGTGGCGAAGTCAATCTCAACTGGACTCACCGCAACTTTTTCCGTGGTGCAGAGCAGTTTAAAGCTTCTGTTTATGGTGCGTTTGATGTTCAGCTCGGCGGTCCCAAAGATGCCAACAACATCATCAGAGTAGGAGCCAACGCACAGCTTTCTATTCCAAGAATTGTGGCGCCTTTCCGTTTTAATTCATCAAGTGCATTTGTGCCGCGAACCAACATCAATCTCGGTTACGAATACCAGAGCAGGACAGAACTGTATACTTTGCATAATTTCAATGCCTCCTTTGGTTATGTGTGGAAAGAAAATGTACGGAAAGAACACGATCTGAAAGTCATAGATATCACGATGGTGGCACCGCAGACCATTACTGACAAATACCAGGCACAGATCAATGGAAATCCGGCAGAAGGCATTCCTGCAAATCCTACTTTGCAAAGAGTGGTGGACAAGCAGCTCATCTTTGGGCCGACTTACACCTACACTTATACCAATACAACCTCACCAAAAACCAATACGATCTACTACCGCGGAATGCTGGATCTGGCGGGAAATATCACAGGATTGGTAACGGGAGCCAATGCTAAAAAAGGAGATCAGAAAAATCTTTTCGGCGTGCCGTTCAGCCAGTATGCGAAGATGGAGCACGATTTCAGATTCTATCACAAATTCAACGAGAAGACCAACTTTGCGTCCAGAATTATTGCTGGAGTAGCGTATCCGTACGGTAACTCAGAATTTGTACCTTATTCACGTCAGTTTTTCGTCGGCGGAAGCAACAGTGTGAGGGCTTTCCGTGCAAGGACTTTAGGACCTGGTAGTTATGATCCTAGAAGTCAGAACGCCAGTTTTTACTTTGACCAGTCCGGCGATATCAAACTTGAAATGAATGCCGAATACAGAGCCAATATTTATAAATTTCTGAATTTGGCAGCCTTTGTAGATGCCGGTAATATTTGGTTGATTAATGATGAAATAAATCCGCAGGGACAAATTGTAAGACCTGGTGGTAAGTTTTCTAAGGATTTCCTGAGCGAAGTAGCGGTAGGCGCTGGCGTAGGATTGAGGCTCGATTTTTCTATCCTGATTCTCCGTCTGGATCTGGCAATGCCTCTGAGAGTGCCATATTACGAAAAAGGAGACCGCTGGGTTCTGGACAGAGTTAAATTTGGCGACAGCTCCTGGAGAAAAGACAATCTGATCTTGAATATCGCCATCGGATATCCGTTTTAATTAAAATTTGATAAAAAAATTACAAAGGAAGTGTGAACCAGAAAGCGCTTCCTTTTCCTATTATACTATCGGCTCCAATCTGGCCGTCGTGCTTTTTAATAATCTCTGAACAGATGTAAAGACCAAGTCCCAGACCAGAATATGACTTCCCGGAATGATCCGCACGGTAATATCTGTCAAAGAGATAAGGCAGAATGTCGGCATCAATTCCCTTTCCGAAATCTCTGACAGAAACCTTTACCTCGCTACCTCTATTTTCTATTAAAATCTCTATTTCCGTTGATTCTGAGGCGTATTTTACGGCATTGTTCACAAAATTAATGACCACCTGATCTATTCGGTTTTCATCAGCAAAAACTTCAACATTGCGGTCGCCATTGATGGTGAGATTATATTTCCCTTCCATCCTGATGTGATTGCAGCTGCTGGAAAGCATTGTGTAGAGATTGAACTTCTTTTTTTCAAGTTTCAGCTGGCCTTCATTCATCCGCCTCATATTCAGGAGTTCGTCTATCAGAACTACCATCGTATCTACACTTTTCATAGACTGATCCAGCAGTTTGGCGTGCGTTTCAGAATATGGTTTGTCCCGCAGTCTGTTCAGCAATTGTATTGATGCTTTCAGAATGGTAAGCGGTGTTTTGAGCTCGTGGCTGGCGATGCTGAGGAAGTCATCTTTGCGCTGGTCAAACATTTTCTTTTCAGTAATATCGGCAGTCATTCCTACCATCCTGTCTGCCACACCATTTTTGTCGTACCGCGGGCGGCCGTGGGCTTCTATCCAGTGTACAGAGCCGTCTCTCCATCGCACAGGATACTCTGTTTTGTAAACACCATTGGTTCTCATTGCTTCTTTGACAAGGCCGCGCACGCGCTCACGGTGCTCGGGAAACATGGCTTCAAAAAGGTCAGCGTAAGTAAAATTTTCGTCCGGCGAAAAACCAAAATTACGCTTAAACTGGTCTGTGCTCTGCATTACGCCTGTCGCAATGTGAACTTCTGTAGAGCCCAACCCGCTGGCATCCATCGCAATCTGCAGTCTTGTATTGATTTCGTTGACGGATTCTCTGGCATTCACCTGCTCTGTCACATCTGTCGCCACAATCAGGATCTCATTGTTGATGCCATTCTGATCGCTCACAGGTTTGTAGACAAAATTAAGGTAACGCTCCGTCATCTGACCGTTGACAGAAAGTACCGCTTTATATTCTTTGCCGTAGAAAGGTTTGCCTGAATCGTATACATTTTTCAAAATATTCAGAAATTCCTGATCTTCTATCTCGGGAAGAGCAAGACTCAGCGGCAGACCAATGATCGAATGGTCTTTACCCCAGATTTCCAGGATGGCTTCATTCACAATATCGACCACAAAATCTACACCTTTCAAAGAGGCCATCGCCACCGGTGCATTTTCTATTAGAGACCTGAAGCGGATCTCGTTATCTTTTAGCGTCTGATTGAGTTTTTGTAACTGATTTTTAAAGTGCGTAAGTTCTTTGTTGGCATCTTCCAGTTTTGAGTTGATAGAAAGGAGCTCGTCATTGGTCATATGATATTCTTCATTCAGTTCTCCTAGATCTTTGGTTAACTGTTCTTCAGCTCTGGATTTTTCAAGCACCAGATTCCGCGCAGCCATTCTTTCAGTGACTTCGAATGCCGTGTGGAGGATGTATGCCGTTTTTCCGGACTGGTCCAGAATCGCTTTATATTCGAAATCAAAATAATTGTTGGTAAGGACACCTTCAACTTCCAGGATCGCGGGATAATCTTTAGCGATGAATGTCTCACCCGTCTGCCAGACGTTTTTAAGGAATTTCAAAAAGGGCTGTCCTGATAATTCAGGCAGTGCGTCTGCAAAATTTTTCCCAATGATGTCTCTGTCCTTTTCCCAGAAGTTCAGCATGGCTTCATTGGCGCTTAAAATGGTCATCTCATCTCCTGCATAGACCGCTGTCGCATTGGGTGATTGGAAAAGAATTTCAATAAGTTCGTCAGGCTGTATAAAATCGGGAGAATTCATAAAAGATGTTGAAAGTATACAAATGTAATTATATTCTCATAAAGCATTATTATAGCAGATTCAAAATTGGCTCAGGATTTGAAATTAACTGAAAAAATGTCATTAATAGCTTATCATTAAAGAGAGCTCAATAAATTTTCGTTTTTTTGCAAAATCTTAATTTAAATAGAAAGTATGTCGAAATTTGATGAGATAAGGTCCTATGATGATAACGAAGTCAACGATGCCCTGATGAGCGTCGCCAAGCATCCGATGATGAAAGCCCTAATGAGTTTTACTTTTCCGGACCGTGATGAGGATTTTTGGCTGGATCAGTTTAAAGATGTTCATTCTATTGCTGATTTTCAAAAGCAGTTCATTGCACAGACAGTTCGTCAGATCCTGAAACGCAGTTCTGAAGGTTTGACGACCTCAGGATTCGAAAAGCTGGACAAAAATACATCGTATCTTTTCATCTCCAATCACAGAGACATCGTTCTGGATACGTCTTTGCTGAATCTAGCCTTATTGGATCAGGGTCTTATTATGACGTCATCAGCAATTGGTGACAATCTAGTAAGCAAGAAATTTTTACACGTCCTTGCAAAGCTAAACCGTAATTTTTTGGTGCAGAGAGGATTGTCGATCCGCGAGCAGCTCAGCGGTTCCCAATTGCTTTCCGAATATATTTCTACACTATTGATTCAGGACAACCGCTCCGTCTGGATGGCCCAGCGCGAAGGCCGTACCAAAGACGGGAACGACGCTACACAGCAAGGCGTCCTAAAGATGCTTGCAATGGCAGCCGGAGATGTTCCGCTGACAGAATTTTTCAAAAATCTGAGAATTGTTCCACTCTCGATTTCCTACGAATATGATCCTACAGATATTTTAAAAATGCCACAATTGCTGGCCAGTTCCAGAAATGAAGTCTATGTAAAGGAAGAAAATGAAGATTTTACCACAATGCTGAGCGGCGTTCTGGGACAGAAGCGGCATATCCATCTGCACGCCGGAGATGTGATCAGCACAGAGCTTGATTGTCTAGAAAAACAGGGCGAGAACAAAAACAAAAAACTGCAGACGATTGCGCAGATTATAGACGAGCGCGTTATCCAGAATTATAAACTTTGGCCAACCAATTTTATAGCCTATGACCTGCTTTACAATACAAATGAATATTCCGACAGATATTCAGAATCCGAAAAACAACTGTTTGAGAGGCGGCTGGAAATGAGAATTGCCGGTGCAGACAAAACGACGAGCGACAGCTTTCTGGCGATGTATGCCAATCCTGTAATCAACAAAATGAGACACAAGGAGAGGGTATCTGCTGAGTAACCTATTTGCTACATAATATAAAAACACTACCAAATTTTGATAGTGTTTTTTTTTGTTAATGAATTTAAAGGCGGTTCTGTTCATTAGTTTTTGTCCCCGATTTAGCATCTTTCACTTTTTGATTCCCAAAGTTATATTTGAGGTTAATCATAAAATTCTGAGTGTCCCGATAATCACTAAAATACTGATTCTGATCTGCATAATTGGTAGATATTGTATTTTTATTGGTTCGGAAAATGTCATTGAAAACAAGTCCTGCTTCTAGCTTTTTGCTGAACATTTTTTTATTGATAATGACAAAAGTATTCTGAGAAGAGCTGATGTCAAAAGAACCCTGAATGGTTTTGGAATTATAAACGTAGCCAATATTCAGATCCCAGGTTTTTGCCTTATCCAGCGTAATCTGTGTAGACAGGTTGGCATTGTAAAAAAACACATCATTTTTATAGAGAATCTGGTCTGTCCCGATAAAATAATTTTCCTGATATTCGCCCATTGCAAAGATATTAAGCTTCCAAAGCGGTGTGATAGTAAAGTTTTTTGAAACATTGGCACCGATATTTTTTCCGTGATCAATATTGGTGAAGTTATAAACTGTTTCAAAAGTCTCAGGATTCTGGACAGAAATTTCCAGGGAAGGATCCTTAATATAGCTGAAGTAAGTCTCAAAATTCCAGTTTTTCAGCGTATAAGTGAGACTGAGATTGTGAATAATGGTAGACTTCAGATAAGCATCGCCCTGAAAATATGAATATAGATTGTAGTACGATTTTGATGGATTGAGAAAATCATAATTTGGACGGTCTATTCTTTTACCGTAGGAAAAGCCAATCTGCTGATCATCCTTAAGATTGTACATCGCATAAAATGTTGGAAAAAGTGCGGTTCTGTCTGTGCTGTTCTGTATAGTAGGATTATCAGATTTTGTATTGATAGAAGTAGTTTCAGAGCGAAGGCCGGCTTTCAGCTCCCACTTTTTAAATTGATATTCTGAGGAAATATATGCCGCGAAAATACTTTCTTTATAATCAAATGCATTGCTTTTCGAAGGATTGGGAACTATAGATTCGGCCGTGCCGTCAAAGAAATCTAGCGCGTTTTTATTATGGACAAAGCTGTATTTGGTACCACCTTCCAACGTGAATTTTTCCTTAGAATATCTGTAATCCAGCTGAGAAGAGTAGAGCGAAATATTCTGAATATTGTTGCTGCCAAAACGCGTATAAGTCTCAGGCTGATTTTCAAAACTCAGCTGCGTCCCAATATCCTGATTTTCCTTCGACCTTTTGATGCTGAAGTTATTGGTCCAGGTCAGAGTGTTGTTCCCCATTTTTTTATCAAAAACAAAATACGAGTTAAAACTGTTATTAAACTGGTTTTTCCGGTTCGAAGTCAGATAACCCGATTGGATCTCATTGGTTTCCGTATTGTAAATAGTCGTCGGAACCTTATAATGACCATTGTTGTCCGGCGCATTATAGCCATCAAAACCAAACTGAACTGTCGAAAGACTGTCCAGACTATACTGTCCGGAAAAATTGTAAATATGCTGCTCGTGCGCGTGCGTTTTCCTCGTCATATCGCTTTCCCATCGGGTTTTGTCTGCGCTGAATGTCACAACGTCAAAATTTCTCCGCACGTAGTCACCCGTTACAAAATTGTAATTCCCGCTCAGCTGCCACTTTCCCGTGTTATACGATTGCGAAGTCCCCAGCATTCCTTTTGCATAGATCGATTGATGGTATCTTGCAGAAAGGCGGCCTTTGTAGCCGGAAAGTATATTTTTTTTCATTTTAATATTAATGATGGCACTGCCTTGCGCCTCATATTTAGCCGGCGGATTTGTGATCACTTCTACAGAAGAAACGTTGCTGCCGTCGGTATTTTCCAGAAGCTGCTTCAGCTGTTCCTGGCTCATTAGCGTCTTTTTATCATTAATGGTAACCATAATCTGGGAGTTCCCGCGCACGCTCAGTTCTTCATTTTTAACCAACACATTGGGCGTACTTTTCAGAATATCCCAGGCGTTGAGATTTTGAAGCGGCGTCTGATCTATGTTAAATTCCAGCCGGTCTATTTTTCTTTTCAGGATTGGTTTATTCGCTTTTACAGTCACCATTTCTATGGTTGCTGCGCTGTCTTTTTTAAGAATAATATTTAAGGATAATCCGCTCTCTTCCAGCTCGAGCTCATAGTTCTGAAAACCTTCTTTTTTCACGGATAAAGAAACTGGAAAAACAGTTATTCCCTCCAGAAGAAAATGGCCTTCTTTGTCGGATGTAATTGGATTTTGATTATTTCCGATTTGGATAACGGCGTCAGCAACAGGTTCGTGTTTCTCATTTTCGATATGACCGGTGATGTTCTGGCTCAGGATCAAAACCGGAAGCATCAGAAAGATTAGTTTGTAGATTTTCATTTCAATAATTTTGACAAAATTGGGATGAAAATGCAGCTGTTTTGGTTAATGAACGGTTAACGGACGGTTAATGCTATTTTGGGAACAAATTTGATTGTATTTTTGAAATATGAATCGGAAGAAAAATTTGACTGTCATTTTATTCACTTTCAGCCTGATAATTCTGGTTGCCTTGCAGGCTTACTATATCTATAATTCCTATCGCCTGGAAGAAAAAGATCTCAATCGCCAGGCAAAGGAAATCGCTGGGAAAGTGATGGACGGAATGGATAAATTTGACACCAACGCCAATGATAACAGGCTGGTGGGCGATTTTGAAAGATTGAAATTAGGAATAAAGATTCAGAATGAAAAGATACAATTTCCTGATAAAATATATTCCTCAGAAATCGAGTACAGCAAAAAAATGGAATCTCTCCTCAGAAAAAATGTGGGAAATTCCGGATTCGAAATGGCGATGAAAAATGAAATTTATTCTGTTTTGGATGAACTGAAGAATGAAGATCTGCTTCCAAAAGGCAGATCGATCACACTTTTCCAGACGGTAAAGAAAATTCAAAAACCAATGTCGCTTACCGAAAGTATTTGGTCCAGCCATCAGTCAAAAACCAATACGGACATGAACGTAGATGAAAGTTATAATTATCTGATAAAGTCAAAAGCGTCTTATCAATTGCTGAATATTCAGTATCTGATTTTAAAGAAAATTATTCCTCTTGTAATTATCAGTTTGTTGATCATAATTCTGATTGTTTACCTTTTCTACAAAAGTATCAGGAATCTCAACCGCCAGGAAAACAAAATCTTGCAGCTGCACACCACCATAGATTCTATCGCCCACGAGCTGAATACACCAATTACAACGCTGAAATTTTCTATCGTCCAAACGCCGGATTCTGAAACAAGGTCACTGCTGGAACGGCAGATCGCAAGATTGGAAAACATCGTGAAATCGATTCATTATTCAGAATCAGATTCGCTTTTCATAGATCAGAATGCAATCGAAAAATACGTTTCCGACCTCCAAAAAAGATATCCGGCAGTTAACTTCAAAATCAGTCTTGATTTTAAAAATAACCACTTGATCCGTCACAATGATTTTGTCCAGATTATGGATAATCTCATTGATAACTCAGTAAAATACGGTGCAGAAAATCTGGATATTGTTATCAATGATCAGATAGAAATCCTTGTGTCAGACGATGGGATTGGAATTCCGAAAGAAGATCATCAATTTATTTTTGAAAAATATTACCGCGTCGTGAGAACCGAAAATATGAATGTCAACGGCCTGGGCGTCGGACTTTTCCTCGTGAAAACAACCTTAGATCAATATAAAGGGAAAATTACCGTAAAATCTAACGCGGACAAAGGTGTCACTTTTAAAATCCAAATTCCCAATGAAAACTAAAATCCTTCTGGTAGAAGACGATGCAGACCTTGGAATGGTGTTAAAACAGTATCTCGAGTTCTCAGATTTTGACGTCAGATGGATTGCTGACCCAGAAATTATTATTAGAGATCTGCAGACCATCAAAGAGTTTCATATTGCAATTCTGGATGTGATGCTGCCGGGAATCGACGGGTTCGAACTTTCAAAACTGATCCGTAAAACAGCTGATATTCCTTTTCTCTTTCTGACTGCGAAAGGGCAGAGCATTGATAAAATTTTGGGTCTGAAACTGGGCGCAGACGACTACATTACAAAGCCTTGCGAGCCGGAAGAATTGATTTTAAGAATCAGAAATATTCTGAAAAGACAGGTCAATTCTGAACAGCAAATGATAACAATGGGTCATTATTGCTTTTTCCCGTCGCGCTTTCAGCTGACCTTTGAATCCGACACCATTCAACTGACTGAGAAGGAGTCCGAACTGCTTTTACTGCTTTCACAGAGCAATCACAACGTCATCAGCCGGAAAACGATTCTGGAAAATCTCTGGGGCGAAAATGATTATTTTTTAGGCAGAAGTCTGGATGTCTTCATGTCAAGACTCCGGAAATATCTTCAGAAAGACAGCAGGATCACTTTTGAATCGGTTCGTGGAATCGGTTTCAGGATTGAGTTTCCGTGAAAAATAAACTGATATTATTGATTTATTAATTTAAATCACATATTTTTTCAAACCTTCCATAATGCCCTGCCAAAGAAGATTAAAGAAGCTTTTGTCCGGATCCCTTTTCTTCTCGATAACAACGTGGCCGGGTTCACCCTTCGATTCGTCTTTTATAAACCAGTTCGCCACCGTCGTCAGGACTTTCCGTTCTTTCCCTTTTTTATTGAGAAGATTCACGTACATATCATTGTATTTGAAATAAAATTTGCCGGCAATACCTGCATTGGTACCATAATAATCAAATTTTAGATAATCAATATTTCCATCCAAAGTCACGTTGAGATAAGGGCGGACAAAGAGATTCACATTTTCGGCAGACAATTTCTGAATGTCACCTTTGATGGAAAATTTGTCATTCAGATCCATCACATCAAATTTCCAGATGACGTTTGTTCTGGCACTTTCGTAGAAGGCAAAATTGGCGTCAGCTGTGATGAGCGTTGGTTTGCCCTTGATCTTACCGTTGTTGACATTGCTGATCAGGATTCCGAATTTATCAAAAGTCAGTTTCCCTGGAATATTGCTGTTTTCAGCATTTTCTTCGTAAACCAGAGAAGAATTTTTGATCACAATCGTTTTTACAAACAGCGGTATTTTCACATTCCTAAGTTTTTTACTGAAAAGAATCCTCGGATCGTGGTCGTCTGCGGGAGCAAGGTCGTGGTAGATATTGCAGTTCAGACCGTCTATTTCTACTTTTTCAATATCAATCAGTGGATTTTTGAAAAGGTCAGAATTATGATCTGTCACACCAATTTTCCTTACAGAAATAGTGTAGAGATCTGTTTCTTTAGCAATGACTCTGCTAAATCCGGCGCGTGAATATTTAGGAATATATTTCAGCTCATTGATCTCGGATTTATTACCGGAGTTTTGAAATTGAGCAATTTTCAAGTTGTAATATCTTCCGGCATCAAGATCAATTTTCTGAGCATTAATCAGTCTTTTTCCGATTTTTACCGGTTTGTTATTTTTAAAATCTGCAGTATTGGAAGACAAGTTCTGCAGATTGATATCGAATTTTCCAACCGCTAATTTCTTTTTACCTTGATGAGTTCTGGAAAATTTACCATTGCTAATATTGATGTATCCGAGTTTCGCCACAAAATCGGGTAGAGCCGAATTGGATTTTTTATGTTTCGAATTTTGCTGCTGATTTGACGAAATAATTTTAATGTCGGGCGCTTTTACATCGATGCCATCCATCAGAATACTCAGTTTCTGACCGATGTATTTTGTTCTGTTGTTGACGATTTTAATTTCGTCAGTTTCGATATTAAATAAGTCCTTTGCTGCAGATTTTGCCAGAGCGGAAACCTGTAGTTTTTCCAGTAATATATTGGAATCTTTGGAAGTGATTTTCTTAATTCTGACAGCTTGAAGTTTATTGGCTTTAAAATAAATATTGTCCGCCTCGATGTCGTGATTGGTAAATCGGAACGGAATTTTTTCTTTGACAGTATTCTTGTCAAAAACAATATTGGTGAGTTTAAAATTAAACTGATCGATAGACGCTGTCTTATCAAGATTGGACTGCAAAACAACAATTTTACCCTTCTCAAAACTGATGTTTTTGAGTCCTATTTTCATGTCGACTTCTTTCGGATCTTTATCGGTTTCTACCACGTTTTTGCCTGTGGAAGTCACTTTCAGATCGGGTTTTTTGAAAATAATATCAGAAACAATCATCGAATCCTGACTGATATTAAAATCCTTTGCCACCAGATTTTCAGAATAAAAATCGAAGATATTTTTGGCGTTGTAATTGGCCGATTTTTGTAAAGGTTTAAGATGAAATTTCTTCAGTTCCAACGTTTTGTTGGCTGCGATAATTTCGTCAGCATCCACTTCATAAAATTCATTTACACCAATTTTCACACTTTTTGCATCAATTTTAAACTCTTTAAAAGCAATTGGGATTTTAGAATCGTTTCCGCTCTGTTTGATATCTGTCAGCTTGATATTGATATTTTCTCCCATGAAAACAGGCTTTCCATCAGCATTTTTGATGTCAGCAAACACATTGTTCAGGTTGATATTGTTGATGTGGATATCAGCGGTTTTCTTTTCCTTTTTATCAGCTTTTTTCTTTGGTGCAAGTCTGATGTTGATCCGGGAATCGGTCAGAAACAATTGGTCTGCGTGATAAGATTTGTTAAACAGGACTTTCCAGACAGAAATACCGTGCAATTCTATCTTTTTGACGCTTCCGTCAATCTGGGTGACTGAAAGATCTTTAGGATTTTTATTAGAAATTTTGAGTTGATCTGCTGTAAAATCACCTTTTAAAAGGCTGAGAGAAAAATCCTTCAGTTCTATTTTGTAAGGTGTTTTGTCATTCACAAGGTCCGGAAGTTTTCGCTGAAGGTAGAAATCAAGCACAAAAGGAAATGCTATGATCAGCGCAAGAATGCCAATTCCTATTCCCAACAGCCATCTTTTGCGGCTGCTCTTTTTTCCCGGTATATTTTCTTTCATCAATTGTAATGCTTTCTCATTTTCAAAGCTACACAAAAGATGTTCCGAAAACCCAATATTTTTGATCACCAATCATAATTAATGACAGAATGCGAATAATTAATTAAATTTAAATCATTATCACTAAAAATAATTCAAAAAAAATAGCCGGAACTGCTTCCGGCCATTTCTGTTACCGAAGTAACGTTTAACAAAAAATAACTTAATTTTTACTATTTCCAGCCGCCTCCAAGAGCACGATACAGATCAACAATGCTGCTGAGTCTTTCTCTTTTTATAGATGCCAGATTGAGTTCTGCCTGAAGTGAATTGGCCTGAGCCGTGATTACTTCCAGATAATTCGCCATTCCGCCTTTGTACAGCAATTCTGCACTTTTAATTCCGTCTTTCAATGTCGTTACCTGTTCCGCAGCTTTTATTTCCTGAACTTTTAAACTTTCATTGGAAACCAACACGTCAGAAACTTCGCCAACTGCATTCAGAACAGATTGGCGGAAAGCCAAAACATTTTTCTCTCTTTGAATCTTCGCTACATTCAGATCCGTTTTCAGTTGTCTTTTCTGAAAAATCGGCTGTGTAATTCCACCTAAAACAGAACCGAACAACGATGCCGGAATCTGAAACCAGTTATCAATTTTAAAGGAGTTCACGCCGCCATTCGCCGTAATCCTCAATGCAGGATACATACTTGCCTGCGCAATTCCGACAATAGAATTGGATTCCAGCAAAACCAATTCCTGCTGGCGCACATCCGGACGGCGGCTTACCATTGCAGCAGGAATTCCGGCCGAGATATTTTGTGGTAAAGATGAATCGGACATTTCAATCGTTCTGGTAATTTTCGCAGGATTTTCGCCTACCAAAATACTCAATGCATTTTCCTGAATGGCGATATTCTGTTCGAGTTGACTGATCAGAAGTTCAGTCGATTCTGTTCTTGCTTTCGCTTGCTGCACGCCGAGAGAAGTGGTCTCGCCGCCTTTCCAGATTTTCTCCGTCACATCCAAAGTGTTTTTGCTGAGTTCCAGATTGGATTTTGCCACATTCATTTGTTTGTCCAGCATCAAAAGGTTGTAATAACCTTGTGCAATTGCTGCAACAACCTGCGTTTGGATGGCTTTTGAAGCTTCGTAAGTCTGCAGATATTGAACTCTGGAAACTTCCTGCTGGTTTTTTATTTTCCCCCAAATGTCGGCTTCCCAACTTAGATTGAATGCGGCATTATAATCTTCAACGTGGCTTTGGCCGAGAAACAAATTAAGACTTTGTCCATTCATACTGTTTTTTGAAGGTCTGGAAATCTGTCCCGAAACGCCAAAACTGATGTCCGGATATTGCATATATTTTGCCTGAAGCAATCTTTCCTGCGAAGAGGCAACCTGTTTCAAAGCAATCTGCAGATCATAGTTGTTTTTGATGCCTTTTTCGATCAGACTTTGCAAAATCGGATCTTTGAAGAATTGCTGCCATTCCAGGTCTGCAACGCTTGCTGTATCGGCTGTCGCGGTATATTTGAAAGTCTCCGGCAACTCTGGATTCACTTTGTCTAAAGCTAATTTTGGCATACAGGAAACCGCACTTACGACAACTACTGATGATACCAAAATCTCTTTTATTTTTGTTATGATGTTCATTTAATTTCTTTTAGTTTTAAATTATTGATGTCTTATTTTGGGCAGCTTTTTCCGCCTTCCGTTCCCAATCTTTTTTGCAGACGATTTCAGTTTTTATAGAACTCGGAGTCAAAGCAAAAAAGGATTTCCACTCAAGTCGGGCTGCGGTTTCGTCTCCAAAACAAGCATCAACTTCGAGTTGACGTTTTAAATATAATTCAAAGCTGCCTTTTCATTTTTAAGCCTTCTTTTCTTTCTACTGGGCATTTTCTCGTGCAGATATTGGAAAATCACGTACATCACCGGAATGATAAAGATCCCGAATACAACACCTGTAAACATCCCGCCAACAGTACTGATTCCGATAGAATGGTTACCTTTCGCAGCTGCACCTTGCGACCAGACCAACGGCAACATTCCGATGATAAAAGCAAAAGAGGTCATCAAGATCGGTCTCAATCTTAATCTTGAAGCCTGAAGCGCAGATTCAATTAATGTCTTGCCGGCTTTTCTTCTCTGGACAGCAAATTCAACAATAAGAATCGCATTCTTCGCAAGCAATCCAACAAGCATAATCAATCCAACCTGAACATAAATATTGTTGTCAATTCCGGCCAAACCTGTGAAAGCATACACTCCGAAAATCCCTGTAGGAATCGTCAAAATAATAGCAAACGGAAGAATATAACTCTCGTATTGCGCCGCCAAAAGGAAGTAAACGAACAAAATACTTAAAAGGAAAATAAAGCCGGTTTGTCCGCCGGTTTTGATCTCTTCCCGCGTGATTCCCGTCCATTCGTAGCCATAACCTCTTGGCAAAGACTGTTTCGCAGTTTCCTCAACTGCTTTGATGGCGTCTCCGGTACTGTAACCAGGCTTCGGAGTTCCATTGATTGTCACTGCGTTGAATAGATTATTTCGAGTCACTGTTTCCGGTCCGAAAGATCTTTTTAAGGTTACTAATGTTTTAACAGGAACCATTTCGCTTTGGTTATTTTTGACGTAGATGCCTTCCAGTGAGTTAGCGTCCGTTCTGTAAGGAATATCGGCCTGAGCCATTACCCGGTAATATTTGCCAAACCTGTTGAAATCTGAAACGAAACTACTTCCGTAATAAATCTGCATTGTCTGCATCAGATCTGTGATGGACACTCCTAATTGATTGGCTTTGTCGGAATCCACTTCTATCGTATATTGGGGATTTCCTGCTGCATAAGTGGTAAAAGCAAATGCAATCTCAGGTCGTTTCATCAATTCGCCGATGAAAGCCTGAGTTGTGGTTCCCAGTTGTTCAAATGAACCGTTGGTTTTGTCCTGAAGCATAAATTCGAATCCGGAAACGTTACCAAAACCCTGAACAGTAGGGAAGTTGAAGAAGAATGTGCTGGCATCTTTCACCTGAGACACTTTTCCGGTAAGTGTCGCAGCAATCTGATCCGGATCGCTCATCGCGCCACGTTTGTCGATGTCTTTTAACTTAATAAAACCTGCAGCATACGGCGACGCATTGGCATTACTGATGAAATTCAAACCGTCTGCCACCCAAAGGTGCTTGGTAGATTCTTCGCCGTTGATAATTTTATCAATTTGTGCCGTTGCTTTATGTGTTCTTTCCAAAGAACTTCCTGGAGGCGTATTGACAGCAAATAAGACAAAACCCTGATCTTCTGTCGGGATAAATCCAGTTGGAGCTTTATTAATTAAGAATATGGTAATCAAAGTGATCAACGCAAGTCCGCCAACACCAACCCATTTGTTTTTGATCAAAAACTTAAGACTGTAAATATATTTTTTAGTCATATTGTTGAAGGCCACATTGAAGGCATTGAAGAATCTTGCTCCAAAACCTTTTTTCTCGTGACCATGTTCGCCCTGAGGATCATTCAGCAACAGCGCACAAAGAGCAGGACTCAACGTCAAAGCATTGACGGCTGAAATCAAAATGGCAATCGCCAGCGTGAACGCAAACTGTCTATAGAAAACACCCGCCGGACCTTGCATAAAGCCGACCGGAACGAAAACCGCCGACATCACCAAAGTGATCGAAATAATTGCTCCCGAGATTTCGCTCATCGATTCCCTTGTCGCCTGATCCACCGGCAGTCCGGTATGTTCCATCTTGGAATGGACAGCTTCTACCACTACAATCGCATCATCCACCACAATTCCAATGGCGAGAACCAATGCAAACAAGGTCAACATATTGATACTGAATCCGAATAAATTCAGGAAGAAAAATGTCCCGATAATTGCTACCGGAACAGCAATCGCCGGAATCAAAGTCGATCTGAAATCCTGAAGGAAGATATAAACAACAATAAAAACCAGGATAAATGCAATCACCAAAGTCTCAACAACCTGATGGATAGAAGCATCCAGAAAGTCTTTCGAATTGTACATAATGATTGGCTCAACACCTTTTGGAAGTGTAGTTTTCATTTGCTCAACCTGCTTTTCAATCTCTGTGATGATCTCATTGGAGTTGGAACCGGCCGTCTGAAGAATGGCGAAACCAGCAACCGGTTTTCCGTCAACTCTGTTGGATGCGGTGTAGCTGTAAGAACCAAATTCGACTCTTGCAACATCTTTCAACCTTAAGAATGATCCGTCGTTATTGGATTTGATGACGATGTTTTCGTAATCCGTATTTTGGTTAAGTTTGCCTTTGTACTTTAAAATGTATTCATAAGTTTCCTGACTGCCTTGTCCCAATCTTCCGGGAGCCGCTTCCAGATTGCTGTTTTTGATTGCTGCCAAAACCTCCTGTGGCGACAGATTGTTATCAGCTAGCCTGTCGGGTTTCAGCCAGACTCGCATCGAGTAATCTCTGGCGCCAAAAACCTGAGCCTGCGCGACACCCGGAATACGCTGGATTTGCGGAATGACATTGATTTTTAGATAATTCTGCAGGAACAGTTCATCATATTGTTTCGGATCTGTACTGGACAATCCCATAAACATAATCATACTGTTCTGAACTTTCTGAGTCGAGATTCCGGCCTGAACAACCTCCTGCGGAAGCTGGCTCATCGCTTTGGAGACTCTGTTCTGGACGTTTACTGCTGCATTATCAGGATCTGAACCCTGTTTGAAAAATATGCTCAAAGTCATCGATCCGTCGTTACTGGAATTGGACGTCATATACGTCATATTCTCCACACCGTTTACGGCTTCCTCAATTGGATTGGCTACCGAACGGGCAACAACTTCAGCATTGGCGCCCGGATAAGATGCCGTTACCTGAACGCTTGGTGGCGCGATGTCCGGGAATAATGTGATCGGCAATTGGAAAACCGAAAGGGCTCCCAATAGTAATAAGATAATCGAAATAACCGTTGAGAGTACCGGTCTTTCTATAAATTGTTTTAGCATAAGAAGTATAGTTTTAGTTGGCTAATAGCAGTTGGCTTGCAAGTATTTTATTACTGAATTGCTAGCCAATAGCAAGAAGCTAATAGCGATGAACTGTTTATATTGGCGTTGCTGCCAACAAGCTGTCGGATGAGATCATTTTTGGTTTGATAGGCGCGCCATCTTTTAAGCTGCCAAGACCTGTGAAGACGATTTGGTCACCTTTTTTAAGACCTTCGGAAATGAAATAATAATTGTCCGTCTTTCCCGAAATTGTGATAGGTCTGCTGGTTACTTTTTTATCTTTTCCAAGAATGTAGACATAGGTTTTATCCTGAATTTCGAAAGTTGACTCCTGAGGGATGACGACAGCGTTGGACAACAATTGCGGCATTCTGACCTTTCCTGTATTTCCGCTTCTCAAAGTTCCGTTGGGATTTGGGAAAGTGGCGCGGACTGTGATAGCACCAGTACTTTTGTCAAATTGACCATCGATCATTTTCATTTTTCCTTTTTCAGAATAGGTTGTGTTATCAGCAATAACCAAATCTACAAAAGGCATATTTTTCATTTTTTCTTCAAGCGTTGCACCTACATATTTTTTCTGGAAAGCAATAAAGTCGATTTCGCTGATTGAAAAATAAGCATAGATCTCGCTGATGTCTGATACATTGGCCAATGGAGTAGGGTCGGTTTTGGAAATCAGACTTCCTTTTTTATAAGGAATTCTGCCAAGGTAACCGCTTACAGGCGATGTGATTGTTGTGAATCCATTCGTGATTCTTGATCCGCCCAAAGCAGCCTTTGCCTGCGCTGCTGTTGCTACTGCTACTGCGTAGTTGGCTTTTGCAGTTTTCAGCTGAACGTCGGAAACTACTTTTTCCGCAACCAAAGTTGTAAGTCTGTCCACCTCAACTTTCATTTTCTGAATATTGGCGTTGGCAGCTTGTAAATTGGCGCTTGCCATATTCACTTGCTCGCCGTAAGATCTGGAATCTATTTTGAATAAAGGCTGTCCAGCTCTTACAAAAGCACCTTCCTCTACATAGATTCTGTCCAGATAACCATCAACCTGTGATCTGATTTCCACATTATTCTTACCTTCCAATGCGGTTGGGAATTCCTGAAAAGTGGAGGTGTTGGAAGTGATGACGGTATAGACAGGTAGCTCTGGTGGCGGCGGAAGTGCACCGGCACCTTCTGCCGCTTTTGTACAGTTCTGTAAAATTATGAGACCTCCCAAAAGTACGGTCATTTTTAGTTTAGTAATAGTTTTCATTTTGGAGTTTGAATTAAGTTAGTTAAATATGTTCTGAATAGTTTTGAGGTTATTTTTCCTAACAGTGTTAATAATTTGTTCAAAAAAAAATAACATTACGGCGTTATAAATTTGTTTTCATGATGACTTTAATTTTATATAGTTGATGAAATATTTATTATTGTTAATATTTCTAACGGTGTTAAAGTGTATTTGCAGATTAATTTGTATAAAATGATTTAATAAAAAGACTTTGTAAAACCTCTTAAATTAATTATATGTTAATTTTCCTAACACTGTTAATTTTTTGTTCAAAAAAAACTATAAGGATTTTATAAAAGCCGAAACAGTTTCGTCCAATGTCGTTTTGTTCATAGTAGAAGGGATGTCAGCATTTCTCATCATCATAATCGAGATCAAACCGTGGACAGCGGAAAACAAAGCGTGGGAAGAGTGGCAAGCATTATTAGCATTAGAACCCTTTTTATTAATGATTTCCAAAGTAGACTCGTACAGCATATCCTGAAAAGACGAAAATTCCTCCTTCATCATTCCCTTGCCGCTGCACTGCATTCCCAGACCAAACATCAGCTGATAATACTCCTTGTTTTTAAAGGCAAATTTCCAGTAGGCATCTACAATGGCAGTTAACTGATCTTCCGGCGATTCGTGTTTTTTCTGTGCTTTCAGCAATTCTATATGCAATTGATGGAAGCCGTTTAAAGAGATTTCATAAAGAATTGCTTCCTTATTTTCAAAATGATCGTAAACTACCGGTGCGCTGTATTCGATAGCATCTGCTATTTTCCGGATAGAAAGTGCAGCCCAACCTTCCGTTTTGGCCAAATTGAAAGCCTCCTGCAAAATATTTGCACGGATAGATTCCTTTTCTCTTTGACGACGTTCGTGTAAGCCCATTTTTGTATTATTTCTAACAGCGTTAGCAAAATTACAACAAAATTATCCCAACTACCAAATCTTATTACAATTTGTACTAAAATCTAATGATGAAAATACGACGAACTTTTGCAAACATTGATATTTAGACGGTTCATGATACCAATATATTTGCAAGAAAAAAATGATAAGAAATCCGGATATTGAAAGTTTTCAACCATAACTTTTTTAAATTAGCTTATTTTCTTAATTTAGAAACATTTACTATATTGCTTACAATAAATTGGATGAATTTTTGCTAATAGAAAAATCCAGTGCAAATAATAAACCGTCTCGTCTATGAATGAATTTTACCAGTTCTATAATACGCTGGAAGTCGATAAAGGACTGCTGATTATGCTTATGGTAATGAGCGTTTTCGTAGCTATTTTCCATACCGTGATTATCACAGGACTTTATGAAATCAACCTGCGGCCGAAATGGCTTTTCTTTGTTCTAAATCCATTGCTGATTTGGCTTTGCTCTTTCTACGACAGCAGATTGGCTGCTTTGGTAGCTGTTATCCTGTTTTTATCTGTATTTGTTCTCGGCATCATCGGGATGATTGTATCTTCAATCAGGGCAGGTTTCCAGAGCTCTAAGGAAGAAGATGAAAGAAGATTGCGCTCCGGAAAGCCCGTCAATCCACTGTGGAAAAAGATTCTGCTGACGATGGGCGGATTATTGATTCTCGTTACTGTAATGTCATTAGGTGTACCATATTTCATTATTATTGTATTTATCATACTTCCTTTTTTATCTTCATTAAAGCCAAATAATAAGAAAAAATTTTACAAACTACAGCGTACGCTACCCACTGCAACTATCAGATCAGCAGCAATGGGCTTAGCCGAAATATCCGGGAAGACCAAAACGATTAACCCTGTCATCTCACGTATCAACGACAAAAAGTGCATCGGTTACCTTTATACAATCGAAAATGTGAGAACGGATAAAGATGGAGATGATTCTTATTCACTGGAATCTTCCGAAACGGTCTGCAAAGACTTTTATGTCGAGGATTCTACTGGTAAAATGCGAATTATAAGCGACGGAATAGAATTCATTGACTTTGAAATTGATGAGCAGTATCAGGCATCAATGAAACGGTACACACAATATATCCTTACCGAGAATACGGACGTTTTGCTCATCGGAAAAGCTGCTGTTGGGGAGAATAATGAACCGGTATTTGAGAGGGAAGAAATCAAGGATGTCTTCGGTATATCGCCGGTTGCAAGTGTTGACAACTACAATACGATGCGCCCAATTATACAGTCGGCCGGTTATTTTATATACATTTGGGTGATTTTAATAGCTGTTATTTTTCTTACGCCTGTGAGTATCAGGAATAACAGTCTGAAATTCGGAAAAATAAATCTGGATCTACCTTTTCAAAACTCAAAACCGGTCGAGTCTGTGGGTGATTTTTACGATAATATTTATGACAGTTATGATCAGAACGATACAGAACCGGTAGAAAATGATAACCAAGCCGACAGCCTGGAAGTGACTCAGCCTACACAATAAAAACAAATAACCAAAAAATATTTAATTATGATTCAGATTTTTGCTTACGTTATCCTTGCATTGGTCGTTTTAGGCCTTTTAAATGTTATCGTTTCTACCTACAACAGACTTATAATGTTGAGTAACAACGTTGATAAATCTTTCGGGAATATAGACATTTTGCTAAAGCAGAGAGCAGACGAGATCCCAAATATTATCAAAGTGGTGAAGGAATCGATGAAATTTGAGGAGTCGATGCTTACGAAACTGACGGAACTTCGGACACAATTTCTAAATGCTTCATCTACCGAAGAAAAAGTAGAACTGTCCAACCAGATGCAGAACCAGCTGAAATCAATTTTTGCGGTAGCAGAGAATTATCCGGACATCAAAACCAGCCAGAACTTTCTCCTGCTTCAAAACAGAGTTTCTCAGATCGAAGATGCGATTGCAGACCGGAGAGAATTTTTTAATGAGAGCGTTACGATGTACAATATAGGTATCGCCGAATTTCCGGATTTGATTCTTGCAAAATTGTTGATGTACAATAAAAAACAATTGCTCCAAATCTCTGAACAAGAAAAAAAATACGATGGAATCAACTTTTAATATCATAGAAATTATACGTCATATTGAAAGGGAACCAGGTATTTTGGTGGCTTTTGCGGCCTTTCATCCGTTTGCGCTTCTTCTTTTGACAATTCCCCTTTGGATCATCAAAAAGGTCGGGATTTACAAACCTTCAGGAGAATTGGGCATTTTCGGATTTGCTGTAGTCTGCATTATGACCGTTGGCTGGCTGATGGGATTTGTATCTCAGATTTTGCTAATGTTTATGGGAATTTCAGGCTTGAAGATGCTGCTGATCTACTTTGCGATGTATCTATGCATTACGGCATTTGTCATTACGAATGCAGCAGGATTACGTAAGAAATTTGATGTCGATCAACTGAAAAAGCTGAAACAAACGAATTGAAAAATCAAGTATAAAAAAAAGCCTTTGAAATTTCAAAGGCTTTTCTGTTTATTATTAATCCCGGAAAAACTGTCCTATTCCAGCAGAATCAAAAGTATATGCGGCGGCATTTTCTGACCGGTCCAGCTTTTTACTAATGGTTAATGCCCATAAAATCAGTTCTTTGCAGAAGTTCTGATCTGCCTCGCTCAGTTCCGAGGCATTTTCTTCGATTATAGTTGCCAATGGTTTTACAGCATCCAGTTTACTGAAAAATTCTTCGTCTGTGTCACTGTAATTAAGCTCCAGCTGATTTTTATTAAACCATTTAATCAAATCGGTGTAAGGTGTTTTGATGCCTTCCTTTTCCAACTTTGAAATGCGTGGGAAAAGACTTTCAAATTGCGTCATCACAGCTTTATCGATCAGCATTTTTGCCACATAATCTGCGCCTTCCTGCTCACCTTCATAAACCAGTTCTATTTTTCCTGTAATTGACGGAATGATCGAAATAAAATCTACCAGACGAACAGTCGTTTGAGCTGAATCTGTTTCTATAAGACGCAATTTTGCAGCTGCGACAAGATTTTCCATCGCACTGATTGTCAATCTCGCACTCACCCCGCTTTTTGCATCTACATACTCACTTTCACGGGCTGCAAAAGCTACTTCTTCCAGAAGATTTTTAGCTAAATCAGGGATTTGAATCTGCGATTTATCCTCATTGGAAATGGCTGCTTCCTGTTCAGTAATCTGTTTTGCCAGTGCAATTGTTTTAGGATAATGCGTAAATATTTGAGAGCCGATACGGTCTTTCAATGGTGTAACAATACTTCCACGATTGGTATAATCTTCAGGATTAGCTGTAAAGACAAACTGAATGTCAAGAGGCATTCTCAGCTGGAACCCACGGATCTGAATATCGCCTTCCTGCAATATATTGAAAAGAGAAACCTGAATTCTGGCCTGCAGATCCGGAAGCTCATTCAAAACAAAAATTGAGCGGTTGGCTCTCGGAATCATTCCGTAATGCAGAACTCTTTCGTCAGAGTAGGGAAGCTTTAAAGTTGCTGCTTTGATAGGATCTATATCACCGATCAAATCTGCAACATTTACATCAGGAGTTGCGAGTTTTTCGAAGAAGCGATTGTTGCGGTGCACCCAGGAAATAGGTGTCTCGTCTCCCAATTCCTCAATCAAATCTCTGGCAAACTTTGAAATCGGCTGAAAAGGACTGTCATTGATTTCAGACCCTTTTACGATCGGCATATATTCATCGAGAAGATGAACCATACTTCTCGCAATTCTCGTCTTCGCCTGCCCGCGCAGACCCAGAAGGTTGATGTGATGGCCAGCAAGAATTGCTTTTTTTAACTGAGGAACCACAGTGTCTTCATAGCCCCAAAGTCCTTCGAAAACCGGTTCTTTAGCTTTTATTTTTTTAATTAAATTAGCCTGGATTTCCTCATTTATGCTTTTGTCTATGTATCCGGAATTTTTCAATTCCTTGAATGTAGTATCGTTTTTCATTTTATTTAAATTCTTTTTATTCTATTTTTTTCGTAATCTTCAAATATCATTTGTCCCAGTCCTGATAGTCCGGTCAGGAAGGCTTTACCTTTATTCTGTGCTGTGAAAGCCTCCACAAATTTTCTTAGATAAGGATCCTGCGCAATCATAAAAGTTGTGATTGGGATTTTAAGTTTCCGTGCCTGCGCTGCTTTGCTGAGGCATTGCCCCACAATCATCTCGTCCAGACCTACACTGTTCATATAATATTCTCCGTTTGGTAGTTTGATACAGCTCGGTTTTCCGTCTGTGATCATAAAGATCTGTTTGTTGGTGTTTCTTTTTCTGCGGAGAATATCCATTGCCAGTTCCAATCCGGCAACTGTATTGGTATGAAAAGGACCAACCTGAAGATAGGGTAGATCCTTAATTTTAATAGGCCAGGCTTCGTTACCAAAAACAATAATGTCGATAGAATCTTTAGGATATTTACGGTTAATAAGCTCTACAAGCGCCATAGCAACTTTTTTCGCCGGCGTAATTCTATCCTCACCGTACAGTATCATCGAGTGGCTGATGTCGATCATCAGTACTGTACTCATCTGCGCTTTATGTTTGGTTTCTTCCACAATGAGGTCATCTTCTGTCATCACAAGATCAGAAATCCCATTATTGATTTGAGCATTTTTGAGACTTTCGGTCATATTGACTGTGGAAAGATCGTCGCCGTACTGGAAGTTGCGGTTGTCACCATCACGCTCGTCGCCGACTCCGGATTTGCTGGTTCTGTGGTTTCCGATTCCGCTTTTCTTCAGTTTTCCAAAGATCTGATCCAGGGCATACTCACGGAGCGCGGCTTCCAGTTTTGCGGTAAGAATATTTTTGCCTTTTCCAGTACCTGTGTTTCCATCTTCTGAGTCATCCTCTTTTTTGATATAGCCCCGTTTTCTAAGGTCTTCTTCAAAATCCTGAATGGTATACTCGTCTGTGAAGATGTCGTATTCTTTGTCCAGCATATCCAGCCAGTCAAACGCTTCCTCTATGTCACCTGAGGTATGTGTCAACAGGTCTTTGAAAACATCAAAAACACGATCGAAATTCGAAATTTCTTCGGGAATATATTTGCTGAATGTAAAACCTTGCCGAAAATTATTTTGTTGATTGATCATAAAGTAATTTGCCGTTTTAAATGAAGGTTCATATTGAAACCTTACTGTGAATTGACTTACAATTTATGCAAAAATTAGGCTAGTGCGGGATATTAACAAATAGAAAAATCGAATGGCAGTCATCAGAAATAAAAATATCAGGCAGAGTTATGTTGATAACAAACTCTGCCTGATAATAATTTGAATAATTGATATTATTCTATTATATTTTATTAATTTCCTAACAAGAATGCTTCTTTTTTTTAGTTCTGCAAAGTCGATTTTACAACACTTATAATATCATCCATATTAAATGGTTTTGGAACAAACGCGTTGGCTCCGGCATTTTGTGCAATTTGATTTCCGTCTACACTGGCAGACAGGATAATCACTGGCAAAGAGGTAAGTTCGGGACTTGTCCTGATCGTTTTCAAAAGCTGATCGCCCGATAAGACGGGCATCCAGAGATCCATTAGTAGGAGATCCGGCGTATTTTGTCTGATCTGCTGCATCAAGTTTGTACTGTTGCTCTCGGTATAAACCTGAAAACCTTCCAGTTCCAACATCATTTCCAGAACTTCCAGAATTCCCAGATCGTCATCGCAGATCATTATCTTTTTATTTTCCATAATTTTATTTTTCAACAATGGGTAAGGTAAAACTAAACGTAGAACCCGCGCCCACTTCGCTTTCTACCCAGATGGTGCCCTGATGGCTGGCTACAATTTCCTGGCATATGTAAAGTCCGATTCCCATACCCGGAAATTTTTTCTGAATATGTCTTGCCCGGAAAAACCGTTCAAAAATCTTTGACTGATCCTGCTGATTGATTCCCATACCATAATCTCTGACTGATATTTTTACAAAATTCCCAACACGGTTGCAGTGAACTTCTACTTTTTTGGAATCCGGAGAATATTTGATTGCATTGGAAATCAAATTGCTGACAACCTGAGAAATCTGCAGTTCATCACCCAATACCAGCGCATCGGTATCAGCTTTCAGTGCAATCTGGTTTTCAGGCGTTGCAATCGTCAGGTTTTCTACCGTATCGTGGATCAGTTTATCAATCTCAAAAAGTTCTTTGTGGATTTCGATATTACCGGATTGTATTTTTGAGGTATCCAGAAGCTCAGAAATAAGATTGTTGAGGCGATCTACATTTTGAGAGACTTTTGCCAGAGTCAACCGGAATTTTTCGGAGGAATCATCAGGTACCATTTTTTCCAGAAGCTGGACGAACCCTTTAATCGTTGTAAGCGGCGTTTTCAGCTCGTGGCTTGCGATAGAAAGGAAGTCATCCTTGCGTCTGTCGATTTCCTTTTTATCAGTAATATCTTCTATTGCAATTAAAATTCTGTCTTTATACTGGCCTTCAAATTCTATTCTGTGTGCATTCAGCAACATGATTTTTTTGCCGATATGCGGGAAATCGTGCTCTACTTCGAAATCTATGACTGGATTGTTTGTAGGTAATATTTTCGTTAAAAGCATTTTCAGCGCTTCTATATCCCACTGGTGATTCCCCAGTTCAAACAATATTTTTCCAACCGTATCCTGCTCAGAAACCTTAAAAGAATTAAGGAAATGGCTGTTGGCACTCAGAACCTGATAGTTGGAATCCAACACCAGCAGACTTTCCCTTACAGTCTGGATGATACTCGCCAGAAAAGCCTGACTGTCCTCAAGTTCTTTCGTACGCTCAACGATTTTTCTCTCTATATTTTCTTTTTGTTCGCGAATTTCCAACTCTACCTTTTTTCGGTAAGTAATATCATTCTGAACACCAATAAAATGTGTGGTTTCGCCAGCGTCATTGGTAACGGGAGATATGATAAGCTCATTCCAGAAAAGAGAACCGTTTTTTTTGTAATTTCGGATTTCTATGATGCATTCACGATTTTCTTTGACTGCCTCGCGGAGGATTCTTCGCTCTTCCTGCGAGCGGTCCTGAGCCTGCAGAAAACGACAGTTGTGCCCTATGATTTCGTTATAAGTATATCCGCTTATCTTCTCAAAAGCCTTATTGCAGTAGATTATCGGATTGTCCGGCAATTTGTTGTCTGTAATAATGATGCCTGATGTCGCAGAATTAAGCGCTTTGAGGTAAATATCATGATTGACGATACTACCTATCAAATTTTCATTGGTCATAATTCCAGAGTGTAACTTTTATTAATGTGATGTCATTAACCAAAATTGTGCCCAATAACAGCATTAGTGTATTAATGAAGATTTTTGTGCAAAATTAAAACTGATTGATGATCAGGACAGCTGTTGTGTGGTGTTAACTTTCTTTATTCCTTAATCAATTTCTCAATCAATTCCCCGTTCCCGATTTTTACTTTGATCAGATAATTTCCTTTAGAAAGTCCGGAAACATCTAATTGGTTTTGTGTGGAAGTCTTCACCAGTCTTCCCAGAATATCATAAATTTCTACAGATTGAACGGCCTTTCCGCTGAGAATGTTTACCGTGTTTTTCGCAGGATTGGGATAGATCTTGACCTTTGCTTTCTTAAGGTCGTTCACGCCAAGATAGGTCTGGTATGTTTTATAAAAATTTAGAATGCCATAGCCCATCTGTGGCGAAGTGTCGGGATAAAGTGAAGCGTTTTGTCTCAGTTTAGTTTTTATTTCTTCCCGCGAAACTGTTTTGGGCAAGGATTGCAGAAGACAAGCTACGCCACCTGCCGCAAGCGGATTTGCCAGGGAAGTTCCCGATGCCTGAGTCACCTGGCTGCCAAAAACGGTGTAGGTTTCTGTGCCACGCGCGCTGCCGTCGGGTTTTATACTGCCTGCAGAATTAGGACCATAAGAAGAAAAAGAAGAGCTTGTGCCCTGATTGTTTACCGCACCAATAGTGAAAACTTTGGCATTGTCTGCAGGTGTTGCCACATAATGCCACTCGCTGTTGCCGTCATTGCCGGCTGCAACAGTCAGAAAAATTCCTTTCTCTGCAGCCATCTGTGCGCCTCGCGCTATAAACGTTGTAGTGCCGTTCATATCGGCATAGGTGTAGTCATATCTGCTGTCATCAAAAGTAGTGTAACCAAGCGAGGTGGTAATGATGTCGACTCCTTTTCTGTCGGCTTCCTCGGCGGCTTCAATCCAGTAGAGTTGCTCTTCAGGGATTTCGTTTGCGCCATCCTCGCTGGCATAAAGATAAAATTCTGCATCCGGCGCCGTGCCTACAAACTGATTGTCTAGATACCCGCCAATGGTGCCAAGGCAAATCGAGCCGTGTGTATTGAGTGAGGTATTGTAGATGTCTGTACTTTTATTAATGAAATTATAACCGCCTTTGATCTTGCCGTTGTCACGCAGTCTTTTGAAAGCGGTTCCCGTGTTTACAGACGGGAATCCTGTGTCGATCACCGCAATGGTCATACCTGTCCCTGTAAATCCGGCCACGTGGAGCGCACGGATATTGACTTGATTGATTTGATTGAGACCTGCCCCGTAATTGAAAGTGGTCAGAACATCACGGTTCGCAAATTCTTTATTAAAATCTTTGAATTTTTCAGTTTTATGATTTCTTTTTCCTCCATTTGTATTTCTTACAAAGCTTTCAACGTGATCTACGTAAGGTTGCTGCGTCAACGTCTGTATCTGCGCGGCAGTAGCATTTACGGCAACGCCATTCAGCCATTTGGAATAGTCATCCAACTGAAAACCAAGGTTTCGGATGTTGGTAATATAACTTTGCTCAAGTGGTGCATCCTGATCTGTAAGCGCAATTCCCAGATTTGTTCTTCTGTCCAAAGATTTCTGTGAAAGTTCGGCTGACGGATTGGAATAAAAGGCTGCCTTGTTGGGTTTGTCCTTGAAGAAAACGAAAACCAGTTCGGTTTGAGCCGCTGCTATCAAAGAAAAGCCAAGCGAAATAAGAGTAAAGATTTTTCTCACGTTTTGGTAATTTGGATTTTTTAAACTGATAAATAAATGTAAATTTACAAAATAATGTATTTGCATTCGAAAACGAAGTCAGAAAATATGGATTACCATTTCTACAGCGGTTTCGAATACCTTTAACAATAAATATTTGATTATGAAGAAAATCCAGATGGTTGATCTACAAAGCCAGTATTATAAAATAAAAAGTGAAGTTGACAACGCGGTTCTCAATGTGATGGATTCCGCAGCTTTTATAAACGGTCCGGAAGTCAAATCTTTCCAGGCAGATCTGGAAATTTATTTGGATGTAAAACATGTGATCCCTTGCGGCAACGGAACAGACGCGCTTCAGATTGCACTGATGGCGCTGGATCTTCAGGAAGGTGATGAAGTAATTACGGCAGATTTCACATTTGCTGCTACGGTAGAAGTGATTCATTTGCTAAAATTGAAATCCGTTTTGGTAGATGTTGATTACGACACCTTCACCATAGATACAGAATCGATAAAAAAAGCCATCACACCAAAGACGAAGGCTATAATTCCCGTTCACATTTTTGGGCAGTGCAGCAATATGCAAGAGATTCTCAACATTGCAAAAGAGCACAATTTATATGTCATCGAGGACAATGCGCAGGCCATCGGCTCAGATTTTATCTTCTCAGACGGGACAGAAAAAAAATCGGGAACGATGGGAACTATTGGTACCACCTCATTTTTCCCTTCCAAAAACTTAGGCTGCTACGGCGACGGCGGCGCTATATTTACCAATGATGATGCTCTGGCACACAGAATGCGGGGTATTGTAAACCACGGAATGTACGAACGGTATTACCACGACGAGGTAGGTGTCAACTCCAGACTGGACAGTGTGCAGGCAGCCATTTTGAGGAAGAAATTACCCAACCTGGATTCTTACAATGAGGCCAGAAGAAAAGCAGCTGATTATTATGACGAAGCTTTTGCTGGAAACGCAAATATTCTGACGCCAAAAAGAGCGGACTATTCCACACACGTTTTTCACCAGTATACCTTGAGAATTACCAATGGAAAAAGAAATGAACTTCAGCAATATCTGACAGAAAAGGAGATTCCCGCGATGATCTATTATCCTGTAGCGCTCAGAAAGCAGAAAGCATACTATCAGGAAAGCGACCCGAAGGATTTTGTTAATACAGATAAATTGCTGGATGAAGTGATTTCTCTCCCAATGCACACAGAATTGGACGAGGAACAGCTGAAATTCATTACCGATTCTGTTTTGGAATTCTTAAAATAGTATTTTCGTTTACCCCAAGCAACACATTTATCAATTATCGTTTATCAATTATCATTTATATAAAATGGCTATACTAGTAACAGGCGGTCTAGGCTACATCGGATCACACACGGTTGTAGAACTGATCAATAACAATTTTGAAGTCATTATCGTAGATGATCTTTCAAACTCTGAAAAATTTATTCTCAATAATATTGAAGAAATTACAGGGAAACGACCTATTTTTTATCCGTTCGATTTAAAAAGGAAAGAACTTCTGACTCAGGTTTTTGATGCGCATATCATTGATGGTTGTATCAATTTTGCGGCCTTCAAAGCAGTAGGAGAGAGCATGGAAAAGCCTTTGGATTATTATGAGAATAATTTGTTTTCTTTGATTAATGTTCTTCAGGAGATGAGAAAGAGGAATATTTCCAACTTCATCTTCAGCTCTTCCTGTACAGTTTACGGACAAGCTGACGAAATGCCAATTGACGAAAATACACCACTGAAAGAAGCAGAATCCTCCTACGGTAAAACCAAACAGATGGGCGAGGATATACTGAAAGATTTCTCAAAAGCTTATCAAAAAAAGGTCACTTTACTGAGGTATTTCAATCCCATAGGCGCACATCCAACAGCATTGTTAGGCGAACTGCCGGCTGGGATTCCCAACAATCTGGTTCCTTATGTGACGCAGACGGCAGCCGGAATAAGAGAAAAATTAAACGTTTGGGGAAATGATTATCCCACAGAAGACGGCACCGCAATCCGGGATTACATTTACGTTGTAGATCTGGCGAAAGCGCACGTTGCATCCCTTAAGAAATTATTGAGTTCTGAGGAAGAAACTGTGCTTGATATCTATAACTTAGGCACAGGCAAAGGATCATCGGTTTTGGAAGTCGTGAAAGCTTTTGAACTGGCAAATGATGTTGCCGTTCCGTATCAGATCTGCCCAAGAAGAGAAGGCGATATCACAGTGGCGTATGCCAACGCAGACAAAGCGGAATCAGAACTCGGGTGGAAATCCGAAACAACGCTGGAAGAAGCACTCAGAACAACCTGGGAATGGCAAAAATATCTAAAACAAAGAACACACTAAAACTAAAACCAATCAGATTTGATTGGTTTTTTTTATTTTGATTTCTCAGCAAAACTGAAAATATTATGCAGATTGATTTCTGAAAAACTATTGGATTTGATTTTGGAGGCGTTGATCATCGCTTTTGCCATAACATTTGTAGGCAGCGGTTTTTGATTCTGAAAGAAGCCAAGATTATTCACCAATTTCAAAGCTTTCAGTCCAAAAACTTCACCACTTCGGTCTGAGTTTTTTCGTTCCAGCATTCCGGGTCTGAAGAAAGTTGTTTTATCGAATTTCAGTTTTTTGATGGCTTGCTCCAGTTCGCCTTTCATCCGGGAATAGAATATTTTAGAATCAGGATTTGCGCCGTACGAAGAAACCAGAATGAAATCTTCAACACCGTTTTCCTTCGCGGCTTTTGCAAAATTATATTGATAATCATAATCTATTTTCCATTGATTATCCTTACTTCCGGCACTTTTCAGTGTGGTTCCCAGGCAGGCGAAAGCTACGTCGCCTTTTACAAGATGCTGCCACTCTTCCGGCCTGTCAAAGTCTACAATATGAGCAATGATCTTTTCATTATGAAAATCAGAGCGTCGCCGCACAAAAATATCAATTTGCTCAAATTCCGGATCCTGAGAGAGTTGATCCACAAGATCCTTCCCCGTTGCGCCAGTTGCACCAATTACCAAAGCCTTCATAATTCTAAGATTTGATAATAAAGTTAAGGATAATTTTTGAAATGAGGCTGAACAGAGATTAATTGTAATCTAAATTCTAACGTCTAATTTCTAGCTTCTAACTAATTCAGCTGATTGCGGTATTCCGCCCAAATAATCTTAAACCACTCCGTAAAAAGCCCGGGATTCTCAGTGATTTCCCTTTCCAGATCAACAATAGAAATATAACGAATTTCCGAAACTTCATCCGAATTCAGATCAAAGTCGCCCGAGAAATTCCCCGTAAATACGTGATCCAACTCGTGTTCCCAAAGCCCGTCACCAACGTCTGCTTTGTAGATAAAATGAAATTTCTCCGTCAACTCACAATCGATTCCCAATTCCTCTTTTGTGCGTCTTTTGGCACCGTCCAGATACGATTCATTCAGGCGTGGATGCGAGCAGCAGGCGTTCGTCCATTGGTTTGGCGAGTGGTATTTTGCGCTGGCTCTCTTCTGCAGCAGCATTTCACCTTGGGCATTGAAAAGAAAAACCGAAAATGCACGATGCAAAAGCCCATTTTCGTGCGCCTGCATTTTTTCCATTTGCCCCAGAACATCGTCATTTGGATTTACCAATACCACTTTTTCCATAACACAAAAATAAGGATTTTAAATGTAATTTTTAGAAGCTGTTTCCCGCTTTCCGCTATATCTTTTTTGTTTCGGACGTTTTGTCTTCGAAAAGACATTTTAGTAAAAAACAAAAAAGGATGCCGTTGCAATGGTAAGTTTGCAATACAATAAATAGATTAATAACTTGGTTGAAAAAATTAACCACAAGAGTAAAAGCAGCAGG
>JAZBLF010000011.1:0-127603 GCA_037033105.1 Bacteroidota bacterium
TTAGTTAGTTAGTTAGTTAGTTAGTTAGTTAGTTAGTTAGTTAGTTAGTTAGTTAGTTAGTTAGTTAGTTAGTTAGTTAGGTAGGTAGTTAGTTATGTCGTTATTTGATGATGCAAAGTAAAAGTGTAAGTGCGCAATGTTTTTGCGTATCTGAAATTTTTTATACATTTAGTGAAAATTTTTTAAAAAGCACAATGGAGAATTTGAATTCGGAAATCTTTCAGGCCTTTCAAAACAAGCTCAAAACCGGAAACAGGCGCGGCGTTCACCTGAATGCGATTCCTGGAAACTCGAGGTATAAATTTGACCTTGCGCGCTTGTCCGAGATCAACAAAAGTCTGCCAGAGCATTTCATCATTGATCTGTTGACGCAGAAAAATGTGAATTTCAAATTCTCTGTCCATCAAAAAACAACCGAGAAACCTGAGAATGACAGTTATCTTCTGGAGGACGAAGGGAAAACCAATGAAGAGCTATTTCCCAATTCAGCCATTGCGGAAGTTCCCCAAGAGAAAGATAAACTGAGCGCGCTGGATAAACTGACAACCAGTCTGGAAAATCTGATCTTTCAAAATGAGGTGATCCAATCTGAGAAAGGCGTGAATTCTTTAGGTTTCGGTTTCCCGATTCTGATCCGGAAAGATATGGACGGACAGATCTCTGCATCGCCCATCCTGATCTGGTCTGTGACCATAAAAGCCGTCAACGAGATGAATACCTGGGAAATCAGCAGGACGGAAGATGACCCGATCTATGTGAATGAGGTGCTCATCAACCATCTGCAAAGTGATTCCGGCATTACCATTAAACAAATATCAGAAGAAATGCTGGCCGATGGAAAGATTGATAAGCCAGAACTTCTGAACATCTGTCAGAGCCTGTTGGATCAATTGAAGATCAAGCAGAATCTGGATTTCATTCTCAATAATTATGAAGAGATTCCCTTTATAAAAGCCAAAGCTTCTTACGAAAATCGTGTTCCGAATAAGGGTGACGCAGTAATTATGAAATCGGGTGTTTTTTCCATTTTTGAAGTTCAGAAGCAGAACATCATCAATGATTATGAGACTTTGAAGAAGGATTTCAAACCGCTTGAGAACTTTGCTAAAGACAGTTTCCAAAGTATTACTTCTGTAGAAACCGATCCTTCGCAACAGGGAATCTTGGAATCGTTGAAATCTCAATCGAAAATATTGATCCAAGGTCCGCCAGGAACGGGGAAAAGTCAAACTTTGACTGCCATTTTGCTGAATGCCCTGGAGAATAAACAAAAAACCATCGTGGTCTGTGAGAAGCAAACGGCGCTGGAAGTACTTTACAATGCTTTGCAAAAGTTAGGTCTGGGACGGTATTGTATTATGATCAAAGATGCTGCTGCAGACAGAAAACTTGTGGTAGATTCGGTGCGGAAAACCATTGATTCTGCGGATTTTAAAAAGCTGATTCAGCCATATTCTGAGCAATCACTGCAAAATCAACTGACGGAAATCTCTCAGCATAAAGAGACGATCAATGCCGTTCATCAGCTCTTGAATTCTGAGTTGCTTCCGGGGAAAAACTGGACGGAGATTGTTGGGAATCTTTTGACCTTTCAGAATTCTAAGGAAATTATCAATCTGCAAGATCTAAAGTTTTATTTTTCTGAAGATGAATTTAAGATCATTGAAAATGTTTTGGAAAATGGCGAAGAACTATATCAGGATTTTAAACCTTTTGAAACTTCGACTTTCATCAATCCTGAAAAATTAATCAAAGATAATTTCCACAGCAGTCAGCAGAATTTGGATTCGGCTTTTCAGAATTATGAGAATTCCTGGACGGAAATTCAACAATTGATTGGTGATTTCAAACCGATTTATGAGGAAAAGCGAAAACAGGATTTTGGCAAAAATCTGCAGGAAGTTTCTAATTATATCAATGAGACCGAAGTTCTGACGTCGACTCTAAATCAAAACTCGGAGGAATTGCATCCGGAAAAGACAAATGGCTTTTTCTTTAAGCTAACGGCGCTTTTTTCCTCAACCAAGAAAAATAAGATTAAAACTCAGAAAAGATTGTTGGAATTGAGTTCATTGGTGAAGCAAATTAGTTTGAAGGAATTTTTACCGGCCATTAATTTGTCGGATGATCTTTGGAATAATAGGAATGAGATCATCAACTACCGGCAGAAAGTACATGAAATACAATCCTCTTTTCTTTGGAAGTTAGAAACAAGCTTTAATGAGATTGATTTTCTTAATGCATTTGATCCCATTATTTCTGGAAAGGAAACCGAAATGATCTCGCAAAAGATCCAGCAATTGAGAAAGACGATTTCCAATGATTCTTGGTTGAACAATCTGGATTTTGGCAACACTTATCAAAGCTTCAAAAATTATATTGAGCTGATTTTAGATTTTTATAAAGCTTATAGAAGTAATCCTGAGAATGCTTTGTTGAAAGAGTTTAGCTGGTTTACTTTTTATTATTCGCTTTCCCATTTTCAGAAGTCTATTTTGGAAAAACTTTATCCGGTGTGCAATTGGAAACCGACGTTTTATTCAGCTTATTATCCGTTGTTGCTCAATCATTATTCTGACCCAAAACTGCATTTCAGTGAGAAAAATTATGAGGAAATAGGGAAGAAGATCAAGCAATTGGGGATTTCTCAGAAAAGTTTTGTGCAGTATTTCTGGGATATTGCCCAGCAGAATTCGGTGAAACAATTCGAGCAAAGTAACAAAGATGTGACTGTGGCTAATCTGTATAATAAAAGGAGCAGTATCAATCATAAAAGACTGACTTTGAGACAGATTGTTCAGGAAGATATTGACCTTTTTACGCATTTCTTTCCCATCATTTTGACAACGCCGGACGCCTGCAGCAATCTTTTTCAAGGCAAGAACTTTTACTTTGACAATGTTGTTTTTGATGAAGCCAGTCAGTTGAAACTGGAAGACAATCTGCCCGCAATCCTGAAAGGAAAAAATGTTATTATTGCCGGCGATGAGCATCAGATGCCACCTTCCAATTACTTCAGCAAAGTGTTTGACGGCACCATTGAGGATGAAGATGATATCGAATCAGAGACCGAAGTGATTACTTACAAAAATGCGATGCTGAACATCGAATCACTTTTGGATTATGCGATGGAAAATAACTATGAAAAGAACCATCTGGATTTCCATTATCGCTCCAAACATCCTTATCTGATCGACTTTTCAAACCACGCGTTTTATAACTCAAGACTAAAACCACTTCCTACAAAATCTGACAATAAACCCATCGAGTTTTTCCAGGTCGATGGTACTTTTGATGAGCATACTAATAAGGAAGAAGCGGATAAAGTGTTGGAAATCCTTGAGAATATCCAGCCTTTGAAAGATGGAAATTATCCTTCGGTGGGCATTGCGACGTTCAATATTTCGCAACGGAATTATATCAAAAGAAAGATTGTTCACAGAGCAAGTCTGCCGGGAAATGAGCATTTTAAAGACAAGATTTTAGGACTGGAATCTGCAGGATTATTCATTAAAAATCTTGAAAATATCCAAGGTGACGAACGGGATATTATCATCATTTCAACAACTTACGGGCGGAAAGCGAGTGGGAAATTTATTCATAGTTTTGGACCTGTAAATCACACGAAAGGTTACAAATTGTTGAATGTAATCATTACGCGGGCCAAAGAAAAAATTTACATCTGCAACTCGATCCCGGAAGAGATTTTTTCCAGTTATAAAGATGCTTTGCAACAGGAAGGTTCCAACAATCGGAAGGCGGTTTTCTATGCTTATCTGGCTTATTGTAAGGCTGTGAATGATGGAGATGAAAGCGTACGACTGGAGATTTTGAACGTTTTGGATCTATTCGGATATTCAAAACCAGCGAATGAAACGGGAAATTCCAATCTGTTTATTGACCAAATTTTTAAGCGATTGCAAAAGAATCTTCCTGATCATAAATTGTCGAAGAATATGGAGTTTGGTGGTTATCAATTTGATATTCTGATAGAAAAAGATGGAAAGAAATCTGTGGTCGTAGAATGTATGAGCAAG
This sequence comes from Bacteroidota bacterium, assembly GCA_037033105.1. GTDB lineage: Bacteria > Bacteroidota > Bacteroidia > Flavobacteriales > Weeksellaceae > Epilithonimonas. The sequence goes on from JAZBLF010000011.1 coordinate 4,038, forward strand.
GAAAAATACGAAGATGAATTGGGCTATCTGGAAGATCTGCACAAGGAAAAAGTGTTGAAGAATTCGGGTTTTGAATACGTCAGAATCTGGAGTCAGAACGCGTGGCAGAATCTGGATAATGAACTTCAAAAAATAAATAAAAAATTACTATGATATTTGAACAATTAGAAAAAGCACCACACGAGATTCAGTTTAAAGATGTTATTGCATTCATCGATGCGCATTATGACTTTACACCGACGAGATTTACCAATGGAAATACAGTCAATGAAGCTGATCAGAATAATGGTTCCTGCAAGGTTTTCAGTTTTGCTAAGTTGAATGCACTTTCGAAAGATGAAACTTTGGCTTTGTTCGGCGACTTTTACAGGACCGATGTTTTACAAAATCCGGACGGAGAAGATCATCAGAATATTAGGAATTTTATCGAGTTTGGCTGGGATGGGATTTCGTTCGAAGGTGAGGCTTTGAAGAGGAGAAGTTAGATTTTAGAAATTAGAATTTAGAAAATCTAACAGTAGAGATCATTATCACTAATAATACTACTTTATGTCATCCAACAAAAACGCTCTCATCCGGTACAAAACCTTGGACAAATGTCTGAAAAACAAGTACAAAAAATACACTTTGGAAGATCTGATGGAAGAATGTTCCCAGGCGTTGTTTGAATTCGAAGGCAAAGAATCTTTTGTCAGCAAACGGACCGTGCAGCTCGATCTTCAGAATATGCGCAGTGAGAAGTTCGGCTACGAAGCGCCAATTGAGGTTTATGAAAGAAGATTTTACCGGTACAGCGATCCGGAGTATAGCATTCATCAGATTTCTGTGAACGAAAATGATCTTAAAACGATGAACAATGCAGTGCAGATCCTGAAGCAGTTCAAGAATTTTTCGATGTTCAGAGATATGAACGGTGTCATCCAGAAACTGGAAGATACGATTCATTCTACAACAGATAAATCGATCATTCATCTTGATAAAAATGAGCAGCTGAAAGGCTTGGAGCATATCGATGTGCTTTACGAAAGTATTCTCAACAAACAGGTTTTGAAAATCTGTTACAAGAGTTTCAAAGCGAGGGAAATGAATATTCTGACTGTTCATCCGCAACTGCTGAAGGAATACAACAACCGCTGGTTTCTGATCTGTTATCATAAAAACAGCATAATGAATCTTGCTCTGGACAGGATTGAGGCAATAGAAGTGGATGAAAAAACGGAATATATTGACAAAGACTTCAACGCAGACCGGTATTTTGGGGAAGTGATTGGCGCTACAGTTTCGGAGACGCAAAGGCCTCAGAACGTCATTTTTTTCATTACCAAAAAACATGCGCCTTACGTCAAAACGAAGCCTTTCCACCATAGCCAGACCATTGTGGAAGAGGATGAAACGGGCACGACATTCAAAATCTGTGTCCAGCTCAATTTTGAACTGGAAAGGATGATTTTGGGAATGGGCGAGTTTATCAAAGTTTTAGCACCCAGAAAGCTGAAGCAGAGGATTTTTAAAAGCCTGAAAGACGCAGTAAATAATTATTCCGAGGAAAATTGATTTAGACAATATATTCTCGATATCTTAGTTTTATATGGACTTGATATTCGGATGCTAAAATTTTTCTGCTTTTTATTGACTTCCGGCTGCTTTATAAAAATGACAGCGCAGAATAATCTGAGCTTTCTGAACGACAATTACAGCGGGATCAATTCAGCCGCTTTTTCTCCTACACAGCCTTATCTATCATCCAATCCGTGGGATGTGAATCTCTTTTCTGCAGATTTGGATCTCCAGAACGACTACGCTTATATCTCACAACAAAGCCTGCTTGGAATTGCCAAGGCGCCTATCGAACCAACAAATCCAAAACAGGGAATTACAGGAGCCAATACGCCCAACGTCTTTGATTTTTATAATAAAGAAAAGGCCAATTTGCTTTTTGCTTCCGACATTTTGGGGCCTTCCTTTGCAATGACTGCCAATATCCGGGAGAAGAAATATGTTTTTGGACTCTTTAGCCGGCTGAGAACGCAGGCCGCTTTCCTCAATTTTGATAATTATCTGCGCTACGGCAACGAAATGGTTTTTCAGCCGGAAGATTATCAGATGAAACCCTTTTCTACAAATTTGATGAATTGGAATGAAATAGGTCTCAATGCCTCTACCACGATATTTCCGTACTCAGAAAAACAATGGATTCTTGGATTTAATTTGAAGTACGAGATGGGTTTAGACGCTGCCAATATCATCAGCCATCAAAGTATTGACCTGACTTCCGACGAAGCGGCTCCCGGCGAAAATCCTGATTACCGGAATATCTATGCGTCCAATTATAACATTAATGCAAGTTACATCACCAATTATAATTTTGAAACCAAAACCTACGACTACAGACAAAACGGCTCTGGCTTGGGACTGGATATCGGAATTGCGATATTAGATAAAGAGCCCAGAGAAGATGAGTATAATTACAAATTGGCATTAAACATCGTGGATCTTGGTTTTGTCAATTTCAAGCAGGGCATCAATCACGTTTTTAATAATGGCAATAAAATATGGATTCAGAATAATCCCAATCTTAATGATCAGGAGTTTGAAAGTCCAGCGCAATATCTCAGATTGCTGAGCAAGGAAGCTTACGGTGACGAGAACAAATCTTTCGCAGGCTACGGTTTCAACATTGGGTTGCCGACAAGCATCAATCTCAATTACAGCCAAAGAATCAAAGAACATCACTTCGTCAATGTCAACTGGATTCAGCGTGTTCCGGCTTTCGAAAATTCGCTTAAACGGAACAACATCATTAATGCCGGTTACTCCATTCAAAAAGAAGCTTTTGGCTACGGTGTATCAACGACACTTTCAGAATATAGAAATCTCCAGTTTGGAGGCTACATCAGACTTGGACCGGTGATTTTGGGCAGTGAAAATGCTTTTCCGCTTCTCTTCAAGCACGATCAGCTTCACGCTGCCAATATCTATCTGGCGCTGAAATTCTATCCATTTTGGGACAGCGCTTTCAAAAGGCACAGACGCGAAAAATGTGATTGTGAAAAATAATCAGATGAATCTTAATATCCGTGAAGGTCTATATCGCCGGTCCTTTGCAGCGTCACTTTTTTGCCCATTTTCTTCTGAATCACACGGAAATGCTGCAGTTCATCGTCCGTCAGAATATTGATAGCCGTTCCTTTTTCACCTGCACGGCCCGTTCTACCAATCCTGTGGATGTAATCCAGCGGCGATCTTGGCAGTTCGTAATTGATGACGCACGGCAAATCGTCTATGTGGATTCCCCGGCCGATGAGGTCTGTGGCAACAAGGATCTGAGCGCCATTTACCTTGAATTCTTCCAGATTGTTGCGTCTGGCACCTTGTGATTTCTGGCTGTGAATCGCCACCGCTTTGATTTTATTTTTCTTGAGTTTTTCTACCAGATTATCCGCAGATCGGGTAGAGGAAACAAAGATTAAGGCTTTACCAACCTTTTTTTCTTTGATTAAATATCTAAGAAAAGGACCTTTGTTTTCTGGCGAAACGTGGTATGCAATCTGCTCAATATCATCAATTGTGACTTCCTCTTTTTTGATTTCAATCAAGGTTGGATTGATGGAAAGGCGCTGCTTCATTTCAGAAACTTTATCGTCCAGCGTTGCAGAGAATAACGTCGTCTGCTTCACCACTGGCATCATTCCGAACAGCTTGTTCATCTCCTCGCCAAATCCCAGCTGAAACATTTTATCGGCCTCATCAATCACCAAATGACTGATTTCTGAGATGCTCAGCGCGTTGTGATCTATCAGATCCAGAAGTCTTCCCGGTGTTGCGATGAGGACTTCCACACCAAACATTCCCTTCATCTGTGGATTGATGGAAACGCCGCCATAGACTGCCATTGTACGGATTTCACGCTTCAGATTATCGGTGAAAGAACGGAAAACCTCGTCAATCTGAATAGCGAGTTCACGCGTCGGAACCAAAATTAAAACCTGGACATTACGGTCTTTTTTAGCGTCTGTATTTTGAAGCTTTTCGAGGATAGGCATCACAAAACAAGCTGTTTTACCAGAACCTGTCTGCGCAATTCCCATCAGATCTTTGCCCTGCAGAATCACAGGAATCGCCTGCTCCTGAATGGGAAATGGCTTCAGATAGCCTAATTTTTTGACAGAACTGATGATATTACTGGATAATCCTAACGACTCGAATGACATAAATACTTATTTGCTGCAAAGATAAGTTTTTGATGCCGTTTTCTAGGATGTTTTGGCAAAGAAGATTTTGTCGAATTTTCCTGGCATTTCAGTTTCTTTTTCTGAACCGTTGATAAAGTATTCGCTTTGCCACAATTGGGTTTTCCCGGCTTGTTTATTTTCAGTTCTGTGCCAGTCTGCATAGATTCTGAAACCCCGTTTGCCCGATTTTAAATGGCCGGAAATCAGATTTTCCTTTTCAAGGATATGCTTGGGAAAAATGAAAAATCCGCTATTCTGATTTTCCTCAATCCAGATGATATAAAAATCGAAATCATCCCGGATATCAAAAGGTGCGGTCTTTCCGTGGGAATCTCTCTTCCAGAATGTTACAAATTGTCCTGTCTTTTTCGGCGTCAGTTTTGATTTTCGGAATTTGATTTTCTGGTTATTAATTTTAAAATTAAAACCAAAATATTCGTCAGATTCCAGATCCGGAATAATATCCGAAATGGAAAGTCCTAAATTCATTAGAACCGAATGGTTTAAGTGTGAAATTTCTCTGATCATCGTTTAAGTAAAAGAAAAATCGCCGTCGCCATCGGTAAATTTGAAATCAAAATCCTTGCCCAATGATTTTTTCATGTTTTTGTGAATCAGATATTTGCGCTCCAGTGGCCTTTTGTAGAGTGACTTCACCGACTTATTTTTTGAGATGCATGCATTGAGTTTATCATCATAAACAGTCATCATTTTTGCCTGATACTGCCTGATGATCTTGGGGAGAATTTCTGAGATCTGCTCAGTCTTTCCAAAATAATAAAGAACCTTGAAATGTCCGTTTCTCACCGAGCAAAACATAACGGAGACGATCTCCTGATTTTCATAAACAGAAACCCAGAACTGCTCAAACGTTTTGGAATACGAGGAAAATAGATAATTTGGCTGTTCATTTTCTGTAGAAAGCCACGGATAATCCAGGATCCAGCGGAATTCTTCTGAATCTCTGCCAATGGGATTTTTCTTTTGTTTCGAAATGAATTTTTCAAGATCAGAATTCCAACTTTTTGAGATTTTATAGAGGTGATTTTTACCGTTGCCCAAATAAGGCAAAATAGTATTGATGACATTGTCTAGCCTCTGAAGCCACAGCTTTTTTTTAGCGTAGATTTCTTTTTTCGAAGGTAAGATTTCCGCTAAATTGGATTTGAAATAGTAGCGCACGGCGTTTTTCGAAGTCAGATCTTCAAAAAGGCCGATTTTATAGTACAGCCTAGCTGCGCTTTCTGTGAATTCTGTAATCATCAGATTGTCACTGTACGCTGCTGCAGCGGCGAAAAGCAGTTTTTGAGCAATCTGTTTTCCCCGGAATTTCTCGCTCACAAAAATAGTGGAAAGCCACCCAAAATGGATTTTTGAACCGCTTGACACAGAAACGTCATCGGGCAGGATGCCAAGATAGCCGGCCAGTTCCTGAGCTTCGTACGCCAAAAAAAGTAAAATATCGTCATCATTGGCCCGTGGATTATGCGTGTGCGAAATCTCTCTGAGTTCAGAAATTGGCGCAAAAGAGAACCGTTTAAAATCTTCTGAATTGGTAAATCCTTTGAGTTGCTGCCTGTTGAGCCCTACGATATTGATCACAGAAAAATAGTTTGAACAAATATAAGAAACACATTATTCAAAGCATAATTTTCAGCTTCTTATAATTTGATTTTTATTAAGTTTCTTCAAAAATTGGTAATAAAGGATTTCGTTTTTCAGAATCTCTTCCGCAGAATAGTCTGCATTCTCGATTGGGATTCTCTGAAGATTTTTAGGGTAGGAATCCAGTTTGAGTCCGGCCACTCCGAAAGTGAATTTCAAATCCGGATTTTGGTTGAAGAGGGAATCAAAAAAATTATGACGAACTAGATGGTCTGTAAAAGGAAAAGCAAAAGTGTCATTCAAAAAATGATTTTCAGCCATGAAATCCAGAGATTTCTGTGTGTTCTCCAATTGCTCATTCAATAAAAGTTGATTGTAAAGCGGATGATCCCAGCCGTGAGAACTGATTCCAAAACCATCATTCTTCAATTTCTGTAATTGTTCTGTAGTCAGATAAACCGGATGTTTTTTAAGATAATCATTGAAATCAATTTCGAGATCACTGGCAATCTCGTCCAACATATTTTTATGTTCAAACGTGATATTCAGAATTGATTTGATGCTTTTATTTAAATCCTTCGTAAAGTCAGAAAAATCTGAAATTTTTGTTTGAAGCGCTTTATTTTCCAATATTTCGGAGACGGTGAGGCTGGCTTTGTTCCGCCACATCAATTCTTTGTTATCGATGAATTTTGGATTGATAAAATTCATAGCGTAGATCCCTTTTTTTTGGAGAATGGGAGCGATGATGCTGTAGAACTCACTGTATCCGTCGTCAAAAGTAAGAAGGATTGTTGGCTTCTTGGTTTTGATTTTTTCTGTTTTGAGTTTCAGAAAAGTTTCCCAGTCTACCATCTCAAAATGTTGCTGGAGAAAATCGAGATCTTTTTCAAACTGAGCGACAGAGCGGTAAGGGAACAGGTGCCTGGCGTGCTTCACATCCTGATCAGAAACCAGATGGTACACCAGAACCAGATTTTGAAATGGCAGTTTTCCCGAAAATTTACCAAAAGAAAAAGGCTTTGTGATCGTATTGGAAACGCGGAAAAATTTGCTTTTAAAACTCATTATAAAAAAAACTTTGCCAAAGATAATCATCTTTGGCAAAGTCTATTTATTTCAAAACTAAGATTATTTTACAATCTTCATCTCGTTCAGCAGCCATTTTGAGTCTGCATATTTATCGATCACAAACAAGATATATTTGGTGTCTACCATAATATTTCTGCAGAGTTTCGGGTCATAGTTGATATCGCTCATCGTGCCTTCCCACTGTCTGTCGAAGTTGAGTCCGATCAGGTTTCCGTACGCATCCAGAGCCGGACTTCCGGAGTTGCCGCCCGTTGTATGGTTGGTCGCCGTAAAGTTTACAGGAACATCGCCCGTTTTATCTTTATAAACACCGTAATCCTTTGTATTATAAAGATTAATCAGTTTTTTAGGCAAATCAAATTCATAATCTCCCGGGATATATTTTTCCATTACACCGGCAAGATGCGTCTGGTAGCCGTAAGAAACCGCATCTCTCGGATCAGAACCTTTCACTTGGCCGTACGCGACTCGCAAAGTAGAATTGGCATCGGGGAAGAATTTTCTGTCCTTATCCGTTTCCATCTGCTGCGCCATAAATTGTTTCTGCAAAGCATCTATATCAGTCTGCAGCGCATTTACTTTCGCGTCAGTTGTTGCCAGGTATGAGCTTTTGAAAGTGCCGTACATCTGGACAAACGGATCTTTCTTCAGGTTCTCTACCAATGCCTTTTGGTCAGCAAATAATTTGTTGAGATCCGAAGTTTTGGTTCCGTTCATATTCCCTCTTCCGGTAATCAAAGACATTTTGGAAACCGTCTCCATCATTCCAAGATTTTTATTGACGTCCTTCAGGAGTGCAAAATCTTTTGGCATAAACTGGTCTGGTGTTTTGTTGGCATAAAGCGCCAGGATCTTTGCTGTCACTTTGGCGTCCAGTTCTGCGTCGTAATCTTTGTATAATTCTGATAATCTGGCTTTGAGCGCTTCCAGGTTTTTTGCGTCCATTTTTCCGGCTTCGTAACTTTGGATGTAGTTGGAATAAATTCCTGCCAGGGTGAAGGTTTCCGAGTTTCGTACGATTTCAGAATAATAAGCTTTGTGCAGATTGTACGGCGCCTGCTCATTATATTTCTGGTTCAGCCCGTCAATAGTAGTTTTGATTGCCGGATTTTTAGAAATCAAAGTCTGCTCATACTGCTTTTTCTTCTCAACCGCATTGGATTTTTTGAGGCCTTCAACTTCGCCGATCCATTTTTTCCAGTAGTTGGCAACGCGTGCGTACTTGGAAGCATATTGGATTTTGGTGGCGGCATTTGTTCTCATTTTTTCGTCGAGAGTTTTCAAAGCTGCATCACGAACAGCAATCATCGCAGGATCGGTCTCTGTCATAATCTTTTCAACTGCAATTGCAGGAAGATATTCCGTCGTTCTCCCGGGGAAACCGAATACAAAAGTGAAATCATCCTCCTTCTTATCTTTCACAGAAATCGGAAGGAAATGTTTTGGTGTGTATGGGATGTTATCTTTGGAATATTCCGCAGGTTTGTTGTTCTTATCCGCATAGATTCTGAACATAGAAAAATCTCCGGTATGTCTTGGCCACACCCAGTTATCGGTGTCAGAACCGTACTTTCCGATGGCGGACGGTGGTGCGCCAACCAATCTGATATCTTTGAAAGTCTCGATTACATAGGCATAAAACTTATTGCCATAATACATAGACCTCACAGAAATAGTCTGGTAAGACTCTGTTTTCTGGGCTTTTTTATAAGCCTCAATATTTTCATTAATTTTCTTCGTGAGATCAGCACCCGTCAGGTTTTCGGTTCCGGGAAGGATTTGCGAAGTCACTTCTTTGATGTCTGTGATGAAGTCTACAGTAACACCCGGATTTGGTAACTCTCCCGTCATATCTTTCGCCCAGAAACCGTTGGTTAAAAGGTCGTTTTCTACGGTAGAGTGAGATTGGATGTTGTCGTATCCGCAGTGGTGATTGGTCAGTAAAAGTCCTTTTGGCGAGATCACTTCGGCTGTACAGCCACCGTCAAACTGCACCACGGCATCTTTGATACTCGCTTTGTCCGGGTTGAAGATGTCTTTTGCGGAAATCTTCATTCCCAGGCTTTTCATTTCTTTTTCATTAAGTTCCGTCGGGATCCACATTCCGCCGTATTGCTGGCCAAAAGCCATGACAGCCGGTAGAAACAGGGCTGACAGAAGAATTTTTCTTTTCATTATATCAAAAATATCAAATTATAAAACTTGACGAATTTAAAGAAAATTTTCTGAACGATAGTGATGAAGAAGTAGCAGATTGATTGATAAGGCATTTTACGAGGCTAGCCTACCAAATTCATAGGCTGACCTACCATTTAGATAGGCTAGCCTACAATTCTCATAGGTCAACCTACAATTTAGATAGGTTGACCTACCATTTAGATAGATTCACCTACCGTTTAAATAGGCTGACCTACCAAATTCATAGGCTGACCTACCATTCTCATAGGTCAACCTACCATTTAGATAGGTCGACCTACCAATTAGATAGGTTGACCTACCAAATTCATAGGTCAGACTGCTGTTTTATGAGGTTTTGTTTATTTTTAGGTCGATTTTATTGTGACTTTCGTAATTGTGATCTTTCTGTTCTGTTAGGTTAAAAGGAACCGACACATTTCTATAGTCACAAGCTTCCTATAAATTGCCTGGAGAGGTATTTTTGACATTAAGCCTGTCTGCAACATATTCGATTGTGGTCTTGCCGTGCGGCTTCGGATTTCCGTCTTCGTCCAGGGCTACAAAAACCAACCTTTCGATGGTGATAATTTTTTGGTGCGTCATTTTGTTCCGAACCTCGCAGCGCAATGTCAAAGATGATCTTCCAAATTCAACCGCCTCGATTCCAATTTCAATAATATCGCCTTGCTTTGCCGAACTTACGAAGTTGATTTCAGAAATATATTTGGTAACTGTCCGCGAATTTTCTAACTGGATAATGGCATACAGAGCAGCCTCCTCATCTATCCATTGCAGTAATCGCCCTCCGAAAAGAGAATGATTGGGATTGAGATCTTCCGGTTTTATCCATTTTCTGGTGTGGTAATTCATCATAATTCTATACCGTTTTATTGTAGTGCAAAGGTAATTATTACAATGCGCTTTTCTAATGTTTGCCCTGCAAAGTTTTCTTAATCAATAATTAAATTTTCATAATATTCTCTCAAATTCTTTGGTTGAATTTTTGATTCCCTATAATCTTAGTATTTTTGTAAAAAATTTTAGAAATGTCAACAGTTAAAATAGGTACAGTTCAGATGTCATGCGTGGCAGACAAGCAGGAAAACCTGAACAAAGCCATTGAAAAAATAAAAGAAGCCGCTGCAAAAGGCGCACAGATTGTCTGTCTGCAGGAGCTTTTTACATCCTTATATTTCTGCGATGTAGAAGATTACGATAATTTTGAACTTGCTGAGCCTATTCCGGGACCGTCTACAGCTGCACTTTCCGAAGTAGCGAAGGGTCTTGGCGTTGTCATCATCGCATCATTATTCGAGAAGAGAACGGCAGGTTTATATCACAATACGACAGCAGTTATAGACGCAGACGGCGCCTACCTAGGGAAATACCGTAAAATGCATATTCCGGATGATCCTGCTTTTTATGAGAAATTCTACTTCACGCCAGGTGATTTGGGCTACAAGATTTTCCCGACCAGATTTGGAAAAGTTGGTGTCCTGATTTGCTGGGACCAGTGGTATCCCGAAGCTTCCAGAATTACTGCATTGATGGGAGCAGATATTATGGTCTATCCAACAGCAATTGGCTGGGCAACAGATCAGGACGAGGAGACCAATCAGGATCAGTACAACGCGTGGCAGACTATTCAGCGCTCTCACTCGGTAGCAAATGGGCTTCCTGTCGTTTCCGTGAATAGAGTAGGCTTTGAGCAGGATGGCGCCATGAAATTCTGGGGCGGAAGTTTTGTAACCAATGCTCAGGGTAAATTATTATATCTCGCCTCTCACGACCAGGAAGAAGTGGTTGTAACAGAAGTTGATTTGGCTCAAACCGATTATATGAGAAAGCACTGGCCATTCCTGAGAGACAGAAGAATAGAAACTTATGCGCCGATCACAAAACGTTTTATAGACGAAGATTAATGATAATAGATGAAAATTTTAATCCATTAGAAAATGGATATACTTTCCCCGCAGAATGGGAGGAGCACGAGGCAACCTGGCTTTCATGGCCACATAAGGAAGAATCCTGGCCCGAAAGAATTGATTTGATTTATCCTGCATATGCCAAATTCACCGCCGAACTTACGAAAGGCGAATTTGTGTGCATCAACGTAAAAGATCAGGAAATGCAGGCCTTCGCAATGGAACATATTTCCGCAGCAGGCGCAGATATTTCGAAAGTCGAATTCTATTTCCACGAAACCAATGATGCGTGGTGCAGAGATCACGGACCTGCTTTTTTGGTGAACAAGAATGGAGCGGAACCGCAAAAAATCATTCTCGATTGGGGTTTCAACGCCTGGGGTGGAAAGTATCCGCCATTCGATCTGGATGATGTGATTCCAACCAAAATTGCTGAAGAAAAAGGACTTCCCGTTCTTTATCCGGGAATTATTATGGAAGGTGGCTCGGTAGAATTCAATGGTGCCGGGACGGTTTTGACTTCAAAGTCCTGTTTGCTTAATGACAACAGAAATCCACAACTTTCTCAGGAAGAAGTGGAGGATTATTTAAAAAAATATTACGGACAAAAACAAGTGCTTTGGGTAGATGACGGCATTGTAGGCGATGACACAGACGGTCACGTGGACGATACAATCCGTTTTGTAAATGAAGACACCGTCTTGACAGTGATTGAGGAAAATAAGGATGACGATAATTATGAGATCCTTCAAACCAACCTTCGTCAGCTAAAAGAGATGAAATTGTTAGACGGACGATCTTTGAATATCATAGAACTTCCAATGCCAGATCCTGTTTATTTCGACGGACAAAGACTTCCGGCATCTTACGCTAACTTTTATATTGCAAACAAATCTGTCATTGTTCCTATCTACAATTGTGCGAAAGATCAAACCGCCTTGGATATTATCCAAAAATGTTTCCCGGACAGGGAAGTGGTCGGCATAGATTCCACCGATATTATCTGGGGATTGGGAAGTTTCCATTGTCTCAGCCAGCAAGAACCTTTGGTTTAAAAATTGATCCGCATAATGCGGATTTTTTTAATTATTGTAAAACTAAGTAATGAACGAGTTAAAAGCTACAGATCAAGTCAAAAAATTTCTTCCCTTTATCCTTGGAACTGCCATCTTTATGCAGATGCTGGACTCTACCATTCTCAATACATCGCTGCCTTCAATCGCAAGAGATCTGCAGGAGTCGCCGCTGGATATGCAGAACGCCATCATCAGTTATGTACTTACACTGGCTCTGTTTATGCCTGTAAGCGGATTTTTGGCAGACAAATTTGGAACGAAGAAGATCTTTATTTTGTCGCTGATAGTATTTTCCCTGGGATCACTCTTTTGTTCATTATCGCAAAACCTTACAGAATTGGTGATTTCGCGCGTTGTCCAGGGTGTGGGCGGCAGTCTGATGACGCCGGTCGGCAAACTGGCACTCATCAGGACTTTTAACAAAAATGAACTTCTGAAAGCGATGAACTTCGCCATTATCCCAGCATTGATCGGCCCTGTGATGGGACCGGTTGTCGGAGGTTATATGGTAGACTATCTCAGTTGGCACTGGATTTTCCTGATTAATATTCCGATTGGTATGATCGGGATTATCCTCAGTTTAAAATATATGCCCAATTACAAATCTCCTGTGATAGACTTTGATCTGAAGGGCTTTCTCATCTTTGCGATGGCTTCATTGCTGCTCTCTGTTTCCCTGGAACTGCTGGGGAATGCTCAGAATATCACGCCCGTTTTACTAGTGTTTTTGCTCGGATTTCTGATGTTGTACTTTTATTACAAACATGCGAAGACCGATAATAATCCCATTTTTCCACTCAATCTTTTTCAGGTCCGTACCTTTAGAGTAGGAATTTTGGGGAATCTGGCGACAAGATTGGGAATCAGTTCCATTCCGCTTCTTGTGCCGCTGATGATTCAGATTGCGTATGGCCAGTCTGCTCTTACTTCTGGTTGGATTATTGCGCCGATGGCCCTGACAGCAATGTTCGGTAAATCATACGTTATAGGAATTCTGGACAAGTTCGGCTACCGGAAAACCCTGATGACCAACACATTTATCATTGGTGTATTGATTTGCACGCTTGCCATTCCCAATGTCCACAGTTCAATCTACTGGTTTGTGCCGATATTGCTGGTTTTAGGATTTTTCAACTCCATCCAGTTTACATCTATGAACACCATTTCTATCGCCGATCTCAGGAATTATCAGACCAGCAGCGGTAATTCTTTAGTTTCTGTAAATCAACAGTTTGCAGTTGGTTTCGGGATTGCGTTTGGTCTGATTGTTTTGAAAATATTCGAAGGCGATACCACGTTTATTAAAAATGAAGTGCACAATGCTTTTCGATACACTTTTTTGATTGTCGGATTCCTGACGATTCTTTCCGGTTTCGTTTTCAGAAGGCTCAATTTCAGAGATGGCGATAATATGAAATCTGTTTAGTGTACATACAATTTGGGCAGCTATTTCCGCCTTCCGTTCCCGCTTTTTTTGCCCGGGCTTTCCCTGTGCAAAAAAGAGCTCCACTAAAGTCGGGCTGTGGGATTGTTATAAAAAAAACAATAGTCAGCAAACTATAAATTTTCTATCTTTAGGCTTCAAATTCTTAGGATGTCAACAAACAAAACCACAGAAAACGAACTTTCCGTAGAAGATTACATCAACCATATTGCGGATGAAAAACGGCAAAATGATGTCAGAACACTGGTGAAAATCTTCGAAGAGACTTCAGGCTTTCTACCCAAAATGTGGGGCGATTCTATCATCGGATTTGGAAGTTATCACTACAAATATGCCAGCGGACACGCGGGCGATGCTCCTTTGGCCGGACTTTCCAGTCGTGCTGCGCAAATCTCGCTTTATGTATATCCGGAAGATGAGGTCAAGGAAAAACTACTGCCTCAGCTGGGGAAGGTAAAAACCGGGAAAGCCTGCATCTACGTCAAAAAGTTAGAAGATATCAATGTGGAAATCCTCAGGCAAATCATTCAAAACTCAATCAAAAACCTCAGGACAATTTACGGATAATGGATTTCTCAACTTTACTTTCTGACGATGTTCAGGCATTTATCAGGCAAAATATAAATGCTGATATCAATCAATTATTACTGAAAAAATCACCATTTTCAAATGTCTCCATTCAGGAAATCGTTCAACAGATCAAAGGCAGAAAAACGGCTCAGAAAAAGTTTCCGTTTTTGAAGGAAGATCATCTTGTTTTCCCTCCAAATCTCAATCTGGAACAGGCTTCGTCACAATCAACAGCAGAATATAAGAGCAAAAATCTTATTGGGAAATCTTTCCTGGATCTGACTTCCGGTTTCGGAATTGATGCCTACTTCCTGTCACAGAAGTTCGAGGAAGTAACTTTGGTTGAGCAGAATTCTGACCTGATAAAAATAGTCGAACACAACTGGGAAGTTTTAAACCGGAAAGCCAACTTTATCAATCAAAATCTTGAAGAATATATTGAAAGTCTTCGAGAACCTAAGACTGACACTTATACTAAGTTTGATGTTATTTATCTGGATCCTGCGAGACGAGATCAGAATAATAAAAAGAAATTTCTGCTGGAAGATCTTTCGCCAAATCTCTTAGAAATTGAAGAAAAGCTACGATCAATCTCTGATAAAATCATTGTGAAACTGTCGCCGCTGATTGATATTTCCTATCTGGTTTCGGAACTTAAAAATATTAATGAAATCAAAATCATCGCAGTCAGAAATGAAGTGAAGGAATTGGTCTTGATAATGGAGAATAAAGAGAAAAAAGAAAAGAGCAAAGACACGAAAATTACCTGTGTCAATTTGGAATCCGACGAACCTGAATTTTCTTTTGTTATTAATGAAGAGAAAAATGCCAGTTCAGAATTCTCAGAAAGCTCGAATTTCCTTTATATTCCAAATAATTCCATTCTGAAAGCTGGTGCATTCAACATTATTTCAGAAAAATTCGGATTGAAAAAACTGCACCCAAATACGCATTTTTATACTTCGGAAAACAAAATTGAAAACTTTCCCGGACGAGTCTTGCAAGTTGAAAAAATTGATGGAAAGAACCTAAAAAAGAATGATCAGTTCAATATCGTTTCCAAAAATTATCCTCTGAAGCCTGAAGAAATTAAGAAGAAATACAAACTGAAAGACGGCGGAAAAAATTATCTCATTTTCACTCAAAGTATTAATGAAAAAGTGATTCTCCGAAGCATTTAAAACTCCAAATAAATCTAACTTCTAATTTCTTGCATCTCACTTATAGTTGATTTAAAATGAATGAAACTTTGCGGATATATTAATTATAGTGTCGATTTTTCACAGAATTGAAAATTCATTGAGAATCTGGTGAGAATTGTGAAAAAATCATTACATTTGCACGCGTAAAAATTTGGAATGCAAAATATTAGAAACATAGCGATTATCGCACACGTTGACCACGGAAAAACGACTTTGGTTGACAAAATTATCCACGCCACAAACATCTTCCGTGAGAATCAGGAGAGTGGTGACCTTATCATGGATAACAACGATCTTGAGAGAGAAAGAGGGATTACAATTCTTTCAAAAAACATCTCAGTTAATTACAAAGATGTGAAAATCAATGTAATCGATACACCGGGTCACGCCGATTTTGGTGGTGAAGTAGAGAGAGTTTTGAAAATGGCTGATGGTGTTGTTCTATTGGTAGATGCCTTTGAAGGACCTATGCCGCAGACAAGATTTGTACTTCAGAAAGCTTTGGAACTAGGCCTTAGACCATTGGTTGTTATCAATAAAGTAGATAAGCCAAACTGCCGTCCGGACGAAGTTCACGATCAGGTTTTTGACCTTTTCTTCAACTTGGATGCAACGGAAGAGCAATTGGATTTCCCAACATTCTACGGTTCATCCAAACAAGGATGGTTCAACACGTCATTAGAACAAACAGAAAATATTTTCCCATTACTTGACGGAATTTTGGAATACGTTCCTGCTCCGAAAGTGTCTGAAGGACCTTTGCAAATGCAGATTGTTTCTTTGGATTTCTCTTCTTTCTTAGGAAGAATAGCAATCGGAAAAGTGATCAGAGGAGAAATTAAAGAATCACAATGGATCGGTCTGGCGCAGGCTGACGGAAAAATTGTAAAAGGAAAAGTAAAAGAACTTTACGTTTTTGAAGGTCTTGGAAAGAAAAAAGTAAGTGAAGTGAAAGCCGGAGATATCTGTGCTGTAGTAGGTTTTGACGCTTTCCAGATTGGAGATTCTTTCGTAGATCTTGAAAATCCGGAACCATTGCCAAGAACGGCGATTGATGAGCCTACGTTGAATATGACGTTCTCTATCAACAATTCACCTTTCTTCGGAAAAGACGGTAAATATGTGACGTCCAATCACCTTAAAGAAAGATTGACCAAAGAATTGGAGAAAAACTTAGCATTGAGAGTTGAGCAGACTGATGATGCTAATACTTTCCTTGTTTTTGGTAGAGGTATTCTTCACTTATCGGTTTTGATTGAAACCATGAGAAGAGAAGGTTACGAAATGACGATCGGTCAGCCACAGGTTATCCTGAGAGAAATCGACGGAGAAAAATGTGAGCCTTACGAATCTTTGGTTGTAGACGTTCCTGAAGAATTTGCTTCCAGAGTGATCGATTTGGCAACTCAAAGAAAAGGCGATCTTCACATTATGGAAACTAAAGGTGAAATGCAGCATATGGAATTCGAAATCCCTTCCAGAGGTTTGATCGGATTGCGTTCTCAGATGTTGACTGCTACTGCCGGTGAAGCTATTATGGCGCACCGTTTCACAGAATACAAGCCTTTCAAAGGCGCTATTCCTGGAAGAAGCAACGGTGTTTTGGTAAGCAAAACCCAAGGTCCAGCTACAGAATATTCTATCGCAAAACTACAGGATAGAGGTAAGTTCTATGTAGATCCGGGCGAGGAAATCTACGCAGGAATGATCATCGGTGAGCAAAACAAGCCGGGAGATTTGGTTGTAAACATCGTGGAAGCTAAGCAGCTGAATAACATGAGAGCATCCGGAAAAGATAAAGATACAGGTGTTGCACCAAAAATCTTATTCTCTCTTGAAGAATGTATGGAATACATCCAGGGTGATGAAGCAATTGAGGTGACGCCCAACTTCATCCGTATGAGAAAGAAAATCCTTTCTGAAGAAGAAAGAAAAAGAATGGAAAGATCAGGTAAAGCCTAATCCCATACCAGATAAATTTTTAAAGTCCTCATTTTTGAGGACTTTTTTTATTATATTCGGCTTTCAAATTTCAAAGACACTTTTACACTTCTTCCATGAATCATAAACGCCAGCTGCATTTCTTTTTGTTATTATTAATGTCATTATTAATCTATAACTGTTCTCCTCAAAAAAAGCCAACAAGCACTATAAAAACCCAACCTTCCAAACCCGTTTTGAAACCCGATCTTCCAAAAAAGACAGAAGATTTTCGTGTAGATCTGCCTGCTTTGAAAAGAGAATTTCGCGGGGTTTGGATCGCGTCTGTGGCTAATATCAATTGGCCTTCCCGCACCAACCTGACGACTGATCAGCAAAAGGCAGAAGCGATAGAAATGCTGAATATGCTGGAATCAAATAATTTCAATGCTGTCATTTTGCAGGTAAGACCTTCCGGCGACGCACTTTACAAAAGTTCACTCGAGCCCTGGTCTTATTTTTTGACTGGCGAAATTGGCAAAGCACCATTCCCTTATTATGATCCGCTGGAATTTTGGATTGAGGAAGCTCACAAGCGCGGAATCGAACTGCACGTGTGGCTCAATCCGTACAGAGCACATCATTCCAATGGCGGAAAGGTAAGTTCTCAGTCTCTGGTCAATCAGTTTTCTGATGTTACCTACAGGCTCAGAAACGGGATGTATTGGTTTGATCCTGCAAGTCCTGCTATCCAGGATCACGTCTCCAAAGTAGTCAACGACCTGGTGAAACGTTACGATATAGATGCGGTTCATTTTGATGATTATTTTTATCCTTACGCCACTTACAACGGCGGCGCAGATTTTCCGGATTCTAAAACCTGGAATGCTTACAGAAATACAGGCGGAAGCTTATCTAGAGCAGACTGGAGGAGAGATAATGTCAACCGTTTTGTTGAAAGAATTTACAAAGAAATTAAAGCTGAAAAAAATGATGTTAAATTCGGGATCAGTCCGTTTGGCATATGGAAACCGGATTATCCAACCGGGATCAAAGGCTCTTCTCAGTACGACGAGCTTTACGCAGACGCAAAACTTTGGTTTAATAAAGGCTGGGTAGATTATTTCGCGCCTCAGTTGTACTGGCCTATCAATTCATCAGGACAGAGTTTTCCGAAACTACTGGACTGGTGGAAAACCGAAAATACCTACAACCGCCATCTTTGGCCAGGGCTCAACACGGTAGAAGTTAAAACGTCTGATCGTCCGTTGGAGATCGTAAATCAGATTGCACTCAGCAGGCAGATTCTTAAAGATAATACCGGCGACATCCATTGGAGTATCGCAGGACTGACTAAGAGCTGGAATATGCAGAATGCCATCAAAACTCAGGTATACCAGGACAAAGCGCTGGTGCCGACAAGTCCCTGGCTGAAAACCGACAGACCACTTTCTCAGCCGAAACTTACCATTAAAAATAATGGCAACAACGTATCGGCAAGCTGGAAATTAAGTGATAACCTAAAAGCTTTTCAGTGGGTTTTGTTTACCAAATATGGTGACGAATGGAAAACCGTCATTCTGAATTCTGACATCCAAAGTCTGGAATTCCCAAAGACTTATAACGGGAAATCGATCAATACTGTTGCTGTGAAAGTGATAGATAAGTTAGGAAACGAAAGCGATTATAAAGCAGAGAAGATACGTTAGTTATTATAATATTGATTTTTTTTATTAATAAATAATTGATTATCAATAAATTGAGCCTTGTGATTGAGGTCATAAAGACTGCTGTTTTTTTTATGTAGTTTAGTACTCGTAATATTCATTTTACATAAATGACATTGATAAACGACTATGAAAGCAAAAAAGATATATGGTGTTCCGGTACAGGTTAAAGGTGCTTTTTTTGATACGGAAAGTGAGAAGGAAATAGCCTCGGCGGAGCTAATCACTCAAAAATTCAGCGAACTGAAAAAGCGTTTTTTTTCGGTCAATAACTGGAAAGATTATTGCGGCAATTTCTCAGCCGATTTCAAGCTTTTCGACCGTTCCGGGGATTCTATTACGAGAGACCCTAAGGCAGGAGATTTCATAAGAATTGACATTCCGGGCCCGGGAGACTACAAAGCGAAAGGTTATGATTGGGTAGAAATTGTAGAACTGAATGACACTACCTTTGGCGAGGAAAAAGAAAGATGGCTGATGATGTGCCGACCTTGTCAGGAGCCTTCTGTGCAAACTAAGCATATAGCGCATTTTTACTCAGACCAGACCACTTCCACTATTATCATCTCAAGATTTGAAAAATCGATAAAAGTGGCGATCTACGGGCGAAATGAGATTACGAATTACAAGACAGGATGGATCGGTAAGATCAGAAATTTTATGATATCGCTTGGCGGCTACACGAGCCTGACTAAGATACAGTGGAAAACACTCGCCGAAGGTTTACTCAATTTTTAAGTAATACAGAATTCCTATTTACAAATCCCTTTCTAAAGATGGGATTTTTTTATTTTATGGATATTATAAAACGAAAGTACTGACATGAGACAGCAGGATACTGTAAGTTCATAGAATGTATACTTTTATAAAAGTGAAAAAAGTACACTTCTATCTTCATCTTTGACAAAGGTTAAAGTTTTGTACTGTTTAAAATTTAATTATGAAATTTACAAGTATATCCAAATATTTTTGGTCTTTATTGATTCTAGCATCGTGTTCTAATGTCTTAAAAAGCCAGGACAAATGGCCGGACGGAACTACAATCGACAAATGGTTTAAAGAAAACAAACCTACAGACATCAGCAAATTAGGCAAAAAATACATTCTTACAGCCAATGGAATGAAGAACGACAGTACAATTCTTCAGACCAAACAACTTCAGGCGGTGATTGATTTGGCGGCAAAAAATGGTGGTGGCGTTGTGGTGGTGCCAAAAGGAACTTTTCTCATCAGCTCAGTTTTCTTCAAGCAGGGAACGCATTTGCATTTGGAAAATGGCGCAAAACTAAAAGGAAGCGATGATATCAATGATTTTCCGGTGGTAACCACGAGAATGGAAGGTCAGACGGTAAAATATTTTCCGGCTTTGATTAATGCTGACGGTCTAGACGGTTTCACGATTTCAGGTAAAGGAACTTTAGATGGAAACGGACTTCGCTTCTGGAAATCATTCTGGAAAAGACGCGAGTGGAATCCTAAATGTACCAATATGGACGAAATGAGGCCTAGAATTATCTACGTTTCAAATTCTAAAAATGTTCAGGTTGAAGGAATTACCATTAAAAATTCACCATTCTGGAGCACCCATTATTACAAAAGTGATTTCGTTAAACTGTTAAATCTGACGATCCTCGCTCCAAAAGAACCTGTGAAAGCGCCAAGTACAGACGCAGTTGATATTGATGCCTGTACGAATTTCTTAATTAAAAATTGCTATATGTCAGTTAATGACGACGCAATTGCCTTGAAAGGCGGAAAAGGTCCAAAAGCTGATCAAGATCCAAATAATGGTGAGAATAGAAATATTTTGATCGAAGACAACGGCTTCGGATTTTGCCATTCTGTTTTGACTTGCGGAAGTGAATCGATTCACAATTACAACGTTATTTTACGCAATTCTACGGTGAAAGATGCCTCGAGATTATTGCATTTAAAAATGCGTCCCGACACGCCTCAACACTACGAATATCTGACGGTAGATAACATCTCTGGAAATGTAAAAACCTTTATTTATGTCAAAGGCTGGAACCAGTTTTTTGATTTAAAAGGCAAAGAAAGACCGAGAAAAGGATTGGCTAATAATATTACGATTAGAAATATTGATTTAAGCTGTGAAACGGCGTTCTCCATTGAAAAATCAGACCTGTTTGATTTGAAAGATTTCACATTTGAAAACTTTAAGATAAAAGCTGTGAAACCTGAGATGCAGAACCTGAACAACATTCAGAATTTAAAGCAAAAAAACATCAATGTGACGCAAGTCGCTTCTCTTACGCAATCTTACGACAAAAAAGACGATTCCGATATTTCTGCTAAATGAGTTTTTATTCCAAAATATTTGTTCTTTTATGCTTTTGCTCACAGTTTCTGCATTCTCAATCGAAGGAAATCCAATTCCTGAGCGGGGCAGATTCTGAGCATACGAAAGAATGGGATTTTTGGATAACCGGCGGAAGAAAATCCGGAAGCTGGGACAAAATTCAGGTTCCTTCACAATGGGAACAGCAGGGATTTGGCTCATACAACTACGGACGAGATTACGTTACCTACGGCAAAAATTTTAAATTTAACGACGAAATAGGGCTTTACAAACACAAATTTATCATTCCGAATTCCTGGAAAGGAAAATCAGTCAACATCGTTTTCGAAGGTTCAATGACCGATACCGAAGTGAAAATCAACGGAAAATTGGCCGGCGAAATTCATCAAGGCGCTTTTTACGAATTTAAATATGATATTTCCGACAAATTAATTTACGGAAAAGAGAATATTCTGGAAGTCAAAGTTTCCAAAATGTCTGCTGATAAATCGGTCAACAACGCAGAACGTTTGGCTGATTATTGGATTTTAGGTGGAATTTTCCGACCGGTTTATTTGGAAGCGACTCCAACAGAAAATATTTTTTGGACAGCGATTGATGCAAAAGCGGACGGAACTTTCCGTTCGAATATTCATTTAAAAGGAATCCAATCTGTTAATAGTTTAAAGGTCGAAATTTTTGATGTTAAAAATAATTTAGTTGGAGAATCTCAGATTTCAATTCAAAAAGGAGATACTTTAAAACAGATTCAGTTTTCCGTCAAAAATCCAAAACTTTGGACAGCCGAAACGCCCAATTTATACAAAGCCAAATTCAGTTTAAATAAAAACAGAAAAAACATCTTCCAAACCGAAGAGAAATTCGGTTTCCGAACCATTGAAATCAAAAAAGGCGACGGAATTTACGTCAACGGAACCAAAATCAAAATGAAAGGCATCAACCGTCACGTTTGGTGGCCTGAAACCGGAAGAGCGGTTAACAAAAACATCGATTTGATGGACGTTCAGCTCATCAAGGAAATGAATATGAACGCCGTCCGATGTGCCCATTATCCGCCGAATAAATCCTTTCTGCAGATTTGCGATTCGTTAGGTTTATATGTTTTGGATGAACTCGCCGGCTGGCAAAAAAAATACAGTACTGAAGTCGGCAAAAAGCTCGTCCGAGAAATGGTTACTAGAGATGCGAACCATCCTTCCATCATTTTTTGGAGCAACGGAAATGAGGGCGGACATAATTTTGATTTGGATACAGAATATTCAAAATCTGACTTGTCAAATCGTCCCGTCATTCACGCGCATCACAAGCCTGGAAATGCTTTCAACGGCATAGACTGCAATCATTACGAAGATTATTACAGCACCAAAAAAATCCTTGAAGGCGAAAATATCTATATGCCGACGGAGTTTCTGCACGCGCAGGATGATGGCGGTGGCGGAACTTCTCTGGCTGATTATTGGGAACTTCACTGGAATTCCAAAAAAGGTGCGGGCGGTTTTCTCTGGGCGTTTGCAGATGAAGGTTTGGTAAGAACTGATTTCGATAATCAAATCGATGTGAACGCAATCAACGCTCCGGATGGAGTGGTCGGTCCGCATCGTGAAAAAGAGGGAAGTTTTTATGCGATTCGTGAAATTTACAGTCCGGTAAAAATCGATTTGAAAACTTTGCTGAATGATTTTAATGGAACAATTCCTGTTGAAAACAGATATCATTTTACGAACTTAAATGAATGTCAGTTTGAATGGAAACTGGTTAAATTTAAAACACCTTTTTCTTCAGAATCTGGATTTGATTTGATTCAAAAAGGAAAGGCAGAATCCCCGAATATTAAACCGACAGAAAAAGGAAATATTAAATTAAATCTTCCTCAAAATTGGAAAGAAAGTGAAGCTTTAATGCTTACTGCGACCGATTCTTTCGGAAAAGAAATCTACACCTGGACTTGGAAAATTAAGTCTAATGATGATATTTCAAAACAGTTTTCGAAATCTTTAATCAAAGAGTTTCCGGTTTCTGTAGCAGAAAATGATTCATTATTCATTTTAAAATCAGACGAGAAAGAATTTTCATTTGGGAAAAAAGATGGATTATTAAAGTCAGTCATTTTAGATAAAAAAGGCAAAAAAATGACCTTCCGAAACGGACCAATTTTCGTGAATGGAAAAATGGAATTATCAGCCATCAAATCTTTTGCAGAAGGACAAAATCAAGTCATTCAGATTTCATATAAAGATGGAAAAAAAGCAATCTGGAAACTGAATCAAAACGGAATTTTAGAATTGAATTACGAATATTCGCTTTCAGGAGATTATCAGTTTGCAGGGGTAAGTTTTGACTATCCCGAAAATTACGTCATCGGCGCGAAATTGCTCAGCAAAGGTCCATATCACGTTTGGAAAAACCGTACACAGGGACAGACTTACAACGTCTGGCAAAACCTGAAGAACTCCACCCGAACAGGTTTTTCACCGTGGATTTATCGTGAATTTAAAGGGTATTTCGACGATGTTTCGTGGTTGCAATTGAATACGGCAGAAGGAAAAATTACGGTTGGAACGAAAGAAGAAAAAATGTTCATCAGACTTTTTGATTTTTATGGAATTTATGGTGCGGAAGGTTATCCGAAATTACCAAGCGGAAATATTTCTTTCCTCGATGCGATTCCACCATTGGGAACTGTTTTAGCGTTTAATATTAATAATGAAACTTCAACTTTAGGCCCTGAAAGTGAATCAAATCATCCGAACGGAACATTCAAAAGAACCTTGTATTTCTACTTTGGTTTGCCGGATTTGGGCGATGAAAATAAGCAGTTTACAATGCCTAAAGAAAATATTTTAACAGATTAAGATGAAGAATTGGATTTCACTTTTAGCCGTTTTTTTCTGCGCAACGATATTCGCACAGCAGACCACTTTCAAATTTGATTTTGGTGGAGACAGAGTGGAAAATGGTTTCATTCCAATTAATGCGACCTCAAAATTTGATAAGAAAGTCGGGTACGGATTTATGGATATTTCTGGTCTGAAATCTGTCGATAATGGCGATAATGCTTTGACAGGAGATTTTATAACCAGCGAAAAACCTTTCTATTTTTCGGTCGTAATTCCTGAAGGTAATTATAATATCACATTAAATCTTGGCGATACAAAAGGAAGTTCGGAAACGACAGTACGAGTAGAAAACCGCCGTTTGATTCTGAATGACATCAAAACAAAACAAGGTGAAATTGTCGAAAAACAAATAACGGTTCACATCAAAGACAGCATCATCCGAAATCAGGACGGAACTCAAATCGGAATTGTAAAACTGAAACCTAGAGAAAGAAAATATTTGCATTGGGATAATCTATTGACGATTGAATTCAATGACAAGGCACCGAAAGTTTGTTCGGTCATCATTCAACCGAACAAAACGGCTAAAACGATTTATCTGACAGGAGATTCCACGGTTGTAGATGCACAGTACGAACCTTGGGCGTCGTGGGGACAAATGTTACCATATTTTTTCGTTCCAAATGAAGTCGTGATTGCCAACTACGCAGAAAGCGGTGAAACCCTCAAAGCTTTTGAAGACCGCCACCGAATCGATAAAATCTGGAATAAATTAAAGCCCGGAGATTATCTGTTCATCCAGTTTGGGCACAACGACCAGAAAGCAGGCAATAGCACAAAATCCGGTTACAGAAAACGTTTGAAAGAATGGATTTCGAAAGCCAAAGAATTGGGTGCAATTCCAGTTTTGGTCACTTCAATGAATCGCAGAGTTTTTGATGAAAACAATAAAATAGTCAACACTTTAGATGATTTCCCTGATACGATGCGGGAAATTGCAAAAGAAGAGAAAGTTGATTTAATAGATTTAAATGCATTAAGCAAAACATTATTCGAAGCAATGGGACCCGAAGCGGCGAAGAAAGCATTTGTTCATTATCCTGCAAACGCTTACCCCAATCAACTGAATGCTTTAGCAGATGATACGCATTTCAATCCTTATGGAGCTTATGAACTGGCAAAATGTGTTGTAAAATCTATCGTTGACCAAAACTTGCCATTAAAAAAATACATTTCAAAGAATTATAAAAATTTTAACCCAAATAAACCCGATGATGTTGAAGATTTCCATTGGCCGGAATCTGTTTTTATGGAATCTTTAAAACCTGATGGAAATTAAAAATCTTTGATTTTTTAAGCTAATGTGTTCTTCTAAAAAGTGGAATCCCAAACTTAAAATAACTTAAGT
Source organism: Bacteroidota bacterium (assembly GCA_037033105.1). Lineage (GTDB taxonomy): Bacteria > Bacteroidota > Bacteroidia > Flavobacteriales > Weeksellaceae > Epilithonimonas. The sequence continues at coordinate 29,574 of JAZBLF010000011.1, forward strand.
GTCAAAAACTTTTGTGACTTTTGACTTAGTCTAATCTTCGATTTGTGGTTAAAAAATAAAAAGTTGAAAAATGAAAATTAAAAATATACTCAAACTCAGCGTTCTCTGTTTTGCCTTCGGAAATCTCTCCGCACAAAATCCGTGGCCTACAGTTACCGAGACCGCAAAACCGTGGACCCGTTGGTGGTGGATGGGAAGTGCCGTTGACGAAAAAGGTTTAGACAAACAACTGACTACCCTAAATAAAGCTGGTTTCGGAGGAGTAGAAATTGTTCCTATTTACGGTGCAAAAGGTTTCGAAAACACTTACATCAATTATCTTTCTCCGGAATGGATGAAAATGTTGCAGTTTACGACCAATAAAGCAAAAAGCTTACAAATGGGTGTTGATATGTCCGTGGGAACGGGCTGGCCAATCGGCGGACCGCAAGTCAGTGAAAATGATGCGGCGACCAAGATGATTGTTCAGACTTACGAGATTCAACCGAATGAAAAATTCTCAGAAAAAATTGTTCTGAAAGACGAAAAGCAGAAGAATTTAAAATCCGTAAAATTAGATATTGTAACCGCTTACAATGACAAGAATGAAACTCTCGTTTTAACCGATAAAATCAGTGCTGACGGAACTTTAAAATGGAAACCGACATCGGGAAAATGGACAGTCTACGCCGTTTTTGTGGGTAAAACTTTACAAAAAGTAAAACGTGCCGCTCCGGGTGGTGAAGGCTTTACTTTAGACCATTTTTCGCCCAATGCAACAAAAGATTATCTGAAAACTTTTGATAAAGCTTTTGGAAATTCCAACTACGGAATACGTTCTTTTTTCAACGACAGTTATGAAGTTTACAATGCCGACTGGACGCCTGATTTTAAATCGGAATTTCAAAAAAGACGGGGCTATGATTTAAGTCATTACATCAAATATTTGGTGGGCAATGAGGAAAACGAAATCGCAGCAAGAATAAAATCGGATTATAGGGAAACGTTGAGCGACTTGATTTTAAATCGTTTTACCAAAGATTTTACCAATTGGGCACATTCCAAAAACTCCAAAAATACCAATCAGGCACACGGTTCGCCGGGAAATTTGCTGGATTTATATGCCGTAGTCGATATTCCCGAATCTGAAACTTTTGGAAGTACGCCGTTTGATATTTTAGGTTTAAAACGAGACAGCGCCGATATTCAAAAATCGGATGTTCCCGATATTAATATGTTGAAGTTTCCTTCTTCGGCAGCCAATGTGATGGGCAAAAAATTGATTTCGAATGAAACTTTTACGTGGCTGACGGAGCATTTCAAAACCTCGTGGTCACAGGCAAAACCGGAAGTGGAGCAGGTTTTTTTGTCGGGAATCAATCACGTTTTTTACCACGGAACGACCTACACGCCGGCGGATGTGAAGTTTCCGGGATGGTTGTTTTATGCATCGACCAATTTTGTGCCCGAGAACAGTTTGTGGACACAGTTGGGTGGGCTCAATTCTTATGTTGCACGCACGCAAAGTGTCTTGCAGAGCGGAAAATCAGATAACGAACTGTTGATTTACTGGCCGGTTTACGACCAGTGGGCGAGTCCGAAAGGGAAAGATGTTGCTTTTAAAATTCACAATATTGAAAAGTGGTTACAACCCACAGAGTTCTATAAAAACCTCGATAAATTAGGCAAATCCGGATATTCTCTGGATATGGTTTCCGACAAAATGATTAGCGAGGCAAAATTGGATAACCAAAATATTCAGGTTTCAAAAGAGGGTGGTTCGTACAAAGTTTTAATTATTCCTCAATTAAATTATTTGCCGGAATCTTCCTTAAAAAATATTTTAAATTTAGCCCAAAACGGCGCATCCATCATATTTCAGAATGAGCCGAAAAATATTCCGGGATATTTTGAAGCCGAAAAAAGAAAAACGGAACTACAGACTTTGTGGAAATCAATTCCTTTTCAGCAAAATAGAAATCTGAAATCGGCAACATTCGGAAAAGGAAAAATTATCCTCACTTCGGATGTTGAAAAAGGCTTGGAATATTTAAAAATTGAAAGAGAAAAACTGACCGACACCGGATTGAAATTTGTGCGAAGAAAATTTGATGGCGGAAAATATTATTACATTGTCAACCACACTTCAAAGGAAATCAATCAGAATATTCCGTTGAATTTTGTTGGGAAACAGGTCGCTTTGATGAATCCTGAAAATGGGGATTTTGGAATTGCCGACACTCAAAATAATTCAGTGAAAATTCAGTTACAATCCGGTGAATCTTTAATTATAAAAGTTTCTGAAACTGCAGATAATTCTGTTGCAAAATGGAAATATATTGAGAAAACAGACACGCCACTTGCTTTAAACCAACCTTGGCAATTATCTTTCAAAACAGGCGGTCCTGAACTGCCGAAATCAAGAACTTTAACCAAACTTCAACCTTGGACGAATTTCACAGAAGACGCTCAAACACAAAGTTTTTCGGGAACCGGAGTTTACACCACGACTTTCAATTTAAAGAAAAATAAAGCCGACGATTATCTATTGAAGTTCGATAAACTCTACGAAAGTGCAACAGTGATTGTCAACGGAAAAGAGGCCGGAATTGTCTGGAGCAACCCGTTTGAAATTACCGTTGGAAAATATCTTAAAAAAGGAAAAAATACCATTCAAATCGAGGTTTCAAACCTGATGGCAAACCGAATCCGTTATATGGACCAGAATAAAATCCAGTGGCGAAATTATCACGAAATCAACTTTGTGAACATTAACTACAAGCCATTCGATGCATCTAACTGGAAAGTTCAGCCTTCCGGTTTGGATGGCGAAATTCAATTAATCCCAATTCATTATTCAAAATAAAAATTAATTATGACTAAAAATATCATAAAAACATTCGCATTAGGGACTTTGCTGACCTTCAGTTTTTCCAATGCGCAGCAGAAACCGAAAGTTGTTTTAGACAACTTTTTCAACAACGAAAAAAGAGAAAACAAAGAAACCAAAGCGTTGGAATCGTGTCACTACACGTGGAATGACACAACCAACGGCGGGTTTTCTTTATTGGGAGAAATCTTTACTAAACAAGGCGCAGAAATCAGTACGCTGACGACCGCTCCATCAAAAAAAGATTTAAAGAACGCCAATATTTACATCATCGTCGATGCCGATATCGACAAAGAAGCCTATGGCGGAAAAGCCAATTTGATTGACCCGACCAGCATCAAAAACCTGAAGGAATGGGTGAAAAAAGGTGGCTTTTTGGTTTTGATGAGCAACGATAAAGGAAATTCTGAGTTTGAACATTTCAACAAACTTGCCCAAGAATTTGGCATTCATTTCAATGAAGACAGTTATAACCGCGTTCAAAAAAGAGAATTTGAGCAGGGAAAAGTGATGGTTCCGGCAGGTAATGAAATTTTCTCCGAACAAAAATTATATATGAAAGAAGTGGCGACGGTTTCCGTGAAAAGTCCGGCAAAAGAATTGCTGTCTGCGGAAAGCAAAAACATCGCAGCCATCGCAAAAATCGGTAAAGGAACCGTGTTCGCATTAGGCGACCCGTGGTGCTACAACGAATACATCGACGGCAAAAAACTTCCAGCAGATTTCACCAATTATCAGGGAACTGAAGAATGGGTAAAGTGGTTGCTGAAGCAGGTTTCTAAAAAATAATTGAATTTGTGCAAGCGGTTGAACTTAGATAATTGAATTTATTTGGGCAGCTTAATCCGCCTTCCACTCCCGCTTTTTTGCTCGTCGTTCCTCCTCACAAAAAGAGCTCCGTTCAAGTCGGGCTGCGAGCGATTCTATATTAAAATCCTTGTCAAGGTTTCAAACCTTGACAAGGATAAAACGAAAACAAAAAATAATATCGAATATTATCAATAGGAATGGGCTTTAGCCCATTTGCAAAAGTTTTTCAAATCCGGCTTTAGCCAAAACCTACAAAATCAGAATTATGAATGTAAAATTCAAATTTATTTTAGCCGCAGTTCTCTTTTCAGAACTCCTGTCTGCCCAAAGACAAATGGAATATCTGAAACGGGGAATTGTTGCCATACCTTCAGATTCCGGTGTTTTTGTGAGTTGGCGATTGCTCGGCACAGAACCCCAAAACACTCATTTTGATTTGTACCGAACTGAAAATAATTCAACCAAAAAACTGAACGAAAAACCACTGTCAAACGAAACAAATTTTTTAGATAAAACTGCTGACAAAGCAAAGAATTACACCTACTTCGTCAAATCTAATACTCAGGATAAATCGGTTGATATTGATTCTGCAAACTATGTAGCCAATCAAAAACCTTACTTTTCAATTCCGTTGAAAACACCGCAAGGTTACACGCCAAACGACGCATCAGTAGCTGATTTAGATGGCGACGGCGAATATGAAATCATCCTTCATCAAACCGGAAGGTCAAAAGACAACAGCCAGAAAGGAGAAACCGACCCGCCAATTATTCAGGCTTATAAAATGGATGGAAAGCTTTTGTGGGAAATTAATTTAGGCAAAAATATTAGAGAAGGCGCGCATTATACACAGTTTTTAGTTTACGATTTAGACCAGGACGGCAAAGCCGAAATCGTAATGAAAACTGCCGACGGAAGCAGAGACGGCAATGGAAAATACATTGGTGATCCGACCAAAAATTACGTCAACGAAAACGGAATGATTCTCTCCGGACCTGAATTTATGACCGTTTTTAACGGAAAAACAGGCGAGGAAATTAATACGGTTAACTACGAAGTTCCAAGATTTGCAGGCAACTTAAACCCAACTGATGAAGAAATGACGGAAACCTGGGGCGATGCTAAAGGAAACCGACTGGATAGATTTTTGGGAGCCGTTGCTTACCTTGATGGCAAAACACCGAGTGTGATTATGTCGAGGGGTTATTACACCAGAACGGCAATTGCAGCCTGGGATTATAAGGATAGAAAACTAAGTCTTCGCTGGCTTTTCGATACCGAAAGTTCGGAAGCAAATAAACAGTACCGTGGACAGGGAAATCATAATTTGACGATTGCAGATGTCGACAATGACGGAAAAGATGAAATTGTTTTCGGAGCAATGACCGTTGATGACGATGGAAAGGTGTTAAACAGTACAGGCTATGGTCACGGCGATGCTTTGCACGTTGGAGATTTGGATCCATCAAACCCGGGATTGGAAATTTTTGATATTCAGGAAAGATTTGATGATGCAGGAGCGCATTTCAGAGACGGAAAAACCGGAAAAGTTTTATGGAAATTACCGTCTACAGTTTATAGCAAACAGGGGAAATTTCAAGGTCCGGGACGAGGTTTGTCTTTGAATATTGACCCTCGTTACGAAGGTTCAGAATCCTGGGCAGCCGGAGCCGGATTGAAAGGAGTTTACGATACCAAAGGAAAAAAAATAAGTGATAAAAATCCACCTGCCAATATGGGGATTTATTGGGACGGGGATTTTTTAAGCGAAATTTTAGATGGAACAAACGTTTCAAAATGGGATTGGAAGAACGAAAAATCAAATCTAATTTTTGATGCTAAAAGTTTCCAGTGTGAATCGAATAACGGGACTAAGAAAAATCCGGCTTTGGTTGCCGATTTATTTGGAGACTGGCGTGAAGAAGTGATGTACAGAACTACAGATAATCAGGAATTGAGAATTTTTTCTACGACCATTCCGACGAAACACAGATTGTACACTTTGATGCATAATCCGCAATACCGATTGAGCATTGTCTGGCAAAATGTGGGTTATAATCAGCCTCCGCATACGGATTATTATCTGGATGAATCGATTAAGGAAATGCCAAAACCGAATGTTGTAACCACGAAAGTCAGAAAAGATTAAAGTTGATAATCTCATTTAAAAAAGAACACATAAGTCTCGAAAATCAAAGATTTTCATTTTGGTCTTATATCAGCAAAGCGGCTCTGTGAGCCTTGAAAAGTTTAGCAGGTCAAAAAAAAACCTTTGTGAGCTTAGTGTTCAAAAATTAATATTTAATAATAAAATCAATGAAAATTAAATTCATCATTCCAATGGTTGCTTTGGTTATATTAATTGGAGCTTCATTTCAAAAAATTCTGGATAAACCTGTTCTTTACATCATCGGAGATTCTACGGTGCAAAACGGTTCTGGTAAAGGCTCAGACTCACTTTGGGGATGGGGAAGTTTTATGAATTTATTTTTAGATACAACAAAAATTGAGATTCAGAATCACGCAAAAGGTGGCAGGAGCAGCAGAACATTTGTGACGGAAGGCCGTTGGGATTCGATTATGAAAACCATTAAAAAAGGCGATTATGTTTTGATGCAGTTCGGTCATAATGACGGCGGAGAGTTAGCAGATACTTTAAGAGCACGAGGAACGATAAAAGGGATTGGCAACGAGTCAAAAGATATTTATAATCCAATCCGAAAAGTGAATGAAACGGTTTATACTTACGGTTATTATATGAGAAAATACGCAAACGACGCGAAATCTAAGGGCGCAATTCCTATCATCGTTTCACCGGTTCCACGAAATAAATTTAATGAAAAAGGCAAAATTGAGAAAGACCAATATGGAATTTGGGCTCAGGAAGTCGCTCAACAAACCGGAGCTTATTTTTTAGATTTAAACACAATGGTCATCGAAAAATATGAAAAAATGGGAGCCAAAAATGTAGAAGGATTCTTCCCAAAAGATCATACGCACACCAATGAAGCTGGTGCTGTTTTCAATGCAGAACTGGTGTCGAAAGGCATCAGGGATTTAAAGAAATGTGGTCTTAAAAATTATTTAAAAGAAAATAAAAAATAAATATATACTTATGAAAAAGCTATTAACAACAGGTTTTTTTGCACTGATTCTGGCGGGATTGACTTCCTGTTCAGTCCAGAAAAACAGTTCGGCAAGCAAGGTGGAGATTCCGAATAAGAAAGAGGTTCTGGAGGTTTCCAGAAGAGCCAATCAATACTTTATGAACAAGTGGCCGGATACCAAACAAGATATTGTCGGCAAAAAAGTGTGGCCAAGTAATCTTTGGACGAGAGCGGTTTATTATGAAGGTTTAATGGCTCTTTATTCCGTGGATCCTAAAAAGGAATATTACAATTATGCAATCTCGTGGGCAAACAATCACAACTGGAATTTGCAGCGTGGAACATATACCAGAAATGCTGATCATCAGGCTTGCGGCCAGACATATCTTGACCTGTACGAAATCGACGGAAGAAAACATCCTGAAAGAATTAAAAACGTAAAAGCTTCGATGGACAGTATGATTGCCACCCCAAAAGTGGACGACTGGTGGTGGATTGATGCGCTTCAAATGTCGATGCCAATCTTCACAAAGTTAGGCAGAATCACTGGTGAGCAGAAGTACTTCGATAAAAATTACGAAATGTACGCCCATACCAAATACAAAGAAGGCGGAAACGGATTGTACAATCAGGCAGACAAAATCTGGTGGCGAGACAAAAGTTTTCTTCCACCCTACAAAGAACCGAATGGCGAAGATTGCTACTGGAGCCGTGGAAACGGATGGGTAGTGGCTGCATTAGCCAAAACATTACACGATACACCAAAATCTGACCCGCATTATCAGGAATATTTAAAGGATTACAAAGATTTGTTGGCGGCGTTACTTCCAATCCAAAGAGAAGATGGTTTTTGGAATGTGAGTTTGCACGATCCCACTAATTTTGGTGGAAAGGAGACAACAGGAACTGCACTTTTCGTTTACGGAATGGCATACGGCGTGAATAACGGATTGATCGACAGAGAAACTTATTTGCCCGTTTTGGTTAAAGCTTGGAATGCTATGGTTAAAGATTCAGTTCAGCCAAACGGATTTTTAGGTTGGGTACAGGGAACAGGAAAGGAGCCGAAAGATGGTCAACCTTTAGCTGTAGACAAAGTACCGGATTTTGAGGATTATGGATTGGGATGTTTCCTGCTTGCGGGAAGCGAGGTTTATAAATTGAAGTAGATTAAAATTTTATATAAAAGGTTATTTAATTCTCTCGCAGATTAGGCAGATTAAGCTGATTTTTTAAATAGAAATGATCTCGATCATTTTTATATGCGAGATTTTATTTAAGTTCAAACATTTGAGCACGCTTTTATTCTCTCGCAGATTAAGAAGATTAGGCTGATTTTTAAATCTGCTAAATCACCTAAATCTGCGAGAGATTTTTTTTTGCAATTTTGAAACTAAAGCTTCTCCAAATCAAAGTGTTGCTAAACATTTTGGATCATGTGGAAATTTCCGATCTGAATAATTATTGCAAAACATACAAAATGCCAATATCTTTGAGCTTTTCATAAGCATGACACCACAAGATGCGCAATCGATTACATCTTGTTAATTTTCAAACTCAAGCAATACGAATATTATGAATGCATTATTAGGAGTTTTATTTCATTTCTTAGGCGGATTTTCCTCGGGAAGTTTTTACTTACCCTACAAAAAAGTCAAAGGCTGGTCCTGGGAAACGTTTTGGCTGATAGGCGGCGTTTTTTCATGGATTATCGTTCCTCCGTTGGCTGCATTTCTTACCATCCCGGGCTTTTGGGACATCATCCGGAATGAAAGTTCTTCTATTCTTGGGCTCACATTTTCCTTCGGTGCCCTTTGGGGAATTGGCGGATTTATGTATGGTCTGGGCGTTCGTTATCTAGGTGTTGCCTTGGGCAGCAGTATTATGTTGGGACTTACAATGGTGATAGGATCGTTGGTGCCGTCTATATTTTATGAATTCTCACCACAATCCGGCAAAGATAACATTGGACTTATGCTGTCCAGCGCGTGGGGACAATATGTTTTACTCGGCTTATTTATCTGCGTTATCGGCATTATCATCAGTGGAAAAGCAGGTGTTATGAAGGATAAAGAGCTTCAAAGTGAATCTGTGGATCCGCACGGTGTCAGTGTCAAAACTGAATATAAATTTGGCTTAGGATTGACCGTCGCTATTATTTCCGGAGTCCTTAGTGCCTGTTTCAACTTTGGACTGGAAGCAGGAAAACCAATGGCAAATGTTGCGAACGAGGCCTGGAAACTAGCCAATCCTAATCAGGGTGAGTTTCTTTTTCAGAACAACGTGACTTACATTGTCGTTTTGTGGGGCGGTATGGCTTCCAATCTTATCGGATGTCTTTATTTAGCTTTTAAAAATAAATCTTATACAGATTATACCAAAAAGAATGTGCCTGTCGCTAAGAATATCATTTTCTGTGCACTTGCAGGAACTATGTGGTTTCTCCAGTTTTTCTTCTATGGAATGGGAGAGAGCAAGATGGGGAATGGTCCCAGCTCGTGGATTTTGCATATGGCTTTTATCATTTTAATCGCCAATCTGTGGGGCGTGATTATCAAAGAATGGAAGGGCGTTTCCAAGAAAACCATTACTACAATTTCTGTGGGAATGTTCATTATGTTTATCTCGATTTTGATTGTCGGTTATGGTAATTCCCTGCGATAATTAAAATATTTCAATTGAAAAATGCAAAAGGCACTGATTTTTATCAGCTGCCTTTTTTTTGTCCGCAAATCACGAGCTGTTTTGGAAGCAATATATACAAATTTAATCATTATGTTAATATTTTGTTAAATGAGATAATATAATAATATTTGATATTTTTAAGTATTATATTCATTTGGGTCATTTAAAATAAAATATAATTGATTTTATCCTAATATAATTATCATATTAATATTGCAGGATATGACAGGATGCTCAACTTTATCTTACGATGTAACATTGTTGTAATGATTTTAACATTACAAAAAATTAATATATGTCACCAATAATTAAACACAAGGATATCACCCGCATCGTCTTTCCTGCTTTCCTGTTGTCGTCCGGTTTTTTCTGGGCACAACAGACCGTAACAGACAGCGCCAAGGTGCAGACTAAAGAAATTGACGAAGTTGTGATCATTGCCTACGGTACTCAGAAAAAGGGCGAAGTCACAGGTGCCGTGGGAAAAGTAGATACCAAGAGTTTCAAAGACCGTCCTATCGCAAGAGTAGATCAGGCACTTACGGGCCAGATTGCTGGTGTAAAAACGCGCTCTACAACCGGAAAACCTGGTGAGCCACTGGAAGTCCGCGTGCGTGGTACAGCTTCTATTTCAGCCAATAATTCGCCGGTTTATGTCGTAGACGGTATGGTGGTAGATGATATTGCCAACATTGCGCCAGATGATGTGCAATCGATTGATGTGCTAAAGGATGCCGCCTCTACTGCAATGTATGGATCCCGAGGTTCCAATGGTGTGGTGATCGTCACAACCAAGAGAGGTACATCCGGAAAACCTTCTTTCAGCTTTTCACAGTATTACGGGGTGCAGACCATCGAGAAAAAACTCGATATTATGACCACTGACGAATTTATAGATTACGTAACCGAGGCTACCAATAAAAAATGGGTCGCTCTCAATCCCGCTACCAACAAAGCATCAGACAGTTATGAGGTAAGAGCGAGGTATTTCAATCTTGCCAACACATATGATTACAACCTGGCCAACATCAACTATATGCTGGATCCGAGATGGGGTACCAATCAGGTGGCTAGCATAGACTGGCAGGATGCTTTTTACCGTCCGGCCGCTATCCAGAGTTATCAGCTGGGCGTGCAGGGTGGTAGCAAGAATGTAAAGTATGCGGTCTCCGCCGGATATTTTGATCAGGAAGGTCTGGCAATCAATACAGGCTTCCGAAGGTTCAACCTGAGTGCAGCAGTAGATATCAATCTGAGCGATAAGTGGAAAATGGGAATATCCCTCCGTCCGAGTTACTCACAGAGTTATGGAGAAACAGTTGACGGGAAAGATAATCTGGCGCACAAAATGCTTTCTATGGTGCCGATTGCAGAGAACTCGGCCGGATTATACACCAATTTCTGGAGAAATACACAGTACAGATGGGCCGGCTCTACGCAAAGCCCGATCGGACTGATGGAGAATACCACCAATGATACCAACGAATTCAGATTATTGTCCAGCCTTTATATGTCGTACGACATTTTGCCGGGCCTTAATTTTAAACTTTCGGGAGGTGCAACGAACAATTTTAATCTGAATAACGGGTATATCCCAACCTTCAATCTGATTACCAATATCCCGGGACAGGTAAGTATCGCGAGCCGCAGAACGGTCAATTATAACAGGTATCTGGGAGAAGCTTTGCTTAATTACAAAAAAACTTTTGGTGATCACAGTGTAGCAGCCATTGCAGGTTACAGTGCGGAGAATTACAGAGTAACTTCCCAGTACAACAGAAACAAAGGTTTTGCTAATGACGATCTCAAGACGTTCAACTTCACGCAATCTGCATCGGTTCTCAACTCAGAATATACAGCATCGGAATGGATGCTAGTTTCTATGTTTGGCCGTGTAAACTACGATTATAAGAAAAGATATATGCTGTCGGCAAGTATCCGTAGAGACGGTTCTTCCAGATTTGGATGGAACAACCTTTGGGGAACTTTTGCAGCATTTGGAGGAGCCTGGAATGTCTCTCAGGAGGATTTCCTTAAAGATTCCAGTTGGCTGAGCAATATGAAATTCCGCTACAGCTGGGGAGAAAACGGGAACAATTCCATCGGCGAGTACAGGGCATTCGGAACCCTGGCGGGCGGAAACTATTCATTTGGCGGCGCTCTGTCCAACGGTCTGATTCCGAATACGATTCCGAATCCGGATCTAACCTGGGAAAAAACACAGTCTTCTGATTTTGGCTTCGAATTAGGATTGTTCAACAGGATAGACTTCACGGCAGATTATTATATTAAGAAAACAAATGATCTCCTTCTGCAGCAGCCTATTCCTTCTGTGACCGGATACAACACCATCTGGAAAAACGTAGGATCTGTGCAGAATAGAGGTCTGGAACTGGAGGTTACCACAAAGAATTTTACAGGCGAATTCAGATGGAATACGTCGGCAAATATTGCATTTAATAACAACGAAGTCTTGGCCTTAGGCGCAGATAACGCACCAATCTACACCGGCTTCAGCAGCAGTACAAATATAATCCAGGTAGGGAAGGAGCTCAATTCTTTTTATCTTTATAAGGCAATAGGCGTACTTTCCAGTGCAGACATCGCCAACGCAGGTGTGGCGAAAACTTCTGGCGCAATTGCGGGAGACGTAAAGTATTTTGACTTCAATGGTGACGGTGTGATCAACGAAAATGACCGTCACATCGTCGGTGGTCCTACTCCTGATTACTATTGGGGCTTTACCAATAACTTTTCGTACAAAAGTTTTGATCTTTCGGTATTCTTCCAGGGTCAGCAGGGCGGAAACAGCTATGCGCTGTTAGGACGCGCGATAGACCGTCCGGGAATGGGAACGCTCAATAATGCGATGGGCAACTGGGCCAACCGCTGGCAGTCCGACGAAAATCCGGGCGACGGCAAAACACCTAGATTAGACGGTACAACAGGCAGTCTTCTGGATACAAGATGGCTATATGATGCCAGCTACATCCAGCTGAAAAACATTACAGTAGGTTACAATTTTTCCCAGGATCTGATGAGCAAACTGAATATTTCAAACCTCAGAATTTACGTCAGTTTGGAAAATGTCTGGAGAAAAGATAACTATTACGGAGGTTACAACCCAGAGTCTGTACAGTCAGACGGCACAGATTACGGGGCTTATCCCAACGCCAAAGTGTATATGATGGGCTTAAACTTTAACTTTTAAATTAAGAAAAAATGAAAACGACCAATAATAAAATACCACGCAGCAAAACCATTACAAAAGCTTTTCTCATAGCAACCCTGATGCTGGGAATGATGAGTTGCGAAGATGACCTCAGGCTCGAGCCGGAAAACAACATCACACAAAACTCCTTTTACACTACAGAACTGCAGATCAGTCAGGCACTGACCGGTGTTTACTCTGCGATGATCAACGCGTCGTCAAGAGGTGGTTTTGATGTTAATTTTTACCTTTTGGCCTCAGAAGTCAGATCCAATAACTATACAGCACTTTCACAGAACGGAAACAGGGACTATTATGCAATTAACAGGTTTCAGGACACTTCCAGTACAGATGAGATCGATATTCTCTGGGATGATGCCTACCAGCTGATATCTTATGCCAACGTGATCCTGTCCCGAATAGATGCTGTTCCGTTTGCAGACCAGTCATTGAAGGAGCAATACCGTTCAGAAGCACGCTTTCTCAGAGCTTACGCTTACTTTGAGTTGATGAGAAACTTTGGAAAAGTACCTTTGATAGAGCGTCCCGTGACGCCTGAGGAAGCCGTAGCAATCCCGAGAACAGATTTGCCGACGCTCTATAATTTCATTACCGCAGAAATCGAAGCTTCAGTCGGTGGATTGAAAGATACCTACGATGCCAAAAACAAGGGAAGAATTACAAAAGCTGCAGCACACGCAATGCTGGGAAGGATCTATCTTACAGGTTCCGGATTCCCGCTTAATAATGCGTCTTACGTAGAAAAAGCGCGGGTCAATTTGTTGGCTGTTATCCAGAAAGAAGGGCAGTTTGTGACCTTTGCTCCAACGTATGCAGACCTTTTCAAAAGTGCTAATGATAACAAATACCACCTTTTCGAAATCCAGCACGTCAGCGGCGGTCTTTCGCAGGGATCTTACCTGCCTAGCTACGTATCCCCGAATTTTGGTGTGAACGATCCTTACTACAATCCGCAAGGCAGTCTGTACAGCTCCGGCGAGTTGGGTGTTTCCCAGTCGCTGATCAGTTCTTACGAAACGGGAGATCTCAGACTTCCGTTGACGATCAAAACACAGTTTATAGCACAAAATGGCCAGCCGGATAACCAAAACTTCTTTGTGAAATTCCGTGAGAAAGGTGTGGTCATCACCAACAGATATGACTGGCCGATCAATTTCCCAATCATCCGTTATGCTGATGTTTTACTGATGTATGCTGAGGTTCTGAATACCCAGGGTAATACCGCGGCCGCTGTACCGTTTGTCAATAGAATCCGTCAGAGAGCCGGTCTTGCACCGCTTTCGACTTCATTGTCCAGTGCAGATTTTGTAACAGCGCTTAGAAAAGAAAGAAGAGTCGAGTTTGCAGGTGAAGGCGTCTACTGGCACGATTTGGTGCGTTGGAATATCGGTGTTCAGGTGATCAATCAGGCAGCAGCAGCGCTCAATTACAATTACACCATTACCACAAATGATTATCTTTATCAGATTCCTCTTGCACAGGTTCAGGTGGCAGGCTACGAGCAGAATCCTTAATTGATTTTTTTTAATCATAATAAAAAATGGGCGGGAAATAAATATTATTTCCCGCTTTTTTATGCAGAAAATGTAATTAGTTGGAGATTACTTACCCAATTCGGCAATTTTACCCGTGTCTGTTGCTATGTTGTGCATTATTGTTGAAGATATTGCTTGCTCAAATATTGATTTAAAATTTTGATTTACAGTTAATTATAAAATATTTAAATCTTTTTCAAGAGGCAGGATAAGGCAGGATGCGGGAATTTGGTTAAGAATGTACTTTGGTGACATAATAAATTAGTGTCAATAAAATTTAAATAAAAATTAATATATGTCTTTAATAATTGAACATAAGGATATTAAAAGAATCGTGTTTCCGGCACTTTTTCTTTCATCAAGTTTCCTCTTGGGGCAGAAAGCGGTAAGTGATACCGCGCAGACCGATGCTAAAGATATAGACGAGGTGGTGGTCATAGGTTACGGCACTGTGAAAAAGTCGGATCTTACAGGTTCTGTCTCTTCTGTTTCTGCCAAAGATCTGGCTGCAACACCGGCGATGAACGCGCTGCAGGCTTTGCAGGGCAGAGCAGCAGGTCTTAATATTGTGACAGCCGGCGGCGCACCGGGAGCGGGAGCCAACGTTACTGTCCGTGGTGGCGCATCTATCACGCAAGGTACAGAGCCTCTGTACATTGTGGATGGTTTCCAGTTGGATAACGCCCTCAACATCATCAATCCTAATGATATCGAAAGTATAGATGTTCTAAAAGGTGCTTCTGCCATTGCAATCTATGGTGCAAGAGGATCCAACGGTATCATTGTTATAAAAACTAAAGGCGGTAAAAAAGGAAAAGTCATTGTCAACTATAATTCTTTTATGAGTTTTGATATGCTTTCCAAAAAGCTGGATATGGTTTCCAATTCTGAACAATATGTAAAATATCAGTACGAACTGGCACAGCTTGGCGGAAAAGCTGCGCAGTGGAGCAATATTTTTGATAACAGCCTGGGTACAGATTCTCCCGGATTTTTCACCGGCGCCTATGGCAGAATTAATAACAGATATGCCTCTTCGCCAGCATTGGATTGGCAGGATAAAGTACTCGGCAGTACTGGCCTGACGCAGAACCAGAACTTCAATGTTTCTATGGGTACTGATAAAACACAGGCTTTCATCAGTTATAATTATAATAAGCAGCAAGGGATACTCGCCAATCATGATGAAACACGTAACTCTTTGCGTGCCAATATCAAGTCCGAGCTTTATAAAGGTCTGAGAGTGGATTTCGGATCTATGTTCACTTCCAACTCTGTAAATGGAGGCGGATCTTTTGGCGGGATGAAGAAGATATTGCTTCAGCCTATCACGGGAGGTACAAGATTTACACAGGATCAACTGTTCAGCACACAGACTTTTGCTGATTTTTCAGGCCTCGATTCCAGTTTTGATACAGAGAATCCTTATATAGAAAATAATGCCTCTACGTCCAATAAACGTTCCCGTTCTTTCGTTGCCAATGCGGGTATCGAATTTGATTTTCTGAAAAATTTCACACTTAGAACCTCAGGTCAATATACTTGGAATAGCGGTAAATCTACTGCATTTTCTGACGAGAACTCAAGATCATACCTTACAGATCCTGTGAATACAGGAATCAACGGAAGTATAGGTAATAATGAATCATACAGTTATCAGATCACGAACACTGTAACCTATAGCAACACGTTTGCAGAAAAGCATAAAGTGACCGCCCTTGTCGGTACAGAATCTATCTATGGCGCATCTGAAAGCAACAATATTTCACTCAGTAAGTTTCCGCCATTTGTCAATTTTGGTTTAGATCAAATCGACAATGCTACGGTAAGAGACAAAAGTGCAGACCGACCGGCTCCTGTAACTATGCTTTCGTATTTTGGACGTGTCAATTACAATTATGACGACCGCTACCTACTGACAGGAACATTACGTTACGATGGTTCATCTAAGTTTTACAAAGATAACCGTTGGGGCGCTTTCCCTTCCGTTGCAGGAGCGTGGCGTGTTTCCCAGGAGGGTTTCTGGAAGGATCATAAGATCAATGATGTGATTAATGATTTGAAATTCAGAGTAGAATACGGGGAAACCGGAAACAATGATGTTCCAAGCAACTTGTGGCGAACCAATGTGATACTGACAGATTATCCATTAAACAATACAATCGGTAATCCGGCGTATGTGACGAGTTCTACCTATGGAAACATCGATTTGCGTTGGGAAGCTATGAAAGCAACCAATGTAGGTGTTGATTTAGCTTTGTTCAACAACAGAGTCAAATTAACTTCAGAATATTACAAAAATGATGTGACGAATATGCTTCTGCTGACAATACTTCCAGCGCACGCAGGTTACACCAACCAGTACCAGAATATCGGGACGATGAGTAATACAGGCTATGAATTTACACTGAATACTGTCAATCTAAAATCTGAAAACCTGAGATGGACAACTGATGCCAATATCGGTTTTAATAAATCCAAAGTAACTTCTCTGGACAGCGGAAGAGACTTCAGAACATTTTCCGTAGGAAGCAACAGAGGCGGACAGGTTACTTATTATGCTACAGTAGGAGAGCGTTTAGGAGATATGTACGGTTATGTTTATCAGGGTATATACACCACAGACGATTTTACGCAGGCGGCAAACGGCACACTTACTTTAAAACCTGGCGTAGTGAAACCGGCAACCGGTACACCTAAACCCGGTGATATGAAATTTGCTGCAGATAATGCGGCAGGAGATCAGTTTACCAGAAAACTTGTGAAAATAGGAAACGGGACACCGGACTTTATAGGCGGAATCAGTAATAATGTTTCCTACAAAGGCTTTGACTTGTCTATGTTTATGAAATTCAGCGTTGGCGGCGATATTTACAATGCTACCAAACAGAGTTTGAGTCCCTACGCACTTTTTCAGAACGTGCCAACAGAATTTGGAGACAATTACTACCATCTGATCGATCCCAATACAGGAATCATTACCAATAATCTCACCAGATTAAAAGAACTGAATCCAAACGAAGCAGATGCGCTTTGGAGTCTTAGTAATACAAATACGGCTAATATCACTTATCCTTCCTCATATTACGTGGAAGATGGGTCTTACCTTAGAATTGCGCAGTTGACATTGGGTTACAGTCTGAATAAAGAATTTTTACAGACTATTTCTGTAGCCAATGCTCGACTGTACGTTACCGTCAATAATCTGGCTACCATTACCGGCTATTCCGGTTACGACCCGGAAGTTTCAGCAGCTGGCGGTGTATCAGTAACACCAGGGTATGATAGTTCTTCCTATCCGCGTTCAAGAAGTTACGTGCTTGGTATCAATCTAACTTTTTAATATTAAGATCATGAAAAATATATTCAATAAACACACATTTATAAAGGGATTAGTCATTATTCCATCATTTTTTATCACAGCAGTAAGCATGCATTCCTGCAGCGAGGATTTTCTGGATCAGCCTTCTACAAACACGTCAGATACAGAATCGGTTTTCAAAAGTGAGGATACTGCCGATATTTATGTTCAGGGCTGTTACCGGGGCATTGTACCTACAGAGATGTATTATCAGCTGGGAGCGGGCGACACAGTTATTCATTCCGCAGAAGATGGCACTACCAATAACTCCAAATATAACATTGCCAATTATTTTTATGATGCCAAGACGCCTTTTACGCTGACTGGCGTGTATTCTGTGATGTACGCATCAATAGAAAGAACCAATATAGCAATCAGTGGATTGAGCAAGATGCCCGCAAGTACCAGACGAAACGCCCTGATCGCGGAAGCAAAAGCATTACGTGCATTTTGCTATTATAATCTCATCAGAGTTTACGGAGATGTTCCTGCAGTGTGGGTTCCGTTGGTAGAAGCAGATCCGAATGATCCTAATACCTTATATCCAAAACGTTCACCACGTGATGGTATCTATGACCGCATCATCGCAGATATGCAGGAATCGGTGAATGATCTTCCTGCGGCTGGCTCTACGTCCGAGCGTCTTACAAGACCAGCAGGTAATGCACTTTTGGCAAGAATTGCTTTGTATGCAGCAGGTTATTCTCTTAGATGGGATCTTGCTACCGGAGCGCCGGGAACTATGTCCAGAAGAAGTGATAACACCAGAGTGCGGGAGCTGTATCAGATTGCAGACAATGCAGCAGCGGCCGTCATCAACGGCGGAACAGCCAGTCTGGTACAGGCACAAGGTGGTAAAAGCGGTTTTGAAGCGATGTGGTTTAATTTCTGCCAGAGAAAATTTGGCGTCAGCAATCCGGAAATGCTGTGGCATATTGCGGAGTATGGTCCAAATACCAATTCAGCCTTCGGTGTTTATGCCATGGAAGGTTCCAGAGGTGGGACCTATGGCTCCAGAAAAGCACTCCAGTTTATACTTCCGACATATTATCTGTCATTCAAACCGGGCGATACGCGACGAGATGTTTCCTGTACTTCATACAGTGTTTATTTCCTTAATTCGGGCGCAGCAACTGATACATGGGTGAATACAGGAACGACTTATTCCTGCATTTTACCGGGTAAATTCAGAATGGGTTGGGGTATTGCACCACAATCAGCAAGTGAGCGTAATCTGAATATTCCAATTATCAGATATGCAGATGTTTTGCTGATGTACGCAGAAACGCAGAATTATCTTAATAATGGACCAACTGCCGCAGGAACAGCTGCTTTGATGCAGGTGAGAAACCGCGCCGGTATTGGCAGTCTCGCAGCTCCAACAAGTCAGCAGGCATTTGAGGACGCACTTGTTCAGGAAAGAAAATGGGAATTCGCCGGTGAATTTAATCTTAGAACAGATCTGATTAGAATGAACCGAATTGCAAGCGAAATCAATGCTACAAAACAAGCGATGAAAAACCTGTCCGATAGAACAGGCGCTTATGCTGCAACACCGGTTTATCGTCTTTATAAATTTCAGAAAAATGCACAGGTCTACGGAGATCCAATTTTGCAGGTGCCGTATGTTGATCTGACAAATCCTGCTCAGATTGCAGCAGTTCAGGCCGTTCCTACAGCCGCTGGTGGATATGCCGCTTATCAAACGACTTTGAGAGGTATTGCAACTGCAAACGGTCTAGCTGCCGCCAATGATGACAAATTCTATCCGGCTAATATGTTTCAGGCTTACACCAGTACTTTTAATGGTAATGCAAGAAAAGCAGCAGGATTTAATGCCGGATTCAATGCAATTCAGGTGGGTAATATCATTTATACAAAACCAACGGCATCATCAGAAAATGGCGGGAAATATCCA
Source organism: Bacteroidota bacterium (assembly GCA_037033105.1). Lineage (GTDB taxonomy): Bacteria > Bacteroidota > Bacteroidia > Flavobacteriales > Weeksellaceae > Epilithonimonas. The sequence goes on from JAZBLF010000011.1 coordinate 49,091, forward strand.
GATTGGATAGAAGGTAACGGCGATGGACTTTTCTACGGATTTGTACCGAATAAAACCGAACTGCTTCCTTTCGCGTCAGCTTCCGCAGGACATCCAATGGTGGATAATCCAAATCTGACACAACTTCCTGGTTATTAAGCTAAATAAGAATTAGATAAAATAAATTTTTCAATCCAACCCAGCACGTTCGATACTGCTTTTGTAGAAAACATGTTGGGTTTTTAATACCATTGAATATTAATTAAAATTTAAATTCAATCCTCATCAGTATAGTACGGGATGCTGTAGAAAATTTAACCATCTAATTTTGATAAAAAATTAAGAAAATAAAAAAAATGGAAAACGTAAAAACATTCAAATACGTAGATTATTTATGGGACGAAGAAAAAGCGGCATCTTTCGGAGATGATCAGGTTGCTTTGTTTTTGTACCGTTCAAACATATTAGGTGCAGATCTTAGAATTACAAATTATGGCGGCGGAAACACCAGCTGTAAAACTATCGAGAAAGATCCGCTTACCAACGAAGAAGTGGAGGTAATGTGGGTCAAAGGTTCAGGTGGCGACATCGGAACTTTAACCAGAAAAGGAATCGCAGGATTATACACCGAAAGATTACGTAATCTGAAAAATGTTTACGGAGGCTTGGCAGACGAAGACAGAATGGTAGGCTTGTTCGACCACTGTATTTTTGATCTTGAGAGCAAAGCACCTTCTATTGATACTCCACTTCACGGTTTACTTCCATTTAAACATATCGATCACCTTCATCCGGATGCTTTGATAGCGGTGGCTGCAGCTAAAGACAGCGAGGCCGTAACCAAAGAAATATGGGGCGACACAATGGGTTGGGTGCCTTGGCAGAGACCTGGTTTTGATTTAGGTTTGCAGTTGGAAAAATGTCTGGCTGATAATCCCGGAATCAGAGGAATCGTTCTAGGAAGCCACGGTTTATTCACTTGGGGCGATACGTCTTACGAATCTTACATCAACAGTTTGGAAGTGATCGAAATGGCTTCTGAATTTATCGCTAAAAAAATCGAAGAAAACGGACAGGTTTTCGGCGGCCAAAAAGTAGAATCTCTACCTGCTGACGAACGTAAAAACAAAGCCGCTCAAATCATGCCTTTGCTAAGAGGTTTAGCTTCTTCTGAAAACAGAATGGTTGGTCATTTCACAGACAGCGAAGTTGTTTTAGAGTACATCAACAGTAATGATTTGGAAAGACTTGCGCCAATGGGAACGTCTTGTCCGGATCACTTCCTGAGAACGAAAATTCAGCCTTTAGTTCTGACTTTAGATAAAAATGAAGATTTATCTGATTCAAAAGCGATTCTTGAAAAACTTAATCCGCTTTTCGAACAGTACAGACAAGAGTACAAAGACTATTACGAAACTTGCAAACATCCAAACAGTCCTGCAATGCGTGATCCAAATCCGGTCATCATCATCTATCCGGGTGTTGGAATGTTCAGTTTTTCAAAAGATAAGCAGACAACAAGAGTTGCAAACGAATTTTATGTCAATGCAATCAACGTAATGCGTGGTGCAGAAGCAATTTCTCAATACACTTCTTTACCAAGACAGGAAGCGTTCGACATCGAATATTGGTTGTTGGAAGAAGCAAAACTTCAAAGAATGCCTAAAGAAAAACCATTGTCCAGAAAGATTGCGATCGTAACAGGAGCAGGCGGTGGAATAGGACAGGCTATCGCCGACAAAATGGTGGCTGAAGGCGCAGTGGTCGTTTTTACAGATCTTAATAAAGATGCTGCGGAAGCTGTAACTGCGAAATACAGCAAAGACCAGGCAATCGCCGTCCAGTGCGATGTGACGAATGAAGAGGGCATTTCAGAAGCTTTCAAACAGACAGTTTTGGCTTTCGGAGGTGTTGATATTTTGGTTCATTCTGCAGGTTTGGCAATTTCTAAATCTTTGGAAGATACCACTTTGCAAGACTGGGATTTGCTGGAAAATGTTTTGGTTAAAGGTCAATTCTTAATCGCTAAAAGCGGAACCGAAATTATGAAAAAGCAAAATCTAGGTGGCGACATCGTGAATATTGCAAGTAAAAATGGTTTGGTGGCCGGACCAAATAACGTAGCCTACGGAACTGCAAAAGCGGCTCAGCAGCATATGACAAGATTATTGGCAGCAGAATTGGCAGCTGATAAAATCCGTGTAAACACAGTGAATCCCGACGGCGTGATCGTTGGAAGTAAAATCTGGGAAGGTTCTTGGGCGGAAGGCCGTGCAAAAGCAAACGGAATTTCTGTAGAGGAATTGCCTGCGTTCTACGCCAAAAGAAATTTATTAAACGAGATTATTCTTCCTGAAGACATTGCAAACGGCGTTTTTGCTTGTGTTGCGATTTTGGACAAAACAACAGGAAATATCATCAATGTTGATGGCGGAATGGCGAATGCGTTCCCAAGATAAATTTAATTTTTTTGAAGGTTTTTATTTTAATAAATTGAAGGCTTGCTTCTGGTAAGCTTTCAATTTTAAAATTTTAAAATATAATGATAATAGGAAAAGATAGTATTGATCAGTACAACAAAGCAGGCATTGAAAACTTCAATTCAGATTTTGATTTTCTGCAGAATAAACTCACGAGATCAGGCGCAAACGTTTCTGAAATCGTCAACAAAATTGCCGATTTCCAGGTAGCGATTCCAAGTTGGGCTTTAGGCGCGGGTGGAACGAGATTCGGACGGTTTTCTTACGGCGGCGAACCTGCTGTTTTGGAACAAAAGTTAGATGATGTCGGTTTGCTTCACGCTTTGACGCATTCTGCCGGTGCAGTTTCTCTTCACATTCCCTGGGATATTCCTAGTGATGTAAGTGCTTTGAAAGAAAGTGCAAAATCCCACGGACTTGTTTTCGATGCGATGAATTCCAATACTTTTCAGGATCAGCCTGGCGCTCAGAAATCATATAAATTTGGTTCTCTCAACTCGGTCAACGAAGATTCCAGAGCTTACGCCGTTGAACATAATAAAGAAGTAATCAGAATCGGAAAAGAATTAGACTCCAAAAGTTTAACCGTTTGGTTGGCGGACGGCGCAAGTTTTCCTGGACAATTGAACTTCCAGACTGCTTTATCAAACACTGAAAAAAGTCTGAAAGAAATCTACGCAGATATGCCTGAGGACTGGAAACTGTTCATAGAGTACAAACCATACGAACCAAACTTCTATTCAACAACAATTCAGGATTGGGGAACTTCTTTTATGCTGGCAAATGCTTGCGGAGAAAGAGCTTTTACCTTGGTTGATCTTGGTCATCATTTACCAAATACCAACATCGAGCAAATTGTTGCAACATTGATGTATAAAGGAAAATTAGGCGGTTTCCACTTCAACGACAGTAAATATGGCGATGATGATTTAACCGTTGGCTCTATTAAACCTTATGCTTTGTTCCTGATATTCAACGAATTGGTGTACGGAATGGAAAACAACCCAAACAATCCATATCCAGCCTGGATGATTGATGCAAGTCACAACATCAAAGATCCGTTGGAGGATTTGCTACAATCTTTGGAAGCTATTTTAATTGCTTATGCTCAGGCACTTTTGGTAGATCAGAAAGCATTGAAAACGGCACAATTGAATAATGATGTCGTAGCAGCGCAGGATATTTTGCAGAATGCATACAGAACAGATGTTCGCCCATTGCTGCAGGCTGCAAGATTACAGAGTGGCGCAGCACTGGACCCAATTGCAGCTTACAGAAATCTGAAAGTAAGAGAAACTCTGATCTCCGAAAGAGGCTGGGCGAAAGCAACAGGATTGTAAGATCCTTATTAAAAGAATTAATAAACAGAACTTTCAATTCATTTGAAAGGCTGTCACAATAAACCACTTGTTTTTATTTAAGGTCAGTGTTTAGACCATTAAGTTTTATTAAGTAATGTTTTTTCTTCTTAATATCTAAACACTCCTTATTTTTTTTTAATTTGATGATTTTCAAATCGCTATTAATAAAAACATATTTCTACCAATTATATAACCACAAGAATGTCCAAAAAGAAAGTAACGATTGTTTTTGATATTGGAAAAACCAACAAAAAGTTTTTTTTATTTGACAAAAACTATAAAGAAGTCGTTCGGGAATATACGGAATTGCCTCTTACAGCAGATGAAGACGGCTATCCAACGGAGGATCTTGCCGCACTTCAAAACTGGATCAAGGATAACTTCAATGCCATTCTGGACGATGAAAATTATGATGTTAAAGCCATCAATTTCTCCACTTATGGAGCCAGCTTCGTTCACTTGGATCATAAGGGAAATGTCCTCACACCACTTTACAACTACACCAAACCAATCGATGATGATATTCTCGATTTGTTTTATGAAAAACACGGCGACAAACTGAAGATTGCCCGCGAGACCGCATCTCCGCAAGCAGGAATGTTGAACTCAGGTCTGCAATTATTTTGGTTAAAGTACAAACATCCGGATGTATTCAGTAAAATCCGTTACAGTCTTCATTTGCCTCAATATTTATCGTATTTATTTACCGGAATCTGCGTGTCAGAATTTACGTCAATCGGCTGCCATACCAACTTGTGGGATTATGACAAAGCAGATTACCACGACTGGGTTTATGAGGAAGAAATTGATGTTTTGATGCCGCCAATTGTTCCAACTTCAGCAAGTATCAATACGTCTTACCGGAATCAGAAAATTAAAATCGGGGTAGGAATTCACGACAGTTCTTCGGCTTTGTTACCTTATATTTTGAGCAAGAAAAATCCATTTTTACTTTTATCAACAGGAACCTGGAGTATTTCTCTCAATCCATTTAATGATGAAAGTTTAACGGACGAAGATATCGAAAACAACTGTCTGAATTACATGCGAATCGATGGAAAACGTGTGAAAGCTTCCCGGTTTTTTATGGGAAATGAATACCGAATTCAGGTCGAGAAACTCTGCGATTACTACGGAAAGGAATATGGCGCCCACAGAGAAGTGGAGTTTGATCAGGAATTATATTTGCATTTAATGAAAAATAAAAATGTCTACTTCCGTTTTGAGGGCATTATCCTCAAACGAAAAATGATCACCGAAACCGATCTTAAATCGTTTGCCACTTTCGAAGAAGCTTATCATCAATTAATGATAGAATTAATGGATTTGCAGATTCACACAATCAAAAATGCCATCGGAAACTCAGAAATCGACACGATATATATTGACGGCGGATTCACAGACAACGATGTTTTTATGAAACTGATGTCGCATCATTTCCAGCATTATAAGGTGATGTCAACGCATTCGCCGCTTGGTTCTGCACTTGGAGCGTCTATGGTGATTTCGAACAAGAAAATTGACGAAACATTTCTTCAGCAGCATTATCAGATGAAAGTGCTTCAGCCTTTAATTCTTAATTTATAACTATTTTAGTTGTCAGTTGATTGTTGTCAGTTGCTGGCAAAATCTTAAAACCGACAACTGTAAACCATCAACCAACAACCAATTATGTCATTTCCATTCGATACCAATTATGCGTCATTAGAACTTCTGATTCAGCGCGCAAAACAGAGAATGCCGCGTTTCGCTTTTGATTATCTGGATGGCGGCTGCAATGAAAATATCAACAGAGACAGAAATACCAGCGAGTTGAGAGAAGTACTTCTCCGTCCGCAGTATCTGCAGGACAATTACCGGGAAGCCAATATGGAAACCGATTTATTCGGTGTCAAATATTCTGCGCCATTTGGGATTTCGCCGGTCGGATTGCAAGGTTTAATGTGGCCAAATGCGCCGGAAATTTTAGCAAAAGCTGCTTTCAAGCATAATATTCCTTTCATCTTAAGCACAGTTACCACCAGCAGTATCGAAAGAATCGCTGAATTGACGGAAGGAAAAGCTTGGTATCAATTGTATCATCCGAGAGAAGAATGGTTGCGCGACGATATTCTTGCTCGTTGCGAACATTCAGGTTATGACGTTCTTGTAGTTTTAGCTGATGTTCCGACATTTGGTTACAGAGCCAAGGAAATCCGAAATGGTCTCGCAATGCCGCCTCAATTGAATTTACGAACAGTTTCTCAGGCTTTGGTAAAACCACAATGGTGTCTGGAAATGCTGAAATACGGCGTTCCTAGTTTTGCGACGATGGATAAATATATGGACAAAAATATGGGCGTAAAACAGCTCGGACAGTTCATGAACTCGACATTTTCCGGAAGATTGAACTCAGACCGAATCAAAGCAATCCGTGATAAATGGAAAGGTAAACTGGTCATAAAAGGCGTTGCTTCAGATGAAGATGCTGCAGAATCTGTCCGTTTGGGATTTGACGGAATGATCATTTCCAACCACGGCGGAAGACAGCTGGATGCGGGAGAATCAACTATTTCGGTAGTAAAAGATATCAGCGAAAAGTACAAAGGTCAAATCAAAATAATGATGGACAGTGGCGTAAGAACCGGCCCGGACGTTGCGCGCGCACTCAGTTGTGGCGCCGAGTTTACGTTTATGGGGCGAACATTTATGTATGCCGTAGGAGCTTTGGGAGACAAAGGCGGCGATCACATTATTGAAATGCTCAAAATGCAGTTCCGGCAGGTGATGGAGCAGCTTTGCTGTAATGAGACGACCGACCTCAAGAATTTTTTAGTAAGATAAATTTAGTTGTTTATTTAATTTTTTTCAAGAAAGAACGGGCTTTTGTGAGCTCGTTTTTTTTGTTTTTAAAGTGAATCTCTTTCGATATATTTAAAGACATTATTCACCTGTTCTTTTTTATTTTTCAGAACCATATAAGCAGCAGATTCTGCCATGGCTTTGAAATCGGTGGTGATCACGGTGATTCCCAAAAGTTCTTTCAGTGGCGTTTCGTTGTAGGAAATGATACCGATGTCTTCGCCCAGTCTTAGATTTTTCTGCCGGATCTGCTTCACCAGATTTACAAGATCTCGCTCCTGAATGGTGATGAAAATATCTTTGTCCTGCAGTTCCATATCAGGATAGATGGCGTCCAGAATCTCATAATCCAGTTTGTTTTCTTTACAGAATTTTTCAAAACCGCGCACAATGCGGAAAGGGTAGGGATTGATGGACTTGTCCGGATAAACCAAAATGATTTTCTCATATTTTTTGATTTTGTCCAGGCCTTCTTTCAAAGCATTGTAAATATCGAGTGCGAAATCCTGAAAAACAGAACCGTACTCTCCCGAGATGTTCGGTTTTGTATTGTCCAGCATTACCAGTTTGTTCTTCGGGATTTTTTCGATCATATCAATCACTTCCTGCGTAGAACTGGTATGTTTGGACTGATCATCGCGGAAATGAGGCATCACAACATAGTAGTCGAAGCCGCCGAGATTGCGTTTCAAAGCATTGATGAATAGCGTCTCATCGCAATGGTAAATGTACATTTCGACATTGCCTTTGGATCCGATGGCGTTTACAAAATAATCGTAAATCATCATTTTATAAGTGCTCGGCTTGTTGATCAAAAAGAAAATATTGATGACATCATTCTTATTGATACGGGAAATATAATAACCTTTTCCCTTCACAGATTCTATGATTTGCCTTTTTCTGAGTTCCTTATAAGCTTTTTCCACAGTATCTCTGGACAGGAAACATGCTTCACTCAATTCGTTGATCGAAGGTATTTTTTCTCCGATTTTAATTTCGCCACCGTCAATTCCGTTCAGGATCGAATCTACGATCTGCTTGTACTTCGGAACTCTGGAGTTTTCATTGATATTAACTTCGAATATTTCTGACATGACTTTTAATAGGAATATAAATTCAGTTTTAAGAAATCTGACCCGGAAAAATTGGATTCAGTAAGTAAAGACAAGATACAAATTTTACATTACTTTGGTCTTACTATTTTTAAATTTATAAATAACTGATAATCAATTAATTTAAAAGATGTTTTAGAAAAAAGTGTTACTGATGCAGTGACAATTTTTATCGTTGGGTTTAAGTAAAATAGTACACTTTCAATGTACTTGGTTCCGAATGGTCTAAAATAAGACAAAAAAAGCCTGCCGTTTCCGACAGACTCTAACTAAAATATGAATGGTTTATTTTTTAAGGCATTTTTTTAAAACCTTCCGCTTTTATTTTCCAGGTTCCGTCTTTCGGGAAACCAGGATATTGACTGGTCGAAGCATCCCAACCTTCCAGCATCATAGCAACCGCAGCTAAAGTTCCGCCGTTTCCGGGAAGGTAAATTCTCAATCTTCCATCCTGAAAATTATGTCCGTTTTTCAAATAAGTATTGGTTTGAATATCCATAAACAGCGCATCCAAAGCTTTATTTGGAAGACCTAATCTTGCTGCGTTCATCGCCGTCATCGGGAAATCCCAACCCCAAGTGTGTTCCCAGTTCCATCTTTCCCAAACGATATCAAGTGTATTTTTCATTATCTTTTTGTCCAGTTTCGGAGATTCTGGAACCATTCCTAAAGCTCCAAGAACTGCCGGATGATCGGTCATCCATTTTGGAAATGTGAAGGAATCCTTTGCTGATTCGGTCGATAAATAAACACCGTCCTGAACCGGAAGCGGAGCCAGTTTATTGATAACATCATCCCACTTTTTATCCCTCGGCTGTCCCAATCTTTCTTTCCATTCCTGAGCGATTCTCAACGACCAATCCCAATACGCCACTTCATAAGTCGGGTTGTAAGTATCTTTCGCCGGGAAAACTTCCTGAGCTGGAATAACGCCTTTACCTAAATTGTAACGGTTTTTCTCCTTATCGTAAGTCGCAAAATCAGCCATAAAATCAGCTGTTGCAAAAATTAAATCTTTATATTTTTCTAAAACTTTTTTGTCTTTGCTGTTTCGGTACAAAAGTTCGGTCATATAAATGATGTGCGGCTGTTCCCAAATCAGAAATGCAGCAACAGAAGATGGACTTTCGTTTCCTTCGTTATCCGACATTTTAATCCATCGAACCCCTTTATAGCCTTGTCTTTCGGCTAATTTTTTAGCTTTATCAAACGACCTGAAATAATAATCCAGTTGTTTTTCCAAAATCTCCGGCCTTCCCCATAAAGCGAAGTGAACGCCGTGCCACCAATGCATTTCAGTATGCGGTTTTCCGTACCAGCTGTTGAAGGTCAAACCTGTTTCCTGAGGCGGATTGCTTCCTCCACACTGAACTTTTGTTAAATATTCAGACAATACAACTCTTCTTTCAAGCTCATTGGCTCTCGGGTCTGTACTTCCTTCAAAATCAACGGCAGCGCCGCTTTCCCAGAAGTTTTTCCAGCCAGAAGTACTTTCTTTTTCAGCATCAGCGAATAAAGTTCTGTTAGATTTCGGATTTTTAGCTGAAAACTCAACACTTAATTCAACCATTTTGTTTTTCGAAGAAGGCTCGTAAACGAAATAATGTTTTCCGGCTTCACGAAGTTTTCCTTCCGTAAAATTAAGCTGAGTATAATAATCCGTGCTTTGTAATGTATGCTGAATTAAACCTTGCGTAGACTGTGACGAAACGATTTTCGAAGAATGGTCATTTTCCTTTCCATAAAAAGCAGCATCATCCAAGAATTGTCCGGTCGGAGAAGGGTAGCGTGCAAATACTTTCAATCTGTTTTTTGAAATTAAATCAGATTCAATTTTCACTCCGATTTTATCTGAATTTTGGAAAGAAGCCGTCCAGACTTTTACCGGAGTTCCTTCCAGAGAAAATTCGCTGGTGATAATTCCTGTCCACAAATCAATTTTCTGATTAATGTTCGTCAAATCTGAAATTTTAGCTTTCTGACCATCTTTTTTAGTCAGTTCAATTCCGATATTTCCCAACTGCAAACGGTGTTGGTTCACACGGAAATATTCAACCGCACCTTTATTTCTTTCCGGCTCTTTGATTTGAACAGAGTACAAAGCTTTGCGCCCGTCATTATTAAAATCGTAAGGCTTTAAAGTCTCCTCAAATTTATAATTTTCTTTATTCGGAAAACTGTTCCAGCCCCATTCAGACTGCGTTCCGAGAGAAACTCCGTTTTTATAATATTCAGGAAACGACTGCATTCCCGTGATGTCAACCGTGTAGGCAAACTTTCCGTTTCCAACAGTTAAGGTAGAAAGTGTATCGGCTTTTGTGTTGACCACGTTATGGCGCTGAACGACTTTTTTTCGGTCGATTTTCTGGGCATTTAAGGATGAAAGTCCTATCAGGAAAATCCCAAGATATATTGCAATTTTTTTATTCATATTCATTATTTAATATGGAATTCAAATTTTTATTTTGTTAATTATTTATTTCAAAACCGTCGCACTCATCATTCCAATCACCACATCATTGCTCACAGCCGTCAATTTTATTGATTTTAGTTCTTTATTCGCATCAATCGGTAAGTCCAGAATCGTTGCAGCTCCACCGTCAACCTGACGGTCTGTAAATCCTTTGATGCTTGAATATTTGCTTAAAGTTCCACCTTTGTACAATTCTCCGGTTTTCAGTTTCACACGATACGGAATTTTATCATCAGGAATTTCGAACGCAAAATTATCGTCAAACAAATCCTGCTCAATCGGCCACCAGTTGATCGGGTTTTTTAGCTCCAGTTCGGTAGTCGAACCATCAACATACTGAACGGTAATTTTTCCATTCACAATCTGCGACTGCATCGGATTCGTAGAACCTACCATCAGAAAATAGATTTTCTTTCCTTTCCCTGAAATCGGAATTTCAAGAGAATCAGAGTAATTATCCCATTGACTTACAAACGCAATGTTTTTATCGGTTTTATCAATTAAAAATGGAACTCCAAGAAACTCAACTTTACCATTTTTTCTTTTGTTCATCAATCCGCTGTCATCGATTTGAGCATTAATTAATGGATAACACCAGTTTCCGATTCCCTGCCACGGAAGTTGCAAAGTCGGAACTTCTAGTCTCGGTGAAAGGTATTTTTGATTGAAAATCTCAGTGACTTTTTCATTGTATTTTGAAGCCAATGAAATGTTGTTAAACTGTCCTTGATTTTCAATTTCCCAATCGGTAATTTCAATATTCTGTTTGATTCCGTTGTAATCAAGTTCGACAGAATTGGTTCCTTTGCTTAAATAATTTGAAGGAATTTCAATAGATGCACTTTGATTTTTTTCAATATTAAAATTCTTGTTTAAACCATGAATAGCTAATTTTCCATTAATTGGACTGGATGATTTTGATTGAATCTGAAGTTTTTTATTCACCCATTTTGTTTCCAAAGGAAAACGAATATCCACATTAACAGGTTGCCACCAACTTGTTCCTTTTTGTTCGACCTGAACGAAAAAAGTTCCTTTTCTTTCTTCTTTAACCAAATCAAATTGATTCCTGTTTCTGATCTTTATCAATTTCTGCGGATCAAAAACATCTTTGATTTTCTTTTTTGAATCAAAATTCAACTCAAGATTTTCCGAAATGTAATTGACGTAATCGGTTTGCTCATTTTTCAATTCTTCTCCGGAATAGTTGATTTCAATTTTAAAATCATTTCCTTTCGGCGTTTCAAACTGAACAAAAGGTTGCAGAATGGAATTCGGTTTAATTCTCCAATCTACTTTTTTACCATTTACTTTGACCGATTTGATGTTGGAATAATTTACAGGAATCTGCATTTCCAACGCCACGGGATTTTGATATTTTGACTTAAATAAATATTCAATCATTTTTGAAGTTCTGGTAAACTGATATTCCCAATCCGGAAGTTTCAACTCAGCAGAATTCCAGTCTTTTGGGAAACCAGGTTTGATGCTGATTTTATTTTCCAGTAAATTCGGATAAACCCCGAAAAGTCCTTCAGTCAATGTTCTTGAAGCGACACCAATCGGGTCGGCAAAATCACGGTACAATTCTCCACGAAACGCGTCGTAATGAGAAAGCTGTTCGAAATTCCCCGGACTGATACCGTAATACATCGACTCAACTAAATTTCCCTTCCAAAGTTGATAAGCATCCTCACTTCTTCCGGCTTGCCAATACGCCAAGGCAGTCTGTAAATTTTCAGCCAAAGCCACGTTATTTATCGACCAATCGTAGGGTTGCCAAGTGGTCGTTGCTAAAGTGAAATAATCTTTATTATCCGCACCTTTTACGGTGATTGGAATTTTCGGTGTGTAATTATTGATGTATTGTAAGTTCTGATAATCCTCGAATTCATTCAGAATAAACGCATCTGAAACGTGGTAAATAGACCAGATTCCCGGTTTGTCGTGAACAATTTGATTGCCCAAAGCATCTTTGTATTCGGCAAAATAACCTTTATCTTTAATCCAAAGCTGGTTTTTCATTGCCTTTAAAATCGCATCAGCTTCCTGTTCGTAAGGTTGAGGATTTTCGCCAATGATTTTTGCCAGCTTTGCCATTTCACGGTTGGCTCTGTAATTATAAGCTGACGTATGAGTCACTTTTCCACCCGAATATTGCAGCGCATCACTCGCCCAAATCGCAGCATAAGCATCGTACAAATCGCTACGTTTGAAATTTCGTTTTTCCCAATCCATATGGCGAACCATCGTCGGCCACATTTTTTTCAGAAATTCTTTGTCGCCCGTGTAGTTGAAATGCGAAAACATCTGGTCAAAAAACACCAGATTCATATCGTAATGGTGCGGTTTTGTGTTATCATTCGGATTTCTAGAAATATATCCGCTGGAAAAAACCGAAGTTCCCATTTTTTCTTCGTGGCGGGCAAGATGACGCATCGTATCCATTTCTACAGGCGCAAAATCGGGTTTCAGAACCTGCGAATTGGCGTAACTTTCAAAATGTTCTTTTGCTCTGTCGTGCCAGCTCAAAGCATCGGCTGTGTAAGCGCCACGCCACGCATTCAACCGCATTCTCCAGGCAACAGCGCCGTGAAGGAAGGTCGGGCTTTCCCAAATTCCGTCCGCTGCAATCGCTAGATTGGCTCCGAAATTATTCAAATCTGCATCCGGAGTTTTAAGCTGAATTCTGTTTGTTAGTGCTAAACGGGATTTTTCCGCTTCATCAAAAACGTTTTTCAACGCTTCATCCGAAAAGTTTTTAGCTGATTTTCCCTTCGCAACCTGAATATAAATAGGCTGTTTCTGTGATGAATACGAAGCGTAAATAATCGGAGATTTGTCTGTTTTATTTTGAGTAAACTCAGCAAGTTTTTCTAAAGTCGCCGCATCGGTTTGTTGTAACAAATTAACATTCGAAAAACTTCCACCGACGATTTGAGTTTCTTTTTTCTTATTTAAATAATTAAGCTGGAATTGGTTTTTATTCAACTGAAACTGATTATTCAGACAATATTCTGGCAACAGATAAAATCCAGATTCCGGGTCTGCGCCGATGTCGCCGTTTCTGCTGAAAGTCGTTCCGCTCGCACCGCCAAAAACTGCGTAGATTTTTGTTGACGAATCTATATTGACAGTTTCCATTTTTAAAACCAAACCTTCTTCTTTAGCTTGTGCTAAAACAGTTAGTTTTAAAGTTCCGGTTCCAAGAATCGGGTCTTTGATTTCGTACAGCATCGTTCCCGGTCGGTAACGCGTTTCAATTTTATCAGCCTTAATTAATTGTTTAATTGAATTTCCCTTCTGGATAACAAACTGAAGATTCCCGCCCATTCCAGGAAGATACAACGCAAATTCCGGCAAATCTCCCGCTTCAACTCTCGAAGCACGGTTGTCTCCGTACAACGCACGGTTGAATCTGTATTTTCCGTTGACCAGTAAAAAATCGCCTTTGTCTTCTTTGTAATGCAACTCACGCTCATTATTCTGCCAGTGTTTCGACTGGGAAAACGAAAGTGAGAATGCCGACAAAACAATAAGTCCGGCGAAAATGGTTTTTCTTCGCATTCTATGGTTTTAACTCAGTTAATGGCTGTCCGTTAACGGTTACATTTTTTAAAGTCACATTTTTAAGATAATCCACTTTGTAAGGAATCTGAACGCCAGTCATTTTAGCATTAATCATTGTGAAATCAGTTACCGGAGAAGATTCGTAAGCATCAGAAAATACGGCATATTTCCCGCCTTTATCAACGGTTAAATTCTCAACCCAGATATTTCTGATGGTCGGAATGTGATTTCCGGGTTTTTCATAATGCATATTGAAACGCACTGCCGCTTCTTTGTAAGCACCCACTTTTGTGTTGTAGAAAAATACATTTTCAATTGTTCCACCGCGGCTTGAGCTGGTTTTAATTCTTAATGCACGGTCAAGATTCTTGCTGTCCATTACGTTTCCGATGGCGTAAATGTTTTTTGCGCCGCCTGCAATTTCGCTTCCAATCACAACGCCGCCGTGACCGTCTTTCATTTCGCAGTTTTCGATGATGTGGTTTTCAGCAGGTCTTCCGATGTCTCTTCCGTCTTCATCTCTTCCGGATTTGATGGCAATACAATCGTCTCCTGTGTCGAAATAAGAATCTTTAATCCATACGTTTTTGCAGGCTTCAGGGTCGAATCCGTCGTTGTTTGGTCCGTGACTGATCACTTTTACTCTTTCAATCAAAACATTTTCACAAAGCACAGGATTCAAATTCCACATTGGGGAGTTTTTAACCAAAACATCCGCCATATAAAAGTTTTTAGACTTGTAGGGCTGAACAAAATTCGGTCTTAAATACCATCCGTCTCCAAAAATTCTTTCTCTGGCTGGCGTTCTGTTGGCCATATATTCGTGAAGTTTAGCTCTTGCAGGATTTTGTCTTCCCGGACGGGATGTGTTATAACCATATTTTGTTGCACCACACCAGAACCACCAGTTGTCTAAATCTGAATTCCCATCTAAAGTTCCTTTTCCTGTTACGGCGATATTTTCTTCTTCGTAAGCGTAAATCAGTGACGAGTAATTCATACATTCCATTCCTTCCCAACGCGTGAAAACGATAGGGTAGTCTTTGCTGTCTTGACTGAACAAAATTGTTGAACCGTCACTCAAATGAAGATTGACATTAGATTCTAGATAAATTGCACCCGTTAAAAAAATACCGTTGGGAACGACAACTCTTCCCCCTCCTTCAGCGCTACATTTTTCAATTGCTTTTTTGAAAGCTTCCGTATTTTTTGTTTTGCCATCGCCAACTGCTCCAAAATCAGTCACCAAATAATCTACTTTCCTGAATTCAGGTTTTTTGATTTGCTTTTTTAAAGCTTTGATTTCTTTTAAAGGCTGTTTTGCGGAAGTCCACGGTTGGTACTGTGCCGAAAAAGAGATTGAAAATAATGTTAAAATAAAAAGTGTAGCATATTTTCTCATAATGTAAACATATTGTTTATTTAATAAAGAAAAGATAAAGTCATCTTATCTTGTTTGATAATCGCAATCTAAAATGATTATCAATAATAATTGTCCTGCACTGTCTGTCACCCATAATTGCGGCATTGTGATCAGAGTCATAAGTTATTGCTCATGTTTTTTCTAATTTCGAATTAATTGATTAAAAAATTAATTTATGAAACCAAAAGGAAGACTTATCATTATTGGAGGGAAGGAGGATAAAAACGGCACAGATCCCGAAATGCAAGGCGATAATAAGGATTTCAGACCAAAGGAAATTCTTGAATTGATTGTGGCGCAGAAAGATCACAGAATAGAAGTTATTACGTCTGCAACATCTGAGCCTGCCAGTACCAGAGATACTTACAGGAAGAGTTTCGAGGAGTTGGGTTTTACCAATTTCGGATTTCTGGATCTGAGCGAAGACGAAGGTGATGACCCTGAATGTCTCGATCGGATTAAAAATGCAAAGACGATCTTTTTTTCCGGTGGCGACCAGTGTAAGATCTGTGAAATCTTAAAATCTACAAAGATTGCAGATTTGATCTACAACAAATATAAGGATGAGGAAGACTTCACAGTAGCCGGGACAAGTGCCGGTGCAATGTGTCTCTCCTCTGTCATGATCGACAGTGCCGAAAATGGAGAAGCGATGCTGGGCAATGATATAGAGCTTGTGGAAGGACTTGGCTTTCTGAATTGTGTGATCGATACACATTTCGTTCACCGTGGCAGATTTGGAAGATTGGTACACGCGGTCATCATCCATCCCAAACTGCTTGGTCTGGGACTGGGCGAAGATACAGCGTTGATCATCGAAGAAGGACAGCTTGCGACCTGCAAAGGATCAGGTATGGCTGTTGTGATAAGTGCCAGAGCGCTGAAACGTACCAATGTCAAAGATGTTGAAAACGGCGCACCGGTGTTTGCAGAAAATATTACGGTAGATATTCTGATCGACGGTTGTAAATACGACTTGTCTTCGGAACAGCTGATTATCAATTAAATTTTTCTCTAGTTTAAGGTATTATGACCGAGGTCATAAAATGAAAGCTGTATCATTCCATAACTTTACAACAGTTCCTGATGCTAATCTGCGCACGCCGCACAAATTTTAAAAGCATTATTTGACCAAATATAATTTTCCGGCAAATTATTTAATATTATTGATTATATAATAATATTAGATCTATTGTTGTTTATTGTTACTATAATTATGATTTAAATAGATTAATTTACAATTATTTGGCATATAATTTGTTGATTTACTAAAAATAATTTCTTATTTAATTGTGAACTATAATTGGGATCAATAAAATTAATATCTGGCAAGTGACTCTCGTTTTTTGATTCGGAATTAAGAAAATCAGATCTAATTTTCAAACGTTGCGACAATCATTTTAAAATCTCAAAATAAGAACTATGGAATTTTCAAAAGTATTATTGGATAAGATCAGCTATTATCTCCGCGAAAGAAAAGAAACTATAGCTGTTGCAGAAAGTGTTACATCCGGCTTTTTACAGCTTGCATTTTCCCAGATGATGGAGGCTCAGACCTTCTACTCTGGCGGCATTACTGCATACACTCTGGAAGAAAAAGTGAAACAGCTAAACATAGATCCCGAAGAAGGTGAACGTTGTGACTGCGTGTCCAAAAATATCGCGGAAACAATGGCGCTGAATGTCGCTCAGAAATTCGGTACAGATTGGTCCATCGCCACAACAGGCTATGCCACGCCGGTTCCGGAATCCGATTACAAAATATACGCACTGTACTGCATCACTTACAAAGGAGACATCATTGTTTCCGAGCAGATCGACCTTCACCATTTGACGGAAGCATTGGCTGCACAGCAGTATTTCACGCAAGTGATTTTGGGCTGTCTCCGCTGCGAGGTCAAGCGTAATCTACCATCCATCAATCTTAATACCTAAATTATGGAAATGAAAACTGAATTTGCCCTTATCACAGGCGCAACAAGCGGAATAGGCTACGAGTTGGCAAAACAATTTGCAAAAGACGGCTACAACCTCATTATCGTAGCCCGAAACCACGATGAGCTGATCAAAAAGGAGAAGGAATTTAAGGAATATGGTGTAGAAGTCATCTCGCTGTCCAAAAACCTGTTTCAGATGAGTGACGTTTATTCTCTATACGCCGAGCTGACGCTGAATGGCATCAGTCCAAGTTTTCTTATCAATGATGCCGGACAGGGCGTCTACGGTAAGTTTCAGGATACAGATGTGCACCGGGAAATTGATATCATTCACCTCAATGTGATTTCAGTGATGATTCTGACCAAATTATTTATAAAAGACAGATTGGAAAAGGGCAGTGGCAAGATTCTCAATCTATCTTCTATCGCCAGCAAGTCACCGGGACCTTGGCAGGCAGTTTACCACGGCACCAAGGCTTTTATACAATCCTGGTCAGAGGCAATCCGCGAAGAACTGAAAGATACAGGAATCACCGTCACAGCACTGTTGCCAGGTCCGACGGATACAGATTTTTTTAATAAAGCTAATATGAACAGCAGCAAAATGATGAAGGATAAAGACGATTTTGCGAAAGCCGAAGACGTGGCAAAAGATGGCTACAATGCCCTGATGAACGGCGACGACAAAGTCATATCTGGCCTCAATAATAAACTGACTGTCGCGATGTCCAACCTTTCTACCGACAGTCTGGCAGCACACAGAATGGCAGAAATGCAAAAACCAATCACTGAAGAATAAAATGACACAGGAAAGTTTACAACTCAAAGATAAAAGTTTGTTGATAAGCGGTGCAGACAGCGGCATTGGAAGAGCCGCCGCACTGCTTTTTGCAAAACACGGCGCCAATATCGCCATCATCTACCACAGCGATCAGAAAGATGCGGAAGATACGCAGCAGGAAATCCGTGACCTCGGCGTCAGCTGCATTATTTTTCAGGGCGACGTCAACGATTCTGAATTTTGCCAAAAAGCTGTAAAAGAAACCGTTTCAGAATTTGGGAAGCTGGATATCCTTATTAATAATGCAGGAATACAATTCCCCTCAGATAATATAGAAGATCTTGAGGAGGAGAATATCCGCACTACATTCAATTCAAATATCATCGGAATGATCCTTCTTACCAAAGCCGCATTTCCGTATCTGAAGCAAGGCGCAAGCATCATCAATACGACCTCGGCCACGGCCTATCAGGGTCATAAAGAATTGCTGGACTATTCTGCTACAAAGGGTGCCATTGTTACTTTCACCAGATCTTTAGCTTTGCAGGCAAAAGAGAAAGGTATCCGTGTCAATGCAGTTGCTCCCGGGCCTGTAGCAACGCCGCTTACTGCCAAAACTTTTGGTGATGAAGAGGAGGATACCTCCAAACCGCCTCTGGATCGCAACGCCACTTCAGACGAGATTGCGCCTAGTTTTTTGTTTCTCGCTACAGATGCGTCCTGCCAGATGACGGGACAGGTTCTGCATCCCAACGGTGGATTGATTGTTAACGGTTAATATGATGATGTATGAATGGAGTGATAATACAGTATTTTCATTGGTACCACAAAGGAGAGCTTTGGAAAGAATTTATAGAAAATGCAGAGACGCTGAAAAATCTGGGCTTCACGGCTGTCTGGTTTCCGCCAGCGGTCAAATGTGATCTGGGAACTGAAGGAAGAGGTTATGATGTATATGATCTTTATGATCTCGGGGAATTTAACCAGAAAGGTTCGATTCCTACCAGATACGGCACCAAGAGCGACTATCTGGCCGCCATCAATATGGCCCACATGTTTGGCCTGCAGGTCTACGCCGATATCGTGCTCAATCACAGGATGGGCGCCGATGAATTTGAAGAGGTGACCGTTCATCAGGTCAATTCAGAAAACAGAACCGAAGTGATCAGCGAAGATTTTCCTGCCAGGGCTCAGACGAGATTTACATTTCCGGATCGCAACGGCAAGTACTCTCAGTTTGTCTGGGATCAGCAGTGTTTCAGCGGAGTAGACAGGATAAGAGTGGACGATGAGGAAAAGGCCGGAATCTTTAAAATCATCAATAACGTCAGCCGGGAATGGGACGCTGCAGTTAGTAATCAGTTGGGAAACTACGATTACCTGATGGGAGCAGACGTCGATTTCCGCAATCCGCAAGTGGTGGAAGAACTGAAAAAATGGATCCGTTGGTATCTCGATACGACCAAAGTCGACGGATTGAGATTAGACGCACTCAAACATATCTCGAGTCACTTTATCAAGGAATATATCGGTTTTATAAGGTCAGAAATTGATGGTGATTTCTTCTTTGTAGGAGAATATTGGAAGGATAATGCAGAGCCCATCAATGCTTATCTGGACGTGATGGAGCATTCACTTTCTTTGTTTGATGTACCGCTTCACTACCATTTTTTTGAGGCGTCGCGGCAAAAAGCAGCCTACGACCTTCGTTACATCTTCAAAAACACTTTGTCAGAACTGAATCCGTTGAAGGCCGTTTCATTTGTAGGGAATCACGATACGCAAAGACTGCAGTCACTGGAGTCTACGGTCGAGGACTGGTTTAGACCATTAGCTTATGCGATGATTTTGCTGTCCGAAAATTCTTATCCCTGCGTATTCTACCCGGATCTTTTTGGTGCAGAATATGTCGATACAGATCTTACCGGCGTAGAAGTAAATGTCACAATGCCCAAGGTCGAAATTTTGCCAAAACTGTTGCAGGCAAGGCAGAAATTCGGTTATGGCGAGCAGATCAATTATTTTGATGATGCCAACTGTATTGCTTGGGTTCGAACAGGTACAGACAGCCGTCCCGGATGTGTGGTGGTAATTTCCAACAGCACAGAAGCTCACAAAGAAATAGTTCTTGGAACTGAAAATGCCGGCTGCAGATTTACAGACTTTTTAGAAATCAGGAACGAGGAAATAGTGCTGGATCAAGACGGAAAAGGGATTTTCCCGGTCAATGCCAGTTCGGTCAGTATTTGGGTAAAGGCGGAAGTTTAAAATTCAATCAAATCAATAAAAATAAAAGTTATGAATAGAGATGGCGTAAGAAAAAGTACCTGGCAGGAAGAGATAAAACGGTTTCCGCCGGCTTTCAATTTCAATACAGTGTACGACGTAGCCATTGTGGGTGGCGGCATCACCGGCGTTTCCACTGCCCACAGGTTGCAGAAAAACGGACAAAACTGCATTCTGATGGATGCTGCCAACATCGGTTTTGGGACCACCGGCGGCACCACGGCGCACCTCAATAATTTTTTTGATACCACTTTTTCCCAGGCGATCAGCGACTTTGGGCTGGAGAATGCAAAACTCTTTGCACAGGCCGGAAGGGATGCTATGGCAATCATTGAAAATAATGTCAGTGAGCACAATATTGAATGTGATTTTGAAAAGAAAACCGCCCATCTTTTTGCACTGGATGAGAAGCAGGAAAAGCAATTGGACGATATTGTAGAAGGTGCTGAAAAAGTAGGAGTCGAGATGAATTATATTGATAACATTTCATTACCGATTCCCTTCAAAAAAGCGGTGGAAATCCCGGGTCAGGGTCAGTTTCATCCGATTAAATATATTAAAGCGCTGGCAGAATCATTTCTGAATTCCGGCGGTACTCTGGTCGAAAACTGCCTTTGTGAGAGCCATTCGGAAGAGAAAGATTTCATAGTGCTGAAAACTTCAAAAGGAACTATAAAGGCAAAAAAACTGGTTTATGCCACGCATATTCCGCCAGGAATCAACATCATGAATTTCACAAATGCGCCGTACAGAAGCTACGCGATAGCTTTTACTTTGTATAACAACCAATATCCGGAAGAGCTCGGTTATGACCTCATTGATCCTTACCACTACTACAGAACGCACGAAATCAACGGCGAAAAACTGCTGATTGCCGGCGGCGAAGATCATAAAACCGGTCATTCTGATAATACGGGGGAATGCTTTACGCAGCTTGAAAATTATGTGCGCCAGTATTTTGATGTTGATATGGTAAAATACAGCTGGTCCAGCCAATATTATGAGTGTGTAGACGGCTTCCCTTACATAGGTAAGTTACCTGGAAGTCAGGGAAATATATTTGCTGCCACAGGTTTTCGCGGCAATGGAATGATGTTCGGCAGTCTGTCAGCACAGATCCTGACAGATTTAATTGTGACCGGCGAGAGTAAATACAAAACTATTTTTGATCCTGCGAGAATAAAACCTATTGCCGGCTTTGCCGATTTTGTGAAGGAAAATGTAAGCGTAGCAGTAGATTTTATTAAGGATAAACTGTTTGCCGAAAAAATAAGCTCTGTCGCAGATGTCAAAGATGGGGAGGCCAAAGTGGTGAAATATGAAGGCAGTTCCTACGCCGTTTATAAAGAAAGCGGTGGCAAAGTCCATATGTTGAAGAGTACCTGCCCACACGCCAAATGTGAAGTCCGGTGGAACAGTGCTGAGATTTCCTGGGATTGCCCTTGCCACGGGTCGCGTTTCGGGGTCAACGGTAAAGTGCTGAATGCACCTTCTGTCACCAATCTGACCAGAATCAACGAAGATGAAATTTAACTGAAAAATGATGCGTCCACCTACTTTTGTTAAAAGAAACAGCCTCAGCATCGTTCTTGTCACCTTAATGATCATCTGTCTGATTGCACAGCTTCTGACCGGTTGGCGTACAGAAAACAGAGAACTGGCAGAAGAAGGCGAGAAAGTACTGACAATTGGCCAATACCTGCAAAGCGGACATTTTATCCAGGCGACTTTTGAAAATTGGGAAAGCGAATTTCTACAGATGGCACTGTACGTGTTGCTCACGGTTTCGCTGCGCCAGAAAGGTTCCAGCGAATCCAAAGGTTTGGAAGGTGACGAGGAAGTGGACAGAGAGCCAAAAGCACATCCAGACGCGCCTTGGCCAGTGAAAAGAGGCGGGATCTGGCTGCAGATTTACAAACATTCTCTGTCTTTGGCATTTGCGGTTTTGTTTTTGTTAAGTTTTATACTGCATTTCTACGGCAGCCTCAAGGATTTCAATTCGGAACAGATGGCAAAACACCAGCCTTTGGTTTCAGCTTATAAGTATTTGGGTGAATCTCGGTTTTGGTTTGAGTCCTTCCAGAACTGGCAGAGCGAATTCCTGGCTGTAGCGTCGCTTGTTATCTTATCGATATGGCTTCGGGAAAAAGGTTCTCCGGAATCCAAACCTGTAGATATGGCACACGGTGAAAATCCTTAAACTAATGGAAGATGGTATGATTCTTTTAAATCAAATATTATGAAAAAACATATTGTAATTGTTGGCGGTGGATTTGCAGGAATCAATCTCATCAAATCTCTCAAAAACGACAAGAGATTCCGGATTACATTGGTAGACAAAAACAACTACCATTTTTTTCCGCCTCTCATTTATCAGGTTGCGACCTCGTTTATAGAAGCGTCCAACATTAGTTATCCGATTAGAAAATTTATTTCGTCTTATAACAATGTCCATTTTCAGATGGGAAGTCTGGTAAAAGTCGTGCCGGAAGAGAAAACCCTTGAAACCGAAACCGGTCCTCTGAAATATGATTATCTCGTTTTGGGACTTGGAACCGAGTCCAATTTTTTCGGGATGGATAATGTCAGGAAATGTGCACTTCCTATGAAAAATATAGAGGAAGCACTGTATCTCCGCAATCATATTCTGCTCAATCTGGAGGAGTCTGCGAGAAATAAAAATATCAGCGAAGCCAAGAAAATTCAGAATATCGTTATCGCAGGAGGTGGTCCTACAGGCGTTGAACTTGCAGGAATGCTAGCCGAAATGGGAAGATATATCGCCGAAAAAGAATATCCGGAGATCAAACTTGGCCTTTCCAATCTGTATCTGGTAGATGCGCTTCCCACACTGTTGTCGCCGATGAGCAAAGTGGCGCAGCAGACCGCTTACGATACCTTGAAAAAGTTGGGCGTCAAAATTGTGCTGAATGTATCCGTAAAAGATTATGTTGATGAAAAAGTGATTCTGTCAGACGGTACTACTATCGAAACAAAAACCCTGATATGGACGTCCGGTGTAGTCGGCAGATCGGTGCCCGGACTTCCCGAAGCCAGTATCGGAAAAGGCAAAAGAATTTTGGTGGATGCTTTTAATAAAGTCAGATATACAGACGATATCTACGCTTTGGGAGACATCTGTCTGCAGACCACAGACGCCGATTTTCCCAATGGCCATCCGCAATTGGCACAGGTAGCAATACAGCAGGGGAAAAATCTGGGCGCTAATTTCAAAAGAATGGATGCTCAGAAAGACCTTGTTCCTTTTAAATACAATAATAAAGGAAGTATGGCGATTATTTCAAAATTCAATGCCGTTGTGGATCTTCCGAAGTTTTCCTACAATGGTTTCATCGCGTGGCTGACCTGGCTTTTTATCCATGTCATTCCGCTGGTGGGATTCAGAAATCAACTGCGTCTGGCGTTCGACTGGTTCAGATTATTCATTACCAATAATCCTTCTATAAGGCTAATTCTTTATCCCAAAAGAAGTTCTAACAAAGAGGAGTAATAATGAAGTTGCAGACATTGGAAATACTATTACAGCATTTTGCTGATGCTTTCGATTTCTGCATTTTTGTGATCTGAATAGACGTGTGCGTGGAACTCATTGAGTTTTTTCAGGATTTTCAGGAGCTCATTTTTTTCATCAGTACTCAGTTTGCCGGATAGGATTTTAGAAGTCTGGTTGACTCTCGCGACCGATTCATGAAAGATGTCTTCTCCCTTTTTAGTCAGTTTGAGCCTTTTGCTGCGCTTGTCGTCTTCATCATTTTTCTCCTCAAGCAGTTTGGCGTCCAAAAGCCTTCTTATGATCTGTGTTCCGGTCTGTTTTTCGTGCCCATTTCTCTCAATCAGTTGAATTTTGGTGAGATTGGGCTCATCTTTCAGTCGGTAAATGTAGGTAAACTCTTCGTTGACAAGTTCGGGGAAATCTGCAAGACCTTTCCTGATCATCAATTTCGAATATCGGCTTAATAATAGTATTTGTTTGCAGATTTCGTTTTCCGTAAATGCCACTTTGTGGTTTTCATTTTTGAAAAGTTTGGTCGGACTTTCATCGGCATATTTTTTATCATTCATCCACACCCGGAAATCATCAACATTAGAATTGGGTTTGTAGGCCTTAGAATTTTCAAATTCCTTCACTTGGTGGAGTAGATCTATGATAAAGTCTGTCTGCATGGCAATAATTTGATGTAAAGATAATATTTTTAGATTTTCTGAACTGTCAAAGTTTAATATTGCCCATCCCGCCATCTACGCCGATGATCTGACCCGTGATCCAACCGGAATTTTCCGACAGCAGAAACTCTGTCATTTTTGCCATTTCCTCCGTAGTTCCCACTCTTTGCAGCGGATGTCTTTTCCCGGAAGCTTCCCTTTTTTCGGGCGTGGAAAGCAGCTGCGAAGCCAGATTGGTATCGGTGAGCGAGGGCGCAATCGCGTTGACTCTTATTTTATGAACCGCTAATTCTGCAGCGAGACTTTTGGTGAGGCCTTCCACAGCACTTTTGCTGGCAGAAATAGACGCGTGAAAAGGCATTCCCAATTTTGCAGCTACCGAGCTGAAAAGCACAACTGAAGCACTTTCCGACTTTTTAAGATTTGGCAGTAATTTCTGAATCACTTTCACGGCGCCCAAAACATTAATCTCGAAATCATTTTTAAAATCATCTGTGGAAAGTCTGTTAAAAGGCTTGAGATTGATGCTGCCCGGCGCGTAAACCAGTCCGTCTACCACGTCCGGAAAGCTGATTTCGTCCAGATTGCCAGATAAAATATCCATCTGATGAAAATCTATGTTGAGATGTCCAATTTCAGGAGTTTCGGTTCTGGAAATTCCGGTCACACTGTTGTTGCCCGAAAGCAGTTTGGCGGCTGCCAGTCCAATACCTTGTCCGCAGCCTATGATTACTATGTTTTTCATCGTTTTGAAATTTTATTATGACTTATCGTTCTCTGTCTGCTGCATTTGAAGCGTTCAATTTCCGGATTTCTTTTTTTAAGGTGTTTCTGGCTGATTCCCGAGTTTACTCTCTTTCTCCAGAGCCTGAAACTCGAAGGTTTCAGTTCATTTCTCATAATCCCGATTACCTCA
This sequence comes from Bacteroidota bacterium, assembly GCA_037033105.1. Taxonomy (GTDB): domain Bacteria; phylum Bacteroidota; class Bacteroidia; order Flavobacteriales; family Weeksellaceae; genus Epilithonimonas. The sequence goes on from JAZBLF010000011.1 coordinate 74,435, forward strand.
GATTCTGTAATGTCAAACTGAAATCTAATGGCTTCAAACGGCGTCCTGTCTTCCCATGCCATTTCAATAATGCGGTCGAGTTGTACAAGATCAAATACTTTTGTCATGTTGTAAATTTTTAATGGTTTCTTCAGCAATTTTAAAATACCCAGACTTTTTGTCGTCCGTCATATGGTCAAACGTTTTCAGCATAATTCCCAATCTAGGATTCGATTGAAAAAAGTTGCGGTTGTCCTTCACAAAATTCCAAAATAGCGCATCCCATTTTTCCGTCCAGTTGCCAGTGGCGTAATTGCTCATTTTAATAATATAATTGCTCCCGCTGATGTACGGTTTGGTACTCATTTTTCCGCCGTCGGAGAAGCTGCTCATCCCATAAACATTCGGCACCATTACCCAGTCATAGGAATCTGTGAACATCTCCATAAACCATTGGTACACGTGGTTGGGATTGGTTTTGATGAGGTTCAGAAAGTTAGCGAGAATCATCAGCCGTTCGATGTGATGTGCATATCCGGTTTTGAGAATTTTAAGAATTGTACTGTCAATCGGTCTGATCTTCGTTGTGGATGTGTAAAAAGAAGGAGGAATCGGATTGTTGTGATTCCAGTAATTTCTGTTTCTCTGGAAACTGCCGCGATAAAGGTAAATTCCCCGCACAAACTCTCGCCAGCCAAGAATCTGACGTACAAATCCTTCCAGAGAATTAACGGGAATTCGATGTGCCTCGGCGTAACTTATGGCCTCATCCAAAACCGTCGAAGCGGTGAGAATCCCGATATTGAGCAGAGGCGAAAGAACGCTGTGGTGCAGAAAATGTTCACACTCTACGATGCTGTCTTCATACGTGCCAAATTCGGCAAAACGCATTTCCAGAAACTGAATAAACCAAGCATCAGCCTCTTCAAAAGTAATAGGATAGAGTTGGTAAGAGGTCAGTTCGCCGTAATTTCCGTTGAAGTTTTTTTGCACATATTCCCGGGCTTCCCTGTAATATTCATTAGTTTCAGAAAATGAGATAGACGGTGGTTTCTTATTTTTAGGATACTTCCTGCGGTTTTCTGTATCGTAAGTCCATTTCCCGCCAAGCGGCTTTCCTGCTTTCATCAAAATATTTCGTGAGAGCCTTTGCTGTTTGTAAAAATCGGTTTGATGATAAGATTCATTCGCTTCAAAATAAGCCTTAAGATCATCTCTTGTATTGATGAACAAAGGGCTTTCCAGAATCTCAATCTCCAGTTTTGTATGATTGATTCTCTTCTCTAGCCAATCGTCACAAACATCCGTAATACGGATTTTTTCAAATTTTTCTTCCTCAAGATATTTGGTCATTTTTCGGATGTCAGACAGTTCAGAAGTACTTTCAATGTATTCTACACAGAAGTTTCTTTTAGTTAGATAGGATTCGTAAAACTTCATACTCGCCCTGTGAAGCGCAATTTTCTGTTTATGAAAACGGTACTGCCTGAAGAAAAGAAATTCTTCTACCAAAAAAACCGGCTGATCCTTATCCAGAAATGATGTTTCCCTAAAAAGCTGATTAGGGAAGATCAATTGTGCCGTTTTTGGTTTCCTTATTGACATCGTATCTGAAATATTTTTCTAGCCGGATGACTTTACATTTTTATTTCGCCTGCATTTTTCGCTGCAATATTTCACATCATCCCAGTTTTTCTCCCACTTTTTGCGCCAGTTAAATGGCAGTCCGCAGACTTCACAAATTTTTGAAGGCAATCCTGCAGGCATTTATCTGATAAATTTTTGATAATTATTGATCACAATATGCTTTGATTTCAAATCGTGCATCATATTGTACAGTCCAAAAAATGTCCTGTTGACATAGATAAAATGGCGCGAACCTCTGTTGGCGTTCATCCCTTTGATATCGCTCATTTTCGCATAGCGCTGTCCCAGATCTGCAATTTCCTGGAAAAAACTTTCATCAGAGAAGTCAAAAAATTCTGCGTTGAAAGGTCTTGTAAACAGTTCCAAAAGTTCGTAGAACAACTGGGTAAAAAATTCTTTTTCCTTCGGAGAATCGTCAGCACGCAGGATTTCCAGCTGGTAGAGTTTCTCTGTAAATATCACAGGATTATTCAGGTTTTCCTTTTTAGCCAGTTCGAAATATGGCACATAAAAATCTTGCGGAATCTCCTTGATGCAGCCAAAATCTATCACCAGAAGATCTGTCTCTTCCGAAACCAAAAAGTTCCCGGGATGCGGATCTGCGTGTACTTTTTTCAGGATATGCATCTGGTACATATAGAAATCCCAAAGTGTCTGACCTATTTTATTAAGGTCTTCCTGCGTATGTTCTTCTTTTGTAAATTCGGAAAAATGTCTGCCATTCATCCAATCCATCGTGATGATTCTTTCGCAGGAGAATTCCGGATAGTAAACCGGGAATTTTATGTGATCAAGATGTCTGCATTCTGCCGCAAAATCCTTACTGCGACGCAATTCCAGATCATAATTGGTTTCCTCAAACAGCTTATCCTCAACTTCCTGAAAATAAGATTCGGATCCTTCTTTCTGGATGTTGAACATTTTCATAGCAATGGGCTTAACCATTTTGAGATCGCTGGAAATGCTGTCCTGTACGCCGGGATACTGGATTTTTACAGCCAGATCCTTGCATCCGGCTTTTGCTTTGTGCACCTGGCCTATGCTTGCCGCGTTCACAGATTCTGTGGAGAACTCGTCAAACATATCTTCCGGATTCTTTCCGAAATATTTTCTGAAAGTCTTCTTTACCAGCGCGCCAGATAATGGCGGCACGGAAAACTGAGAAAGGGAAAATTTTTCAACATAGGCCTGAGGCAGAATATTTTTTTCCATACTCAGCATCTGCGCCACTTTCAGTGCCGAGCCTTTCAGTTCTTTCAAGGAATCGTAGATGTCCGTCGCGTTGTCTTCATTCAGGATTTTTCTCGCTGCATCCTCATCTTTTGTGATTTTGTTGCCGTAATATTTCAGGTAGTTGACGCCCACTTTGGCGCCTGCTTTTAATAAGCTTCCTGTTCTTTCCAGCTTGCCTGTCGGTATTTTATCTAATGTTTTCATCCTTTTTAATTTGTGGTGAACTTCTCTTTCCAAAGGAATTTCCCAAGGTCTATTACTTTGCGCAACGGTTCATTATCTATCAGTTCAAACCCTGTATCAACAGTTTTCTCGATGTACAGATCTGTTTTTTCGAAAGCAGGCGAGGTGTCTTTCTTCCAAAAGTCTATGCACGACACAAGATGCAGCCAGAGTGCCTCCTCACGGGATTTTTCGGTGAAGTTTTTGACATCGCCCTTTGCGTTTTTCATGAGTTCCATGTCGTTAAAATCCAGTGTTTTTATAAACGCTCTGTGGCTTTGCTTCAGATTCTGTAAAGTTTTGATACTGTTTATTTTATCTTTTCCGAGGATCATCAACACCAGAGATCTGTTCATCGTCATATTTTCGAAGAAAATGAAGTAAACATTAAGCAGTTTCTCTTTTGCAGTGATGAGATCGGTATCATTCACTTCCGAAGCCAATAGGAGTGAGCTTTCAAAAAGATGCTGAATCATTCTTTTTTCGATCTCTTCAAAACTTGTGAAGTAGTCATAGAAATCCTTCTCTTCAAAATCATTATCTTTAGCGAAACGGTAGACATTTTTTGGTCTTTCACCGTGATTCAAAATATAATCGCTGTATAATTCAAATAATTTATCTTCTGTTATCAAATTTTCGTTTTCCATTTTTAAATTTTATAATAACAAATTTAGTAATTAATTTTACTAATATTTAGAATAAGGTATATTAATTGTATGATATCGGTCATTCAAATTATCAATAATGAAAAAGATATTATTAACGGGCGCTACCGGCTATATTGGGAAAAGGATGATCAGCGTGATCACCGAACAGTGCTACAGAGCAGTCTGCTGCAGCCGCGATGTGAGCCGCTTTTCCAAGCCGCAGGGCATAGATGATGATTTGATAGAAGTGATAGAAGTGGATTTCCTGAGAGAGGAGACTTTGCAGAATATTCCTAAGGATATTTCTGGCGCTTACTACCTGATGCATTCTATGAGCACCAGCGAAGATTACGAAGAATCGGAAAAAATATGTGCTCAGAATTTTGTGTCTGCCATCGAACAAACAGTGTGTGAACACACCATATATTTGTCAGGATTGGTCAATCAGAAAGAATTATCCAAACACCTGAATTCAAGATTTAATGTCGAGAAAATCTTAATCGAAAGTAAAGTTCCGACCACCGTTTTACGTGCTGGAATCATCATTGGATCGGGTAGTGCGTCCTTCGAAATCGTGCGGGATCTGGTGGAGAAATTACCGGTAATGGTGACTCCAAAGTGGCTGGATACAAAATGTCAGCCTATCGGAATTGCTAACGTACTCGATTTTCTGATTTTTACTCTCTTCAAAAAAGAAACCTATCACAAGAGTTTTGATATCGGCTGCGACGACGTCCTCACCTATAAAGAAATTTTGCTGGGCTATGCCAAAGTTCGTGGACTGAAGCGCTCCATCTACACACTGCCGATCATGACACCTAAATTATCGTCATACTGGCTATATTTTATTACGTCCACTTCGTACAGCCTTGCAAGTTCGCTCGTTGGCAGTATGAAAATTGAAGTCGTTTGCAACCAGGAAAGTTTAGCACAAATCAAGCAGATCACCGGTGTTCAGCCGCTTTCATACAATCAGGCTCTGCAGCGGACGATGGAAAAAATCCAGGCCAACGAGATCAGATCCAGCTGGAAAGACAGTTTCATCAGCAGCAGACACGATGCTTCGCTGAAGGAATATATTGAAGTGCCGCATTTTGGCTGCTTCAAAGATGTGAGAAGCTACAAATATGACGACCGTGAAAAATGTCTGGACCGCGTTTTTGGGCTCGGCGGCAAAAACGGATGGTATGGACAGAGTCTCTGGAAAGTGCGCGGTTATATGGATGTATTCGTCGGCGGTCCCGGCCTCAGACGGGGCAGAACACATCCAACGCAACTCCACGAAGGTGACGCTCTGGATTTTTGGCGGGTTTTGTATGCCAACAGAGACGAAGGAAAACTGATTCTTTTTGCAGAGATGAAACTTCCGGGTGAAGCCTGGCTGATGTTCAAATTATACAAAGGTAAACTGTGGCAGAAGGCCGTTTTCCGTCCGAAAGGAATTTGGGGAAGACTGTACTGGTACTCGGTTTTGCCGTTTCACGGAGTGATTTTTAAAGGAATGGTCAAAAAGTTGGCTACGGCATAGAAACAAAAAGTGGTGAACTAAAAGCTCACCATTTTTTTATTTAAATGATATTGAATTATGCTTCAATAAACTCCAAAAGATCCTTATTAATCGTCGGAGCTTCCGTAGTAGGCATTCCGTGAGGGAAACCAGGGTATGTTTTCAGCGTTCCGTTTTTCAGTAATTTTATTGATTTCAAAGCTGCATTTTGGTAAGGCACAATCTGGTCATCTTCGCCGTGAAGCACCAGAACCGGAATGTCTGTGTTTTTCAAATCTTCGGTCTGATCGGTTTCGGAAAACGCTTTGATTCCGTCGTAATGAGCAACGATTCCGCCCATCATTCCCTGTCTCCACCAGTTTCTCTGTACTCCTTCTTTCACGTCTGCACCATCTCTGTTGTAGCCGTAGAAAGGGAAAGTCAAATCAATATAAAACTGATTCCTGTTGTTCAGAGTCTGATCTCTGATACCGTCAAAAACCGACATCGGAACCCCATCAGGATTGTTGTCACTTGCCACCATAATTGGCGGAACTGCGCTGATTAAAACTGCTTTTTTCGCTCTTCCGTTCGCATATTTCGCTACATAACGAATCACTTCGCCACCACCTGTTGAGTGACCGATGTGAACCACATCTTTGAGGTCTAAAAATTCTACCAATTCCGCGGCGTCAGAAGCATATTGATCGATTGTGTGGTTGTAAATATCCTGGCTGGAACGGCCGTGACCTCTTCTGTCGTGCGTCACCACTCTGTAACCTCTTTGCAGAAAGAAAATTACCTGTGCATCCCAATCGTCTGATGATAAAGGCCATCCGTGGTGAAACATCAAAGTTGGTCCTTCGCCTTGGTCTTTGTAAAAAATCTCTGTTCCGTCTTTTAATTTTAGTGTGCTCATAATTTATTATTTTTAAAATGTTTGTAATTTTTTCTGTTGTCTTAATTGTTTAGCAAATGTAGGATGCTTCAGTTCTTTTCCAGTTAATCTAGTTTAACATCGCACATTTTTTGATAATTTTTATTTGGGCAGCTTAATCCGCCTTCCGCTCCCAATCTTTTTTGCTAGACGATTTCAGTTGAATAGAAATTGACAGCAAGCAAAAAAGGATTTCCACTCAAACCTAACGCAGTGGTTCATCGATTCAAATAAAAAAAAAGAAAAGATGAGATAAGTCGGGCTGCAGATTCGGTGTAAATTCACGTTTGCCGTTTCTCTGTCTTAACTGATGTAAAACTACAGCAGATTATAAAGTTTTTGATTCCTCTTTCGACGAACGGGCAAAAATCGTCGTTGAGTTCAGGAAAGAATTAGTTGTAACTTTTATTTGCAGATTCCGTAAAAAAATGAGAAGTATAAAAGCAAACTTCCAACGTTATTTCACGTTTTCCCGTACCAGTTCTAAAAGATTTTCCGCACCGCCATCGAATTTCTTTCCATTCACAAAGAAAGAAGGTGTTCCGTTCACACCACTCATAATTCCACTTTCAAAATCTGAATCTACTTTTTCGGCCAGTTCTGTACTTTCCAAATCCTTTTCAAATTGAGGAATATTCAGTTTTAACTGTTCCGCCAGTTTCATCAGTAAGTTTTCATTCAGATCTCTTTGATTTTCGTAAATCGCGTCGTGCATTTCCCAGAATTTCCCCTGAAGATTGGCCGCTTCTGCTGCGATGGCTGCTGCTCTTGCATATTGATGCATTTCAGATAAAGGAAAGTTTCTGAAAACAAATTTGATCTGGCTTCCAAATTCTTTCATCAATTCTTTCAGAACCGGGTAAGCGGCGCCACAATAAGGACATTGATAATCTCCGTATTCTACGATAACGAGGTCGGCAGTTAAGTTGCCTTGAGCGTGGTCAGCTTGGCTGACGTTTGGTTTTAGTGACATAATTTATTTGGTGTTAAGGGTTTCTAAAGCGTCTAAAATTCCGTCTGCGCCTGGATTGATGGCTGTCGGCGACAGATAACTCCATTCGATAATTCCGTCTTTGTTGATAACGAAAAGTGCGCGTTTGCATTCTCCTTCTTCCTCATCGTAAACGCCGTATTTTTTGGCAGTTTCTCCTTTGGCTTCAAAATCTGCGAGTAGCGGGAAATGTAGATTTCTGTTTTGTGAAAATGCTAAGTGACACCATTTACTGTCTACAGAAATTCCGAAAATCTCAGCATCATATTTGTGGAAAAACTTCAAAGTTTCATTATACAAAGCCATTTGGTCGCTGCAAACCGGACTCCAGTCGGCAGGATAAAAAGCAAGAATAACATTCTTTCCTTTGAATTCGGAAAGCTTAATTTTCTGGTCTGGCGTTGCGTACAAAGTGAAATCTGGAGCAACATCGTTTTTCTGTAACATAATTTTAGTTTTTAAAGTTTAATATGTAAAACTGAAAGCAGTATTCCGCAAAATATTAACAACAGTGCTGGAAAAATAAAAGTCCATTCTTTTAAATAATCGAGTAGGAAAGGAGCTGCAAAAGCACCTGCTAAAAAGCCAAACCATAAGAGCAAAAGATGAATGGCATTCGATTTCGATTCTTCTTTTTCTGCTTTATCAGTGGTCATCGTCATTGTTGCAGTATTTCTGGCCAGGCTGTTCAAAGTTCCGGTTACGAAGTCTGTATTTATTTTTTGTTTGCCTACAGAAGTTACAATCGTGTTCATTATTCCCATTGAAAATCCAACCGTTGCAACAGATACCACATTATTGATAATATAAAAATAAGCAATTATCGAATAGAAAATCAGAATTCCTGCAACGATGTAAAATGTTAATATTTGGTTCTTAATTCTCTTCCATAACGAAAGACAGGTTCCGGCATAAATTCCTAAAAGAAAACAGATTATAACAGTAAATGAAGTGATAATGATTCCCGGTTTACCGGTTGAAACTGCCGCTCCAAGTGAAGTCGTATTCCCACTCATAAAAGAGACGTAGGTTTTCCACTGTATCAATCCTGTTGCATCCACGTAGCCTGCAATCAATGCGAGGAATATGGCTAATCTTTCCTGCATTTTTACTGACCCGGACAGAGCGACAATCTTCGGTGAGGAAATGATTGGCTGTTCCATTGTTTTACATTTTAAACAATTCGTTTTATTTGTTTAATACTTCAATAGCTTTCGTAATTCCTTCTCCGGCAGTGGTGAAAAACGCTGGTCCGGCAAGCAATGTTATTTTTTCAATAGGCTTGAATGAAGACATTTTTTTATCTTTCAGATAAGCCTGAGTTCGGTACGCATTGATAGCTCCGGTCACACCATATCCTGCAACTTCAGCGGTTGGCGAATCTATTCCCGCATCTTTTAAATCGGTTGCAAAACCATATCTGGTGACACCCAGGCGCAGTGCTTCTTCCATCCCGACACTGGCAACCCGCTGCATCAGTTCTGGAGTGAATTTATTCCGGTCGCCCAATCCGATGAGTAACAGTTTCTTTGCTCCGATAGTTCCGGAAGGTGGCGTAATCAACAGTGTTTCCAGAGAATGTCCGGCAAATTTCCCGGATTTTCTAAGGTCTGTGATAAGGCCTTTCAGACTTTCATCGAGGTGAACCATTCCGTTTACAGCTGCCGGAAGAGCCGGTGGCGAATTGAAAATATCACCTTCTGTATATTCAAATACACAGGCGATCTGTAACGGTGCAATCTCTGTGGAAGGCCCCTGTACCATTCCTTCGATGGCGATTCCGTCCACTTTACCCCAGATTTTTGATGTGTTTGCAGGCGTTGTCTGAACGGTCGTCTGGGCAGAATATATTTGTGGAGTGGAAATAAAAATTGATGCAAATAAAAATATTTTTAGCGTGTTTTTAAGATTTGTAGTTTTCATAATATTAAATTTTTAGATGATTAAAGTAATGAAATGTGTTTTTAATTAAGGTTTAATGAAAATTTTCTCTTTCGGAAATTTCTCTATTTCGCCCTCTTTCAGACCAAAGTTGGTTACAACAACATCTTTCGGATTTCCGGATAACCATTGGCTCAAATCAATTGATTCATAATGACCGCTGTTGAAGCCAATCAGAATTCTGCAAACCGTGTCGCCTGTATTTTTGATGTAATGTCCGGCTCCCATTGGAACGTAACCCACATCTCCGGCACTGAACTGCTCTGTAACGCAGGTAGATTCTGCAAGGAATACCGACATTTCTGCCTGTCCGGAAATAAAATACTGCCATTCGTCCGCATTTGGATGCCAGTGCATTTCTCTCAAAGCTCCGGGTTGCAATTCCAAAACAGAACCCGACATTGTACTGCTGATTGGGAATTCTTCACTCGTCACCAATCTCTGTAAACCTCCGCCGGGAACAATTCTCGGCTGTTGGGAATGCAAAGGATAACGGTGAAAACTTGTGAGTTCAATATCAGATTCACTCGGACGGGCTTCAGCGGTAAACGACATTTCATCCGGAACAATTCCCGCTGCGAAATACGCTTCCTTCTGAGGTAAAGCCGCCACTTCTTCCAATGTCAATCCTAAATTCTGAGCAACAATTTCAGGCGGAACAGAAGAAACAAAATCAGTCACGCTGAACGTATGGTCTTCAGAAAAATTACCGTTATCGAAAATTAAAATGAAATGACATTCTTCCGTTCCAGTCGCCTGAATCGAGTGACCATAACCTTTTGGAAAATACCAAACATCGCCCGGCTCAAAATTATCTGTGTAGCTGTGTCCATCAGGATGAATAATGGTGGTGCGAACAGTTCCTGAAATCACGTAAGCCCATTCGGCGGCGTTTGCGTGCCAGTGGAGCTCTCGCATACTTCCTGGTTGCAGTCTCATAGACACTCCGGCAATGCCGATAGAAGCAGGAAAATCTTTGACAGAAGCTCCTCTTGTAGTTCCGCCATCGTTGGTTCTTGGTTCTTTTTTCTCCAGTTCGTATTTGAAACTTAATGATTCGTTTTTCATAATATTAATTTTTATAGTTGATGATAGTTTCTCATTATTTCTACTGTAAAGCTATCCCGAAATGACAGGTTTTTGAAGTGTTTTTCGGTGAACGGGCAAAATGAGTCGGTGGGAATTTAAAAGAAATAGTTGATGAATTGTTAGAATGATATTAATGCAAGAAATTTCAAAATTAAATAGGAATTTAACTATTATCAACAAACCAATTCGTTTATTTTTGGCTGTTATCATTTTTAAAAATCGATGAAATAAAAGCGTTTCAATTCGAATTCTATTCAATTGCAAGAATCTAAATCCAGTTGATTTTATAGGAAGAAAAATGAATGTACATCTATAGTCTTGAATAAACATCAACAGTCTCTTGTCATTCCGTAGGAATCTAAATTGTTTTATTTCAGTACGTTGAGATTCTTTCAGAATGACAAAGATGCCTCTGATTTTGATTGTTGCTAATTGCGAATATTTAATAAAAAATCCTTCCCAATTATATTTGAGAAGGATTTAGGTTTGATTTAAATAAAAAAGGGTGGAAATTTATCTAATCAAAATAATTTTTCCCGTGTGACTGCCGTCTTCAAGCAACCGGTGCGCTTCTGCAGCTTCCGAAAAAGGAAAGGTTTTGTAAATCACAGTTCTGAATTTTCCGGATTCAATCAAAGGCCAGACATTCTTCTGGACTTCTTTTGCCAATTGTTTTTTGAATTCATATTCCCGGCTTCTCAAAGTGCTTCCGGTGACCGTCAGGCGCTTGGTCATCACTTTCCAGATATCCAAATCTACACGGCTGCCACTTACCGCATTGATGTGAACCAGCCTGCCTTCAGGATTCAGAATGTTGATGTTTTTGGCTAAATAATCACCGCCAATCATATCTAGAATTACGTCGACACCTTCGTCCTGCAGTTCAGTTTCAAAATCCTGAGTTTTGTAATTGATGTAAGAATCGGCACCCAGCTCCAGACAATTCTGTCCTTTTTCATCAGAACCAACGGTGACAATTACTTTTGAACCCAATGCGTGTGCAATCTGAATTCCCGTAATGCCGATTCCGCTGTTTCCGCCGTGAATCAATAACGTTTCACCGGATTTTAAACTTCCTCTCTCGAAAATATTCGACCAGACCGTGAAAACAGTTTCAGGCAAACTTGCCGCTTCCGCAAAACCCAAATCTCCCGGAATGGGTAAACATTGACCTTCTCTTACGCCAACATATTCTGCATAACCTCCGCCTGCCAACAGCGCACAGACTCTGTCACCGACTGTAAAATCTTTCACATCAGGTCCGCATTTTACAATGGTTCCGGCAACTTCCAACCCCGGAATTTCTGCGGAAGCTGCTTTTGGTGCAGGATAATTGCCTTCCCGCTGAAAAACATCGGAACGGTTGAGCCCGGCTGCTTTTACTTCGATTAGGACTTGGTCTCCATAAATTTCGGGTGTTGGATGTTCCTGTAATTTTAAAACTTCAGGACCACCGTATTCTGTAATAACAATTGCTTTCATTTTTTTAATTAAAATTATATTTATTTTTCAAACTCTTTCTCTTTTTAGTCAAGTTCTTACAATTGAGATTCATAATCTGTGCCGACAAATTTCTGTCTTGATTATCTTAATAAGTACTTGAGGTTTTAATAAAATGAGCGTACCGAAATACGCTCATTAAGTTTTTAATTTAGAAAGGCTGATTATATTTCCCTGTCAGTGCTTTGTTTTCGATACTCTTTGCAAAGTTGGGCGTTTCTTCGTGATTGTGTGCGTCGGAAGCGGCCTGTCTGGAAGCGGCTGCATCGGCAAGATTCACATTGTGCTCTTTCAGATATTCAAACATTTCCGGCGTTGCTGTTGCGTGAATTTCGTTGGTGTATAATGTTGTGTTGTCGTCTATTTTTGTGGCTTTCAGTTCCCATAAAACCTGAACTTTTGTTCTGCCGTTTTGAGTAATCGAATCTGAAATAGATAGCATTCTGCAGTAATCCGGACGGTGAACAAGTGCGACATAATGCTGAACCATCAATGCATCTCCGATGGTTTCAACATTCAGAGAAACCGGTTCGCCATCGTAAGTGGAAGAGATTGCCGCGCCAATATGCTGCGTAGAACATCTTTGATATTCCGCATCAGGAAGGTTGAGCAGCCAGTCTGCTATATTTACTTTTTCAATTGGAGCATTAATAATCGCTGTAACGGTAGAGTGGGACAATGCATTTTCGGGTGTTTGTAGGATTTCCATAATTTTTTTTGATTTAAGTTGTTAGGATTAATTTGTTGATGTAAAGCTACCATCAGAGAAATTCAAAATCAATGGAGACTCGGTGAATGGGCAGAAAGTGTCGGTGAGTGGTGGCAACAAAAGCTTCTTTTATGCTAAAAAGGTTTAGTTCTAAAAAATTTGTTTTTAAATAAAAGTAAAACGCATTTAGTCTCAAACACGTTGCGGTAAACCAACTGCAATGTTGTTTTATTCCAAACAGGGTTGTTTTAATTAAAAGTAGAACGCATTTAGTTTCAAACAGGTTGTGGGAAACCAACTGCAATATTGTTTTGTTTCAAACAAGTTGCGGGAAACGAAATGCAAAGTTGTTTTGTCTTAAACAGGTTGTTTTAAAGAGATGCAAAGTATGTTTTAGTTTAAACAGGTTGTTTTGAAGAAAATTTTAAACAAAAATCCGCCCCAATTTTATTTGAAACGGATGATATTTAAATTGAATTTTTATTTATAAAGCCATTTCCTGATCAGTTTCGTATAATTTGGCATCACAACGAAAACCATCAGAAAAACAATAATACCGGAATTGAGTAACGCATCTGAATAGTGAAATGCAGGAATTTTCAGGAACCTCAACAATGGAATCGAAACCAGCGGAACCAGAATCGACAGTGGATAGATCGCCGACCAGGTCACCAGAAATTGCTTCCAGCGGACGGGAACTTTGGTTTCACTTTCAGACTCGAAAAGGAAATCGAGACCGGATTTTATTTTGTAATTATCATTTTTCCGAAATAGCGGATTTGCTTTCTCAATCATCCTTTTCCGACTGTCAGATTCCATCCAGTTTCGCAGATTTTCTATGGTATCAAAACGGATGATGACTGTGTAAACGTAAGTCAGATCGGGAATCGGACGTACAATCTGCAAGTCGATAAAACCTGCAGAATGTTTGGTGATGGGTACGATTTCGCTGAGCCATTTTTCATAATCAGCCTGTTTGTCATTCAAAATATGATGCGTGATGACCACAGATGCGCCTGGATTTTCCATTTTTTGAGAATTTAAATCTTTAAAATGCTCTTTTATACTGCCAGGGAATTTCGGTTTCTATTTCCAGTTCTTTAGCCGAATGAATCGCAAAATAAGGCTCACGAAGATGCTCGCGGGCGATGACCACCAAATCTGCATCACTGTTGACGATGATTTCATTGGCCTGTTTTGCCTCTGTAATCATTCCGACAGCGCCGGTAAGAATTCCGGTCTGTTCTTTAATCGCTTTCGAAAATGGAATCTGATAGCCTGGATAAACCAGATCTTTGCTCACATTGGTAAATCCGCCCCCGGAAGCGGTGATAAAATCGACACCGTTATCTTTCAGAATTTCGGCAAGCGCAGTGCTGTTTTCGAGAGTCCAGCCATCTTCGGATTCTATATAATCTACCGCTGAAATTCTTACAAGCAGAGGCATAGATTCCGGAATTACTTTTCGTACATCCTGAACGGTTTCGATAAGAAAACGGATTCTGTTATGGAAACTTCCGCCGTACTCGTCATTTCTTTTGTTGATGACGGCAGAATAAAACTGATGAAAAAGATAACCGTGACCGGCGTGCAGTTCTACGGTATCAAAACCTGCATCAACCGCCCGCAAAGCTGCCTCAACAAATTTTACTTTTAATTCCTGAATTTCTGCGACAGTAAGTTCTTCAGCCAAAACACCGTTGAAATCGTGTGCAGAAGATGATTTTACAGTCCACGCACCTTCTTCTTTTGTCAGCGGTTTCATTCTTTCGTTGGGATGTTTCAGGCTTCCTTTTCCACCGGAATGCCAGAGCTGCATTCCGATTTTGGCATCCTGTTCGTGAACGAAATCTACAATGTTTTTCCACGCATTTTTCTGCTCGTCATTCCAGATTCCGACATCGCTGAGTGTTGCAAGACCTTCCTGAGAAACGGCTGTACATTCGGTAAGAATCAATGCGGCTCCGCCAACGGCACGACTTCCCAGATGTACAAGATGCCAGTTGCCCGGAACACCATTTTTAGCGCTGTATTGCTGCATCGGAGACAGAACGATTCTGTTTTTTAACTCCATTTCACGGAGTTTTATGGGTGTGAAAAGATTCATTTTTGTTACGTTTTAAAGTGATTTTAAAAATATTTCAGCTTCATCCAGAGATTGTGCGATGATTGTTTTTATTTCGCCGAGACTTTTCGCTGAAGTTGGGTTCTGTTCTGTTGTCGTTTCCAAAACATTTAATTTTTCCTCTAACAATGGCAGTAAACCCATTATTGCTACACTAGATTTGAGGTCGTGGGCTCTGAGTTTTACCGTCGTGAAATCTTGATTTTCATAACCTGATTCCAGTTCTGCCAGATGTGGAGGAATATTGTCTAAAAACTGTTGGGTAACCGTTTTCTCAAAAGCTGTATCGCCGCCGCTTATCGACTGCATATAAGTCAGATCAATGTATTGAAAATCGGCTTTACTATTATCTGAATTTAATTCTTTTTCGGGATTTTCCTGCAATCCGAAGGTCGAAATCAATTTAAACAATTCCTCTTCTTTGATCGGTTTGGAAATATATTCGTTCATTCCCCGGCTCAGGCATTTTTCCCTTTCACCAGCCAAAGCGTGCGCCGTCATTGCGATAATCGGAATATCCAGCTTAAGAACTTCACGGATTTGCTGGGTTGCAGCGTAGCCATCCATTTTTGGCATCTGAATATCCATTAAAACCAAATCGTAGGTTTGATTGATTAACTGTTCTACAGCTTCCAGACCGTTGGAAACAATATCAAAATCGATATTCCACTGCAAGAGCAGATGTTTCATAAGGCTTTGGTTGATTGCATTGTCATCTACCACGAGAACACGAAGCGGCACATTTGTTTTGTCTTTATAATAATCTGAACTGACTGTTGAAATCGTGTTCAGCTGCTCTTCAGAAATCTCATACGGGATATTGAAAATAAAACTTGTTCCTTTTCCCTGCTCGCTTTTCACCTCTATATTTCCGTTTTGAAGGACAATCAAATTCTTGACAATCGACAGACCTAAACCTGTTCCGCCAAAATTTCGGGTGATAGAATCTTCGCCCTGGTTGAAACGTTCAAAAACTTCATTCAGTTTTTCTTTATCGATTCCAATTCCGGTATCTGAAATTTTAAATCCGAGTGTGATATTTTTGTCGGTTTGAGAATGTTTAAAAACTTCAATGTCAATTTTTCCCTGATGGGTAAATTTAATCGCATTTCCGATGAGGTTGACCAAAATTTGAGTCAGTCTTGTTGCATCGCCAATCAAAGTATCAGGAATCGAAGCATCAACTTTGCTGGAAATCGTTAAACCTTTTTCTTTGGCACGCTCCAGGAATAATGTTTCCACAGAATTGATTAATCCATTAATGCTGAAGGTTCCGGGCGTGATTCTCATCATTCCCGCTTCAATTTTTGATAAGTCTAAAATATCATTGATAATCGCCATCAGATTTTCTCCTGACCGCTGAATGGAGGAAACAAATTCTTTCGAAGTTTCATCTAAAGGTCTTTTTTGCAGAAGATTGGTGAATCCTAAAATTCCGCTTAAAGGCGTACGGATTTCGTGGCTCATATTGGCGAGGAAATTCTCTTTGGTCTGTGCGGCAACCGAGGCTTTTTTCTCGGAAACATCTAATTCTTTAATTAATAAATGCTGTCTTCTAAACTGTCGGATAATGTGATAACCAATGATAGAACCACTGAGCACCAGTAATGCAAGGAGTGAAATGTCGTACATTTTTGCTTTGTTCCCCATTTCCGCATTTTTTCTGCTGAGGTCAGCCATTTGAAGTCTGCGGCTTTTGTAGATTTTTGCGGTGATGTCTGTGATTTCGTTCGATATTTTTCTCGCTCTTGGATTGGCTATAGAAGTCTGGTCATCCATATCGCCGATAGAGTGGAAGCGGTGCAGAAGTTTTTCCTTGACTATTTTTTTGTCCATTGCCAGTTTGCCTAGTCTTTTGATGAGTTTATCTTCTGTGGCATCTGCGTTGTCTTTTGAAAGGGAATCGAGGAAGTTTTCTACTTCGTCAATTTTCTGGTCGACACCGTTCAAATGTGTCGTATCGTTGGTGGCGATGGACGCTCTGATTCTGCTTTCCACGCCCAGAATGTCACGGTCGATTTCTCGTAAATGATTGCTGGAACTGAGCTCGTGGAGCAGTATATTGTTGTTTTTGATGAGTTCCTTCGTATTTCTTGCCGAATTAATCTGCACTGCAATCAACAATATGGAGTCTGCAATGAATGTCAAAACAATCAAGTAAGCAAAACGTTTGTTACCCATTACTGAGAATGTGTTTATCATAATTTACTTTGTGCTTTTATAACAGATAGTTGGTCATTCTGTACGAATCTACATTTATTCTTTAGAGATTCAATTTTTCATAATTGCTTAGATTCCTACGGAATGACAAAATATAGTTTTAATGGTGATGCGTGATTTTGACGGCGAATCTGCAGCCCGGCTTGAACGGAGCTCTTTTTTGTTATTGCGATTGCTGAAAAGTTCAACAAATTGCTAAAATTTCTTCGCAATGACAAAAAAAGCGGGAGCCCTTCGACAAGCTCAGGATAAATTCCAGACGGATTAAGCTGCCCAAAAAATCAGTTAAAAAACATTCATTCTCGTGTTGAGTGACTTTCTGTAAGCGTCTGCCACGGGAATGAATTTTCCGTTAATCATAATTCCGCCATCCTGCAACGTGTCAATTTTATCGACCGCAATGATGAAAGAGCGATGAACTCTGATAAAATTATCTTTCGGCAGACGCTCTTCGGCAGATTTCATTGTTCCGTGGATGGCGAACATTTTTTCTCTGGTGTAAAATTTTACATAATCGCCCATCGCTTCTGCATAAAAAATATCATCGAGCTTCAAACGCCTTGTGATATTGGAGTCGCGGACGAAAAGGAATTCATCTTTGGTCACTTCTACCTCATCTTTTCTGCTTTCGAGAATCGACTGCGCCTTGCTTACCGCCTGTAAAAATCTCGCAGGCATTACGGGTTTCAGGATGTAATCTGCGATATTGAGTTCGAAAGCTTCGAGCGCATACTCTTTGTTGGATGAGGTGAAAATAATGATGGTTTCTTTCCCTGAAAGCGCTTTTGTAAGCTCGATTCCTGTCATTTCCGGCATTTCTATGTCGAGAAATATCAGGTCAACGTGGTTATCCTGAAGATGATGGTAAGCTTCTATTGCGTTGGAATATTCATTGACAATCGTGAGATTGGGAACCTGTTTTGCCAAATGTGATAAAGTGGTTCTGGCAATATCGTTATCATCAACAATTAGGGCTTTCATAGAAATAGTTATTTATGGTTGACACAAATATAAATATTCCTTTCCGTATTTTTTCCGATTATCTGAAATAAGAACGAATCATCCACGCCATTTCTTCGTGCGTTTCAATCAGGCCTGTAATGAAGTCGCTAGAGCCGTAATCTTTGTATTTATCGGCAAAAGGCGTCACATTTCCTCTTAAGAAATCGATGATGCTTTCGTGGTCTTTCAGCAAATCTTTCATATAGCCCAAACCGTCATTGGTTCTGTCGCTGTATTCGGTAAGATGTGTTAATTCCAGATACATTTTCATTGTAGCAGGCGCGTAATGCCCGATTTTACGAAGACGTTCTGCGACGCTGTCAATCACTTCATCCAACTGTTTGTACTGCTCTTCAAAGAAAATATGGTTGGCGTGAAAATTATCGCCAGTCACGTTCCAGTGGGCATTTCTTGTTTTGATGTAAAGTACAGTTTCGTCTGCCAAAAGTTTTGCCAATTGCTCTGCTACAGCTTCTGTGTTTTTTTCTGTAAGTCCGATGTTTGTTTTCATAATATTGAGATTTTAAGTTTAAAGCGTTATTGCTCTAATTCTTGTGTAAAGGTCTGCAGGAATCTCAGGAAAATGACAGGTTTTTCGGTGAACGGGCAAAATGAGTCGGTGGAATTGATGAAAGGTTTGCTTAATCTATTTTTAATCTGGAGAATGGTTGATATTAACTTTTACATCATTTGTTTCTTTCTTAAAATTAATGATGGTCACGCCACCTGGAAACAAGATTTCGACCTCCAAAATATTCTGTTTCGGATAAGTGTAAGTTACTGAAATCGGATATTCTTTGAAGTTGGCAATATATTTGTCAATTGGCATTTTATTTTCCAGAAATTTTCCGTCGTCGTTGTCTTTGTTGCGTTCGCGAAAAACCTTGTAGGCTTCGCTTAAATCGTGGTTTGCATAAATACATTCGGTCTCGAATCCATTTTCCATATCGCCACCTTTGTCTTTGCATTCGATAGATTTTGGTGGAAAACAGTTGATGATTTTATCTTCTGTTTTTGGTATTTTCACAGGAATTATGACAGAAGGTTTTGGTGCCTTTTTAGAATCAACAGTTGATTTTTTGACGTCTTGGGAAATCTTTTTTTCTTTAACTGTAATACTTTTATTTTCTTTGCCAGGAATGGTTTTACTTTGCTTTTCTTCGCAGGAAAATAGCAACAAAATAAAAGCAATTTTTAATATGTTATTCATCATTTCAATTTTTATTGTTTAATGAAAGCGCTGTTCAAGGCATCTCGGACCTCATATCGCTTATCATCTGGATTAATAATCCGTTTCAAGCTTTTGTCAGTTTTTAGAAATCTGAGACCAGTAAAATCAGAGCAATTCCAATAAACCCTCGTATAGAAATGAAAGGATTGATACGGAATTTTATCAAAATCAAACAAGAAACTCTCGCTATGAAAACCAGTGATAAGCAATTGATTGTTCTTAGGTTTTTCGATGATTAAATAATGAAACAGGAAGAAATTATCATTCTTAGTTTTGATTAATTTTTCTTGTTCGAGCTTTTTTCGTTCAATGATTTGTAATGGTTTTAATTGATTATTAATGATTGTGAAGGCTTTGTAATCATCAATTTCCGCAATGTTATCAAAGTAGATTTTAACCTGATTGCTATTTACTTTTTCATCAATAGGGTAGATGTAGGAGAATTTGTTTTTGGCAATTTCTTCATTGGTCAAATGATGGATATTGTAATCCAGCATATCATTGGAAGGCATATCAGTATAAAAAATCAAAGTGTCTTTGTCCATTTTGAATTTTCCTTTCGATTTACTTTCGTAGCCCACATCATCACCGGCTTTCATTATGTAATTTTCGTGATAACTGTAGGTTGAATCTTTATAATTAAGTTTGATTTCTGTCTTTGTACTCTTGTCAACACTTTTGTAAGTTTCTGATTTTGAAAGTAATGAGAAGTTTTTATTAGAATTTTCTTCCTTAGAACAAGACATCAGAATTGAAATGGACAAAGCGCCAGTTGCTACGACGGTAATTGTCAGGACTATAAATAGCGTTGCCTTCATTTTTATCATTTTAATTAAAATTATTTGTACTCTTTTCCATTGAATTTCAGAATTTTAGTACTGCTTTTGGTTATTTTCTTTTCTACACAATCATCTGTGGTGGGAATATTTTTGGTATTTATAATCTTATCTTTAACGATGATATTTCCAAACCCGTTGGATTTATTTTTGTCGATTGAAATAACACCGGTCACATCTTCAAATTCGCCGGCGCAATTGGTGTCCCACTCGCCGTGATATTCCGAGATCGGGAAATTATTAAGAACCTTTTTCAGTTGATTATTTTTAATGATAAATAATGATAAATCTGTTTGTCCGAAGGGATTTGGACGACTGCTTCCTTTGAAGTCCACCCGGATTCCAAATGCTCTGTTTTCTGTATTTAATTGATAAATTCCTGTGTCAATCGTAATGTCCTCAAGGACAAATGCATCGGAAGTCCACGCGTTTTCTTCCACATATTTGCTGAGGATTTTTCCTGTCGCATTGTCTGCAACCACGATGTAAGCGTCCAGTTCCAAAAAATAATTTCCGTATTTGTCCGTTTCATTAGTCCTGTATTTTGGGATGACCAAAACGCTGTTTGAGGTTTTATTCGGAAGAACTTTCGACCGGTAAAACGGTTCGTGAATCTGTTTTTTATTCAGCTTAAGTTGCGTAAGAACTTTGTCGAGCAAAAACGCATTCTGCTCCTGCGCATAGGCAGCGGCAAAGACAAACAGTAGCATCAGAACAGTGAATAATTTTTTCATAGTTAAGGTTTTCTGAGTGGAAATCAAGCTTATAATTCGTGGTCTCCAACGCTGAGGGTAAAGATTTCAAACGTTTCGATATTGGGCAGCGTGCCCAGCTTTTTGAGGCCTTCTTTTTTGGAGGATTTTGGGAGGTCTTTATTGTCTTCCCAGTTATCGTAGGTTGAGATGTATTTCCCGGTGCTCAGGTTATAATCAATGCCTGAATGGTGCGCTGCATCGCCGTAATGGCTTTCCCCGCCGATCAGGTAAAAGCCGCCGTTCTGGTAGCGGTACTTGTGCACAGATCCGCCCCGGATAAAATCGTGGCTGATGATCAGCAGTCCTTTTTTGATTTCCAGTCCCGAGAAATACGTATTGTTCATACTTTCGCCTGCCACAGCGCCATTGCTTTCTGCTGCCAGCTGATAATTGCCGTCATTTTGTCTTAATAATATCCTCAGCGTTCTGCCTGTGCTGTTTTCTTTTTTTAATAATTTCTCAGGCTGATAGACCATCACGAGATCATCCAAACCGTCTTTGTTGAGGTCTCCGGTGGTCACGGTATCAGACTTTTGCCCTTTTGGCAGGAAATCTTTCCAGTTTTTAGAACGCAATTCCCGGTAATTGGTATGGTCTGATGGCGCATTTTCTTTCTTTACTTTGGCTGCGTTGTAACTGGCGAACTGCTTTTCTGCAGTAGCTTTGTACGCCCGCAGCTCTTTCAGATACTGGTGGTATACGGACTCTGAAAGCGCGTTCTTCAACTCTGATTCTCCTGACTTGTAGTAGGTAAAACTTCTTTTAATTGTACTGCCGGATCCGTCCTCAAAGACCGAGGTTTGGCTTGTCCAATTTTTCTGGTCGTCGTAGGTATATTTATAGTTGATAATATAGGTTTTCCCGCTTTCTCCATCCTCGGTTCTTTTGATGCAGTCGCCATTTTCGTTGTAGGTGTAAAGGTTTCTTTGCATAAATGTATTCGGCATCTGGCTGAAGTAGCCGTAATGGTCGCTTTTCAGCTTGCCGTCAGCATTATAAACATAGCGGTGGCCAAAATCTGAAATATCGGCAGCCTTGTAAATGTAGCGTTCTTCCATTGTTTTACCATCTTCAAAACGATGCCAGTAGCCCTTGCCGGCATCATACACGTCATCGCCGTTGTAGTGGAAGGTCACGCGGTTTTTGGGATTGTTTTTCTCTACAAATTCAAATGCTATGCTGTGTTCGTACTGATTGGAGGTGTAGTCTCTGCTTTTTGTGATGAGGCCGGAAGAACGCTTTCTGTCCCAGTCAAAAGGAACAAATCCGGCTGGAACACTGTATTTGTCAAGGTCCATAGTTTCCTCGGTTTTCTCCAGGTAGATTTCGCCGTCATTGAACCATCTTGTCCGGTGCGTATTGCCCTGGTAATCGTGGATGTAATAGTAACCCCACTTCCCGGATTTCAGGGTTCCGCTGAGCAGCACTTTTCCGCTGTTGTCTTTTTCCTCGATTTCAATGCTTTTTGCTTTTGAATCTCCTGTGCCGTACCATTTCTTCAGGATCGGCTTTTCATCAGATTTTGCAAGGTAAAAGTATTCTGTTGTTGAGTTGTAAGGCGAGACTTCTTTTAGTTTTCTCTGATTGAAATCGTATTCGAAAACAGATTTCAGTTGGTCTTTTTTATCGCTGGCGCTCTCTTTTTCCAGCGTCATAGTCTTCACTTTCCCCTTGAAAATATACTCTTCCTCAATCATCTGAGCGTGCGTCAGAAAGCTGTTTATCAATGCTATAAAACCCAACAGTATTGAAAATCGTCTTTTGTGCGTCATAGTTTTTGTTTTAATCGTTGGTAGTTATTCGCTTTTTCAAGTTGAAATGGACGAGGCTGACCACAATCAGCAGGAGCGAAAGGCAGCCTGTCAGTATCGTAAACATCTGAAAGAAGCCTTTGGATACCGCCTGGTTTTCGCCGCTGCAGTCTACGGTAGCGCCCCAGATGTCCGTTGCTTTTTCGCCCTCAAACAAAGCCCCGCTGCAGGCAGAATATTCCGGAATGATCAGGAGCAGATAGATCAACAGAACCGGAACGAGCAGAATCGTCAGCAGAATTCTGAGGAACTTTATTAATTTCATTTTGCGATGGACAGTCATTTTGTTATTTTGTTAAGTTGGAGATGTTAGTCAGAATAGAGTCAGGAACAACGGCTGTTTTTAGACTCCGCTCTTTTTGATTCTGTAGAGGCCGAATTTGGGATGTGAGAGGTAGGTATGTCCGCTATATTGCAGTTTTACAGGACTTTCTCTGCCCCAGGTTCCGTCATCATATTTGAATTTGATCTTACCGAAACTGTAATAATAATAGTAGTATGAGTTGGGGAATGCCCGGTTGTCGTTGCGGTATTCTACCAGCACAGGATCATCAAACTCGTCAAAATACGCCGTTTTCTGCTTTGCATCTATGATAAATTCGGATTGCGAAAAGAGGATCAGTCTGCCATTGCTCACCGTGTAGTCCTCATTGTCTTTGCTTTTAAAAGCATACTTCTTCTCAAGAATCGCGAGATGCACACGCTTCAGAGAATCGATATTACTGGTGATGATTCCGGAAGTTCTTGTAAAAAGGCTGTCCGAAATACTGATGAGCGGCATTGCTTCTTTTCTGCTATAGCCGGGAGCAAAATACCGGAACCCATTGAAATACAGATCCGCATTTTTGTCAACCACCACAGGATTATAACGGTCTGTCTTCCCTGTTTCTGCAAAAACGATGCTCTTATTCAGATTCCTGATTTCGACAGTGACTGAAGACCTGTGATCGGTAATCTGTTTGGCATCATCGGTGGTGTTGTCTTTAATTTCATCATAAGTCCTGTTCAACAAAAGGTAATTCCCCGTAGAGAGAAAAAAGAGCTGACTGCGCTCACTGTTGTTTTCGGGAATGATTGCTATTGGTTCAAAAAGCTTTTTGTCCTTAATGATTTCCTCAAAAAAAGGAACGTCCGGGTGCTGATCATCCTTCGGAAAATAGCCGCAGCCTGTCAGAAGAAGAACTGGCAAGAGAAAGGGTAGGACGCTTCTTTTCATAGGTTTCAGTTTTAGGCCTTACAACAAGAATGATGCAAATCCGGTGCGGTCGCTTATTTCACTTTTTTGATCGTCACAAGTCCGTAATGCAGCCATACGCCGAAGAAGCCTGTTTTTGTAAACAGCGGTTTCTCGCCTTTCAGTTCTACGGTGGTGTTGGCATCGGTCTGGCAGATGAAGAAGTGGCCGCCGTCCAGACACTTGATCTGACCTGCTTTGTGCTTTTCCGTCCATCCGAATTCCTTATATTCATCATCCTCTTCGTTATATAGAAACCTTCTGGCATCTGTGGAATCCGTTTTGCCGTCCTGCGCAGAAGATACCGTCCACCGCTCCAGATCTGCTTCCAGGCGGGAAGGTACATCTTCCGCTTTCAGCGTTTTGGATTTGCTGATGCTGAGGTTACCAAGGCTTTTTGTGGCGTCTGTATCAGCGAAGACTTCGTACTGGCCGGACCAGATATCCTTGTCAGGTGCAGTCTGAGCGGGGAGCAAGCTGCTGCAGGCAAATACCAATGCAATCGGGAAGAGGGCTTTCATAGATGATTGTTTTTGATTTCACTAAAGATAATCAATATCGTACAATCCACGGTTAATTTGCGCGTTTAAAATGTATCTTTAACGGTTGATAGACCTTGGATAACGGTTTTCGGGATCCTGTCAGCCCTATTTTAATCTTATTTTATCATTTTAAAAACAAACGATGCAGCACTTCAACATTACTAAAACAGAGATTCTGTCAGACAACTGGTACACCCTCAAAAAGATCACTTATGAGTACACGCAGAAGGACGGTACCGTTCAGACCCAAAGCCGCGAAGCCTATGACAGGGGTAATGGAGCGGTGATTCTACTTTATAACAAAGAATCGAATACCGTTATTTTGACCAGGCAGTTCAGAATGCCGACTTTCATCAACGGGAATGCGGACGGTATGATGATAGAAGCGTGCGCAGGCCTTCTGGATCAGGACAATCCCGAGGACTGCATCCGCAGGGAGACGGAGGAGGAGACCGGCTACAAAATCAAGGCGGTGCAGAAAGTGTATGAAGCCTATATGTCGCCGGGCTCTGTGACCGAGATCCTGTACTTTTTCGTGGCCGAGTATTCCAAAGAGATGAAGGTGAGCGATGGCGGCGGCTTGGAGGAAGAAGCGGAGAATATAGAAGTACTGGAGTACGATTTCAATGAGGCGCTGAAGATGGTGAGTAGCGGCAATATCAAAGATGCCAAAACCATTATGCTGCTGCAGTACCTCAGAATCCACGAGATCCTGTAGTTGCTCCTGATATTTCCGGCTTTCTCACGGCTTTCTTTGGTAGACGGAAAGCTTGTTTTTTGTATTTTTGAGGCCTGCAAAACCACTGCCTGATAATTCATCTCAGCAGGACAGGTTTTGCAGATCGATTCTAATGTTTGCAAACGCCCTTGATTTCTCCGATTTAAAAAACATCAACTTCAAAACCGAACTGCTGGCCGGACTCACAGTCGCCATGACTATGATCCCGGAGTCGCTTTCCTTTGCGATCCTGGCAGGTCTGTCACCGCTCACCGGTCTTTATGCCGCTTTTCTGATGGGTATTGTCACCGCCATTCTGGGCGGACGTCCCGGTATGGTTTCCGGTGGTGCAGGTGCTACCGTGGTGGTACTTATGGCGCTGGCATCGTCTCATGGTGTGCAGTATCTGTTTGCTGCGGTGGCAATGGCCGGTGTGATGCAGATTCTGGTGGGGACTTTCAAGCTGGGCAAATTTGTCCGGCTCATCCCGCAGCCTGTGATGTACGGCTTTCTGAACGGGCTTGCCATCATCATCTTTATGGCGCAGGTGGTGCAGTTCAAAACGGTTGACAACGGAGTGACGCACTGGCTCAGCGGTTCTGCACTTTACATTATGCTGGGACTCACGGCGCTCACCATCGCCATCGTGCTTCTGGTTCCGAAATTAACGAAAGCGGTTCCCGCATCGCTCATCGCCATTATCGTTGTGTTTGCTCTGGTTTACGGTTTTAATATCGATACCAGGAAGGTGCTCAACATTGCCAGCGTCAGTGGGTCGCTGCCGTCTTTCCATATTCCTGCGGTTCCTTTTACGGTGGCTACGCTGCAGATTATCTTCCCGTATGCGATGATTATGGCAGGGGTCGGTTTGATTGAGTCTCTTCTCACCCTCAATATGGTAGATGAGATTACCAATACCAAAGGCAACTCCAACAAAGAGGCAGTAGCGCAGGGTGCAGCCAACATTACCAATGCCTTTTTCGGCGGTATGGGCGGCTGTGCGATGGTGGCTCAGACGCTTGTCAATATCGGTGCGGGCGCAAGGTCACGGCTGTCTGCTGCTATTGGCGCTCTCACTATTTTAATGATTATTCTGGTAGGCGGACCAGTGATAGAGCAGATCCCGATGGCTGCCCTGGTGGGCGTGATGATGATGGTCGCGATCAGTACTTTTGAATGGGCATCGTTCCGGATTATTACCAAGATGCCAAGATCTGATATTTTTGTAGGGATGCTGGTGGCGCTGATTACCGTGCTGCTGCACAACCTGGCTCTGGCGGTGCTGATCGGTGTCGTGATCTCCGCGCTGGTATTTGCGTGGGACAACGCCAAAAGGATCCGTGCGCGCAAAAGCATCAATGCAGACGGGAGTAAGGAGTATGCCATCTACGGGCCGCTTTTCTTCGGCAGTACCACGGCTTTTCTGGATAAGTTTGATGCCGACGGCGATCCGGAAACGGTCATAATCGATTTTAAGGAATCCCGTGTGGCAGATATGTCGGCCATCGATGCCCTCAAGAAGCTGACGGATAAGTATGAAGCGCGCAGTAAGAAGCTGATCCTCAAAAACCTCAGCAGCGATTCGCGCCGGATGCTGGGACAGGCGTCCGGTTTTATCGAGGTGAATCTGCATCAGGACTGATGTGGTAAGGCGTTTGCTTAGGAAAAGCGGTTAAGATGGCTGCCAAAGTCATTTTTATTTTTAAAAACTAAGCTATGATGTACAAATACCGGTTCGTTTTTTATGCCTTTCTCATCCTGATGTTTGGCGTGTCTTTCAGCATTATCTACCTGTCACTGGCCGGTCCGGAGGATGACTTCGGTTATGATTCCAAGACCACGGAACTCAACGGTGTTTTTAAGGTTTACGACGGGAAGGTCTTTGCGATGGTTCCCAGTAACGGTAATTATGAAGTAGAGGGTGCAGATCCTGCGACTTTCAAAGTGCTGAAGGACAGCTATGCGGATCAGCAGATTGGCTATGACAACCGCTATGTCTACGCCGGCAACCTGATTCTGAAAGGCCTGAATCCGGCTAAACTGACCGTCCTCGGCAACAATTACTATACAGACGGCACCGTGACCTATTACTGTGCCCGCAATTCTGATAACAACCCCTCCCTCAGCGGTCTCGGGTATATCGTACAGCTTGCAGGGCAGAGCCTCGGCCTCGCAGGCAAACCGCAGAACTACTGGTATCCCTATGTAGAACTTCCCAAAGGCCAGACGTACCAGGCCAGACCAGGCTTTGCTACTGCTGTCAGTGCAGATAAGGCCTATTTCAAAGGGGTAGAACTGCCGGGCGCTGATCCCAGATCCATCCGGCCGATTCCTAAAAAATACTGGGACGGCGATGTCCGCGAGAGTGAGGATTACCGCACCGACGGCAGCAAAGTCTATTATAAAAATGACCTGATGCCTTTGGCTTATAATCCGACACTTCACGAGATGACTGTGGAGGCCGATGTGCCTTCCAGAGAAGCTTATCTGATTGATGACCAGAAAGGAATGGTGTATGTATACGGCCACGCCTTTGAGGAAGACAAAGCCCCGTACCGCCTGATTGGCACCAGTCTGAAGCACGCCAACCAGGCCTTGTTTATTGCAAAAGACGGCCTGTATTTTTATAATAACGATTCAGAAAAGATAGAGAAAGCGGCTGACAATCCTTTCCCGGACAACCGTTATCAGGAGATAGCGCCCGATGTCTTCTCCAGCGGCAACAAGATCTATTACCTGCTGGCTTCCGAACACTGGGGCAGAAAGACCGGGCTGCAAAGCAGGAAAACACACCTGATGATGCTGGACGGTGTGCAGGCCTCCGGATTAAAGAAAATCAGTGGTGAGAACCTTCGTGATGGCGGCGTATGGCAGTATGGCGGGCGTCATTTCTTTTTTGATGATCTCGGCAGTTCGCAGCTGATGCCGTCTGCCGTTTATGAGATCAAAGATGCAGCTACCGTGCAATCCCTGCTGGGTTCCGGGGAGATGCGGACTGATGATTTCCGGAATCTGGAGACTTCGGAAAAGCTGTCAGCTCCTGAAAGTACAGAAATTGCGAAAGCCGTCACGCCGTATGGCAGCGACTGGTCTAATGCCTATTACATTATTTTCGGAGGTGTGGCTCTGGCATTCCTGATTGCATTTCTGATGCGGAATGTAAAGGCAGACCCGTACATCATCAAAGACGGGCATCTGATTGTCAGTAATCTCCTGTTTACCAAATACAGAATTGCGGATATTGACCGGATTATCTTCCGGACCGAGAAAAACTATAAAGGCGGCGGCTATGGCGGCAGAATGCAGATTGTGATGAAGGATGGCAAGCGCAGCAGAAACCTGACATTCTCTACCGTCGTGACCCTGCTGCCGGAATCTGAGCAGAAGGTGATTGCCTATATCCATGCGCTGCAGGATCAGCTCAACAAAGAGGGCATCAACAGTGTGCTGGCCAATTGAAACGATCAGAGGATTTACTGGTTAAATCATAACTGAGATCTTTATCATTAATCAAATACCGGACATTTAACAATCAAAAAGCACAGATCGCTCTGTGCTTTTTGGTTTATGAGATACTGCCCAGGTAGAGGGAGTTGGAGGCGCCGGTTTCGTCGTCGCTCTTGAAGGCCAGCCATACATTCAGGACTTTTGCCTGCATATGCATCGGGAGATTGACCGTGTAGGTGGCGTCCACCCGCGTGGCTGCATTCTCTATAAACAGGGTGTTGAGTTCACCGTCCGCCGCTATCAGGATCTGTGCCTGGTCGTTTTGTCGGGAGGCGTTGCCGCCGGAGTTGTCCTGCCACGAGACCTCCAGTGTGGCAGGTGTCGGCAGAGCCATCGGGTTGGCAATAGGCGTCGGCAGGTTGCCTTTGGAAAACAGGATGCCCGGATAGTTGGGGGTGATGGTGGCAGCCGCATAGTCGATGTTGAAATTGGCCATCAGGTTGGTCATCGCCAGATTGTAGGGCGACTTCATCCCGATGCGGTTGCCGAAGAAGTTACAGGCGTAGCTGCGGTACGACTGCATAAAGGTGGCGCAGTCCCGCATCCGGTCCTGGATCATCTTCTGCTTTGGTGTGGGTGCAGAAGTTCGTTTTCTCGGCCGGATCTTAGTGAACTCGTTGCCGTAAACATTGGCTACCACAATACGGCCGGTGCGGCCAGAGGTGCCTGAAAGTAATGAGTCATACAGTTTTCCCATGACATTTAATTTTATTGGTTTGATGGTGTAAAGGTGGGCGGTTTCCGGTGCGTATAGAGATTGCTGCCTGTACTTTCATACCTTTTCCCAACACTGCCACCAGTTGCCTGGTTTTGCCGCAAACTGCCGTTATTTTCTGTATTCTGCCGCACTTCTTCGATCAAAAGGGGTCGGTGGCGTACCGTTGTTTATCTTTTGTATATCCTTTGTTTATCCATTCTATATCCGGTGTATATCCACTGCTTATCCACGAAAGGTCCGGCGACGGTTTTTGGCAGCGGTATGAAAGGGTTCAATTTTGAGGTTTGCCGGAAGGCAGTTTCCGGGCATAAAAAAAGTCCTCCGGGAGTGGGGACTTTATTGTTGATATTTATTGCAGTGGATTGTTGCCCTGTCTCAGGATATCCTCCAGAAACAGTGACTTCAGATAGAGGCGCCGGTTGCCGAATGTAAAGCAGCGGATCTTCCCCTTTTTGACATAGGTGAACAGGGTTCTCTTGCAGACGCCTAAAGTTTTTGTAAGATCTTCATTGTGAAGGATTTCTTTGGTGATGTCGATCGTAGAGGCATCAAAGCCATTGTTTTTGAGGATTTCCAGAGCAAACAGCTGTAAAGCCTCTGATTGAAGTTTTTTATTCACGGTAAATGTGTTTTTATTAATTAAAATTAATATTAAAATTGAAATGAATGTAAAATATTTTAATTATTGTTATTTGGTGAATAGTAATTGTTTAACTAATTGTGTCTTTTATGTGATTAATAGTAGTTTTATCGGGGAATAATTGCGGCTTGATTGGTGAATGAGGTTTCCCGTAATGGGTGGTGTGTTTTTTTGTTTATATTTGAATCGAAAAACTATTGACTTAATGATCACTTATAACGGAAGCCTTGCTATTAATCAAAGTGCGGCGAAATCTACTTCTCTAGATTATTTAAATCCAGATGGAAATCTGGTGATAAAATTAAACAATCTCACCCCTGCTTATAGTGAGCCTGAAATGGATGATACCAAACTTCATTCGTTCCCAACAGAACCTGTTAATATGATTTCACCAATTCTGATTCTCTTATTTTGAAGAGTGGGTGGGGTTGTGGAAAGATTCCCAATTATTATAAGATTGAATGAATGTAATAACAGATCTACAAAGTATCTGTTTTAAACTATATAGAAAGACTTAAATGGCAACGAAAACAGCTGCAAAAACAAAAAGTACCGAAGAAATCCTCTGGGATTCTGCCAATAAATTAAGAGGTTCTGTGGAGCCTTCCGAATACAAACACGTGGTGTTGAGTTTGATTTTTCTCAAGTTTGCGAATGACAAATTTTTGAGACGGAGACAAGAACTCATCAACGAACATAAAGAAGCTTTTCTGGATATTCCCGAATTCTATCAGGCAGAAAATGTATTCTACCTTCCCGAAGAATCGCGATGGACTTTCATTATGGAAAACGCCAAACAGGAAAATATCACATTGATTGTAGATTCTGCCCTGAAAACCATCGAGCGTACTAACAAATCTCTGGAAGGCGCATTGCCCGACAATTATTTTTCCCGTCTTGGACTGGATCATTCTAAGTTCTCGGCTTTGCTCGACACCATTAATAATATTGATACGCTGCGCGACGAAGCCCACGATATTGTGGGGCGTGTGTACGAATATTTCCTAAGCAAATTTGCCATTGCCGAAGGGAAAGGAAAAGGCGAATTCTATACGCCAAAGTCTATCGTTAACCTCATCGCTGAAATGATAGAGCCTTACAAAGGGAAAATCTATGATCCTTCCTGTGGTTCGGGTGGGATGTTTGTACAGTCGCTGAAGTTTATTGAAAAGCATAAGGGTAACAAAAAAGACGTTTCTATCTACGGTCAGGAGCTGACCAATACGACCTATAAACTCGCCAAGATGAATCTCGCCATCCGTGGGATCTCTTCCAATCTGGGGAATAAGGCGGCAGATACTTTTAATGACGACCAGCACAAAGATCTGAAAGCCGACTACATTATGGCGAACCCACCTTTTAATTTAAAAGACTGGCGTGCGGAAAATGAACTGACCACCGACCCGAGATGGGCAGGTTATGAAGTGCCTCCGAAATCCAATGCCAATTATGCGTGGATTCTGAATATGATCTCCAAGCTTTCTCAGAATGGTGTTGCCGGATTTATTTTGGCAAACGGTGCTTTGAGCGGTGGCGGCGAAGAATATAAAATCCGGAAGCAGATTATTGAAAATGATTTGGTGGAAGCGGTGGTTATTTTACCAAGAGCAATGTTTTATTCGACAGATATTTCGGTGACGCTTTGGATTCTTAACCGCAATAAAAACGAAAGAACTTTTGAAGTGAACGACGGGATTAAAAATTACCGTAACCGAAAAGGCGAAGTTTTGTTTATGGATTTGCGTCAGAAAGGTGAACCGTTTGAAAAGAAATTCATTCAGTTTGGCGAAGAAGAAATTACTGCGATAGCGACTCATTATCACAATTGGCAACAATTTCCCGCCATTGGAGGGGAGTCCGAAGGACGGGCTGGTTATGAGGATATTCCTGAATATTCCTACAGTGCTAGTTTAGAAGAGATCCGTAAAAAAGATTATTCTTTGGTGCCGAGTAAATATATTGAATTTGTAAACCGTGATGAAAGTTTGGATTATGATGAGCAAATGCAAAGTTTACAGACTGATTTGAAAGATTTGTTTCAGCAGGAAAATCAGTTGAAAGATGAGGTTTCCAATGTTTTTAAAACTTTGGGGTATGAGTTATAAAAGGTTAGGAAATTATATTCAACAGGTTAATGTTCGGAACAAGGATTTGGAAACCGAAGTTCTTTTAGGGGTAAGCATTACTAAAAAACTAATACCTTCAATTGCCAATGTTATAGGAACGGATATGTCTGTTTATAAAATCATTTATAAAAGACAATTTGCCTATGGAACTGTGACTTCAAGAAATGGAGAAAAGATTTCCATTGCTTTATCCGATCATTATGATAAAGCGTTAGTTTCTCAAATCTATGTCGTTTTTGAAGTGATTGATACTGATAAATTGCTTCCTGAATATTTAATGATGTGGTTTTCCAGACCTGAGTTTGACAGATATGTTAGATTTCATTCTCACGGAAGTACGAGAGAAACTTTTGATTGGGCAGATATGTGTGAAGTTGAATTGCCAATACCTTCCATCGAAGAACAGCGGCAAATTGTTGCGCAATACCAAAGCATAGCCAACAAAATAAAAGTCAACGAGCAGATTTGCGAAAAGTTGGAAGATACTGCGCAGGCTTTGTATAAACATTGGTTTGTGGATTTTGAGTTTCCAAATGAAGAGGAAAAACCTTATAAATCTTTCGGAGGTAAAATGGTTTGGAATGAAGAGCTTGGGAAGGAGATTCCGGAGGGGTGGGAAATAATAAAACTTCAGCATCTTATTGATAATGATTATATTTTCAAAAATCAAGATGGTAATCACGGTGAAATACATCCAAAGTCTTCTGATTTTGTAGATAAAGGCGTTCCATTTCTAATGGTAAACAATGTAAAAAAATATTGTGCAGATTTAACAAAGTGTAATTTTATTTCTGATGATCAAGCTCGAAAGTTGAGAATTGGATTTGCTAAAAATAATGACGTTCTTATAACACATAAGGCGACAATAGGCAAAACCGTAATGCTCTTTACAAACTATGAGAAAGTAGTATTAACCCCACAAATAACATACTATCGTATAAAAGATAAACATAAAATGCGTTCGTCGTTTCTTTATAGTGTTTTTAAATCACAAGAATTTCAGAATCAGTTCGCAGCCTTTTCAGAGCAATCTACTAGAAGCTACTTAAGCATTTTAAATCAAAGATTTCTGGAAATACTTTTACCTATGTCAAACGTAATTATAAGTTATGATAAGCAAGTAGTGGTTTTATTAAAACAAATATATAATTACACACAAATAAACCAAAAACTCACACAACTGCAAAGTTTGTTGTTGTCACGGTTGGCAGTTGGGGAGGAAGTGATTGCTTAAAATAAAAAAACTAAAAAAACTGAAAATTACAATAATGGATGAAATTGGTAATCTTCTCCAAGAAGTAAATTGGACTATAAAAATCAACAAATTAGAAGTTGCTAAGAATGATGATTCATTTAATATGTTTAGAATTTGCGGAGTTAATCATTATGAAAATACGCATTCATCAATCCTAGCAGAATTATTAGACCCAAATGGCAGTCATCAGTTTGGGCACAAGTTTTTTGACGCTTTTATCTCTTTGCTTATCAAATCAGAATTACTACCGCCTGAATATACATTCGCTTATCAGGATGTGAATGTACAAAGAGAATATCCAACAAAATTTGGAAGATTAGATATATTGATAACAAATTCGGATGGTGATGCTATTCTTCTTGAAAATAAAATATATGCAGGTGAACAGAATGAGCAATTAAAACGATACCACACTTTTGGAATTAACAAATACTTTGATCGATTTAGATTGGTCTATTTAACATTATTTGGAGATGAATCTTACCAAGAGGGTTTAATGAAATCGGGTTACATACAAGTTAGTTACAGTGAGATTATAATACAATGGCTAGAAAGATGCATCGAAATAGCAGTTCGTTCACCTATTGTAAGAGAAACGTTAATTCAATATAATAACCATCTAAAAAATCTTACCAATCAAAATACAACTTCAATTATGGATAAAAAACTACTTAATCAACTATCACAACCCGAAAACTTAGATGCCGTTTTTGTAATTGCTGAGAATATCAATAACATCCAAAATGAAATCATAAATACTGTATTTTTTAAACAGCTTGAAGAATTATGTGAAGAATTAAATATTGAATTACTAACTGAGCGTGGCGAGTATGTAAATGCAAGTTGGGCAGGATTTCATTTTTCAGTTCCAAAATGGAAGAATTATAAGATTTTCACAGAGTTTAGTGCAAGAGGATTAAGAAATTTTATTATCGGTATCGCACCAAAAAATGATCAGGTTGATACTACTGCTCTGACAGAAATTAAAAATAGGTTAGGTGGTGGAAATGCCAGACTTGGTTATTATAGATTCCCAAAATACCAGAGTTGGAAATCTGATGCTATGAAAGCTATAATCAATGGGGAAATGAAAGATATACTTAAAAGAGAGATTGAGAAATTGATAGAATTAATGGTTGATGTTCAGTCACTTTAAGATTACACATTACTAAGATACTGGTAACATAAATCATTGCGATTTGCATAATTGCATAAATTTTTTATTACAAGTAGTTTTAAATAAAAAAAAATTAAATAAAAAAAATGGAAGAAAATTCTACTACAGAAGGTTTTTTTTCTGAAACTACAGGGAAAATAATTTCTATTTCGGGACTTATTGTAATTGCTATATCGATATTAATATATTTGATATTCGGTAGTTGGGAATATAAATGGATTTTAGATGAGGCTATTATAGGGCAGTTTGGAGATTTTATTGGTGGATTCATTGGAAGTCTATTTTCTCTAGCTGGCGTAATACTCTTCTATGTTGCCCTAAAAGAACAACGAAAAGATATTTCAATAAATCAGAGAAATATAGAATTGCAAACTTCTGCGCTTGAACAGCAAGTTACAGAATTTCAGGATCAGAAGACTGAGTTGGTTGAAACAAGAAAAGTTTATGAAGAACAAACTATTTTGATAAGGGAACAAACTAATTTATATAGACAGCAGAACAGAGAATTGAAAGAGCAGTCTAATACAGCTAAAGTGCAACAGTTTGATTCTAGTTTTTTCTCATATTTAAATATTCTAAATGAGTATAAATATCAATTGAATCAACAGAGTACGACAAATAACTATTTTGGAGAGATATATCAAACCTTAAAAGATAGACATATTGATGAATCTGAGATTGAAATTATGCTTAAAAACGTATGCGAGCACTATTTGGAAATTTTTAATGATCATCGTGATAGATTATCTCCCTACTATAAAACACTTTATAGGGTTATGGTTCTAATTGATTCTTCTAATATTGATGATTATAGAAAATGGGAATATTTTAAATTACTGCGTTCACAATTGTCAGATGTAGAATTATTATTGCTAAATTATAATTATCATACCAATTATGGTTTAAAAGTTAGATCATTAATAATTAAATATAACTTTTTAAAACACATTAATATTTTTGATAAAATTGAATTCAACTTCATTATGTCAAGTAGAATAAAAAGAGAACTTGAATCCTTTCTAAAGCATATCGAGCTGGTAATTTCTGAGAGTATTAAGGAGTTTAAAAGTATAGAGAATGAAGAAGATATTACAAAGTCATTTTCTAAACAATTTTTAGAACTCTTAGTAGAAGTAAAACTTATTATTAGTGATGAGTTTGTATTTTCAGTTATTTTCAATAATAACGAATTAAGCAATAATGACGACCTAAATAACGAAATGATTAAATCAATTTTTAGAAAACACTTATATAGTATTTTGTATATGTCTAAATATGCTGAGAAAAGCGAAAATGACATTCACTTTTCTACAATTATAACAGATGATAAAACAGAATTTGTATTTAAAATTAATAATATAGATAGTTTATAGTATGAGCAATTTAACTGAGAAAAATTTTTTAGAAATATTTAAAGGAAGTTTAAAGATTACTCCAAGAACTATTTCTATAAAAACACTTTTAAGTGAGAGGAATTTAAGGAGAATAAATTATAAACCATATTATCAAAGAAATTATGTTTGGGATAATATAAAGCAGACTTTCTTCATTGAAAGTGTTCTTCTAGGAACTGAAATTCCACCATTGATCTTGTTCAAATCTGGAACAAATATCGAAGTTATTGATGGAAGACAAAGATTTGAAACTCTAAAGAGATTTATTGAAAACGACTTTTCTTTAACTGATAAAGGATTATTATCATTACCTGCTTTAAGTAAACTAAATTTTAATAAACTAAAAAGTGAATTAAAAGATATTTTTTGGAATTCAAATATCCGTGTTTATGAATTTGAGGTAATTGTTGGGATCGATTCTAAACTTGAAGATAAAATTAAAAAAGAAATATTTAGGAGATATAATACAGGTATAACACCCCTTACATCTGTTGAAGTTGATTCCGCAAAATATGATTCTGATGAATTATCAAATATTTTTGATAATGAACTGTGTGAAAATATTGAGTTTTACAATGGTGTTAAAAGAGCGTTTTTCTTTAATGAAATTGATGGACCTGAGCTTAAAGAAAGGATGATCGATTTTTTGAGGAAAGCTTTTGCCTTATCAAAATTCCCTATTTCTAGATATGCTCAAGGGAGTAGAAGAAATGAAACATTATCTATCTTATATCAGGCATTTATTAATACAATCGATGATGTAGATGCTGAATTTAAAATTTTTAAGAAGCAACTTGAGAAAGTTTTTTCGATAAATAAGTATCTTTTAAATAACGGTTTGTCGGTTAGTAATAGATTGTTAAATGAAAGTATTTTATGGGCTATAAGAATTTTAGATGAAGAGAATATTCAAATTTTAGAATTAGACTTTAATAAAGCATTACAAGCATATGTTATTAATAATCTACACATTTACTCAGAAGACAATTCTTTTTATTATAAAAATATTATCGATCGATATGAGGTAATTTCTAAATTTTTCACAAAACAATTTAAATTTGATTTTGAAATTTTTATTAGAAGAACTGACTTCAAAGAAATTATAAAGGGGTTAACACAAACAGACAAAGATGCTGATAATATTTTGGGAAATCTTGAAAGTTTGAGGATTAATAAACCGAGTCCGGTTTCAAAACCTATTGAAGAGATGTTTTCAGATGTAATTACTTATAAATATTTAATACGGCCTTCATACCAAAGACAAGAAAAAATTTCGATTTTAAAGGCATCTTCAATTATTGAAAGTATTTTATTAGGTATTAATT
Organism: Bacteroidota bacterium; assembly: GCA_037033105.1. Lineage (GTDB taxonomy): Bacteria > Bacteroidota > Bacteroidia > Flavobacteriales > Weeksellaceae > Epilithonimonas. The sequence goes on from JAZBLF010000011.1 coordinate 111,432, forward strand.
TGCCACCAGTATTCATTTATAAACGAAAAGACGGTGTCAAAGAAGTAATTGATGGTCAACAAAGGTTACTTTCTATAATTGCATTTGTAGGAAAACAATACATCAACGAAAATAATACTTTAACATATTCATCAAACAATAGTTTTAAGCTAAAAGGATTAAAAATTTTAGATAAAAATGGTGATAACTATTCTGCATTATCTGGATTAGAACAAGATAAAATTTTAGATTTCATTATTGATGAAATAATTATCGAAGAAAGTTTAAATGATGGTTTTTCAGCTACGGATCTATTTATACGTTTGAATCAAAAGCCATATCCAATAAATAATAATTCATTTGAAATGTGGAACTCCACAGTTGATAATGATGTTATACATAGGATTAAAAAAGTTACTGAAGAAAACATTAGTTGGTTTTATAGCAAAGAACGAGATGAACGTAAGACTGATCGTATGGAAAACGAAGAGCTCATAACAATTCTCTCGTACATTATATATAATCTTGAAAAGGAAAATTCCTACGATAAAGTTTTAGGACTTTTTCTAAGAATTGATAGAATTACCTGCAGAATAAAAAACAAATCAGCAATTACTGATTTTTTAAGTAGACTAGATGAGAATAGTTTTGAAAAAGATTTATTTATTAAAGCTATCGATAAAACATCTGAAATGATTAGCTTTTTTGGCGACTTATTTGAGGATGGACTATCGAAAGATAATGTTAATGAGTTTTTTAATGTTAAGAAGTCTAAAACATTCAGAAGATCATATCAAGATTTTTATATAACGTGGTTAGTAATATACTCAAGAAAGATTTATTGGGATAGCGAAAAAGTAAAAAAAACTATAAGAGAAATGCTTATTGATTTAAAAAATGGAAATAACGTTGATGTTGATCAACATTACTTTGAATCTTTTAAATCTAAATTAGATGCTATTTTATTACCATAAAGTAATAATTCAATGAAATACACCGAATCCCAATTAGAAAAATCATTCATCCATCTTCTGAAAGAGGAAGGCTACGAGTACGTGAATGGCAAAGACGTAGTTCGGGCATCGCATCAGGAGATTTTGATTCGAGAAGATCTGAGTGATTTTCTGCTGTCGCGTTATCCTGATTTGGAAGCGATAGAACTGGAAACTCTCATCAATGAACTGGCGTATCAACCTGCATCCAATCTGTATGACAGCAATAAATACATTGGAAAAGTCCTGGCAGACGGTCTGATTTTTAAGAGAAACAATCCTTCTAAAAAAGATCTGCACATCCGCTACATCGATATTGATGAAACCAGTCTTTTGAAAACCAATAGGTTTAAGATTGTGAACCAGCTGGAGATTCAGGGAAAAGAAGTAAGGATTCCGGATTTGATTCTGTATATCAACGGGATTCCGGTGGTGGTTTTTGAGTTTAAAACAACGATAGAAGAAGAGATTACGATTTATGATGCTTACAAACAACTGAGCATCCGTTACCGAAGAGATATTCCGGAACTGATGAAATACAATGCGTTCTGCATTATCAGCGACGGTGTGAACAACAAAGCAGGTTCTCTGTTTGCGCCTTACGATTTCTTCTACGGTTGGCATAAAATAACAGGCGAAGAAAAGAAAGCACTGACGGGAATTCATACCGCCACATCCATCGTCCACGGAATGTTGAACAAGCAAAGGCTTTGTGATATTTTGCATCATTTTATTTGGTTTCCCGATACGACTAAAAAAGAAGAAAAAATCCTGTGCCGTTATCCGCAGTATTATGCTGCCAATAAGCTTTTCGATAATATCCAAAAGCACCGCAAACCGGAAGGCGACGGAAAAGGCGGAACCTATTTCGGAGCAACAGGTTGCGGAAAAAGTTATACGATGCTGTACCTGTCGAGACTGCTGATGCGATCTACGCAATTGGCAAGTCCTACTATCATTATTATTTCCGACCGTACCGATCTGGATGACCAGCTGTCGAGAGATTTTACCAATGCCAAGGATTTTATTGGTGATGAAAATATTATCAACATAGAATCCAGAGCCAATCTTCGTACAAGATTGCGGGGCAGGGAAAGTGGCGGCGTTTTTCTGACGACCGTTCAGAAATTTGCAGAGGATAGCGAGATTTTGAGCGACCGCACCAATATCATCTGTATTTCCGACGAAGCCCACCGCTCACAAGTGAATTTGGATTTGAAAGTCCGCATCGATGAAGATGGCGTGAAAAAATCCTATGGTTTCGCCAAATACCTTCACGATTCTCTTCCCAATGCGACGTATGTAGGATTTACGGGAACGCCTATTGATAAAACGCTGGATGTTTTTGGTCCTGTGGTAGATTCGTACACAATGTTTGAATCTGTGGTGGATGAAATTACGGTTCGTCTGGTTTATGAAGGTCGCGCTGCAAAGGTTAATCTGAACCATACAAAAGTGGTTGAAATCGAACAGTATTATCAAAACGCTGTAGCAGAAGGCGCTTCGGAATACCACGTGGAAGCCAGCCAAAAAGCTATTGCCAGAATGGAAGTGATTTTGGGTGATCCTGGAAGAATTGAAGCGATTGCGCAGGATTTCATTACGCATTATGAAAAACGAATCGAGGAGAAAGCGACCGTTGCCGGAAAGGTAATGTTTGTGTGTGCCTCACGTGAAATAGCTTACAAACTTTATAAAGAAATCATCAGGCTAAGACCGGAATGGGGTGAAAAAAGTATTGCGGAAAACCTTAACGAAAAAGAGCAGAAAGAAATCAAACCCATCGAGCGCATCAAAATGGTGATGACCAGAAACAAAGATGACGAAGAGAGTTTGTGGAATCTGCTCGGCAACAAAGAAGACCGAAAGGAATTGGATCGGCAGTTTAAACAGATCCATTCCAATTTTAAAATAGCCATCGTGGTCGATATGTGGCTCACTGGTTTTGATGTTCCGTTTTTGGATACAATTTACATCGACAAGCCATTGCAGACGCATAACCTGATACAGACGATTTCCCGTGTGAACAGAAAGTTTGAAGGCAAGGACAAAGGTTTGGTGGTCGATTACATCGGCATCAAAAAAAACTTGAACCACGCTTTGGGCTTATTCAACAATACCACAGCAGCCGATGATTTTGAAGACCTTGATAAAGCGGTGATTATTGTAAGAGACCAGTTAGATTTACTGAGACAGTTTTTCTATCAGTTTGATACCACAGATTATTTCAAAGGTTCGCCTGTTGAGCAGTTGCATTGTCTGAACCGTGCCTCAGAATTGGTTTTGCTTACGGAAAAGTCTGAAAAGTTCTTTGTGGATGTCACCAAAAAACTGAAGGCAGCTTACAATCTCACTTGTGGTTCGGAAATCTATAATAACAATGAAACCGATGAGATTCATTTTTACTTTGCCATAAAATCAATTGTCGTCAAGCTGACCAAAGGCGAAGCACCCGACACTGCACAGATGAATGCTACAGTGAGCAAAATGGTTGAAGATGCCATCGTCTCGGAAGGCGTAGAAGAAATCTTTAAGTTGGATGATAATAAAGCCAATGCTATTGATCTGTTTAACGATAAGTTTCTTGAGAAAATAAATGCCCTCGAATTGCCGAATACCAAAATCAAAATCTTAGAACGCCTTTTAAAACAAGCCATCTCTGATTTCAAAAAAGTAAACAAAGTAAAAGGCATCGAGTTCTCGGAAAGACTACAAAAAATCATCAACAGCTACAACGAACGTAGCGAATTGGATATTTTAGATTATGACGGCATACAAACAGAAACCACCGATCAAATACTTGAATTAATTCTTAGACTCCGTACCGAAATGGCATCGTTTGAAGATCTCGGCATCAACTACGAAGAAAAGGCCTTTTACGATATTCTCGATATGATATGTAAGCAATACGGTTTTGAGTTTGACAAAGACAAAATGCTGGAACTTGCTAGAGAAATTAAAAAGATTGTAGATGATACCGCGAGATTTCCGGATTGGAGCGACAGAGAAGATATTAAAGCACAATTGAAAATGGAAATTATTGTGAAGCTGCACGAGTTTGGGTATCCGCCAATTACACAGGATGAGGTGTATAAGAATGTGCTGGAGCAGGCGGAGAATTTTAAAAGGAATAGGTAAGAATAATCATTTTATTTTGTCTTATGTTGAGCGTTCTTTGAGAGAAGAGTATCATCCCATCCACTGACTGGTAAGCAGTAAGATTATAAATAAAAACAAAAGAATATGGGGGAAAACAGGTTATTTTTTAAGTGCAGTATTTTCTGCAGCTACAGGCGAACCAATTCAAAACGAAATTATCGTTTCAATTAAAACCTTTTTTGGAAATAGTAAAAAGGAAATTAAAGTTTCATCTTAAAAACTGCTCCAGATTATGTTGCAAGTTTAGAATGATCTTATTAAAAAAAAGCTGAAAAAATGAACAAACTAAAAACCAAATTACAAGATTTTCTGGGCACCAAAAAAATTCTTGATGAAACGCAAAAACTTTCGGAAAGTAATATTAATTTAAAAAAAGAAGTTGAAGAATTAAAAACACAGTACAAAAATATTGATCAGCTTGAAATATCAAAATCTACTATTGATATTAATAAGTTATTTCAGGACCAGAGTTCTGAACTTTCAGTTATAAAAGGACAAATTACTAAACTTCTTCCGCATGAAATATCTTCAGATGATAAAAAAGAATTGTTATCGGAACTGAATTTAACAGATGACATAAAATTGATACGATTTGCAGATGATAAATTAATTGATAAAATTGGTAAAGCTAAATTAGTTTCAAGAGGAGTGTCGCAGAGTGGACTAATTAATTCTCTTGCAGGAATTGTAACGAGTTCTGGACTATCAAAATTGATGACAAATGGCTTATATACAACTAATGCGAAGCCTGAGGAAATGGTAAAGTATGCAAGTGGACTTTTAAGTTCATTTACTAAGAAAGGCAATAAGATTTCAAAGCATATAGGTTTTAGTCCAGCTACAATGGCTGCTATGATGCCAATGATTGCTTTTCAGGCAGCAACAATTATTACTTCTCAAGCGCATCTGCAGGAGATTAATAAGAAGCTAGAGAAAATAAATGAAAAATTAGGTGATCTTCTTAATTTTCACAAATACGAGAGAGTTGCAAAGCTAAAATATATAAATCACAAAATAACCGAGTATAATAACAGACAATTCTTCACGATTGAAGACTTCGTTATTATTGAGCAATTTAAATATGATCTTGAATCAATTAAAGAAGAGTGTTTTTTGCATTTTGAAAATAAATTAAATGAGAAATTTAAAGATCATAATTTTGTTAATTTTGGTGACATATCAACAGATTTATCTTTAAATATACAATTAGATGATAGTTGTTCTGCATTTAAAAGAGCAACAAATTCAGTTCTGCAAACTGGAAAATCTGCAATTAAAAACATTCAAAATTTTGCAGAAAAATCTACTTCTAACTTCGATTCTTTAATTAAGGATTTTTCGGATTCACAAGTTTTTAGTTATGCAGAATTAGCACTTACAGCAGAAAAACTTTATGAGAGTATTTTAACTGTAGAATTGATGGCTAATCTAAAAGTAAAAAATATTGATCAGGACAGAGTAGGCAAAGTCAATGAATTAAGAGATAATTTAGCAAATTATAAGAAATCTTTGAAGATTGAGCCAATTATCAGAAAATTATATGTTGATTTTAAAAATAATTTTGGAAACAAGCAAACAGCACAGGAATCGAAAAGCTTCGAAAGGAACAAATATAAAATTGATTCTGCATCAAAAGAGTTTTTTGAAGATTTAGAATTTCTTGAAGAATTACTAGCTTTTAATACACAGCATTTTAACGATAACATCGTTGACGCTTTTGAAGATGATTATGAAATAATAGTGGACAATAATAGTGAGGAAGAATTGATTTATATGAGAAAAATCGATAAGTTTTAGACTTAAACAATAAAAAGGGGATTCCCAAAATAAAAAAAATAAAATCTTATTTAAAGATTTCAGTACTATAAAATTAAAAAACTAATATGTACCAAGAATTACAAAAACAAGTCTTCGAGTGGTTTAAAAATAAATACAAACAGGATAACAGTTTTACTTTTTCTGTACGGCAGAAAGCTAATAAAGGTGCAGAACTCAATTATTTTATAGGAACAGAAAAGTCTAAATATTTTTCAAGCACATTTTGGTATGTTCCTGTTGCATATCCGGGTTCTTCCGGAGATTTAATCAATCTTGTTTTTACAATTACAAAGACTAAGAAAATTGAATTTCATTTTCAATTTAATCAGACAAAAAATCCCCACGATCAACAAAATACGTACGCCTTAGAATTTATCCAAAGTATTAAACCAGTATTTAGAGAAATTTTCCCCGAGGGATATTTTCCACCTGATACGAACAAGATGGAATTTTTTGCGGCTTATTCAAAACCTATTTATAATAATTTTGATGAGTTGAAAGATGACCTTGATCTTTTTTTGAGCAAGGTTGTTCCAATTGTGGAACAGAAAATTACTGTATTAAAACAAAAGTATCCTGAATTTACGGCACATAGATTTTCTTCCGAAGATCAGGAAAAAATGTTCAATAAAATGGAGGAACGTTTTCAAAAGTACAAAGTCATTGAAGAATTGAGCGATGAGCTGGAAGAAGAGAATGAATTAATAATACTTGATCCTCAAGTTGATTATAATTTCCCTCTCAATCAAATCCTGTACGGCCCTCCAGGAACAGGGAAAACATACAACACTATTAACAAAGCCATCAGCATAGCCAATCCTGAATTTGATTTAGATCAAGAAAGAGAAATTGTAAAAGCAGAATATGACCGTTTGGTAGAATCGGGACAAATAGTATTTACAACCTTTCATCAAAGTATGTCTTATGAAGATTTCATTGAGGGTATAAAACCCCAAATTGAAGAAGATTCGGACGGGAACAAAAATGTGATTTATGAAATTAAAGATGGCGTTTTTAAATTAATTTCAAAAAAAGCTCAAGAAAAAAGATTGGGACAAGAGACGATTGCTCATCAATTTACTTTTGATGATGCTTGGGGTTCTATAATCAATGAAGCCAATCATGGATTGGAAAATAATAATCCAGTACAACTTACCATTCAGACACCGAAATTAGGTTTAAAAATAGTTGACGTTACGGAAAAGGGGAATTTAAAACTTAAGCCAATCTATTCGGAAGAGGCAAAAGAATATATTGTGTCTTATTCTAGAACAAAAATACTTCAAGAAGCATTTCCAGATCTGTCCGTTATTAAAAACATTGATAAAGAATTTAGAGCAGTGATTGGAGGTTCTAACTCAACCGCTTATTGGGCAGTTATCAATTATATCAACACTAAAATTAACTCCGAAGAGAAATCAGCAACTCAGGAAAAAGTTTTACCACAATTGCCTCACGTACTTATTATTGACGAAATTAATCGTGGAAATGTTTCTCAGATATTTGGCGAACTTATCACTTTAATTGAAGAAAGTAAGCGTTTAGGGAATCGCGAAGAATTACAAGTAACACTTCCGTATAGTAAAAAGAAATTTGGTGTTCCTTCAAATCTTTACATCATCGGCACAATGAATACTGCAGACCGAAGCGTGGAAGCTTTGGACACAGCATTGCGACGCAGATTCAGCTTCGTGGAAATGATGCCGGATTTAAGTGTTGTTGAAGAAGGTGAATTTACGGATCATCAGCGAGTTGCGATTATGGAAAAAATCAATCAGAGAATTGAATTACTGTTGGACAGAAATTATACTTTGGGACATTCCTATTTTATTAAAGATGATTTTAAGACTTCTTTTAAAAACGAGATTATTCCTCTGTTGCAGGAATATTTCTACAATGACTGTGGTAAAATCGGATTGATTTTAGGGAAGGGTTTTGTAAGAGAGAAAGAAATTTCTAAAATCAATACTCAAAACATATTTGCTGAGTTTGAGACAAGAAATGAAATTGAAATCTTGAAGTCTTATGAATTAATTCCATTTGAGGAAATAGATTTTGAACTTGCTTTAGCCTTGTTACTTGCTTAAGATGTTGATAAAACAACCCATACAAGTTTTCGAGCATAGTTTTTTACCAATCGGAAAAGGAAGTTTTGAGCAGCGTCATTTTGTTGCATTGTCGAAGCTGAATGCGTTGCACGATTATCAGTATTTTGATCTGAAGCATAACGGTGTTTTCTTTAAACAGTTCGTAGGTGTAATTCAGGTGGATGATTTGACAATAGAGATTCTGCCAAAGATTGACCGTTACGAACCCGAAGAAAACAAAACCAAATGGCGTGATGTGCTCTTGGAAATGCTGAAAGTCACTAAGAAATTAAAAATTAAACAAGTCGGTCAGGCCAATGTTTCAAGGCAGTCTATCCATCTTTTAGATATTTATTTCGAATGGTTTCTCAATGAAGTTCAGTTGCTCATTCATCAAGGCTTAATAAAACAGTATTACAAAGAAACGGGAAATGTAAAAGCTTTAAAAGGGAAACTGGAATTTGCTGGTCATATCAATAAAAATCTGGTTCATAAAGAAAGATTTTACACCACGCATCAGGTATATGATAAAGACCATTTGATTCATCAGATTCTGGGACAGGCTTTGGAAATTGTAGCTTCATTATCCAAAGGAAACTATCTCTATAGCAAATGCAAAACGGTACAGCTAGATTTTCCAGAAGTAAAATCCATCAAAGCCACCGAAAACACGTTTACCAAAATTCCCAAATCGAGAAAGACTGCACCGTATGAAAATGCTCTAGCCATTGCAAGGCTGATTATTCTCAACTATGCACCAAATATTTCAGGCGGATCTGAAAAGATGTTAGCATTACTTTTTGATATGAACAGTCTTTGGGAAGAGTATGTTCTGGTGCGACTAAAAAAATATTGTCACGATAAGAAAATTGAAGTTTATGGGCAAAACTCTAAAAGCTTTTGGAATGGAATCAGTATCCGGCCAGATATTGTTTTGGAAAAGAAAATTGACGAAAGAACTAAAAATATTTTGATCATTGATACCAAGTGGAAGAATATCGATCAGTCGCAGCCTTCTACACACGATCTTAGGCAGATGTATGTTTATAATGATTATTGGGATTCTCAGAGAGCATTATTGTTATATCCCTCGCAAGAAACCTTTTTACATTCGAAGCTTTTTATCGATTTTGATGATAAGAAGCATTCTTGTTCGCTAGGTAAAATCTCTATTTTTAATGAAGCTAAAGAATTGGACTTGTTACTTGGAGAAAAAATAGTAACGCTTTTTAATGATATTAAATTATGACCACCCACTACCGCCTAGCCATCTTAGAAGACAATACCAAACAGCTTGATAAATTGGAAGCTTATCTAAATACATTTCCAAATGTTGAGGTTGTCCTGAAAAGCAAAAACTCAGAGCATTTCTTTGAGGGATTGGCAGACGCACATCCGGATATTCTAGTCGCTGATCTGGATCTTGGACAAGATAGTATGACAGGAATGGAAGTGGCGCAGGAAATTAAAATTCCGGTATTTTTTGCCAGTGTTAATACTTCTGATTATGTCGAGGATATAGAAGCGCTGAAGCGCGACGCCGAAATATGTGTGGATCATCTTACCAAACCATTTAATGAAGAGCAGTTCGTTAAAAGCTTCAAAAGGTTTCTGCAGGAGGTGAGCTTTTTCTCACCACCGCAGTATGTATATCTGGATTTTAATAAAACTAAGAAAAATAGAATCCTGATAGATGACATCGTATACCTGTGTGCTGATAAAATGTCTGGCTCGGAATCGAATAATAAGCAGATCCATTTTATTAACCGTAAGTCTGCCAATCTTATTGATTTTTCGTTTTCCAAAATGGAAGAGAAGGGTTTAATGAAATCCCAGTTCCTGACAATACATAAATCTTTCAGAGTGAATAAGAAGTTTGTAAAATGCTACCATCCGAAACTGGAAAGTATCGAGATCAGTATATTTGATACTGACAACAGGACAAAAAGTTATTATCTTCCAGTCTCAGAAAATTACCAGCCTGCGATTCGAAAGACATTTGGCTAACCGCTCTTATTCCTCAAAAAAACGCTTATGTTATTGCGCTTCCGCTGTTGTTTTCGGAAGCGTATTTTTTTTGTTTTTTGGATGTTGATTTGATAGTTATGCTTCATAATAAATAATCATTTAACAAACTATGAAAATACCTTATGAAGGAATAATTCCTTCTGTCAACTATCATTTATGGGAGCCATGTAATATGAGATGTAAGTTTTGCTTTGCTCCGTTTTACGATGCTAAAAAATTGCTTCCGAAAGGTCATCTGCCAAAAGAACAGTCATTACAGCTTGTTCAAAATTTGGCAACCTTCGGATTTGAAAAGATAACTTTTGCAGGTGGTGAACCCACTTTATGTCCCTGGATTTCTGATCTCATCTATGAAGCTAAGAAATTTGGAATGACAACGATGGTAGTAACGAATGGTAGCAATCTGAGCGAAAATTTTCTTGAACAAAACAGAGAAGTTCTTGACTGGGTTATCATTAGTGTCGACAGCCTTTCAGAGGAGACGAATCTTAAATCAGGGAGAACTCTGAATGGTAAAAAAGTATATAGAAAAGAGGATTATTTTCATTGGGTTGACCAAATTAGAAATTATGGTTATCGATTAAAGATCAATACGGTTGTGCACCAGCTTAATTATCAGGAGGTAATGCATGAAATCATTGAATATGCAAGGCCAGAGCGTTGGAAAGTATTTCAGGTTTTACCAGTAATAGGGGAGAATGATCAGCATATTGACGAGTTTGTGATCACAGATGAAATGTTTAATACATTTATTAAAAATCATTATGGTTTTCAAGAAAAGGGTATTTTAGTTAAAGAAAGCAACTGTGAGATGAAAGACAGCTATGTAATGGTAGATCCTGCTGGTAGATTTTATAATAATAAAAATGGGTTTCAGGAATATAGTAGGTCTATACTTGATAATACTGTTGATAATACTTATCGGGAAATGAATTACAATTCGCAGAATTTTATCAAAAGAAGGGGCATCTATAATTGGAAATAATCCATAAATGATTATCAAGTTGCGTATAAACTAAATTCTATTTATGATCCCAAAGTTTTGTGAATCCGATGAAGAATTTTGGATGCCCTTATAGCTCATTACTCCAAAAATAAAAATAATTATAATCTTTAAACAAAAACATTATGTCAAAACCAATCAAACCAGAGGACAACGCTTCTAACACTACCAATCCAAACAAAGGAAGTTCAGGTGCCAATGAACAGTACGATAAAAACCAGGGAAATAGAGGAAAACAACTAAATCCCAACCAAAAAAAGATATAATAACAATAACAAATCCTGAGATCACTCTCAGGATTTGTTATTGTTGCGAAGTATTAATTTTTCTAGTCACTCATCATCTTAAAGCAAAAATCCCAACTTCCATTAGGATATATTCATTCCTCAATTTCATAATCCGTAATATCAAGATCGAAATCATATAGTTCTTTTGGATGCACCTCTAATGCGATAGCAAATTTTGCGATTGTCTTTAAGGTTAAATTAATTTTACCTGACTCATACTTACTGATATCTGCGCTGTCAATTCCTGTTAGTAACCCTAAGGTTTCCTGAGTCATCGACTTCTGTTGTCTAATTACTTTAATTCTCTTTCCAATACCAGAAGTTAGGTCGTTTAAAATATCCATTGTAGCTTATTTAAAAGCAAAGTGCAATAAATACATAAAGATTCTATTGGGATATATCCCAAGTTTGAATTATTTTGTTATATTTGAATAAATTCCTAATTAAGGTAATTCGCAATAGTTCAGAGGAATATACAAGCCATTGCTTAAATTATCGACTGGAAAAACTGATCCGTCAGCTAAAAAAAACACAAATATGAAAAGAAATGACTTTCTGCCCCGGAAGTTGAGCAATCTTCAGTTGTACGACCTGCTGAAGAAAGGCGACCCTGCCGCTCTGGAACACATTCATCTGCGCCACAAAAGATTGCTTTTCTGGGTAGGATGGCAGGTGCTGAAGGATGGTTTTGTAGTGGACACGATTGTTCAGGATACCTTCCTCAAACTGTGGCTGCACCGCAACAGCATTGAAACTCCTGATCATATTACCGGCTTCCTGCGGTTTGTGATGAAAAGGGATTGTATTGCCTATGTGACCGCACCAAGAAATAAATTCACCCGCCTGATGGCATCTCTCGACAGTTTTGAGAATTATCAGGATTATCTTGCAGGTTACGACCCTTTGAAAGATAAAGAGTATCTACACAGCCAGGAAACCGACCAAAACAAATTCGATGAAGTTAAAAAGGTATTACCCGTTCTGAACCCCAAAAGGAAACACCTGATAGAACTCTGCCTGGAATACGGCTTCCAGTACAAACCCATTGCTGATGCTATGGGAAGCAGCGTGACAGGCATCAGCACGGAGGTGGGCAAAGCCATCGATGAGCTTCGGAACATTCTTAAAGTCACCTCGTTTGAGCAGCCGGAGGAAAAACCTGCCTTTAAAGAAGAGCAGTCAGAAAAACTCAGCAGTCAGCAGCTGGAGATTGTCAAAAGACGGTTTGAGCAGAAATCCTCTTTTGCGGTGATTGCACAGGAACTGCAATTGCCGGAAAAGGAAGTCCACCGGGAATTTCTGTATGCCTATCAGCATCTGCAAAATCAAAACCGATCTGAAATACCACTTTGATATGGAAAAGTCTACGATAAGCCTGACTAGGAGAATTCAGCTGGTGATAGATGTTCCAGCTGATAATAAAAGCGAAATGTGGGAAAAACTCTACCGGTATCAGAACCGCTGTTTCCGGGCGGCCAATCTGATTGTTTCCCATCTGTATGTACAGGAAATGATCAAGGATTTCTTTTACCTCACCGAAGAAATCAAATATAAATTAGCTGATGAAAAAAAGGATGAAATGGGGATCTTCGACCGTTCCAAAACAAACACCACGGCACGCCTGGTCTTTGACCGTTTCAAGGGAGAAATCCCGACCGACATTCTGGGATGCCTTAACAATACGATTCAGTCGGCCTTTTCCAAAAACAAAGCCGACTACTGGCAGGGATCACAATCACTTAGGAACTTTAAAAAAGACATTCCCATTCCGCTTCCTGTCAAATGCATCAGCAAAATGAAGTATGATCCTGAAAAGAAAGCGTTTACCTTCAATATGTTTGCAATTCCGGTCAAAACCTATTTAGGAAGAGATTTCTCTGATAAACATTTGGTACTGGAACGGCTGTTAAGACAAGAGATCAAGCTATGCAACTCACAAGTCCAGCTGAAAGACGGTAAAATCTTTTGGCTGGCCGTCTTTGAATTTGAAAAGGACGACCACGGTTTAAAACCCGAAATCATTGCAGAAGCATCTCTGTCACTAGAACATCCAATCGTGGTCAAAGCCAACAATGTGCGGATGGCTATTGGCTCGAAAGAGGAATTCCTCTACCGCAGGCTGGCGATACAAGCCAGTAATAAAAGGATCAGAGCCGGAGCCGCATATTCCCGTTCCGGACACGGAAGCAAACGGAAACAGAAGGCACTGCACAAAACAGAGGATCTGGAAAACCGTTTTGTCAGTCATCATCTTCATCTGTACAGCCGGATGCTGATTGATTTCTGCATCCGGCAGCAGGCGGGTACCCTGATTCTTAAAGATCAGGAAGACAAAATCGGGATCGCCAAAGAACAGGAATTTGTACTCCGCAACTGGAGCTATTATGAACTGCAGACCAAAATAAAATACAAAGCAGAAAAGGCCGGTATCGAATTGATCATCGGATAGCTACAAAAATAACGAGGGTGCTTGTAAACCCGCAGGGTAAGGTTCTGAACACTCACTAAATACTAATTACTGAATAGTATATACAACGGCGTGGGCATCTTTTTTACCAAAGCTGCGCAAGTAAAACAGATGGTTCACCACTCATGAACAGAGTAGTGGAGACGAAAAAATGTAGTTTTAAGATCAAGATGTCCTACTTATTAAAGTACAATCAGGCTGCTTCAGGAATTCTCTAGGAGTTAATAGGGTATAAGTTCGCATTTAGAATGGCAACAGGACAGAACTAAATGTTTTATCAGTTGTAATCCGTTGCTTTTGCATGAAATGTCGTAATATACACCCGCAATTTGGTGCAGGCTTTCGGCTTCGTCATTGCCTGAAATAACAATAAAGAAATTCCATCTCATAAAATGGCTTTAAAATACTATCTGATCATCATCACCCTCATCACTTTCTTTGCCTTTGGATGGGACAAGCGGCTTGCAAAAAAAGGGGCGCACAGAATGGCTGAAAGCGTCCTGCTGTTCCTCACGTTTATGGGCGGTACTTTTGGTGCGCTGGTCGGAATGACTTTCTTCAGGCACAAAAACGCCAAGAAAACATTCATCTTCAAACTTGTATTGGTGATTGCCGTACAGTTGGCTATTGTGTTTATTTTGAAAGAGCATCTGACCGATCAGCCGTAATTCAGTTTCTTACTGATCCTCAATCGGTTTTTCCAACTTAATCACTTCCGGTTTGTTGGGCAGATTTTCTGATTGAATTCAATCAATGTGTAAACCTAAGAATTCTTGTATATTTAATTAAGACAGCCATCTCACACAAACACAGCATCAAGAACATTAGTTCATACCATCTCCTTACCAATTGAAGTATGGATAAAGGCATAATGAAGCGTAGATGATGCCACGTCAAGAGAAAGATAATGCGATATCTAAAGTAATGCTGACCTTGGGTATTTGACCTTATTGAGGATCTTGCGGGTAGTCAAGATTAATTATTAATTCAATTCAACAAACCGCCGCCAATCCTGACGCAGCTCTCGCTTCCCAGATACTCCGGATCGCCATGCTTCTCGGACCAGAAGCCGTCCAGCACATCGCGGCTGAGGCAGCGGTAAACGGCGACGCCCTTGTAGACCGCATTGTCCTCGCCCTCATAACTGAAGTTGATCACCAGAATATCGTCCCTGAAAAATCCGGTGCCGGTCTGGCTATGGTCGCCAATAGTCCAGAGGGCCATGACGCGATTGTTCCCGTCCACACTCAAAGTCAGTATGCCGCGGTAAGCCGAACCGCCTGCCTCCTGATTGCTGCCCTCCACCGTATAACTCCCTGCCAAATCGTGTACTGTCATCCTGATCCTATTTATCGAACAGCAAATTTAAGCAATCTCTTCTACTAAAGAATCATTCCACCAACTCTCGATGTTCTACCATTATGCCAAGCGAACTTATTCCCCCTTTAGGACAGGGGCAAAAACCATCCTCACACAATCAAACTCCATCAAACTCCAGCCACCCATCTAAAATCTAAAATCCATAATCTAAAATAAGAACCTCACCTAACCCCATCCGCCTTTAACAAACTTTATAATTCTCCCAACCCGCCTCGGCATTATATTTTCTTTAGTGTTGGCATTACAAACCACAAAACAATTATTATGTCAAAGAACATTGCAATATTAGCAACCCACGGATTTGAAGAGAGCGAATTAAAATCTCCAAAAGAGCACTTGGAACAGCAGGGGTGGACGGCCCACATCATCAGCCCGGAAGGCGGCAGCATCAAAGCCTGGGCAGAGAAAGACTGGGGAAGTGAGTACACCGTAGATAAAACCCTGGATGAGGTGTCTGCCTCCGACTACGATGCTTTAGTGTTGCCGGGCGGCGTTATCAATCCTGATAAATTGCGCACCAACGAGAAAGCGATTGCCTTTGTGCAGGATTTCTTTAAACAGCACAAGCCTGTAGCAGCCATCTGCCACGGCCCTCAGATCCTGATCAGCGCAGAAGCGGTCAGTGGCAGAAAGATGACTTCTGTAAAATCTGTGAGTGTAGATCTTAAAAATGCCGGCGCAGTCTGGGAAGACAGTGAGGTAGTGGTGGACAACGGACTGGTAACCAGCCGTACACCGGAAGATCTGCCGGCTTTCAATGCAAAGCTGGTGGAGGAAATCAATGAGGGGAAACACGAGGATCAGAACCTTTAACCGTTTTCGTTTATAATCATAGGAGGCCCGGGTTTTTTGTCCGGGTCTTTTTTGTGCCTGCCTAGTTAATAAGTTCATCAGTTAGTTAGTTAGTTAGTTAGTTAGTTAGTTAGTTAGTTAGTTAGTTAGTTAGTTAGTTAGTTAGTTAGTTAGTTAGTT
>JAZBLF010000012.1:0-103730 GCA_037033105.1 Bacteroidota bacterium
ACTAACTAACTAACTAACTAACTAACTAACTAACTAACTAACTAACTAACTAACTAACTAACTAACTAACTAACTAAAAAAATGACTACAATCACAGGAAACGAATTGATCGCTTTAGGATTCACACCAAAGAAATGGTTTGCAGAAGCCTTGGAACACATCAATGAAAATCAATTGAACGAAACCGAAATGTTGGACTATCTGGAACAGTTCCGTGCGCCAGATCCAATTCCACTCCATTCCGAGCCACAGGAGTTCATCATCAACATCAAAGCAGAAAACGATAGCGAGACCGACAATGTGGAAAAAGTAATCAACACGATGAAGGTCTTAATGAAAACCCCAACCTTGATCAGCGGTGCCATTATGCCGGACGCCTGCCCTACAGGTCCCGAAGGTCACATCCCGGTGGGCGGTGTGGTGGTGGCGAAAAATGCCATTCATCCGGGATTTCACTCCGCAGACATCTGCTGTTCTGTGATGCTGACAGATTTTGGAAAGGCAGACCCAAAGACGGTTTTGGAAACCGCACATTCCATCACGCATTTCGGTTACGGCGGTAGAGACCGCGGTTCGCAAATGCCGATGTCGCAGGAATTGATGGCTGCCTTCAGAGAGAATTTCTTTCTGAATGACGAGAGGCTCATCAGCATCGCCCGTTCACATATGGGAACGCAGGGCGACGGCAACCACTTTTTGTTCGTCGGGATTTCCAAAAACACGGGAAACACAATGTTGGTCACGCACCACGGTTCCAGAGCGCCCGGTGCAATGCTGTACGACAAAGGAATGAAGGTCGCCAACCGTTTCCGAATGGAAATTTCGCCCGAAACTTTGAAAGAAAATGCGTGGATTCCCTACGAAACCGAGGAAGGAAAACAATATTGGGAAGCTTTGCAACTCATCAGAGATTGGACGAAGGAAAACCACGAATCCATCCACAATGCTGTTTTGGAAAAACTCAATATCAAAAAACAAGACCGGTATTGGAACGAACATAATTTTGTATTCAGAGATGGGGATTTATTTTACCACGCGAAGGGCGCAACACCGCTGGACGACAAATTTTTGCCCGACATCACAGGTCCGAGGTTGATTCCTCTGAATATGGCGGAACCTGTTTTGATTGTCTCCGGAGCAACCAACGGCAGAAATCTGGGTTTTGCGCCACACGGTGCGGGAAGAAATTTCAGCAGAACGCAACACAAAAAATCCCTGGCCCACAAAACCATCGACGAAGTGTTCGCCGAAGAAACGCAAGGTCTCGACATCCGTTTCTTCTCCAACGACATCGACATCTCCGAACTCCCAAGCGCCTACAAAAGCGCTAAAAATGTGAGAGCGCAGATTGAGGAATATGGTCTTTGTGAGGTTTTGGACGAAGTGATGCCTTACGGTTGTATTATGGCTGGCGATGTGGGAAGGAATGCGCCTTGGAAGAGGAAGAAGAAGTTTAGAAAAGCGTAGGTATATCATCATTTAATTTTTCATTCCGGAGGAATCTAAACTATTACAGTAAAGGCGGTTTAGATTTGTAAAGAATGACGACTTGAAAAATTAATGATTAAATTTAGAAACTATGAAAACAAAAATAATAGAAAAACTAAAAACTCTTGAAAAAGAGAAAAATATAGAAATACTTTTGGCAATAGAATCAGGAAGTCGTTCCTGGGGATTTGCTTCTCCGGACAGCGATTACGATATCCGTTTCATCTACAAACATCCAATAGATTGGTATCTTTCGCCTTGGGAAAAGAAAGACACGATAGAATTTATGACGGAAGATGATCTGGATGGTTCCGGTTGGGATTTGAGGAAAGCCTTTCATTTGCTCAACAAATCGAATGTTCCGAATTTGGAGCATTTGTATTCTCATATCTTTTATGTGAAAAACGAAAAGTTTTTAGAATTGATGAAACCTTTGGCTGAACAAGCATTTTCGCCTGTTGCAGTGGTGTTTCATTATTTGAGTATGAGCAAAAAATATTTGGAAGCTTGCAACAAAGAGGAAGTGAAATTGAAAGACTATTTCTATTGTCTGCGGACCACTTTAGCTTCAAAATGGGTGGTTGAGAAGGGAACTTTTCCGCCGGTTATCTTCCACGAAATGTTGGATTTGCTACCAGAAAATATCTTGAAAAAAGTTCAATTTTTATTAAATGTAAAATCAGAAAACGGTGAGAAATATTATCATTCTCAAGATTGGGAACTTTTCGAATATTTGAAATCAGTAATAGAAAACTTGTCGGAAGTTGCAAAGACTTTGAAGGCTGGAAATTTGGATAAACAGGAAGCGGAGAAAGTGTTTGTGGAAATATTAAATTTGTAATGATTCAAAAACTAATATTTAATGAAAATCATTCGACCAAAAAGTTTGGGAACATTAGAAATAAAAGTTGCTTTAGCTGGAAATTTTCTCGTTACCAATGGAATTAGAAAACCATCAAATAAAATTAATATTCCTTGTGACTCTTATCAAGATGCTTTAGAAATTATTGAGCGATTGAAAAATGCGGATGTTGGAGAAATAATACATATTTAAAATGACCATAGAATTTTTAAAACAAAACAACCTCATCCTTTTCGAAGCTATTTCCGGAAGTCGCTCTTTCGGATTGGCGACGGAAAATTCGGATACCGACATAAAAGGTGTTTTTTATATGCCGAAAAATCTGTTTTTTGGTTTAGAATATATTCCGCAAATTTCCAATGAGAGCAACGATATTGTGTATTACGAAATCGGAAGATTTACCGAACTTTTGCTGAAAAACAATCCCAATATTTTAGAAATTCTGGCAAGTCCGGAAGATTGTATTTTGCATAGGAATCCTTTGATGGACAGTTTTCGTCAGGAAAATTTTCTATCGAAATTATGCAAAGAAACTTTTGGAGGATATGCTTCAACGCAAATTCAGAAAGCGAGAGGACTCAACAAAAAAATTGTAAATCCGGTAAAAAGAGAGCGAAAAGGAATTCTTGATTTTTGTGTGATTCTGGAAGATTCGGCTTCCGTTCCTGCAAAAGATTGGTTGGCAAAAATGAATTTCTCACAAGATCTTTGTGGATTGGTGAAAATGCCTAATTCTAAAGGGATTTTCGCATTGTTTTATGATGAAACCGGTGATAAAAAATACAGCGGAATTTTCAAAAACGAAGATTCCAATGAAGTGAGTCTATCATCGGTTCCGAAAGGTGAAAAAGTGCAAGCGTATTTGTTTTTCAACCAAGATTCTTATTCTACATATTGCAAAAATTACAAGGAATATTGGGATTGGGTTGTGAAAAGAAATGACGACCGATATAATACCAATCAGCAACACGGAAAAAATTACGACAGCAAAAATATGATGCACACGATTCGTTTGTTGCAATGTGCCGTCAATATTTTTAAGAATAAAAAGCTCGAAATCCGAGTGAAAAATCGGGAAGAATTATTAGATATCAAAACTGGAAAATGGAATTATGACGATTTGATTTCTTACGCCGATAAATTGCTGGAAGCACTTTCAGTATTAAATGAAAACTCTACTTTGCAAGATTTTCCGGACAAGGAAAAAGTGGAGAGAAATCTGGTTGAGATTAGAGAAAAGCTTTATGATTCTCATTAAATAATTAAAACAAAAAAATCCCCCAATAACTCGGGGGATTCAATATATATAAGAACTAATCTTATGCTTCATTCAAAGGCTTGTGTTCACCTGGCTGGTCTTTGCCTTCAGGGTTTACAGGAGTCTCTCTCGGTTTTTGTGCTGGCCTTTCTGGTCTCGGCAATAAAACTTTTCTGGAAAGTTTCATTTTTTTACGGTCATCATAACCCATAAATTTCACCTCAACAGAATCACCTTCGTTGTAAGGCACTTTGTCAAGACGCGCCCACTCGATTTCAGAGATGTGAAGAAGACCTTCAGTTCCCTTAGCAATCGCTACGAACGCTCCGAAGTCCATTACTTTCACAACTCTACCTTGGTAGATTTCACCTACAGTCGGTACAAAAGTGATTTCGTTGATTTTCGCAATCGCCTCGTTGATTTTCTCTCTGCTAACACCGGAAATTTCGATTCTTCCGATATCACCAACTTCCTCGATAGCGATAACGGTATCAGTATCTTTCTGCATTTGTTGAATGATCTTCCCACCAGGTCCAATTACAGCACCAATGAAATCTTTAGAGATCTCTAGCATTACCATTTTCGGAGCGTGAGGTTTCACGTCTTCTCTTGGTGCAGAGATGGTTTCATTTAATTTATCAAGGATATGCAGTCTTCCGTTTCTAGCTTGTAGAAGGGCTTTTTCCATAATATCCATAGACAGTCCCTGGATCTTAATATCCATCTGGCAAGCCGTGATTCCGTCTGCAGTTCCGGTTACTTTGAAGTCCATATCTCCCAAGTGATCTTCATCACCCAAGATATCTGAAAGCACTGTGAATTTCCCTGACTTTACATCAGTTACCAATCCCATTGCAATACCTGAAACCGGTTTCTTGATTTGAACACCTGCATCCATCAATGCTAAAGTTCCTGCACAAACAGTCGCCATAGAAGATGAACCGTTGGATTCTAAAATATCGGAAACGATACGGATCGTGTAAGGATTTTCTTCCGGGATCATATTCGCCAAAGCTCTTTGAGCCAGGTTTCCGTGACCAACTTCTCTTCTTGATGTTCCTCTCAAAGGACGAGCTTCACCAGTTGAGAATGGCGGGAAGTTATAGTGTAGGAAGAATCTCTCGTCATAGTTGATCATTACGCTGTCAACCATGTTTGCATCTTTTACTGAACCAAGCGTTATTGCTGTCAAAGATTGAGTTTCCCCTCTGGTGAAGATTGCAGAACCGTGAGCGCCAGGCAAATAATCGATTTCACTCCAGATCGGACGGATGGTTTCAGGATCACGGCCGTCAAGACGGATCTTATCATTTAAGATCATCTGACGCATCGCCTCTTTCTCAACATCGTGGTAATATACTTTTACGAAAGGTGTCACTCTTTCCAATTCTTCAGCATTATCAACATATTGAGCCAAAAACTCTTCACGTACCGCTTTGAATTTGTCGCTTCTTTCTTCTTTACCTGAAGGCGATTTCGCTACTTCATATACTTTATCGTAAGTTTCTTTCCAAACTTTTTCACGGATTGCTTCGTCGTGATTCTCGTGGCTGTATTCTCTCTTTGGTAAAGATTTGCCTACTTTTTCAGCCAATCTCTCCTGAGCTTCCACTTGTTTTTTGATTTCAACGTGAGCGAATTGGATTGCTTCAAGCATTTCTGCCTCAGAGATTTCCTTCATCTCTCCTTCTACCATTACGATAGAATCTTTCGTTGCACCAACCATAATATCAAGGTCAGCGATTTTAAGGTCTTCTAATTTTGGATTAACAGAAAGTTTTCCGTCAATTCTCACCACTCTGATCTCAGACATTGGTCCGTTGAAAGGGATATCTGTGATGGCAATTGCTGCAGATGCTGCAAAACCTGCAAGATCATCTGGAATACATTGTCCATCGTAAGAGATCAATGAAATCATTACCTGAACTTCCGCGTGGAAATCTTCCGGGAACAATGGTCTTAGAACTCTGTCTACCAAACGCATTGTGAGGATCTCCTGATCGGATGGTCTGGCTTCTCTTCTGAAAAAGTTTCCAGGGATTTTCCCACCGGCGTAGAATTTTTCTCTGTAATCTACTGTCAATGGCAGGAAATCTACACCATCTTTTGCTTCTTTGCTGGCTACAACAGTTGCTAAAAGCATGGTGCCGCCCATTTTTACTACTACAGATCCATCAGCCTGTTTTGCCAATTTCCCTGTTTCGATTGTGATCTCTCTGCCGTCTGCAAGAGTGACCGTTTCTGTAATTGCTTGAGGTATACTCATAAATTGTTTTGTGTTGCACTCCGTATTGAGCGCTTTAATTAATTATATTTCGTCTAAAAATGTGATTCAAATTTACTGTTTTTGTTTGGATTTCTGAATATCCTTTAAAAGATAGATTCCAATACTCTAATTTTACAGTTCATTATTTGAAAACGATTTCTGAAGGCCGCGTCATTATGGTCGTATTCTTGCTTTCAACTCTTCAATTCTTATTGTATGAAAACCGAAACTTCTTTTCTTAAAAATCCGTTCTTTATCTCCTGGGTCCTGGCCTTATTATTTTACGCATTGGAATATGCCGTCAGATCCTCACCCAGTGTGATGATCGGCGATCTCAAAGAATCTTACGGAGCGACAAGGACAGAAGTAAGTTCAATGATAAGCGCTTACTACATCAGCTACTCGATCACGAGTTTGGCAGCAGGTTTATTTCTGGACAAAATGGGAGCGAGAAAACCTGTATTCTTTGGCATTTTGGTTCTGGCAGTTGGATGCCTTCTATTCGGAGGTTCGCATTACGTGGTTGGATACACAGGAAGACTGATGCAGGGAATGGGTTCTGCGATGGCTTTCCCGGCAGCTGTTTACATCGCCGTGAAAGCTTTTTCCGGAAAAAATCTGGCAACAGCGATTGGAATCACCCAAACTTTAGGAATGCTGGGCGGATCGGCTGGACAAAAATTAAGCAATACTTATTTGACGAATGGAAACAGCGTTAACAGCATCTGGATCATTTTCGGTGTTATTTCTTTGATATTAGCATTGTTAGCTTTTCTTTTCACGCCTAAAACAGAACCTGGAATTGCCAATGAAAAGCAGAAGAATTTCCTGGATAACTATAAGATCATCTTCGGCAATCCTCAAAGTTATTTGTCTGGTTTTGTTTCCGGATTATTGTTCGCGCCGACCACGATTTTTGCAATGATTTGGGGCGTAGATTTTCTTCAAAAAAGCAGAGGTCTTTCGCACGAAAGTGCGACTGTCGCGTGTGCATTAGTCCCCATTGGTTGGGCAATCGGCTGTCCGCTTTTAGGTTGGATTGCTGATAAGATTAAACGCAGAATTCCGGTCATTATCGGAGGAGCAGTGGTGATGATTTTAAGCTTATTACAATTGGCTTATTTGCCACGCTTGATGTCAGAAAACATTTCGCTTTTATTAATGGGAATCGGTTCTGGCGCAGCGATGATTCCTTATTCTATTATTAAAGAAGTGAATCCTGACAAGGTAAAAGGAAGCGCAACCGGAGCCATCAATTTCCTTACCTTTGGCGTTACAACGCTTTTAGCACCTTTATTTTCATCATTATACGGTTCGAAGCTGACGAAGAGTTTGGACGTGGATGCTTTGTTGCAACACTCATTATTATTCTTCGTTATCGGAATTTCTTGTGCGATTGTGATCTCAATTTTCTTAAAAGAAACCGGAAATTTGAAACCAGAAGAAACGGTTTAAAGATCATTAAAAAACACTTACTTCCTTGTAATTCTCAACAAAAGGATTATAATTAATAAAACTGAAAAGAAAAATCCTAAAACCGCAACCAACGACATTTCACCAACTCTAGGTCCTGATTCTGAAACGAAAACGATGGATGTAGCGATAATATTCGCACCCAAAACCATCGCCAAAATCAGATTAATAATACTCGATTTAATGAGATTATTGGTCTTCTCAATATTTTTTATTTCGCTTGAAATCGTGAATTTGTTATCATCCAATTTCTGCAGAACGGAGCGCAACTCTTTCGGAATTTCATCCACATTATCTGTGAAACTCATCACTTTGTCCATTCCGTTTTTGAAGAGTTTTTTTGGACTGATTTTTCTCGTGAGGATTTTTTTTGTGTACGGATGAAGACTTTTCACAATATCCAAATCAGGATTGATAGTTCGCCCAACGCCTTCTATGAGACCAATTCCTTTAAATAAAAGATAAAAATAATCGGGCATATAAAGCCTGTTGTCTTTGAGGACGTCTTTCATCTTATTAATGATAATATGCGGATCGATATTTTTGAGTGATGTACTGTGAACGAAGTTCAGAACTTCCTCGACATCGTTCTGAAACCGTCTGTCGTCAGGAATCTCATAACTGACGGCCATTTTCTTGAGAGACCTTACAATTTTGTTAGAATTTTTAGCAACGAAAGCAACAATCAAACTTTCAAGAATCTCTTTATCATTTGGCTGAATTTTCCCGACTGCACCAAAATCAATAAAGACCACTCGCCCATCTTTTTTCACCAAAATATTTCCGGCGTGCGGATCGGCGTGGAAAAATCCGTAATCCAAGATCTGAGAAACGAAAAGCCTCAAACCAACCTCCGAAATCACAACTGGATTAATATTATGATTAAGAAGTTCAGTTTTGTCCGTGACTTTGATTCCGTCAATAAACTCCATACAAAGGACATTATTATTCGAAAATTCGTCGTAAACAATTGGAACGTAGGTTTCCTTGTTATTTTTAAAATTTAAAGCAAACTGCTTGATATTATTTCGTTCGTTAACCAATGAAACTTCTTCAAGCAAAGACTTTTCGAAAGTCGCAATTGCTTGTTTTAAATTTAGTTTTGAAGCAATTTCAGAATACGTTGAAATGAGTTTTACTAAGTCTTTTATTAAGAGCAAATCATCCTCGATAATACTTAGAACATCCGGTTTTTTGATCTTTAAAATAACCTCTCCTCCAGTGATCAAAGTTGCTCTATAAACCTGCGCAATAGAAGCCGTCGCCAGAGGTTTTGCTACGATTTCAGAGAAATGATCATTCACCGAAATATTAAATTCATTCTCCAGAATCTCAGTAACGTTCATATCAACAACTTCTACCCGATCCTGAAGTTTTTGCAACTCCTGAATCAGTTCCGGCGGAAGCAAATCCTCACGATTACTGAAGGTCTGCCCAAGTTTCACAAAAGTCGGTCCCAGCTCTTCCAAAACCAGTCTTATCCTTTCATAAACGGTGCCTTTGGAGATGATTTCATCTGAATGCGGTAATTCTTCAGGCTTTTTGCCCATTCTTGCAATCATATCTTTGAATCCGTACTTGCTTAGAACGGAAATTAATCTGGCAGAACGTTTAAGTTTACGCTGTTGTTTATCGAACATATTTATAAAATAAAGGACCTACAAAGTAACTCCAAAAATTATTCCTACCAATAAAAAGTCTTCAAGAGTATCAGACATAAACTTGATGGTCTTCGACTCCGCTCAGACTGACAATTCTAAAACATTTCGACTCCGCTCAATGTGATAAGGAAGCGTTAGAGATGTCACACTGAGCGGAGTCGAAGTGCTTATAATAAATTGAGCCAACTAAAATCTCTTCCTTTTCGGGTCAAGAAAAGTTGGAAATACCATCACATATTCTCCAAATCTTGTATTGATTCTTTCCTCCAGATTCACCAATTCGCTTTCCATAAACTGATCTCTCATATCATCATTGTCAAAAATCAACAGCAAATTGGTATTTTTTCCTTCGCCCAACATATCAGACCGTACTTCGGAAAGAATATATTTTTCGACATCCAGAAGATTTTCTACCATCTGATGCAGATCACTTTCCACATAAATGTCCCATTCTTCAATTTTATTTTCGATTGTGTGAAATGTGATACTCAGGATGCTCATTTTTTATATTTTTTTATGATTGATGTTGATAAATTCAGAATGCAAAAATCGTATTTTTTTTGTAAATTAGCGCGTTATAAAAAACAGAAAAATTTGAAGCATCAGAATGTATTTTAAGATTCTGATTTACAATAAATTAAAAAATATTTATGCAAAAGGAAGGAGAAAGGTTAATACCGATCAACATTGTTGACGAGATGAGAACCTCTTACATCGATTACTCGATGTCAGTAATCGTATCAAGAGCTTTGCCAGATGTGAGAGACGGGCTGAAACCCGTTCACAGAAGAGTGCTCTACGGTATGTATGGTCTGAATGTCTTTTCTAACAGAAAACACTTGAAATCTGCGAGAATTGTTGGAGACGTTTTAGGTAAATATCACCCACACGGCGACAGCTCGGTTTATGATGCAATGGTGAGAATGGCCCAGCCTTGGAGTCTGCGTTATCAGATGGTAGACGGCCAGGGTAACTTTGGTTCTATGGACGGCGATCCGCCTGCAGCAATGCGATACACGGAAGCCAGACTTAAAAAAATATCAGACGAAATCCTTGCTGATCTAGATAAAGAAACCGTTGATTTCCAAAACAACTTTGATGACAGTATGACGGAACCAACCGTTCTTCCTACCAGAATCCCAAGTCTTTTGGTAAACGGTGCTTCCGGAATTGCAGTTGGTATGGCAACGAATATGGCGCCTCATAACCTTTCTGAGAGTATCGATGCAATCTGCGCTTACATTGATGATAAAGAAATTACCATCGATGAGCTGATGAAGCACATCATTGCGCCGGATTTCCCAACGGGCGGAATTATTTACGGTTATGATGGTGTTCGCGATGCTTTCCACACGGGAAGAGGCCGTATTGTTCTGCGAGCAAAAATCAACTTCGAAGAGATCGGGAACAGAAATGCGATCATCGTAACAGAAATTCCTTATCAGGTCAACAAAGCGGAAATGATTGCCAGAACTGCTGAATTGGTAAAAGATGATAAACTTCCCGGAATCTATGAGATCCGTGACGAGTCTGACAGAAACGGAATGCGTATCGTTTACGAACTTAAGAACGACGCGATTCCAAATGTTGTATTAAACCTTTTATATAAATACACTTCTCTACAAACTTCTTTTTCAGTCAATAACATTGCCTTGGTTAAAGGAAGACCTGTACAGCTGAATGTGAAAGACATGATCCTGCATTTCGTAGATCACCGCCACGAAGTCATTGTAAGAAGAACAAAATACGAACTAAGAAAAGCACAGGAAAGAGCGCACATTCTTGAAGGCTTTATGAAAGTAATCGGCACTCAGGATTCTCTTGACAGAGCGATTGCGATTATCCGTCACAGTGCAAATCCTGCAGCTGCAAAGGAAGGTTTGATTGAAGAATTCGAACTTTCCGAGATTCAGGCTCAGGCAATTCTGGATCTTCGTCTGGCTCGTCTTACCGGAATGGAATTGGACAAGATCCGTGCTGAATACGAGGAGATAATGGCAATGATCGCTGATTTGGAAGATATTCTGACGAATGAGCCAAGACGTTATCAGATCATTAAGGAAGAGCTTCAGGAAATCAAAGAAAAATACGGCGACGAAAGACGTTCAGAAATCGATTATACAGGCGGCGAATTCTCTATTGAAGATATGATTCCGGATGAAAAAGTTGTTTTGACCATTTCTCACGCTGGTTATATCAAAAGAACACTCCTTTCTGAATATAAAGTACAGTCAAGAGGCGGTGTTGGAAACAGAGCAGCCACCACAAGAGACGAGGATTTCCTGGAATATATTGTAACTGCAACCAACCACGAATACCTTCTTTTCTTCACAGAAAAAGGAAAATGTTTCTGGCTAAGAGTGTTTGAAGTGCCGGAAGGATCTAAAACCTCTAAAGGACGAGCCGTCCAAAACTTAATTAATATAGAACCGGACGATAAGATCAAGGCTTATATCAGAACCAAAGATCTTAAAAATCAGGAATATATTAACCAGATGAATGTAGTGATGATTACCAGAAACGGTACCATCAAGAAAACTTCACTGGAAGCCTATTCCAGACCGAGAACTAATGGTGTAAATGCCATTGAAATCCGTGATAATGACGCTTTATTGGGCGCGAGACTGACAGATGGAAATTCTGAGATCATGATTGCCACCAAAAACGGAAAATGTATCCGTTTCCCTGAAGAGAAAGCGAGAGCTGTCGGCAGAGGATCTATCGGTGTACGGGGAATTTCTCTTGAGGATAAGGACGAAGTGATCGGAATGATTGTTGTAAATGATCTTGAAAATGATACAGTTTTGGTGGTATCAGAAAGAGGTTACGGAAAAAGAACGGCTGTAGAAGATTACCGTGTTACCAACAGAGGTGGAAAAGGTGTCATTACTTTGAACATCACTGAGAAAACCGGAAACCTGATCGCCATTCAAAGTGTAACGGACGAAGACGGATTGATGATCATCAACAAATCCGGCGTTGCCATCAGAATGAATATGAACGAAATGCGCGTAATGGGTAGAAATACACAGGGCGTGAAAGTCATCAACTTAAAATCTACCGATGAAATTGCTGCAATTGCAAAAGTCGAAATGGATAGAGAAGTGGCTGAGGAAGAAGGCGAAGAAGGTATTGATGTTGCAGAAAATGACAGCAACAATCCGGAATTCAAACTGAAACCTCAGACAGGTAACAATCAAATCAACATCGGAGACGAAGAGGAACTGAAAAAAATCGAAGATGAAGAAGACTATGATGACAATGAAAACTCCAAAGAGCCGGAAGACGACAAAGAATAAAATCAAAAATTAACATATGACATCGCCTGCGATTACATATGACAGTAAAAAAAATAAAAATTAACATATGAAAAGATTAATTTTAAGTTTAGCAATTCTTTCCGTAGCATTGATGAATGCTCAGAAAAAGGAAATTGCAAGCGCTGTAAAAGCAGTAGATTCAGGAGATCTTACAACTGCGAATTCAGAGCTATCAAAAGCAGAAGGTATTTTTGGCGAAAAAACATATTTGCTGGAGCCTTCCGTTCTAGAGCAATATTATTACGCAAAAGGTTTATCGCTTCTGAAATCAGGAAAAAATACAGAAGGTGCAGAATATCTTGCTAAGATTGCAACCCTTGGAACAGAGCCAATCTACACAGGAAAAGATGCTGAAAAAAACAAAGTCTATTTCGTAGGAAAAGACGCTTCTGAGAAATATGGCGCAGGACTATCTCTAAAACAGGATAAATACACACCATCTTTGGGCGACAAACTGAGAGAAGGCATCAATCCTCTTTTGCAAAAAGCCAATGAAGTAGCTACAAAAAGCTACAATGAGAAAAATTTTGATGTGGCAGGAGCCAAGTTTGCAGAAACTTATTACCTCTTCAAAGCTGCCGGTCAGGACGACAAAAATTACCTTTATTACGCAGGGGTTGCTTATGCGCAGTCTAAAGACAACAAGGCAAAAGCTGTAGAAATTTTGGATTCTTTAATCAAATCCGGTTACACAGGTGTTGAAACTATCTACACCGCAAAAAATAAAGCCGGAGCTAAAGAAACGCTTGACAAAGCAGCTTACGATTTGTACAAGAAAACAGCAGGTGGCGCCGGTTATACAGATTTCAAAACTGAAACTACGGCCAGCAAACAGGAGGAAATGTATGATCTTTTAGCATCTCTTTTATTTTCTCAGGACAGATTTGAAGAAGCAGGAAAAGTAGCCACCGAAGGATTGGCAAAGTTCCCGAATAATCAGTCTTTGTCTCAGGTACAAAGTAATTCTTACTTCAAAACCGGAAAGACAGACGAGTTTGTTAACAATCTGAAAGCCAAAATAGCTAAGAACCCAAATGATAAAGAAAGCCTTTACAATCTGGGTGTGATGTACAGCAAAGATCCTGCAAAGCAGGCAGATGCAGAAGCAACTTATAAGAAGCTTGTCGAAATGGATCCAAAATATCCAAATGCACTCAACAACCTTGTTTTCTCCATCATAGGTGAAGATGACGCCAAAACGATTGAGGAATACAGAAATCTGAAAAAAGCAGGAAAAATAGATGCTGCCAACAAAGTTCTGGAGCGCAGAAGAGGCAATTTCCAAAGAGCACTTCCTTACGCAGAGCAGATGTATCAGGCAGATCCCAACAACAAAGAGGTCGTAAATCTACTGAAAGGTATGTACCAGACCACGCAGAATACTGCAAAATACAACGAATTCAAAGCAAAAGAAACGGCCTTGAAATAATCTTAAAGGAGCCTTCGGGCTTCTTTTTTTTTGCATTTTTACAGAGCAAACTAAAAATGTATATTTGCGAATCAAACAAAAAACTTAAAATATATCCCAATGAAATTTTTTATCGACACCGCCAATCTCGAGCAGATCAAGGAAGCGCAGGACCTCGGAATTCTGGATGGCGTTACCACCAATCCGTCACTGATGGCAAAAGAAGGAATCTCTGGCAAAGCAGCCATCAATCAGCATTATATCGACATTTGCAACATCTCTGATGGCGATGTTTCTGCAGAAGTCCTCTCCACAACCTACGAAGAAATGATCAAAGAAGGCGACGAATTAGCGGCGCTTCACGAGAGAATTGTTGTGAAAATACCAATGATCAAAGACGGCATCAAAGCCCTTAAATATTTTTCCGACAAAGGCGTGAAAACCAACTGTACGCTTATTTTCTCCGCAGGACAGGCACTTTTGGCTGCAAAAGCGGGCGCAACCTACGTCTCTCCTTTCCTTGGAAGGTTGGACGATATCTCTGTAGACGGTCTCAATTTGATTGAAGAAATCCGTCTTATTTTTGATAACTATTACTTCGAAACCGAGATTCTCGCGGCATCCATCAGAAGTCCGATGCACATCATCAACTGTGCAAAATTGGGCGCCGACGTGATCACTTCACCTCTACCATCGATTTTGAATCTGCTGAATCATCCGCTGACAGACTCTGGTCTCGCGCAGTTTGTTGCAGATTCCAAGAAGCTGGGCTAAGATATTTAGAATATTTTGGGCGCCTTTTTCCGTGCTCCACTCCCGCTTTTTTTTCTTTAGAAAAAAGAGCTCCGTTCAGCCCGGGGCGCGCTTCGCAAATAGGAAGTTTTGCCTTCCAACTCATATTAAAAAACCGTCAAGTTTTGTCTTGACGGTTTTTTACTTGATCAGGTTTTAAACTTTTATACAAAGAACGTTTCCTTTAGCAGATAAAGGTTAAGTGTTATTATAATTGCGCTGATCACAAAAGCCAGGATCTTCAGCCACATTTTGTTGGCAAACTCGCCCATTTTAGCTTTACTGTTTGTAAACATCACTAGCGGCACTACCGCAAAACTGAGTTGCATCGAAAGTATAACCTGACTGAAAACCAGTAATTCAGCAGTCCCTTTTTCTCCATACATAATCGAGATAATCAGCGCCGGGATAATGGCAATAGTTCTGGTAATCAATCGTCGTATCCAGGGTTTCAATCTGATATTCAGAAAACCTTCCATCACAATCTGTCCTGCGAGCGTTCCCGTCAAAGTAGAGTTCTGTCCGGAAGCCAGCAATGCAATTCCAAAGAAAATACTGGCCAGCGTGGTTCCCAATAGCGGCGTCAGCAACATATAGGCATCATTAATATCGGCCACATCTTTGTTACCCGACGTATGGAAAGTCGCTGCTGCGATAATCAGTATTGCGGCATTGATCACAAAAGCGAGCATTAGAGAAATTCCACTGTCAAGACTTGCAAATTTTAAAGCTTCTTTTTTACCTTCCGTCGTACGCGGGTAGTTTCTCGTCTGTACGATACTGCTGTGAAGATAGAGGTTGTGAGGCATTACCGTAGCGCCCAAAATCCCGATTGCAATGTAAAGCATTGACGGATTGGTAATGATTTCTTTTTTAGGAATCAAACCTTCAAGTAGAGGAAAGATATCCGGCTTACTCAGGAAAATTTCATAAAAGAAAGCGACAAAAATGATAAAAATCAAGCCACCGACAATACTTTCTATATACCGGAATCCTTTGGCCTGCAGGAACAGGATTAAAAATACATCAATAATAGTGATGACAACCCCTACACTGAGCGGGATGCCAAATAATAAATTCAATGCAATGGCAGATCCAATTACTTCTGCCAGATCACACGCTGCAATGGCAATTTCGCAAAAGATCCAAAGTACAAAATTGACCGCCGGATGGAAATGGTCTTTACACGCCTGCGCCAAATCCCGTTCTGCTACCACACCTAGCTTCACCGAAAGATGCTGCAATAAAATAGCAAACAGATTTGAAATTAAAATAACTGAAAGCAGTGTATACCCAAACTGAGCACCACCTGCGATGTCAGTCGCCCAGTTTCCCGGGTCCATATAACCTACTGCTACCAGCAAGCCCGGACCCATATAGGCCAGCAACTTTTTCTTGAAACTCCCGTCTTTGGGAATATTGACACTGGAGAAAACCTCGTGCAGAGAATTAGAACTTTTCTCGGTTCTCCAGCCTGTATTATGATTTGACTGTTCCAAAGGATTAGAATTGTTAGATTAGACTAACAAAAATAGTTATACTGCACTTAACCTGCAAGTACACACCAAAAAAAACTGCCAAACGGGTTGGCAGTTTATTATTATTTTACAATAAATTACTTAGTAAATCTGATAGAAGTCTTTCTGTCAGACTCTCTTTCTTTGTCAGACGCTTCTGCAGGAACAGTTGCAAATTTTGCACCGTAACCTTCAGCATCTATGACCTGAGCACTCTGAAGTGCAGATTTTACAGCGGCAGCTCTTTCACCGGATAATTTAAGATTTGCTGCTGCGTCACCTTTTTTATCTGTGTAGGCACCGATTTTTACCTTAGCATCAGGAAATTCAGCAAGGATCATTTTCAGGTTATCCAATTGTACTTGAGATTCAGGTGTTAATTTAGTCGTACCGAATTCAAAATTAAGATTATCAAAATTGAACCATTTATCTTTCAAGCTAGCCTCTGTAGAATTTTTATAATCGTCAGATTTCAAAAACATTACGATTTGATCTTCAATTCCGCCTTTGTAAGCCTGTAAAGTTTTACCGCTTGGCAAAGTTACCACAGTAGTCTCTCTAGATACGACTACGGCGCTGTCACCGTTTGCAGGTGTAGCAGAATCTGAAACTACTGCTGTAGAATCAACGGCTCCAACTGGTACCGGTTCTACTTTTTTGTTGCACTGTTTCCAGAAAAACCATCCAAGAAGCAACAATAATAGCAATGGTAACAACCATTTCCAGATGCTGCCACCTTCAGATTTATCAGAAACGATTTCGTGCGTGCTTCCACTTCTGTTGACATCAACTTTTGGCGTTGTAGAAGTGAAGACTTTCTCTGTTACCGGAGTTACAGGATTGATGTCTGCTGCCGGCATTGTAGGCGTGTTCACTTTAAGTGGTTCTGCATCTACAGGGCCAAACCAGTTTCCAAGGCCTAAGGCAGCCAAGCTGAATCCTGCTGGTAACAACGATGAAAGAACACCTTTTTGCTCACCCAGTAAACTTCCGAAAGAAGATACATTCAGATTGTTGTCTACTGCATATTTACCCAACGTACCAGCAGTTGCACCGGTAACAAGATTAAGCAAGGAATTGGTAGATTCTGTTTTGATACCTGCATAAGAAGAAACAGCATTTGTAATTGCAGATAGCTTATCGCCATCACCGAAAATGAGGCTTAGAATCTTTGAAATTACAGAATCACTTCCGCTAAGGTTGCCCAACAGATTCGAAAGAACGCCAGTCGATGCGGCGTCTCTCACGGTGCTGAAAAGCTCTGAATGTGTATTGCTATTTGCAAAACCACCAACCACAGCTGGTAATAATGCAGAAATCGCTTTTGAAACTCCCGACTCGCTTTCTCCTAGCTGAGTGGCTG
Organism: Bacteroidota bacterium; assembly: GCA_037033105.1. Taxonomy (GTDB): domain Bacteria; phylum Bacteroidota; class Bacteroidia; order Flavobacteriales; family Weeksellaceae; genus Epilithonimonas. The sequence continues at coordinate 17,409 of JAZBLF010000012.1, forward strand.
CTTGGGACACTGTTGCTGGTCCCAGTTGACCTTTAATAAGGTCGATTAGATTAATAGACATAGTAGTTTATTTTTTATGTTTGATGGTTGTAATATTAACAAATATTAATCCACAATTTTCAATAATTAATAATTTTAATAAAAATTTAACTAAAAAGAAATAAACTTCAATTTATAATTTTGCTATTATATTAATTTGACAATGAAAATCTGCAGTCAATATGTTATTATTAATTGATCATAACTAAAAATATACCACGTTAGTTATTTATATCTTAATCAAAAAAAAATCCGGAGAAATATCCGGATTATATATTGATACATTTTAATATGCCTTTGCAAACACCACTCTTTGCGAGGACGGCTTCCCGGATATGAGAGAAACACCTTCTTCCTGCTCATTATTCAAAGGAATACATCGGATGGTTGCTTTTGTTTCCTGCTTGATCTGCTCCTCCTCTTCGGCAGTTCCGTCCCAATGTGCAAGGATAAATCCACCCTTTTCTGTAAGAACAGATTTGAACTCTTCGTAAGAATCAACTTTAGTAATATTGTCTTCTTTAAATTTGAGTGCTTTATTATAAATGTCTTTTTGAATTGTTTTAAGTAAGTCCTCGATGTAATCGTCCAAACCTTCGATTGATACCGTTTCTTTCGTCAGATTATCTCTTCTTGCCAACTCTACTGTCTTATTTTCGAGATCTCTCTGTCCGAGTGCAATTCTCAATGGCACACCTTTCAGTTCATATTCTGCAAATTTCCAGCCTGGTTTGTTCTGAGTATCATTATCAAATTTAACAGAAATACCTTTAGCTTTCAATTTACTTTGAATATCTAACGCAACCTCACTGATCTCAGCCAATTGCTCTTCTCCTTTAAAAATAGGAACAATAACAACCTGAATCGGTGCTAGCGTAGGAGGCAGAACCAATCCAAGATCATCGGAATGCGTCATAATTAATGCGCCCATCAGTCTTGTAGAAGTTCCCCAGGAGGAAGCCCATGGATATTCCTGCTTTCCTTCTTTATTGGTAAATTTCACATCAAAAGCTTTTGGAAAACTTTGACCTAGGAAGTGAGATGTTCCCGCCTGGAGCGCTTTTCCGTCCTGCATCAAAGCTTCAATACAATAAGTTTCATCTGCTCCTGCGAATCTCTCTGAAGGTGTTTTGATCCCTCGGAACACCGGAATAGCCATAAAGTCTTCTGCAAATTTAGCATACACTTCCAGCATCTTTTCAGTTTCCTCCACGGCCTCATCTCTTGTGGCGTGAGCGGTGTGTCCTTCCTGCCAAAGGAATTCTGCCGTTCTTAGGAACAATCTGGTTCTCATCTCCCATCGCACGACATTGGCCCACTGATTAATTAATATTGGAAGATCTCTGTACGACTGGATCCAGTTTTTATAAGTGCTCCAGATGATTGCTTCAGAAGTTGGTCTTACAATCAATTCCTCTTCCAGTTTTGCATCAGGATCTACGATCAGTTTGCTAGGATTGTTTGGGTCTGTTTTCAGTCTGTAATGCGTGACAACGGCGCATTCTTTGGCAAAACCTTCAGCATTTTTTTCTTCTGCTTCGAACAAGCTTTTGGGAACGAATAAGGGGAAATAAGCGTTTTGATGACCTGTCTCTTTGAACTTTTTGTCCATTTCGTCACGCATTTTTTCCCAAATTGCGTAGCCATAGGGTTTTATCACCATACAGCCTCTTACGCTTGAGTTCTCTGCTAAATCCGCTTTAACAACCAATTCATTATACCATTTGCTATAATCTTCTGCTCTTGATGTTAATTTTGCCATAATTTTTTTAAACTGTTTTTAACTTTTTTAACTTTCCTTAATCTAAATAAAAAGCCTAATTTTACGCTGCTTTGTAATTAATTTACTGGTACAAAATTTGGTCTTATTTAAGAATACAAATATAGCAAACTTAATACTTCTCATAAAATGAAAAATATAAACATTACTCACTTTTATAATCTGATCAAATCAAAAGCTTTGATACTGATTGCCAGCAGTTCCCTGCTGTCTTCCTGTGTAATCTACACCGGAGGCTACTCAGAAACTGACGGCGTATATTACGACCCGAACAAGGATTCGCTTCCGGCAGGGTCTTACTCTACGGGAAATCAGGTCGACAACTATTATAATTATCAGGACACTTATCCTAGTATTTATGATAATAACCAGCAGAATATCCAGGATCAGCAGAACCGTTACGCACTGACAAACGATTCAGACTGGGGTTCATATGCAGGAACTGAAACCAATTATACCAGCTTCAACAACTGGGGCTATGGTGGCTGGGGAATGGGATTTGGTTACGGTGGCTTCGGTGGCTGGGGATATCCTGGCTACGGTATGTATGGGTGGAACAGTCCCTTCAACTCTTTCGGTTGGGGAATGGGCTTTGGCTGGGGTAACTCTTTCTACTCGCCTTGGGGCTGGGGCGGAGGATTTTATGATCCGTTCTGGGGTTATGGCTACGGTGGATACTATGGAAACAATTTCTATGGTGGCAATACCTACATTAATTATAACAGATCTGGCTCCAACGGAAGGTTGAGCGGGATGATTTCACAAAACAGATCTGGCAACAGAAGCAGTAATCGTTTCAGCGGCATCAATAGTACTGCCGGAATCCGACAAAATAACAACGGTTTCAGAAGTCAGGCCAACAACTATCTGAACAACGGAACCAGAAATCAATCTAACAGCGGTATCAGAAATTCTAATAACGGTATTAGAACTTCCAACAGTGGTATCAGAAATTATCCGAATAACAACGGTATCAGAAACTCCGGTAACATCAGACAGACTTATCCAAACAATGGCGGTACAAGAACGCAGTCCTATCCTAATAACGGTGGAATCAGAACGTCTCCAAATAACGGTGGATTCAGAAACGACAGCTATTCTTCACCATCAAGATCCGGAGGTAACTCTGGTGGCTTCAACTCAGGTGGTGGTATGAGATCCGGTGGTTCTTCTGGCGGCGGCGGTATGAGATCCAGCGGTGGCGGAAGAAGATAAACTTTAATTACAAAATACATTTCTTATAAAAATGATCAAAAAGACCCTATTACTGCTTAGTATTCCTGTTTCATTTGTTTATCTGCAAGCTCAGGATATCTCGGTAATTACGAATACAGCTGATGTTTATTCAGGAAATCCAATTAATGGAACGGCAAAGTATAATGCGATGGCGGGATCCATCGGTGCATTGGGAGGCGATATTTCTTCAGCCAATGTAAATCCAGCTGGGATAGGCGTTTTCATTACCAATGATCTTAATTTAACACTTGGTGTCAACAGTAATAAAAACACGACTTCGCTTTTAGGTAAATCTCTAAATTATAAGATCAACAACACCGACATTAGTAATACTGGTGGTGTTTTGACAATCAATCTCGGCGATACTGGTTCCAAGTGGAAGTTTGTGAATATCGGAATCAATTATGCTTCGCAGTCATTGGAAAATTATTCCGAATCTGCGGGAAACGATAATATTAAAATAGTGGATAATTTTTCATTTCCTGATAAAGTTATTAACTACAGATTTTTAGGTCATGCTTACAACAGAGAAGGCGATCAATCCAAGATGAATTTTGCTGTTGGAGCTAATTATGACAATCAACTCTATTTTGGTGCTGGACTTAATTTTCATAATTCTTTGCTGAGACAATATGATACTGCGGGTTTCTATTCGGATGATGATCAAACCTCTTTGGATTATAATAAACAGTACACTCCTTACGAAGAACATTCTGACGGATTTTCTGCCAATATCGGTATGATTGCAAAATTGGGTAATCAATTCCGGGTTGGTGCTGCATTGGAATCTCCTACCTGGTGGAGCATTGACAGGGTTTTCAACCAATATTATTTCGGCACCAATAGTGATGAATTAGGTAGAAAAGACAGAAGATTGGTTACGCCGATGAAAGCGACTTTAAGTGCAGCTTTCGTTCCAAGTAAAAATTTCGCATTGAATGTAGATTTTATTCAGGGAATTACTAGACCAAAATATGATGTTGTGACAGAAACTGAACAGGAATTGAATGATTTCTTCAGTGATTCATATAAGAATTCTTCGGAAGTTCGAGTTGGCGCAGAATATAGAATCGCAGCTTTCCGATTGAGAGGTGGATATGCTTATCAAGGAAATAATATAGACAATTTGTCTTTGTTAAGCTATAATGACAACGGCTCAGCGTCAAACCAATCTTATTCTAATTTACTTGTTGGTAAGCGAAATACATTCGGAGCAGGTTTAGGATATGATTTCCAGGCATTTTATATTGATGCGTCTTATCAGAATATAACGTCGGAATACAGCAGTCCATTTTTACAGGGAAATGTTGATAAAAATACAGGCTATTTCAATGGTGGCTACGACGTGAACGGTGAAGCTTTCGCTGTTTCGAAAGTTAAAAACACGAGAAGTAATTTCTTTGTGACATTAGGTTGGAAATTTTAAATTCCATTTACATATAAAGTTAAAAGTCCTGATATTTCAGGACTTTTTTATTTTTAGATTTGATTCATCTCTTCTGCCTCTTCCATCAGTTTGAGATAGGTAATGTATCTGGTCTCTTCTATTTCGCCGGTTTCCAATGCGTTCAGAACAGCGCATTTCGGTTCATTAATATGCATACAATTATGGTATTTGCAGTTTCTTCCCGCTTTGAAAATCTCAGGGAAATAATGCTGAATCTCTTCCTTCTGGACGTCTATCATCGCAAACTCACGCACGCCGGGTGTATCTATCACAGATCCTCCAAAATCCCAGAAGTGCATCTGAGCGAAGGTGGTCGTGTGTTTTCCTTTAAGCTGTGATTCTGAGATCTCGCCAGTTCTGATGTGAAGATCAGGCTGCATCGCATTCACCAATGTCGACTTTCCGCAACCGGAATGCCCGAAAAACACAGATGTCTTATCTTTTATTTTATCAATGAGAAAATTGAGATTCAGTTTGGTGTAAGAAGAAATATTCAAAGTGTCGTAACCTATATTCTGATACATAGCTTCGATATTCTCTACGATTTCTTTCTCTTCGTCATTCAAAGTATCCATTTTATTGAATAATATCAAAGTCGGAATATTGTATGCTTCGCAACATGCCAAAAATCGGTCCAGAAATCCTAAAGATGTTTCGGGGAATTTCAGGGTATAAATAAAACACGCAACAGTCACGTTGGAAGCGATGATGTGCGCCTCTTTTGAAAGGTTGACCGATTTTCTGATGAGATAATTCTTTCTTGGGAAGATCTTTGTGATCCACGCCACATCATCCTGCTCTAGAGAGAACTCTACTTCGTCTCCTACTGCCAGCGGATTGGTAAGTCGGGTTTTTATCAGCTTAAATTTGCCGCGGATTCTGGCTTCGTAGACCGTTTTCGAGGTTTCTTCCAAAACCTGATACCAGCTTCCTGTAGATTTGATGATGATGCCTTTCAAAAAATAGATTTTAATATATTTTACAAAGTTAAAGCTTTTATCGTGTTTACAAATAAAAACCCTTTCAGAGTTTGAAATCTGAAAGGGTTGTTTGTTTTGATGACAAAAATTGTTTTTGTGTAGAATCTGCAGCCCGACTTGAACGGAAATCCTTTTTTGCTTTGACTCACGTTGTCATTAGACTGCAATCGTCTGCAAAAAAGATTGGGAGTGGAAGGCGGAAAAGCTGCCATAAAAAATTGTACAATAGCTTTCGACAAAGTCAAATAGCTGCCCAAATCATTAAAATCTTCGAAAACCTCTGACTTGCAATTATCTGTCTATCATAATTCCGTTCTGAACCTCGATGCTTTCTTCGTGAATTGCTTTGAAAACTTTCTCGATGAATTCCTGAGACATTCCTGTTTCGCTGGCTTTTTGGTTGGCATATTCTGTGATCACTTTCCAACGTTCCGGCTGAAAGATTGCGATGTTGTTCTCTTTTTTCAGGGTTCCGATTTTTTCAGAAATTTTCATTCTTTGGGACAGCAATTCTATCAGCTGGAAATCCATATCGCTGATCAGAGTTCTGTGTTTTCCCATCTCGTCCTCGTAGCCGGAGATTCCGGAATTTCGGATCTGAAGATTACCGATCATTTCTGCCAAAACTTCCGGCGTGATCTGCTGGGAAGCATCGCTCCACGCGTTGTCCGGATCTTCGTGACTTTCTATAATCGCACCCTGATAACCCACGTTGAAAGCTTCCTGTGCCACGCCGGCAAGGCCTGTTCTATTTCCACAAATGTGCGAAGGATCGATAAATAAAGGGATATTCGGGAATTGATTTTTGAAATCCAGAGCGATCTGCCAGTTTGGGATATTTCTGTACTTTGTTTTTTGGTAAGTTGAAAATCCTCGGTGGATGGCACCAACATTTTCGATTCCCTGACCCAGAAGTCGTTCTAATGCTCCGATCCAAAGCGCTAAATCCGGATTTACAGGATTCTTTACCAAAATCGGTTTGTTGGTTCCTCTCAGTGCCTGAGCAATCTCCTGAACTGTAAACGGATTCACCGTAGAACGAGCGCCAATCCAAAGGATGTCAACGTCTGCTTCCAGGGCTGCGAAAACGTGGTGTGCGTTTGCTACTTCTGTTGCTGTTTTGAAACCGTATTCCTCTTTTACTTTTTTGAGCCAGTTGAGACCGATCACGCCTACGCCTTCGAAACCGTTTGGTTTTGTTCTTGGTTTCCAGATTCCGGCGCGGAAAGCCGAGATCTCGGCACCGCTTTCTTTAAGCCTTCTGGCGGTTTCCAGCATTTGGGATTCACTTTCTGCGCTGCAGGGTCCTGCAATGATCATTGGATTTGCGAAGTCGTTTATCCAGTCGTTCTTCAATTCGTTTAGGTTCATATTTTTAATTTTATATATTTTAAATTAATGCAACAGCAATGCTGTTATAAATGTTGATTTATAATTCTTTTCCAAAAAAAAACGTTTAAAAACTTTAAAAGAGTTACGGAAGGTTAAAAGGCTCCGTGTATTTTTGAGAAAGAAATTCTTTAGCTAAACCAATAAAATCGGTAATAGGTTCTGAAATTTCTATAATAAGATCCAAAAAAGCTAAATGATCCACCAAAATAATTGGCAGATGCATTAGAAGAAAGATATGGAAATTGTTTTGATTCCATTTGTAAATGCCCTGCGGGAAGGCTTTTCAGCTTTATTTGGTTAGTAGATTTGGATTATTTTCATCAAAATCTTGAACAAATATATAAATTAAAGTGAAACAGTAACTATTATCAACTGAATAATTTTTCAATAACTGATATATGTTTTACTATTCAGTCGCATCATACTACTTCGATTTTGTTTCATTTTCGATTTTTAAAAGCATTTCTTTTGCATTGCCGTTGTCAGGATTCAGTTCCAAAGATTTCTGATAATTCTTTTTGGAAAGCGCATATTCTTTGTTATTAAAATAGGCTTCAGCCAGACTGTCGTAAGGATTTGCTGAGTTTGGAAATTCGGAAACATAAAGTTGAAATAGTTTGATGGCAGATGCAACTCTCCCACTTCTCATCAGTTGATAACCTAGTTTATTGAGCTCGGACTCGTCTGAAAAATTATAGGCATCCGGTTTATTTTTCTTAAGTTCTTTGTAGTAAGCAATTCCGGAATCAATATTTTCGAACGATTTTTTTTCGATTTCTCTGCCTATTAATTTTTGACCGAACGGCTTGAGATCGTCTACTAAATTTTGAACTGCATCATACAATTGTCCGTATGTATTCTCTCCGCCCTGATTTGTAATCACAGAAATACCGATGTTGTAATCCGGGAAAACCCAGAATAAGTTTTGCGTTCCAAATGCGCCACCGTGCTTTCTGGCATTTCGGCCGTTGTGATTGACGGTGATTTCATCCCAAAAATAGGCGTTCCAATAGTTTTTGTTATTGAGCAAATCTCTTTGTGATTCCTGAACGAGCGGATTTTTTTGATCCAATTCAAATTTCAAAAATGTCGTTAAATCAGTTAAAGTCGATTTCAAATAACCTTGAGATCCCCAAAGCGAGTATGGCAAAAATGGCATTAGAACGCCTTTTCCATCATAACCATTTGCAATAAATTCATTTTGACTGATGTGAAGCTTTGTGTGATTTAGTTTTAAAGGAATCAACATATTTTCTTTCAGTAAAGTTTCATAGCTTTTCCCGTATACATTTTCCAGAATATGAGCCGCCAGCTGTACGGTTCCGTTGTTATAATTGTAAACTGTTCCGGGCTTGGTTTCCACTTTAATTGCTTTCAAATCTTCAAAGAATTGCTCTTTCGTATAAGCTTTTTCCAGTTTTTCAACTTTGAAAGCGAGACTATCATCTCTATTTTTAAAAAGCTCGCTTCTGTCTGGCAAATCTTTATTGAAACCGGATTTTAAAGAAACCAAATCCTTGATTGTTACAGGTATTCCATTAAATTGAAGATTTGGGTAAGAACCTGTGATATATTTTCTAATGTCATCGTCCAAACTTATTTTTCCATCCAAGACCGCTTTAGCCATCAGCGTTCCGGTAAACAATTTGGTAATGGATGCCACTTCAAAAAGTGTAGAATCAGTGGCTTTGTTTCCTTTTCCTTTATCAATTTCCCCGTAATGCCTGGTGTAGGTTTTGCCGTTTTTTACGATTCCTACAGAAAAAGAATTTGCTTTTGAAGCTTTCAAAAATAATTCCGCCTGAGCGTCCATCGCTGCGAAGATCTGCTTTTCAGTCATTGCCGTCTGAGCGTAGACAGAAAATCCGAGGCTTAAAATAATGAAGGATAATAATTTTTTCATTTGAATTGTTATGCTGATGATTCTTTACTCTTACGACAACTTAACACCCGATTTCATTACATCTCATTTGGTTATTTCTATTGTAAGATAAGCTTACTGGCAAATTTATAATTAAATACGACGCGTTTTCATAAAATATAAAAGAGCAGGATTCAATCCTGCCCTGAAAAAATGAAGGTTCATCACTTGTAATCCGTGACTATTTATGATAGGTCTGGATTAATTCGAAATTTTATAGATATAAAGACTGACTTTTCCATTGGTAAGGACGCCGAGATTTATCGGCAGAATACCCGATGTATTGACGGCAAAAGTGAGGGTATCACCAGCTCCAAGCTGTACCAGAGAAGTCATTTTGGTAGAAGTTACGGGAACAGCAGCGAGTGTGACCGTCAAAATCTGGACGCGGACCGCATCAAACAGTTTTTCGTCCCAAACTGTAGTTCCGTTTTTTAAAATCCCCAACTTTTTGCCGCCTAAAACTTCCAAATCTACACCAGCCGCCAGTTGAAATTCATAATCTACAGCATAGACTCCGGCCTGAGGTGCAGTATAAATACCGGCTGTGAAATGGGCCGCGTTGCCCAATTTTGTGTTTGCGGAACCTGTTAGATTTACTTTGTACCAGGAATTTCCGAGTCCCAGATCCAGCAATGACCAGGCGCCGCTTTTGCTGGCATAGTAGGCATTTGCATTGCCAGTAACCAAGAAATCGGAATTGATTTCTTTGATCTCATTATCTCCAGCAATGGAATTGTCCCGGACAAGAATCGTTTGACTGCTGGTGAGAGATGCCAGAGCGGGAACTGTCCTGATTTTGACATTGCCGTTGACGTCCAGAATAGATTTGGGATCCGACGTGTTGATTCCTACCTGTGCGTAGAGGATAGATGTGCCAATAAGAGTAATGAAGATGACTAATTGTTCTTTGAATTTTTTCATAATTATGTTTTTTGAGTTTATCAAGTTTTGAATTGCTGTTACCGACAATTTTTACTATTACCGTCACAGTAATTGTTGTTATTGTTGAATAGCCAAAACTCTCTTCTCAAATTTAGATGAGATAATGTATTCAGTAAAGATTTTGATGTGCTCATTTCCACATAAGTACACGAATATTATTACGATTGCATTATTCTGAATGATATTTAAATATGTAAATCAAACAATTATCGTTAATTGGATATTTTAATTAAATACCAAAAAATTATAAAATGGTTAAAGTAATTATTCTTATTTTTGAGAAAACCAAATAACTGAAAACTCATTCTGCGATATGAAAAATCTCTGTTTCATCATTGCGAACTTATTTTTCCTGTGCTTCTCTGCACAGAAAAATCCTGCGCAGAATGGTCAGATTCAAAAAGAAACTAGCGAATATATTCCGAAAAAAGAGGCTGGTTCCCGGGAATCAGCACAGCAATACGCTCTGAAAGTTGCAAAACTGAACAATAACTACAGACATCTCACACTACTTTACAAAAAATATGCAGCTAAAACGCTGCTGCCTTCTGACAAATTAAAATATGCAGATAGCGCCATCTCGTCAGCTTTGAAAACGAAAAACAACGATATTATTTCGGATGCTTATCTTGGAAAAGCGACTATTTATTACTTTCATTTCAAACAGTACAGAGCCACGCTGGATGAATTGCTGAAAGCTTACCATTATTCTGAAAAGACAAAGAATGAGTACCTAAAGAAAGAAATTCTCTATAATCTGGGAAATATCAACAGCTATCTCGGATATTATGATACTGCTTTACAAAACTACGAGGAAGTCAACCAATATTTCCAGCATAAACCGTCCGGATCCGACTCGGAAACTGTTTTTAACTATAAAAAAGCCTACTTCAGCAGCCTTCATCAGATGATTATCTGCCACAGAAAACTGGGAAATAATGAACAGAACGAACAACTGATCCCGCTGAGCTTTGCGAAAATCAAAAACGAAAAAGGTTTTAATCAGGAGTTAGGCTATTTTCTTAAAGAAAAAGGCATCCAGCAATATCAAAATAAAAATTATGAAGAAGCTCTGGAAACGCTTCAGAAATCATTGTCGCCGATGATGAATAGTGGCGACTTTGCACGGACTTCAATCTCCTACCTATACATCGGAAAAACGCTGCTTGCTTTGGAAAGACACGAAGATGCAATTGTAAATTTCCAGAAAATAGATTCGATTTTTGAGAAGCACGGCTTTCTTTTCCCGGAACTGCTGGAAAGCTATGAGTTGATCATCAATTATTACAGAAATCAAAAAGATATAGACAAAGAGTCGTTTTACATAAAACAACTTCTCAAGGCCAACAAAAATATCACTCAGGATTTTGCGTACCTCTCGTCCACGCTCCATCGGGAAATCAACACTTCCAATCTCGAGAACAAAACTGAAAACCTGAAAAGAAACAGCACAATTCTGCTCTGGCTGGTGATCAGCCTTACAATGCTGGCTGCGATACTGATCATTCTGCTCATTATTAAAGATAAGACCGAGCGTAAGAGCAAAATGAATTATTACCTTCTTGAGGCAAAAATTTTGGATAGCCTGTACAAATTACCGCAGGCAGAGCCGGAATGCCATAAAGAGGAAGATAAGTGCCCACTTAATAAAAAAATGGTAAAGGAGATTCTCGGCAAACTGAAGTGTTTTGAAGAGAGCCTTGGATTCACAGAACACGGCATCACCATTCATAAACTCGCGCAAAAGCTGAATTCCAACTCCACATATCTCTCGCAAGTCATTAATGAGCATAAAGGCGTCAACTTCAACCGTTATCTGGCAGAGTTGCGCATCAAATACATTACCCAAAAGCTGTACACAGACAAGGTTTTTCTCACCTATAAGATCGAATCTCTTGCTGATAAATGCGGGATAGCGTCCAGAACCAATTTTTCCAATCTTTTTACCGAGATCAATGGCGTCCGGCCAATAGATTTTATCAAAAAGAGGCAGGCTGATATTGCTGAAGAAAATGCGAAAAACCCTGTAAATGATAAAGGTTCTAAGTCAGGTCGAAGCGCATCAGATCATCCAAATCTTTTAGAAGAGGATTGATTTCTACAAACTTTTCAAACATTTTCCTTTTTGTCATGACTTCTTTTTTGATCGTCATATCGGTAATGTACTCCACTTCGATTTTAAAATTGTTGACTTTGTGCCGGAAATGGTTGAAAAATTCTATACTTAGCCTGTCAAATTCTGCCTTTGCTGTAGATGAAGAATATCTCACCGTAATCTGATGCTCATCGGTCTTTTCCAATTTGAAACTGCTGATCGCGTTGAAAACGAAAGTATTCGTCTTTGCCAGATCTCGCAAAAAGATATTCCATTCGGTATCGACATCAGTCTGAGAGAAATGGTTTGAAGGCAGATTTTCATCTTTGATCTCAGAAAACTCATCTTTCTTGACTTCTTCTTTTTTTATCAAAGCGGCCTTGATGCTGAACTGGGAATTGGACGATGTTCTTGCGATGGGTTCAGACGCTTTCTGAATCACTTTTTTTGGCTCTTCAAAAGATACTTTTGTCGGCTGTTGCCCATCTACTCCGCTCAGGGCAGCATTGTTGTTGGTTGTGGGTATTTTTGATTCTGATTTTGAATCTGGAATCTTTGTACCGGAATCTTGTATGAGATTAGCTTCGAGAAGAGGCGCTAATATTAAGAACTTTTTTTTTTAGCTTCCAAACCTGCTGTCAGACTAGATAATTGCATCAACGCAATCTCAACCGTCAGCCTTGGGTTTTTGGAATTTTTATAATTGATGTCGGCGAAATTACAGATTTCGATGCCATCCACTAATTCCTGAGCTTTCCATTTTTGGGACTGTTCGCCAAACTTGGATTTTGTTTTCTCGCCAACTTCTATCAGGTTCAGGGTTTTTGGATTCTGAGCCATCATCAGGTCGCGGAAATGATTGCCCAATCCGGCAATGAAAATATGCGGATCAAAACCTTTTTTAACGATCTCGTCAAATGCGGTCAAAACACCAGGAATATCATTTTCTTTAGCCAAATCAGCAATTTTCAAATACTGATCATAATCCAGAATATTGAGAACTTCAGCTGCTTTTTCCAGCGTAATATTTTTCTGGGAAAATGTACTTAATCTGTCAAAAATCGATAAAGCATCTCTCAAAGCACCATCCGCTTTTTGAGCAATCAGATAAAGCGCATCGTCTTCGTAAGTGATGTTTTCCTTCTCAGCAATTTTTCTCAAATGCTCCTGAATATCCTCAATTGTGATTCTTTTGAAATCGTAAATTTGACATCTGGAAAGAATCGTAGGAATGATTTTGTGTTTCTCAGTAGTTGCTAAGATGAAAATAGCGTGAGCAGGCGGTTCTTCCAAAGTTTTCAGGAAGGCGTTGAAAGCAGCCTGAGACAACATATGAACCTCATCAATAATATAAACCTTATATTTTCCGACTTGAGGCGCAAATCTAACCTGGTCTATCAGTTCTCGGATATCATCAACAGAGTTGTTGGACGCCGCATCTAATTCGTAAATGTTGAATGCGAAACCGTCATCATCTGCGGCACCTGATTTTTCATTGATTTTCCGGGCGAGAATTCTGGCACATGTTGTTTTACCGACACCTCTCGGTCCACAGAAAAGCAATGCCTGCGCGAGTTGGCTTTCGTCGATGGCGTGTTCCAAAGTATCGGTAACGTGCGATTGGCCAACAACAGTATCAAACTCTTGTGGACGGTATTTGCGTGCGGATACGATGAAATTTTCCATTGCTCAAAAGTAAGGATTAATTGTGAATTTTGGAAATGGTTTTGCAATAATTGTTACTTGCTTTTGGAGACGATTTAAACGCAAAGAGCGCAAATATTTTTTATTAATATTGAAAACATTTTTAAGGTTCACAAAGGCGTAAAACTTATCAAAGTGACGTAAATATATTTCTACAAGTCCTTGATTCACTACGGAGTTTCTGTGATTCGTTTCGTTATGCCGATGATTAATTTCTATTGGTATGTGATTCATTACGTTGTGTCGTTGATTCATTACGTTGAGTCAGTGATTCATTACAATGAGCCGATGATTCATTACGTTGAGCCGGTGATCCACTACGATGAGGCATTGATTCATTACGTTGAGCCGGTGATTCACTCCGTTGAGGCATCTTCACGTATTCATCGGCCTTTCCTGCGATTGGGATTTCTTGATTTAAATTTTGAAAATACTAATGAAGCTTTAGAGGTCACAGGATAGGAAACCTAACGACGTTGTTCAACGAAGTCAATCTCGACAGCAAAGTTTAGATTCTTTCAGAATGAAATGGTTGTGTTTTTATAGCAAACCTTAAATTTAAAAGACAAAGGTTCACCATTGCGAAGCGCAGCCCGACTTGAGCGGAAATCCTTTTTTGCTGAAACTAATGTTCTAATTAAACAGAAATCGTAAGGCAAAAAAGATTGACTTCGTCGAACCACTTCGTTAGGTTTGGGAGCGGAAGGCGGAAAAGCTGCCCAAATAATAATTACATCAAAAAAAAGAGAGCAAAAATTGCTCTCTTCGCTATATTTTAGATTTGAAATTATTTACAATTCCAAAGCTTTTCTTTCGTCGCCATCCATTAGGAATTCTACTGGATTGTCGATTGCTTCTTTTACGGCTACCAGGAAGCCTACTGATTCTTTTCCATCGATGATTCTGTGGTCATAAGACAATGCAACGTACATCATTGGACGAATCACGACCTGGCCGTCTATCGCCATTGGTCTTTGCAAAATGTTGTGCATTCCCAAAATTGCAGATTGCGGCGGGTTGATGATTGGTGTGGACATCATAGAGCCGAAAGTTCCGCCATTTGTGATGGTAAATGTTCCGCCTGTCATTTCGTCTACACTGATTTTTCCGTCTCTTACTTTGACTGCAAGGTCTTTGATGTTGGCTTCAACACCTCTTAGAGACATATTTTCTGCATTTCTAAGAACCGGAACCATCAAACCTTTTGGCCCTGAAACCGCGATAGAAATATCAGCAAATTCATAATTGGTTTTGAAATCGCCGTCAATAGACGCGTTCACGTCAGGATATAATTTCAAAGCTCTGGTTACTGCCTTCGTAAAGAAAGACATAAACCCAAGTCCGATGCCATGTTTTGCAGCAAATTCTTCTTTGTACTGTTTTCTGATTCTGAAGATCTCAGACATGTCAACTTCATTGAAAGTCGTCAGCATTGCTGTTTCGTTTTTAACAGAAACCAATCTTGCTGCGATTTTTCTTCTTAAAACAGATAATTTCGTTGTCGCCTGACCTCTGTTTCCACCAGCCGGAGCGCTTCCCATTGCAGGAACGGAAGCTGTAGCAGCATCATCTTTGGTAATTCTGCCATCTCTGCCAGAACCGCTTACCTGACTAGGAGCAATTCCTTTTTCATCAAGAATTTTCTTTGCAGCAGGAGAAGGCGTCTGCGCAGCATAAGTTTCAGTTTTTGCAGCTTCTGCTTTTGGAGCAGGCGCCGGTTCTTCTTTTTTAACTTCAGCTTTAGGCTCTTCTTTGACTTCTTCTTTAGGTTTTTCTGCCGCTGGAGCAGCACCACCATCTGGTTTTGCAGCATCCACATCAATAAGGCAAACCACCTGGCCTACCTGAACTACTTCACCTTCTTCAGCTTTCAAAGTGATGATACCACTCTGCTCAGCAGGAAGTTCCAAAGTGGCCTTGTCAGAATCTACTTCTGCAATAGGCTGATCTTTTTCTACGTAATCACCATCTTGAACAAGCCAAGTCGCAATTTCTACTTCTGTGATAGATTCTCCCGGTGAAGGAACTTTCATTTCTAATATTGACATACTATTTTTTGTTTTTTAATTTCAGAACAATCTGTGAAGACTGTTTTTCTTTATAGTTTATTAATTTTATTAAGCTGTAACCGGTCTTTTCGCCGGTTCATCATTACACTGAAAAACAGCATTGATGATCCTGGTCTGGTTTTTCTCAAACATCTTGTGGCTACCTGGCGCTGGCGTACCGCTGGCTACTGGAGAGATCAGCTGGATATTGGTATCACGGAAATTTCTTAAAATGAAACTCCATGCACCCATATTTTCCGGTTCTTCCTGAGCCCAGATCAGATCTTTTTTGTTGTTATATTTATCAAAGATGGCATTGATTTTTTCGAAGTTTAACGGATAAACCTGCTCCAGTCTTACCAAAGCTACTTTATCATCATTCAATTCTTCTTTCTTAGCAAGCAAATCATAATATAATTTACCGGTACAAAGCACCAGTCTTTCCACTTTTGCAGGGTCAGCTGTTGGATCGTCCAAAATTGGCTGGAAACTTCCTGTTGCAAGATCTTCTAACGGAGAAACTACCTTTGGATGTCTCAACAATGATTTAGGAGTCATAATTACCAACGGTTTTCTGAATCCGAATTTCATCTGTCTTCTCAACAGGTGGAAATAATTTGCCGGAGAAGTGATGTTTGCTACAATGATATTTTCATTCGCAGAAAGTGTCAGGAATCTCTCGAGTCTTGCAGAAGAGTGTTCTGCACCCTGACCTTCAGATCCGTGAGGCAACATCATTACCAAACCGTCCTGAATCTTCCATTTTTCCTCTGCAGCAACCAAATACTGGTCAACAATAATCTGAGCACCATTGGTAAAATCTCCAAACTGCGCTTCCCAAATCGTCAGGGTTTTAGGTGCAGCCATTGCATAGCCGTAATCAAAACCAAGAACACCATATTCTGACAGATGTGAGTTGTACACATCAAATCTCTGATCTGTGATTTGTCTTAATGGGATGTACTCTTCTTCCGTATCTTCAGTTTTTACAACTGCGTGACGGTGAGAGAACGTTCCTCTTTCCACATCTTCACCGGAAAGTCTCACATTATAACCCTCGGTAAGAAGTGTGGCATAAGCCAGCAGTTCACCTGCCGCCCAATCCAAAGAATTGGCTTCTACCATCTTCACTCTGTTTTCGAAAAGACGGGTAATTTTATTAATAAATTTTTTGTCTGCAGGAAGTGTAGAAATCTTAACTGCCAGTTCCTTCAGTTTTTCCAGATCATAGGTTGTATCTACGTTGGCATTGGCAACGGCGCCTTTGGTCCCAAGTGGAAAATCTACCCAGTCATCTTTCATAAAGACGTCCATCGTGTTTCTTTCGATTTCTTTCGATGCGTCAAAATTCTCATCTAGCAAGGCTTTGAATTCCTGCTCCATTTTTTTCAAAACGTCATCAGAAACCACATTTTCTTTAATCAGAAGCTCTTTGTAGATCTCTCTAGGATTCTGATGTTTTGAGATTAATTTATAAAGATTTGGCTGTGTAAATCTTGGCTCGTCACCTTCGTTGTGTCCGTATTTTCTGTAACCAAGAAGGTCAATATAAACATCTTTACCAAATTTCGCACGGAAATCTGCAGCAAATCTGATGGCGTGTACTACAGCTTCTACATCATCCGCATTAATATGCATCACTGGAGAATCTGTCACTTTTGCAATATCTGTACAGTATACCGAAGATCTTGCATCCAGATAATTGGTAGTGAAAGACACCTGATTGTTGACCACGATGTGCACGGTTCCGCCTGTTTTGTAGCCTTCCAGATTCATCATCTGTGCGATTTCATAAACGATACCCTGTCCGGCAATTGCGCCGTCTCCGTGGATGACGATCGGTAAAACTTTGGAGTAATCGTCTTTGTAAACATTATCCACCTTAGCTCTGCAGATGCCTTCTACAAGGGCTGCTACAGTTTCCAGGTGTGACGGATTGGGAGTCAGGTTGATTCTGACTTCTTCGCCGTTTGCTGTTGTTATTTTTTTAGAAGATCCGAGGTGGTATTTTACATCACCGGAGAATACATCTTCTTCGAATTCTTTCCCTTCAAATTCTGAAAAGATCTGCTTGTATGATTTCTGGAAAACATTAGTCAAAACATTCAGACGTCCTCTGTGCGCCATTCCAAGAACTACTTCGTCCACGCCTAACTGAGAAGATCTTGTGATCAACTGGTCCAAAGCCGGGATGAGAGATTCGCCTCCTTCAAGAGAAAAACGTTTCTGGCCTACAAATTTTGTATGAAGGTAATTTTCAAAAGCTACCGCCTGGTTCAGTTTGAAAAGGATTTCTGTTTTTTCCTTTGCGGAAAGCGTTGGGTGGTTTTCGTTAACGTTCACCCATTCCATAATGAATTTCTTCTCCTCTACATTCTGGATGTGCATATACTCTACACCGATAGAATCACAGTAGATGTTCTGCAGATGTGTGATGATCTCCTGAAGTGTCGCTGCAGCCGGCATTCCGGTTTGTGTAGCGGAAGTGAATTTTTTGTTCAGATCTTCTTTCGACAGTCCGAAGTTTTCTATATCGAGAGTCGGGAAGTAATGTCTTCTTTCTCTTACAGGATTTGTTTTTGTAAAAAGATGGCCTCTGGATCTGTAAGCTTCGATCAGGTTGACCACTTTGAACTCTTTCGAGATATCTTCTGAAACCGCATTATTTGTAACGGCCTGCTGAGCGTATTGAACAGGAGCAGAACCGGCAGGCACTGCAGAATCCGAATGATCTTCGCCATAGTTTTCCAATGCGAAATCGAAACCCTGGAAAAATGATTTCCAAGATGGTTCCAAAGAATCCGGGTATTTTTGATATTGCGCGTACATATCATCAATTAACTGAGCATGTACGGCATTTAGAAATGAAAATTTATCCATTATTACAGATTATCTGTTAAAATATTTATTATTAAATAATTGCCAACAAATTTACTAAATTTTTGTTGAATGGCATATTAAGCCACGATTTATTACCGTAAAGATACATGATATTTATCAGATTCGCTACCTGTAAACGGGCAATGATAATTTGAGTTTTACATCCTGGACGTCAATTGGTTCTTCGATGAATTCCTCCATTAGCTGACCACTTCGGAGCGTGTCTTTTTTTGCTTTTTGAAGCAGTTCCTGGATGTTTTTGATCCTGTTGTTATAATTCCCCTGAAAATAGACCACGTATACTTTCGAAGCATTCAAAGTCTGAAAATTAAAATTGTTGTCACTTACAGAAACTCTTTTGGAAAGAGGAACACCATAGAAATACGAAATCTCTTTGTCTTTGAGATTGGCAGGATTGGTGAGAAGCACCGGCACTCCTATCTCATCCTCCTTTTTGGCAAGGTCTGATTTGACAAAATTGAGAACCTTATTATGATTCATCAGCACGTTTTTGAAGATAATTTCCTTTGTATTTCTGGTACTCACATTTACGCCCAGCAGGATGCCGCCTTCTCTGTTTTCTACCATAATGCTGTCGTATTTTACCGAGGCCAGCAGCTGATCTTTGTCTACCTTATTGCCAAGAAGCGCAAAGAGATTCTTCATACTTTTATCAATATTCTCCACAAAAAAATCTTCTGCAACCAGGTTGAGAGATCTTTCCAGATAGCTTCTTTTAGGCGTGTGTATGGTCCATATCAATTTTGTCCGGTTTCCTTTGGGAATAAATTTTACATCAATGAGATACGGATTTTCACTTTCGCCTTCAAAAAGCTGGTAGCGCAAAGTGCGGTTCGGATTGGAATAGCGGATAAAAAGATCACCAAAATCATCATTTTTTTTATCTGAAAACTTCATAGAACTTCCCAGACCTTGGTACGGCGTAAAAAAGCTGTAACTGATGTCTTCTTTTTCATTAAAGAAATCATTCCATGAGGTGAAATGCTGCAGATTGTTGAACTGCGGGAAAACCTTATCTACGGGATAGGCGATCTCGGAATGGTGGACAAAAGTCTTGCTCTCATCTACAAAAGTCATAGAAACAGAATAGATTCCGAAAAGGCAGATAACAATGACAATAAAGAACTTAAGAAGGCGCATTTGAAGATTTAATTTTTAGAATGGATACCCGATTGCAAAATTGACCGTTGGTTTCAGCGGCTGAATCTTATCTACTACCCATCGCTCGCCGCGCGGACGGTTTGGATCGTACATTTTGTAAGCCATATCCAGTCTCAGAGTAACGTAAGCAACATTGATCCTAAGGCCAAAACCACTTCCTACACCCATTTGGCTGATGAATTTTTTGAATTTGAACTGGTCTCCAAAACCTGTATCCTTCAGACCCCAGATATTCCCGGCATCCGTAAAAAGGGCAGCTTCGAACATATCGGTAAGTGGCAGTCGGTACTCTAAAGTGGTAGTCAGTTTGATGTTGTCCATCGCGTAAGACCGCACTTTTTCATCCAGCTGGGAATCGGCAGGGCCTAATCCGCCAAAGGCAACCCAAGCCCGGATGTCATAGGCGCCACCATTGAAATAAGATCTTACAAAAGGCATTGTAGAAGAATTGCCGTACGGAATGCCGATGCCCACAAACTGCCTGAAGGCTAACGTATGCGGTTTTGCACGGTCATTAAAAAAGGTAAAATATTTTCTGAAATCCAGATCAAACTTGATAAACTGTGAGAACGGGATTTTAAATATTGTTTTGGAATTTCCCGCCAGTACACCATCCTCTTTTTCTTTACCGGAAAGGACGTTGAGCACATTTCCTGCGATCTCCACCTTACCACTGAAAAACAAGGGATTCCTGTAATCTTTTTTACCCATCTCATTGTAGGTATAATTGTAGATGATGGAAGAAATAATCACATCCTGCGTCTGGCGGTCTTTGTTGATGAGTGACTGTCTGAAACTGTTGAATGTATCCTGATCAGCTGCCGGAATAGTTGCCAGAAAAGCCTGATCATTGATGATTCTCTTTGAAATCTCATCAAAAGAAAGATTGGGGTCCAAAGTCTCTGGATGATCTACAGCATACCAGTCAAAAACCGTCTGTCTAATGTCGTTCTCCGCCGGAAAATACTCGTAATAGCGGTCTTTGTTTTGGGTAAGACTCAGCTGTGTGTTGAAGAGTGTCAGTCTGTGCTGTATTTTGCCGTCATTCACATTAGCATTGTACGTTAAACCGGTGTTAAAGTTGATTCTTCCGAGGCCGATATTATTCTGTACAGAGGCACCAAGATTGATACTTGTGGTGGGCGAATATCTTTTAGGAACCAGTTTCCAGTAGTTTTTGAAAGGCACCAAAAGTCTTGGGAACTGAAGCGAGGTCTGCGCAGACAACTCATAAGCGTTGAAGATAGAATTGTCACCTTTCGGATCTTTTGTAGTACCGATAGTCCCGGAAAAACTTGTCACAAGATTCTCTGCACCGCCAAACACATTTCTGGAAGTCAAATCTACAGACGGTGAAAAGCCAAAATTCAGAATCTGGGAATAATGAATATCCGTTGCTACATTGAACTCGTATTTTGGCAACGGCCGCAGGATGTACTCTACATCGATAATACTGTCACTTTTTGCGTAAGCTCCTTTTGTACGAAGCTGGTCTGACGCTTTTAAGATGGAAAAATTATTCATTGCGATCAGGTTTCTTCTTGTGAGATCCAGATCTGTCTGTTTGTAAACTTCGCCCGGTTTAATAATAATTGGCAGCCAAAGCGCATTCGGTCTGTAAGCGCTGTCTTTCCTAAAAATATTAATCCCACGAAGGCTGTCTTTCAAAGGAAGTTTTGTATCATTGATAGATCTGGCAACAGAAACGGTAATCTTTCCAATCGTAGATTTCCTGTAAGGCCTATTGGTAGAATCTTTATGGATATTCATAGTCACCGGCACTTCCTTCCTGCTTTGCAAAGAGTCGGCAACGAAATAGATGTCCTGGCTGTCATTATTAAATTTATAATACCCGGCGTCCTTCATCAGGTCATTAATTCTCGCAATCTCCTTCTCCAGCACTGTTTCATCGAGAATCTGACCCTTTCTTACCAGACTTTTATCAATCCTGGATTCGTAAAGCGCACGAACGTTTGCATCAGGAATGTTATAAAAATACTCTTTGATGTGCGTCGGATCTTTGTGGGTGATGATGTAATCTACTTCTGCTTTTTTTGCGGCAGAATCTTTGTCGACATTGGTGCTCACTTCTGCGTCCCAGTAGCCTCTGTTGATCAATCTGTTGTTGATACTCTTTACACTCTGTTTGGTTTTTGCATCACTGAAAATAACCGGAGCCTGACCCACAGTATGGAAAAAACGGTTCCAAAAGAGATTTTTCCCGACAAATTCCGGATGGTTGTATTTTACGAATAATGAATCCCGCAGCTTCTGATTTCTCATCTCGCTAGGATACGTCATATATTCTTTGAGAATTGTATCGTACTTGGGATTCGCAGCATTGTAAAGCATCAGTCCCAGCGGTGCTACCATAAGGGTTTTCTTGTTCGGTTTCTGCGCTACCATATCCGGGATCTCGTCACCAAGAACTTTTCCGTCTGTGTACTCGAATTTGTTTTTGGTGAGGAGATATTCGCCTTCAGGCACTTTTTTCGTCACATTGCACGCGTACAAAATCGCACTTAAAATTGCGGCGTAACAAAATATATGATATTTTTGAAAATATTTGTTGATATGCTTACGGCTCATACTATAAAGACTATACAATCTCTTGATAAAAAGAAATACAGGCAAAAATACAATTTGTTTTTAGTTGAAGGTAATAAAATTATAAAAGAACTACCCCATTCCGACTATCAAATTGAAAACCTATATTCCATCGATCCCGAGAATCTAGTATCTCAAACGCAGGAAATTGATAAAATCTTGCCCGCCGATCTCAAAAAGATCAGCTTCCTGCAGCACCCGAAAGATTCTGTTGCAGTCTGCCGGATTCCGGAGAATAAAATGCTGAGTGATGTTAAGATTCAGCTGGTATTAGACGGCATTCAGGATCCGGGAAATCTGGGCACAATCATCAGGCTTGCGGACTGGTTTGGGATAGAACAGATCATCTGCAGTATAGACACGGTGGATCTTTACAATCCGAAAGTAATCCAGGCTACAATGGGCTCTTTTCTAAGAGTCAATGTCTTTTACACAGATTTGGAAGACTATTTCAGAGACTACAAAAACCCAGTTTACGGGACTGATATGAAAGGAGAAAGTCTGTATAAAACTGAATTTCCTGAGAAGTTTTCACTGGTTTTCGGGAATGAGGGAAACGGAATAAGACCTTCTACTGAAGGCCTTATTTCAAAAATGATTACCATCCCAAGATTCGGACAGTCACAGTCCACAGAAAGTCTGAATGTCTCTATGTCTGCCGGGATAATCCTGGGCGAAGTTTTTTCTAAACGGTAATTTAGATTAATTTTTCCAGGCTAGACGCCGTTTTGTTTTTTTGATATTCATCCAGTTTTGTCCGGATAAATCTAAGCGCATAAGGCGCCAGGTACACCAATGCGAGACCTAAAGCTTTTCTTTTCCAATTTTTATTCATCACACTTTTTTTTGCAAAATTACCGACAAGCGCTACAGCTCCCATTTTGAGTGTTGTCTCCAGCAATCCGGATTTTACGCTGTCGTTTGCCAAATTTAGTACATTTTTTTTAGAAGCCGTCTCTTTTAAGTTGGAAGAGATCTCTCTCATTATATTTTGAGTGTCAATCGACAGCGATGTTCCACCTTCAGGATCGGGCGTTTCTTTCAGAAAAGTATCAGTCAGTCCGTTTGTAAGTACACCAAGGCTTTGTTTTGTATTTTTGAAAGTGATAATATCTTCCAAATCACCTATTTCCTGCTTCAATAGGCGCTTTTCCAGCCTCAATTCGTCTAGG
The DNA here is from genome assembly GCA_037033105.1 of Bacteroidota bacterium. Classification (GTDB taxonomy): domain Bacteria; phylum Bacteroidota; class Bacteroidia; order Flavobacteriales; family Weeksellaceae; genus Epilithonimonas. Next base: position 40,837 of record JAZBLF010000012.1, read on the forward strand.
TTAGTATATTTTGTAGCCATAAATTATTTTTTTAGAAAGTCGATAACTTGATTTGCAATGGACTTGACAATCATTTTTTTCATAAAAAAAACGGCTATCATAATTACAAAATAAAATCCTGCAACGATCAGAAAACCATATCCCATATTCCCCAAAGACTGACCGATCAGAAACGCAATTCCAAAATTAAATAAAATAATAAAGAAGGAAAACGCAATTACTACAATTGATAAAAATGCAATAATACCTGCCGACAAAGAAGATTTTTCTGCGAACTGAAGCTTGATGAGATCCAGCCGTTTGGTCGTATAATCTTTTATAATATCAATCATAAGAATCTTGTTTAATATAAAATTACACAATTAGTTACAAAAAAAGGAACTTAGATGCTAAATTCCTTTTATTAAAGAAACGAAATGGAAGCTTATTTAAGCCCGTCCAATTCAGTTTCAACGTCTTTTACAACATCAGAAGTTTTGGAAACAATCTGATCTTTGTATTTATCATAGCTGTCTTTCACAGTAGAAGCCACGTTTTGTGCAGTTTCTTTAACTGTAGAAGAAATGTTTTGGTATTTATCTTTAACGTTGCTAGATACTTCAGAATACTTGTCCTTCACTACTTCAGAAGTCTTTCCATATTCGTCAACTGCTTTATCTTTCAAGTCGTTGGCTTTGTCTTTGATTTTTTTTCTGGTTTCTTTACCTTCCTCAGGCGCATAAAGTAAACCTAAAATTACACCTGTTGCAGCACCTGCTAATAATGCAGCTAATACTGCTGATGAGTTTGATTTTTTTGACATTTGTTATTATTTTTTGAGTTAATTTAATAATTGATAATAATGATTTTAAATTTACAACTAAAATGCCAAAGAAAGAAAGAAGCTCTTAAAATTTTGTTAAAACTTTTTGATATAAGATAAAATTAAAGCAATTGTCTCCTCTTTATTAATGTTGGTATTATCTATAAGAATCGCATCCTCAGCCTGCTTCAGAGGAGAAACTTCCCTTTCACTATCGATTTTATCTCTCTTCGTCAGATTTTGCTTCACGATTTCCACGTTCGTCTCTTCGCCGGCCAATTGCAGTTCCAGAAAACGCCTTCTCGCGCGCTCGTCCTGACTTGCTGTCATAAAAAATTTGTAGTCCGCATTCGGCAGAACAACGGTTCCGATATCTCTGCCATCCATAATAATCCCACCTTTCTCAGCAATATCGCGCTGTGCTTTCAACAAATAATTTCTAACATCTGCTTCCTTTGCTACCTGACTTACGTTGTCGGACACCTGCGGAAAGCGGATTTCTTTATTAATATTTTTACCGTTCAGAAATAATTGAAGTTCGCCATCCACGTTCTGGAATTCTAGATTAATTTTTGGAAGATCAGCAAGCAATTTTTCCATATTAATAGCTTGATCTTCATCCAGATAGTTCTGCAGCGCAAAGTAAGTGATGCCTCGGTACAGCGCACCCGTATCCATATGAATAAGGCCCAGACTTTTTGCAATGATTTTAGAAATGGAACTTTTTCCCGTGGATGAAAATCCGTCGATCGCGATAACCGGTTTTTTTGTCATAGCGCAAAATTAGAAAATTCTGAGATTTTGACAGTAAGAAATTTAAAAGAAAAAAGTGAGAGTTAAACCTTATTAAGATTACCTTCTGTTTCCGCCCAGCTCGATAAGGTCCATTGTAAGGCCTATCATATTGACATTGGAGGAATTGTGGTAGCGCATATGCGAATAGTCGAAACGGAAAGACGAAATTTTGATACTCAGTCCCGCAGACAAACCTGTAAAGCTTCTCTGATCCAGAACTGCCAGTTCGCCGCCTCTTTTTACATTGTAACCCACTCTGAGATTGAAAGCCTGACCCGGAAAGAGCTCTGCACCAAATGACAGGTGGTCCAGTATCTTGCGCCCTAATTTTGTAGGCTGACCGTTGATATCAGTGGATGCGGAAATATTGGGCTCCTGCAGATCGTGCGCCGTGATGGTAATCGCCGCAGGAAATTCGTCCAGTATCTTGGTATAACCGAGATCTACGCGAAAGGGCAATCGCTCTCGGACACCATTGTAAGGTTTGATCTGATAACCAAAATTCCGGAAGACCAAGGCTAAGGTCTCATTGCTTTTATCAAAATAATAGGTAACACCGGCATTTGCGGTAATGGCGGCAGAGGAATAAGTATCGATTTTGGATGTTACGAAGTTTCCATTGACACCAATGGTCCAGTTGTCCTCAAACTGATAGGCGTAACCGATACCAACAGACGCATCCATCGCAGAGAAGTCTCCATTGATGATAGAATTTTCGTCCGTTCTCGGCATAGAGCCGTAATCCATATATCTGGCGTTGAAGGAAACAAGATGCCCAAATTCCAGGTCGCGGACGTAACTGATGCTTCCAATTTTTGTATCTGCTAAATAGGAAGCATAATTCACAGAAAGCATTTTGTCCATCTCCAGATTCATCAAAGCCGGATTGGCTGCTGTAAAATTGACATCATAATCCCGGACAGAAATGGCGTCACCAAGAACAGCCTGCCTTGGAGAGATCGGAATGTTCAGAAACTGGTAAACTGTGGTTCCCGTCTGAGAAAAAACCACGCTGGAAACGACAATAAAAAGGAGATTGTAAAACTTCTTCACTCTGTATTTTAGCTTTGCAAAAATAATCTATTTTGATGCGTATCAAAATTTTTCTGCGACTATCTTTTTCATTAACGTAATTCTTTTGCTTTCATTATATTTGCAAAGTCAAAAATGAAAATAAATTTTCGTCTGTTGCGGATTTTTATCTTATTCTGACCCGATAAAACTCAATAAATTAATCAATGAAATATAAAAGAATCCTTCTGAAACTGAGTGGTGAAGCACTTATGGGAGAACGCCAATACGGAATCGACAATGACAGACTGAAAGAGTATGCTGTGGAGATCAAAAAAGTGGTTGACAAAGGCTGTGAGGTAGCAATCGTAATCGGTGGTGGAAATATTTTCAGAGGATTGGCCGGTGCTGCAACAGGAATGGACAGAGTACAGGGCGATTATATGGGAATGCTGGCAACGGTGATCAACGGAATGGCGCTGCAGGGCGCTTTAGAAGATGCTGGCATCATCACAAGACTGCAGTCGGCAATCGAAATGGATAAGATAGCTGAGCCTTTTATCAAAAGAAAAGCAGTCCGACACCTTGAAAAAGGAAGGGTTGTCATATTTGGAGCCGGAACGGGAAATCCTTATTTCACAACTGATACTGCTGCAACCCTTAGAGCAATCGAAATAGATGCAGATGTGATCTTAAAAGGAACAAGAGTGGACGGAATCTACGACAGCGATCCTGAAAAGAATGCTGATGCAGTGAAATTCAACAGCCTGTCTTTTGACGAGGTGTTTGAAAAAAATCTGAAAGTGATGGATATGACTGCTTTCACACTGAGCCACGAGAACAAACTGCCAATCATTGTTTTTGATATGAACAAGGAAGGCAATCTGGAAAGGCTGATAGACGGTGAGAATATCGGAACGCTTGTCAATGTATAAATGATCAATGATGATTGATAGATGATAAAGGATTCAAAACTTCTTTTTATATATTGAATGTTGAATTTTTTTGCAGCCCGACTTGAGTATACTATTCGAGAGCCTCAGAGTGACCAGCGGGAGCGGAAGGCGGATTGAGCTGCCGAGTAATATCATTTATCGCTTATCAAATATCATTTATTAAATAATATAATTATCAAATTTTAAATATACAATGGAAGAATTAGAACTCATTGTAGCCTCCGCAAAGCAAGAGATGGATGCTGCAATCAAGCATTTGGATCATGCATTCCAAAAGATCAGAGCCGGACGTGCTTCTACATCTATGGTGCAGGACGTAATGGTCGAATATTATGGATCTCTGACGCCGCTGAGCCAGGTAGCGAACGTGTCTGCAGTAGATGCGATGACACTTTCTATCCAACCGTGGGACAGATCTGCCGTTGGTGCCATTGCGAAAGCGATCGTGAACTCCAATCTTGGGTTTGCACCGTCTAACAATGGCGACGTGATCATCATCAACGTACCGCCACTGACTGAGGAGAGAAGACGCGATCTTGCAAAACAGGCCAAAGGCGAAACAGACCAGACGAAAGTTGTGATCAGAAATGCCAGACAGGATGGCAACAAGGAACTGAAAAGACTGGAAGGTGTTGCAGAGGATCTTATCAAAGGTGCTGAGAAAGATATTCAGGATCTTACAGATGCCTACGTGAAAAAGTCCGATGATGCCTATAAAGTAAAAGAAGCAGAAATCTTGAAAGTTTGATTTTTCTGTCTCTTCACTAAAAAACAAAACCCGCTTCAGCTTATTGAAGCGGGTTTTGTTTTTACTAACTAACTACTATTAAAATTATTCAATGTGAAAAACAGCACACTTTGGTGATGGTGAAATTTTGTCTTATCTTCCTTTTATAACTGCTGAACAAAACTCTTAACCTAAGAATGAATGGATAATTTATTAAAGACGGTTACAATCATTTCCTTATACATTTCGTTCTCTCTGTCATTTTTTCTTTTAAAAGTTATGATCGATCAGAATCAAAAAAACTCTGGCAACAACCAGAGTTCTTCGTTTTCTATTTTATTTTATCGTAGATCAGTTTGGTAACCACCGCACCGAAGAGATAATAGCCGACGGTCATGATCTTTTTCTGCGTCGTCTCCGCTACAGGAGCATCATCGAGACCCATATTTTGAGGTAGCATCACAGCGCCCAAGCCCATTGTAACACCGGAAACAAGATTGAATCCGCTGGTAGCAGTTGCGGCATAATAAACACCATTGCCTATGACATCGCCAGCCAATGTAGCCGCATAAAGCTGATCTCTGTCTGTAATTTTAACGTCCAGAGTGTCCAATGCTTTATTAAGCGCTTCCTCACCTACTTTATTAATTTCCGGGACGTTGTCAAAATTTTTTCTGATCAATTCGTGTACGAGGTTGAGCGCAAGTGCGCCTCCCAAACCTGCAAGGATTTTCTTATACATAACTTTTGATTTTGGTATCATTTACATTGCACATATTGCGCCAACAATGGCATTTTTCGATACAAATCAGAACCAAACAGCAGTTGCAAAAGCGAATATGCCGAAGAATATTCCCGGGGAATTTGCTACTACAATGGGCCAGTCCCTTTTTGGTTTTTTGAGAAAACCATAAATTACCCAAAGACTGCAGTTGACAGCCGCTACCAGAGGCTGCAGCCAGTCGCCCTTGTCACCGTTCAGGTTGTGTGAGATTTGCGGTATGTAAGAAAAGTACATCGCCATTGCTGTTACAGTGGCGAGCCATCCCAATATCTGCATCCATTTACTCTCCATTGTAATTATTTAGATTACGTCAACACTAGAAATGATCGTACCAATCTTTCTTCAGTGTTTATTTGAGAGCAGTTTTGAAAATATATGGGACTAGATAGCTTTCCTAGCCGGGATATCCTGATGGAAGTTGTTGTAGGTAATGTAGAGATCATAAAAATATATATCCTGATCGATATACTCTTTTACTTTTTTTCTGTTAAGATCTGTTTTTCGAGTCTGATGGACGTTCTTCTCAGTTTTCACTACGTAATTGTTCTGGCAGCTGCAGTAATGCCTGTCATTTTCCTGATGCTGCTGAAGATCTACTATTTTGACCTGAGAGCTGTCTATTGAGTTATCAAATGTCTTTTTGTCGAGAGTGAACCAAGGTTCGCCGTGGTAAAAATAATGGTCTATGATCTCGGGATTATTGAGATCCTGAGGATTCAGTACCGTTGAAGAGTAATATCCTTTGCATTTTTCGCAGTGTGCCAATTGTAATTCTAGTGCCATAGTTTGTGGTTTTATACCACGTACCTATCAGAATTTATGCCATTTCATCGGACTTTCGAGATGTTGAACGGGTTTTTTATTAAGATACCGCTTTTCGTTAAAAGCAGGCTTTACCAATTAAAACATTTGATATCAGTGTTGTAAAATACTATTTGTCTAAAATTTAAAACAAAAAAAACCTTTCAATAAAAATTGAAAGGTCTTATAAAATATTTCGAATGACTTTTTATCCAAGTAAAAGTGTCAATGGGCTTTCCAGGTAAGTTCTCAATGTTTGTAAGAACTGTGCGCCTGTTGCGCCATCGATTACTCTGTGGTCGCAAGCCAGTGATAACTTCATTGTATTTCCAACAACGATCTGTCCGTTTTTCACGATTGGTTTCTCAACAATTGCTCCTACAGATAAGATTGCAGAATTCGGTTGATTGATAATCGAGGTAAAGGTCTCGATTCCGAACATTCCAAGATTGGAAACGGAGAAAGTAGAACCTTCCATTTCGTTGGCTTTCAGCGCTTTTGTTTTCGCTCTTCCGGCCATATCTTTTACAGAGGCGGAGATTTCGTTGTAAGACATAAAGTCTGTATTCTTCAGAACCGGCACTACCAATCCATCCGGAACAGCTACTGCTACCCCAACGTTGATATTCCCGTGGTGGATGATCTTGTCACCTGCCCAAGAAGAATTCACTTGTGGATGTTTTCTAAGAGCTACTGCAACCGCTTTGATCACCATATCGTTGAAAGATACTTTGGTGTCTGGCACTGCATTCATTTCTTTTCTCGCTTCGATCGCTTTATCCATGTTGATCTCAACAGTCAGATAATAATGTGGCGCAGTGAATTTACTTTCACCCAATCTCTTAGCGATGATGTTTCTCATTTGAGAATTCACAGTTTCGGAATCTTCTCCTGGTGTGAAGGCTACACTTGGCTGAGCAGAAACCGCTTTTGGTGCTGAAGATTCAGCTGCTGGTTTTGCAGACGGCTGATAATTTTCAACATCTTTTTTCACGATTCTTCCGTTTTCACCGGAACCTTTGATGGATGAGAAATCTACTCCTTTGTCTTCGGCAATTTTTTTAGCTAAAGGCGAAATCGCAATTCTTTCTCCTGTAGAAGATGCAGCAACTGGTGCCTCTTCTTTTTTATCTTCAGTTTTGGTTTCGGTTTTGGCTTCTGCTTTTGGAGCTGCCGGTTTTTTGCCACCACCGGACACGATTGCGGAAACATCTGTTCCTGCAGGTCCTATGATTGCTAAAACTTTGTCAACTTCTGCAGCGCCGCCTTCCTGTACACCTTGGTACAGTAAAGTTCCGTTTACTTCGGATTCGAAATCCTGAACGGCTTTGTCGGTTTCAATTTCTGCAAGGATGTCGCCTTCTTTTACAGTGTCACCCACGTTCTTTTGCCATTTGGCAACCTTACCTTCGGTCATTGTATCAGAAAGACGCGGCATTGTGATCACCTCTACACCTTCAGGAATTCCGGAAGCGTCGGAAGAAGCTGAAACTTCTTCGGCGTTTTCTACAGATGTAGATTCGTTTTCAGTCTTATGCGCCTCGTCGGCTTTCTTTTCTGTGCTTTCTGATTTTTCACCGCCACCGTTTGTCAAAGAGGAAATATCTTCTCCTTCTTTTCCGATGATAGCCAAAACGGAATCTACCGGTGCAGCGCCACCTTCTTCTACACCTACGAATAGAAGGGTACCGTTGATCTCGGATTCGAAATCCTGAACTGCTTTATCTGTTTCGATCTCTGCAAGGATATCTCCTTCTTTTACAGTATCACCAACTTTTTTGTGCCATTTTGAAACTTTGCCTTCCGTCATCGTATCGGACAAACGGGGCATCGTAATTACTTCTGCCATAATTTTTTTCTAGATTTGAGATTTACCCACGAAGCTTATATAAAATATATCGGGTTCGTGATTACTTCGTATGAGACTTGAGATTTGAGATGTTAAGTTAACTATATTTATTTGATAAAACGTGATTCAAAACCAGAAGCCCGCAGCCCGACTTATCTCATCTTTTCTATTTTTTAATTGAATCGATGAACCACTTCGTTAGGTTTGAGTGGAAATCCTTTTTTGCCTGTACTCGATTTCTATTGATATCGAAACGGTCTGCAAAAAAGATTGGGAACGGAAGGCGGAAAAAGCTGCCCAAATCTAACAATGGGTTAGACGTTGTCAAATAACTATTGTTTTTTTATAACTAATCTCAATCTATAAATTTCAAATAAGTGTAATTATTAATTATTTTCTAATTTGTTGATGAATGGATAATCCGGTGTGGAGTATACAAAATCGTAAAGCTGGGAAAGTTCCGGATATGGAGAGTTTTCCATAAATTCTACGCATTCTTCTACAAACGCTCTTGATTTTTCTTCCAAAGCATCCAACTCTTCCTGTGTTGCCCATTTGTTTTCCAAAAGTCTGTGTTTTACAATCTCGATTGGATCTTCCAATTTGTATTGTGCCACTTCGTCTTTGGATCTGTACGGTTCTGCGTCTGACATAGAGTGTCCTCTGTAACGGTAGGTTCTGGCTTCTATGAAAGTTGGACCGTCTCCTCTTCTTGCTCTTTCGATGGCTTCGTACGCTACTTCTGCCACTTTCTCAGGATCCATCGCATCTACAGGAAGGCAAGGCATCTCGTATCCTAATCCTAATTTATAAATATCTTCGTGATTGGCTGTTCTTTTTACGGAAGTTCCCATTGCGTAACCGTTGTTTTCACATACGAAGACGACAGGCAGTTTCCAGTTCATTGCCATATTGAAAGTCTCGTGAAGGGCACCCTGACGTACTGCGCCATCACCCATAAAACAGATGTTGACTGCTTTTCTGTCAAAATATTTATCTCCAAAAGCAATCCCTGCTCCTAAAGGAATCTGACCACCTACGATACCGTGACCGCCATAGAAACGGTGTTCTTTATCGAAGATGTGCATAGATCCACCCATTCCTTTGGATGTTCCGGTTGCTTTTCCGCAAAGTTCTGCCATTATTCTTTTTGGGTCTACGCCCATCGCCATTGGGTGGATGTGACATCTGTAAGCTGTGATCATACTGTCTTTGGAAAGATCCATTGCGTGGGTAAAACCTGCCGGAATCGCCTCCTGACCGTTATAAAGGTGTAAGAAACCTCTGATTTTCTGTTTAAGATAAAGAGAACGGCATTTGTCTTCAAACCTTCTCCACATCGTCATTTCTTCATACCATTTTAGGTAGACTTCTTTTGAAAATTCTTTCATTGTAATTTCGAAATATGTAGCAAAAATAAGAAAAAAATATTTCTTTATTGTATGCATATTATCATATTTTTTCACAGATTGGATTCATTATAACAATTTAATATGAAAATTTGCGCAATCGATTGCATTACCACTGAATTCTGTTCAAAATAGAAAGTTTGCGAAAAATGATAATTTTTGTATCTTGAGGTCGAAATTTTGCTGAATGGAAACCCAAAACCCGCTTGTTATCAACGTATCGAAAGTAATTTCGAATTTCTTCAATCCATTGGTTTCCCTGGTTATCTACTTTTTCTACTACAGTTATAAGAATTATACTTGGGAACAGGCCTCTGCGAAATTTATCCCTATTCTTCTCGTCCTCATCATCCCGACCGCATTGTGGATTTACAGGAATGTAAAAGCCGGAAAATATACCAACATGGATGTCTCGAACAGGAAACAGCGGCATTCACTTTACATTTTTATCATCATCGCAACCGTGATCTTTTTAGGCGTAGATTTTTATCTGCACAAGGAAATGGACTGGACGATTTTTATGCTGTGCATCCTGCTGGTGCTGATGCAGGTGAGTAATTTTTTCATCAAAAGCTCTATGCACGCCAGTCTCAACATCTATGTAGCGGCTCTGTTTTTTGCGATAGAACCGGTGATTGGAGTATTCTGGTTTGCACTGTCCGTCGTCATCGGAATCACGAGAATTATCCTGAAGAGGCACACGCCGCTGGAGGTTTTGTGCGGCGGTCTGATTGCCGTTTTTGTATCTTTAATTTATCTGATAATGGTAAAAGCCATTATATTCTAAAACACATTTATATGATATTACAAGCTTTAACACCTTCTGAGGAAGAAATAATGCAGCTGGTCTGGAACAAAGACAAAATCTACTTCCGTGAGCTGATGGACATTTTTCCCGAGCCAAAACCTCATCAGAATACCGTATCAACTTTTCTTAAAATTCTTGTGGAGAAACATTATCTGACGACGGAGAAACAGGGCAGAATCTATCTCTACTCACCTTCCGTAGGCTTTGACGATTATAAAAAATTTGTACTGAAACGCTTTCTGGAAAATTATTTTGACAATTCCGGCGCAGAACTGCTGAAGGTTTTGATGAACGAAAAGATGATCGAAGCCAAAGATCTTGCTCAATTTTCTGAAGAAAACCGCAAAAACGCTTCTAAAGAAAATTCGGAAGAAAACCACATCCAGGAGTTCATTAAAGAAATCACGGGCGAGAAAAAAAGTAAGAAAAAGGACAAAAAGGAAAAGAAGAAAGGCAAGAAAAAAAAGTAATCCATCAAGAAAGACTTTGAAATACTTCTAAATTTAAAACACAGAAATTATGAATCAAAAAATCAACGAAATATTTTGGAAAGCAGGTTTTGCCATACGGGAGTTTCCATTGGTTCTGCTTATGTCACTATCCGCATCTTTCAGCCTGATGTGTATGGCAGAAGAGAATTTCCGCTCTACTGATAAAGTGTTTACATTGACCAAATTGGCCATCGTTTCCAGCCTCGGAATCTCACTAATGTTTGGTTTGAAAATCCTCGTCCAACGGTTTGGCAGACAACTATTGCTGGAACTGGGCGGAATTCTGTTCTTAATTGGTTTTTATTTTCTCTTGCCAAAGGTGGAGAAAGACTTCACCGAAGTCTACGCATTCCTGATTGTCCCGACTTTCGTTTTATCCCATCTTTTTGTGTCATTTGCCGCCTTTGTCAGGAGAAAAACGGAGATGGATTTTTGGCAGTATAATAAGAATCTCTTTATCAACATCGTTCTCACGGCAATATTCACCGGCGTTCTCACAGGTGGTGTAGAATTGGCCATTGTGGCGGTAGACCAGCTTTTTGACTTCAATTTTGGAGACAAAATCTATCTGCGCGTTTTTTATCTTTTGGCCCTTTTCGGAAGCAGTTTTATCTTTCTCCTGTTCAATGAGAAAGGCCTAGACGATCTGGAAAAAGAAGGGAATTACCCGGTAGTACTGAAGTTTTTCACACAGTATATTCTGATTCCGCTTCTTATTATATACGTCGTAATTCTGTATTTCTACTCTGCGAAGATCCTTATCAACTGGGAATTGCCGCGAGGCTGGGTTTCCTACTTGGTTCTCGCCTATTCGATTGTTGGGATTTTAGCCATTTTACTCGTACATCCGCTGAAGGAAAACTCTACCAAATCCTGGGTGAAGCTGTTTTCACGGATATTCTATTTCACTTTAATACCTTTATTGGTTCTGCTTTTCACCGCCATCTTCACTAGGATTCTGGAATATGGTTACACGGAGCCCAGATATTTCGTCGTACTCCTTTCTTTGTGGCTTGCAACGGTTGTTTTTTACTACATTTCCTACAAAAATGCCAGTATCAAATTCATTCCCATCAGCTTGTTTGCTTTCGGATTTTTTGCGTTAATCTTTCCTTATCTCAATACATTTTCTGTAGCAAAGAGAAGCCAGACTACTCAGCTCACAACGCTTTTGAATGGCAATAAGCTCCTTGATGAAAATCAAAAAATCGATTTTAAGAAAAGGATCGCAGACAGCACCGCAACAGAGATAGCTAATAAATTTGTGTTTCTGGCCAAAAGAAAAGAATCTGAAGTTTTATTAAAGTTAATTGATCCAAAAACCGACAAAAAACTGGTGGAAGACATCACCGATTCTGACAGATATTCACTTTATTATAAAGTAAGAGATCAATTTGCCAATGTCATCAAGACCGACAGATCAACTTCAGACTATACAAGGCTGGAACTGATCTCCGATGAAGAAATTATAACTGTAAATGATTATGATTATATATTCTACTTCAACAGATACAACCACGACCAGAAGAAACTGGATGGGAACACCTTTGAAATATTTGACCGGATCACAGATGAGGACCCTCAGCTGAAAGTCGTTCTGAATTCCAACGAAGAAGCAGATTTTTCTGGATTAATCATCAATCTTAAAACAAAATATAAAGGAAAGAAAGGCAAAGTCAACCTTCCGGAAATAGCGATGGAAGCTGATCTGGAAAAATACCATCTTAAAGTAGTTTTACTAAATCTAGTCATAGAAAAATACAAATACAATACGGCTCCTACGGTAAATTTCGACAATGCCTATTTACTTATTAAGAAAAAGTAAGTCGTCAGATAATGACATAAAAAAAGCGATCTAAAAAATTAGATCGCTTTTTTTGTTTTGTAAGGGATATTACCAACGGCCACCTCCACCGCCTCCGCGGTTTCCACCTCCATTGTTTCCACCACCGTAACCGCCTCCGCTGTTACCACCTCCGTAACCGCCGCCTCCACGGTTGTTATCGAAAGATCTTCTTGGTTTTTCCTCTCTTGGTCTTGCCTCGGTAATATTAAGTATTTTACCGTTAAATTCTTTCTGATTCAAAGCTTCTAAAGCTTGTTTTCCTTCTTCGTCTCCCATTTCTACGAAACCAAATCCTTTTGATCTCCCAGTGTCTCTGTCTGTAATGATTTTTGCAGAAGTTACTTCTCCAAATTCTTCGAATAATTCTTGCAACTGATAATCTTTAGTTGCGTAATTGATGTTTGAAACAAAAATGTTCATTTTAAAAAAAAATTAAGTTAACTGTTGTTTTAATATTATATCAGGAAAAACAACAAAAAACTATTATTGATTTCTAATATAATTGAGTGCAAGATACAATTATTTTTGAAAAATAACTGGTTTTCAAATTAAAATTAGACGAATTTAAAATTAATTAATCTACCTCATTTCCCCTGCTTGCTTCGAGGATTTTGAACCAATCTATTGTTTCCAAATCAAGCATTAATGCGCTTTTTAGTTTTCGGACAGTGTCGGTTTTAGATGAGCCGATGACCGGGATTATTTTTGATGGATATTTCAGCACAAAAGCCAAAAGTATCTCATTTTCTTCTGCGTAATATTTTTTGCAGAGCTCCAAGATTACCTTTTTTATTCTGATGTTTTGCTGAGATGTTTCAGAAAAATAATTTCCCATGACAGACCAAGCCATTGGCCGAAGATTTTTCTTCATCAGCTGATCCAGCGTGCCATCGTAAAAGGAATCGGTATGATTGACAGAAGCCTCAATCTGGTTTGTGACCAACGGGACATATTGATTCAGCAAATCAAACTGTGATGCAGAAAAATTGCTCACACCAAAATCCTTTACTTTGCCATTTGCTTTCAACATCCCAAATACAGCCGCAACTTCTTCCGGATGCATCAGTGGTGATGGGCGGTGCAGCAGCAGGAGATCCAGATAATCTGTTTTTAGATTTTTCAGACTTTCATCCACGCATTTTAGAATGTAATCTCGCCCGTAATCATAATATTTTAGAGGTGAAGGCTTCTTCTCCGAGTCCATCACGATTCCGCATTTTGAAATCAATTCTATCTTATTCCGGTCTATGTTCATTTCTTTCCAGGCATTCCCAAAAAGCGCCTCCGTCGTATGACCGCCGTAAATATCGGCATGATCAAAGGTTGTAATACCTTCGTCCAGACAAACTTCTATCAATTCCTGAACTTTCTGCTCGGAATGATCTGCACCCCAAACGCCCCAACGCATCGTTCCTGCGATTATTTCTGAAAACATAATCAATTTTTTCACAAATATATTATGTTGGAAACGAAATACATTAATAAATTTGAGTTCCGAAAATTATGCCTTCCATAACAATGATGCTGAAATATTAAAGAAAACAGTACGGAATAGGCGATAATCTTCGGAATCAAAAAAAAATAAATTTTTACTTATGAAGAAACTTTCACTTTTGTTTGCATTGGGTTCTGCCCTGTTCAACGCCCAGTTCACAACACCAAACAACGGTACCAGCTACACGCTTACCAGCCTTTCTGCCGCCGCACCTACAGTACTTGTCAAAAATGGTACAGAGTACACTCTCACTGCAGATCTTACGCTTTCGGCAGCAGACAAGCTTCTGATTGATGAAAACGCCACGTTGAAGGTAAATTCCGCTGTTGCTATTTACGTTTATGGAGAATACAAAACCACCGCCAGCAGTTTTACCATTACCGCAACTACTATCGGAAGTCCGTACAAAGGAATCCGTTTTGAAGAAGGTTCTGTGGCCGAGATGAAGAATACAAGAATAGAATACGGTGGCGGCGTACGCGTTCTCACCGCCACACCTTTTCTGATGGACAATTGTATTCTTTATAAAAACAATAATTCCGGCACGAGTAATCTTGCCAGCAGTGCAGCATTAGCTCTGTTTCAAGGTTCCGGGCACGTGGTAAAAAATTCGCAGTTTCTGGAAAATTCCAGAGCCGGGATCAACTCTGGTGCTTCCGGAGGCGTGGCGATCGATATCATCAACAATTATTTTTATGGAAATAATACCGACAACGGTAATTATCCGCAGATTAATATGGGCCCCAGTGGCGCAGACTCTACCAGAGTTCTCAACAATACGGTGACGGGAAACAGAGCTATCCTGAGAGCAGGCGGCATCTCCGTTTCCGGTCTTCTTGGCGGAACCAACAAATTCAGAATTGAAGGTAATACCGTAAAAGACAACCGCTACGGAATCACCCACCAAGGTGCCGGCAGCAGCGGTATCATCCGAAACAACATTATAGAGAACAACAATGTCGAAAATAATCCCAACCTGGGCGGCAGTGGAATATCTTTGACAGGAACTCAGAAAGTGATCGTAAGAGACAACCAGATCCGCGGTAATCTTTGGGGAATTACTGTTTTGAGCAACGCCATCATAGACCTGGGAACGGCTGATGACGAGGGAAACAACACGTTTAAAAATAACGGAAATGCGGGAACAACCACTGCACTTTTCAACAATACCCCAAATGCCTTGACTGCCATCGGCAATTGCTGGAGAGAAGGCGAGGAATCTACAGATGCAATGGTAGCGGCCGTTATCGGAAGTCAAACGCCAAACACAGTGAATTATAAGCCATACAAATGCGCTGCTGCAATGGGAACGTCTGAAACAGGGAAAATCAATAGTAAAGTCTATCCAAACCCGAGCAAAAATCATTTCTTCTTTGATACAGAAACCGGCGGAAACATTGTGATCCAGGATTTAAGCGGGAAAGTCGTACATTCGGCTATCGTTGCTAAAGGTAAAAACGAAATCAATACAAATCTACAGCCCGGAATGTACATCGTGACACAACAGTCTGAAGGCAAAAAATCCAATACTAAACTGATTATCAAATAATTGATCATTAAAAAAAGACAAAAAAGCACCGCAGATTGTGGTGCTTTTTTCGTTGCGGGATTTTCATTAAATTTGGATAATGAAGATCTCTATCAAAAATATGGTTTGCAACCGGTGCATCACTGCCGTACAGGCGATTTTTGACGAATTGGGTTTCGAAGTTTGCAACATCCATCTCGGTGAAGTCGAAACTAAAGATGAACTGGGAAAAAATGATTTGTCAAAGCTTGATTCTAAGCTACAGCTGACCGGATTTGAAATCCTTGAAGATTCTTCCAAAAAGCAAATTGAAAAAATTAAAAACCTTTTGGTTGAAAAGATTGCTGAAGAAGATATTGCTGAAGATTTTATGCTGACAGAATACATCAGTTCACAGATGAACAAAGACTACAGCTCGCTTTCCAAACTTTTTTCGCAAAATGAATCGGTGACCTTAGAACAATATTTTATCCTTCAGAAAATCGAGAAAGTGAAGGAATTGTTGCTATACAAAGAATTTAATCTGACAGAAATCTCCCAGAAACTCGGCTATAAAAGTGTACAGCATCTCTCCTCTCAATTCAAAAAAATAACAGGCTTCTCTCCCACTCAATTTTTAAATTCTAAGGAGAAAAGAATTGCGCTGGATCAGGTGTGATGAATTAAAACAAAATATGAAGTATGAACGGACCAGATAAAGACAGCAAATTTCCGCTTTCCGGCTATGACAGGCTTTGTTTCCTGAAAAATGTCATTCAGAATCCCAATATAACCGTAGGCGATTACACCTACTACGATGATTTTGAAAACGTCGAAAACTTTGAAAAAAATGAAAAATACCATTTTGACTTTATCGGCGATCAATTGATCATCGGGAAATTCTGTATGATTGCCTCGGATGTCAAATTCATTATGAACGGCGCAAACCATCTGTCTGAAGCATTTACGGCTTATCCTTTCGCCATTTTCGGTAATGGCTGGGATGAGGCGATGGCAGATAAAAAGTATCCTCAAAAAGGTAATATTACTATCGGAAATGATGTGTGGATTGGCTACAATGCGACTATTATGGCAGGTGTAACGGTGGGCGACGGTGCAATTATCGCCGCAAATTCTACTGTTGTAAAAGACGTTGAGCCTTACTCGATTGTCGGCGGCAATCCTGCCAAAGAAATTAAAAAAAGATTTCCGGAAGAGACAGTTTCTCAACTTCTGGCGCTGCAATGGTGGAATTGGGATATTGAAAAAATTACGAAAAATATCCAAAATCTGACGGACTGTAATTTCGAAAAACTGCTGGATTAGGAGGTGAATTTTCTTAATGAAGACAACAGGAATCGTTGAACACTTTTTATTAAGGTGCGTCGCGTTGAAATTTCATGTAAATATGAATACTGACATCAATCCTACATTAGAAATCATACCGTTAAATACCAATAATTAAAGAAAAACAATGCTACCCAACTTCAAAAAAATCCGGGAACAAAAACATCTGACGCAAAGCGAATTAGCAGAAAAATCCGGTCTTTCTTTGAGGACAATCCAAAGAATTGAGGCGGGAAATACACCAAAAGGTTTCACACTGAGAGCCATTACCAGCGCGCTGGAAATTGAAACAGAACTTCCGGCTGCAGAGCCAGAAACTGCAAACTTAGAAAGGGCAAAACTCATAAATCTGTCGGCAATATCCGGATTAGTCATTCCTTTTGGAAGCATCATATTTCCCCTGATCCTGACTTATAAAACCAAAGATTCCGGTAATAGAGAGATCGGGAAAAGCATCGTCAGTATTCACATCATTTTGACGGTGATTGTTTCTGTTTTAATGATCATTTCGCCATTCATTCAGAAGGTGGTCGAAACCAGATTTCCGCTTTTCCTTGTACCACTTCTCACTTTTCTCACCGTCAAATTGCTGATTATCATCAGAAATGGAATGAGTCTCAACAGAAATCTGAGACTCAGCATCCAACTGAAAACCAATATCTTATAAACCAGCCGTAAAACTGACGTAAGATTGTCATATCATTTTTACAGCAAAATGGTCTTCAAAAACCGAAGCTTGCAGAAAAATTAAGACTATGAAATTATTTAAGAAAATAGCAGTAGGAATTGCTGCTCTGTTAATTTTGCTGGTGGCTGGTGGCTACATTTATTTTGATCAGAAATTTACACCGGAAAACAATTATCTCACTGTGAAAAATGAGAGTGGAACGGTTCCCATCACGTGGCCTGGAAGTGAAAAAAATGTGATGCTGCTCCCGATACACTTCGCGGCAAATCCAACCACTTACTACCTTCAATTTGACACAGGATCGCCGTACACGATTTTCTATTCAGGATCAATTGGCGGGATTCCGGAGATCACTTTTAAAAATGATCGGGTGAAAACATCCTTCTTTATTGGGCAAACTGAGATATCATCTGACAACTTTAAAATATTTAAAACAGATAAAAGTACTTCCGATACGCTCAAAATAATCGGAACGCTGGGCGCAGATATCTTGGAGAATCGGAAAACGATTATTAATTTTGGTGATAACAATGTTGACTTTAATATTCAGGAAGTTCCCGAAAATTTCAAAAATAAGCTCATCGATTTTCAGTTCAAAAAGCGAAAAATCATTATTCCCGGCATTCTGAAAGGCGAAGAGCGAAAATTCCTTTACGATTCCGGAACCAGCGCGTTTGAATTGCTGACGTACAAAGAAGAATGGGAAATTTTGAAATCACAAAAGTCACGTATAAAAATCGAGAAATCAAGATCGTGGGATCATGTTCTTACTACTTATACCGCCCATTGTGATGAGAGTTTGATCTTCAAAAACACCAAAATCCCTTTGAACGCCGTAACTTACGTCGAAGGTTTTTCCGCTGCGCAGTTTTCTATGATGAAGTTTTCGGGGATGTCCGGAATGCTCGGCAACAAGGTTTTCCTAAATCAAAGCATTTTTATTGATTGCAATAATGAGAAAATCAGATTTTCAAGATAGACGGATCTTTAATTTTAGTCTCATTTCTACGAAAAAGATTTCTACTTTTGCGATGAAAAAACATTATTGATTCCAAAAGAAACATCAACTGAATAATCTGAAGTATTACCTCGCCGCCATTGTTGCTTTCATGCTCTGGGGCACGTTCAGCCTGGTTCTGAAGCCACTCCATTCGTACGCGTCGTCGGACATTTTATTCTACAGGGTTTTCAGTTGTGCGCTGATTATGACCGTGATTTCTGCTCTTTTCAAGAGAAAAACGTTGAAAGCAAGCCTTGGCTACTTTAAATCAATTTCTAAAAAAAAGCAAAGAGATCTGATTGTCCTTAATATCGGCAGCAGTATTTTGCTCACGGCAAACTGGTTTTCATTTATTTATGTTATGAATCATATCAGCGTGCGCGCTACTTCTGTCGCTTATTTGGTCTGTCCGATTATCACTACGATTCTCGCCTATTTTTTGTTGAAAGACAAATTGACGAAGCTACAGTGGCTATCAGTTTTTCTCAGTTTTGTCGGCTGCGTTTTGCTGTCTTACGCCAATTTGATTGATATGTTGTACAGCAGTCTGATCGGCTTCACTTATGCTGCATATCTTGTGAGCCAAAGCATCAACAGGAATTTTGATAAATTTTTGGTGCTCAACTTTCACATTCTTTTATCTGCTTTGATTCTGCTACCATTTTTTCCGGCTTATTCAGGCAATATTCCCACAGAATTCAAGTTCTATTTCTTCGTCGAAATCATTGCTGTAATGTACACCATCGTCCCATTATTACTGAATCTGTTTGCACTTTCGGGCATCAGCTCATCCAAAGTCGGGATGATTTTGAACATCAATCCTATTATTGCGTTTATTCTGGCTGGCGCTGTTTATCACGAGCCGCTGGGAATGGTTCAAATCGTAGCTTACAGTTTGATTTTTCTGGCTGTCATTGTTTTTAACGGGAAGGAGATTTTTCAAATTAAGGAAGAAAAATTAGTTAAGTAATCTCGCAGATTTATAGTTAAATTTGAAATATGTAATTCCCACAGATGAAACAAATACTGATTTCTCTACTCCTTTTCACATTTACATTTTCACATTCGCAAAACAGAATTCCTACGCCGGATGAAGTCCGTGTTTCGATCTCGAACAGCATCACAGATCTGAATGTAAAACCGGAATCTGTAATGCTTATAGAAAATAAGTCAGTCGGTTCAATTCCCATCAGGATTTACAATCCTAATCCTAAAAAGAGACTGCCCGTTGTTTATCTTGTTCACGGCGCCGTTTGGGTAGCGGGAGATCTGGAAACGCATGATAATATCTGCCGATATCTTGCCAATCATACCGAATCCATCGTGGTCGCAGTCAACTACCGGAGACCGCCGGAACATAAATTTCCGATTGCATTTGATGACTGTTATTCTGTTATGCAATGGATCAATTTCAACACCGATAAGCTGAACGGAAACGGAAAACTCGTTCTAATTGGCGACAGCGCTGGCGGACAATTGGTTGCTTCACTCGGTCTGATGAATGCCTCGGCGGAAAAACCGATTCCTGTAACGGCGCAGGTACTCGTAGATCCCGCGCTGGATCTTTCCAATGGCGCTGATTCTTATTCTGCTTACGGTTTTTTCATAGATTGGTATCTCAATAAAACCGACAACACCAGTGATATCCGCATCTCGCCTCTTCTGGCAAACGACTTCAGGAAAGTTCCTAAAGGCATCATAGTAGTTGCAGAACATGACCGAATCCGTGAAGAAGGCGAGTTATTTCATAAGAAACTTTTGGACGCCGGAATCAGTTCAGTTTTATATGTACAGCCGGATGTAGGGCATCTGGGAGCCGACTGGTGCGCAGGAAGCGAAAGAGCTTTTCCGGCGATGAGGTTTGTAGTAAGAGAACTGAAGAAGGTACTGTCTGAAAGTCATTAAAGCTTCAAAATCATCTGCTAAATCAGCACTTTAATGTTTATTTAACAAAGTTTGTGAATTTTTATGAGGAAAAATGGTAGCGAAACCAGCTATATTTACTACTACAAAACTTCTAACAATGAAAAACATTTACCTCCTAATTCTATTTTTTTTATTCCATTTAACTTTTGGGCAAAACAAACAATTTCTCTACGAATACACATTCACTCCTGATTCTACCAATAGAACAGATATCCGGACAGAAATGATGGTGTTGAACGTCCAAAAAGACAGGTCAGAATTTTATAGTTTTGAACGGTACACCATAGATTCTACAATGTTAGATGCTGTTAAAAATGGTTTATTTGCGCCAGCGCCAGACAAAGAAACTGTGAATGACAGAATTGTAAAGTATTCCAATTCTAATCAGATTGTTTATAATACATTTCTGATGTGGGACAAATACAAAGTGAAACAGGACGTACAGTTCGATTGGAAGTTGACCAATGAGTTTGCTAAAATCCTCAATTACGATGTTCAAAAAGCAACTACGGAATTTGGGGGAAGAAAGTGGATCGCCTGGTTTACAAAAGAAGTTCCAATTCCTGATGGTCCATACAAATTCAAAAATCTACCGGGATTAATTTTAAAAATTGAAGACAGTCGCCACAATCACATTTTTGAATTGAAAGGAATCAAGTCGGGTCCGGAACAGTTTATTTATCCCAACGTGGGAAATTATCCCGAATTTGAATTGAATTACAGCCAATTTCTTAAAAAACTTAAAAATTTCCGGCAAAATCCTACGGCAGATTTAGCCAGCCGGATTCCAGACCAACGAGATTCGCAAGGCAAACTAAGGACATCTGCAGAAATCATTCGACAGATTAATCAGCAATGGTTGGAAAGATTGGCCAAAGATAATAACTTGATAGAGCTTAATCTTATAAAATAAGAACACTGACTTTTGAGCTTTGGATTATTATTTAGATTCATTAAAAATAACTTGACTCCGCATCCTTTTTTTCGTATTTTTACGTGATAATATTTATCAATAATGAGAAAACTAATATTCGGAGGAATTGTAGCTGCAAGCGGATTTGTCACAGCCAGTGCACAATGCAAAACAGTATCGGCCATTTCAGAAAACTTTGACACCTGGAAAGACATCAGTAAATGTTGGTCCATCCAGAAAGGTGAGGCAATGCTCTACACCAGCGACAAAAAAGTCATCTTCTACTCGATGACGAATCCAAAGGAGAATATGTATCTCGTAACACCCAAAATCAAAGCAGGAAACTATACGCTAAGTCTTGATGCGACGGATAATGGCGGCGAAACGACACTTGAAATATTGGCTATCCAGAATGCGGCAAATCCAAAAACTTTTGCCACTATTACTAAACCTGTGAAGATTGGAAAAGACAGAAAAACCTTCAACATCTCATTAAAAAAAGACAGCAATCTGGGTCTGAAAGTAATGCTCAATGGTGTTCATCAGGCTGTTTATCTGGATAATTTGTCTTTGAAAGCGAGAAAATAAAAGATTGATATTTTAATCTCAAAATTTACAATGAACCTTCAGACATTCTGGAGGTTTTGTTTTAATTGGGACATAACATCTTTCCATTTATTTATAACGCGCTGCCATCTATTTTTCTGAAATTTGTATCAATAATTATATACAGAGCAAAATAAAGTAAAACCTGTGACCATAAAAACACAGAACATCGCAAAGCTTTCTACGCTCTGTTTTTAAAAATAAATCAATGGAAAACCATCACCATAACCACGATCACATTCATCCCAACCAAAGAATTTCCCCCAGTTCCGTCTACTATTGTCCGATGGAATGCGAGGGTGAAAAACTGTACTTCAAGCAAGGCAGATGCCCTGTCTGCAATATGTTTCTGGCACCGATAGAAGAGCGTGAAGATCAGCGAAACAAGCCGAAAACCTATTCCAAAACCAATCTTCCGGCAAGTTTTAAAGATAAAATCGGAGAATACTTCTGTCCAATGTTTTGCGAAAGCGACAAAACCTACGAGTCAGATTCCGGCTGTCCCGTTTGCCATATGCATCTGGAGGAAATCACCCAGGATTTGGTTGACAGTGCTCAATTGACGGCTGACAGCAATCATCAAACCATCAACCATCAACCATCAGCCATCAACGAAGGGAAGTATTACTGCCCAATGTTTTGCGAAGGCGACAAAGTCTATGATTCCAACGTCGGTTGCCCGGTTTGCGGGATGGACTTGGTTCAGATTCCCGTGAAAGGCGAAAAGAATGAGGACAAAACGTACCAGATTTTAAAGAAAAAATTCTGGATTTCTGTTGCATTTTCCGTTCCTGTTTTCATTTTATCGATGGGCGGAATGTGGATTGACTGGCCCTTTTCCCATCAGGTTCAAGGCTATTTAGAACTGCTGTTATCAATTCCTGTCATATTTTATGCCGGATGGTTTATTTTGAAAAGAGGATACGTTTCTTTCAAAACATGGAACCTGAATATGTTTTCTCTGATCGCTTTAGGCGTTGTTGCGGCATTAATTTTCAGCGGCGTTGCCTTACTCTTTCCCCAAATTCTCCCTCACGAATTGTCTCACGGCGACTCTGTTCCGCTTTATTTTGAATCGGTCTGCGTGATTCTGACATTGGTTATAATGGGTCAGATGCTGGAGGCAGGAGCCCACCAGAAGACAGGAAAAGCCATAGAAGCGCTGATGAATCTTTCACCGGAAACGGCCAATTTGATCATCAATGAAAACGAGAAAAAAGTAGCGCTTTCGGAGGTGAAAATTAATGATATCCTGAGAGTGAAGCCAGGTGAAAAAGTTCCGGTAGACGGGAAAATTATCGAAGGAAATTCCAATATTGATGAATCGATGATTACCGGCGAACCAATGCCTGCCGAGAAAAAAACGGGCGACAGAGTAACGTCCGGCACCATCAATGGCAACGGTACTTTCCTGATGAAAACGGAGACGATAGGTGACGAAACATTGCTTTCCAAAATCATCAAAATGGTGAACGACGCCAGCCGAAGCAAAGCACCAATCCAAAAACTAGCAGACAGAGTGGCAAAAATATTTGTTCCTTCCGTTATCGGGATTTCAGTTTTAACGTTTGTCCTTTGGTCCATTTTCGGTGGTGAGAACAGTTTAATTTATGCTTTCGTAAATGCAGTCGCAGTCCTGATCGTCGCCTGTCCGTGCGCTCTCGGATTGGCAACACCTATGAGTCTGATGGTAGGAATTGGGAAAGGCGCACAAAACGGGATTTTAATCAAAAATGCAGAAGCTTTGGAAGAGATGCACAAAATAAACGTGCTGATAACCGATAAAACCGGAACGTTGACTGAAGGTAAACCGAGCCTGGACAGTATTGAAACATTCGGAAACTCAGACAAAAATGAGATCCTGAAACTTGCGGCCTCTCTTAATGAAAATTCTGAACATCCGCTGTCGAATGCAGTTTTGAATCAATTTAAAAAATCCTTCGACGCCGCTCAGAATGACAAGTTTGAGAAAGTGGAAAACTTTGAAAATATCTCCGGAAAAGGTGTGAAAGGAACTATTAATCAAGAAGAAATTTTGCTGGGTAATGAATCTTTATTAAAGCATTTCAATATTGAGATTCCTGAATCATTAAAACAAAAAGTTATTGCAAAACAGAACGAAGCAAAAACGATTTCTTACCTGGCAAAAGGCGGAAAGGTTGTAGGATTTTTAAGTTTCTCAGACCAGATTAAAGCAACGTCAAAACAGGCCATTCAGTTTCTTCAAAGTCAGAACATAGAAGTGGTAATGATGACCGGCGACAATGAAGGTACCGCAAAAGCAGTGGCAGAAGAGCTCGGCATCAAAAAATTCAAAGCCAACTGTCTTCCTGAAGATAAAATGAATGAGATCAAAATACTTCAAAGTGAAGGAAAAATTGTGGCGATGACAGGCGACGGAATAAATGATGCGCCGGCTTTGGCACAAGCCAACATTGGCATTGCAATGGAAACAGGAACAGATGTCGCCATAGAAAGTGCCGAAATAACGCTTCTGAAAGGCGATATTCTTGGCGTTGTAAAAGCCAAAATCCTCAGCGAAAAATTATTAAAAAACATTAAGGAAAATCTCTTCGTCGCTTTCATTTATAACGTTTTGGGAATTCCGCTGGCTGCAGGATTGCTCTACCCTTTCTTTGGCATTTTGCTGAGCCCGATGATCGCTGCTGCCGCAATGAGTTTCAGTTCTGTTTCTGTCATCCTTAATTCTTTGAGGTTGAACAATGCCAAGTTGGATCTATGATGATTGGTCTTCGAGAGCCTCAGACTGACAATTTGGAGTTATAATTAGTGATTTTCAAGAGCTTCAGACTTACAGTTTGGAACTATAATTATTGGTCTTCGAGAGCCTCAGACTGACAGTAGCAATTGAAACCGGCAGTATTCGCAATGTCATGCTGAGGCTCTCGAAGCATTCATAAGATTAATTCCAAAATAAAAATGACATCGAGGTAGAATCCCGATGCCATTTCAAAACAAATATAAAACCTTAAAGAAATTTTATTAAAAAGATACCGTCAGTTTGCTGAAAACATAGCGCCCGTTCTGTCCAAACTGAGCCGTAGATCTGGAATAGATAAACTGGTCATTGTTGGTAGAAGCGGTCAGGTTTTTAGTGGGATAAATATCAAACAGATTATTCGTCCCAATCGTCAAATTGAAGTTTTTGCTGATGTTGTAGCCTATCGAAAGATCTGTAATAATTTTATCAGAAACCAACTGGTGCTCGTTTGGCAGAAGGATTCCGTCAAAATTGGCATCTACATTGTCTGAACCGTAAACTTTCCCGTAATAGGTATTTCTGAGGTAGAAAACGAAGTCATTCCAGGTCAAACTGTGAGACAAACTTGCTTTCACTTTCGGAACAGCGTCTTCCAGATACACTCTAGATCTTTCGCCAAAATAAGTGTTTTCCAATCCTGCATTTTTCAGCAAATCTGATGCGTGGATATCGCCGACTTTTTTAGTTTTATTAAAGTTGATGGCAAAATCATTGTTGAATCTAAAACTTTCTCTCTTGTAAGAATGACTGATTACAACGTCCAGACCTTTGGTTTCTGTATCAATGGAATTGGCGAAAAACTGAGCTGCATTCACCTGTGCTTTATCAAATTCCTGCTGCACCGGTGCCAGAGTTTGGTTGGCAGCAACCTGTGCATTGGTCGGTCTTGCAAACTGATCTGTCAATACAATTCTGTCGTCAATTCTTATAAAATAGGCGTCTGCAGTAATATTCAGATTCAAAGCAGGAAGTTTATATGTAAATCCTGTACTGATTGATTTCGAAGTCTCCTGTTTAAGTTTATTGATTCCCAAACCTTTGGCAACCGCAGAATCATTGCTGAACGTTCCCACTTCTACCAGTGATGGCGCAGTACCTCCGGGAAGTGTTGTGAATAAAGTAGAAGTTGTATTGTAATAAATCTGGTGAATAGACGGCGCACGAAAACCTGTGGAGCCTGCAAAACGGAAATTAAGATCGTTTGACAACTTAATTCGGGAAGCCAGTTTGTAATTGAAAGTCGAACCAAAATCCGAATAATCTTCATAACGGACTGCTGCATCTACCAAAAGCCAATTGGTAAAATTGAATTCCACATCGGCATATCCGGCGTAGGAATTTCGGTTTTTGTTCACCGAATTTTCCGGTCGGAAACCAGCGAAAACCTGTGAACTTCCTGCCAGATTGGCTCCGAAAAAGTCCGTCGGTTTCAGAGATGCAGGCGTGGATGGCGTCTGTGGATTTCCATTGATATCATAAGCGGTGTAGGAAGCCTCCTCGCCCGGATTGATTCTGAAATTCTCATGACGCTGTTCTGCACCAAATGCCACATTGATCCCTTGGAAAACATCAAATGATTTGCTGAAATCCAAGTTGATTGTGTTTTGCAAAAACTGCAGTCCACCAGCTTTAAAAGAGTTCGGAGAATTAAATCTCAAACTTGTATTTCCTGTATTTTCAATGGTGTAATCGAAACCATTTTGTCCGAATGTATTGCTTAGATCAACATTCCACCCATCCCATTTTCCTTTGACACCAGCAGATAATGATACATCCTGAATCCTGGTGTGGATTTCCGGCAGATAACCGTCGATATTTAAGCCTGTAAAAGTTCTTGCCTCTCTTGGTCTTCTGTAAAAACCGCCTGATTGACCGTCTCTTATCGAATAGCCGCCGAAAGTATAAACTTTCCAATTGTCATTCAAAGGCACTTCAATATTAGCAAATAGCTGATGGTTATTGAGTTTGGACTGGCCAACTTGCATATTGAAGTCTTTTCTGGTTTGTCCTCTGTAAGCCAGTTCGTTGTCCGTTACATTTGCACCTAGCAAACCTTGCAAAGCCGTAATTGTAGATGCAGACTGAATTCCGGATTGTAATGTTGGATTAAAATAATCTACGCCTTGAGAATACTGATGGATAAGATTCACGAAATCCTGCTCTCCCGCAGTTCCTTTCAGATTATTAATATTATTAAAATAAGAAGATAGGTTCACGCCGCCTTCCGCTGCTCTTTTTTCAATAGCATTGTAGGCATTATAGATGTTTCCGCTTTCCGTGCCGGCTCTTCTGGTAGGATCACGGAACTGGGAAGACCACGTCAAATTGAAGAAACCACCTTTAGTTCCTATTTTATTGCCGTAATTTAAGTCTAATTGATATTGCTGACCGTCATAATTTCCGGTGTGGTCTTTTGCTGCGTTAGTAAGATAACCACCGTAATTCAATTGTCCTGTCAGTTTTCCGGTATCTCTTTTTAGCTGGAGATTCATCACGCCTGCGATAGCATCGGAACCGTATTGGGCAGAAGCACCGTCTCTCAACACCTCGATTCTGGATAGTGCAAAAGCTGGGATTGCATTCAGATCTGTACCGACAGTTCCTCTTCCCGGTGCTCCGTTTACATTAACTAAGGCAGAAGTATGTCTTCTTTTTCCATTAATTAAAATTAGAGTCTGATCCGGTCCCAAACCTCTCAACTGTGCAGGATCCGAGTGATCCGATCCATCTGCATTGGTCTGAATAGTGGAGGTAAAAGAAGGCGCAATGGTATTAAGAATCTGATTGATATTGGTCTGTGGCAGACTCTGCTGAATCTCTTTCATGTTGAAAACATCCACAGGCACCGGACTGTCTGCCTTGGAGCGACCTCCACTTCTGGATCCTACCAAAACCACTTCTTCGATTTGACTTGTGGATACGGTGTCTTTGACTGGCGTTGTTTCCTGTGCCTGCGCAAAAGAAATCCCCGAAAAGAAAATAACGGCCGCTGTGAGCGCGATGCCTTTCCTGGAATTAATAATAGTTACTTGTTTCATATATTTAAAATTTTACGTTTATAAAAAGAAAAAACTTCTCCCAGACAAGTCTGAAAGAAGTTATATTGTGGCGGCGCAAAGTCCGCTAATAAAAACATTTCCAACTTATCTCTCCCTTTTTCAAAGGCTGAATGCAACACCTTACCGGTTGGCAGGTTGTTAAGACGTCTACAGGTCAGTTCCCTCGGTCTTTCTTAATAAGTATGACAGCAATTCGTAATCACAGTGCAAAAGTAATTTGAAATGAACGATGCATCCAAATTTATTTCCTACTAATTTGGTATGATAAATATCATATCGCTTTTAAATTGCTGATATGATGCAGAATGGCACAGAAATTAGACATCACTTAAAATGAAAAATTCCAATCCAAAATACCACATTGGCTGTTCCGGATTTTACAATGCAGACTGGAAAGGCTCACTCTATCCCGCCGATTCCGAAAATAAAAATTTCCTGAAACTCTATTCCCAAATTTTTGATATTGTGGAAATTAACAGTACTTTTTACAGAAGGCCGACAAAAAAAACGCTTCAAAAATGGATTGACGAAACAACTGATGACTTCAAATTTTTCATTAAAATCCCAAAAACCATCTCTCATCAGAAACCTTTTGAAAATAAAAAAGAAGAGATCACAGAATTCTGCACATATATCAAAACTCATCTTGGTGGCAATCTTGCAGGCTTTCTGTTTCAGTTCCCGCCGTCTTTTCATTACACTTTGGAAAATATGAATTGGCTTAAGGAAAATCTACCGAAAGATGATTTGACCGTGATAGAATTCCGCCACATTTCCTGGTGGGATGCTGAAGTTTTTGAAATCTTCACAGCTAAAGAATGGATTTTCAGTGGAAGCAGTTTCCCAGGAAAAATACCGGATGATGTGATTGTCACCAACTCAGAAATAGGCTATTACCGCCTTCACGGAAAACCTACGCTCTACAAATCACCTTACTCAGAAGAGTTTCTGCAAGATCTGGCAAAAAAGATAAAAGGTGCAAATCAGGAATTCTATCTGATGTTCAACAATACCTGGGGAACTGCAGCGGTAGAAAATTCGTTATATTTAAAGAAAATTTTAAAGTAGATGAAGAAGAAGCTCGTCGTGCTCTCCGGCGCAGGAATCTCTGCGGAAAGCGGAATTCAAACCTTCCGTGATTCCAACGGACTCTGGGAAAACCACCGTGTAGAAGATGTAGCTTCACCGGAAGGATTTGCGCGTGACCCAAAGCTGGTTCTCGATTTCTACAACGCCCGGAGGAAACAGCTGAAAACAGTAGAACCCAATACGGCTCACAAATTGCTTGCAGAGTTGGAGACTGATTTTGATGTGCACATCATCACCCAAAATGTAGACGATCTGCACGAGCGTGGCGGCTCTACAAAGATTATCCATCTTCATGGCGAACTTAAAAAAGCAAGATCAGTTCATCACGAAAACCAGATTTTGGATTGGGAAGATGATCTCCAGTTGGGCGACCTTCACGCAGACGGCTCGCAGCTCCGCCCGTATATCGTCTGGTTTGGCGAGATGGCTCCGGAAATGGACAACGCAATCGCAATCGCCTCACAGGCTGATCTTTTTCTGGTAATAGGAACGTCTATGCAGGTTTACCCTGCGGCTTCCGTCGCAAGATATGTGCCGGATCATTGTGAAGTCTTCATCATAGATCCCAACCTGGAAAACTCCGGTCAATATGCCAGAAATGAAAATTACTTCAAATCCTCCGCAACAGAAGGAATGAAAAAACTTAAACATATATTAATAGAAAAGTATAAATAATGCAGGTAGAAATTAGAAAATTAACCGTTGATGATTATGATGAACTGGCGGAAGCCATGAAGAAAGCCTATCCTGATATTGATGACAATGTCTGGAGCAAAAGGAATATTCAAAAGCTCACCTCCATCTTTGCGGATGGACAGATCTGCATCATGGTAGATGGGAAATTGGCTGCAGCAGCGCTGTCTATCATTGTCAATTATGAGCTTTACGGCGACCAGCATACTTATAATGAGATCACAGGAAACGAATCATTCAACACGCACAGCAATGTCGGAAATGTACTTTATGGCATTGAGGTTTTTGTAGATCCCGAATTCCGGGCGCTTAGACTCGGCAGAAGATTGTACGATGCGCGAAAAGAACTTTGTGAGATTTTAAATTTGAAATCCATCATTGTTGGCGGAAGGATTCCCAACTATCACTTGTACAGCGCAGAATTATCACCCAGAGAATACATCAACAAAGTCCGAAATAAAGAAATCTTTGATCCTGTTTTGAGTTTCCAGATTGGGAATAATTTCTCACCCGTCAAAATCCTCAAAGGCTATCTGAAAGGCGACACCGAGTCCGAAGAATACGCCGTTCTACTGCAGTGGAACAATATCTACTACACCGCCAAGAAAAACACGATGCAGGACAGCGTTATCCGTCTGGGACTGGTGCAGTGGCAGATGCGGCCGTTGAAAGACATCGAGGATTTTTATAAGCAGGTCGAGTTTTTTGTGGATGCAGTGGCAGGCTATCAATCAGATTTTTGCCTGTTTCCAGAGTTTTTCAACACACCGCTTTTGGCGCCTTTCAATCATATGAATGAACGGGAGTCTATGGAAAAACTGTCTGAACTGACGGATGAAATCAAGGAAAAAATATCCGAAATGGCCATCAGCTACAACGTCAATATCATCTCCGGAAGTATGCCGATTCTGGAGAACGGAAAACTGTACAACGTCAGTTATCTCCTCCACCGTGACGGGAAAATTGACGAATACAGAAAAATCCACATCACGCCAAATGAGCGCAAATATTACGGCATGACGGGCGGAAACGAGATCAAAGTCTTCGATACAGACTGCGGCAAAATTGGCGTTATCATCTGCTACGATGTAGAGTTTCCTGAATTACCAAGATTGTTGGCAGATCAGGGAATGAAGATCCTATTCGTTCCTTATCTGACTGATACTCAGAATGCCTACACACGCGTTCGCCATTGTGCGGCGGCAAGAGCAATTGAAAATGAATGCTACGTAGCCATCGCCGGGTGCGTCGGGAATCTGCCGGGTGTCAACAATATGGACATTCAGTACGGTCAGGCCACAGTTTTCACGCCTTCTGATTTTGCTTTTCCATCGAATGCCATCAAAGGTGAGGCCACGCCAAATACGGAAATGACGATCATTGTGGACGTGGATCTGAACTTACTGAAAGAACTGCATTACAACGGTGCCGTGAAAACTCTGACGGACAGACGCCAGGATTTATACGATGTTATTTTGAGAAATCAGAGTTAATATTAAAATCATTTTGACCTCGTCGAACCAATTTGTTAGGTTTGGGCAGCTTAATCCGCCTTCCGTTCCCGCTTTTTTCGCCAGGGCTATTCCCCAATCAAAAAAGAGCTCCACTCTCGTCGGGCTGCGGGCTTTGGCATAACGATAAAATTAGCAGAAATTAATTAGAAAGTACATTTAACATTGTTTTCAATTAAACATCTAAAAACTATAAAAATATAAATAATGAAAAAATCAATTCTCTTTACTGCCGGTTTGTTCCTTTCCGTAGCAACGCAGGCACAAACACAAACTCAGATTCTTGACATTCTGAAAGCAACGGTAAAAAATAAAACCGGTGTAGATCTAACCAAGACAAAAACCCAGACTTCCACAAGTACAACGACGACGTACCCAAATACCAATTCAACAGCCAATTCCAATATTAATCTCGGAAGCCTTACTTCTACTCAGATCTCTTCCGGTTTAAAAGAAGCACTTAATCTGGGAGTAAAAGAAGGTGTACAGAAATTGGGTGTGACAGATGGTTTCCTGAAAAATGAAGCGGTGAAGATCTTAATGCCCGAAAAACTTAGAAAAATAGACGCTACTCTCAGAACATTCGGACTGGGAAGCCTGGCGGATCAGGGTGTAAAACTGCTGAACAGAGCTGCAGAAGATGCTGTGACAGAAGCCACTCCCATCTTTGCCAACGCCATCACTTCTATGACCATTACGGATGCTAAAAATATTCTTTTAGGAAGCAATAATGCAGCAACCAATTATCTTCAGGGCAAAACTCAGACGCAGCTTTTCACAGCTTTCCAGCCAAAAGTACAGGCTTCACTAAGCAAAGTAGGCGCTGATACAGTCTGGAAAAACATCATTTCAAAATACAATACATTCACCGGACAGGCCGTTACGACGGATCTCAACGAATATGTAACTACAGAAACCATCAACGGCGTTTTCAAGATGGTAGCTGAGAAAGAAACCGGAATCAGAAATAATGCGGCTATGAGAACCACTTCTATTTTGCAGAAAGTTTTTGGAGCGGTTAAGAAATAGATTTAGAATTTAGAATTTAGAATTTAGAATTTAGAATTTAGAATTTAGACAAAACTAAAAATTCGCAGAATTAATACTCTGCGAATTTTTTTATGTTTTAATCTCTTCAAAATAATCTAAAACTGCATTTCCGGAATCTCGCCTTCAATAATCAATTCAGCTTCTGTTGCTTTGATGATATCTTCCACAGAAATTCCCGGTGCTCTTTCCAAAAGTTTGAAACCTTTGTCCGTCACTTCCAAAACAGCTAATTCTGTGACTACTTTTTTGACACAATTGACGCCGGTCAAAGGCAGTGTGCAATTCCTTAAAATCTTGGATTCTCCAGCCTTATTGACGTGCATCATTGCGACGATGATATTTTCCGCTGAAGCAACTAAATCCATTGCGCCACCCATTCCTTTCACCATTTTCCCTGGGATTTTCCAGTTGGCAATATCACCGTTTTCAGAAACTTCCATTGCGCCCAGAATTGTGAGATCTACTTTCTGACTTCTGATCATCCCAAAACTGAAAGCGGAATCGAAAAAAGAACCACCCGGAAGGATTGTGATCGTCTGTTTTCCTGCATTAATCAGGTCTGCATCTTCCTCACCTTCGAATGGAAAAGGTCCCATTCCCAGAACGCCATTTTCACTTTGAAATTCTACCGAAAGATTGTCTGGAACGTAGTTTGCGACCAAAGTCGGAATCCCGATCCCGAGGTTGACGTACATTCCATCTTTCACTTCTTTTGAAATTCTTTGTGCGATCTGTTCTTTTGTAAGCATAGTAAAATCTTGTGCTGCAATATATATAAAATCCATCTGATACAAAAATGCGACTGCTGATGGAATATAGAAATCTATGCAAAATATTTTTCACCACATAGAAACATAGCTTTAGATAGTCATCAAAGATCAAATAGACCAATTCATCGTGCTATTTGATATTTTCAAAGGTGAAACCATTTCAATTTTTCCAGGTTCCTATGTGGTTTTATTAATTTTAGATATTCATTCAATCCATATTATTTTCGAAGTCGGTGCAATTTATATCCGTATTTTTGCAGCAATTATTATGAAGACATTATTACACTATCTGAAACCGCACAAATGGCTGCTGATCGCATCATTGGTTTTAGCAACCATCAATCAGGTATTTTCTTTGTTTGCACCGGCTATCACTGGTAATATCCTGGATAATCTCGTAACACATCCCAACTTTTTTGACAAAGAAAAATTAATTCCAAGAGACTTAAATCAGTTTCTGTACGGGAATGACCTGTATCACGGTGCCTTTTATTTCCTCGGATTATTGATAGGAACGGCGATGATCAGCCGAATTGCCAAAGCGTTTCAGGATTATGTGGTGAGTGTCATTACCCAGAAATTCGGCGCCAATATTTTTACCGATGGTTTGCAGCACTCGATGGCGTTGCCATATCAGGAATTTGAAGACCAAAGAAGTGGAGAAACTTTATCGATTCTGACCAAAGTAAGAGAAGATTCGGTGAAGTTCATTACCAATTTCATCAACATATTCTTCGGGATTTTGGTGAGTATCATATTCGTTTCCGTTTATGCGATTCGTCTGCACTGGTCTATTATGCCGGTTTATGTAGTGGGCATCTTTCTCATTGCTTTTATCACAAATCTCTTAAGTAAAAGAATTAAAAACATTCAAAAAACAATTGTGACAGAAACGACAAGTCTGGCCGGAAGCACGACAGAAAGTTTAAGAAATATCGAAATCGTAAAAAGCTTAGGATTAACGAAACAGGAAGTTAAACGACTGAATAACAACACGTACAAAATCCTTGGACTTGAACTGAAGAAAGTCAAAAGCATCCGTTCGTTAAGTTTCATCCAGGGAACGATGGTCAATTTTCTTCAGCAATTGATTACGCTGACGCTTCTATATTTGATTTTCAGAAACGTTGTAACGCCGGGACAATATCTGTCATTGATGTTCTACGGATTCTTTATTTTCGGTCCGATGCAGGAGATTGGAAACATCATTATTTCTTACCGTGAAGCCGAAGCCTCCCTGAAAAATTTCGATAATCTGATGAAAAAACCAGTCGAAGAAAAACCTTTGACGCCCAAACAAATTGGTGCGATTGAAGAACTGGAATTCAAGCACGTTTCTTTCAAACATCAGTCGGCGCAATACAAGGCCTTGAATAACATTTCATTTGATGTTAAAACTGGCGAAACGATTGCGTTTGTGGGGCCAAGTGGTTCCGGGAAAAGTACGTTGGTAAAACTTCTGGTCGGACTGTACCGCGCTCAGGAAGGCAATATTTTTTATAATGGAATCAACGGAAAAGAATTCGATTTTGATGAATTGAGAAATCAAATCGGTTTTGTGACGCAGGACACGCAACTTTTTGCAGGAACCATCAGGGAAAATCTTCTCTTCGTAAATCCTGATGCAACAGAAGCAGATATCCGAATGGCTTTGAAAAAATCAAGTTGCACAGGCTTATTAGAGCGCGCCGAAAAAGGAATTGAAACCGTTATTGGCGAAGGCGGATTGAAATTAAGCGGTGGCGAAAAACAGAGAATTGCTATTGCCAGAGCTTTATTGAGAAAACCACATCTCTTGATTTTTGACGAAGCCACTTCTGCTTTGGACAGCATCACGGAAGAAGAAATCACAACAACTATTAAAGATATTTCCGAACAAAAAGAACAAATTACCGTTCTCATAGCCCACAGATTGAGCACCATCATGCACGCCGACAGAATCTACGTTTTGGAACGCGGACAAGTCATAGAAATGGGTTCCCACGAAAACCTGATTGCCGAAAAAGGTTTGTATTACGCGATGTGGAGACAGCAGATTGGGGAGAGGAAATCGGTGGAAATTATTTAAAGTGGTGGGAAGTGACTAAATATTTATTAAGTGTTGGATGAGAAAATTATCTTTTGACCGATTATTTAAGTTTTTTGTAATTATTTGTTTTCTAAATAGTTGTTCTGAATACGACAAAAGTCAAATCTCAGATATTGAAAAATTATCTTTTCCCAATAAAAATATTGACGTTTATTTATACAGTATTGAAAGCGGAATGTCATTTGGCTCGTCTGTAAATGCATTAAAAATTGTTAAATATAAAGAAGAACCAGATTTTTACAATTCAGATTTTTTTAGAGTTTCAAATTCTCGACCATTTCAAATAAAATTGAATGACAATAATTTAATCATTAAAACAATATCTACAGTAGATAAAAGTGTTCAAAAAAAACAATCTGCTAAAATCGAAATTCAAAATTATAACGGATTTAATATCAAAAATTTAGTATATACTCTGTCTTCAACTACAGCATTGTCTGAATTTAAATTTGATATATTCTACAAAAGAAAAGGAAATCTAATTTTTAAAGATAAGAAGGACTCCTTAATCTTGAATGTATCAAATTCACAAATTTCGATAGGCTCTGGAAATATTGAAATTAGGTGTTTTGAGCAGAATAAATTCGCAAAAGATGAAAGTTTAGCTTTTGACTCTTACAAATTAATTCCAGCAGATAATTTTGACTTCAAAAAATTAGAAAAATATCAACCTTTAAAAAAAGTTGAAAAGTAGATTTTGATTGACAACATTGAGGATTAACCTCTCTTTCTCACTGTCCTCTTCTCTATCCTTTTCTCATAATTCTCACCTTGGAAAAATTATTACAAAACTTGTAAAGCATACCAAAAATTGGTATATTTGAGTTTACAATTTAAAGTAAAAAATGATGGCTAAAAATACTTCAATTTTATTGGGCGATTATTTCGACAATTTTATCAGTTCACAAATTAAGAGTGGCAAATATTCCTCTGCAAGTGAAGTGGTAAGAACTGCTTTGCGACTTTTCGAACACGAGGAAACCAAGAAATCCGAACTGATTAAAGAGCTCAAAAAAGGAGAATCATCCGGATTTTCAACAGATTTTAATCGTGAAACATTCAAACAAAATTTACATAAAAAATATTCAGCCGAATAATGAATTATAAAATCAGTAAACTTGCTGAAAGTGATTTAGAAAATATCTGGCTTTATACTTTTGAAGAATGGTCATTGGAACAATCTGACTATTACTACGATTTAATTATGGATGAAATCGAATATATTGCTGAAAATCCGAAAACCGGAAAAGATTTCAATGTAGTAAGAAAAGGATATTTTCGTTCCCGCGTTAAATCGCATTTCATATTTTACAAAATCAATTTGAAAGAAGAAAAAGTAGAAATCACCCGAATTCTACATCAACAAATGGACATTGATTTGCATATTTGAGGACTAAGAAAGTTACATTTTTTTCTTCGTTGAAAATTTCTTTAATTATCTCTTCCGCACAGTCCTCTGCTCTATCCTTTTCTCATAATTCTCGCCCTGGAAAATCCTTTGAACCATAATTCCTGGAATGTGGATTTCGTTCGGGTCCAATTGTCCGGGTTCTACCAACTCTTCCACTTCTGCAATCGTGATTTTTCCGGCACCTGCCATTGGGAAATTAAAATTACGGGCTGAACCTTTGAAAATCAGGTTTCCTGCATGGTCACCTTTCCAGGCTTTTACGATGGAGAATTCTGCTTTGTAAGCGTGTTCCAGAATGTGTGGTTTCCCATCAAAGTCTTTGACTTCTTTGCCTTCCGCCACTTCTGTCCCGAATCCTGCCGGTGTGTAGAATGCTGGAATCCCGGCTTGCGCCGCTCTGCATTTTTCGGCGAGTGTTCCCTGTGGCGTAAGTTCTACTTCTAATTCTCCGGAAAGCATTTGGCGCTCAAATTCTGCGTTCTCGCCAACGTAGGACGAAATCATTTTTTTAATTTGTTTTTTCTGCAAAAGCAATCCCAATCCGAAATCGTCAACGCCGGCGTTGTTGGAAATACAGGTCAAACCTGTCACATTTCTGTTGACGAGTTCTGTAATGCAATTCTCCGGAATACCGCAGAGTCCGAATCCACCGAGCATTATTGTCATTCCGTTTTCTATATTTTTTACCGCTTCCTGGGCGTTTTTCACTCTTTTATCAATCATAAAATTGAGTTTTTATCTTTCATTTTCTAAGTTGATAAATATAAAAAAATCCGCGTGACTAGAATATAGAAATTACAGAAAAGATTTTAAGCATTGAATTGAGTGCTTAGCTCTTCAAAATTTGACTCAACTTCTGCCATTTGAAAAAATTGCTTAAGTATTTAGTCTAGTGCTCTACATATTTAAAGATAAAACCGCATAAAAAAGCCACACAACTATGAGATGTATGGCTTCTTAATAACAATTTAAACATTTATCTATCATTTCAAGGTTTAGACTTTCATCTGCCTTGAAGTGATTACAAAGTTACATTAATTTATCATTAGGTTCATATTAAATTAACACAACCTGCGATATTTAACACTCCCGTTCAAAAAAATTCCGGAAGAAATAGATCTTCCGGAATTTTCTGATTTGATTTATCGCTATCTACGCTGTCCCGGCGCAAACGGTCTAGCCGATTTTGTTCCGAAGACCTTTTTCGCCTGTCCCGGCGGCATTGGTTTAGCACCTCTTGGATGTGGCGGTCTCGGAGGTCTCGGAGGCGTCCCGCAAGAGATCATACCTACAGCAAATACGCCTAATAACAAATAACTTTTAAGGAATTTCATATCTTGTTTTTCAGATCACTGACAAAATTGATACCAAAAATTCGATCTCAATGCACAGTCATTTTGAAATCTTGTCACTATATTTGTTGGGAACCAACGCAAAAAATTATGTCAATCACCAACGAGTCCGAATTAATCGGAATGCAAAAGGCCAGCGAGGCTGTAGCCTACACTTTGAACGAAATGAGAAACTTTGCCAAAGCAGGAATTTCGACAAAGGAACTGGATGATTTTGGCGGAAAAATCCTTGAAGAAATGGGTGCTAAATCTGCTCCGTTTTTGACTTATGGATTTCCCGGTTTTACCTGCATCAGCGTGAATAATGAATTCTGCCACGGCATTCCATCCGAGAAAACAATTCTGAAGGAAGGCGATCTGATAAACATCGACGTCTCTGCGGAACTGGATGGATTCTGGTCAGACAACGGCGGCTCATTTGTGATTGGCGAAGATATCAACCAACATCAAAAACTGATTGATGCTTCCAAAGAAATTTTACAAAAGGCGATCTCGAATATTAAAGGTGGCGTTAGAATCTCGGATATCGGACATCTGATGGAAACCGAGGCTAAAAAACGCGGTTACAAAGTCATCAGAAATCTGACTGGTCACGGCGTTGGCAGAAGTCTGCACGAGGAACCACACGAGATTGCCAATTACCGCGACCGATTCAACACACAAAGATTCAAGAAAAATTCTGTCGTAGCGATTGAGACTTTTATTTCTACAACTTCTACAATTGCTGACACTCAAAAAGACGGCTGGACAATGGTCGGAAACAAAGGTGGTTTTTATGGCGCAGCACGAACATACGATTGTGGTGACTGACGGGAAACCAATGATTTTGACGGAAGCGAACGGGATTTATAATTAAGATAATAAAACAAAAAATGTCACTCCAATCGGAATGACATTTTTTATTTATTATAAAGTCTAATTTCTAAAATCTAAGCTCTAACTTCTATAATTTACATTTCCTTTTTCAAGAATCTAGCCGTCAGACTTTTCTTGGATTTGACAATCTGTTCAGGCGTTCCTTCGGCAATGATCTGTCCGCCGTGTTTACCACCTTCCGGGCCAACATCGATGATGTGGTCGGCGAGTTTGATAACGTCCATATTATGTTCGATGATGATGAAGGAATTTCCTAATTCAACCAATTGATTAATCGCTTCCATCAAGACTTTTACATCTTCAAAATGAAGTCCGGTTGTTGGTTCATCAAGGATATAAAGTGTGTTTCCGGTTTGTCTTTTGGAAAGTTCTGTCGCCAGTTTTACACGCTGCGCTTCTCCTCCACTCAAAGTTGTGGATTGTTGGCCAATTGTGATGTAGCCCAAACCAACATCCTGCAAAGTTTTCACTCTGATGTAGATTTTCGGAATCGGCTGGAAGAATTCTACTGCTTCATTGATTGTCATTTCCAGAACATCAGAAATCGATTTTCCTTTGTAACGCACTTCCAGAGTTTCACGGTTGAAACGTTTACCGTGGCAGGTTTCGCAATGAACGTAAACATCGGGCAGGAAATTCATTTCAATGACTTTCAAACCACCTCCCTGGCAGGTTTCGCAACGCCCGCCTTTCACATTGAAAGAGAATCTTCCGGCTTTGTAACCCCGGATTTTACTTTCCGGCAATTCGGCAAAAAGATTACGGATATCAGTAAACATTCCTGTGTAAGTCGCCGGATTTGAACGTGGCGTTCTACCAATCGGACTTTGATCAACGTCTACAATTTTGTCGATGTTATCAATCCCATCGATGCTTTTGTAAGGCAAGGGTTCTTGGATTGCTCTGTAAAAATGGCGGTTTAGAATTGGATAAAGTGTTCCGTTTATCAACGAAGATTTTCCACTTCCGGAAATCCCAGAAACAACGACCAATTTTCCTAATGGAATTGTCAGATTGACGTTTTTAAGGTTGTTTCCAGTCGCACCTTTCAGAACAATAGATTTTCCGTTTCCGGCTCTTCGCTCCGCAGGAATTTCGATTTTTCTTTTGCCAGTCAGATAATCGGCGGTGATTGTATTGGCTTTTTTGATGTCTTTTGGATGGCCTTGCCAAAGGATTTCGCCACCGAATTTCCCGGCTCTTGGACCAATATCCAAAACGTGGTCGGCTTCCAGAATCATATCCTTATCGTGCTCCACCACCAAAACAGAGTTCCCGATATCACGAAGATGCTTCAGGGAATTAATCAGTCTTTCATTGTCTCTTTGATGAAGACCAATTGACGGCTCATCCAAAATATAAAG
Source organism: Bacteroidota bacterium (assembly GCA_037033105.1). GTDB lineage: Bacteria > Bacteroidota > Bacteroidia > Flavobacteriales > Weeksellaceae > Epilithonimonas. The sequence continues at coordinate 80,644 of JAZBLF010000012.1, forward strand.
AACGTTCACCAATTGAGAACCAATTTGCGTCGCCAGACGAATCCGCTGAGATTCGCCTCCGGAAAGGGTTTTTGAGCTTCTGCTCAGACTCAGATAATCCAAACCGACATCCAATAGAAACTGCAGTCTGGTTTCTATTTCTCTAAGGATTTCGTAAGCGATGATTTTATTTTTATCACTAAAAGTATCTTTGACGTCAGCCAGCCATTCTTTCAAATCTAATAATGAAAGACCGTTGATTTCTGCAATATTTTTTCCATCAATCTTGAAACTCAAACTTTCCTGACGCAGACGCGCACCTTTGCAAGTTGGGCAAACTTCCTCAGTTGTGAAATTTCTTTCCACCAAAACGGCGTCATAATTCTCTCGTTCGTCCACTATTTCTTCAAGAATATGAACCAAACCTTCGAAGTTGATTTTAATCTTTTTCGAAATTCCGGCATGTTTCAGTTCCTTCGTAACATCTTTATTATGACCGTAGTAGATGTATTCCAAAGCCTCTTTCGGAATATCTTTGAAAGGTGTCATCAAACTTAAATCGAAAACTTCCAGGATCAATTTGATCTGAGAAAGAATCCATTTGTTGGATTTTATTTGTTCCAAAGGCAGCAATGCACCTTGGTTGATTGACAGTTTATCGTTCTCGACAAAATAGTCGGTGTTCACTTTTTTTACCGTTCCAAGACCTTTGCAGGTTTCACAACTACCTTTCGGCGAATTGAATGAGAACGTATTCGGTTCCGGCAAAGCCATCGAATCTCCCGTGATATCGTCCATCAAATTCTTACTGAAAAAATGGATTTCGTCATTTCCCATTTCCTGAATCGCAATCAATCCTTCGCCCATATCAGACGCGGTCTTAAGGGATTTCTGCATTCTAAGTTCCGTTGCAGCTTCTCCGATAATCCATCGGTCTATCACCACTTCCACATCGTGGGTTTTGTAGCGGTCGAGTTTCAAATCGTATTCGATATCCTGCAGAACGCCATCGATTCTGGCCTGGGAATATCCTTTCTTGGAAAGATGAATGAACAATTCGTGGTAATGTCCTTTTCTGGAACGTACCACAGGCGCCATCAGATAGACTTTTTTACCTTTGAAGTTTTCCTTAATTGTATCCAGAATCTGGTCTTCGGTATAGCTTACCAAACGCTTTCCTGAACTCATCGAATAGGCATCGGAAACCCTTGCGAACAAAAGTCTCAGATAATCATAAAGTTCGGTAATCGTTCCCACGGTTGAACGTGGATTTTTGTTGGTTGTCTTTTGTTCGATCGCAATAACCGGAGAAAGTCCTTCAATTTTGTCAACATCCGGACGTTCCAATCCGCCAAGAAACTGTCTCGCATACGCGGAAAACGTCTCGATGTAACGCCTCTGCCCTTCCGCAAAAATAGTGTCAAAGGCAAGGGAAGATTTCCCACTTCCGGAAAGTCCCGTGATGACCACTAACTCATTGCGTGGGATTTTGACGGTGATATTCTTGAGGTTATGTTCTCTTGCGCCGTAAATTTCTATAAATTCCTGATTATCTTTCATCTGGAAATACTCATTTTTTAATAAAGGTCATTTGGAATAGCTTTTCTCCACTGGAGTCAGCATTTTTAGCTTGAGGCGATTTCTATGAAAAGTCTCATTCTGGGAAAACGCAAATTTACGGAATTTAATTGACGATTGCACTTTACCTCAATTCAAGTTTAATAATATTTAACAGAGATTTTGCCGTTATTAAATTTTTGATAGGCTTATCTTTGCGGCTTGAAATAAATTAAAAATAAGTATTCCATATGAAAAGTATTTTATCAAAATTCACTTTTGCAATTTTAATGTTCTCATCGTTTTACTGCTTTGCCTGGGGATTGACCGGACACCGCGTGATTGCAGAAATCGCGCAACATCATTTGAGTTCCAAAGCTGAAAGAAACATCAAAAAACTGCTGCAAAATCAGAAACTGGCGTACTATGCCAACTGGCCGGATTTCATCAAGTCTGATACAACTGGCGTTTGGAAAGAAACCTCGTCGTGGCATTATGTGAACATCAATACTCAAAAGGATTTCCAGCAATTTAAGGATTCTTTGGAAGCTCAGAAAGCACCGAATCTATACACTCAAATTGAAAATCTTGCAAAGAAAATTAAAGACAAAAACACTTCGGAATCTGATAAGAAAAATGCTTTGGTATTTTTGGTTCACTTGATGGGCGACCTTCACCAGCCGCTTCACGTTGGGCGATTCGAGGATTTGGGAGGAAACAAAATTACGGTCAGCTATTTTGGACAACAGACAAATCTGCATTCGCTTTGGGATACGAAAATGGTGGAAGACAGAAAATATTCTTACACAGAATTTGCGGACCTTTTGGACATTAAAACTAAGGATGAAGTGAAAACCATTCAAGGCGGAACTTTGGAAGACTGGTTGTACGACAGTCAGAAAATCGCTAATTCAATATACTTTCAGACTCCGAAAGATTCTAAATTGAGTTATGAATACAATTACCGTTTCGAATCTACTGTTGAAAGACAATTGTTGTACGGCGGATTGCGTTTGGCGAAGGTGCTGAATGATGTTTTCGGGTAAAATGAAAATTAAAGCTCTCGCAGATTTTATGGATTTGACAGATTAATCTGAATATCGAAAGATCTGCCTTAGCAGCTAGTAATAATTAAAAAAATGCATTCTAAAAGTCCAATTCCAGAAGGTTTTGGACTTTTTTTCATTAGCTCGTTTCAAATTCTAATCAAGATTTTTAATCATCCAAAGATTACATCCGGAATGTCCAGAATTTCCCAAAGGTTTTTCTAAATATTGAAATCCTTGCTTTTCATAAATTGAAACTGCTTTGCTGAACTCGGGAATGCTTTCGAGATAAACATTTTTATAGCCTGATTCTTTAGCTTTCTCAATACATTTTTCGAGCAATAATTTACCAATACCTTTTCCTCTCGCTTCTTTTGAAAGATAAAATTTGGCAAGTTCCGTTGTATCATCAGGCAGATTTTCAGTTGGAAAAATGCCACAACATCCCAAAATCTGACCGTCTTCTTCCGCAACAAATAATGCCGATTTTTCAGTTCTGAATAATAAATATAAATCATCTGTCGTTGGATCAGAATAAACGGTTCCGTCTGTGCAACTTACTTCAAAATCGTGAAAGGATGTTCTGATAATCTTGGCAAGAATAGCATTATCTCCATTTTTAATTTCTCTAATAGTTAATGGCATTTCAGTACGATATTTTTTAAATTAACCAAGGATATTTGTGATAGATTCCGTCCAAAAGCATCGCCAGAATTCCGAAGAAAATCCAAAGCCTGAGAAGATTCAATGCTTTGAATTTGTCATTCTTTTGATTTCTGAACAGCATATAAACCGTTCCTAAAATTACGGATACTGTCAATAGAAAGTACCACGCGATAATATTTTTGAAGCCTATTCCGATGCTCAGAATTAAGGAAACAATTAATGTTATAATCAATAAAACCAACAAAATCGACCTTGTATTTTGAAAACCAAACCTGTTGGCAATGGTGTCATAACCAAACATTTTATCCGCATTCTTTGTCAATGTATCTTTGATGATATCAATAATGAAAAGCATTAGAAAAAGAAAGATTGCCAAGAACAAAATCTTGAGCGAAAACGTCTGATAATAAATCAACATTCCGAAGAACGGATAAAGTGTCAACGCCACAAAAGTAAAGTTATTGAGAAAAATGATTTTGCTGAGTTTATGACTGTAAAACCACATCAAAAATTGATAAATCAAAAAGAAAATAAAAACTCTGTATGACACAAAAAACGCCAAACTAAGTGATAAAGCATTTAGTAAAACGTATGCGGTGAGAAAGTACTTTTCTTTGAGGAAATTCTGCAATCTGGAACGGAAAGGTTTCACCAACTGATCCTTTTCCTTATCATAAAACCGATTTATAATTCCGCCTGCTAAAATGCTGAGAACGGAGCAGAAAATAATCGCATGTACCTTGTAATCGAACACGAAAGTGCTGAAACTCTCTTCTCTGTTAAAGAGGAAAAAAGTGGAAACATAAAGTGCGAAAGTGAGTAAAACGGCTACGAAAAAACGAGCTCCCAACAGAAAACCCATCAACTGAGAAACACGGTAAAGGGCATTTCGGGAAGTTGGTTTTGTTTCGCTGGTCATTTTTAAAGTTCTTTGTGCGTAAGCGTTTGAGTATTTTGAAAACACTTCGATTCCGCTCAGTATGACAACGCTTATACTAACAATATTTTTTAGAGCTGTCAGTCTGAGCGGAGTCGAAGACTTTATATTTTATTGATTTAAATAATTTAGAATCTGTAAATTACTTCCTTGTGAAAACCTTCAAGCATTTTTTCAGCCTTTTCGTAATCTTTAGAGAAGCCGAGAATGTAACCGCCGCCGCCGCTGCCGCAAAGTTTTAGGTAATAGGCATTGGAATCGATGCCTTTTTTCCAGATGTTGAAGAGATTTTCAGGAATCATCGGACGGAAATGTTCATAAGCCCAAACTGATAATTTCTTGAGATTTTTGAAAAACGGATTCATATCTTTTCTCAGGAAAGCATCGATGCAAGCGTTGTTGTAGCGGATGAACTCTTCTTTCAAAGTTTTGCGGAAACCTTCATTTTTCAGTTTTTCAAAGAAGATTTGAATCATTGGTCCGGTTTCGCCAATCGTTCCGGAGTCTATCAGAAAAATTGCGCCTTTTCCTAATTCCTGAGCCGGAATAGACACTTTGTCCACACTTTCTTTGCTTTCAATCAGAATCGGAAGATTCATATAGCAAATCAGAGGGTCGATTCCTGAACTTTTTCCGTGAAAATAACTTTCCAATTGACCGAAAATTGCTTTTAAATCCTTCAGTTCGTTTTTGGAAATTGTATCTGGTTCTCTTTTTGTGAAAGAATATTTTTCGAAAATCGCGGCCACCAAAGCGCCAGAACTTCCTACACCATAACCTTGAGGAATATTGGAATCGAAAAACAAACCTTTTTCAATGTCTTTTCTGAACGATTTTACATTGAGTTTATATTCTGCAGGCAATTCTAAATCTAGTAAATAATCTGAATATTTCTTTAAAGAATGGTTTGATTTCTTCTCGAAATCGTTGTCGAGATCGGAAAACTTGAGCGTCCCTTTATAAAAACTGTACGGCAAAGTAAGACCCTGAGAATCCTCAATAATGCCATATTCGCCGAATAAAAGAATTTTTGCGTAAAATAAAGGGTTTGTCATAGTGTGTTTTGATGATGCAAATTTACAAAAAATAAACTACCCGACTATTATCAAAAAATGAACCGAGATTTACAATTTTTATTAATAATTCAAAATATTACTTCAACCCCGGATATACCTTAAGAAAACCTTCGTAAACGCTTTTGTGCAGAATAGTGGCGTGATCATCCTCGGTCATCATCTTGTACTCCAGTTTCAGATTTTTCTTTTCTGAATTCTTTAAAATCTGATAAAGAGATTCTGCATCTTTTACCATCGTTTTATGTTCCAGCTTTCCTACCGAAAGGTAGACAAATCTTGTATCATCTTTCTGAGCAGAAAGTAGTGCAGGCGCTTTTGCAAGTAAACTCTCATCGTCCCACCAAAGACTTGGGCTGATGATAAAATAATGGGTAAAAAGCTCCGGTTTAGTTAATAAAATCTCCGTTGCCAAAAGTCCACCGAGCGATTGACCAATGATATATTTTGTCTTATCTGTTTTAAAATTTTTATTGATGAAAGGCTGCAGTTCCTTTTCAACAAACTCAATAAACTTGTCGGAATGTCCTGTTGTAGGATAATCTTTCTGTAAATCCTTTAGATCTGTATGAAATGTGAAATCTCTTTTTCTGTCGATATTAGCAATTCCCACAATGATAAAATCGGGCATTCCCAACTCTAGATTGAAGAATTGATGAAGGCCGACCAGATGCAGGAAATCCTCATTCATACTGCCATCAAGCATATAAATGACGGGATAACTTTTGGTTTTGTCATAAGTCTGCGGCAGATAAATGTTGAGAATCCTTTTCTCCTTTAAAATTTGAGAATTCAAAGTCATTTTCTTGCCGATTACAAGATCTTCAGAAACTGATTTTTGAGCATTTGAAAATGAAAAAATTAATAAAAACAGAAAACTTAGTATTCTCAAAATGATCATTATTTGGTATTATTTTTAACCTTCATAAATCGAATCAGTATCAATCCAATGGCGAAGAAAATCGTCATCGATAAAGCGGCGTAACGCATATTGTTGTAATATTCTATCAATGTTGCGAAGATGAAAGTTCCTAAGATAATCGCGATTTTTTCCAAGACATCATAAAAACTGAAATACGTCGTATTGTCCATAGAATCTGTCGGAAGCAGTTTGGAATACGTTGATCTGGACATCGCCTGCAAACCACCCATCACCAAACCAATAACGGCAGCGATTCCGTAGAACTGATATTCAACATTCGGGTTTTCTTTGTTAAGATAATAAGCTGCTAAACAAGCGCCAATCCATAAAGCAACTGTAATACTGATCACATTTTTGTTCCCGATTTTTCTGGAAAGCCACGAGAAAAATAAAGCGCCGATAATGGCCTCTATTTGAATTAACAAAAGAGTCATTATCAGTTTGTCCTGCGCCATATTGATTTCACGCTTTCCGAATAATGTTGCCATCAGGAAAATCGTCTGCATTCCAACGCTGTAGAAGAAGAAACTGGACAGGAAAAATTTCAGATTGCTGTCTGCAAAAAGACGACCGCCAACCTTGAACAATTCTCTGAAACTTTGTTTGAAAACATCAAAGTAAAACCCGAAATTATCCTTCAGAACCTCGAAAAAACCACCTTGCTCCGTGTGGCTTTTGAAGATATTTTTATAATTAAGCAAAACCAAATCTTTTGGCAGCTGCTCTTTAACCTGACCAAATTGCGGTAAATGTTTGAAGGTATATTGAGAAAATCCAAACCACCAAGCACCCGTCAAAAGGAAACTGACTCTGGTATAAATTGCAGCCTGCTTAGGTGTTTCCGCAAAAACCTGAATCAAAACCAAACAAATAATCACCAAAATCACAGAACCCATATAGCCGTAAACATAACCTTTTGCAGACAGTGAATCCTGCTTGTCCGGCGTCGCAATATCCGGCAGAAATGAATTGTAGAAAACCAGACTTCCCCAGAAACCGACACTCGCCGTCACACTGAACAACAATCCCAGCCAAACGGTTCCCATCCCTGTAAACATCGCCAATCCCATACAAGATGTGGCGCCCAGATAACAGAAAAACTGAAGAAAGGATTTCTTGTTCCCAATCGTATCTGCCAATGACGACAAAATTGGGGAAAGCAATACGACAATCAAAAAAGAAAGCGTGAGAGAATAGCCGTAGACCGTGTCCGGATGGTATTCTTTTCCAAATATCTTGATCATATGCGGCACTGCAACGTCAATCCACTGTTTGGTTTCTGCAACATATTCTTTCTTCTCATACGCTGTCGTAAGGATGGCGTAATAAATCGGAAAGATGGTGGAGGTAATCACCAGTGAATAAACCGAGTTTGCCCAATCATACAACGCCCAGGCGCGCATAATTTTCGGATTATTTTTGATTGAGTTTTCTGGAATTGTTTTTTCTATTTCGGACATTGGAAATAATTATTTAGACAAAAGTAAAAAAAGGAATTACAATTTGATGAAAAAATGCATTTGTATCAGAAATTTAATAAGAAAAACCCTTTCGAACTTCAAAGTCTGAAAGGGTTTTGATATTTATTTCAATTTAAAAATTATTGCAAATTCTCAATTACAATAGCTGTTGCGCCGCCGCCGCCGTTGCAAATTGCAGCTGCACCGTATTTTCCGTTGTTTTGTTTCAGAACATTAATTAAAGTAACAATAATTCTGGAACCGGAACTTCCCAGCGGATGGCCGATAGAAACTGCGCCACCATTAACATTCACCTTTGCAGCGTCTAATCCTAAAACTTTAGTGTTGGCCAATCCAACTACTGAAAATGCTTCATTAAATTCAAAAAAGTCGATGTCGTCTTTTGTGAGATTCGCCTTTTTAAGCGCAATTGGCAAAGCTTTGGAAGGCGCCATTGTGAATCTTTCCGGTTCTACAGCTGCATCAGCGTAAGAAATAATTTTCGCTAAAGGTTTTAATCCCAATTCTTCCATTTTTTCTTTGGACATCAGTATCAAAGCAGATGCGCCATCATTCAATGTTGATGCGTTGGCAGCAGTTACCGTTCCGTTTTCTTTTTGAAAAACGGTGGCTAGAGTTGGGATTTTATCAAATTTAACCGCTTTATATTCCTCATCTTCAGAGAAAATAACCGGAGCGCCTTTTCTTTGAGGGATCGAAACAGGAACCACTTCTTCCGCAAATTTTCCAGCTTCCCAAGCCGCGGCCGATCGTTGGTAAGACTGGATTGCAAAGGCATCCTGCTCTTCTCTTGTGATACCGTTTTCTTTAGCACACAATTCTGCGCAAACGCCCATATGCTGTTTGTTGTAAACATCCGTCAAACCATCTTTCAAAAGGCCGTCCTGCATTTTGATTTCGCCCAATTTTACGCCGTTTCTTCCATCAATATAATGAGGGACCATTGACATATTTTCCATTCCGCCAGCCACTATCAAATCTACATCACCGGCTTTTATGGCCTGAGCAGCCATCGTCACCGCTTTCATTCCTGATGCGCAAACTTTATTGATGGTTGTAGAAGGCGTATGATTGGACAAACCTGCGCCCATTGCCACCTGTCTTGCCGGAGCCTGACCTTCGCCGGCCTGCAAAACATTACCCATATAAATTTCCTCTACCAAAGTCGGATCAAGGTTGATTTTGTCTAAAGCTCCTTTTACCGCAGCAATGCCCAATTGTGTAGCAGGAACTGTCGACAGACTTCCCATAAAACTTCCCATTGGCGTTCTGGCTGCTGATACAATGAATACTTCTTTCATAATATTTCTAATTTTTTTTGATTTTAATTAATTTGATTTTTGTTTCTCGATGCTATTAAAATAATAACCGCTCCCAGAAACTCGATGAACCATGCCCAGGACAATTTGACGATTCCTGCGAATGTGGTTTGCCACGATTTAAAAGGTAAAAAGCTGAAATAATCCAAAGATTTTAACTTAATGGCGACAATTGTGAAAACAAAGAGCAAAATCATTAGAAATGCCATCATTTTCACTGATTTATTTTTGCCAATCATAATGAAAACCACCGTCAAAAGAGAAAATCCCCAAAGTACGATGGCGAGTGTATGATCCACTTTCCAATAGTTCCAGTTTCCAACAATTGGAATATGAACCAAGGGCAGAAAACTGCCTGCCACAACCAAAAACAACCCGATTAACTGTAAATTTTTCATTTCTAAATCCTATTTGCCAATGTAAATAAAAATTCTTGACTTACAAAAAAAGTATGATGAGTCTTTTACATTCGTCGTTGAGTCTTTTTTACTCGTCACTGAATCTTTTATACTGGATTTTGAGTCTTTTATACTCATCATTGAATGTTTCATACTGCTTTTCGAGTCTTTTTTACTCGTTTTTGAGTCTTTTTGTCTCAATAGTAAGTGTTTTATACTCGACATTGAGTGTTTTAGAGTCAAAATTATAATTCGGAAGCTATTTTTGAAAATCCGATTATTGTTTAACAAAAAAAACCACATCTCTTTCAAGATGTGATTTAATAATAAAAATAGTGTTCTATGAAAAATGTTATCAATTAAAAATCAATATTAGCAATCTCGATTCCGAATCGGATTCCGTTTTTGTTTGGCAAAATGGCTTTGTCATTGAAAATTGGTGTGAAGTCTTTTTTGATGAACAAGGTAATTCCGCCATAACCCAGACTGAATTTCCCTCCGAATAAGAAAGCATTCACGCCATCATCCAAAGTATAATCGTACTTTTTGAAGTTGTCATTTTCGTTGTAATATTTGACTTTGACGATGCTTCTCGTGTTGATTCCTGCGTAAGCTCCTACTCCAATTTTCCACATTTTCTTTCTAACATCCAGATATTGTTTACCGTCGTATTCTGTATATTTTGGATTGAGATAAAGCTGAAATTCAATTGGTAACGTCAGGTAAACATTTCTCAGTTTTGAACGTTTCAATCTGCCATCTTCAAAATTTTCAAGGAACAATTGCGAATTTTCCTGAACAAAAAACTGAGGACGTTTCGGCATATAAGTGTCTGTCCTGTAAGCCAAACCGTATCTCAAAATCCACGGACTGGTGAAACTTCCCAACTGCCTGTCTTTTCTAAACTGAACCTCAATGCTGTGAGAATTCCCGATTCTCATTTCAGAATCATTTTCAAAAGGGTTGAAACTGCCTTTGTCTTTGGTCAGATTTGCGAAAGCATAACCAACACTTAAGGAACTTTGATTGATGTATTCTTTTGGCGATTTATTTTTCTTTTTGATTGAGACAGATAGTCCGCCAGGTCCCAAGACCACTTGATTTTTTAGCGTATCACGCGGTGTATTATAAACAGAATTTGTGACCGCAGTTTTCGTAATCTGATCTAATTGTGTGCGCTCATTTTCGATTTTATCATTGATGAGCGTTTCGTACTTTTTGGAAACTGTTTCTTTTTGCGCAATCTGTTCCGCTTTTGTGATTTTCCCTGCGGAGAAAGCTTCATCGATTTTGTCGGTTTCAGATTTCATATTCCATTTTTCAATTCTTACAATGTCATTCACTTTATCCGTGTAAGATTTCATCTGATTGTCGAGCGTAGTTTGGGCTGTAGCAAAGCTGGAGAGCATTGCCAAAAGTAGAATTTTGATTTTCATAGTTTAATTATTTAGTTGTTATAGAATCTTTGTCGTAGAGCGTAATTCCGAAGAGTTTGATACGTTTTGGATTGGGGAAATCCGAATCATTTTTGATTTTTAGCGTGTTAATTCCCAGCGCAGATTTTGGCGTTTCAGTTTTAGCTTTGTCCATTTCTACCCCGAAAAGTAAGTCGGAAGAAGTAATATATTTTGTTCTCTCTTTAGGTTTCTGAATCTCGTTTTGAGCCAGTTTTTCTTCCGGCTTCGAAATTGAAATTTCCTCTTTTTTGATTGAGATTTCTTTGTCCGTAACTTGATTTGAAGTTTGATTTTCTCTCTTAATTTCCTCTTCTATTCGGAGCGGAATCGGAGAATCTTTTAAATCTTCAACAGCCAATTTTTGATTTCCAGCTTCAGAATTGTTTTTTAGTGGGCTTAATTTCTCAACGTCATTATTTAATGATCTCTCAATTATCTTTGAATCAAAATTTTGATTTTCGCTTTCTGTCTGATTTACAAATTCCTGATTCTCATTCATATCAGATTTATGATTAATCATCCAAAAACTTCCACTCAAACCAATCATTAACAAAATAATTGCTGCATATTTCCACCAGAGAATCTTCGGTTTCTCTTCTTTCCCAGCTTGGTCCAGTTTATCTTCCAATCTGTCCCAAAGGTCGTCGGAAATGCGCATTTCCTGTTGTTCGTATTTAGATTTCAGATTCTGCATTTTGTGTTGTGTTTTGTTGATTAAAATAATCTTTAAGCCATTTTTTTGCCTTACTCAGCTGGCTTTTGCTGGTTCCTTCTGTGATGTTCAGGATTTCGGCAATCTCCTGATGTTTCCTTTCCTCAAAAACCGAAAGATTGAAAACCAGTTTGTACCCAATCGGCATTTCCCTGAAAATCAGATCCAAATCGATGTCTTTAAAGAGTTCGTCCACCTCATCTATTTGTTCAGCAGTCGAATCTGTAAACTCGGTTTCTGCGTAAAGAATATGTTTGTTGGTCCGGATAAAACTGATGGCGTCATTCACCACAATTTTCCTCAGCCAAAATTGAAAAGATTCATAATTCCTACAATCATCAATCTTGGTAAACGCTTTGTAGAAAGCATTCATCAAAACATCTTCCGCATCATCCCGATTATTGATGTAAGAATTTGCAACCGACAGCATTTTCCGCGAAAACATCTCGAACAAACTCTTCTGAGCCAGCCGGTCATATTTCTTTGCTTTGGAAAAGATCTGTTGTAAATCTTGCTTCATTCGTTCTTTTATATTTTCAGTTGTCAGCAGTAATTATTGATATTATAATGGAAAGCGATTTTTTGTAAGTAATATCTTTACTTTCTGATTATAAGACGTAAAACCTGTGAAATGGTTGCCTGATAAATTACAATTGATAACAATTTAAATGTAAAACACTGTAAATCAATAATAAAAAATTTATTTAAGATTTACTTTTTCTACAGACAGTTTTGAAATAAGGACACAACTCAGGAAAATGGGAATATATAATCTGATTTCATACAGAGAGCCGGTATAAAAACACATCGCAATGTATGGAAGTGACACAAGGTGGAAAATCAGGATATTTCTTGTCGTCTGCCTATTATTGGAAATCAGCAAACTGAAAACAAAGAATACCAACCAAAATAAAATACCGAACAAACTTCTGGTCTGAGTCAGATTTCTGATGAAAAAATTATCATTCCGGATTTCAAAACTTTGCGAAAAAATTCTCACCAAAATATAGGTAGCTAAAAAGCCGAGCACAAGATAAAGCAGCGGGAGCCAGCTCTCTTTCCTCAAACCAAATCTGTTGTACAGCAAAACGGCTGCAAAGGACAATGACAATGCGGAAGATTCCCTGTTGAGTGTTGAAATTATCAAGATAAAAATCAGAGAAACAAGATGAATGACTTTTTGATGCTCCAGATATTTGAGGAAAACAAGTGCAAATGCAAACAAAAAGAAATAGCTGCTGCAATCATACGGCACCAAAACAAATTGCGAAATACCGATAGACAATGTAGAAACTGCAATGATAAATATTTTCTCAGATTGATTGGCTAGGAAGTATTTAGTTTCAGTTATTAGTAAAAGAATAATATTCGATAAAATCAGAAAAAATGTATTGAGAAATGCATAAGCGAAAAACATGTTGGGCTGTGCTCCTTTGTCCCAAAAATCCATTTTAAGTCGAATTTTAAAGGGAAGCCTTTCCAGAAAATTATAAATATAAATGAGCAAAGAAGTGCTCAGCCAACGGTGCTGATAGACACCGCTCTCATACTGCTCTTTAAAAGAATTGATATTGAACAAAGGTGCCGTATATACATTTCCAAAAGCAAAATAGATAAAAATCTGCACGAGTACTGCAAATAATGCAGCAAATATGATTTTAAAGAACAGATTAACTTTCATAAATCCAAAATAATTTTAAATAAGCCGTAAATATCGCAAATTTTACAATTGTAAAAATCTATCTTTGAGACGAAAGCAAGCCAATGACTTAAGTATAAAAACCGTAAATTTGCTTTCCGAAAAACAAAACAAACGTGGTAAACACAGACCAAATAAAAGATATCCAGTCCAGAATAGAAGACCTGCACAAATTCCTCCAGATCGAAAAAAAGAAAATAGAAATTTCCAACGACGACGAGAAAACCGCAGCACCCGAATTCTGGAACAACTCCAAAGAAGCTGAAGTTTTTTTGAAACAACTCCGTTCCAAGAAAAAATGGGTGGAAGGTTACGACGATATCAAAACAGAATTTGAAGACCTTCAGGTTCTATTAGAATTCGCAAAAGAAGATCCGGATTCCGAAAAAGAACTGGACGAAGCATTCCCAAAATTGGTAGAGAAAATCGAAAATCTGGAATTCAAAAATATGCTTTCCAACGAGGGCGACGAGTTGTCTGCCGTTCTGCAAATCACAGCCGGCGCCGGCGGAACGGAATCCTGCGACTGGGCAAGTATGCTGATGCGGATGTACACGATGTGGGCAGACAAGCAAGGCTATAAACTGCGTGAACTCAACTTTCAGGAAGGCGATGTTGCAGGAATCAAAACCGTCACTATCGAAATCGACGGTGAATTTGCTTTTGGCTATCTGAAAGGTGAAAACGGTGTTCACAGATTGGTGCGGATTTCGCCTTTTGACAGCAATGCAAAACGCCACACGAGCTTCGTTTCCGTTTATGTTTATCCTTTAGTTGATGATACGATTGAAATCAATATCAATCCAGCGGACATCAGTTTTGAAACGATGCGAAGTTCCGGAGCTGGTGGACAGAACGTAAATAAAGTGGAAACGGCAGTTCGTCTTCGTCACGCACCTACAGGTATTATTATTGAAAACTCAGAGTCGCGTTCTCAGCTTCAGAATAAGGAAAAAGCAATGCAACTCCTGAAATCCAGACTTTACCAAATTGAACTTGATGAACGCCTGAAGGCCAGAAACGAAATTGAAGCCGGTAAAATGAAAATCGAATGGGGTTCTCAAATCCGAAATTACGTCATGCAACCTTATAAATTGGTAAAAGATGTGCGCTCCGGACACGAAACATCCGATGTAGACAGTGTGATGAACGGGAATATCACGCCTTTCCTAAAAGCTTATCTGATGAATGAAGGACAAGCCGGAAGTGGGGAAATGGATGAGTTGTAGCGTTAAAATATTTTAAATGACTATTTCAGATTTAAAAGAAAAACGGATTATTCAAAAACCTGCTCCAAATTTTGACGAATTTGGAAATAGAAATTATGAAGAATCTGAATATAATTTTAAACTTAGAAACGGTTCAGACAAAAATAACTCAGCTAGATTGTTTGCGAAAATAGTTGATATTATTCCAATCTTTTTAGCTACACATTATGTTTTTCATCAAAATTTCGCTTTAAGTTTTTTCTATTCGGTTTCTGTAGTGATGTTGATTGGAGCAGTTAGTGAATCAATAACAGGAACAACAATTGGAAAAAAAATATTCCATTTAAAGGTAGTTGATGACCATTGTAATTATCCTAAACTTTCTAAATCATTAAAACGTAATTTTTTATGCTTGATAAACTTGTTACCCAGTTTTTCAGATTATCAGTCCAAAATGGGAGTTTGGGGAACAAAGATGAATTTTAATATGCAATTGAATAACCATTTTTGTAAAACATTTGTACTGAAGAAAGATATTTATATTCAAATACAAAATTTACTAAATAAAAATTAACAAAAAGCCTCAGAACATTCTGAGGCTTTGATTTTATATTTCTGTATTGAGATCCCAATTTTCGAGATAATCGTTGACGTGTTTCAGGAACAATCCGCCCAAACTGCCGTCCACTACTCTATGGTCATAAGAATGCGACATAAACATCTTCTGACGGATGGCGATCACATCTCCAAACTCAGTTTCGATAACTGCTGGTTTCTTAACAATCGCTCCAACGGCCAGAATAGCAACCTGAGGCTGAGGAATAATCGGCGTTCCCATAAGGTTTCCGAAAGTTCCGACATTAGAAATAGTGTAAGTTGCACCTTGCGTATCGGCCGGAGTCAGCTTTTTATTTCTCGCTCTGTAGGCCAAGTCATTGATGGCTTTTGTCAATCCTGACAAGCTCAACTGGTCTGCATTTTTGATTACCGGAACAATTAAATTACCGTCCGGAAGTGCAGTTGCCATTCCGATATTGATATTCTTTTTCTTAATAATTTTATCACCGTCCACAGAAACGTTGATCATCGGGAAATCCTGAATGGCTTTTACAACTGCTCTGATAAAGATGGGCATAAAAGTCAGTTTTTCACCTTCTCTTTTCTGGTAAGAATCTTTGTTTTTGGTTCTCCATTTCACAACATTTGTCACGTCAGTTTCTATAAAAGAAGTAACGTGTGGCGATGTATGCTTGCTGCGAACCATAGATTCTGCAATAATTTTTCGGATGCGGTCCATCTGGATAATCTCGTCGCCGTCAGCAACCTGGATTGGCGCTGCAGGAGTCTGAGCTGCGGGAGCAGAAACCGGCTGTGCAGTTTGAGATGGAATATTTTGCGCTGCAACCTGCTTATTTTCGGATTGAGTGCTTCTGTTTTTTACAAAATCAAGAATATCTTCTTTGGTGATTCTACCTTCCAGTCCGCTACCTTTGATGCTTTTCAGTTCAGATTCAGAGATATTTTCCTGCTGTACAATATTTTTCACCAATGGTGACAGATACATTTCCGAATTTTGGGTCGCAGAATTCTCAAAAACAGTTTTCAATGGCTGTTCCAAAGTGCTTATCACCTCTGGCTCGGGCTGAGGAATCTGATCTTTTACCTCTTCATAGGTCTTGGATTCCGGCACTTCCTGATCAGAAGAGTCGCCTTCAGTTTCCAGAATAGCTATGGCCTCCCCGATTTTTGCAACATCATCTTTTTGTTTAAGAATCTTGACGATTTTCCCCGAAACTGGTGTCGGAACATCGGAATCTACTTTATCTGTTGCAATTTCTACCACAGAGTCATCCTCTTTTACAAAATCACCTTCATTAAACATCCAGCTGATAATTGTTGCCTCCATAACACCTTCGCCCATACTTGGAAGCAATAGTTTGTATTCTGCCATTGTTTTGTTTTTGAATTTCTCCAAAAATACATTTTTTTTTATTAATTATATAATTCTATTTTTTAAATTTTTAAGGCTTAAATTTTTTATAAATTTGATTGTAAAAAATTAATCAATTACCCTATGAGTATTTATCTAAGTGCAGTCATTCAGATCAAGGAAAACGATATGATGGACGCTATTGAAATATTAAAAAAACTGGTCATAGAGACGCGCAAAGAAAAAGGCTGCCTGCAGTATGATCTCTTTGAAGACAACAGGAACAAAGGCGTTTTTTTCATCCACGAACATTGGGAAACCAATGAAGATCTGCACAGTCATCAGGTTTCCGAGCATATGATGAGATTCCGGGAAGGTATCGCCCCTTTACTGGAAAAATCAAACGTTGTTTACATCGGGCATAAAATTTTCTAATTTCATTTTCAATAATTATTTAGTTAAAGTTTTAACATATTCTTAATTATTTGAAATTTGTTTGTATTTTAATCATTAAAAAAGAAAATTTTAAATATTTTTGTTAATCGTTTTTTTTTAATAAATGTAATTTCAATATGAAAATAAATCAACTGTCTAAGTGTGCAGGAATCGGCGTTTTCTTTCTTTTTGCCAATCTAAATGCACAATCCACTGAAAAAGCAATCAGAAACTTCATCAGCTCTGATGTCAGTTTTGCCAACAAATCTAATGTCGATTTCAGAATTATCAATGAGGATCACTCTGCAAGTATGAAGTCCAACATTGTTAATGTACAGCAATACCACGGCAATACTCCTATTTACAAATCACTTGCGAAAGCAATTTTAAAAGAAGGAAATGTTATTTCTTTTAATAATAATTTCCAGAAAGTAAGTACGAATGTTGTGGCGGATAAGATCGACAAATCAGAAGCATTAGCATCAGCATTGCGATTTCTGGATATCAAAGATTCCGGTTTCCAACTGATGGATGAGAAGGATGGCGATCTGATCAATCTGCCGGATGATAAGGTAGCGAGTGTCAGATTTTTCTTTCAAAGAGAAAACACTTTAATCCCGGCTCAGCTATTTTTCATCAATCAGAGTAAAGACAACAAGTTCTTTGGAACATTGGTAAGCCTTACAACTGGTGAGATTTTAGAAAATAATAAAATGATTGACGAATGCTCATTTGATTCAGATCATTCCTCAGATGAAGCTTCAGCGGTGGAAAATCACTTAGTTGCTCATTTTAATTCTAATAATAATAAAAACAACTCTGCAAATAAGCACAACAAAGCAGCTACAGACGCATCGTACAGTGTTTTTGCATTCCCTATAGAAGCACCAACATTCGGAGCTAAAACTGTCGTTACAAATCCTTGGGATCTTGCAGCATCACCGGAAGGATGGCACTCAAACGGAACGGTAAATTACACCAATACCTATGGTAATAATGTTCTAGCTTACGTAGATAATAATGCGAGTAATACCGCTGGATTCTCACCCGTCAGCACAACGACAGGCAGTTTATCCTTTGATTTTCCTTTTGCAGAAGATGCTGCGTTAAGTGCATATGATAACAGGGCATCAGCAGTGACAAATTTGTTTTATGCGAATAACATGATCCATGATATTATGTATAAATTCGGATTTACGGAAACAAGCAGAAATTTCCAAAGTAATAATTTTGGTAAAGGTGGCGGCGCAAATGATGCTGTAAGAGCAGAAGCATTTGACGGCAGCGGATACAACAATGCCAATTTCGCCTCCGGCTTCGAGATACTGAATGGCAGTGGCACTTATACGACACAGGCACCAAGAATGCAAATGTATCTTTGGAATCAGGGTGTTGCTCAGAAAAAAAGATTATTTTACACAGACCCTGCCTTAGCAGCAAGACCAGCTGTAAATACCGGTGTCGCCAACTACGGCAGACAACTGATGGAGACCGGCATCACTGCTGATATCGTAATACCTGCTGATGTGACCGGCTGTACTGCAATGACGGCAGGAAGTCTTGCAGGTAAAATTGCTATGGTAAACTCTGTAACAGCGTCAGGATGTGGTTACAATATAAAAGCAAAAACAGCGCAGGATGCAGGTGCAATAGGACTAATCGTTCATAGGTCGTCCAATGTAGTTGCAAATATGAATGTAAACAATGTGACAAATGTCAGCATACCGTCTATTATGATCCCTAAAGATGAGGGTGACTTTATTACAGCAGAAATAACAGCAGGCAGAAATGTGAACGTCAATTTGAAAGATCTGGCTGTTGGTTACAAAAACTCCAGTTTTGACAATGGTGTAATGGTCCACGAATACGGACACGGCGTATCCAACCGATTAACGGGCCAGGGATATAATTGCCTGACAAACCTTGAGCAGATGGGAGAAGGATGGTCTGACTTTTTTGCACTAATGCTGACAAACACACCTGGCTATACAGCATCGACGCCTAGAGGTATCGCAACCTATTCCAGCAACACGCCTACCACTGCTGGTGGAATCAGACAATACAGATACACTACCAATATGTCGGTAAACCCTCATACGTACGCTGATACCAATAGTACAGGAGGACAACCTCATGCTGTCGGAGAAATCTGGGCAACCGTGCTTTGGGATCTTCATTGGGCGATGGCTGCTAAATACGGATACAATTATGATATCACGGCAGACGCTAACTCTGGTAGCGCAAAAGCACTCCAATTGGTGATGGACGGATTGAAATTACAACCTTGTAATCCTAATTTCGTTTCTGGAAGAGATGCAATAATACAGGCTGATCAAGTGGCCGGAGGTACAGACAATTGCCTTATCTGGAACGTTTTTGCAAAAAGAGGTTTAGGTCTTAACGCTTCTGCCGGAACAGCGACTAGCATATCAGATCAGGTGGAGGACTTTACTGTTCCTGCAGGATGTATTCTTGCCACAGAAGATATCGCTAAAAACAAAGCTTTTGGAATCTATCCAAATCCTGCAAAAGGTGAATTTTTCATCAAAGCGGCACCAACTGTTGGAAACGCAACAATCAAAGTTGAAATCCTAGACCTGAATGGGAAATTAATCAGATCTATTGAAAGAAAGAAAAACAGCTCAGATGCCATTTCTACAAAAGGTCTCATCAGAGGAACTTATCTTGTCGTAGTTACTGAAAACGGTAAGTCCACCGGAGAAAAACTGATTGTACAATAAGATTGTTATTAGCTTAATTTTTATAAACCTTTCCAGAAAATACTGGAAAGGTTTTTTTATCTGTTTTAACAAAGTTTATCACGAGAAATAATTGGCATCAATATTGAAAACTTAACTTTGTTAAATCAATAATGATAGCTCATCAATGAAAAATTTCACAATAAAATCGCTCTCGGCCATTGCCCTGATCGGTATCAATATCACAGTCTTCGGTCAAAAAATAGATGCGAAGTCAAAAACAATTCTGGACGATATTACCAAAAGCTATAAAAGCAAAAAGAATTCTTACTTCAAATTTTCTTATACCACAGGAAGCTCCAACAACAGCCAAAGCCAGACTGGGATTTTCTACTCAGACAACAACCGTTACAAGCTGAAAATCATGGGAACAGAACAGATTTTCGATGGTAACAAACTCTACAGCATCAGTGATGAAGACAAAGAAGTCACCATCGCAAAACCAAACGATAACCAAACACAGTTTTCTCCACTCAGTTATCTGGATTCTTATAAAAAGGATTATAACGTGACTTATTCCGGAAAGAAAAATCTCAGCGGAATTCCTGTAGAAGTTGTCAAGATGACACCTGTAAAGCCGAACGGTCTTAAAAGTGTGACACTCTACATCAATACTGCACAGAAGAAATTGATAAAACTGGAACAGATGACAACGTCCAATGATATGGCTGTCATTACGATCAGTAACTACAAGGAAAATCAAAATCTTTCCCCATCAGTATTTACTTTTGACAAATCAAAATATCAAAATTATCTGATAACTGAGTTATAAAAATTACTAAATAAAAAATGCATTACTATTCGTAATGCATTTTTTATGTATGTTAATTATTTTTTGACCTTGTAATCTCCTGATCCCGGATATGGTTGCAGATATCCCAAATTCCAGTTAGACTGCAAAAGAGATTCTATGTAGAGATCATCTCGGAATTTGTGAGGATCATATGGCGTTTTCAAGCTCACATCGGCAATATTTCCTTTTACATTCCACCAAAATGCGCTCCACCCGCCTCTTAATTCTTTTATAATTTCATAGACTGTTTTGCCCGTTGCACGACTCATCAGTTTTGCAAAGATCTGACCTTCTGTCGTGGTAAGTTCGCGCAACTGTTTTTCATAATCTGCTGCGAGTGCATTTTGCCTTTCCTTAATGTATTTGTTTCTTTGTGAACCACTCATATTTGAGCTTTCAGTGGCAATATCCCGGTATTGCTGAAGGGCATTTACAAATAACGGATAAACGCGGTTGAGTTTTTTATTTAAGAAAAAATAAAAATTCCGATCTAGCTGGTTGTTAAAATGAGGATTAGCTCTAAGTGTAAGGAGATCCATCACAATTACCTGCTCGCCGTTTATCTTATAGATTTTGGCTTTCTGAGCTTCGTCATAAAAATATTCATCTCCGAACTCGTCCTTTTGCAGTTTGCTTTTAGGAATATCATCGAAGGATTTTATCTGTAAAGTATCCTGTTGAGAAAAGCAAAAGGCAGTAACAAACAGGAAAAGAAGCGGAATCAGTTTACGAAAAATCATTACTTTTACATCATCTATATTAACAAATAGCATCATCAAAAATCATTCCTTAAAATATGAAATTCGAGAAGAAATCAATTAAATTTTTAGAACAGTATTTAAATACCGCATCGCCAACTGGTTATGAACACAACGGACAAAAGGTCTGGATGGATTATATCAAACCTTTTGTAGACAAAATAGAAGTAGACCATTATGGGACAGCTTACGGAATCATAAATCCTGACGCAGATTTCAAGGTGGTCATAGAAGCTCATGCCGACGAGATCAGCTGGTACGTGAATTATATCACAGATGACGGTTTGATTTATGTCATCAGAAACGGAGGATCAGACCAGACCATTGCACCATCCAAAGTTGTAAATATCCACGGCGAAAAAGGTGTTGTAAAAGGAGTCTTTGGCTGGCCTGCCATCCATACCAGAAGTGCCAATGCCAACGAACCGGTTCCAAAGATTGAAAACATCTTTATAGACTGTGGCGCCGTCTCTAAAAAAGAAGTAGAAGAATTGGGTATTTACGTAGGCTGTATGATTACGTATCCAGACGAGTTTTTTGAATTGAATGACAGGTATTTCGTCTGCCGCGCTTTGGACAACAGGATCGGCGGCTTTATGATCGCAGAAGTCGCCAGGCTTTTAAAAGAAAACAAAAAAAAGTTACCTTTCGGACTCTATATTACCAATTCCGTGCAGGAAGAAGTCGGACTCTATGGCGCAGATATGATTGCAGATACCATCAAGCCAAATATCGCGATCGTCACAGACGTGACGCACGACACCACAACGCCAATGATCGAGAAGAAAAAGGAAGGCGATCAGAAATGCGGCGACGGCCCTGTGGTTTTCTTCGCACCCAGCGTTCACCACACCATTCGCGAATTAATTATTGATACCGCGAAAACAAAAGAAATCCCTTTCCAGAGAGCAGCGGCCAGCAGAGCAACAGGCACAGATACCGACGCTTTCGCACATTCCAACGGCGGCGTTCCAAGTGCCTTGATCTCATTACCTCTGCGCTACATGCACACCACGGTAGAAATGGTTTCGAAGGAAGACGTCAGCAATGTCATAAAACTCATCTATGAAAGCCTTCTGAAGATCCAGCCAACGATGAAACTGAAGTATCACTAATAAGTAAAGTAATTAAGTAAAAATGAAAACAAAACTGATTGCACCTTCCCTGCTTTCCGCAGATTTCGGAAACCTGCAGAGGGACATAGAAATGCTCAACAACTCCCAGGCAGACTGGTTCCACGTAGATGTGATGGACGGCAGATTTGTCCCCAACATTTCTTTCGGATTTCCGGTGATGAAAACTGTACAGCAGCACGCCAAAAAATTTGTGGACGTGCACCTGATGATTGTCGAGCCCGAGAAATATGTCGAGGAATTTATAGAATTAGGTGCCGACCTCGTTTCCGTGCATTACGAAGCCTGCGTCCATCTCCACAGAACCATTCATCTCATCCAGAGCAAAGGTGCAAAAGCAGGCGTTGTTCTCAATCCTTCCACTCCGGTTTTGATGTTGGAAGACATCATCGCAGATGTAGATTTGGTATTGTTGATGAGTGTCAACCCTGGATTTGGCGGACAGAAATTCATTGATAATACCTACAAAAAAATCAGCGAAACCAAAGATTTGATCCTCAGCAACAATTCCACCGCTTTGGTTCAGATTGATGGCGGCGTCAATCTAGACAATGCGTCCAGATTATTTGATGCCGGAGCGGACGTTCTGGTAGCAGGAAACGCCGTTTTCTCCTCCCAGGATCCTGAAAAGACCATTGAGCTTTTGAAATTTTAGGAGCTCATTCCCGCTATCCGCTATATCTTTTTTGTCCAGCAGTTTTGTCATCAGTAGCACATTGCCGGACAGACAAAAAAGGATGCCGCTGCGATGGTAAGTTTGCAATACAATAAATAGATTAATAACTTGGTTGAAAAAATTAACCACAAGAGTAAAAGCAGCAGGAT
>JAZBLF010000013.1:0-80909 GCA_037033105.1 Bacteroidota bacterium
AATTTTCTTTAGCCTGCCCTTTTACATTTACTCGGGCTGGATTTCAGTGGCCTTAATAGCAGATGTAGCAGCGTATTTGAAGAAGATCCAGTGGTCAGGGTTTGGAATTTCGGAAACCGTCTGGACGATAGTGATGTTTGCCGTTGCAGCAGTTATTCATTTGTATATGGTTTGGAAACGTGAGATGTTTGCATTTGCTTTGGTTGCTGTCTGGGCATTAATTGCTATCGCGGTTGCAAATCAACATTCTAATCAAACGGTTTACATTTCTGCTATTATTACGGCAGTCATTCTGGTGGTTAATGTTATTTTTCAAACATTAAAAAAGCGCCGTATATTCTGAAACTAAAATTTAAATTCGCTGAAGATCATCCAAGAGATTTTAAAGTACTGCTAAAAAAAGACGCCTTCAGTGAGGCGTCTTTGATATATTTTAAAATCAGATTATTTTGATTTCATCAGTTTGATCGACTGTTTTTCCTTTCCATCATCAACTACGATAATATAATTTCCAACTGGAAGTGAAGTGATATCAATCAT
This sequence comes from Bacteroidota bacterium, assembly GCA_037033105.1. Taxonomy (GTDB): domain Bacteria; phylum Bacteroidota; class Bacteroidia; order Flavobacteriales; family Weeksellaceae; genus Epilithonimonas. Next base: position 541 of record JAZBLF010000013.1, read on the forward strand.
TTTATGAAGGGATTTTTCCGTTTTAAGTCGTTTTCCTGAAGGGTCAAAAATGGTGATTTGAGCATCGTTTTCACTTTCAATTTTAATAAAATCGGTAGCAGGATTCGGATAGATTTTTATTTTTTTATTCGAGGCATTGTCAACCGACAGTGGCACCGTTTCGTTAATCACTCCCACCGCATCAAAATCAAATCCTGATGAAGCGAATGGTGTAGGGAAAGGGTCTACAGCGATATTTCCGAAGCTGTCATATGTTCTGAAGCCGTCAATATTGGTACCCACCACATCGATTAATTTGACATGAGATATTGTCGTTTTGTCTAATAAAAGATTGTCGGGCAAATCGCTCAAATCGAAAGGCGTTCCGTAGTTTGTCAGATATTTACCTGCGAAATTGTTAAGATATCTCGCATCCATTGTCGCAAATCCGGGTCCACCAAGATCATCTGCATTCTGAATATAATCGGCTGAATATTCATTATGACTTGGGAACCTGAAAAAATTAATCCCGTCTGAACTAACCTCTACAAAAGCAAGTTCCAGGAATGCTCTTCCATTAAAATTGGAGTTAAAACCATTCTCAAAAACAGCAAAGTCTGCTCCGGGGCCATTTGTAATTGTTTTGCTGAAAGTGATGGTTGCAGTACCGCCGTCGCCCAAACTTACAATGGATCCATCAGCTGCCCCGGTTCCGTTTGCAGGAGTTCCGACGGTTGCGTAAGTTACTGCAGTTCCATTAATTTGCTGTCTCCCGCGAACAACTTCGCAATTGGTTGCCCAAGATTTAAACAAAGGGCTGTCTTTCGAAATTGCCGTTGAACCGGCGGTTCCTACCTGTGGAGCGTATGATTGTGCGAGTGCAAAACCCGAACAAAACAAAGCAAGATTGAGAAGTATTTTCATTTTGATTATTTTTTATTAGAAAACTTGTAATAAAGCGGACTGTTACTTAACAATAAATTTCTCGGTGAATGATTTCTTTTGTGCCGAGATCTGAATAATATAACTTCCTTTTGGTAAAGATGAAACCTGGATTCCGATACGGTAAGTCCCAGATTTTACAAGTTTTCCGGCAGTATCAAATATTTGGAATGGTAAAGCATCCGCATTTTTCAGAAAAAGAATATCGCTGACAGGATTTGGATAAAGGCTCACCTTTGTAAGACTCGTATTGTTTGTTGCCAGTGAAGGGTCAGCATAAACATTTTTGTAAACACCGTTGACACCCATTGTCGCTGTGTATGATTTGTCAAAAGTTCCATTGACGTTGTAAACATTCAGTTTAGAATTGCCTGTAAAACCGTTGGCGCTTCCCTGGAAAATCTTCCCGTCTATTGCAGAAAGACCATAGAATTCATCCCAGCCCTGACTCATTTCAACCGTAAGAAGCGGGGTAGCGTTGAATGCATTTAAATCTGTTGTAATGTTGTAAACATCTAATCCGTTTGCAATGTAAATATTGTTTCCATCTACAGCAAATTTATATGCATATTGATACTGGACAGCACTGGTATAAAGTGATTTTTCAACCGTGTCAGTGTTTGTATTAATTCTGAAAACGGTACTTCCGGCATCATTGGAGCAGAAAGCGTAAATCTGGTTTCCACTGGCTTTTATCGATTGTAAACCGGCAGTTAAAATAATTTCGCCGGTAATTGTGTCGGTTGCAGGATCTATGATTTCAATGCTGTTTCCGCCACCGAAATAAGATTTCATGACATACACTTTTCCATTAACGCTCAGTATTTCTTCGCCATTTTGATTCAAAGGGATCGATTTGATATAATCAAAAGTAGCCGCATTATGCACTGACACGTAAGATCCCGTTGCAGAACTTCCCGAGTTGGTGGTATAAATTTTTCCGCCCTCAATTGTGGTATATCTTGGCTGAATGATATTGCTGGTTATATCCGTTGTTTTTACAAAAGTAGTTCTGTTGGCGACCGTAATTTTATCAGAGTTATTTAAAACCATGAAAGAGCGGTTCCCTTCAAAATAAATTGATTGCAGGACATCTCCCAATGGTACACCACCATTTGCGGCAGCGTAAACATTATTTGTGACAACATTGTTTTCATCAATGTAAGAAATCTCAGCATTAGCTGCACCGAAATTGCCTTCATTGGCCACAATATATCCGTTTGAATATTGGGAAAATGAAAGGTTAAAAAGTGCTGTTGTAAAAACAACTTTAAGAATTTTAGAGTAAAAATTTTTCATATGAAATTTTAAAATATTTATTTATAAAGAAATGCGAAATGTGCAGGAATGTCACCAGTGGCAATTTTCCACTTTAAATCGCCAAATTTGGTGAAACAGAACAATTCACCATTAGAAACATAATCTTTCGCATCAGCAATGAAGATGTCTCCGTTAATTGGATTGACGGTGATGGAGTACGGGATGACAATATTATTCTGCACGCCGTTTTTAATAAAATTATTGCTTAATTTTTGGTAATTGTCGGTGTCTATGATGCCATAGCTACTCGCAGTTCCGGCAGATGTGTAGGTATATCCGTAGTAGTACATACGGTTTTCTACGAAAGAAAAATTACTGATAGGTTCATCGATTTCCTTAATGACCGTTTCCGTTTTAGGATCTAGAACATAAATTTTTGGTGGAATAGTCGTGTAGTTTCCTCGGGAAGTCACCCAGAGTTTGCCGTCGTTATCTTTTTTGATCTGACCAGGATTTATGGCAACTGTGATCTTCTTAGTTTCGGTAAAAGTATTGAGGTCAATCACAGAAATGGTATTGTCATAATCGGGATAATTGTATCCCCCAGAATTGGCAACATATAATTTATCACCCACTACTTCTAAACCATCTGGCTGGAAACCCACTTTCACAGTGCCAACAATCTGCAAAGTATTGATGTCCACTTTGACAACAAAACCCGGTTGTGCCTGTCCGACTGCGCCTCCATAAGAAGTGATGTAAGCGTAATTTTTATGGAAATTAATAAATCTGCAATTCTGAACCGGGATTTCACCAATGTGTTTCGCGGTTTTGGCATCCATCACTTCTACATAATTGGACAGATTAATGACGGCAAACAATTTATTTTGATAAACACCAATATCATTACCAACATCTCCCAAACTGTTGACAACGGTAGGATTTTTTTCGGCATAGTAATTTTTAGAATAAACTCCCGTGGTGTAATTAAAGAAATCTATGGATGCCTTGTTGCTGCCCATATTTCCTTCATTTAAAATGTACAGACCTTCAATGTCGTTATTCTCAGGTTCCTGAACGCCAGTTTTGATAGCACCGTATTCGGTATAATCATAATCTTCCCGGCAGGATTGCACCGCAAAAATCATATAAAGGAGAACGTAAATGTGTATTTTTTTCATTCTTTAAAAGTCTTTAATTAGAACACCAGGCGGACACTTGCACGGTAATTCCTTCCCGGCATCGGAAAATTGCGGATAACACTGTAATTTTGATTCAGAAGATTATTGACTTCCAATCCCAATTTGAAGGAGGCTCCCTTTACCTTAAATTCTTTTGAACCCGAAATGTCACTCGTGTACCAGGGCTGTTCGTAATTTTCAGGAATATTTTGCGACATGTTAAACCGTTCGCCTGTGTAGAGCAAACTGTAATTGATTTGCCAGGAACTGTAGGTGATTCCCAATAAAGCACTTCCGCTGTTTCTAGGGATGTACGGTATTTGATTTCGGTAGTAGCTGCTGACATTTGACTGCGTGACATCTAAAGCTTCTTCATAAGTGTAAGTAAATCGCGTGCTGAAGAGCAAATCATCAGCAATAAGCCAAACCGCTTGTGTGGAAATATCGAGGCCTTTGATTTCTACTTCTCCCAAATTTACCATTGTCCATCTGAACTGTTGGCCTTTGGGATAGGCGATGATTTTATCCTGAACCTGATTATAATAAATGTCAGTCAGAAAATTCAGGTTTTTTAAAATACCCGATTGAAAATCTTTATTGAAGACCAATCCAAAATCATATTGATTCGTGTATTCTGGCTTTAACTGTGAACTTCCAATATCGGTGTAATATAAATCATTGAAAGTGGGCATTCTAAAAATTCGCTTGTAAAATGCATGGACTTTAAAATTTTTCGAAGCAAAAGGCTGATAGGAACCAAAGAACGCAGGCGTCAATTCGGTCCTGTTTTGTGGAACAGAGAATTTTTTGTTTTCAACGTCTTCCTGTACAAAAGTTCCCAACAGGCTTCCTTGGATTTTAATCCGATTAAAATCAAGTTCCGTCGCCAAGGCAACCAGTTCTGTATTTCTGGTGGGATAAGCAAAATCTCTCAGATCGGCATTCAAAGTATTGTATTGATAATCAAAAGATAAATTGATCTTCCAGAAATCGATTGGGGTATATTGATGTGCCGTAGAAATATAAAGTTCTTTTTGTCTGTAAGTATTATCAATTAAAATGGGCGTTCCCGAAGGATTATCATTGAAATAATGAAGATAATCATCGGCGTACTTGGCATTCAGCAAAAATTTATATTTTGCCGAAATTTCTTTTTCCAGACTTCCCTGCGCAAAGAAATTCTTATCCCATTGTCTGCTGGATGCGATGGCGTTGTTTTTAATGACGGCACCAGGAAGTCCACGCTCCGAATCGTAATAATAGGTCTTCAGATTCCAGTTTCCGTTGGTGAGTTTGCCGAACATTCCGGCCTCAGCCCGAATGGCTTCTATGTCGCCATTGTTTCGGATGCCTTCCCGCTCAAAACCAATGGTGCCATTTGGCAAAGCGGTTCGCTGATAAAATCTGTACTGGCCATCGGCCACTAGATATTCGGTGTTCAAAGAAAGGCTGATTTGGGCGTTTAATTTCTGTTCCACTAAGACAGAAGGATTCACAATACCGAAAGAGCCTGAGCGGTAATTAACATTAAGGTTTGTTTTTTTGGAGCCGATAAAGATGGGTCTTTTGCTTTTTAAGTAAATGCTTCCGGCAGAACCGAAATCTTTAGCAGCCTGGAAGATTTCACTTTTTTGTCCGTTGTAAAGGGATATTGACTCTAAATTATCCAAAGAAAATCGGCCTAAATCTACGGTTCCGTTCTGAGCATTGTTCAGCTGAATTCCATCATAAAAAACGCCCACGTGCTGGGTTCCCATTCCACGGATATTGACGGTTTTCATACCACCGATTCCGCCATAATCTTTTAACTGTACTCCCGAGAAGTAACGGATGGCATCTGCCACCGAATTACTGTTCATATTTTCGAGTTCTTTGCCGGAAAGTTTTTGGGAAGAAATGACACCATTCTCCTGAATTTTACGATTGAGAATAATCTCCTGAATCGTTTTGCTGGAAACCGTATCTGCTTTTTGGGCAAAGACAATGGTGGTACATGCGAAAAGACTGATCGTGGAATATAAAAAATAGAATTTGCTCACTTTCTTCATTTAAATTTTAAAAAAATCGGGAAGAAAGTATAGAACGGCATAACCTGTCCCAATAATTGAAGACAAGTGCAAAACCGATTTCACCTCATTCCACGGAAGTTTCATCTGCATCTAAGAAAGGTATTCTGACTTGTCTATTTTTATAAACCTTCCCATTAATAATTAACAGTGGTATCCTTATAAAAAACTGTGAAGACTTACAGCAGCGGGTCTGTTCCGGATTTGCACCGGATTCCCTTTTCTTAAAGCAGTGCAAAGGTAGATTTTTTATTTGTAAATCAATTGCACGAATTTCATAACAACTAATGACTAGAGTATTACTATGACTGCGTTTAAGTGTGATTTCTCCGGAGTTCTCCGAAAAACTAATTTTACAATATAGAAGAGAGAGTCATCCTATGGATGAGAGTTGATGCATAAAGGTTTGACGGAATATTATAAAAATTAATTAAAGATATGAAATATCAGGATTTTTAAAAGGATGGTTCAGAATTTATTGTTTTGTCCCGGTAATTGTAAGTCAATTACAGGCCAATAACAGGGTTACTTAGACCTGCGGCAAAAGGCAATTTTTAGATATTGAAAGTATTAGAATTATGAAAATATAATGAGACAGGAAACTTAGCGTTAAATCCTTCAGAGTGTAATTCTGGTGTTAGGCAGTTATAAATTCCACAATTGCCTGTGAATGGATTTTTGTAGTATCAAACACGGGAATTTCGAAATCATCCTGACTTACCAGCATCGGTATTTCTGTACATCCCAGCACAATACACTCTGCTCCTCTGTCCGTTAGGTCTTTTATAATTTCTTTATACTTCTCCTTGGTTTCAGGGTTAATAAATCCAACACCCAATTCCTCTCTCAAAGTATATTGCATGTATTCCCTTATTTCAGGGTTTTCGGGGATCAGGACTTCAAGCCCGGATGACTCCAGCCTGTTCCTGTAAAAGTCCATCTCCATGGTGAACTTTGTACCTAAAAGTCCGATTTTCTTAAACCCATTTTTGTTGATGGTTTTCGCTGTTTCTGTTACAATGTGGATTACCGGTAGATGGATCTCCTCCTGAAGTTTGTCGGCATAAAGATGAGCTGTGTTGGCACATAGTGCAATTCCGTCTGCTCCGCTTTTCTTTAAATTTTCGCAGGCGTTAAAAAGCAGATCATATGAATTGTCCCAACTTTGAGTATAGATGTCTCCGAAGTTCAGTGAGTAGATGATACACTCGGCAAAATTCAATCCACCTAATTTTGCATTGACGCCTTCATTTATAAATCTGTAATAGTCTAAGGTTGACGTCCAGCTTATTCCTCCTACCAATCCGATTTTCTTCATTTTTTTCAGTGGTTTAATATTTTAGCAAGATTGCCGATGATCAATTTCCGAGATTATTGTTTAATGCAGTATCAGACATTAATGCTTTAGTTCCAGTTTCATCATAATGTCAGTCTGCTCGTCGTTTCCCAATTTGAACATATGTTTGTCAAACGCGCTGAATCCATTTTTTTCGTAGAAGCGGATTGCTCTCGGGTTTTGCTCCCAAACGCCCAGCCATATAAAATCGGCATCGATGTCCTTAGCCAATTCAATGGCTTTTTCATAAAGTATCTGGCCGACCTTTTTTCCGTGAAATTCTTTCAAGACATAGATTCTTTCAATTTCCACTGCCTTTTCACTTCTGATCTCAGTCTGCGAATCTCCGTAATTAACTTTAAGATAGCCGATAATTTCATTCTCCAACTCTGCAAAATAAAACTCTGAATTTTCATCTGATAGTTCACCTTTTACTTTCTCTGTTGAGAATGCAGTATCAAGATATGATCTCAGGTTATTTTCGGAATTATCGGAGGAGAAGGTTTCGGAAAATGTAAGCTTTCCTATTTTTTGTAGGCTGATGAGGTCTTTGTCATCTGCTTTTCTTAGCTGTATATCACCCATTTCTGTTCTGAATTTTTCTGCAGACAAAGCTCCTTATTATATCCTTGTAATAATTTAACAAATGATAAAAAAGAATGCTATTTTATGTTAGCTCTGATGCGGCTCAAGCTCACCTGTGTGATTCCCAGATAAGAGGCTATATATCCTAACTGAACTCTCTGTAATAAGTTGGGATAATTTTTTAACAACAGCTCATACCGGTAGGCAGCATTTCCAAAATGCCTGGCCAGCAGCCTTTCTTCTGCGTTTAAAAGCAATTGCTCCGCGAACCTCATACCCCAATTGGCAATCTCGATGTTTTCGCTGTACAGCTTTCTCAGGTTTTGTGTGTTGAGTCTGTAAACCGTACAATCTTCCAGCAGTTCAACACTCTCATATCCTTTTTCATTGGCAATATAGCTTTTGAAAGAAATGATGGTATCGCCCTCTTTACCAAACGAAAATGTAGTTTCACCGCCATCATTTTGAATATAGGTTCTGGCGATTCCATTTTTGATAAAGTAAAAATCTTTTTCATTTCTATCCTGTTGGATGATCACAAAATTTTTAGGAAACATCAGTTCACTAATATGGCTTCTGAGGATCAGTTTTGAGGACTCTGATAAGGGATAAATCCTGTCAAGTATTTGTTCAATATCCATTATAGTGATTAGTTGGATGTAGATTTATAACGAATCAAAGATACAAATTTCAGATGCTCTGCGTTGTTCTTTGAAAGAGCAACAGTGCAAGAAAATGAAGCAGATCAAATCATTTCGATCGTATTTTATGGATAGCAAAAATACGGACGATCATAGAGTGTTATAACAGGAACAGAGATTACAGCTATAATTTGCTCTGATAAGACTTCAAATTAAAATATCAGTTCGTATTTCATCAAATCGAACAAATAACGAAAGAAATGCAATTAGTGCTGATTTCAGACCGTCTTATTAATAAAAAAATCTTAATTAGGGGTAGCCTTCATCGGCACTATACATTTTAATAACTGTTTCCCGTATGTGATGACGCTTGAGATATAATTAATGCTTGATATATTCACTCGGCGTTACGCCTTCGATCTGTTTAAAAACCCTGTTAAAAGTAGACTGGCTTTTGAAACCTGACTCTGTGTAAATATATAGGAGTGTTAGTCTGTTCATATCCACGGTGTCCAAAAGTGTCTTGGCATGGTTGATGCGATGGATGTTGATATAATGGTTGAAGTTCTGAAAGTCTTTATTTCGTATTGCCTTTGAAATATAAGTGCTGTTAGTATTATGATAGTTACTTACAGCAGAAATAGTAAGATTGCTATCTTTAAAGATCTCACTTTCTATTACATAATTATTAATTTTAAGGAATAAATTTTCTAACATCTGTAAATCTTTATGCTCTTTTGATACGGAAAGGGGGATTTTTATTTTTTCTTCAATTTCATTAATAATTTCAAGTTTTTCAATTTTATTTTTATAGTAAACTAGCAGTGAGATGACAATAAAATTAATGATGATAATTGATGCGTCAAAAATTTTCATTTTTTGCAGTAGATTTATTGGCAACCGCATTTCTATAATGTCAGCCACTAGGAAGCTGATAATGATTGTAACAGCTGTATAGATAACGTAAAAGATAATCACCTTAAATTTGAAAAAGATATAAGCAGCCAGCGGAAGTGGTATTAACCAGACAATACTCACTACTGAAAATTCCCAAAATCTTATAACTAGGTATAAGTTGTAAATTGGAGCCAAAAGTAGATATTGTGCAACCAATCTATCTATCTGAATTTTGCTATCCAAAAATAACCAAAATACTAAAAAAAATATAGCTGCGGACGCAGTATAATAAAATAAATAGTCATCTTTTATAAAGAAAGCGAATACAATTGCATAACTGATAATGATGGCTGTCATAAAACATACATATATTCTTATCAGACTTTTCTTTATCAGAATAGTTTTCTTCTCTCTTTCGTGCTTAGGAGTCATCGTATTTGTGTTTTTTTTGACTGATAAGCAAACTATTTTCAGGATTTACCTGCTTTAAAAGTCCTGATTATCAGTGGTTTAAATTCGTGTAGTCAAATCTTAAAAATGCTTGTAAGGTCTGACTAGGTGAATTTATTTCGGTGTAAATTTACAAAATGATTTACAGGTATCGTTATAATATTATAAGTAAAATAATAAATGTGTAGATTATTTTTTAATAATGGTAAATTTAATTCACCTATTACAGCTATTAATTGCCTTGCTTGTAAACAACAATTGATATAAAAAAGTATAAGTTTCACGGGATTTAGAAGAATAGGACATAAACTAAAGCTTCATTTAAAATTTCTCGTGTTGATACCAAAAAAACTTAGTTTGAATGAACATAAATAATGATGATTTTTTACTGGATTTTGACCTTTTCGTCTTGCTAGGGGGCAAATCCAGTGTCTTGTATTTTGATGTAGAACTGCCGATTTTTATGTATACATCCTTGAGCTCTCACAAACACAAATTCTATATAAATTAAAACCAAATGATGAATTTTTTTTAGCAGGGTGATCATTCCCTGATTTCCAAACCTTTTAATAAACACACAAATGACAAAAAAATATTTATACATGCTTCTTCTAGCCAACGTAGCGCTTTTCGGGCAAGTTGGTATAGGAACTTCTGCGTTAAACGATAACATTATCTTGCAAGTTGAAAGCCAGCCTGTTTCTGGACAATCGTACTACGGAGGGCTCTTGCTACCTCGGATAAGCCTGACATCTACATCAGTTTTTTCACCACTGACCGGCACCCCCACAACTGGGCTTATTGTATATAATACTGCAACTGCGGGAAGCGGCACATCTGCTGTTTCACCAGGTTTTTATTGCTGGAACAACACCAGTCTATTATGGCAAAGGGTAGCGCAGAAATTATCAAATGAAACAGCGCTTTTTGCCAATCAAAATACAACGACCGACATCAATGCAGGGAATGGGATTTTTGCCGATTTATTTGCCAATGTACGTTTCAATAACAATACAGCCTTATATGAAAAAATAGATGCTACAACATTGAAGATTAATGAGATAGGTTATTATAAAGTGATCTTGAATTTAGATTTAGCATCCAGTGGCGGAGGTGACAATTTCGGGATAGAAATTGTTGTCAATAGTAGTGATAATGTTGTATCAGACAATATCTACGTTCCTGGAAGATGGGATGATGAAGGAGGCGCAGAGACCAACTTTCCTAATGGCAAATCATATATTATCTATGTTCCAATCAATGTATCAGGATACACGCTAAAAGTGAAGTCTTATGAAATAGATCCGTCTACAGATGTTCGATTTAAGAATGCAAATACTTCTACAATTTCAATTGAAAAAATAAGATAATCATGAAAAATCTATTAGCTATAAATATATTATTTGTATTTGTTTCATTTTCTTCTCATGCTCAGGTAGGCATTAATACTTCTGCTGTATTAGATGGTGTAAGTTTACAGGTAGAATCTTCTACGAAAGGAGTATTATTCCCAAGGGTTGCTATAACTTCAAGTGCGTCGTACTTACCCTTAACATCCTCCATTCCTACAGGAACCATTGTTTTTAATACTGCAACAACAGGCAGCTTTCCTTCCGCAGTTACTCCAGGGCTTTACTGGTGGAGTGCTGTAGAACAGCAGTGGACAAGTATGAGTATAAATATGAGTACTGCACTGATGAAGTATACCAACTCTGAATTTTCCACAAATTATAATACTACAGGATGGCAAAATGTAAAAATTTTTGGAAATAAGATTATTAACGAAAGTAGCGCTACATATGCTGTTAACACAACAAATGAATCCGTAACAATAAAGAGGGCTGGCTTATATGCGATCTCTTCGTTATTGTCGTTCGACAGAAAAGATGGAGGTAACTTTGGACGTCTGTCTTTATCCGCTCAAATAGTAATCAATGGTATACCAGCTGGAACACAGCAGGTAGTATCTCCGGGATTTACAGCGTCTGTCGGAAGCAATAGAGGGCTTTTTTCTCACTTTTTCACAGAATATCTAGATTTGAGCAGTGGTGACGTTTTGACTTTACAGGTGAAAAGAACAGACGGAACCTATTCAAACGGATACGGTACTGCCGATGTGACATTCCTTCAAAGTGGGGATTCAAGTATTGCAATCCAAAGAATTCGTTAAATAACATTAAAATAGACACAATGAAAAAAATATATTTATTAATAGCATTCCTATTAATTTCAAAAGCTTTTGGACAAATCGGAATAGGAACAGTAAATCCCAGCACAGCTGCTGCATTAGATATCAGCTCTTCCAACAAAGGGGTGTTGATTCCAAGGGTTGCGCTGACTTCTGTGGACAGTATATTGCCTTTATCCGGAAATATTCCTGACGGACTCATTATTTTTAATACTGCTACAGCAGGAACCGGGGATGTGGCGGTTTTTCCAGGCCCATATGTTTGGGCAAATAATCAATGGAATGTACCAGCAGAACTCAATACTGCAAAAGCAAAAGCTGTAAAATTTACTAATCCTGCAGGCAGTATTACAAACTTCAATCCTGCTACTACGGCGTTACCAACATCGGTTGATATCTTTGGTACGCAGATCTTCAACGATGACAATTCTATTTTTGAAAAATTGACAGACTATTCTTTACTTATCAAGCAGGCGGGGCTATATCTGATTTCCATTAATCTCGCATTAAAACAAAATCCAGCTGTTAATCAATCCAGATTGGCAGATTATCTTTACTTTAATGTTAATGGCAGCCTTGCATCAGCGAAGGTGATTACTTTGGTGCCGCAGTATAATCCAGCGAATGTTAATATTAATGGAAGATTTGCTTTTAGCTCAAATTCTTACGCGTATATAACGCCCGGTGCCATTTTGACTTTTCTTTCGCAACGTTACAAAGATGGAGTCAATTACAATGGAACTGTTAATTTTGATAATGCCAGTCTATCCAGTATAACTATCATTAAAATTCAGTAATTTTTTCAGGTTTAAATTGATGATGGCCTCGAGGTTGATTTGATTTAACGGAAAATCTTGCGGTAAAATCTCGCCGCATCAGTAAAAAGAGAAAGCACGCAGCCAATTTGAAAGTTTGTGCTTCGTTTTTACTGTAGTTAGAAAGAGGACATGCAACAGAATCCCGAAGATCTGAAAAGTTGAAACGAGATGCAGAAAGCTGAACTTTGTACCTGCTTTAGGCAGAATATAACTTTAGTTCTTACAAAATAGAATTTTTTGCTGGGAGATAAATAATCTCCTTTTTCTTAATGTTTATGTATTAATTTTATAGGAAAGTGGCTACAAATAATCCTGCGAATTTTGCAGGGTTATTTTTACTGCCTTCGAAATTTATCAAGATACAACGCTGCTATAATTAAATCAGAGTGCATATTAGTGGTGATTCAAGTCCCTTTATAATATTTATTTAGACAATCTATTTAAATATGCACTAAAGCACAAAAATCTTTTCGGTACTCCGAAAAAACACGGAGAGATATTTTGGGCAGAGTACAATTTTATCCAAGTGTATATTTTATTATTTAGTAGTGCTTTCTTGCAAAATTAATGGTTAGAGATTTAAAGTTCAAAAGATTGATATTAATTGTCTAAACCTAACAGTAGAAAAGTCTCCGGTTATAGTAGTTGAATTATCCTAATGTGATTAACATTTAGCATTGCCATGCTGTTTGTTTCCTATATTAGAGGTAGTCAGTTCTTTACATTTTTTTATTCTCTTTGGATAAAAAAGTACGGCATACCTATTTTCATTCGTTTTTTTATGCTTGAAATGATGAGCTTCTCATTATTCATTTTTAGCATTTCACCGGTCACAAGGTTTTTATATCCTTTTTCTCCATTACTGTAAAAGATTTCCACCAACTGCTCATTTTTTGTTGTGACCCATCCGTTGGAATGCAGACCGGTTCTTGGTCGATTTGTATGAGTGATAAAGATCTTAATGCTTGGGCATATATCGATTATAGACCATTGTACAATCCATTCATGGGAAGTCAAGTTTTTATGTTGGATTTTACAGATGATTTAAACTTCCCCTGAAACAAAAAAATAAAAAAGTAGATTGTACCATTCTTGTTGAAATAAGGATGAGACATTGATTGCTATTTTAGTAAAATTTTATTCGATGCACAATCGTTTTTAATAATATTCAAATTAGGCCAATTGGCAACTGGATCAGACAAAAAAAAGTCACGAATTTTTAAATTCGTGACTTCAATGATGAGAGATTAATACAGTTGTAAAAACAACTTACTTGGTTCTATTAATTTGTACTCCGTAATATCCAATCAGGATAAATCCCGAAACGAATAATGCAATGTCAACTTCTGCTATTTGTACTAATGTTAATGTACTCAAAATCTTATTTTTTACGGTTTTGATATCAGTTTACCATTCTGTTGGTAACCATTCTTTCCTTGTAGTTGATAGAAGTACGTTCCTACAGGCAGTTTTGTCTGCAATGTATTTGTCTTGTCCGTCAACGTCGTTTCCAAAACTCTTGCTCCGGATGCGTTGTAGATTTTCAGAGTAGATCCTTTTTCCATATCATTGGTATTGATATTTAAAACAGAGGAGAATGGATTCGGATAGAAATCAGCCTGCTTGCGGATGTTTGAAGAACCGGTTGCCAACGTTGCAGGGTCGCATCCGGCAGTCATTGTTGCGGAGATAGCTGCTGTAGCAACAGCTCCTGTAGTGCTTAGAACACGGCCTTCGATTACTGTTCCGGTGTTCAGATTGACTGCGCCATTGTTGCTGATTACAGTTCCTTTGAAACTTGCATAATCATTAAGACTGATGGCACCATCTACTTTCCAGAACACATTCTTTGCCTGTGCATTATTTATTAATTCTACAGAAGCGAAAGTACTTGTAGACAATGCCCCAACGATTTTGATTACAAAAACAGCGTCTGCATTTCCTTGAGCGTTCAGGATTACTTTTCCGTTTAATACGGTAGCTGCATTCAACAGATAAGTATGTGGTGTAAGGACAAGATCCTGTCCAAATGCTGCTGGATATAGCAATTCTATATCAACAGGTAAAGTATTAAGGTAAGTGTAAACTGTATTCAGATCTGTAGCACATACAAAGGTGGCCTGATCAGGATTGGAGTGAATAGTTCCCGTTACGTTCAGAGCCTGAAAACCAGTTGTAAGACCTACATTGGAACCTATATCGCCTACAACTGTTGAGATGCCGGTATTTGTAACCGTTCCGCTTCCTGTAAAAATTGTGAAACAAGCCACAGATCTCAATGCGGGAGCTACAGGACCTGTCAAGATAGGAGATCCGCATCCGATAGGTTTGGTAACCGTAACACCCGAAACCGTAACTGCGCCTGTGGTAGAAAGTGCTCGGCCTTCAAGGGAAACGCCCGTGTTAAGGACTATTGCTGCATTGTTTGCGACAACAGTACCTTTCATTTGTGTATTGGTTGCAAGATCTACCAGACCTTCTACTTTCCAGAATACATTACAAGCAACCGCGCCGTTGATAAGCACTACTTTTGAACCTGAAGTAGAGGAAAAAGCACCCTGAATTTTAAAAATAAAAACAGCGTCTGGATTGCCTTGGCCGTCAAGGGTTAATGTGTTGTCCAGTGATGCGCCCTGAGAAATTGAATAAGTTCCTGCAGTAAGTGTTTGTCCGTTTCCTAAAAGCGGAGCAGGAAAAAAGTTGGGTATCGCGGCGTTCAATTGATTGTACGCAACTGTCAGTTCTGCTGCTGCAGTAGCTGTTGCTCCATTGGCATCATTCATTACGCCGTCTACGTTGCCAAAGTTGGTGCTCGACCCATTATTTGTACCCACATTTCCTGTAATGTGAGACAATCCGGTATTGCTGACAGCGCCATTTGATGAGAAAATTGCAAAGTCTGCAGTGGTTCCAAGTACAGGTGCCTGAGACTTAACCTGTATTGTAAAAAGAATTGAGGTAGACACAACTACCATGTGTAGAAATTTTTTCATAAAATTAATATATAAATACGAAAGTTAAAGATTTCATATTTATAAGTATATGTTAAAACCGTGCCATATTATTTTTATTATTAAATAATTGCTAATATTTATATTTAAATTAATAAAAAAATCTTAAAAAAAAGATATTATTTTTGATAATTTTATAAATGTAAATCCTAATAATATTTTATAAAAAAATTAATTAATAATATTAATTTTTTATAATATTAAAATTATGTAAAATGTGTCGTCCCAAAAGCAAAATCTCGACAATAGTTCTTTTGTTGCCAATATTATAGAGTTCATTTCAAAATATAAAGACTCTCACGAATTTGTAATTTTCAAATCTATGGTTTCCTATTTTCCAGTACTCAGAGATCAATGGTGATCTCAGAGAAATTGCAAATTTTGTGATATGATCAATGGTAGATATTTCGTATTTTAAGATATAATTTCGGTGTTATTTCTGAAGATTTATTTTAAATTATTAATTAATTTCTTTAAAATAAAAAAAGCTTCCCTTTCGGGAAACTTAAAAAACACAAATGATGAAAAAATCCTTATTAGGAGTTGTAAAGGTACGCTGACGAAATGGACCATGAGTATGACCCAGATCATCCTGTAAAATTAAATTTGACTTATTTTTATGTTACTATCCGACTTTGAAAGTGTGAAATTCTTTATTTCGATAAAACTCTCCGGATGGAGATGCCGCTCCAGAGTATCCGGATTTGTGATATCCCAAAGCCCGCTGTGGTGCCAGATGTCCGGAAAGTCCCAATCCGGGCGGTCAATCACCGGGTAAATGCAGCAGCCATACAGGGGAAGTCCGGATTGCCACATCGCTTCACATTCTTTTCGGATCATCTGCAGCCACAATGGCCTGTCTTCTCCAGGATGGCTGGTTTCCGAGATGACAACGGGTCTGCCATAATTGATAAAAACCTCATCTACCATAGAATGAAGACTGCGCCAGTAGGGATTTGGAGGTGTATCGTTCCAGGGAATGAACTGGTGATTTTCGTAAGTCCATTGGTTGTTAAAATAAAAATTGACACCAATAAGATCCAAATATTCCGGCTTCCCGCGCAATTCCGGACACATCTTTCCGGTGAGGATTTCCAAAACCTGAAACTGTTCCTGATGTTTTTTATTAGCTTCCAAGACAGAAATAGGATCTGAAGGATTTTCTGAAGTGATATTGACCAATGGTTCTGTCGTCATAATACGAACTGTCGGATCTGCCACTTTCATCATTTCGATGCCTTCAATATAAGCTTTCATCAGCATATATTTGACTTCCCAACCCTGATGGATGCAGTACGGGCTTGTTCCTCTGGCATCACCGCCCAGCCACGATAAAAAACTCACTTCATTGATAGGCGTGATTACCAGTTCACCTTCGGGAACCAAACTTCGGTATGTTTCCACAAATGCTTTGCACAGGTGTGCAAATCGCCTTGCAAACATCGGGTGCAGCGGTGTGAGGTCATCCGGAAAACCAAAATGGCAGATATCCCAGATGATTTGAATTTTGTTTTTTTCAGCATTAATGATAATATCCTCCACCTGCGACCAGTCGTAATGGTAAGCTGTTTTTTCCACAAAACTCCACCTGATCCCTTCCCGCACTGTCGTGATTCCCAGCTCTGTAAGTCTTTGATAATCTTCATCAATGTATCGGTCGTGGCCTGTGAGTTGGGTCAGATCGACTCTTTCTCCAAAAGCATTCTGATGATCTGCACATTCAAAACCACCCATCAAAAAAGACTGAAATGGATTTTCTGAGCCGAGATAACTTTGGCTATAATCCATCGTCCTCCTTTATGATTTTTTTGAATAATGCCAGAGATTGGGCTACAACCTGGTCCATATTATAATATTTGTAAGTGCCAAGCCGGCCCGTGAAGTAGACATTTTCAGTCTCGTCTGCGAGTTTTTTGTATTGACTGTAAATGTCCTGATTTTCCTTTCTCGGGATTGGATAGTAAGGGTCGCCTTCTGCAGTAGGAAATTCGTAGACTATCGTGGTCTTGTCGTGCACCTGGCCTGTCAGATGTTTGAACTCGGTAATTCTGGTGTACAGATTGGACGTCGGATAATTGACAGTGCCGGTCTGCTGATAATTGCGCTGGTCCAGCGTTTCAAATTGAAAATCTATCGATCTGTAGGGCAGTTTGCCGAATCTGTAATCAAAATAGGCATCTACAGGACCTGTGTAGATCAGCTTTCTATGGGGAATCATCTCTACAATATCCTGATAATTCGTATTCAGCATTACGTGGATGTTTTTGTGAGAAAGCATTTTTTTGAACATTTCCGTATAGCCATTTTTTGGCATAGCCTGGAAGGTATCTGTAAAATACCGGTCGTCACTGTTGGTTCTGGTCGGTACTCTTGCAGTCACAGACGCGTCCAGTTCCGACGGGTCCAGATCCCACTGTTTTTTGGTGTAGCCACGGAAAAATTTTTCATACAGTTCTTTGCCTACAACATTCAGGACAACGTCTTCCGATGTAAGCACGGGTTTGCGTAGTTCTGCTTTTGAAGCAAGAAAACTTACAACCTCATCCGATGTCAGATTTTTACCGTACAGTTTATTAATAGTAGTGAGGTTGATAGGAATTGGTACCAGCTGGCCGTCCACGCTGCCAAGGACGCGGTGCTCGTAAGGACGCCACGCTGTGAATTTGCTGAGATACCGAAAAACATCTGCTGAATTGGTATGGAAAATATGCGGACCATATTTGTGAATCAGAATACCGTCCTGATTGTAATGATCATAAGCATTTCCAGCAATATGATCGCGCTTGTCGACAATCAGAACTTTTTTTCCGGTGTCAGCAAGTCTTTCTGCTAAGACCGATCCGGCAAATCCACAGCCAATTATTAGAAAATCATACATAGATACCGTTGGTTTTTTTAATATTATTGATTAGTTGATTCATTTTTTCAAACGTATTGTCCCAGGATTCATCAGCGAGAAAAGCATCAACTTTTGTCAGCCATTCTTTTCGGGATCCTTTAGCAAGTTCCTCCTCGGCGTAGGTGATAAATTCCTGAGCATTGTTTGCTATGTAAACCAGGTTGGTTTCCCCGTATGGTTTTATCACATCTTTTATTGGTGTAGAAATCACGGGAAGTCCGGCCGCAAGATATTCCGGTGTTTTCGTAGGACTTATAAATTCCGTAGATTCATTGATAGCAAACATGACCATTGCAATGTCCCAATGGCTGATGTAATATGGCAGTTCCGCATATTTTTTCGGTCCCAGATAGTGGATGTTCGCCGCTCTGGGAAGCTCGTCCTCGTGGATCTTCACAACAGGGCCGATGATTACAAAATGCCAATCTGGTCTCTTTGAAGAGACTTCCCGCAGCAGTTCTATATCAAAACGCTCGTCTATCACGCCATAGAAACCAAATCTGGGATGTGGAATATTTCTTTGATCCGGTGCGTCTACAGTATTGTAGCGAGCGGCTTTGAAATGATATTTGTCTATACTGCTGGGAAACGGGTGTATATTCCGGTGACGGTCTTTCTTGGCTTGATACAGCGTATGACCACCGGTGAAAACCACATCAGACGTCCTGAAAAGCTCCTCCTCCAGCTGCAGCAACTGAGGTGGTGCAAAACGGAAAGCAGACAGTTCATCCATAGAATCGTAGATGGTGATCTGTGGCGTTAGATTTCCTGTATATTCCAGAGCCATCGGTGTATAATACCAGCAGGAATAATTTTTAATATTTTGATCTGTCAGGATGTTGCTGATGAGTTTTTCCAGCCTTGTATTGCGGTCAGAATGATCATCTGAAAGGAAAATCTGTATGATAGACACGCCGTCCTGAAAATCAATTTCATAAAAGTCAGAATTGCCGCTTTTGGGCTCTTCAAAATAAAAGACCTTATTCTGCTTGGCAAATCGTGTTAATAAATGCTGCGGACGCTGATAAACGAAATTCCATCGAAGATGGCTAAAACATAAAATATTTTGCATTGGTGTTGGCTCACAACTTTTATCTTGGGAAAAGCTCCCGAATTCCTGAGAAACAGATGTTGTTCCTTGCTACATTGAGGTTGTGATAGGTAAATCTATGAGTTTAGCATCCAATTACTTTATGATCTGACTCATATTAGATTCAAAATTATGTGAATAATTTGAACGTGATTTTTATGCTGGATATCCAATATTCCAAAACCTTACCGTCTACATTCTCGTAAATAGATAATAAGGTCTTGACGATAAATACAATGTTGGAATTATTTATTAAGTTTCTTTTTAACGATAACTTCTTTATCACATCAAAGTAAAGGAACACAGATCCGAAGGGTGCTAGAGATGCACTTTAATTACGTACAACAGTATTTGACATAAAATAATTTATAATGATTGATCAGCTAATCATGAAATCGGAAGGTGCCGCCGTGCACAATTATGTACCGGGAGAGATTATCTTCTCAGCTGGCGAGACGCCACTTCACTTTCATCATATTTCAAAAGGCGAGGTGAAACTGCAGAACAAAGATGGTGCTGCGAAGGAACTTGTGCAGGAGATCAAGAGTGAAAATCAAAGCATCGCAGAATTTAGTCTCTTCGTCAATGAGCCATATCCGGTAACAGCAATTGCCGTGACAGACTGCGTGGTGATCAAGTTGCCCAAACAGCAATTTTTCTCTTTACTGAACAGTGCGCCCGAAATGAATATGCATCTTCTCCGGAACATGTCGTCCGTTCTGCATTCCAAATTTTTGATGGCTGATGTATATTTTAAACAAAACGCATCGGAGAAGATCATCATTCTTCTCGATTTTTTGAAGAGAAAACATACCGATTCTACACCATATTCTTTCCAGGTATTGATGACCAGAAGTGAAATTGCAAATCTGGCTGGCTTACGCGTAGAAACAGTGATACGGACGATAAAAAAACTGGAGAAGGAAAACGTCGTTAAAGTCATCGGCAGAAAAATCTTCTATTGACAGGAATGATCAACTTTTGTTAATTGTTGATCTATCGGGATCATCTTTTTTCCAAAACCTTGAAATATTTTGTCTTGAGAGTCTCCGGAATGTAAATTTTCTGTGACCAATAGGGCGTAGAATGGTATAAACCATTATATTTGTTGCCAATTTAATTTTATATTATCACGTTATGAAAGAACTTATTGAAAAAATCAATGCTGAATTCGAATCATTCACAAACGAAGCTAACCAACAATCTGAAAAAGGAAACAAAGCAGCAGGAACAAGAGCTAGAAAATCAGCTTTGGAACTGAGCAAACTTTTCAAAGACTTCAGAAAAGTTTCTGTAGAAGAGTCAAAAAAATAAGCACAAAAAAACGAAATTCCTGCCTCAGTGGCAGGAATTTTTTTTATCAATTTTGAAAATGGAAATTGTTTTTTTAAAAAAATCCGGCTACTCCAAAGAGCAAACCGACCTTCCAGTAATTTGTAACTATTAGTATAAAACGGCCAGACTTTCCGCAGAGAAGTCGGAAATATCCTCAAACCTGCCTTCTTTCACTTTCTTCACCCATTCGTAATCGCTTAGAAGTGCTCTTCCCACGGCTACCAGGTCAAAGTCCTGTCTGTCTATTCTTCTCAGAAGCTCAGAAAGATCGCTTTTTTCCGAACCTTGTCCTGCAAAGGCACTCATAAAATCGCCTGCCAAGCCTACAGATCCTACTGTGATCGTCGGCTGTCCTGTGATTTTCTTGGCCCAGCCTGCAAAGTTGAGATCAGAACCTTCAAACTCGGGTTCCCAGAATCGTCGTTGCGAGCAGTGGAAAATATCAACACCGGCTTCCTTCATCGGTAAAAGCCATTCTTCCATTTCTGCTGGAGTTGTTGCCAGTCTGCTTTTGTAATCCTGCTGTTTCCATTGGGAAAGTCGGATAACGATCGTAAAATCCGGTCCGACTGCCGCTCTCATTGCTTTAATAATATCGACGGCAAATTTGCTTCGTTCTTTCAAGGTTTTTCCACCGTATTCATCAGTTCTGGTGTTGGTGACTTCCCAGAAAAACTGGTCAATCAGATAGCCGTGCGCCCCGTGAATTTCCAGAACATCAAATCCTAAATCTTTAGCTGATTTCGCAGAAGCCGCAAATTGTGAAATCGTATCCTGGATATCTTCCAAAGTCATTGTAGAAGCTTTTTCCATCTCAATTGTCGGATAATCCGGCGAACTCCTGGTATCGCCGACGTGCCAGATCTGCGGACCCATTTTTCCGCCATTATGGTGTACAGAATCGATCACGTTTTTCCAGCCATTCAAGGCCTCGGTTCCGTAGAAATCAGGAATGTTCTGAATGTTTTTTGATGCTGGCCTGTTGATTACTGTCCCTTCGGATAGAATCAGTCCAACTTCTGAAGCCGCTCGTCTTGCGTAATAATCTGCGATTTGCTGTGTAGGAACGCCGTTGTCTGACTGTGCCCTTGTCATAGGAGCCATCACAATTCTGTTTTTAAGATGAAGATTTTTATAAGTGAATGGAGCGAATAATGCGTCTAAACTCATTTTGAAATATGTTATTTGATTATTGTTACACAAAGTAACTAATAATAGTTTGTATTTGTATCTCATAATTATAAAAAACTGGTAACTTTGTGGTAACTAACATCAGAGAAATTATGAGGCAACAAAAAATACTGAGCTGCAGCTGTCCTTTGGGAAAGGCTATGTCTGCCTTGGGAAGCAAGTGGAAACCGGTGATCGTGATGGTCATCAATACCAGAAAACTTCGGTTTGGTGAGATTGCAGCGCGCATCACTGCCATCTCCAGAAAAGTACTGACGGATCAGCTGAGAGAGATGGAAGCAGATCATTTGCTTACGCGTCAGGAATTCCGGGAGATACCGCCGAGAGTAGAGTACTGTCTCACAAAAAAAGGCCTGGCGCTTTTGCCGATTCTCAGTCTTTTGGAAGAATGGGAATCGGAATTTGATAATAAAGTTGAAAATGAAGAGACGGCTGTTACCAGCTGATCAGGCCGTTTTCCAGAGCATTATTATACACTTCTTCATCGAAAGAGTAGAGATCGGGCGCTTTGTGAGCACCGCCTTTCCTCTGCTCGTCCAGTTTTTTCAGGATTCCCAGATTTTTGATTTTCCTGTAGAAATTACCTCTGTTCAGTGCCTTCCCCAAAATCGCTTCATACAGTTTCTGAAGCTCGGATAATGTAAATTTTTCAGGCAGCAGATTGATACCAATAGGCTTGATGGAAATCTTTTCTCTTAAAGTCAGTAATGCTTTTTCGACAATTTCTTTGTGATCCATAGCCATTTCGATATCCGGAAGCTGGCTCACGTAGATCCACTCACAGCTTTCACTGAATTCGTCTAATGTCAGATCTATTTTTGACGGATTGTATAAGGCGTAATAACCAACGGTGATAAACCTCTGCTTGTGGAATAAAGTCTCATCAAAATCCTCAAAATAAGCCTCGCTTCTGTTCTTTTTTCCAAAAACACCAAACTCTTCAAGATAAGATACGGCATTCACGCCGGCCCGTTCCTTTAGAATCCTTACCACTGCGTCATCCAGGTCTTCATCCTTCTGTATATAACCTCCGGGAAGAATCCAGAGATGTCTGTAATTCATTTTTATCAGGAGAACTTTCAACTCATTCTGGTCAAATCCGAAAATCACAGGATCTGCGGAAAGATTGGGAAGATATATTTCTTTGGCTTCGTTTGATTTTTTTAAAATTAGTTGCTTAGAGTCCATTTCATTAGTTTCTGTTGTCAATGTTACAAAAATATTAATAAAATAATTGAAGATTGGGAATTTTTAAGAAATAGACTGTTTTTTTGGGGATGGCTTACCAATTAAATTCCATAGATTCTATTAGAATCAATGGAATTTTAGTTTTTATTTAGCGATTAATGTACTAATAATCAGCAATTTATGTACTATGTTAAATTTTATTAATATTTATTTGCTTAATTAAAATAAAGCGTGTACTATTGTAATGCTTCGATATGAAGCAATGAATATTGTTGTTTGAGAGCGTTGAAATTTCAGATGTAAAGCACCTGCGCAAGTCTGATTTTATCAATAATTGCAACAAGATTATCTGAGACAATTTGGATGCAATTGTAGTTCTGATGCAGAGGAATGATTTAAAGTACTGAAGAAAATTAAATATATATACTTGAAATGAGAAAATCTACACTTAGAATTTCAGCTTTAGGACTGCTGCTTTCCTTTGCCACAGCTTTCGGGCAGGAAAAAACAGACACGCTGGCCGTCAAAAATGCGGTAAAAGCAGCTACAAAAACCGAAGAAGGCGTAAAAACCGTGACTGCTTCTTCAAAAGAAGACAACAACAGAAACGTCATGCTCAACGCAGCCAACAACACAAGTCCGAGAGACGTAAACATAGGTTTGCCATCAACAGTCGGTGGGATCACGATACTTGAAAACGATCTGCCTGCCGTTTATTTCTTTTGGCCGGAACTTCCCAATAAAACCTGGAGACAGAGTGTAGGCCTGGAAAAAACAGGACTGTTGAAAATGGATCAACTGGCAAATACAATGGGCGACCTTGGTTTTGCAGTGAACTCTTATTCTCAAACAGGAACTAAAGATTTTAAATTTAAAGGCAAATTCACAACCAGTACTTTCGGTTGGTTGCAAGGTGATGTCAACGTCTCCGGACCGATTTCTAAAAATGGCTGGACATACACTGTTGGTGCTTTTGCAAACTTCGACCCGAGTACATATAAACTGGGATTCACGAGAAATGTAGATGAAACAAAGATTTTCAGAGCTGGCGTTACCAAATATTTCAATGATGACAGAGGAAAGATTTCGATTCAGTACAAATACGCAGATTCTTACAGCATCACCAATTACGCCGTCTTCCAATACGGAGAAAATGGGAAAGTAACCGAGCTCGACAATTTCAGAATCGGTAGAGATTCTTATGTGGTGAGAGACGGACAAATCAAAATGAAAGACATCTTTTCCGGACAAACCTACTGGGCGAATATGGATGGAAATGACAGCAGAAATACCTCTCACAACATCGATATCTTCGGAAATTATCTGCTAAACAACGGCTGGAATTTCAAATTCTCGACAAGAGCTCACTTTGCCACAGCGAAATCTTCTAACATTATTCCTTTAAGTATTTTCAATGCTGATGCGGCTGCTGGTTATAAGATTGCGTCAACAGGTCAGGCTTACACAGGAGCAGTTGGGACGCAGCTGGCTATGCACACGCCTTCAACGCCGATCACCAATATTGCAGGCCGTTTTTCATTAAACAAGCAAGTCGGAAATCACAATGTAACGGTTGGCGTTTTAGAACAGTATTATCACATCGATAAATTCACTTCAAACAGATCTTTCTTCTTCCAGACGGTTGAGCCACAACCTCAAAGATTGATTGGTCCTACAACAGATGCAGACGGTTTCTATAACTACAATGCTGGCGGCGAATTCCACAGCGGAACAGAAAATAAACTTTCGCTTTACGGAACAGATGAGTGGAAGGTTTCAGATAATTTCAACCTGAGCTACGGTTTACATTTGAAAAATCACATTTTGGACGGAGAATATTCTTTAACACCTAGAACAGTTGGATTTAATTTCACAGATCCAGCCCAGTTTAATCAGATTAATAAAAGCTTTTTCCAGATTGCAGGAAGTCTGAACGCAACTTATAACATCAGCAAGAATTTTGGAGTGATCGCCAACTTCCTTTATACAGAAGAAAACAGAAGACTGGAAAGTTATTCTCAAGCCTTCGAACCCAATACCAACAAAATCAAAAGTCCTCTCGGCGCATTCGGGGTTTTTTGGAATACAGATTACATTCAGCTGATTTCGCAGGCGACTTACCTCAAGAAAAATAACAATCTCAACAGGTACAATCTGGTCAATCCTGCTAATACTTCACAAGCTCAGAACACTACTGTCTACTATGATATCCAGACTTTGGGATGGACTACAGATTTTGTTTTGAAGCCTTTTAAAGGATTTAATCTGCATTATCTGATCACTTTCCAGAATCCGGTGTACAAGAAATTCAATTTCAACGCGTTCGGAACGGCTTACGATTATAATGACAACAATGTTTTGGGAGTAGCGAAAACCCTGATGGAAATCGACCCAAGTTATTCAACCAATAAATGGAGATTCTGGGCAAGTTTCAGATATTTCTCAAAACAATATGCGAATCTTACGAACGCCCTTTACTTCGCACCAAGATGGGAAACTTTTGGCGGAGTCACTTATACGGTGAACAAAAATATTAATGTGGGAGCAACAGTTATAAACTTCCTGAACCAAAGAGGAGCGAGCGGAACCATCAACGGCGCCGAATTGATCACAGATGCAAGCCCATATTACGGAAGACTGTTGACGGGAACTTACATTATGCCATTAACTGGTCAGTTTTCTGTAAGCTTTAATTTCTAAAATTTAAAAATGAAAAAATCAGTATTCACTATAGCCGCTTTATTTTTGACTGTCACTGCTTTTTCTCAAAATATCCAAACTGTGGCCAATTCCAAAGGTCCGGTTTTAGGATATTCTGCAGATTCAGGCGTGAAAATCCTGACGGTTGGCGGAAATAAATTTAAAGATTTAAATAAAAACGGAAAACTCGATAAATACGAAGACTGGAGACTTCCGGTTGACGAAAGAGCCAAAGATTTAGCTTCAAAAATGTCGGTGGAGCAGATTGCAGGATTGATGTTGTACAGCGGACATCAGTCGGTTCCAGCTCCTGCAGACGGTTTCAGAGCAGGAAAATATAATGGAATGTTCTACAAAGAAAGTGGCGCAAAAGCTTTTGATTTAACAGACCAGCAGAAGAAATTCCTTAAAGAAGATAATCTTC
Organism: Bacteroidota bacterium; assembly: GCA_037033105.1. Classification (GTDB taxonomy): domain Bacteria; phylum Bacteroidota; class Bacteroidia; order Flavobacteriales; family Weeksellaceae; genus Epilithonimonas. The sequence goes on from JAZBLF010000013.1 coordinate 26,722, forward strand.
GTCACGTCTTGGTAACAACCGTAGAATCTCCGGAAATTGCTGCAAAATGGAGCAATAATATTCAGGCTTACATCGAAGGTTTAGGATTGGGAATTCCGGCCAACAACAGTACAGACCCGAGACATTCTGCGACGGTAACGGCCGAGTTTAATGAAGGAGCTGGCGGACAGATTTCTCTTTGGCCGGACGGTTTGGCGATGGGCGCAACTTTCGACCCAGAATTGGTGAAGAAATTCGGAAACATCGCTGCTCAGGAATACAGAGCGTTAGGAATTTCAACCGCTTTATCTCCACAAATCGACTTGGGAACAGAACCTCGCTGGTACAGAATCGCTTATGTTTTTTCTGAAAGTCCTGAGTTGACAGCAGATTTAGGAAGAGGTTACATCGACGGTTTCCAAACGACCATTGGAAGTAAAAACGGTTGGGGAAACAAAAGTGTAAATGCAATGGTGAAACACTGGCCGGGAGGCGGACCTGAAGAAGGTGGTCGTGACGGTCACTGGGCAATGGGAAAATACGCTGTTTATCCTGGAAATAATTTCCAGAATCACGTAAAACCTTTTACTGAAGGTGCTTTTAAACTCAACGGCGGAACCAAAGAAGCTTCTGCGGTAATGCCTTATTACACGATTAGTTTCAATCAGGATACGAAAAACGGAGAAAACGTTGGAAATGGTTACAGCAAATATCTCATCACCGATTTACTCCGTGGAAAATACAAATACGACGGCGTAGTCTGCACCGATTGGCTCATCACCGCAGACGAACCAAAATCTCCAGGCGGATTTGCAGGAAAACCTTGGGGTGCAGAAAAATTGTCAATCGCTCAACGTCATTACAAAGTGTTAGAAGCGGGCGTTGACCAATTCGGAGGAAACAACGATAAAGCGCCTGTTTTAGAAGCCTATCAAATGGGCGTAAAAGAACACGGCGAAAAAGCGTATCGTGCAAAATTTGAGCAGTCGGCCGTTCGTTTGTTGAGAAATTTCTTCAGAACAGGATTGTTTGAAAATCCTTATGTAAACACAGAAGAAACCAAGAAAATCGTTGGTAATCCTGAATTTATGAAAGCGGGTTATGAGGCTCAGGTAAAATCTATCGTGATGTTAAAAAACAAAGCCAATATTCTTCCAATCAAAGAAAGAAAAACGGCTTACATCCCGAAAAGATATTCTCCTGCAACCTTCAACTGGTGGGGAATTTACACCGGACCTTCTTTGGAATATCCTGTTGATATCGAAAAAGTGAAGAAACATTTTAACGTAACCGATGACCCTGCAAAAGCTGATTTCGCACTGGTTTTCGTGAAAAGTCCGCACAGTGAAGAAGGCGGTTACAGCGACGTTGATGCGAAAGAGGGCGGAAACGGTTATGTCCCAATTTCTCTTCAATACCAAACGTACACAGCAACCGAAGCCCGTGAAAAAAGTATTGCAGCAGGCGACCCTGTTGTTGCACCTAATGTGCACGACAGAACATTCAAAAATAAAACTTCTACAGCGACCAATTTTACAGATTTGTTAGCCATAGAAAATGCTTATGAAGCAATGAATGGAAAACCGGTCATCGTTTCAATCACCGCTTCCAAGCCAATGATTTTTAATGAATTTGAAAAACACGCCGACGCAATTCTGATGAATTTCAACGTGTCAAATCAGGCAGTTGTGGATATCGTGACTGGAAAATATGAACCTTCAGGATTACTTCCCCTTCAGATGCCAGCAAATATGGCGACGGTTGAAAAGCAGAAAGAAGATGTGCCTTACGATATGGAAACGCACAAAGATTCCGAAGGTCACAACTACGATTTCGGGTACGGAATGAACTGGTCCGGCGTAATCAAAGATGCCAGAACTCAAAAATATCATAAGTAATAGTTTATCATAAATAGGTTAATTGATGTCTTGAGACCGGGCATTATGTTCGGTCTCATTTCTTTAACAGTAATTATTTGGGCAGCTTTTTCCGCCTTCCGTTCCCGCTTTTTTGTCATTGCGAAGAAGTTGAGTTAATCAATTGAACTTTTCACCAATCGCAATCACAAAAAGAGCTCCACTCAAGTCGGGCTGCGCTTCGCAAAGTTGAAGATTTGTCTTTTAACAGAGAGTTGTCATTCCGTAGGAATCTCAACAATGCTATTGAAATCCTTTGTCTAGATTCCTACGGAATGACAAAACACTGTGATAAAACTTTGTATTACTAAGCTAAGTGAAACGCCTTTGCGAACTTAAAAACAGTTTAATAATCAAGAAAATCTTTGCGCTCTTTGCGTTAAAAAATTAAAACCAATCAAAATGAAAAAATTAATCATAGCAAGTTTATTTCTTGCAGGTTTAACAACCATCAACGCTCAAAAATCAATTCCATTATACAAAGGAAAAGCACCGGGAACAGAAAGCTGGACGCAGAAAGAAGCACAGCAATTCAACGAATTGTTCAAAACCGAGGTTGTTTTCAACGTAGCGCAACCTTCAATGTTAGTTTTTGAAGCAGATAAAGCAAAAGCCAACGGAACAGTAATCGTTATTGCTCCGGGTGGCGGTTTTCAAAGCTTATCCATCAACCGGGAAGGAATTGATGTTGCAAAAAAATTAGCAGAAAACGGAATTACTGCAATCGTTTTAAAATACCGATTATTGGAAACAAAATCCAACGACCCGGCCAAAGAAATGATGGAAAATATCAAAGACCGAAAAGCTTTTGATGCAAATACAGCTCCTATCAAAGTAATGGCAGGCGATGATATCAAAACGGCAATTTCCTACATCAGAACCCACGCAAAAGAATTGAATATCAATCCTGAAAAATTAGGTGTTATCGGATTTTCTGCAGGTGCAAGTGTCATTTTAGAAAGCGTTCTTCACAGCAAAGATGCATCAACATTACCAAACTTCGCAGCTTCTATCTATGGCGGGCCAAGTCAGGAAATTTTAGATACTGAAATTCCAAAAGCATCTCTTCCAATGTTCATTTGTGCAGCAAGTGATGACCAATTAAAACTGGCTCCGAAATCAGTCTTATTGTACAATAAATGGTTAGAAGCAGGACAGCCAACCGAACTTCACATCTACGAAAAAGGTGGACACGGTTTCGGAATGGGAAAACAAAATCTTCCTGTTGATAAATGGTCTGATGTCTATTTGGATTGGCTGAAATTCCACAAATTTTTATAAACATTTAATTAATCATAAAGATTGTACTGACTTCAGTCTCACGCAGATTGAGCAAATTTTGCATATCATAAAATTAAGAGATCTGCTTTATCTGAATAATCTGCGAGAGATTCAAAATACTATTTCGTACAGTCAGGAAGGGACGATTTACTCAAGGATAGGATAAAATCCTATCAAATTAATATAAAATATTTAAAGATGAAAAAGAATATATCCACATTGATAAGACTTTCTCAAAAAGCAAAATATTCAGGATTGTTCCTGGCTTTATTGGCTGCATCGCCTTATGCAAAGGCTCAGAATACCAATCCAACTATTACGGTTGACGGAAAATCATTTAAAGATTCCAACAAAAACGGAAAACTGGATGTTTGGGAAGACACAAGACTTTCGGTGGACAAAAGAATTGATGCCATCATCAAGCAAATGACCAACGAAGAAAAAGTCAATCTTCTCATCGGAACCGGAATGCCCGGAATTGAGGTATTGACAGGACCTATCGGAGATTCTAAACAAGGTTTGGTTCCCGGAGCGGCCGGTGGAACGGAATCTTTCGAGAGATTCGGGATTCCTGCGACGATTGTTGCGGATGGACCTGCTGGTTTGAGAATTCAACCAACGAGAGATAACGATTCAAAAACCTATTATGCAACAGCATTTCCAGTCGGTACCGCTTTAGCTTCGACCTGGAATAAAGATTTGCTGGAAAAAGTAGGAAAAGCAATGGGAAATGAAGTGAAAGAATATGGAGTCGATGTTCTTTTGGCTCCGGCTTTGAATATTCAGAGAAATCCATTGAACGGAAGAAATTTCGAATATTATTCTGAAGACCCATTAATTTCAGGAAAAACGGCTGCTGCGATTGTTAACGGTATTCAGTCTCAGGGTGTAGGAACTTCAATTAAACATTTTGCTGCGAATAACGAAGAAACCAATCGTTTAACCATCAATGCTCACGTTTCTGAAAGAGCAATGAGAGAATTGTATCTGAGAAATTTTGAAATCGCGGTTAAAGAATCTCAGCCGTGGACGGTAATGTCTTCTTACAATAAGCTGAACGGCGTTTACACTTCAGATTCTAAAGATTTACTGACTGAAGTTTTAAGAAACGAATGGGGTTTCAAAGGCATTGTAATGACCGATTGGTTCGGCGGTTTCCCTGGATTTGAATCCATCAAAGACGGCGGACTTTCTGATGTGGTCAAACAAATGAATGCAGGAAATGATTTACTGATGCCAGGAATTCTGGCTCAGAAAAAAGTATTGTTAGCAGCTTTAGATTCAGGGAAATTATCTCAGGAAGTAGCGAATCTTAATGTGAAAAGAATTTTGGAATACGTTTTCAAAACACCAACTTTTGCGCAATATAAATACAGCAATAAACCGAATCTGACTCAAAATGCAGAAGTGACAAGAAATGCAGCTGCAGAAGGAATGGTTTTGCTTAAAAATGAACAGAATGCTTTGCCTTTTTCCGATAAACAGAAAGAAGTTGCGTTATTCGGTGTGACTTCTTACGCCTGGATTACAGGCGGAACAGGAAGTGGAGCTGTCAACAACAAACACACTGTTTCCCTGTTGGAAGGTTTGGATGCCGCAGGGTATAAGCTGGACAAAGAATTGGTTGATTTGTACAAACCTTTCGCCGAAAAAGAAGCCGCTGCAGAGAAGGAGAATAGAAAAGCAAAAGGTATAATGGCGGCTCCCGGAAGATTGTCTGAAATGAAAATGGACGATGTACTAATCGCCAATAAAGCAAAGACTTCTGAAATTGCTTTCGTCACTTTAGGAAGAAACTCCGGAGAATTTGTGGATAGAGTTTTGGATAATGATTTTAAACTCGCAGCTGAGGAAATCGAAATGTTGGATAAAATCTCCAAAGCTTTCCACGCAGAAGGGAAAAAAGTAGTGATGATTTTAAACATCGGTGGCGTTATCGAAACTGCTTCTTGGAAAGATAAGGTAGATGCGATTTTATTGGCGTGGCAACCTGGTCAGGAAGGCGGACATTCCGTTGCCGACGTGGTTTCGGGCAAAGTGAATCCTTCAGGAAAACTGACAATGACTTTCCCAATTAATTATTCAGACCACGCATCAGCAAAGAATTTCCCGGGAGTTCCTGCTGATAATCCAAAAGAGGTGACGTATGAAGAAGGCATTTATGTCGGCTACCGTTATTTCAATACCTTCAATGTGAAACCGTCTTATGAATTTGGTTTCGGGAAATCTTACACCGATTTTGCTTATTCAAATATTAAAACCAATTCTAAAACTTTCAATAACAAATTAGAAGTTACCGTTGAGGTTAAGAACACCGGAAAAGTTGCAGGAAAAGAAGTCGTAGAATTATACCTTTCTGCACCCAACCAGTCCATTGACAAACCAAAATCTGAGTTGAAAGCTTACGCCAAAACCAAAGATTTGAAACCGGGACAATCTCAAACCATCACTTTGACTTTAAATCCGAAAGATTTGGCTTCATACATCACCGCAAAATCGGCTTGGATTGCAGAAGCAGGAATTTACAAAGTATCAGTTGGTGCATCATCATTAGACATCAAGCAAACTGCAGATTTTTCGCTTCCGAAAGAATTGGTGGTTGAAAAAGTACAGCACGTTTTCCCTGCTGACAAACAGTTTGAAGATTTGAAACCTTAAAAATTAAAACACTTCGACTCCGCTCAGTGTGACATCTAAAGTGCTAATTTTTTTAGCGATGTCAGTCTGAGCGGAGTCGAAGACTTTTGAGATAGATTATTCAAGCCTTTTTAATGACAAATTTATTGTCTCAAAATAAGATTTTATCGCCAAAAGAGGTTATCTTTAGCCGCTTTTATATATTAAAACTGAACGATTATGACGAACGACGTACAATCTAAAAGGAATTATACCATTCCTTTGATTACCATTACCCTTTTGTTTTTTATGTGGGGATTCATCACCTGTATGAATGATATCCTGATCCCATACCTGAAACAGCTCTTCCAGCTTACCTTTTTCCAATCGATGCTGGTGCAGTTCTGCTTCTTTGGTGCTTATTTTATAGGCTCTTTGATTTACTTTCTGATCTCCAGCTCGCAGGGCGACCCGATCGATAAAGTAGGGTACAAGAAGGGTATCCTTTTCGGGATTTTCCTGGCGGCGTTTGGCTGCGTGCTGTTTTATCCGGCTGCTACCTATTCTTCGTATCCTTTATTTTTGGGTGCTCTCTTTATTTTGGGTCTTGGTTTTACAGTTCTCCAGATTACTGCAAACGCTTATGTTTCCCTGTTGGGTCCGGAAGATTCCGCCTCCAGCCGATTGAATATGACGCAGGCTTTCAACGCATTCGGAACCACCATTGCACCAGTTTTGGGCGGGCATTTGATTTTTGAATTTTTCTCAGCAGCAGACGGCTCGTTCTCTGCGGTAGCTACCAGAATTCCTTATCTCATCTTTGCAGCAATCCTTTTATTAGTTGCGTTACTCATCTCCAGAGTCAAATTGCCGGACTTTCAGGTCAAAGGCGAGGAGATCGTAAGAGGTTACGGTGCCCTGAAATACAACCACCTGAAATTCGGTGTCTTCGCAATGTTCTGCTATGTAGGCGGCGAAGTAGCGGTCGGCAGTTTCATCATCAGCTTTTTGGAGCAGCCACAGGTGATGAATCTTTCCGAAGTGGTGAGCAAAAACTACCTGTCTCTGTACTGGGGCGGTGCGATGATTGGCCGTTTCTTAGGCGCGATTTCTCTGAATCATTCAATCAGTCAGGGTAAAAAAGCCTTATATATGCTTGGTGCGGCCATTGCCGTTTTTCTTGTGATCTTCAGTATTGTAGATCTTACGTTCTCGCAGGTCAGTTTTTTCCTTGTATTTATTGCACTCAATTTTGTAGCGTTTTTCATAGGGAAATCTGCTCCGGCAAGAACCCTTTCTATCTTTGCAGGAATCAACGTTCTGCTGTTGATCTCAGCAATGCTGAACCACGGCGAGCTTGCGATGTACAGCATTTTGGGAATCGGAATCTTCAACTCGATTATGTTTTCTAATATCTACACGTTGGCGATTTCCGGTTTAGGGAAATACACGAGTCAGGGTTCATCTCTGGTTGTAATGGCCATTTTGGGTGGTGCTATTGTTCCGATTTTCCAGGGCTTACTGGCAGATCAATATGGCGTTCAGCATTCCTTTGTGATCCCGATCTTCTGTTACCTTGCGATCCTCATCTTTGGAGCGTACTGCACCAAATATCTGGGGCACGTGAAGCAGGATGTGGATGCTAAGTCTGGACACTAAGATTTTTGAATTTTATAAATAGGAAAACCTGCGTGAGCAGGTTTTTTTGGTTTGGTACATATTTATTTGTCAACAGCTGATAATAAAGATATATAATGAACATGGTCTAATTTTATTAATGTCATTAATTCTTCAGTTGCTTGTCCTAAATTTAGTAGAACCTCATCATGTCGTGTTGCTTTTTCAAAAGTTGTAAAATGCGAAAAATGATGAAGTGTTTTTAATTCGTTAGGTTCGGACGCTAAAATTTTTAATCTACCATCAATTTCTTGCGTTGAACCAGGTAGTTTCATTAATGTATATATTTCAAGAAATCTTCTTATTGCATTAGGCATCAAAATAAATTTTTCATCATTTTCATCGCATCCATTTTCATAAAATTTATGAATAATACTGAACAAGTATAGATATTCAGATTTATAATTTTTTAAAGAATTTGGAAGTTCAATTATATGAGATTCATCGTGAGAAATTCTTTTTACAAAGTAATATTCTTTTGTGCCTTTTTTATTAATTCTAGCTGAATCTTTAATAAAGGTAAAAAATTCAAAATTATGTGTGGATATAAATAATTGTTTAAAACAATTGATGTATTGTTCTGGATTTTCAGAATTTATACCATTTCTAAAAAAGAAGGAATTTATTAATGAATAAATTTGAGCAATATGATTTCCATCTAAACTAGAAATTGGATCATCTATAAATATTATATATTCAAATATTTTTTTTTCTTGAAGTAGACTTTCAAGCGTTACTAAAAAGTATGAAAATGATATTGCTGTTTTTTCTCCTTCACTCAGATTTTCTGCTGTTTTTTCTCCTCTCTTAAGTATAAACTTATCATCGTTGACAATATCAATTCTTATATCATCTCGATTTAGAAACTTCTTTATAAAATTATTTAATTCTTCTTTTCCTTTTACGATACTTTTAAGCTGGCTTTCTAGAATTTCAATTTCTCTTTTTGCTTTTTTTAAATAACACTCATATCTTTTTAGTGACCTCTGTGCATAATTATATTTTGCTTCACTTTCTAAATAATTTTCCTTCTTTAAAAATTGAGCAACTTGATGCTTTTGTAAAACTGATCTTGCTTTATCTTGATGAGTATCAAAATTTAAATAAAGTTCATTATTGCTTTTGATGACCTCATTTACTTTCTTCTTCCAATTTTCTATTTCCTTCTGCAATATTTGATCGTATTGAGGAATAATTTGTTTTTCAAAAATATTTAGTTCTTTTTTCTTTAGAAGTTCTTTCTTTAATATTTCTAGAAAATCATTAACCTTACTTTTAACATCTTGAAATTGTTCGAACAAAATTTCATAATCACCTTGAAAGTTATCGTAAAATTCCAATTTAGTTATTGGAATATTTATTTGAGAAAAATTAAAAATTTCCTTATCAATCTCCTTTAACAAAAATTCAATTTCTTCTCTTAATTTTGAAGATTCAGTACCGAAATATAATGTCAATTTTTTTATTCTCTCTTCAGTTATGTTATTACCACAAAATAAACATTCACTTTTATTTTCGTGTAAATTTATTCCTGTTTTTACCCAATTTGAAGCTGGTATGTTTTCTTCAAGGATTTGTAAAATATCAGTTTTTAAGGGTTCTTTTAAACATAAATTAAAAACAGAAGTGTATATTTTTTTTATATCAATATTATGATCTATTAAATATATACTACTCTTATCATTTGTTGATAATGCTAATTTTTTTGTTTTGTTCAACTCGTCAATATCTAAAATGATATTTTGCTCAATATTTTTTTTAATCTGTTTGAGAATTGTTTTTAAGTGACCTTTGTTAAATTCAATCAAACTGTTGAAAATATCATTTTTGATCGAACGTGATTCTTCTGTGAACTTTTTATTTTCAAAATCTTCAAATTCATCAATAATATCTTTGTAGGGTTTTTTTCGGCTAATTGTTTTCTCATCTCCATTTATAGAAATTATTTTTTTTTCAATTATGTCAATTTTATCTCTAATTCCAACCGCTTCACCTACATCGAAAGTGATTCCATTGATCTCGGCGCTAGAATCCCACCTCAAATTATTTTTTATATAATCAGAATTAAAAACTAAAATTTTTAAATTATGAGTATTTATAGAGCTTTCTGTTAATTCTGAATTATCTAGTAATGTTATTTTAAATTCGGACTCACTAAAACATTCATTTAAATACTTTTTTTCTAAGGAAGAAAAGAATCTTGACAGAGTGGTTTTACCAGAGTAGTTCCAACCATAAATAATATTCTTTTCGTTGAATACTGGAAGATTATTACCATTGAAATTTTTGTATACTCCAAAGTTTTTTAAAGTATTAATCCGTTTAATCATAACTCAAACCTATTAAATTAACTTGACAGATAAACCACTGTTTGGACCTGGTGGCAATCCTAATGCTGTGTCTATACCAATATTATTTCTTAAATCTAAAAGTAATTCTTCAGCCGAAATTTCTAAATCAATTTTTTCTTCTGACCCACTTCTTGGGTTATCTGAATGTCTAGCTCTATATACAATCAATTTTTGTCCTGAATCTATTGCGCGTTGAGCTATTGCACGAATGTAAAAGCGATTGAATTCACTTTCTGCTAAGACAGTATTTGCATTATCAGGAATTTTAACTAAGGTAATTCCATTTTTTCCATTTCGAGATTCTTTTTCAGCAAAACAATCACTTTCCTTAAGTGAATTTGCTAAACTTTTTTCATCACCAAATTCTGCGGCACGTAAAAGAAGTTCTACATAGAGTGAATGTCCATTTTCATTAAACCTTTTACTGAAATACAGCCTCTGGTCTTGAATGTCAGAATTTATTTCCGCAATCATTAATTCTCTTGTTTCAGGATCTAAATTTTCAAATTTGAAATTCATGATATATAAGTTTTTTATTAATTATTTTATAATAATTTTAATATCTTCAAATCTAACCATATCTCAGCCAATATCTTTACGGAAAACCGTAATCACTGAAAAACATTAATTTCCATTGAAAATAATTACCTGCAAGCTATATAATAACCTTATGATGTCATTCCGTATTCCTACTGCAATTAAAAAAATCAAAAACTATCAAAACCCCAACCACCCCAATTAAACAAAACCTCAACTGTCATTTTCTCCAACCAACTCAATTAAACTAAAACACAAACTGTTTTTTGCCAAAACAACTCGGTTAAACAAAACCTCAACTTGTTTTTTGTACAAACAGGTCGTTTAGACTAAAACACAACATGTTTTTAATAGGAATAACTTGTTTTGCTATAAATCAAAAAAAATATTATATTTAATAACGGAACTTATTAAATAAATTATTAACAAAAACACATTTGATTTATGAAAATCACCTTAAGAAAGCTAAGCACGAAAGACTTGGCAACGCTCGCGCAGAGAACAATCAACACTTCCGAGTCAGGAAATTATCCCGTAATCACAGGCCATCCACTTCTGGCAGAACTGAAGCTGAAGTATGCAGATTACGATGCCGTGTACACAAAAATGACATTCAGCGGAAAAGGCAATGACGTTGCCAATAGTGACAACGCAAGAGACATAGCGTACACCACTCTGAAAGCCTTCCTCAACAGCTACCGTAGAATGCCAACCTTGCCGGGCTGCCAATCCGCAGAAGAACTCTACCAGATCTTCAAACTGTTTGGCCTCAACCTAGACCGTATGAGCTATTCCTCCCAAACTGCCCAGATGAAAAAGCTGATCGAAGAACTGGAAAAACCGGTGAACAGCCAAAAACTTAAAGCCCTGCAACTGGAAAGCGCCTTCGGAGAAATGAAAGACAAACAGACGGCTTTCGAAGCCATCTTTGCAGAACAGGCCGACGCCAATGCAGATCTCAGAAACCAGAAAAGTGCCACAGGAATCCGCAAAGAACTGGAGAAAACCCTCAAATCTTTCCTCTCATTACTCACCGCGATGAAAGACGTCGCAGACTGGCAACTGTTCTACAATGATGTGAATGAACTGGTAAAAGCCGCCAGACATTCCAACCTGCCACCGATTGCAGCAATAGGAGAGAGCAATCCTACATCCTAAACACATTATTCACAGACCTGCCACAAAGCAGGTTTTTTAATGACGCTAGTTTTATTAAACAACAGTTAACAGCCGTTTTCCTTTTAGGGAACGGTTTTTGTAATTTTTCACGCTCTGGAATTCTAAATTTATAAATCTCCAATCATACTATGAAAAATTACCTTTTACCTGCCGTAGCCGTGCTGTTTTTCAGCTGCAAAGAGACCAAAAAGACCGACGGCTCGGGACAGAGCGATGAAGCAGTCACCCAGACAGATACTCTGAAACTGCCGCCGCCGGATGAGAAAAGCGCCAAGAATAAATTCAGCAACGTCATCGGATGGCCCAAAGATAAAACGCCAGCCGCACCCGCAGGTTTCACCGTAACACGTTTTGCGGAAGGCATCAAAAGCCCGAGGAATATGATACAGGGTGATAACGGGGATATCTTCGTCGTGCTTTCCAACTCCGAGCGTTCTACCGCAGACAAAATCAAAAATGACCTCAGTGGAAAGAGCGATGCCGAAGTCGGCGGCAAATCTGCCAACAGAATTATCCTGTACCGCGATGCCAACAAAGACGGCATCCCGGAGACGTCTTCTGTGTTCCTTACCAATCTCAATCAGCCTTACGGGATGCTGATCATCAAAGACAAATTCTATGTGGCCAATACAGACGGCCTCTATGTTTACCCCTACAAAGCCGGCGATACTAAAATCACGCAGCCCGGGAAAAAGATCGTGAGTCTGCCTGCAGGCGGCTACAACAACCACTGGACGAGGAATCTGATCACCAACAAAGACCAGTCTAAAATATATATTTCCGTAGGATCCGGCAGCAACGTTGGCGAAAACGGAATGGAAAATGAGGTGCGAAGAGCCAACATCCTGGAAGTAAATCCCGATGGCAGTGGCGAGAAGATCTACGCAGCAGGCCTCAGAAATCCGGTTGGCATGAGTTGGAATCCCACGACAGGTGATCTGTGGACCGTCGTGAATGAGCGCGATGAGCTGGGCGATGACCTTGTCCCGGATTACCTTACGAGCGTGAAGCGCGACGCTTTTTATGGCTGGCCGTACGCCTATTTCGGAAAGAATGAAGACCCAAGAAGAAAGGGCGAAAAGCCGGATCTAGTGGCCAAAACCATTGTGCCGGATGTGCCTCTTGGAAGCCATACAGCGTCTCTTGGGCTTACGTTTTACACGGGATCCCAGTTCCCTGAGACTTACAAAAACGGTGCATTCATTGGGCAGCACGGTTCATGGAATCATTCTACACTGGTAGGTTATCAGGTTGCTTTTGTTCCTTTTAAAGATGGCAAAGCATCGGGTACTTATCAGCCGTTTCTTACCGGTTTCATTGCAGATGAAGCGAAAGGTGACGTCTACGGAAGACCTGTCGGTGTACTACAGATTGCAGACGGCTCTCTGCTGGTTGCAGATGATGTCAGCGGAATCGTATGGCGCGTAGCCCACACAAAAAAGTAAAGCTTAGTCTTCAATTATAACAGAAAAACCTGCCGATGTGCAGGTTTTTTTTGTTTAAGATTGATGCCGGATATTTTTATGGATGTAGTTCGAGCTTCATCATAATATCCGTCTTTTCCTCAACGTCTGCTTTACGCTGATCTTAAGCTCAGGAAGATCATCATGACCGATTTTCCTGATGGTGATGGTATCTGTCATTGTCTAATTATATTTGATTGGTTTATAATTGTGAAATATAGTCGTGGTAGCCACTTTTATCTAAAACTTCCTGCGGTGAGAGTTTGTACAGGTCTTTCCAGGATTCTTTACCGAATTTCTCCACATATTTGGAAACAATCCGGAATCCAAGCCAATAATAGAGGGTTTTTGGCGCTTCGGGAAAGAGTTTTATTCTGTCGTTCCTTAGCAGAGGATTGTCGCCGGAAGTGTCTGCCAAATAAGCTTTAGTCTTGGTATAGATTTCTTTTTCGTGGGCGGTGTACCAATCCCAGTTTGCCTTTGTCATATTCTCGACCGCTTCATACGGCTGTATCTTTTCATCGAAAAATACGTAGGTAAAATAGCAGGCAAAACCCTCATCTATGGTTTGACTCAGTGCTGAATCCTTATCGGGACGGCTGTTGCGGAATTTTTCATAAACGAGATGATTGAGCTCGTGCGGCAGTCCTTTTTCCAAAGTATAGCTGATGTCCAGAGATGTATGATTAAGTTCCAAAGCAAACTGATCAGCGGTGCAGCCACCAAAACCAATCCCGTCAAATGGTGTGAATACTATACTCACTTCTGCAGCTGGATGGTAGGGCACCATTGTATTAAATTTTTTAAGATTATTGGTTATCATCCTGCTGAGGTTGAGACTGCTAATTGTGTTTGTCCGTTTTATTATTAGCTGTTTGTCCTGATTCATTAGCGTTTTGTTCCAGGCAATCATTCCGGATTTGTTATTGAATTTTTTGCCGTTTTCCTCGCCGAAAATCATTCCGTAGCAGCTGTCCCACAATTTCCTGTGTGGCAGATAAACCTTTTGTACAACCATCACAGAATCGAAATTCTGATTTTTATGAGCAAGGATCTGAGATTTGAAAAGATTGTGGACTGTTATTTTTTCTATCCTGATACTGTCTGGTATTTTCTCGATTTTAGTATAGTCGAAATCGTTTTTTACATTTTTGGTAGAGCAGGAGAAGAGGGTCAATAAACTGACAATGAGAAGAACTATTTTCATATGGATTAAAAGTCAAAATTGATTGGAGTGGTCTATTGACCGTTGTTTCAGCATCTCAAATATACAAATCTAAATGAGACCGTAAATAGTGATACCAAAATTCCAAATAACTTATCTGTAAATAGAGTAGTGCAGGCATTTTTATGACCTGATGAGCGTCTAGTTGACAGCGCTGAAAATCCTCCTTTTTCAATTCTCTCATTAAAACCTTATCTTTGCATAAAATTTTTCACATTGAAGGACATCAGAACACTTAACCTGGATCAGATCAAAGATTATTTCGGTACGATTGGCGAAAAGCCTTTCCGTGCGAAGCAGGTCTATGACTGGCTTTGGAGCAAGAATATGCACTCCTTTGATGAGATGAGCAATCTTTCCAAAGAACTGAGAGAGCATCTCTCCCGTGATTTTTTCATCAATCCTATTTCTGTCGATCTGTTGCAGAAATCTACGGACGGAACGATTAAAAACGGCGTGAAACTGCACGACGGACTAATGGTAGAATCTGTCCTTATCCCCACAGAAAGCCGAAGTACAGCCTGCGTATCTTCGCAGGTAGGATGCTCCTTAAACTGCGAATTCTGCGCAACAGCGAAACTCAAAAGAATGCGGAATCTGGAGGTAGCAGAGATTGTAGATCAGGTGGCACTGATAGACCGTCAAAGTAAAGAATATTTTGACAGACCGCTCACAAACATTGTGTTTATGGGAATGGGCGAGCCGATGATGAATTATAAAAATGTAGTAGAAGCCATTCACAAAATCACAAAGCCGGAAGGTTTGGGAATGTCGCCGCGGAGAATCACCGTTTCTACATCCGGAATTCCAAAGATGATCAAAATGCTGGCAGATGAGGAGATCAGAGTGAAGCTGGCTTTGTCCCTACATTCCGCGATAGAGCACAAAAGGAATGATATCATGCCGTTTTCTGAAAAATTTCCGTTGACAGATATTATGGAGGCACTCCAATACTGGTATCAGAAAACAGGCTCGCCGATTACTTTCGAATACTGCGTCTGGAAGGGAATCAACGATGGCGATGAAGATATAAAAGCACTGATCCGTTTCTGCCGACAGGTTCCCAGTAAGGTGAATCTGATCCAATACAATCCGATTGGCGAAGGGAAATTTGACCACAGAAGTATTGCTGCGGAAGAAAAGTACGTGCGCGAACTGGAAAAAGCCGGCATCACCATTATGGTGAGAAAAAGCCGTGGTGGCGATATAGACGCAGCCTGCGGACAGTTGGCGAACAAAACGGCTGAGTAATGATTACTTTTTTAGAATTTGTTTATTTTATTTTTTTCCTTATATCGGTCATTTTATTTTTGATTTATATTTATAAATCACTGAGAAAACAATACGATTTTAAATATATTATAATTGCTTTATTATTTTTTATCATTAATATTTTCATTGATAGTAAATTATCCAATCTGGTAATAAATGAAATTAATTCAGAAATAAGTAATTCTACTAAAATTATTTTTATTGATAACAATAAGAATCGAATTGAAATCGACAAGAATTCATCTGAACTAAAAATCAATACTACTTCTCAAAAACACAGCGAAAAAAAAGTTGAGAATGATCTTTTAATTTTTCCAACAAACACAAGAGTAATATTAAGAGAAGATTCGAAAAGCAAAAGTAAATTCTGGATAAAATATTCAAAATATTATTTTTCAAATATTAAAGCAGTCGGTTATTTAGAAATTAATTCTAAGTAAATTCTTTAACAAAATTTTAATCCATCAAATTTTCTCTTCAAAAAATCAATTCTTATTTTTACGAAATATGAAAAGGATTTTCTACCTCTTATTTCTGCTGCTCAGTTTTCAAATATCAGCGCAGAAAACCCAAAGATTAAATCTCAAAAAATACAAAATCGCCGTTCTGAGCGATTCTTTGAAGGAAAGTTCCGGCCTTACCGATTTCAGAGGGCGTTTGTTTTCATTTAATGACAGTGGCAACTCCGGTGATATTTTTGAGATCATACCGGGAAGTTCCACTATCAAAAAGACCTATAAAACAGGGCTCAGAAATATCGATTGGGAAGCCATTACCAATGATGGCGACAGCTTTTACATCGGAGAATTCGGGAATAATCTGGGCGCAAGGAAAGATCTTAAAGTGTACAAAATCCCCTTCCGCTCAGATTCTTTGATTGTAGATTCCGTAAAAATAATTCCGTTTCACTATCCTGAGCAGAAAGACTTCACACCAAAGAACATTAATAACAACTTTGATGCAGAAGCGATGTTTTTTCTGAACGGTAAAATTCACCTTTTCACGAAAGAATGGGTTACCAACACTGTTTCCCATTACCTGATAGATCCGAATATGAAGGATGAGCATCCTGCACAAAAACTGGAGACATTTGACACGGGTTTTGTGGTGACGGATGCTTCTTTTATTGATAACAGGCTCTACGTCGTAGGTTACACCAAAAAGGCGAAAGTGTATCTTGCTGTCTTTGAAAAAGACGAAAGTGATGATCTGTTTTTCAGCCGCTCATTCAAAAAATATTTTCTGGGAAGCGCCTACAACATCGGGCAGATTGAGGGTATTGCTGCGACGGAAAAAGGGGTATACATCTCGGGCGAAAGATTTAATATAAAAATCAAAAAAGTGCCACAAAGTCTCTATTTTGTATCCTATAACGATTTAGAATAATTATATTTGTGGAATAGTTTTTTCCGTGAAACAGCGGACAAATCCCGAGCATAGCCCCGATTGCAGTGGAAATCCTTTTTGCTTTTCCAGAAAAAGCAAAAAGATTGCAGCAGAAAGCGGGTTGGGACATTGTAATAAAAATCAAAAACTGTTGCTCCAAAATATAACAGATAAATGTAAAAAGTGGCGAATACCGTAGAATTAATCAAGGCTCCGATCTCTGATGAAATGAAACTTTTTGAACAGAAGTTTTATGAATCTATGAAAAGTAATGTTGCGCTTCTGGACAAAGTCACCCGTTTTATCGTCACTACAAAAGGGAAACAGATGCGTCCGATGTTTGTCTTTCTATGCGCCAAACTCGTGGGCGATGTGAATGAAAAAACCTTCCGCGGGGCGAGTATGATAGAGCTGATCCACACGGCGACGCTGGTGCACGATGATGTGGTGGATGAGAGTTACAAGCGCCGGAATTTCTTCTCGATCAATGCGCTCTGGAAGAATAAAATTGCGGTTTTGGTTGGTGATTATCTGCTTTCGAAATCTGTTCTTCTTTCTACCGACAACAAGGATTTTGATCTGCTTTCTGTGATCGCAAGGACGATCCGCGAAATGTCTGAAGGCGAGCTTCTGCAGCTGGAAAAGGCTCGAAAACTGGATATCACGGAGGATGTTTACTATGAAATCATCCGTCAGAAAACGGCTACTTTGATTGCGGCCTGCTGTGAAGTAGGTGTCCTGTCCAATAATGTGGACGAGGCTACGGCAAAAAAAATGCAGGAATTTGGGACCTACACCGGTATGGCGTTTCAGATTAAGGATGATCTTTTTGATTATCAAACAAGTAATATCATCGGGAAGCCTGTCGGTATCGATATTAAAGAGCAAAAGATGACTTTGCCTCTCATCTATGCGCTCAAAAATGCTGGTCCGGACAATTACAAAAAATATTTCGCAACCATAAAGCGTTACAACAACGATTCTAAAAAAGTGCGTGAGCTGGTAGAATTTGTCAAATCATCCGGCGGAATGGATTATGCCATTCAAACGATGAAAGATTATCAGCAGAAAGCGCTCGTCATCTTAGCAGATTTTCCTGATAATGAAGCTAAAGAATCTCTGAAGCTGATGCTGGATTATGTGATCAGCAGGAAGCTTTAAAAATAATTCCTTTTAAAAATTAGCCTTTCTTTTTCGAGACAAATACCTTAATTTTGGTAGATGAATAACTCACCTCTTGCAGAAATTCTACGCCCTAAATCCTTAGAAGAAGTCTTGGGACAGGAACATCTCACAGGAAAATCCGGCACCATCAAAAGAATGATGGATAACGACACACTAAATTCATTGATCTTTTGGGGGCCGCCTGGAACGGGAAAAACCACTCTGGCAGAGATTATTTCTGAAAAATCAGGGCGAAAATTCTACAAATTATCAGCTGTTTCTGCCGGTGTAAAAGATGTACGGGATATCATCGACGAAGCTAAAAAGCAAAACCTCTTTTCCGGAAAAAGTCCGATTCTTTTTATTGATGAAATCCACAGATTCAACAAATCCCAGCAGGATTCTTTACTCCACGCGGTTGAAAAAGGCTGGATCACCTTAATCGGTGCGACAACCGAAAATCCCAGTTTCGAAGTAGTTTCGGCTTTGCTGTCCAGAACGCAGGTTTATATTCTGAAAGCTCTGACTTTTGAAAAACTGGAAGAACTTGCCGATATTGCTGTCGGAAAGTACAATGAGCTGAATCAAACCAAATTTTTTCTGGAGGAAAAAGAAGCATTCATCCAATATTCCGGCGGTGATGCCAGAAAACTGATTAATTCTATCGAGTTGGTGCTGAATCAATTCAAATCAGCGAAGAAAAATAAGATCTCCAACAAGGATGTTCTTTCGGTTTTGCAGGAAAATATGGCTTTGTACGACAAAAATGGGGAACAGCATTATGACATCATTTCAGCCTTCATCAAATCGATGCGCGGCTCGGATCCAAACGGCGCCGTTTACTGGCTCGCCAGAATGTTGGTGGGCGGCGAGGATATCAAATTCATTGCAAGAAGAATGATGATTCTGGCAGCCGAAGATATTGGTTTGGCCAATCCAAATGCTTTGGTAATGGCCAACAACTGTTTTCAGGCTATCAACGTCATCGGGAATCCCGAGGCGAGAATCATCCTGAGCGAGACGGCCGTATATCTAGCCGTTTCTCCAAAAAGCAATTCCACGTATAATGCCATTAATGAAGCGATGGCCTTCGTCAAAAAAACCGGAAATCTTGCGGTACCACTGCATCTCAGAAATGCACCTACGAAACTGATGAAAAATCTTGATTACGGCAAAGACTACCAATATGCACATTCCTACGAAGGCAATTTTGTGGATCTGGAATTCCTCCCAGACGAGATCAAAGGTACCTCATTTTACAATCCTGCCAACAACTCGACCGAGAAGAAAATCCGCGAACAGCTGAAGGATAAATGGAAAGACAAATATGACCTTTGAGTTAAATATTCCTAATTTTTATTTTAAACTAATTAAATCGATTTCCTTTTAATATCTTTGCGAAAGACAGAAAACTATGGAACATTACGAAGGTTGGAAAAGCTTATTAAACCCCGAATTTTACATCAATATGGGTGGTTTTTGGCTTATTTTATTTATTATATTCGCAGAGACAGGACTTTTCGTAGGTTTCTTTTTGCCGGGCGACAGTTTGCTCTTCATTTCAGGGATTTACGCCGTCAAAATTATCGACACAACTTTCGGAACTACAGGTTCAGATTTTCTGGATACAACGATTCTGGCGACAGCAGTAGCCATTGCAGCCATCATCGGAAACGAGATCGGCTACTGGTTTGGCTACAAAAGTGGACCATTGTTGTATGAAAGAAAAGATTCCTTCTTTTTCAAGAAAAAATACCTCTTCAAAGCGCACGACTTTTTTGAAGATCACGGGACAGTTGCCGTCATCCTGGCCAGATTTCTGCCGATTGTAAGAACTTTTGCGCCCATCGTAGCGGGAATCGTCAAAATGGACAAAAAGAAATTCTTCTATTACAACATTATCGGAGCCTTTGCGTGGTCTTTCACAATGATCTTTGCAGGCCATTATCTGGACAAACTATTTATGGATCAGTTCGGGATAGATCTGAAGAAAAAACTGGAAATTATCGTTTTGGTCATCGTTTTGGTCACAACTTTGCCTATCGTAATCAAGTTCTTTTTTACGAAAGACAGAGAAAGGCCGGCGCAGGACTAGACACAGCATTGAAACAACAGAATACAATACCAACCGGAATCCATTTCCGGTTTTTTGTTTTTATAATTTGGGCAGCTTTATCCGTCCTCCGTTCCCGCTATTTTTTGCCACCAAGTTCAGCCAAAGAAGAAATGGAGTAGTCCGCAAAAAATGAGCTCCACTCAGGCCGGGCTGCGGGCTTGTAAATAGTCAGAAATCATCAAAATCAATAAAATCTAAATTAAGATAAGAAATGAAAGTATTTGTAAACAAAAGAATTCCGGACAACGGCATTCGCATTTTGAAAGAAGCGAATTTAGAAATCATCGTCCCCGAAACAGAAACGCCAACACAAGAAGAGTGGCTGGAAAGCTGCAAAAAAGCAAACATCATATTGAGTGTAGGTGGAAAAAATAAGTACGACAAAGACTTTTTCGACGCTTGCCCCAACATCAAAGCAATCGCTCTCTTTTCTGTCGGCTTCGATCAGGTAGATATCAAAGAAGCTACGAAAAGAAAAATAGCAGTCGGCAATACGCCAGACGTTTTGAGCCGCGCCACTTCCGACGTCGCATTTTTATTGATGCAGATGGTTTCCCGCAAAGCCAGCTACAATATAGAAAAAGTAAAATCCGGAAACTGGAAAGATTTCGATGCTCTCGAGGAACTTGGTCAGGAACTTTACGGCAAAACACTGGGAATTTTAGGACTTGGCAGGATTGGTTTTGAAATGGCTGAAAAATGTAAAGCGGCTTTCGGAATGGGTATTATTTACCACAACAGAAGCCATAACCAAGAAGCCGAAAAAGAGCTGGATGCAAAATATGTATCATTTGATGCGTTGATTGAAAACTCAGATGTGATCAGCATTCACGCCAACTATACACCAGAGCAGGCCAGCATATTCAACGAATCGGTTTTTGAAAGGATGAAGCCCAATCTTATTTTCATCAACACCGCAAGAGGCGGCTTTCACAATGAGCAGGATTTGCTAAGTGCTCTCAAATCAGGAAGCATCTGGGGCGCTGGCCTGGACGTTACCAATCCGGAACCGATGGACAACAACAGTCCGCTCCTGGAATTGCCAAATGTCTGCGTTCTGCCACACATCGGCTCTGCAACAATAGAAGCCAGAAATGGAATGGCAAGATTGGCGGCAGAAAACGTGGTTGCATTTGCAAAAGGTGAAAAGATGCCGGCCTGCGTCAATCCTGAAGTTTATGAAGATTAAATAAATCATTCAAATACAAAGCTTGGAATCATATTTGTCTATCAACATTCAACCAAAATAAAATATTATGACAACAGAAGATAACATCGAAAGAAACTTGGAAGACTTGGATTACAATCCGGGAGAAGATATTTTCAACAGAGAAGAACACATCCCTTTGGACGGCGATGGCAATCCCATCAGAGACGCAGGTCAGGTGAATGACGAAATGCCATTCGGATTAGACGTTCCGGGCGCAGAAGATGACGACAATTTTGAACAGGTCACCAATCAGCTGCCGGACGAAGAAAACAACTATTACAGCACCAGCGACAACGAGGATGATCACGAAGAAGAAAATGACGACATTGTAGAATAAAAAAATAGCTTACCTAAACTGGTAAGCTATTTTTTTAGTTCAGATCCCTGAATATCTTTAGCGGTTTCTTGTTCTCATCAATCGCAACCAGGGTAAAATCTCCCGAGACTGCTTTTTCGCGGACCTCATTGTACATTTCTTCTACAAAGATTTCCACGTTGACCTTTACACTCGTATTTCCGACATATTTTATCCGTCCGATCAGTTCTACAATGGTATCAGCAGGAATAGGTTTTTTAAAATCAATCCTGTCACAGCTTACCGTTACGAATGACTTTCTGGCAAATCTCGTTGCCGTCATAAATGCCACTTCATCCATCATTTCCATCACTTTCCCACCAAACATCGTATTATGATGGTTCGTCGTATTGGGGAAAACTACTTTGAAAACGCGCGTTTCCGATTGCTGGATTTTGTCTTCGTAATTCATTTCTTGATAGCTTTAAAGTTGTGTATAGGAATCGTTTTTTGAAGCTGCAAATATAAGTGATATCAATTTATAAGAAACGGTTTGATGATATTTTCAAATTGAATATCTTTAAAACCACAAAAGCCATCAACGATAACCAACAACCATCAACTAAGTAATGACTTTCCAACAGCAAATCCAACAAGGAATTCCCACCGAATTACCTCAACCAAAACCACACGAGACTGAAATCAATCACGCTCCGAAACGTAAAGGAATCCTATCGGACGAAGAGAAAAAGCTCGCTCTGAAAAATGCTTTGCGCTACTTCGAACCCAAATTTCACGCAGAATTGTTGCCGGAATTCAGGGAAGAATTGGAGAAATACGGCAGAATTTATATGTACCGCTTCCGTCCCGATTATGAGATGAAGGCGAGAGACATTGCCGAATATCCAGGAAAATCGGAGCAGGCAAAAGGCATTATGCTGATGATTCAGAATAATTTGGATTATGCCGTGGCACAACATCCGCACGAATTGATTACGTATGGTGGAAATGGTGCGGTGTTCAGTAATTGGGCGCAGTATCTTCTGACAATGAAATATCTGTCTGAAATGACAGACGAACAGACGCTGACAATGTATTCAGGTCATCCGATGGGATTGTTTCCTTCGCATAAAGATGCGCCAAGAGTTGTGGTAACCAACGGAATGATGATTCCAAATTATTCCAAGCCGGATGATTGGGAAAAATTCAATGCGCTGGGTGTTTCGCAGTACGGACAAATGACGGCGGGAAGTTATATGTACATCGGTCCGCAGGGAATTGTGCACGGAACGACGATTACCGTTTTGAATGCTTTCAGAAAAATCAATAAAGAACCAAAAGGCGGAATCTTCGTTACTTCAGGTTTGGGTGGAATGTCCGGAGCTCAGCCAAAAGCCGGAAATATCGCTGGTTGCATTACGGTGATTGCCGAAGTGAATCCGAAGATTACCAAAATCCGTCACGAACAGAAATGGGTGAATGAAATCCACGAAAATCTGGATGAACTGGTGGCAAGAGTAAGAAAAGCTCAGGAAAATCAGGAAACGGTTTCTCTGGCTTACCTTGGAAACATCGTTGATATCTGGGAAAAATTTGATGAAGAAAATTTAAGAATCGATATCGGTTCAGACCAGACTTCGCTTCACAATCCCTGGGCGGGAGGATATTATCCGGTCGGGCAGACCTTTGAGGAATCCAATACGATGATGGCAGAAAACCCTGAATTATTTAAAGAAAAAGTTCAGGAAACTTTGAGAAGACACGCTGAAGCGATCAACAAACATACCGCAAAAGGAACCTATTTCTTCGACTACGGAAATGCCTTTTTACTCGAAGCTTCCAGAGCCGGAGCCGATGTAATGTCAGATAATCCTACGATTGCAAGAGAGTTCAAATACCCATCATACGTTCAGGATATTATGGGACCGATGTGTTTTGATTATGGTTTCGGGCCGTTCCGTTGGGTTTGTACCAGCGGAAAACCTGAAGATTTACAAAAAACCGATGATATTGCGTGTGCCGTTTTAGAGGAAATGATTAAAACATCGCCGGAGGAAATCCAACAGCAGATGAAAGACAATATCACGTGGATCAAAGGCGCTAGGCAAAACAATCTGGTCGTTGGTTCGCAGGCGAGAATTTTGTACGCCGATGCCGAAGGAAGAATGAAAATCGCTGAAGCCTTCAACAAAGCCATTGCCAACGGAGAAATTGGAGCGGTGGTTTTGGGAAGAGACCATCACGATGTTTCAGGGACAGATTCGCCGTACAGAGAGACTTCTAATATTTATGACGGCTCGAGATTTACGGCAGATATGGCGATTCACAATGTGATTGGCGACAGTTTCCGTGGGGCGACCTGGGTTTCTATCCACAACGGTGGCGGCGTTGGCTGGGGAGAAGTGATCAATGGTGGTTTCGGGATGTTGCTCGATGGTAGCGATGATGCCGACAGAAGATTAAAATCAATGTTGTTCTGGGACGTCAATAACGGAATTTCGCGACGAAGCTGGGCAAGAAATGAAGGTGCTGTTTTTGCCATCAAAAGAGCAATGGAAGCCGAGCCGAATTTGAAGGTAACGCTGCCGAATTTTGTGGATGAGCGTTTGTTTTAAGCTTACTCAACTTTAATGAAAGAATTTACTTTAATTTATCCTATGCTTTTGCCAAATTCGATTATTGGATGAAAATGGAAAATTGGTGGGAGAAATTTTGCTAAATATAATTGCAAGTTTTAACGAAAAAATCAAAATAGACAACGAAATTTTCAAGATTAAATACAATAGTTTGTTTTCGAGAGACTATAAAATATTTGACCAAAATGAGAATGTAGTTTTTAAATCGGATATTTCAAAAAAAAGATTTATTTATTATGGAAGTGAGAAAGAAATATTCACTTATAAGAATAATGGATGGTTTAATAATACTGTAAGCCTATACAGAAATAATGAATTCATCATTTCTGTAGAATCTAAAGGCTTTTTCAAAAATAAATATAAGATAGAGTAATAATAATTTCAATAACCGCTTTATAATTTTGGCATTATTAAATGATTTCATTAGTAGGCAAGGTTCGTAAATCCCGACGAAGCTGGGCAAGAAATGAAGGTGCAGTTTTCGCGATTAAAAGAGCAATGGAAGCAGAACCGAATTTAAAGGTGATCTTGCCTAATTTTGTGGATGAGAGTTTGTTTTAAAACTTTTTAGAGGTGGAAAACCTGCTGTGAGGCAGGTTTTTTTGTTTTTATATTATTACGATAATTATTTTATTCATTACGATTAATTCCCATAAACAAATCACAGCAAGAGCTAGAAGCTCGCGCTAGCGGAGGATAATAATGAAAATATTTTCCTACATTTAAAACCACTTATTTTTTATTAGCCTCCAATGAACACTAAAATCGATTTAAGAACACCTCTCATCACTACTAATTCCGAAGCTACTACTCCTTCGGAAGCTTTTCAGAATGAAACACTAAGGCCTGTTTTAAAATTGCAAAACGATTTGTATCTGACTCTGTTTATGCACTATGCGACGCGTCAAAAAACAGATTTTGAAACGCTGTCAATAGGAAATAAAAAAACGTTCCTGCAACAGAGTTTACAAAAAGACGTAGGAATGAAAAACATTTTTATTGGAATGACTATCGGAATGTTTACAAAAGAAGAAATGGAAATCTATGTTTCGGATAGCAGAGAATTGAACCGGAGAATAATTACGATGTTGATCGAGCGGTTAAAAAGTCAAATCATATAGTATTTGTTAAAAAGAAGATTTTTTTTAAAATAGAATAAAATCAAAAATTGTAAAAATTTCCGCTCGCTGGTGCCAACATCTTGCTCGTACCCATAAACAAATCACAGCACGAGCTGGAAGCGCGCTAGCGGATACTAAAGTATTAAAAATTGAAATCACCCTTAAAACAAACCACCCAACAACTCCGTTCATTTAAAACGACCTTGTTTCTAAGTTCCCGACAACTCCGGAAGTCTCCTGCAAGTTGCGGGAAACCTCCGGAGAACTTCTTTGGTTTAAAACAGGGTTGTTTGTGACTTCCGGAGGACTCCGTTGGTTTGAAACAAGTTTGTTTGTAACCAAAGAAGTTTTTTTTATATTTGATTATTCATTAATAAAAACACAAACAGATGAACATTGCACTCACTAAGCTGAGCACCAAAGATCTTGCGACTTTGGCTCAGAGAATTCTCAGCAACATCCAGTCAGGGAAATATCCTGTGATCGCCAACCATCCGCTTACCGCAACTTTGCAGACTTCCTACTCCGGTTATGACCTGGTTTATACCAAGCAGATCTACAGCGGAAAAGGAAAAGAGGTTGCCACGGCAGACCACGAGAGGGATGTGGCTTACAACAATCTGAAAAACTTTCTCAATGGTTACCGTCAGCTTCCGACTGCACTTTATTATCAATTGGCAGATGAACTGTACGGCGTTTTCAGAACTTTCGGACTGGATCTCGACCGTTTGAGCTATTCTTCGCAGACTGCCCAAATGAAAAAGTTGATCGAGACTTTGGAAACTCCGGAAAACCAACAGAAATTAATGCTTCTTTCCTTAAATCCTGCCTTTACCGAGATGAAAACCAAGCATCGGGCTTTCGAAACCGTATTCGCAGATCAGGCGGAAGCTAATGCAGACCTGCGACAGATGACCAGCGCATCCGCAATACGCAGAAATCTGGAGAAAAACCTGAAAGTCTACCTCAACCTGCTGACGGCGATGAAAGACGTTGCCGGCTGGGAACTGCTCTACAGCGACACTAATGAGTTTGTGAAAGCAGCAAGACCTTCGGACAACAAACCGCATGATGAGATACAGTCTTAGCCATCTCATCTGTTAGACATATAAACCTGCCAACTAGCAGGTTTTATTTTTATTTTGTTATAAAATATTGATTATATTTGTCTCAATTATTGATACCAAAAAACATAAAATTATGATAGCAGAAATCCAAAAATACATCGAGATCCAAAATAACATTGATCAGATTCTGAAAAATTCTCCGGTTAAATTGTCTTTCATCATCGAAAAATCCGGCATCAAAAAACCAACATTCTTTAAAAAACTGAAAGAGAAGAGATTTACACCACAGGAACTTTTGATCATCGCTCAAAATGTAGAACCAAAAACCTGGCGCAACGAGACCAAAGAAGAAATTCTGGAATCGCTAAAGAGAAGCGAAGAAGATATTAAAAATGGAAGATTTTATTCTTACGAGGAAGTAAGAGAAAGATCTAGACAGAGATTGGAAAACTACAGAAATGGAAATTCGATTTAGTAAAGCATCTTATGATGATTTGGATGAAATCGAAGATTATCTTTTGAATGAATGGAATGATAAAGTACTGGATGATTTTAATTTAAAGCTTGACCATTGTCTCAAACTTGTTACAGATAGAATTGCTGTATTTCAAAAATATGAAGACACCAATTATCATAAACTATTGATTACGAAGCATAATACTTTGATCTACAGTTTGGATCAAAATATTATAACCGTTCATCGAGTTCTCCAAAACTTCCAAGACCCAGACGACAATCAACAGTCACTGAAAAGCTAACATTAAAATAAAACCAAGAGTTTCGTAAATTCCCTCGAAAAGAAAAAATATGGACAAAAAATTAGGAATCATCGGCTTCGGCTGGCTCGGAAATCACATTGCAGAAAGATTATCAAACCGATACGGGATTTTCGCAACCACCACAACGCCTTCCAAAGCAGAACACCTCAACGCAAAAGGCTATCACAGCACTTTGGTCAGTTTTCCGGATGAGCTGGATCCCGGGATGAAACCGTGGGATGTTGCGGAAGACTTAGACGCCATCATCGTCAGTGTCCCATTCTCGGGACTTCGAGGTAAGCAGATTTCGATGACGGAAAAGCGCCGGAATCTGCTTCAGTTTTTAGGCGATTATAAAGGTCAGCTTTTTTATACAAGCTCTACAGGCGTGTATCCTCAGGCCAAAAAAGAGTATTCAGAAGATGATCTGCCCGCAGATGAGGTAGAAAGTGAGCGTTTTATCCTCGAGCAGTTTCCGCAAACCAACATCCTGAGACTGGCAGGACTGATGGGTGGCGAACGCCTGCTCCGGAATTATAATATTTCAGATCTGGACGTGCTGGTCAACCATATTCATTACGCTGATATTTGTTCAGTCGTTGAAAAAATGTTGGATAATCAATTCCATTCAAAAGTCTACAACATTGTCGCACCTGTGCATCCAAGTAAGGAAGAGGTGATCAACTCACAGAAAGGCCTTCCTTATTCCGGAGAAAGAAGCACCACGGGCAGGACAATCTCGCCGGTAAAAGTAATCTCCGAACTCGATTTTGAATTCCAATATCCTGATCCGCGGTATTTCCATATTGAATCTTAATGCCTAAATACAAGCTCATTTTAATGAAAAAATTACGCACTTTAAAATCTATTGTCCTAATGCTGGCAAGTCTGACGAGCATCTCGTGTGCCGCTCAGAAAAAGGATACCCTGGCAGAAAAGCTGCTGCTGTATCAGCTTCCCAATGGCGGCTGGGGAAAACAGCTTGAGGGCAAAGCCGTGGATTACACCATCGCAGTCGACAATAATATGCTTGACAAAATAAAAGCATCCGGCGATGAGCACGCGACAATAGACAACAGTGCGACGACAAAGGAAATCAATTTGCTCATCAATGCCTACGCTCAGACCAAAAATACAGCATATTTGAAGTCTGCAGAAAAAGGGATCAGATATCTGCTGACGATGCAGTACGAGAACGGCGGATTCCCGCAGTATTTTCCCAACAAAAGCATCTACAGAAAGCAGATTACCTATAATGATAATGCCATGATCAATGCCTTGACGGTGCTATACAACGTATCGGAAAGTAAAAATGGATTTGATGCCGTGAGTGTCTCTCTGAAGGATGAGTCCAGGCTGGCTGTCGTAAAAGGCATCAGCTGCATCCTGAAAACACAGGTGATGCAGAACGGAAAACTCAGCATCTGGGGCGATCAGTACAACGAAGTGACGCTTGTTCCTGAGAAAGCAAGAGCCTTTGAACCCGCCTCGCTGGCCACAGGAGAATCTGTGAACATCGTTAGATTTCTGATGATGCAGCCTGTATCGCTCGAGATTGAAAAAGCCATAAAGTCTGCAATAGTCTGGTTTGAGGGAAATAAAATTGCAGGTTACAGCTATAATGTGTTGAAGAAAGATAATAAGGCTGTTCGTACTCTAGCGGAAGACAAAAGCTCCGTAATCTGGGCAAGATTTTATGACCTGCAAAGCAACAAACCCATATTTGGTGATCGCGACGGCAGCATAAAATATAATTACAGCGAAGTCTCGGAAGAACGGCGAAACGGCTACAGCTGGTATGGCAGTGCACCACAGAAACTGATCGACAAAGACTATCCGAAATGGTTGGCGGGTAATGGGATTGCGCGGTAATTTAATACCGAGATCTGAAGGCAAATCAGAGTGACAACTGCGGTAATATTGCCAATCTTTTCCAACCTTTACTAACAATGATGCATCTTATATAAAAAAAAGATGTTTTTATGAAAGTTACCATCCCAAAACCGTGTCACGAAAATTGGGCGACGATGACGCCCGAAGAGAAAGGCAGATTCTGCCAGGTTTGTTCCAAAAGCGTACGAGATTTCACAAACGCTTCCGATCTGGAAATTATGAATGATCTTTCCCAAAATCCAAACATCTGCGCCAACTTCCGCATAGATCAACTGGACAGAAACCTCAGCTATTCCTTCATTAATTCTCTGTTTGCGAAATTTGCCGTTGGATTTGTGCTCACGTCCGGAGGCATTGTCTCCGCACAGACGCAGCTTAAAGCGAATCATCCATTAAAAACTGATGTTCCGATACAGGTCAGGGGAGAAGTGGCACAAGTTCAGCCGTCTAAAACACGACCTGCTCAAACGGATCAAAATAGACCTATTAGGCTTGGGAAGATTGCTATATCAGATGCTGATAGACAGAATCCAAAAACGCCACCGTTCAGACTTGGGGCACCTTTGTCCATTAACGAAAATAATCAACCATTATACGTTGTAGATGGAAAAACGATTACGAATAAACAATTTCAGCAGATTGATGCGAATAGCATTGACGATATTAAAGTTTTAAAAGGGAAAGACGCTACTTCTAAATATGGGGCGAAAGGGAAAAATGGGGTTGTGATTATTAGTTTAAAAGGGAAAGCAAAGAAGTAATTTTACGGATTGATTAAATGAAAAAACCTGCGTTGGCAGGTTTTTGTTAATGATTTAAACTTAAAAGATATTAATTAATAAGAAAATATTTTTCTAAAGTTTTTAAAGTTCTTATTGACTTTTCAAATATTTCTTTATGAACATCTCTAAAATCTTTCTCATTAATTTTAAAATATTCTATTGCTTTTTTACAATCCTTATTGCTACTACTGAAGGTGTGAGCAATAAGTCCCGAACGTAAACTTTGCAAGTGTCTTAAAAATTCAAATAAATCAGGAATCAACATATCTTTACTTTCAAGGAACTTTTGAAACTTTGAAATCCCTTTAATATTGGACTCTAATTCCAATCCTTTTACAATCTCCTTCTCATTTATTCGATCTATTGTTAATTTTACAATTGTTAACGTCTGCTCACAAAAACTTTTAATATTATTTTCTGTAATAAGATGTAAGGCTTTATAATTAAACTCATCTTCAGTAGCTAAAGGCTTATATAAATCCCAGCCAATTTTTGAATTCCATTTTTTATTAAAATTTTCATAAGTGTGTTTAAAATATAAATCAATTGATTCAGGATGCTCATACCAATTACCCAAAATCACAGTATTGTAATAAGTCGAGCTAAGCTGAAAGTCTTCACTTATTGATATATTATATTGTTTCCAGTGTAATTGTTCATTTTCTGGTAATATTAGTAAATCTGTTAATAGAACAGGCACAATATCTTCCAGATTATTGTCAATTTTCAGTCTGAAATACCTATTAGCAACAGAAAAACTGTCAATCTCATATTCGCTAGGATTATTATAGTATTTAGTAAGTACCTCTTTTTTAAAGTATGTAAATGTAAAGTTTGCTTTAGATTCATTCTTTGGATTTGAATAAATGTTATCTCCATTTTCATCTATTCCAGTAATAAATTCCTCAAAATGATAATTATCAAAATCTAAATAACTTTTCTTCACACCATTTGGTTTTACAAAATAATTCCCCAAGATCCAACTTTGATAACCTCCAAAATTATTTCTTACCAAATGATTGAAGTTATAATCATCTGTAATAAAATCTTTATCTATCATCTGGAAATCCCACTCTGCAGGAATATTTTTTAAAACAATCATATATTCAAAACTGATGAAAAAATGCATATCCCTCATAGTTATATATTCCTTAAGATACTTCAGTTTCACTTTTACAAAGTTTGGCTTGACTATTAAAACTTCATCCGTTTCACCATAATCATTTACAAAATAATATTTGCGATTTTGCTTATCTTCAATTTCCTCAAATAATTTGTAATAGAGAATAAATTCCTCAGAAACATCGATATACTTAACTGCTTTATTTTTAATATTAAAACTCTTTTTGAAAAGGAATGGTTCAGTTTCATCATTATCATAAGTCTGATAGGTATTATCACCATAGACATTTGATTTACCTTCATATCCATAATTTATGGGCCAACTATGCGAAGATGAATATTTTTTAAAGTAACTATTTTTTATAAGAGAACAATAAATTCCTTTTGATTCTATTTCATCATATGCAGAATCATAAATTAAAAGCCATCCGTTCTTAACTTTAAAACCTTTTTCAATTTCTTGCATTTTATCCTTGAGAAGAAAATTTTCTAAATTCATCTGTATAAATTGGAGTCTGTGAATTATATATTATTTGAAATAATAAGCGACTTAAAATTACTTCTCAAATCTACAAAACCTCAACCACTTACAATTACGGATTCCCATAAACCAACAAAATAAACTCAGTAAAAAACCCACTCTGTCAAACTGTCAAAAACAACCCAAACCCAACAACCGCAAAAACAAACTTTGCGTGGATGCGTATACCGACCGTATACCGATAGCCTATCAAAATCTTATGTCAAAATGACAAAAACACATCCTCAAAAACACAAGATTTATATAATCTTTTAACAAACCTTCACAACTTTTGGAATCATTCTTGGAACTCTTCTCCAAAATCAAAAAAAATATGGAAACAGATACAATCAAAACGATCGCTAAATACGGACTTGGTGCAATGCTGATTACTGCAGGAATAGGACATTTAACATTTGCCAGAAAAGAATTCCAGGCTCAGGTTCCGGAATGGGTGCCTCTTGAAACGGATGATACCGTAGTCTATTCCGGGATCGTAGAGATCGCAATGGGAGCCGCCATCATCGCCGCGCCAAAGAAATATGAGTCGGTTGTCGGGCAACTGGCAGCAGGTCTTTTTACCGCTGTATTCCCTGGGAATATTGCGCAGTACAAAAACAGAAAAGACAGCTTTGGGCTCAATACAGACAACAAAAGATTCGCAAGATTATTTATGCAGCCAGCGCTCATCGCCTGGGCTTTGAAGTCAACGGATGGTAAATAAATGTATTACCATACAGTCTTCGACTCCTCTCAGACTGACACTGCTTTATAGTTCTGTGTACCGTATTGTTAGGAATGGAGAAATGTTCAGACTGACATCTCTGGCAAATAGGATTAGAATTGCCGTGCTGAGCGGAGTCGAAGCATCTCCAATATATTCAAACATCACTCAACTTTACGGTTGAGTGTTTTTGATTCCCGCATAGAATAAATCTATGTTAACAGCTTCCCAGAATCAATCTTTATCTCTAAATTTATTGTCATCAAAATTTTAAAACCTAATCAATAACATATAACAAACTATGAGTTCAGAACACCCGACTTTCAAAGACATATTCAAAAGCGAAGACCAAATACCCGAGGAATACAAAGTTCCGGAAATCCACCAGCGCGTTTACCTGCTAAACGGTGAACTTGTAGAGTGGAACGGCGACGTCACCGAAATCTATTCCCCGATCTGCATCCCGACGGAAAACGGACTGGAAAGAAAACTGCTGGGAAGCATCCCAAACATCAGTCCGCAAGATGCAATGGATGTTTTGGAAGCCTCGGTAAAAGCCTATAACAACGGTCTTGGCGAGTGGCCAACAATGTCTGTAGAAGGCAGAATCAAATGTATGCAAAAGTTCGTCTATCTGATGATCAAAGAGCGCGATCTGGTCATCAAACTCCTCATGTGGGAAATCGGAAAAACGCTGCCGGATTCTACCAAGGAATTCGACAGAACTGTAGATTATATCAACCAAACCATCGATGCTTTGAAGGAACTGGACAGAGAGTCCTCCAGATTTCAGCAGGCAGAAGGCACCATTGCGCAGATTAGACGTGCACCGCTTGGCGTTGTTCTGAGTATGGGACCGTTCAATTATCCGTTGAATGAGATCTTCACCACATTGATTCCAGCCCTGATAATGGGGAACACAATCTTATTCAAACTTCCCAAACATGGCGTTCTTGCGCATTATCCTTTATTAAAGGCATTCAAAGAAGCATTTCCTGCAGGGACAGTCAATACACTTTACGGTAAAGGCGCAGAGATCATCACGCCGATTATGGAAAGTGGAAAAGTGAATGTTCTGGCTTTCATCGGATCCAGTAAAGTGGCAAACGGTCTCAAAAAACTTCATCCAAAAGTGAACAGACTGCGGGCAATTTTAAGTCTTGATGCCAAAAATGCAGCCATTGTCACCAAACATGCCGACCTGGACGTAGCTGTCAGCGAATGTATCCTGGGATCACTTTCTTTCAACGGTCAAAGGTGTACGGCTTTGAAACTGATCTTTGTTCAGAAAGATGTTGCTGAGGAATTCACCCGGAAATTAACAGCAGCCGTTTCTGCGATGAAACCCGGCTTGCCTTGGGAAAAAGAGGTGAAGATCACGCCACTTCCGGAGGTCAACAAGCCACCTTATCTGAAAGAATGTATTGAAGATGCGATTTCGAAAGGTGCAAAAGTTCTTAATGAAAACGGCGGCTACAATGAGGCTTCTTTCGTCTTCCCGGCGGTAGTTTATCCTGTAAATGATCAAATGAAATTGTACCACGAAGAGCAATTTGGGCCTGTAATTCCTGTCGTTCCTTTTGATGATATTGAGGAACCGATCGATTATCAGGTGAATGCAGACCACGGGATGCAGGTGAGTCTTTTCAGCGAGGATCCGATGGAGACTTCAAAATTGATTGATGCATTTGTCAATCTGGTGAGCCGTGTAAACATCAACTGTCAGGCACAGCGCGGTCCTGACGTTTTCCCTTTTACCGGAAGAAAAGACAGTGCAGAAGGTACACTTTCCGTTTTCGATGCGCTAAGATCTTTCTCCATCAGATCTCTGGTGGCTGCAAAAGTGACGGATGCCAACAAAGAACTTCTCAACTCAATTGTGCGGGATCACGATTCCAACTTTTTGAGCACGGATTATATTTTTTAAGAAGACTTGAAGATGATAAACAAATAGATGATAGACTTTCAACATCATTATATTAAATCCGCAACTTAGTTGTTGCGGATTTTTGTATAAAATAATAAAGCAAAAAAGACGCAGGAATCTATACACACTGGTGAGATTCTTACAGAATGACAAAAATGTGTTTTTTATGTTAACTGTTGTTTTATACCGCAAACCGCAGCTCGGCTTGAGTGGAAATCCTTTTTTGTGGCTGGAAATGTTAAGGCAAAAAGATTGGGAACGGAAGACGGAAATAGCTGCCCAAATAATTAGTTTATAAATATTTCCTAAAATCCGGCAAGTCATTTCAGTATTGCTTTTTTTGCAGTATTTTTGAGCTTTAAATTTCTGAATTGAAAAAATTAGATCAATATATTGTCAAAACCTTCTTCGGGCCGTTTCTTTTTATTTTCAGTGTGCTGTTTTTCATCTTCATTGTGAATATTATCTGGACACAGATGTCTCAGCTGACAGGAAAAGGACTGACCTACGGTGAAATCCTGAAACTGCTTTTCTACCTCGGGATGAGCGTGGTGAGTATGGTTTTGCCGCTTACGATACTGCTGTCGTCCATTATGACTTTCGGAGATTTTGGCGAGCGGTATGAGTTGGCTGCTATGAAGGCTGCGGGGATTTCGCTCCTTCGCGTGATGATGCCGCTGCTGATCACCGTTTCTTTTCTCGCCGGGATTTTGTTTCTCTTTTCCAATAATATCATTCCCGATTTCCAGCGGAAGGCAAAGAATATGCTGTTCAATATTGTCTCATCCAAGCCTGCAATCAACTTTACACCTGGTGTTTTCATAGATCAGATTTCGGGATATTCTGTGAAATTTGATAAAATCTATGGTGAAACGGGTGAAAAACTGGAAGGTGTTTTCCTCCACAAGAACGCAAGTCCTTACGACAATCAGCAGACAATCATAGCCAAGAAAGGGAAATTTGCACCGGCAGAAGACCGCAATTTTCTGAAACTGATTCTCTACGACGGCTACGTTTATGAAGACAATATCTCCGGAAAGCCTTACGAGGAGCGGAAAAAACAACCCAATCAGTCGGTGAAGTTTGACAGCCTTGTTTATCATTTTGACATCAGCGAATTGATTAATAATGCTATTGATAAAGAAAAAATCACGGACGATTACCGTTTCCAGACTTATATGGAAGTGAATGAAACCCTGGACAAAAACAGAAAGACCAATCTTGTTTCGCTTTCATCTGTTGCTTCGCCCGTTGTTACGCAGACCAACAATTACGTTCAATATATCGATAAAACAAAGCCTACCGAGAAGGTCATCAAAGAGCCTTACAAAATAGACACCCTGAAAAAAGATAAAAAATTGGAGGTGCTTTGGGGCGCTTACAGCAAGATAGATGCGCTGAAAGCCGGAATAGACTCTAACCGCACAGCAATTGCCGATACCGTGAAAAACCACAATAAGATTGTAATGTATCAGCAGCGGATTGTCTCATATTCATTTACCTGTATCATTTTCTTTTTGATCGGAGCAAGTCTTGGATCCATTATCAGAAAGGGTGGGATGGGACTTCCTGTCATCATTGCCATCGTGATTTTTATTATTTTCTATGTCCTCAATCTCACCGTGGAAAACATCTCCTGGAAAGGGAAACTCAATCCTTATCTCGCAGCCTGGATTCCAAATATTGTGCTTTTCCCCTTCAGTGTATGGATCACATATAAAGCGCTGACAGATTCTCAGTTGTTTGATATAGAGAAATACCGTGCCCTCTTCAAACCGATTATTGAAAAGTTCTCTAAACCGAAGGAGCATCAGCGGTACCAGTAAGATCTGGAATAACGTTGGCTGATGATAGGAAGTACGGACAATTGCGCTCAAAATAATTTTTAAAGTATTATTGATTTTGAATCGACTTTATTAGTAATTCGATAATACTTATATTTGCATTGATTTTTACCCCTCATGGAATTCCAAGCCTTTTACGACAGCCCTTTTGTACTGAAATTTTCATTTGAAAAACTGATCCAGAAAATGGAGTCCGAAGCTTTTCAGAATGCCGATTATGCACTTTCGCATCAACCGGTTCTCGATAAGATAAAGGAATTTCCAGAGCTGAGATCCGGCATCAATAATCTTGATTTTTTTGAGAAAAACGAGACCTTGATGAAGGAGCTTCTTAAAGATCTTTTTCCGCCGATGCTCACCAAAAATGAAATTAAAGCCATTGGTTTTCCTTTCTATAATTTCTTTTTTAACCAAACGGAGAGGTTCCGCAATGTCATCAAAAATGCCGGAGAAAATTTTGATCTGCTGATCAAAGATATGGATCCGCACCGTTTCTATGTGATGTGCTGCAGCATTATCCTGAGAGATTTTTACAATGTGCACCTCAATCTTTCTATGCCTTTTATTTTCGATATTCCGAATGAACAGGGCATTGTAAACCATTACCGTTTTCTTAATAATGTAGATTTTATAGAAGTCAGTCCAAAAGAAGATTTCAAAAGACTCACCGAGGATGAGATTGCAGAACTGATGGACAACTTTGAAGATCACGAACTCTGGAAAGAAAAATTTCCGCCCCAAAGCTGGGAACTGAAGGGTTTTGCGGTCATCAGTTTCTTTGACGCAACCATGGAAAATGCCATTTCAAATCTGAAGAGCAAACTGATCAATCTGGAGGATGACAAAAATCTGAAGGCGGAGATGAACACCATATTCCGTTCTATCTTCCAGGTAGCAGATTTGGAAGTAGGGTATACGGCAATTGACCACGAGGACAATAAATTTGTAAGAAGTCCTATCAACGGGATAATGGAAAGTTTTATCCTGACGTCCAGCCCAAGGGATTTCAAAAACGAAATGATTTGCGAGAAGAGTTTCAACACGCTTGTGGAGTCCAAAAAATACTTCAGCGTTTCTGACGTAGACCGCAGTTTCGAAGAATATCCCGAAAGCCAGATGGCAAAACAGCTGTACGATGCCGGCATCAAGAGTGCTATTTTTGCACCCATCATCAAGGACAGGAAAATCCTTGGAATTGTAGAACTTGTTTCTCAAAAAAAACAGCTGAACAGCATCAATGCCAACAAGATGGAAATCGTAATGCCATATCTCGTAGATACTATAGACAGGCTTTATACGGGAATTGAAACGAGAATCCAAGCCATTATCCAGAGAGAGTATACATCCATCCATCCAAGCGTTTACTGGAAGTTCCGGCAAGAGGCAGAGCGTCATATCGGCTTTTATAATGAGGAATTTGACCTGCCGTATAGAAATATCAGTTTTCAGAATCTTACACCCCTTTTTGGGCAGACAGATATACGGAATAGCTCAGTCTCCAGAAATCTCGTTATCAAACAGGATCTGGAAATCCAATTGGGTCTGATCGCAGATTTGATCTCCCATTTTAAAGCTGAAAAAGACCTTGAAATAGTAGGGGATAAAATCAGATATTATCAGGAATTGTTGAAAACCGATATAAAGGCCGATACCGAAAACATCGTTCAGACCTTTATACTTTCAGAGATTCATCCATTACTGGCGTCGGTAAAACTTCAGAATATTGAGTACAACCAGCTTATTACGGAATACTACAAAAAATTGGATCCGAGAACAGATATGGTTTATGATTTTAGAAGGAAATTTGATGAAAGTCTTTCTTCTATTAATAAAAATCTGGCCGATATTCTGGACAGAAGACAGGAAGAGCAACAACAGCGTTTTCCGTTCTATTACGAACGCTTCAAAACCGATGGTGTAGAGCATAATATGTACATCGGCTCATCTGTCGCGCCCGAGTTGACTTACGATCCGGTATTTCTTAAAAATCTGCGCTTGTGGCAGCTGCGTGTACTCTGCGAAACCGAGCTGGAGTATAATGTCTACAGGCAAAAACTGGATTATTCTCTGGATGTTGCTTCACTGATTTTGGTTTACAGTACACCAATCAGTATCAGATTCCGGATGGACGAAAAACGTTTTGATGTAGACGGAAGCTACAATGCACGTTACGAAATGATCAAAAAACGCATTGACAAATCCACCATCAAAAATTCGTCAGAACGCATCACGCAGCCTGGGAAAATCAGTATTATTTTCTCTCAGGAAAAGGAAAGACTGGATTATCTGGAACTAATAAAAATCCTTCAAAATCAGAATATTCTTGAATCTATTGTGGAAGAGTTGGAAGTTGAAGACCTTCAGGGAATCAACGGTTTGAAAGCTTTGAGAATTGGCGTAAATTATGACGATGCGGAAGTGGATTATAATTTTGTGGAATTGGTTTAAAAAAGCGATTATTTTTTAAACCGTCACATTCCTAAAAGCCGCTACAAAAGCAACCACAGAAGCGATAATACCGATAGTAAAAACCGTGTAAGTCAGTCTCAATAATTTGTATTTTCTGTTCAATACAATCCCAAGATAGTAGAGATCTTTGATCATAGTGTCGTACAGATACTGTCTGTCAGTCATCATTTCCTTCATTGCCCAAAGATATTCTTCAAGAGGCATTTTATAGAAATTTCCGAAAAACAGAAGATTCACTTTCTTGTCCTCAATCTCTTTTCTTGTAAAGGTGCCGCTGGAAACCTTCGGCCTGGTAGACATAATGGCTAAAATGATACACGCCACGCTGGACATAATCATAATAAAAGTCGGGATAATTAGATGCGAATTACTGGGGCCGTCCAGTTTAGGAATCAGAGTAGAAAGAGCTACAGAGATGATAATTGCATTCACCGAGAGCAGGATATTTGCTTTGCTGTCTGCAATCTGGCTTAGTTTGGTGTGGTTATTCAGCGTCACACGGAACATCGTTTCTATGCCGCGTTCCGGCGATTCCAATTTTTCCAGTTTCTTCTTATTCAGCAAGACTTTATCATTTTCCTGATTGTCTTTCTGCTTTTTTTCGTCCCGCAGTTTCTTGATGTGCGCTTCTATTTTCTCAGCATTTTTCTCTTTCTCAGCCTGCCATTTCTCTTTAGCAAACTTTGTGTAAAACTGGTGTTTCGCGAAGAATCCAAGATTCAGTTCCGCCCATTTCAGCTTACTGAATTTCTGCTGATGCACTTCCTTGAGCTCATTCCGCAAATCTTCCGAAATTTTAAAATAATCATCCGACGCCAGATGCGCCATATCAGCATCTTTTATGATTTCCTCCAGCTGGTTTTTCGGGGTGTAAAATTTTTCCGTCGCCAGAATCAATTGCCCTATTTTTGAGATCCGCTCATCCTGAAAATCGTGTTTTTTAAGAAAATCCTCTATTGTTTTTTTGCCTTCAGCCTCGTGATTATTGCAGTCCGTAATGTATCCAAGATCGTGGAACCAGCCTGCCAGAAGGAGATTTTCAGTATCTTCAGGATTTATGTTTTCTGCTTTTGCCAGGATTTTGATATGATCCACGACCTGGATTGTATGATCCATATTATGATAAGTATACGCAGAAGATAATCTATCTTTGAACAAATTTTTAACATAATCTTCCGAGATCTTCAAAATATCCATAAAAGCAATTTGAAACAAATTTAAGAAAGTATTGACATCATATTAATTTTTATTTAGTTAAATAATGTTAGAGTTTCAGTAATTTTAGATTTTGAATCAATAATCGTTTAATTTTCTGAATCCTTCAATCATTTCAACAATATTATGGCAGCTTAATCCGTCCTCCGTTCCCGCTATTTTTTTTGCAAACACTTCCTGTTTCAATTCAGACGCTGATCCAACAAAAAAAATGAGCTCCACTCAGGCCGGGCTGCGCTTCGCGAAATAGAAGTTCGGTCATAAGTTGAAGATTAGTAAAAACTTTCACGAACTTTGTGTTTTATTTTTTGCAACCGTTATCATCCCTATGAAAAAAATATATCCGCTTTACTTTTTTATTGCCATTGCATTTTCTCTCATTTCCTGCGCCGTCCAAAACGCAGATTACGGTAAAAATGCGAAGGGTTTTGAAAAGAATTCTACCATCAAAGACAGTATAATTCATACATTCTATCTCGTAGGAGACGCCGGAAATCTGGATCAGGATGAGGCTTTCAGAAATATGAATGTACTAAAAGATTCCCTTCAAAAAGCGCAGAAAAACAGCACTTTGTTATTTCTGGGTGATAATATTTATCCTGTAGGAATGCCAAAAAAAGAGGATGAAAACCGACATCTTGCCGAGAAAAAACTGGATAACCAGATTTCACTTGCGGCCGGATTTCCCGGGAAAACGATTTTCATCCCAGGCAACCACGATTGGTACAACAACGGGATCAAAGGCCTCAGCCGTGAAGAAGATTATATTACAGATAAATTTGGAGACAAAACCACTTTCGCCCCAAGAAATGGCTGCCCGATCGAAACCAGAAAAATAAATAAAAAACTCACCCTCATCTTAATAGATACCGAGTGGGTACTTGCAGACTGGAGCAAAAATCCGGGCATCAATGAAAAGTGCGACATCAAAACCAGAGAAGATTTCTACACAGAATTCGAAGATCAACTCAACAAAAATCAAAATAAAACGGTAGTGGTGGCAACACACCATCCGCTGATTACCAACGGGTCGCACGGCGGTAGATATTCCTGGGAAAAACAGATTTTCCCTCTGGAAAACAAGTTTCCACTTCCCTTTTTTGGTTCGCTTATCAATCTCACACGGGCAACTGGCGGCATTACGCATCAGGATATTTCCAATCCCAATTATAAAAATCTGGCCGACCGAATCAAAACCCTGGTCAGCGGCAGGAAAAATGTAGTCATAGTTTCCGGCCACGATCACAATC
The DNA here is from genome assembly GCA_037033105.1 of Bacteroidota bacterium. Classification (GTDB taxonomy): domain Bacteria; phylum Bacteroidota; class Bacteroidia; order Flavobacteriales; family Weeksellaceae; genus Epilithonimonas. The sequence goes on from JAZBLF010000013.1 coordinate 67,717, forward strand.
TGCAGTATATAGAACAGAGTGACATCCGCCAGATCATCAGTGGTGCAGGTTCCAAAACAGAAGCCGCAAAAGCTGTCGGAAATAACGATTTCTCCTTTGGCAAGAACGGCTACGCCGAATTGAAGATCTCAAAAGCAGGCAACGCTGAAGTCAGCTTTTTCAGCTTAAATCAGGAAAATTCGGATCTGCTTTTCAGGAAAACAGTTCTCGGTGAAGAAGAAAAATCGGCCAAGCAGTACCAGAAGGATTTCCCTCAGTTTACGGAATCTTCTATCTACGATTCTGCAATGACGAAGAAAAATAAATTCTATGAATTCCTTTGGGGTAAGCATTACAGAGAGTATTACTCAAAAAAAATCAAGGTAGAAAATCTGGCATTGGACACGCTTTTTGGTGGAGTCAAAACTGACAGAGCAGGAGGCGGACATCAGACCAAATCACTCCGTCTGGAAACCGAAGACGGCAAAGAGTATGTCATCCGTGCGCTTAAAAAAAGTGGTGTGCGTTTTCTGCAGTCTGTCGCGTTCAAAAATCAATATGTCATCGATGATTTTTCCGGGAGCTATGCGGACAAGTTCCTGCTGGATTTCTATACAACGTCGCACCCGTACACGCCGTTGGTGATCGGTGAAATGTCTGATAGAGTAGGAATCCGCCACACCACGCCACAACTATTTTATGTCCCGAAACAGAAGACACTGAAAAATTTTAATGAAACATTTGGAGACGAAATGTATTATCTGGAAGACCGTCCGATGGAGACTGAAGATAATCCTAATAAAGTAATAGGAACAGATGAGGTGATCCTGAAACTTGCCAAGGACGAAAAATATAAAATTGATGAAAAGGCATGGATCAAAGCCCGCCTTTTCGATATGCTGATCGGCGACTGGGACAGGCATCAGGACCAATGGAAATTCGAGGAAAAATCTGAGAACGGCAATGTGATTTACAGTCCGATTCCGAAAGACAGAGACCAGGCTTTTGCAAAATATGACGGATTTATCACTGGTATTCTGATGGAATTTCCGGAACTGAAGCATATGCAGACATTTGATAATAAAATCAAAGATGTCAAATGGTTCAACCGCGAGCCTTACCCGCTGGATCTTGTATTTGCAAAGAATTCGCTCCTGAAAGACTGGCTGGCTCAGGCAACATTTATCCAGGAAAACCTTTCTGAAACGGATATCAGAAAGGCTTTTAAAAATTTGCCGGCCGAGATTCAGGATCGTGTTTCCGAAGATCTGATTCAGAAACTGCTCATCAGAGAAGCCGACCTTCAATCGTATGCGGCAGTCTATTTCAAGTTTTTGCAGGAAAAAGTCATGCTGACGGGAACGGACAAAAAAGATAAATTCGTCATTACAAGATTGCCGGATAACGAAACTGAAATCAAAATCTACCGACTCAAAAAATCCGGCGAAGAGCTGGCTTCTTCCAAAATCTACGCAGGCAAAATTACCAAAGAAATATTGCTTTACGGTTTGGATGATGATGATGAATTTGTGGTGACGGGCGATCATAAAACCAGCATCCAAGTTGCTCTTCTCGGAGGCCTGGACAAAGACGCATACTCGGTTACGAATTCAAAAAAAATAAAGATTTATGATTATAAAAGTAAGAAGAATGATTTTGACCAAAAAGGATCAGCAAAAGTGATCCTGACAGACAGTTATGATATCAACCAGTATAATTATAGAAATCCAAAATACAACATCTTTACAACCTATATGAACTTCGGTTTCAATCCAGATGATGCCTTGATTATCGGTGGCAACGCAGATTACACGGTAAACGATTTTATCAGAAGTCCATATGCTCAGAAACACCATTTCACAGCCAGCTATTTTACCGGAACACAGGGTTATGAGCTGGCTTACAGCGGCTTGTTTCCCAAGCTTACAGGCGGTTGGTTTTACGGCGTGGATACAAGGGTTACCAGTTCTCATTACATCCGGAATTTTTATGGTATAGGCAACAGATCTGTCAATCCCAAGGATGAATATGGAGACAATTTCAATAATGTGCGCGCCAAGGAATTTGCATTTGCGCCTTCTGTCAACTGGAACAGGAATGCAGCCACTTTTTCTGCAAAGCTGACGTACGAGATTCTTAAGATAGAAAGTACCGCCAACAGATATGTTTCCCAGCCTGGCGCGGTAGATCCGGATGTCTTCAGCTCCAAGTATTTTGGCGGCGCAGATTTCTCTTTCAATTACGAAAATTATGATAACAAAGCCAACCCCAAATCCGGGATGAAATTTGACATCAGAACCGCTTACTCGGTCAATCTAAAAAATACAGACCGCCAGTTTGCATCTGTGGAAACAGGGCTTGGTTTTCTGCATTATCTCACACCAAATCAGAAGCTTGTACTGTCTTCCTACGCCAAAGCAAAGTGGCTTATCGGCACAGATTATGAGTTTTACCAAATGGCAACATTGGGAGGAAATACCGATTTGAGAGGCTTCTCATTCAACCGTTTTTATGGGAAAAACTCTTTCTACCAGAGTTCGGACCTTCGTTTTGAAGTTGGGAAAATCAAGAATTCTATTTTGCCGCTCACCTACGGATTTTTCGGAGGATTTGATGTCGGCCGTGTATGGATTCCGAATGAATATTCCAAAAAATGGCACAACTCCTACGGTGGCGGCTTTTGGCTGAATGCTGTGGACGCTGTTTCTGCCAATTTTTCATATTTCACATCATCTGACGGCGGCAGATTGGTTGTCGGGATTGGCGGTACTTTTTAGGATTATTTGGGCAGCTTAATCCGCCTTCCGTTCCCGCTTTTTAGTCATTGCAAATGATGGGGAATCAATCATTAGAAATTTTCAAGAAATGCAATGACAAAAAGAGCTCCACTCAAGTCGGGCTGCAGCTGCGCAAAGTTGGAATTTTCAAATTCAGTCCAAGATTTGGAAACTTATTTCAACTTCAACTGATAAAGATTGCCGGTCACTTTCTTGTCGCCTTCATCGGTCATCAGGATCGTGTTGTCATCTTTGAAACACAGTCCTTCTTTCTGTGTGTGGTGATTCAGTTCAATTTTTTCCACATCTCCGGAGAAGAAATTGTCGTCTTTCCAATTGGTGAAGATCCATACTTTATCAGAACTCAATATCGCAACTTTACTTTTATCCGGGCTGATATCTGCGCTTGTCACAGCACAATGATTGAACTGTTCGCACGTCACAAAACTGCCGATTTTCTTCGCAGGCAATCTTTGTAGCGGATTGTTTTCAACCTCGTAAAGAACAGTTGTACCGTCAAATTTCGAACTCCTGTTTTTAGTGAACAGAAAGAATTTGTTTTTATAGATGAAAAAAGATTCTACATCAAAAATGCGGTCTTTCTTTTTTGGCGGAAATTCCGTCTGTTCAGGATAGTAAAACTGTACAATAAATTGTGCTTTTGCTTCAGATTTATCCAAATCAGATGCATTGATTTTGTAGATCGCTAGATTTTCCCTGTCATTATCATTGTTGCCAAAATCACCGATATAGATGTTGCCTTCGTCATCAGAGGTGAGGTCTTCCCAGTCATTATTTTCCACATTGGTGATTGTAATCTGCTTTATCAGTTCACCTTTTTCATTAAAGCCAAATAGCACATTTTTGTTGTGATTGTCCTCAATAGTCCAGATCAGCGGCGATACTTTTGATATTTCGCAGGCTGATGCCTCCTTGATTTCTTTTGGTAAAGATGAGATTACGGAAAAATTCTCCTGCGTCTGCGAGCAGGAAAATGTAATGGATAGTAGTGCCAAGAAAGAAAATATTTTCATTGGATGAAATTAAATAAAATATAAGACATAAAAAAATGCGCAACCAAGGCTGCGCATTATATTATTAAAATCAAATTCTTAGAGGATCAGCATTGCGTCTCCGTAAGAATAGAATTTGTAACCTTCTTTGATAGCTTCTTCATAAGCTCTCATTACAAAATCTTTGTTCGCAAAAGCAGCGATCATCATAATCAGCGTAGATTTTGGCGTGTGGAAATTGGTAATCATTGCATTGGCAACTCCAAAATCGTGAGGCGGATAGATAAATTTGTTGGTCCAGCCTCTGTAAGCAGAGATTTTTTTGTTAGAAGAAACAGATGTTTCCAAAGCTCTCATCGTCGTAGTTCCTACTGCACAGACTCTTCGTCCTTCTTCAACAGCTCTGTTGATGATCTCTGCATTTTTCTCATCGATGATAGCTTCTTCAGATTCCATTTTGTGCTTGGAAAGATCTTCAACCTCAATCGGGTTAAAAGTTCCCAGTCCAACGTGAAGGGTAATTTCTGCAAAATCAATTCCTTTGATTTCCAACCTTTTCATAAGGTGTTTGGAGAAGTGCAGACCAGCCGTTGGTGCGGCCACAGCGCCTTCCACTTTGGCGTAGATCGTCTGGTATCTGTCGGCATCTTCCGGTTCTACCTCTCTTTTGATGTATTTTGGAAGCGGAGTTTCGCCCAGTTCTGTCAGTTTTGTACGGAATTCTTCATACGAACCGTCAAAAAGGAATCTTAAAGTTCTTCCGCGGGAAGTGGTGTTGTCTATCACTTCAGCGACAAGAGATTCGTCCTCGGTAAAGAATAATTTGTTACCGATTCTAATTTTTCTCGCCGGATCTACCAGTACATCCCAAACGCGTGTTTCTTTATCAAGCTCTCTCAATAGGAAAACCTCGATTTTGGCACCGGTTTTTTCTTTGTTTCCGAATAATCTTGCAGGGAAAACTTTGGTATTGTTGAAAATGAATAGATCTTTCTCATCAAAATATTCTATTACGTCTTTGAAAAGTCTGTGGGTAATGGTTTCAGTTTTTCTGTCCAGCACCATTAGTCTCGCTTCGTCGCGGTTTTCTGATGGATGCTCAGCGAGCAATTCTGCAGGCAGGTCAAAGTTAAAATCTGATGTCTTCATAAAATTTACGGATTTTATTGTTTTAAATTTATAGGAATGGCAAAGATACAATATTAGAAAGCCTTTGTCAAGTAATTCCGGGACTTTGAAAATCAAATTGATGACATCCGGAGATATTTGATATTTTTTTAGAAAATTAGTAATGTTATTTGGTGTTTTCTACAAAAAACATTTAATTTAGTGCATTTAAAAGTTGTTACTGCCAATTAATTCGCCTTGTTATGAGTATTGAAAATGAAAATCCTGAAATTGAAAAACCAAATTCGGACGTCGATCCCACTGAGAATCAATCAGTAGAGGAGGTGACGAATGAAGAAGTTTCGGAAAATGAAAATTTAGAATCTGAATCTTCGCCTGTTGAAAGCAAAGAAGCGGAAGGAAACGAAACAGAATCTGAAACTCAGGAAACAGAAATTGCTGACGATAATTATTCTAATCTTTCGCTAAAGGAAACGCTGGAAGAAATGGAAACGATCGTTAATAAAGAAGACGCATCCTCTTTCTCGAAAAAATTCAATGCGCTGAGAGATCACGCGAATCATAAAGTGGCAGACGAAACGGAAGATAAAAAACACGATTTTGTAGAGCAGGGCAATGAAGAGGAACACTTCGAATACCACCATCCCGAGGCTTCAAAATTATCAGCATTAGTCAACATTTTCAAAGAAAAACAGGATAAATTCCACAAGTCTCAGGAGGCAGATCATCAGAAAAATCTGGACGAAAGACTGGCCATTATCGAGAGACTAAAAAATCTGTACAGCAGTTCCGAACCCGGCGTCAATCTTTTCAAATCGATCAGAGAAATCAAAGAAGCTTGGGGAAATGCGGGGCAGGTCGCAAAGTCAGAATTCAAAAATCTTAATAATAATTATTTCCATCATTTGAAGATGTTCAATGAAATGCTGGATCTTAATAAAGAATTTCTGGAACAGGAATTTGCCCATAATCTGGAAAAAAGGCAACATATCATCGCAAGAGCTAAAGAATTGCTGGATGAAACCGTTGTTCAGAAAGCACTGAATGAGCTGCAGTATCTTCACAAATTGTGGAAGGAAGAGGCCGAGCCGGTTGCAGAAGAATTCCGCGAGAAAACCTGGGAAGAGTTCAAAGAAGTTTCAAACAAAATTCACGAGAGAAAGTCTGAACTGATTGCAGTAATTGAGTCTGAACAACAGGAAAATCTCGAGAAGAAAACAAAGATCATCGAAGAGCTGAAAGCGCTTTCTGCGCCAGAGTCTGTGAACCACAGTTATTGGCAGCAGGCGATCAAAAGAGTGGAGGAGCTGCGCGCTGAATTCCTGAGATTGGGACCGGTTCCAAAGAAAATATCGAATCAGAACTGGACGGATTTCAAACTGGTTTTGAGAAATTTCAATACCGGAAAGAATGATTTTTATAAAAATCTGAAAGGTTCGCAGATTCATAATCTGGAGTCGAAACAGGCTTTGATAAAAACGGCGCAGGATAATATGAACTCTGAAGATTGGGAGATCGTAGTACCGCTTTTCAAAAAACTTCAGGAAGACTGGAAGACCATCGGACACGTGCCACGAAGCCAGGCAAACAAAGTCTGGGACGACTTCCGTGATGCCTGCAACACTTTCTTCAAAAATTACAGAGAAAAAAATAATGCAACCGGCGACAACTGGAAAGAGAATTACAAGAGCAAAAAAGCACTTCTAGAAGACTTAAAAGCTTTGACAGACGAAGAAGGCTCTGTTGAAAAAATTGAGACTATCAAAAATGCATGGAATGCTGTTGGGAAAGTTCCGAAAGATAAACTGTCCATCAATACTGAATTCAACAAAACGCTAAGGGAGAAATTGAAACTCAACAAGATCAATGAGTTTGATCTGAAAGAGGAAAACCTTTCTGAAAGCCAGTTGACAGATAAAGCCAGGAAAGTTAAAAATCAGATTGCCGATTTGGAGTCTGAAATTGTACAGTTGGAGAACAACCTTTCTTTCTTTGGTGCTGCCAAACGGGACAACCCGCTTCTGAAAGATACTTATGAAAAGCTGGACAGTAAAAAAGAACAGCTGACAAGCCTAAGAGCAACGCTTCATAATATCATTGCCGGAGAATAAATTCTTTCTTTATAAAATATATAAATCCCTCGCACAGAGGGTTTTTTTTGTGATAGATGAATGTAAATCTTTATTAATAATCAATTATAAATTATTTTCGTTAATCTTATGAAAAAAATGATATTTTTAGAACCTGATAATAAAACAGTTATATGTTGAAAAATTACTTCTTTGCCCTCTCGCTTTTCCCTTTTTTAGTAGGCGCCCAGGCACCTTCAGGCTATTATGACGGGACGGAAAATATTTCAGGCTTCGCGTTGAAAACTAAGCTCCATGATATCATTTCCACAAAAGTTTATAATTACCATTATGATGATCTGAAAACGACTGTCAACCAGACAGATCTCGACAAGTACTACGAAAACGACGGTACTATTCTCGATATTTATTCCGAAAAGCCAAATGGTCCGGATGCTTACAGCTATACAAGTGCCAATCTTATCGGAAGCGCGAATGCTGAAGGTCTGGGCTGGAATCGGGAACATATGATGCCGCAAAGTTCCTTCAACAGTGCTTATCCAATGTATTCCGATCTGTTCTTTGTGGTCCCGACAGATGCCAGAATCAATCAGTTGAGAAGCAATTATCCTTATGCGAAGGCTGGATCTACGGTTTATTATAATTTTACCAACGGCTCCAAACAGGCTTCCAACGGCACGCCAAATGCCAGCTATACAGGCCGTGTTTTTGAGCCAATCGACGAGTTTAAAGGTGATGTTGCGAGGACGCTTCTGTATTTTGCTGTCCGGTATGAAGGAAAATTGGGTGCGTTCAACTTCAGTACTAATGCAGATCCTACAAAAGACCAGAATCCGTTGGACGGAAGCGAGGAAAAAGCATTTGAGAACTGGTACATCTCGATGCTTCTAAACTGGCATCAGCTGGATCCTGTTTCGCAACGTGAAATTGATAGAAATAACGCCGTTTTCAATCTTCAGAAAAATAGAAATCCGTTTGTAGATCACCCGGAATGGATCAGTTCAATCTGGAATCAGACCATAGATTCTGTTGCGCCATCTGCACCTTCATCTTTACTTTTAGAAAGAAATTCTGCCTATTTTGTCAATCTGATGTGGCAGGCCAGTCCGGAATCTGATGTTGCAGGATATAACATCTACCGAGACAATATTTTGGTTGCGAAGTCGAAAAGTAACTCAATTGCTGTTGATCATCTTTCGCCGGGAACTACTTACAATTTCACTGTCAAGACTTATGATAATGGAAACCTGGAAAGTCCACAAAGTAACACGCTGAATGTGACAACGCTTGCGTCAGATGTATTTGCTAAAGATTTACAGATAATCAAATATCTTGAAGGATCTGGTAATAACAAGGCTCTTGAAATCGTCAACAAAACCGGTCACGCTGTTGATCTTGGAAGATACAGATTGGGCGTGCAGCAAAAGATTACCAATTACTTTTTCTCAGAGCCTTTTGAGCTGGAAGGCAGAATAGACGACAATCAGAGTTTTGTTGTAATCAATCCAAATGCTAATTTTAGCTGTTTTGATATTTCGGAAGCGAAATTCGTGACTGCGGCACCTTCATTGGCTTTCAGTGGTACTCAGTATGTCGAATTGTCTTATAAATCCACAACAATCGATGCCGTGGGAATGAAAGATGCGGATAATACAAATGCCAACACGTCGCTTTATAGAAACTCGAGCGCACTCAATCCAACAGCAACGTTTGACCTCGCTGAATGGACTTCGTATGGCTCCGATTATTGTCTTAATTTAGGAAATCTGGCCACTGGAGATCTGGCAAACGATACTTCTAATATTAGTATTTATCCTAATCCGGCTTCTGATTACCTTAATGTGAAAGGCAACATCACCAAGATCCGTTCTGCTAAAATATATGATCTTTCCGGTAAATTAGTCAAAGATATTCCGAATCCTTTCCAGAATCAGAAGTCGATTAATATCCGGTCTCTATTGCCGAACACATACATCCTGAATATCGACGGGAAGTCTATCAAATTTATTAAGAAATAAAAATTATAATTACTTTAATTAAAAGCATTTCAGCAGTCTGAGATGCTTTTTTTATTGGCCTGAATTGTTGAGAGTCAATATGTATTTATCAATGTTGAATTGCTTTTCCTTTGATTTATATTGCTGGATATACCGAGGATGTTCCAGGACTTTGAGATTACCAAAAAGCTGAGCTTCACGATTTAGTTTTCTTATGAATTCTGCATTTCTTTTTCCAAGGACAAAACATTCATTGGGATCTGTTCCAAGATTGATATGTTGCCTAAGTGAATCTATCAGGAAATCTTTTACCATTTCATATAGCGCTTTGTCATCATAATAATTCGCATTCAGCCATTGGCCTTGCGTTGTTTTTCTGATGATCGCCAGCGGAAAAGGAGAATTAATGTAAAATTGCTTGTAAAATACCTCTGTGCCACCAAAATCTCGAATCATGTCATACATAAAAACTGAGGAAATCTCGTGGGTGTGAGCCGATTTCATCTCAATGCTGCAAACGTTTTTCAGTCTTTTAGTATCTGTGAAAGGAACACCGGTTACGCCCGCACCGTGCCTGCTCGGATTGATGCCTATGATGAGTTTCCGACAGTGGTGATCATTGTAATATTTTCCGTAAAATTGTGTCATTACCTTGATCGTTTCAGGATTTTCCAGATATGGATTCAGAACCCTGAAACCGTCCGGCAGCAGTCCGGAGTACTGCAGGTTTATATTAAAATCTATCACTTTTTCTCCAAAAGTTTTTGCCATAACAAAGTTTATTAGTTCTCGAATTTGCTAAAATTCAGCCAGTTGATAGTTTCTTACAATCGTCATTATTCGGCTTTAATTTTACAAAAAAGAAATATAAATTTCGTAAATTTGTGCATAAATCTAACAGTAAAGTTTAGGTGTAAATCGTAAGATTCGCGAGTTCCACTTAAAAAAATGAAAAGTAATTATGAGTCAAAAGAAAGAAATGCTTTACGAAGGTAAGGCTAAACAGGTTTTCGCTACTGAGAATCCCAACGAAGTTGTTGTTCGCTACAAAGATGATGCGACAGCTTTCAATGCCCAGAAACGCGGTCAGTTTGATAGAAAAGGCGAATTGAATAATGCGATTTCGACACTTATTTTCGGATATCTTGCCGAAAAAGGAATCCCGACACACTTCATCGCAAAACTGGATGACAGAGAGCAGCTCGTAAAAAAAGTGGACATCATTCCTCTTGAAATGGTAGTCCGTAACTACGTGGCAGGAAGTATGGCTCAGAGATTAGGCGTGGAGGAAGGGCTGAAATCTCCGGTAACTATTTTTGATCTGTGCTTCAAAAGAGATGATTTGGGAGATCCTCTGATCAACGATCATCACGCTGTCTTCCTCGGGGCAGCAACATATGAAGAACTTAACGAGATGTACGCTTTGACAGGTAAAATCAATCAGCTTTTAAGTGATTTGTTTGATAAAGCCAATGTCATTCTTGTAGATTTTAAAATAGAATTGGGTAAAACATCAGACGGCAAAATTGTCCTTGCAGATGAGATTTCTCCTGATACTTGCAGACTTTGGGACAAAGATACGATGAAGAAACTCGACAAAGACAGATTCAGAAGGGATCTTGGTGAGATCACAGAAGCCTATGTCGAGATCTATGACAGATTACAAACCGCTTTAGCTAAATAATCCGAAAACATAAAAAATGGATTTAGAATTTCAAGAATATAGCACATTACCGAAATATGCTTTCCAAAACCGCTATCAGGAATTCGAAGAAACCAAACACCTTTCCAAAGAAGAAAAGGAATCTTTTTACCCTTTTGATAAAATGGAAGAAGAGTGCGGCGTTTTTGGAGTGCATTCAACAGAAAATCAGGACACCTTTTCGCTGTCGCAATTTGGTCTTTTCGCTTTGCAGCACCGCGGGCAGGAAGCTTGCGGCATCGCTGTAGGAAACAATGGGAAGATTCTCTCTGTCAAAGACGAAGGTCTGGTTCTGGACGTTTTCAAATCGATAGAAGATCCGCAGCAGTATATGGGAAGCACCGTCATTGGCCACACCAGATACACCACTGCCGGAGACAAAAAGAAATACAACTTTCAGCCGTTTTTTGCTAAGAATGAATATGACCAAATTATCCTTTCCATCGCACACAACGGGAATCTAACCAATGCAAAACAGCTACGAAAAGAGCTCGAAGATGAAGGTGTGGTTTTCCGGGCAACTTCTGATACCGAAGTTATTTTAAGACTAATTCAGAAAAACCTCGATCTTGGACTTCGCGGCGCTATTAAAGCCACGATGGAAAAAATTGAAGGCGCCTATTCCGTAGTCGGTCTTACAAGAAACAAATTTTTTGCTTTTCGTGATTTCAACGGGATCAGGCCTTTGGTTCTGGGCGCGATTGATGAGAATACATTCGTTGTAGCTTCAGAAAGCTGTGCGCTGGATGGAGTAGGCGCGCAGTATGTGCGGGATATCCTGCCCGGCGAAATTGTCTACACCAGCGACAATGAAAAGGGATTGCAATCCTACCTCGTCAAAGATGATTGTGTCAATAAGATCTGCGCTTTCGAATATATTTATTTTGCAAGACCGGATTCTACGCTAGAAGGGATCAACGTTCACGAAGTGCGCGAAAAATCCGGGATGAAAATCTGGGAGCAGGCACCTGTGGAAGCAGATATCGTCATCGGTGTTCCGGATTCCGGCGTTCCCGCAGCTATCGGATTTTCCAAAGCATCAGGAATTCCTTTCCGTCCCGTTCTGATCAAAAACAGGTATATCGGCCGCTCATTCATCATTCCTTCTCAGGAGATGAGAGAGCATTTTGTAAATCTGAAGCTCAATCCTATCGTCTCCGAAATGAAGGATAAAAGAGTAGTGATCATAGATGATTCCATCGTCCGCGGAACGACCTCAAAGAGACTGGTGAAGATTCTGAAAAATGCAGGCGTTAAGGAAATCCACTTCAGAAGTGTATCGCCGCCTATTATTGCACCTTGTTTTCTGGGGATAGACACGCCTACAAAAGACGATCTGATCTCGGCCAATATGAATAAAGAAGAACTCAGAAAATATCTGGATGTAGATAGTCTGGAATTTCTCAGTGTAGACAATCTGATCAGTATTTTGGGTTCGCCGAATCACTGTTTTGGGTGTTTCACGGAGAAGTATCCTGTCAAAAATCCAGACGAACTGGCATTCGTAGATCAGGGTGATTAGTTATAAAGTAGTTGCCTTTATGCATTAGATTTGGGCAGCTTTTCCGTCTTCCACTCCCGCTTTTTTCTTTTTTTAGCCAAAAAAAGAAAAAGAGCTCCGTTCAAGCCGGGCTGCTGGTGTGGCGAGAAAAACAATTTACAAGATCATTTACAGATGGTCTGCTATTACAAAAATCGCCGGAACAACTTTTTGTTCCGGCGATTTTTGTAGTTTTGGCCTGGTGTTAAAACAAAAAACCCTGCCGAAGCAGGGTAAAAACTAATAACCATGAAAACTCAAATTAAACATGAGAATCGAATATTAAGTAACAAATAGTATGCCATAAAATACCTTTTCCCAGAAAAGAATTTCCGAGAGCAAAAGTAACAAAAAATTATTGTAAATTTGCGGTTCTTAAAAATAAAAAATTAAATTAAAATGTCAGGAAAAATCACATTTACCATGATCAAGCCGGATGCAGTTGCAGATGGACATATTGGTGCGATCCTTGGAAAAATCAGTGAAGCTGGTTTTAAAATCAAAGCTTTGAAATTGACGCAGCTTACTGTTGCTGATGCGCAGAAATTCTATGAAGTGCACGCAGAAAGACCTTTCTACGGAGAATTGGTAGATTTTATGTCTTCTGGTCCTATCGTAGCTGCGGTTTTGGAAAAAGACAATGCAGTTGCGGATTTCAGAACTACAATCGGGGCTACAAACCCGGCTGAAGCGGCTGAAGGAACGATCAGAAAACTCTTCGCAAGAAGCATCGGAGAAAATGCTGTTCACGGTTCCGACTCGGATGAAAACGCGCTTATCGAAGCTCAGTTCCATTTTTCGGGGAGAGAGATTTTTTAATTTCTGCTGAACACAAGATATAGAAACAGGCTGTCAAAACTGACAGCCTGTTTTTTTGTGGTATCTTGTGAATAGCCCCGATGTTCTATGTTAATTTGCAAATTATTCAGGTTAAAATTTTAAAGTTTTTCTGATAATCCTGTTGATA
>JAZBLF010000014.1:0-70175 GCA_037033105.1 Bacteroidota bacterium
AAAGGCTTCGACTCCGCTCAACCTGACAATCATTAATAGATGTCACACTGAGCGGAGTCGAAGTATTTTTGCAAAAAAAAGACTGTCTCTTGCGAAACAGTCTTCTCCTTTTTCATTTTTACGATCTACTTATTTTGCAGCATTTACGTTGATCCCGATTTCGATGTCTTTGCTGATCATCCATTCTGCAGGATCAGTTTCATCTGTACCAAATTTGATGCCCCAATCTGTTCTGTTCACCGTGAATTTAGCTTCCATAGAAGCTTTACCTTCAGTAACAGTCACTTTTGCAGGGAAAGAAACGTTCATCGTTTTTCCTAACAAAGTCAGGTTTCCGCTTACCGTTTTATTAGATCCCGCTACAGCGTCTTTTGGAAGTTCGCCCGCCAAGTCCGCTACAGCAGTGATTTTAAAATCAGAAGTTGGATTTTTGGCTACGTTGAAGAAGTCTTCATTCTTCAAGTGAGCTTCCAGATCAGCCGGCTTTTTGTCTGCTTCAGTTACAGATGCAGGATCTACCTTCAAAGTCGTCATATCGATTACGAAATCGCCGGAAGTTACTGCATTGTCAGCAACGGTCAATTCGCCGGATTTCAAGCTGAGTGTTCCCCATCTTGGTGCAAATCCGCCTTTGTGGAACGCTTTCCAGTTGACGTTGGAGGTTGTCAGATCTACTTTGTAAGCTTCTCCTGTTTTCGCGGCCACTTCCTGAGCGTCTTTTACCGTTTCTTTTTTGTCATTACACGCGGTGAACAATAGTGCTGCTCCTGCGAATGCCAATACCGTTAATTTTTTCATAAGTCAATATTTGATTAATTATTTGTTGTTGCAAATGTACTGTCTTGGATGTAGAAGTCTCATTGATGTACATCAATAAATCATATTCTATGAATGTGAACTTCACTAAAGCTAAATTACGTTTTTAAATTTAACACTGTTACTCATCGGTCTATTTATTAAAATATTAACAATAAAAATTAATCGCTAAATATGATAATTGGATTTAACATAAACACCTGATTATCAATAATAAATTATTTTAATAATTTGCCCATTTATTACTAAAAAGGCATTAGATTTGATATTAATTTTTAACATAATTAACATTCTTTAACACTAAAAAATCTTCTACTTCAGTGAAAAAAACTTTTGCTGAAAAATCAAATCATCTGATTTTTCTTGGGACTGCTGCACTGATTATTACGGCAGTATTTTTTTTAAATTCCTGCAACAAAAATTCTGAAACTGCACAGGCGCTACAAATCGCAGGCAGTCACCAGGAATCTTTAAGTTCTCAGTCAGCAAAAGTGATATCTAGCAAGCCCGACGTTCCCGATGACCCGAATAAACGTTATATCTATCTAACCTTTGATGATGGTCCTAACAGAGGAACAAGTAACCTTCTGAAAATCACCAACAAATATCAAATTCCTATTACAGCTTTTGTCGTTGGAAAACACGCCTACGACAGCAAAACCCAATCAAAAGAATTGAAGGAACTGGAAAACGACAAATTGGTTGAGATTGCCAATCACAGCTATACGCACGCCCTGAACCGATATTCGGAATTCTATAAAAATCCGGAAAATGTAATTCACGATTTTGACAGAGCAAGAGACAGCGTGCAGTTTAAAAACAAATATGCCAGAACGCCCGGAAGAAATATCTGGAGAACGGCACACATTAACAGTACAGATCTTAAAAGTTCAAAAATTGCGGCAGACGAGTTGCAAAGATCCGGCTACACACTGGTAGGCTGGGATCTGGAATGGAAACCTACCAATGCTATGAAACTGAAAGGCACTCACAAAGAAATGGCAAAACGCGTGGACAGCATTTTCTTCAACGATCTGGAAAAGACTTCCCGACATTTGGTTTTTCTGACGCACGATCAATATCTTCAGGACGATGACTCGGTGCAGGAACTGGATCTTTTTATTTCCGGGCTGAAGAACAGCAACCGTTTTGAATTCAGGAAAATATCGGATTATCCTAACATTAATGATATTTTGAAGTAATTAATTCAAATAAAAAGCACTTCTACTCCGCTCAGCGTGACATCTCTCAAAAAACATTAGAATTTATAAGATGTCATTCTTAGCGGAGTCGAAGACTTATTCATAATAAAAGAACTTTATATAAAAATCTCCCAGTTTTAATTAACTAGGAGATTTTTAATTTTAATCAAACTCTTTGGAAACGCCCAAACCAAACAAAGCGAAATCATAAATCGCGGGATCAGCCGAATTATACTTTCGAATTATCAAATCCAGCTCCTCCACCGCTTTCCAGTCGTTTTGTTTCCTGGTTAAAATGCCCAGTTTCCTGGAAATATTCGCAGTATGGACATCCAGCGGAACAGACAAAAACCGCGGATCGATGTTTTCCCAAATGCCGAAATCAACGCCTTTTTTATCTTTTCGAACCATCCAACGCAGAAACATAATCAATCGTTTTGAAGCAGAATTTTTGTAAGGCGAGCTCACATGCTTCTGTCCACGGTGTTGTTCGGAAATAAATCGGTTCCGGAAACGCTCAATCGAATGGTAGAAATTGGTTTCATCTTCAGTAATGAGAAATGCATCTTCCAGACTATCGAACTGTGTATAAATCCTTTTAAAATTCTTTAGAAAAAAAATAAAATCTTCGTGGTTGAATGTTCTGTGAATCGCTTTCTGAGGTATTTTTTTCAAATCAGAATCTGTAAAATTCATCACAAAATCGTACGGTGAATTTCCCATCAGCTCCATCATTCTGTTCGCATCGTTGATGATTGATTTTCGGTTTCCCCAAGCGATACTTGCCGATAAAAATCCAGCAATTTCAATATCCTGCTTCAAAGAAAAACGGTGCGGAATCTGGATAGGATCATCGCTTATAAAATCCGGTGAATTGTAGAGCTCTGCCTTTTCATTAAGCAAATCGAAGATGTCTTTTTCTTTCAAATTCATAATCAGTTGCAAATTTCTGTAAAAAAATTGTCATTCTGCAAGAATCTCTAAAAAGCTGTTTAGATTCTTACAGAATGACAATATTGGGTCTATATAAGATTAAAAAATAAATATTCGAATTAAAATCTAACTTCTAAATTCTAATCTCTAACTTCTATTCCTATCTGCCAATCACTTCCGTAATAGGATTTCCGATGTTTCCACTTGGGAATTCGATGTGAAGTAAGGCGGAAACGGTTGGCGCAATATCGGTCATATTGTAATCCTTATTACTTTCGCCGTGTTTGATTCCCCAGCCCATAAAAATGAGTGGAATATGGGAATCATAGGAATTCCAGACACTGTGCGTAGTTCCTTTTTTAGCATAACTCGGAAGCATCCCGTCGTGCGAAACGATCTGGATGTCGCCGCTTCTCTGCCAGTTGTAACCGTTGATAGCTCTGGTTTTTATCGGCTCAGGAATGGCTGACGAACCGATTTTCTTTAAATCTACGGCGTATAAAACTCGTGGGTCTTTGTTCAGACTGTTGATGATGGTGGTTTTGATATCGTCTTCATCCAGTTTTTTCTCTTTAATCAAACTTTGATTCAGGTAAATCTGATAATTGTCGATCCCCAAAATCACTTTAGAATTGGCGTATTTTTTCTCTAATTCTGCACCAAGATTTTTTTCAAGTCCGTCGTCATAAAAACCGCCGAGGATTTTATTGGCTCTCAGGAAACCTTCTGCATTCGCACCGCCGTGATCAGCTGATAAGAAAACCAGATAATTGTTTTTCCCAACTTTCTCATCCAGCATTTTGAAAAATGCCGCTAAATCTTTGTCTAAACGGATATAAGTATCTTCAACCTCAATCGAATTTGGTCCGTAAGAATGCCCCACATAATCTGTGGAAGCTAAATTGATGGCAAGGAAATCTGTCTCAGATCCTTTTCCTAAAGTATAATTGTCCAAAGCCGCTTCAGCAAACTTCAAAGTCAGTGTATTTCCGAAAGGTGTGGTTCTGATGACACCCTTTTTTGTCGCATAATCCTCTAAAAGATTGTTGTAAGGAAAGACTGGTGTTTTTGCCGTCCCAACCGGATATTCCCATTCCACATTATCGGCTGTACTTTCTGTGTATTCTGCAATGGGTAAAGTGGTTTGCCAGCCATTGGCGAGGAGTTTTTCAGGCACTTTCTGACCATTGAAATCGTTAACCCATTTCGGCAGTTCATTCATATAATAAGAACTCGTGATGAAGTTTCCGGTAGAATCATCAAACCAAAAAGCACCCGTCGGGTTGTGTCCGGCCGGCAAAATTGAAGCTCTGTCTTTCAAAGAAACACCTACCACTTTTGATTTGAAATTGCTGGCGATTCTCAACTGATCTGTAACCGTAGTCGACCAAAGGTTTTTCGGAGAGTGGCTTCCGATTTTCTTGTCATTCGAGCCTACAGGATTTACACTGTCGTCCGCGGTACAATAGACATTTTTTCCAGTTTCTTTGTCGGTCCAGTCATTTCCGGCAATACCGTGAATGGATGGAACAGAACCTGTATAAATGGAAGTATGACCAATAGCTGTAACAGTCGGAATATAAGGAATATGAACATTATTAAGGGAATAACCTTCGCCTAAAAGCCTTTTGAAACCACCTTTCCCGAATTTTTTTTCGAAGCGGTAAAGGTAATCCCAACGCATCTGATCTACGACCAATCCTACGACTAATTTTGGTCTTTCTCCTGAATTGATTTTTGTTTTCTGAGCATTTACATTTCCGAATGTAGCCGCCGCTAATACGAAAATCTGAATTTTTCTGAACATTGAATTTACTTTTTATTGAGCCCAAATTTACGGCTTATAAAAGTTTTGAGATGTGAAATTTTATTAAAGTTTAATATATTACGAAAATTAAACGCAAAGTGAGCAAAGATTTTTTTTTGATCTTATTGAAAATATTTTTAAGGTCGCAAAGACGTAAAACTCATCAAAGATTTTGACTTTAAATAAAATCAAAAAAAAGAACGGACAATTGCCGTTCCATTAATAATAAAGACTTTAAAAGCCATTTGCCAATTGCTATCTGCTATTTTCCTCCGCCCGAGTTTTTCTCGACATCGGTTTTGGTATTTTCTTTTACTTTTTGGTTTCCGAAACGTTTGACAAATGTCAGTGAAACGCCGTACCAATCCCATATGTTATAGTTTTGGAAGGTTCCAATTTGACTGTAAGTTGTAGCATTCATAGATGGCCTTTTGAAAATATTCATAAACTGAATACTGGTTTCGATTTGGGAAACAGGGAAAATCTTGGTCACCGTAAGATTGTGGAAATAGTTGTACTGATTGGCCACAGAATTCCCGTTATTCTGATTATCAACACTCATCCACGCACTGAGGTTGATGTTTTTATTAAACAAATTGGTGTAAGATAAATTCGCTGATCCGGAAACAAAATTGATATAATTGTTCTCACGGCTCAAAATGTTTCTTGCGTTGAAATCACTGTTGTCGATGTAATACCAGCCAAGTCCGAAATTCACATTCAGCTTATTTTTAAACAGATTCTGATTGGTATTTGCAAAAACGTAGAGCTTCTCCACTTTTCCTTTGAAATTGTCCTGAAACAGAACCGTTCTGCCATTTTCCACTGCATAATTATCCCAATAATCCTGGTCTGTAAACATATATCTGGCAGAGATGAAATATTTTTTGTGAATCCCAAATTTCAAAGCTACTCGGTCGCTTGGATTTGGCAGAAGATCTATGTTTCCACGGCTGTAGATTCCGTTGTTGCTCGGCATTTCGAAAGGATTGAACTCCGAATACCAAGGCCTCCACAGATTGTGGTTGTAAGTCAGACTCAGATCATAATTGGGCGAAAAAGAATATTTGACCAACAAATTGGGCAGAAAGGTTCCATAAGAGTCGTCTCTAGCTTTACCACTCACATTTTCTCGGATTTTATACTTGATATATTCGTAACGCAAACCAATTCTGGTCTCCAGCTTTTCAAAAAACGTCTTGCTGTAATTGAAATAAAGTGAATTGATATTTTCCACATAATGGAAATCACTGTTGACACTTTTATTAACATTAATCAAATCCAGATATGTATTCGGGATCACATTATTATTGAAATTCGCTTTGCCGCCAACTTCCAGATTTCCACCGTTTTTTCCTAGCGGCGTCGTAAAATCCACTTTCACGAAGTAGTTTCTGTTCTGATTGTTGTTATTAATAATAGTCTGCTCCGAGGCCGGGATATTGCTCCAATCCAAAACCGGAGACTCGTTTTTACTTTTCAGAAACCTGTCTGTATTGCCTTTATCAGAGTCGTAATTGACGCCGAGATTGATATCCAGGATTTTATTTTTCTCCTTATCATAATATTTGTAGAACAAGTTGGTTCCCAAAACATTATTAATGGTTGAACTGTTGAGATTCTGATAGTCCAGCTTTACAAAATTACCGTCATTATAATCTCTGGTAAAAGAATCCGAATCGGAACCTCGTTTTCCGTTGAAATATTCTACAACAAGGCCAACGTTATTTTTACCGTTGAGTTCAAACTCTGAGGTGGATGAAAATGAAGGATTTCTGTTTGTGTAAGCCGCCTCGAAATTGATCAACTGACGAATTTTAGTTTCGTAATACGAATAATCGCCACTGTTTTTTGATATGAATACATTATCGCTGTAGCTTCCCGTAAAAGTCTGCGTAAAGTTCTTTTTATGATAATTAAGATTAAGACTTCCGTACTGGTTGTTCTTCGTATTCTGAGTATTGGTGAGGGAGACACTGCCTTTCAAACCTTCATCATCCCTTTTCTTGAGGACAATATTGATGACCGAGCCGGTAGCTTCGTACCTCGAAGATGGGCTTGTAATCACCTCGATTTTCATGAGATTATCTGCCGGAATCGTTTTAAGATATTCCTTCAGTTCTTTCCCTGTGAAAACCGATTTTCTGTCATTAATATAAACGGTAACCGATTCGCCTTCCGCTTTTACATTATCATTATTATCGATGCTCACGAGCGGCGTCATTCTTACGATATCCCAAGTGGTATTTCCTGCCAGCATCGAACTGTTTGCCACATTGAAAACCGTTCTGTCAGCTTTGCTCTCCACAGTCGGTTTCCTGGTGATGAGTGTGACAGATTCTATTTCCGTAGATGTTTTGACAGTATCGGCCGTCTGCGCTGCGAAAAAGCCTGCAGACAGTAATCCCAGTGAGGAAAAGAGTAATTTCATTAGTTAGTTTTCTTATTAGACAACCAAAGTCTGAGTTTTGTTACATCCCAAATTTTATTTTATCGATGAAAGTTTAATTTTATTAAATTTGAAACTAAGCATTTGACTCCCAAACATCCGGAAACCATGAAAAATAAATTGACACAGGAACAGCAGGAAGAATTAATCAAAATTCTAAAATCCCGATTCGAGAAAAATAAAGAAAGGCACGAGACTATAAACTGGAGTGACGTTCAGAAAAAATTGGAATCGCAGCCAGAAAAAATTTGGTCTCTCAGCGAAATGGAGAGAACCGAAGGCGAACCGGATGTTGTATCTTACGACAAAGGCACAAACGAATATCTCTTTTTCGATTGTTCTGCAGAAAGCCCGAAAGGCAGACGAAGCCTTTGCTATGACCGAAAAGCACTGGATTCCAGAAAGGAAAATAAACCGTCCAACAGTGCATTAGATTTGGCTAAGGAAATGGGAATCGATATTCTGGATGAATCTCAATATCGCCATTTGCAATCCTTAGGAAACTTCGATTTGAAAACGTCTAGCTGGGTGAAAACCCCGGATAACATTAGAAATCTGGGCGGTGCAATCTTCTGTGACAGACGTTACAATCAGATCTTTCTGTATCACAATGGCGCGGAATCTTATTATGCAGCGCGCGGATTTCGTGGGGTTTTGAAGGTTTAATCAAACAAATAATATGATGAAAACAAAATTTTTGATTCTTAATTTGATTGTATTAGTCTTAATTATTTTGGCTAATATTTTTCAGTTTTACTTTATCAATTACCCGATGAAATTTGATTTTCAATTTGCTATACAAGATATCAATTGGATAATGTTGATAATCATAATTTCAACTTTAGCTGTCTTCTCATTGGTCTTAGGATTTCTAAAAATTGAACAATTAGATTTTCAGCGTATTTTTTTATGTTTCAATATTTTATTTTTAATTTCTATCATTTATTACTCCGCAGATGTTTTTATAAAAATTAAAAAAGAAATTGCTAAAAGAGAAAAGGAATACATCATTAAGGCTAAAGAAGACATCAAAAATGACAATGTTACTTTTGAATATTCTGGCGGATTACAAATAATCTCAGACAGTCAAAAAATCATAAATAAAACAGACAGCATACAGAAAAAATACGGCATTAGTTATAAAAATCTGGGTTGTACGATTTTTCCGATTGAAGTTGAAGCTCGTCAAAAATATGATGAAACAGTTAAGCCATATTTGGAAAAGAGAAATGGTAAAAACTGGGAATCAAAAATGAATGCTGAACTTGAAGAAATGAGAAAGAATAATATCGACCTTTAATTATGCACAATCCTTACAAACGCCCGTCAGAATACAATTCACACTTTCTACCTTATAATTTGCCGGTAATGAGAACTGAACGGGAACCGGCAGGCATTCGATCGTCTGGCAAACTGTGCATCTGAAATGAAAATGATTGTCAGCCAGTTTTTTCTCATCACATTTGATGCAGACTGCGAAATACTGTTTGCCATCTTCGGCCACAATTCTGTGCAGAATTCCGTCTTCGCAAAATCGATTTAAGACCCGATAAATTGTAGCTCTGTCGATCTCCAGATTGATTTTCCCTTCGATGGTATCCTGGCTCATTGCTTTTCCTGAATTTGTAATCAGATTCAAAACGGCATCTTTTGCAGGCGTGTTTCTCCTTTTCATTTAGTTAATGCGATTATGTTGCAATAATAGAAATTAATCTTAACTTTGGCAAGAATAATTTAGCTTTTGGCAATTGGCTTTTGGCGAATCGCTTTAAATCAGCAAATAAAAAATTTTAAAGATGAAAAATCAATACGATGTAATTATAATTGGTGGAAGTTATGCGGGACTTTCTGCGGCAATGTCTTTGGGAAGATCTTTGAGAAATGTTCTCGTAATCGACAGTGGAAAACCTTGCAATGAGCAAACGCCACATTCCCACAATTTTTTGACGCAGGACGGAAAAACGCCTGAAGAGATTTCAACAATTTCACTGGAACAGGTTGAGAAATATTCGACAATCAAGTTTTACAAAGGCTCTGCGAAATCAGGAATTAAAACTGAAAAAGGTTTTGAAATTACCACCGGAAATGACGAAAAATTTGATTCTAAAAAATTAATTTTTGCAACAGGAATTACCGACGAAATCCCGAATATCAAAGGTTTCCAGGAGTGCTGGGGAATTTCATTAATCCATTGTCCATATTGTCACGGTTATGAATTTCAGAATAAAATAACGGCAATTATTGCGAATGGCGAACGTGGTTTTCACATCGCTTCTTTGGTAAATAATTTGACAAAAGACTTGACAATTTTCACCAGAGGAAAAGCCAATTTCACTGATGTACAAATTCAAAAGCTTAAACTGAATAATATCGAAATTATAGAAACTGAGATTTCAGAATTGAAGCATCATCACGGAATGGTAGAAAACCTGGGTTTGACTGATGGTAAAATAATGAACTTCGAAGCAGTTTATGGTGCATTTCCTTTCACTCAACATTCAAAGATTCCTGAAACTTTGGGTTGCGAAATGACGGAAATGGGTCACATCAAAACTGACCAATTTCAGAAAACAAATATTCCTGGTGTATTTGCCTGCGGCGACAACTGCAGTGCGATGCGTTCTGTAGCCAATTCTGTATTTCAGGGAAACCTTGCGGGCGCAATGGTGAATGCGGAGTTGGTTGGGGAGAGATTTTAATTTTTACTGCATTTTTAATTAATTCGTTTTTCAATAGTGGTATTTTAGAAACTATCTTTATATTTAGTAAAAAATCTAATGCCAAAAATTTATGTTCTGTCTTTAGCTCTGTATCTTTTTACAACTCAATCCTTCAAATCCCAAAATTACGAGCAACTCCTTAATGAAGCGCAAAGCAGCATTCAGTCTAAAAAGTACTGTGACGCTTTGAGTCAGTTTAAAAAAGCAATGGCAACATCGGAAGGCATCGCTGAAAAAAACAAATTTGTCTTTTATACTGCTGCTGTAAGTGCAGGATATTGCAACGATACAGACAGCGCGATGAACTGGCTTTCCCAGGCACAGGAAAAAGGTCTGGTAACAAAAGCCGAGGAGCTGCAGTATATAGAATCTGACAGCGCGTTTGTAAAACTTCACAATTTAGCGGAATGGATCGCGGTTGTCGGCCGGATGAAAGCCAATATTACAATCAGAAAAGAGGCAGAAGATCAAATTAATAGAGTGTGGAACGCATCAATCATTAAAAATGCACAAACCATTAGAGATAAAAAAAACCTGGAATCAGACAGCCGGTTTGCGCTCTTCTTCACAACGGTAAAAGACATGAAAGTTCCTTACCTTGTTTACATCCCAAAACAATACAGTGATAAAACGCCGATGAAAGCTGTAGTATTTCTGCACGGCGGCATTGTTAATACAGAAAATTTCAGCTACGAAAACTATCAACTGCAGAATGAACCGATTTTCTCTATTGGCGAAGATCTCAATGCTATTATTATTTACCCGTTGGGAAAAAAGGATTTTGGCTGGGTCAACCAGCAGGAAGCGTTTGACAATATATTTACAATTGTAGATCAGGTCAAAAAAGATTTTAAAATTGACAAAAAAAACATTATTCTCGGCGGAATGTCCAATGGCGGCACGGCTACTTTTTACTTTGCTTCCCAGAATCAGAAGGTTTTTAAAGGTTTTTATGCTATCTCCGCAGATCCTAATGTATTACTCACCAAGATCGATTTTGACAAAATAGCTCAGGGCAAAAAATTAATATCTATAAATGCAAAGGATGACAGCGTCTATGCATTCAGTGGTGTGGAAAATATATATCTCAAGAATAAATCAGTTTCCAAAGACTGGGAATTCAGATCCGTCAATGAGGGCGATCACGGCTTTATTTATGATGGTGATAAGGGTTTGAAGATCTTTGAAAGTGTGATTAATGAACTATTAGCACAATAATACATCCATCTGAAATCGCCACATAAAAAACCGTCCCGAAAATCTCGGGACGGTTTTTATTTTATGTAAAGATCTGAAGCTTAAAACTTCAAATCACCATTCACTTCTCTTACCGCTTTTGCAGCTTCAGCAAATTTCAGTTGCTCTTCTGAAGTCAGCGTGATGTTTACGATTTTCTCCACACCGTCTTTTCCAATGATCGCAGGAACGCCAAGACAGATGTCGCTTTGTCCGTATTCACCGTCTAACATCAGTGAACAAGGAATCATTTTTTTCTGGTCGCAAATGATGGATTGAACCATTACAGAAACTGCTGCGCCTGGTGCGTACCAAGCTGACGTTCCTAATAATTTGGTCAATGTTGCACCGCCCACTTTAGTTTCTTCAATGACATTCGCTTTTTGCTCATCATTCAAAAATTCTGAAACAGGTACACCATTTCTTGTTGCTTTGCTGAAAAGAGGCAACATTCCGGTATCAGAATGTGCTGCGATTACCATTCCGTCTACGTCAGAAATTGGTGATTCCAAGGCTTCTGCCAATCTGTATTTGAATCTTGCAGAATCCAGTGCGCCACCCATCCCGATTATTCTCTCTTTCGGAAGTCCGGATGTTTTGTGAACCAGGTAGGCCATCGTATCCATCGGATTGGAAACTACAATGATGATTACGTCTGGCGAATGTTTCACCAAATTCTGAGTCACTTCTTTCACGATTCCGGCGTTGATACCGATCAGTTCTTCTCTCGTCATTCCCGGTTTTCTAGGGATTCCGGAAGTGATCACCGCTACTTTGGAACCTGCCGTTTTGGAGTAATCTCCTGTTGTTCCTGTGATTTTGGTATCAAAACCATTCAGAGAAGCGGTCTGCATCAGATCCATTGCTTTGCCTTCTGCAAATCCTTCTTTGATATCCACCAGCACAACTTCTGCTGCGAAGTCTTTCATTGCGATGTATTCTGCACAGCTAGCTCCTACTGCGCCTGCTCCAACTACGGTAACTTTCATAATGTATTTTGTTTGTTTTATTCTATTAATATAAAATCTTATAACCAAAGATTTATTTAAATTTTATTCTGTATTGCTCGTAAATATAATAAAACTTCCAAACGCAGGGAACAATTAAATTCTAACATTTGTCATATTTTCCTTAACGCTAATTTTAAGAGCATTATAAACCGGGCTGAACTTATTTATATTTCATTTAATTAACATAAGATATAATTTACAGCATAATATTAAAGACGTTCTGTAATCTGATTCCTATTTCGTAAATTTGCTTTGAAAAAAATTAAAAATATGTCAGAAAACAACATAAAATCTATTGCGGTTTTCACTTCCGGCGGCGATGCTCCAGGGATGAATGCTGCACTTAGAGCTGTTGTAAGAACAGCAAATCATTACAATATAGACTGTTACGGAATCCGTGAGGGTTACAATGGACTTATTGCCGGTGATGTTATCAAAATGGGACCTCGTTCTGTTAAAAACATTATCAACCAAGGTGGGACCATTCTGAAGTCTGCCAGATCAAAAGAATTTATGACGCCGGAAGGCCGGAAAAAAGCTTATGATCAATGTGTAAAATTGGGCATCGATGCTTTGGTCTGCATCGGGGGGGACGGAAGTTTTACCGGTGCGAAAATCTTTAATGAAGAATATGGCATCAAAGTAATTGGCGTTCCGGGTACAATTGACAACGATATCTTCGGGACAGACAAAACAATCGGTTACGATACGGCACTCAACACCGCAATGGACGCCATCGATAAAATCCGTGATACAGCTACCTCTCACAACCGCGTTTTCTTTGTGGAAGTAATGGGCCGCGACGCCGGATTTATCGCACTCAACAGCGGAATTGCCACAGGCGCGCTAGACATCCTGATTCCTGAAAGAAAAGACAGCCTGGAAGACCTCTTCAACACATTCAGAACGGCAGAAAAAGTTGGAAAATCATCCAGCATTGTCGTAGTAGCTGAAGGTGAAGAGCTTGCGAGCATCTATGATCTTGCAAAATCTACAAAAGAAGAGTTTCCTAATTATGATATCCGCGTTACTATTCTAGGACACATCCAGAGAGGCGGATCGCCAAGCTGCGCAGACCGAGTGCTGGCAAGTAACCTTGGCTACGGCGCTGTAATAGGCCTTATGGAGGGAAGAAACAAAGTGATGGTAGGAATGCAGTCCAACAAGATTGTGTACACGCCTATAGAGGAAGCCATCAAAAAACACAACGAAATAGATAAGGATCTACTTAAAATAGCTGAAATTTTAGCGATGTAATCCATCATTTTTTCGTAAATTTATACTACAAAATAAAACCTTAATATTTTAAATAATATGTCAACAATTAAAGTAGGAATCAACGGATTCGGTAGAATCGGACGTTTGGTTTTCAGAGCAATGACTGAAAGAGAAAACATCGAAGTAGTAGGTATCAATGACCTTATCGATGCAGAATACATGGCTTATATGCTAAAGTATGACTCTGTTCATGGCACATTCAAAGGAGAAGTATCAGTACAGGGTAACAACCTTGTGGTAAACGGTAAAACAATCCGTGTAACGGCTGAGAAAGACCCTAACAACCTAAAATGGAACGAAGTAGGTGCAGAATATATCGTAGAATCTACAGGTTTATTCTTGTCGAAAGAAACAGCACAGGCACACATCAACGCCGGAGCTAAGAAAGTAATCCTTTCTGCGCCGCCAAAAGATGATACACCAATGTTCGTAATGGGTGTAAACCACAAAGAATTGACCAGCGATATCGCTATCTTCTCAAACGCGTCTTGTACAACTAACTGTCTAGCGCCATTGGCAAAAGTAATCCACGATAACTTCGGGATCGCAGAAGGTCTTATGACAACTGTACACGCTACAACTGCAACTCAGAAAACGGTAGACGGACCGTCTGCAAAAGACTGGAGAGGTGGTAGATCTGCACTAAACAACATCATCCCTTCTTCTACTGGTGCAGCAAAAGCGGTAGGAAAAGTAATCCCTTCTCTAAACGGGAAATTGACAGGAATGTCTTTCAGAGTACCAACTGCTGACGTTTCTGTAGTAGATTTAACTGTGAAATTGGACAAACCAACTTCTTACGAAGAAATCTGTGCAGCGATCAAAACGGCTTCTGAAGGCGAATTGAAAGGTATTCTTGGATACACTGAAGATGCTGTAGTTTCTCAGGATTTCGTAAGCGATTCCAGAACTTCTATCTTTGATAAAGAGGCTGGAATTATGTTGAATCCAACTTTCGTAAAATTGGTATCTTGGTACGATAACGAATGGGGATATTCTAACAAATTGGCAGATATGCTTGTACATTCAGCTTCTTTGTAATCTGAATTACTCAATAAAACTGAAAACCTTTCAATTCATTTTGGAAGGTTTTTTTATTTTGACTAATGATAAAACTCACCGTCCGATTTTGGAGCAATAATTGTAACTTTAGCTGTAATGGAGGAACCAATTTTACAGCCGAGATTCAAAGACGAAGATCATTTCAAAAACTTCTGGGAAACCGGAAACGGCAAACAGCTGATCGGCTTTTCCGGCGCTCAGGTCAACTTTAATGATTTTGATAAATTTTCAAAATACTATTTTGATGTGGACGAGATCGGAGATCAGGTTGTAAGAGACATCTACTTTACACAATCATTTCCTGAAGCTTCAAAACAGATTGAATCTTATATCCGAAATGGCATTTCTGACGACGACGATATTCCTGAAAGTGTCAAAACACTGTTCGGACAAACTCAATCGGTACCGGAATGGGTCGACTTTGACCTCATAAAAAGTGGCGCAGAACTTTGTATGCGATGCAATGTTGATTCGCTGATTTCGCTGAGAGATTACTGCCTCATCGGTGGCTACGATTATGCCTATCTCAACAAACCTTTGATCGTCACAGAAGCTTTGAAGAAAGGCGCTGTCAAACGATTATCAGAAACCTTAGATTTTTGGGTGAATGTCACCAGAAGAGATTCACTGATGATCCATCAGAAAGGATATGAGTTCGCTATCAAAACGAGACTCATCCATTCCTACGCGAGACTTTCTATCAGAAAACATTATAAAAACTGGGATACCAAAAACTGGGGCGAAGCGATAAATTCCTGGGATATGATGGCGACCTACATCGGTTTCAGCCTTGTATTTTTGTACAGTTTGAAAAAGTTGGGAAATACGTATTCCGAGAAGGAAGAAAAGGGTTTATTTCAGCTCTGGAAGTACGTCGGATATCTGCTGGGAATTCCGGAAGAACTTTTACCAGATGACAAAAAGCAGGCTACAGAATATTTCTACCTGTGGACTTCTGTCCAGCCGCCCGCAGACAAAGATTCGGTATTGCTGGCACATTCCCTTTTAAATGAATCGCTTGAAAATCCAATCCTTAAATTTGCTTTTCAAAGGAAAAATCTGCGGTATCTACACATTTGCTGTACTTGGTTTCTTCTGGATGACGAGGTCTGTGAAAGGCTGAAAATCCCTAAAGTGAAAAATAAAAATCTGTTCCCAAAATCAAAGCAGATCTTCAACAGTATTTATGAAAAAGTCATCAGCAGAGAGGCGAGAATTAACAAAGGAAATAAGGATCAACTGAAAGTATTACACGACTATCTGGCAGTGACAAAAAATTCAAATTTTCATTAAATTTTAACTAATAAATTTAAAGCAGTTAGCTAAAATAATATTGGAATTTGATTTTAAAATGATTAATTTTGAGAATAATTTTTTGACATAATGAGTACAAACGACGATAAGAAAAAAGCACTCCAGTTGGTACTGGAAAAACTAGATAAAACCTACGGAAAAGGAACCGTAATGACTTTGGGCGAGGATTCCGTGGATCATACGATAGAAGTAATTCCGTCCGGATCATTAGGAATCGACCTTGCTTTGGGCGTGGGCGGCTATCCAAGAGGAAGAGTAATCGAAATCTACGGACCTGAATCTTCCGGTAAAACAACATTGACTTTACACGCTATTGCCGAAGCACAGAAAACGGGTGGAATTGCCGCTTTTATAGATGCAGAGCACGCTTTTGACAGAAGCTACGCTGCAAAGTTGGGGGTTGACCTGGAAAACCTGATCATTTCCCAACCGGACAATGGTGAGCAGGCTTTGGAGATCGCAGACAACCTGATCAGATCGGGCGCAATCGATATTGTGGTCATCGATTCTGTTGCGGCACTGACGCCGAAAGCAGAAATCGAAGGCGAAATGGGAGATTCCAAAATGGGTCTTCACGCAAGATTGATGTCACAAGCTTTGAGAAAACTGACAGGTTCTATCTCAAGAACAAAATGTACTGTAATATTCATCAATCAGCTTCGTGAGAAAATCGGCGTAATGTTTGGAAATCCGGAAACTACAACCGGTGGAAATGCACTTAAATTTTACGCATCAGTAAGAATTGATATCAGAAAAGCAAGTGCACCAATCAAAAATGGTGACGAAGCCGTTGGAAGCCGTGTGAAGGTGAAAATTGTGAAAAACAAAGTAGCGCCGCCTTTTAAAATGGCAGAATTTGATATTATGTATGGTGAAGGTATTTCAAAATCGGGAGAGATTCTGGATACTGCTGTAGATCTTGCTGTGGTCAAGAAAAGCGGGTCTTGGTTCAGCTACGAGGATACGAAGCTGGGACAAGGTAGAGATGCCGTAAAAGACGTCCTGAAAGACAATCCTGAACTGTCAGAAGAAATTGAAGGTAAAATCAGAGAGATCATCAAAAATAAATAAGATAATCCTATTAGATGGAGAAAAAAACAAAGGCTGTGAATAATTCACAGCCTTTGTTTTTTTATTTGAAGAAATAAGTCAATCCTAAACTGATAACCTGTTCTGATTTTTTCTTGGCGACATTCGCATCTGTCGTCTGATTATCCGGTGAATTCTTGAGATCCGGATAAGCATCGGACAAACCGAGATCATATTTGAGGGCAATTTCCAGTTGTCTCTTGTAACTGAAACCTACGCCGGCACCAACTCCGATATTTACGGAATTTGCCTTACCGTAGCTGTTTGCTGCGTAATATTCTTTTGCCGGATTTGTCACTTTTTGATTGAGAAGGAAGTTAAACCTCGGACCGACTAATCCAAAAAATTCAGATTCTGCCTCAGAGAAAAAAGCTTTGAAATTGATTGGTACACTCAAATAATTATTGGCGTAGACGGCGTGCTCCCATCCTTTGGCATCCTCATATTTTCTGTCTCCGCCTTCGCCTGCTCCAAAGTATAAAGCTTCTAGCTGAAGGTAATACTGCTCACCGTCTCCTATGGGCGCCTGTGCTGCTACGCCTGCGAGAACAGAAATTCTGGGTCCGGACGGGTTGTGCGCATTTCTAACTCTGGAATAGGTTCCTCCCGCAACCACTCCAAACTCTGTAGATCTTAGGTCTATCTGTGCCTGGGAAAGGAATGAGCAGAGAGCGAATGAGGCAAAAATTATTTTTTTCATACTTGTGTGTTTGTAATATATTTTTGTCAAATTTAAATAAAAAAAATGAGAAGCTCTTGTGGAGCTCCTCAAAATATTATAATCGAAAGATTGCAGTCAATTTTGTATTATGCTAAAACTTTGGCAACAGTTACGCCGATCTCAGCAGGAGAATCTACTACGTGGATTCCGTTTTCTGCCATAATAGCCATTTTTGCCTGAGCTGTATCATCATCACCACCTACGATCGCACCAGCGTGACCCATAGTTCTGCCTTTTGGAGCAGTCTGTCCTGCGATGAAGCCTACAACCGGTTTTGTAGAACCACTTGCTTTGTACCATCTTGCAGCTTCAGCTTCCAAAGATCCACCGATTTCTCCGATCATTACAACCGCTTCTGTCTCAGGATCATTGATGAACAATTCCAATGCTTCTTTAGTTGTAGTTCCAATGATTGGATCTCCACCAATTCCGATCGCAGTAGAAACTCCAAAACCAGCTTTTACAACCTGATCTGCAGCTTCGTAGGTTAAAGTTCCTGATTTTGAAACGATACCAACTTTTCCTTTTTTGAAAACGAAACCTGGCATAATCCCGATTTTAGCTTCGTCTGAAGTGATGATACCAGGACAGTTTGGACCGATCAGTCTACAGTCTCTGTCTTGGATATAATCTTTAACTTTTACCATATCAGCAACAGGAATCCCTTCTGTGATACATACAATAACTTTGATACCTGCCTCAGCAGCTTCCATCACAGCATCTGCAGCAAATGCAGGCGGCACGAAAATAATACTCACATTAGCTCCTGCTTTCTCTACAGCTTCTGCTACAGAATTGAAAACCGGTTTGCCAAGGTGCTCAGAACCTCCTTTTCCCGGAGTTACACCACCAACAACGTTGGTTCCGTAATCGATCATCTGACCCGCGTGGAAAGTACCTTCGTTACCTGTAAATCCTTGTACGATAACTTTAGAATCTTTGTTTACTAATACTGACATTTTTTATTATTGTTTATTGATTTTATAAATACTTTGTTACTCGCAAAAATAACGATAATAATTTAAAACTTTCTCGTAATCAATTATTTTTTGAATTAATAAAGTATGATTTACTTCAGATTTTTGAGTTTCACTTCTTTTCGGAGGTAATCTCTGAATTCTTCTGCGATAGATCCGAAATAGGTTCCTTTTTTCAAATCCCTGTTGACTCCGCTTTTGGCAAGCAGAACTGTACCGCTTTCCACCCTTACACCCGAAGCCATTCCCACCTGTCCCCAGACCGTCACGTCGTCTTCTATGATGCAGCAGCCGGCGATTCCTGTTTGCGACGCTATCAAAACTCTTTTACCAATAACCGTGTCGTGGCCAATCTGAATCTGATTATCCAGAATACTTCCATCACCGATAACCGTAGAATCGGTAACACCACGATCAATTGTACAGCCGTTTCCTATTTCCACACTATTTCCGATGACCACGTTTCCTACGGAGATCAATCTGTCAAAGTTTCCATTCAGTTTTCTGTAATAGAAAGCGTCGCCTCCTAAAACTGTGTTGGCCTGTATGACAACGTTGTCGCCAATTACAGTTCTGTCGCCGATGACTACATTTGGAAAAATATGGCAGTTCTTCCCTATTTTTACGTCATTTCCAATCACAACTGAGGGATGAATGAACGTTCCGTCTCCAACTTCCAGATCGTGAAGTTCTTCTTTGAAATTGGAGATTCTGGTGAAGTGTGTATTGATTTTATTAAAGTCTCTGAACGGATCGTCGGAAACCAAAAGTGCTTTTCCTACCGGACATTCCACTTCTTTGTCTATTAAAATGATTGTAGCACCGGAGTTTAAAGCTTTGTCGTAATATTTCGGATGATTGACGAAAACAATTTCTCCGGCTTTTACCATATGAATTTCGTTGGTTCCAAGGACAGGAAAGTCCTCCTCACCAATATATCTTGCGCCGATGAGATCAGCGATGGTTTTGAGTTGTTGTGGCTGATTGAATGTCATAGTTAGATGTTAGAATTTAGACATTAGATTTTAGCTTAAAATAGTGTTTGATTGAGAAACGTTTGCAGCCCGACTTGAGTGGAGCTCTTTTTCTTTTTTTGAATAAAAAAAGAAAAAAGCGGGAACGGAAGGCGGATATAGCTGCCCAAATAAAAAAAAATGGAAGCGTGAAGATCAACTTCAGACTTCCATCCTGTATTTTTGTTTTATTTTACTCTTTCCAGGTAAGATCCGTCTTCTGTATTGACTTTGATCTTGTCGCCCGGCTCGATGAACAATGGAACATTGATTCTGGCTCCTGTTTCTACTATTGCATTTTTCAGCGCATTGGTTGCGGTATTTCCTTTGATTCCAGGATCTGCCTCGATCACTTCCAGGTAAACCGACTGCGGCAATTCTGCGGAAAGTGGCGTCTCGTCTGCTTCTTTCAGGATGATAGTGACTTCTTCGCCTGGTTTCATAAACTGAGAGTTTTCAATCATTTCTTTATCCAGATAAAGTTGAGAAAAATCGTCGTTGTTCATAAAGTGGAATCCGTTCTCGTCATCATAAAGATACTGGAATTTTCTGGTGATCACCTTCACTTCGTCTATCTTGTGGCCTGCAGAGAAAGTGTTGTCCAGTACTTTTCCGTTGGTCACAGATTTCATTTTTGTTCTCACGAAAGCAGGACCTTTGCCTGGTTTTACGTGCATAAATTCTATTACTTTGAAAATATCATTGCTGAATTCTATGCAAAGTCCTTTTCTGATATCGTTGCTTGTTGCCATTAGTTATATATTCTCTTGATTGTTAAATTTTTGTAAAATCGTAAAATTGTTAAACTGCAAATCTACAGTACGATTTTACATCTCTACGATATATTAATTTTATTCTTTGTTGGATCCGTACCCTTTTACAATTCCTCTAGGTGAGTTTTGGATAAACTGGATGATTTCATCCCTTTCCACAGTCGGAAGCATTTCTTTCTCGATGAATTCTATTGCCTGTGTTGTATTCATTTTCATCTGGAAAATAGCTCTGTAGATTTTCTGGATTTCAAAAATTTTGTCGTTGGTAAATCCTCTTCTCCTCAATCCTACAGAATTGATTCCTGCATAAGAAATCGGTTCTCTCGCCACTTTTACGTAAGGTGGAATATCTTTTCTGATGAGCGATCCGCCTGAAATCATCACGTGTTTTCCGATTTTTCCAAATTGCTGAACGGCAGAAAGTCCGCCCATTACTACAAAATCTCCAATTTCCACGTGTCCTGCGATTCCGCAACCATTTGCAATGATCACATTATCGCCCACGATACAGTCGTGTGCCACGTGGGAAGTTGCCATAATGAGGCAGTTATTTCCAATTTTAGTATATCCTAAAGCTTTTGTACCGCGGTTGATGGTTACACATTCTCTAAGTGTTGTTCCGTCGCCGATGATCACCTGAGTATCTTCACCGTCAAATTTAAGATCCTGAGGTACTGCGCCTATCACAGTTCCCGGAAAAATTTTGCAATTTTTACCAATCTTTACATTTTCCATGATGGTCACGTTGGGACCTATCCACGTGTCCGAACCGACCGTTACATTGGCACCGATTGTTGTAAACGGCTCTATGGTAACGTTTTTGCCGATTTTTGCGCGGGGATCTACTGCTGTAAGCTGGTGAATCATAGATTAATTTTTAGTTTTAGCAACCTGAGCCATCAATTCTGCTTCAACAACCACGCTGTCTCCTACATAACCATAACCCTGCATGTGTACAATTCCTCTTCTGATAGGCTCTATCAATTCGATCTTGAATATCAGCTGATCGCCGGGAACTACTTTTTTCTTAAATTTCACATTATCCATCTTCACGAAGTAAGTGGAATAATTTTCCGGATCCGGCACATTGGCTAAGACCAAAATCCCACCAACCTGAGCCATTGCCTCGATTTGCAAAACACCTGGCATTACTGGTTCTTTTGGAAAGTGACCTACGAAAAACGGCTCGTTCATAGAAACATTTTTCAAACCTACCACGTGTGTCTCGGATAGTTGTAAAATCTTATCAACCAAGAGAAACGGCGGTCTGTGAGGCAATAATTTCATGATGCCATTGATGTCAAAAACAGGTTCTGCCTTGAGATCAAAATCAGGAACATTTTTTCTTTTCTGCAATTTGTATTGTCTATTAAGTTTTTTTGCGAACTGCGTATTGACGAAGTGTCCGGGCTTGTTGGCGATCACACGCCCTTTGATTCTGACACCTACCAGTGCCAGATCACCTATCACATCCAAAAGTTTGTGACGTGCGGCCTCGTTGGGGAAGTTGAGGGTAAGATTATCAAGAATCCCGTTTGGACGGATGGAAACTTCATCTTTTCCGAAAGCCAATTTCAGTTTTTCAGTGGTTTCCGGCGTCAGCTCCTTATCTACGTAAACGATCGCATTGCTGATATCGCCGCCTTTGATAAGATTAGCGTCCAAAAGCTGCTCCAACTCGTGCAGAAAACTGAATGTTCTCGCCGGCGCAATCTCTTCCTTAAACTCTGAAAGATTTTTCATACTGGCATTTTGAGTTCCAAGAACCTTGGTTCCGAAATCTACCATTGTGGTAATCTCGTAATCGTCTGCCGGAATAACGGTAATTTCTGAGCCGGTAGAAGGATCGATGTAGTTCATCACTTCCTTCACCACAAGATACTCTCTTGCAAGATCCTGCTCTTTGACGCCAGCCTTTTCGATAGCTTCTACAAAATATTTGGAAGAACCATCCAGGATTGGCGGCTCTGCACTGTTCATCTCAAGAAAGACATTATCCACGTCCATTCCTACCAGTGCGGCAAGAAGATGCTCGCAGGTATGGATTTTGACGCCCAGCTTTTCAAGAGTAGTTCCTCTTTCTGTAGTCGTTACGTAATTGACGTCAGCCTCTACCTGAGGATGACCTTCGAGATCTGTCCTTACAAACACAAATCCGGTGTTTTCTTTTGCCGGTTTGATGGTAAGATTGACTTCTCTGCCTGTGTGAAGACCTATCCCTGAAAGGTGGATTTCTTCGCTGATTGTTTTTTGTTTATCACTCATTGTAATAGTTTTGAGGCGGGAAGAACTGCTTCTTAGCTCCTGATACCTTACTCTGATTTTTTATTTTCTAAATCGTTTATTCTCTTAACTATGTCGGTAAAATTACGGAAATGTACGTAATTTCTTCTGTAATCGCTGTAATTAATTGCCGGCGAGCCGTAAAGTGTCTCACCATCTTTCGCCGCGTGATTGACGCCACTCTGCGCCTGGATTTTCACCTGATTACCGATTTTGATGTGGCCAACAATGCCAACCTGTCCTCCAATCTGATTCCAGTCTCCGATGATTGTAGATCCTGCAATCCCGGCCTGGGCTGCGATAACGTTGTTCTCACCAATTTTCACATTATGGGCAATCTGAATCAGATTATCAATCTTAGTACCTTTTCCGATAACGGTAGATCCAATGGTTGCGCGGTCTATACTGCAATTGGAACCTATTTCTACATCGTCTTCAATAATGACATTACCTAATTGCGGGATTTTCTTAAAACCCTCCGCAGTGGGCTGGAAACCAAATCCGTCGCCGCCAATCACAGTGTTGGAATGGATGACACAATTATCACCTACGATACAATAATCGTATATTCTTGCACCACTGTCAATCTTGCAGTTTTTGCCAATTTTGACGCCTTTTCCCACATACACATGCGGAAAAATCTGAGTACCATCGCCAATATTTGCTTTTTCTGAGACGTAAGTGAACGCGCCTATATAGACGTCTTCGCCCAACTTAGCTGTCTCGTGGAAGAATGAGCCCGGCTCTATTCCGGTTCTTCTTTCCTGCATTTCCTGATAAAGATTCATCAGCACCTGAAAAGACAGATACGCATCTTCTACTGTGATAATGACCGGTTTGTAATCCTGATCTTCCTGTATTAAGTTTTCTGAAACAATAAGAACTGCGCATTCTGTATCATCCAAGAACTCCAGGAATCTGGATTGTCCTATGAAAGACAAATGTCCTCTTTCGCCATTCTCGATTGGGGAAACGCCTGTAATCACAGTTTCTGGATTTCCAATGATTTTCCCGTTTATAAAATTTGCAATTTGTTGCGCAGTAAATTCCATAGTTTGCAAAGATAAATATTTTATTAATTATCCATTAATTTTTTATGACGAATCAAAAGCAGTTTTACTTTAATCATACTATTTCTCTCGGGAAATATGCGATGTATTTCTCAGTCGCATTTTCCATACAGCCAAAGAGGATCTGATTTTCTGACTCCTCCAGTTTGAAGGTATCTCCTACCTTATTCATAAGATAAATTGGCTGTCTCTCAGTATCATACGGGAGGAGCGTTCTCGAAATCTGCCCTACCAGTTCCTCGCCATTATCAATATTAAAGTATTGGTTGACTTTTTCTGCCTTTTGTTTCAAAAAATCTTCAGAAAATGGTTTTGATGAAATAATACTTTTCGGAAAATCTCTGTAAATAACGATTTTACAAAGCTTCGACAATATAAAATCAGGATTCTCTGTCCATTCTTTTATGGCCTGGAAAACATCCATATCATCCAGCATTGTAAACCTTCTGATGTCCTCTTCCGTCGCCTCGTCAAACTTATTTTTGATCAAAAAATACTTCAGATTGGAAGGCGCTTCCAATTCCAAATTACTGGAAACGAGATATTTTGCCCGGTTTAAAATCTGAACCAAAACATGCTCTGCCAGGGCAGCAGTTTTGTGGTAGTAAACCTGCCAGTACATAAACATTCTGGCGGTGAGATAATTCTCAATGGAATAAATTCCCTTGGCATCTATCACCAGTTTTTCCTCGCAGACATTCATCATAGAAATAATTCTTTCTACGTTGACATCACCTTCGGAAACGCCTGTATAAAAACTGTCGCGCTTCAGATAATCCATCCTGTCGACATCTAACTGTGATGAAATCAGCTGATTAAAAAACATTCTTTTATATTTCCCCTGAAACATTTCAATCGCTAAATCCAATTTTCCGTTGAATTCTTCATTCAGCCTGGTCATGAGCAAAATTGAAATTTTCTCGTGGTGCCAATCGTCCATCAGCCTGTTTTCCAAAGCATGAGAAAATGGCCCATGACCAATATCGTGCATCAAAATGGCCAGCATCGCCGCTTCTTCTTCTTTCTTGGAAATTTTGATTCCTTTTAGTTTTAAAGTTTCCAAAGCTTTGAACATTAGATTCATAGCGCCTAAAGCGTGATGAAATCTTGTGTGTTTTGCACCGGGAAAAATGAGTGATAGTAAACCGGTTTGGGAAATGCGTCTCAGTCTTTGAAAATAGGGATGTTCTATGACATCAAATAGAATCTCGTGCGGAATTTTGATAAAGCCGTGAACGGGATCGTTGATGATTTTTAGTTTATTCTGCACAAGCTATAAATGATAGTTGATAAATGATGATTGATACAAAAATAGGGAAATTGAAATGATTTTTAGATTAGATTAGTATATTTGGTAAAAAACTAATGCGAACAGTTATATCTTGTCTAACGCTTATTTTAGCATTTGTCGCCTGTAAAGAAAGTGAACAGAAATCAATCAAAAAGCAGGCTCAAAATCAACAGCAGAATTTTGTACCGAAAATGGGAGCAAGATTCTTCGAATACGACGGCATAGATTACTATACAAGTGATTATGATGAATTCAGCATTTTGAAATTGAACGAAAATAAAGACAAATCGAAAATTGATCAATTAAAATTCGACGTTGTTATAGGTAATTTCCCGAAGGATATTACTCAGACAAATTTCTTAAAATCAATGGATAAAATAGGTTACGAAAAGAAAATAATCTCCAAAGATAAATTTTCCGATATCGACCAACTTTTTGTTGAGAAAACTGTTGCAGAAAGTGGCACTTATGCCTGTATTGCAATTTATAGAGATATCTTAGTTTTTAAAAAACAAGAAAAAATAGTTGGAATAGCGAAAATCTGTTTTGCTTGTCATCAACATAAAATTATTGGAACCAATAAAGAGACTGACAACTTTGGTCAAAATGGCGATTATAAGAAACTGGCAATTCTATTAAACCAGTAAAATTTTAAACCAAAATCCGCAAACTCTTCGGCAGAACGTTGATAGAAATCGGGGATTTTATCTTTTTGAATTCACCGTCAATATGCCAATTTCTCGTGTCGACTTCAAATTCTATTTCAGAAACGGGAAGGTAAGTCACGTAGTCATCATTTCTGAGGCGTTTTGTGAACATTCTGTATGCGAAAAACGGCGAGTAATAGACCGGAAATTTCTTCACCAAAACCAAATCTACCAAGCCATCACTTTTGCTGGCCATCGGTGCGATGTAGGCATTATTGCCGAACTGGCGCGTATTAGCAACATTCAGCATCAGATAAGTTCCGTTCAGATCATCATAAGCCGAATCTAGAAATTTGATATGAATGGGTTTATAATTGAAAAAGGTCTCGATGGAAACTTTGATATAATTTTTGAAACCACGGTTGGTTTTCTCAAATTCCTTCACCACTTTGCCATCAAAGCCTGTCCCTGAAACATTGATTGAAAAATGGCCGTTGACTGTGAATGTATCAATCTCACGGAATTTTTCGTTTTTAATTTTTTCTAATAATAATGTAATATTCTTACTAAAATTGGTTTCACGCGAAAATCCGTTGCCGGAACCGGCAGGAAAAACCGCCAGAATCTTATCCGAATTGATCAGCATTTTTGCGACTGTAGAAATCGTTCCATCGCCGCCTACAGCTACAAAAACATCAGTACGATCCCAGTTGATTTCTATAAAATCAGCCGTATCCTGCAGAGACTGGGAAATCAGAAAGACCGGATTATCTATTTTGGCCGAGAGATCATCCAAAAAAGGCTGGTAATTTCCATTGGCAGAATAGGGATTGATGATGAAGGCAACGTTCATAGAATCAAAAGTAAAAATACTCTGAGACTTTCAGAGCATTTAATTAAGTTATTTTTTAAAGTCGAATTATAAGAACTTGGAATTCCCATCCTTAGCAGTTAAAATCTTTTATTTTGGATATTATATTCTTCGGTTATCGGCATTCCAATGTTTGATGTTTTTTTTGATTTTGGATGCAGACCAGTCATTTGCCACCGTTTGGCTCATTAATTCAATCAAATCTTCATCGTTCGAAAACCTGAGTGCAAAAATCTGTGCGTCCGAAAATTGGTAGGAAGAATTTTCTAACCTTGTCCCTGTCAACGTAAAATACCGGACTTTGAATTCGTTGATAATGATTCTGTCCTGCAATCCCAAAGCGTAATGCTGACGCAGCATAAACGACAATGTAATCATCAGTACAATCATCCCGGAAATAACAAGCCAAATCATCACCAAACCGCTATTACGATTGACCTCGACAACAATTTGACGAATAGAAATGATAAGAAGTACGAGAGAGATCGGGTAGAAAATAAAGTGATGTAGCGGATAAAACTTCCGATAATTTTGCAGGTTTTGTTTGCTCATTTTACTTGATCTTATACTGTGTAATGAATTCCGGTTTCAGCAGATTTTTGATCTCAGAAAAATTCACTGTAATGTATACAACACCTGCGGCATAGGCTGTAATCTCGTATTGATTGTAGACAAAGGTGATTTTTTTATCATCAAAATAGAAATTATTATTTGGAGAAATTTTATCATCCAGAAGCATTTCTTTCTGTTCCGGTTCATTAAAATGAGATTTCAGTACCTGATCCCAAGCCGGGTCCTTCGCATTTTTTAAAATATCATTTTGATTGACGACTACATTTTTATTAAGATCAAAAACCTTGTAGCTTTCGAAATAATAACCGTGGGCACCGCCTGCAAATCCGCTGCCGGAATAAAGCATTGTCAGGATATTATCTTGATTCGAAATCACTTTCATCCCGGAAGTATCGTCCC
The DNA here is from genome assembly GCA_037033105.1 of Bacteroidota bacterium. Classification (GTDB taxonomy): domain Bacteria; phylum Bacteroidota; class Bacteroidia; order Flavobacteriales; family Weeksellaceae; genus Epilithonimonas. Next base: position 27,535 of record JAZBLF010000014.1, read on the forward strand.
AAGTCTGCTTGAATTCCGGCGACCATTCTTTGGAGTCATTTTTGGTTTTATCAAAACTTTTCGCCATCTGTTTTTCCAGATCTGCCTGCAGAGATTTTTTATCGTAGGACTTAGTTTCTACAAGTGCTTCTTTGTAAATACTGTCCAGAATTACCTTATTTTCTATGGAAGGAAAAACCAAAAGCTGCTTGTTGAACAATGTTGTGAGATTTTTATTAACCACCAGAGAATCCTGAACGCGTACAGAATCTACCACAAATTGGGCTGGCGCTGCGACGCTGTCTTTTCCCTTGTTGATCGTAATTTCCTTCTCTACGGTTTTGTTGCAGGAAGTCATTAGTACGGAGAGAGACACAATTGCCAAAAAGTTTTTCATATTGATTTATTTTCGAATGGATAACAAAAAACCTTCCAAAATGTGGAAGGTTTCAATTTTATAACTTAAACGTCTATTCTTGCGTAGACTGCATTTTTTTCTATAAATTCACGTCGTGGTGGTACTTCATCACCCATCAACATTGAGAAAGTTGAATCTGCCTCTACAGCATTATCAATCGTTACCTGCTTCAGAATTCTGTTTTCAGGATTTAGAGTTGTTTCCCAAAGCTGTTCAGGATTCATCTCCCCAAGACCCTTATAACGCTGAACCTCAACACCTTTTCCGTCCGGAGCCAATTCCAAAGTGAACTGTTCGCGCTCTTTCTCGTTGTAAGCATAGATTTTTTTGTTTCCTTTTTTCAAAAGATACAAAGGCGGCTGTGCGATGTAGATGTAACCATTCTCAATCATCTCATTCATAAATCGGAAAAAGAATGTCAGAATCAGGGTTGAAATATGTGAACCATCAATATCCGCATCGGTCATAATCACGATTTTATGATATCTTAATTTGCTCATATTCAACGCCTTGGAATCTTCCTCTGTTCCTACAGAAACGCCAAGAGCTGTGTAGATATTCTTAATCTCCTCGTTGTCATAAACTTTGTGCAGCATTGATTTCTCCACATTCAGAATCTTACCTCTCAAAGGCAAAATCGCCTGAAAATGACGGTCACGACCTTGTTTCGCCGTTCCACCTGCCGAATCTCCCTCTACAAGGAACAATTCTGAAACAGCAGGATCTTTGGAAGAACAGTCAGACAGTTTACCCGGCAATCCGGAGCCACCCATTGGTGATTTCCGCTGCACCATTTCTCGTGCTTTCTTAGCTGCCTGTCTTGCTTTCGCTGCTAAAACCACTTTTTGAACGATGATTTTTGCTTCGTTTGGATTTTCCTCCAGGAAGTTTGTCAGCATTTCGCCAACAATTTTGTCAACCGCTCCGGAAACTTCGGAGTTACCTAATTTCGTTTTGGTCTGCCCTTCAAACTGAGGCTCCATTACTTTTACAGAAACTACAGCTGTAAGGCCTTCACGGAAATCGTCTCCGGTAATTTCTACTTTTTCTTTTGCTGGAATCCCAAGGTCATCCGCATATTTTTTAAGCGTTCTTGTCAAGGCTCTTCTGAAACCTGCCAAGTGCGTTCCACCTTCGTGGGTATTGATGTTATTAACATAAGAGTGCAAATTCTCTGTAAACGACGTGTTGTAACGCATCGCCACTTCTACAGGAATCCCTTCTCTTTCGCTTTCCATAAAAATCACATTCTCCATAATGGATTCACGGTTGCCGTCGATGTACTCTACGAATTCTCTAAGACCACCTTCCGAATGGAAAACTTCTGAATTGAAACTTCCGTCCTCGTTTGGATGTCTCTCATCAATCAAGGTAATTGTAATTCCTTTATTCAGAAAAGATAATTCTCTAAGTCTGTTCGCCAACGTATCGTAATTGTAAACCAATTCCTGGAAAATAGTTCCGTCCGGCTGGAAGAAAACTTCCGTTCCTCTTTCAGAAGTCGTTCCGATCTCGGCGACATCTGCCAAAGCTTTTCCTTCGGAATATTTTTGCTGATACAGTTTTCCATTTAGGCTGACAGTCGCTACAAGCAAGGTTGAAAGTGCATTCACACAAGAAACCCCAACACCGTGAAGACCGCCGGAAACTTTGTAAGAATCTTTATCAAATTTACCGCCGGCTCCAATTTTGGTCATTACCACTTCAAGCGCCGACTTCTGCTCTTTCTCGTGAAAATCAACAGGAATACCACGGCCATTATCTTTTACAGAAATACTCTCACCCTCGTGAATGGTCACTTTGATTGTGTCGCAATAGCCTGCCAGCGCTTCATCAATAGAGTTATCTACTACTTCATAAACCAAATGGTGAAGACCTCTCACGCCGACATCTCCGATGTACATGGATGGTCTCAGTCTCACGTGTTCCATTCCTTCCAGGGCCTGGATGCTACTCGCTGTATATTCTTTTTGACTCATATTGTTTTATTAAAGAGATAAGACTCAATCTTTCAAATAGTTAGCTTGAGAATATTTCTTTTTTATTTGTTAAATTATTTTCTTAAAATGCTTACAAATATGGTGATTTTTTTCGAGATATGAAAGGATTAAATTAAAGCAGAAGCCAGAAGTTTTTAACAGGGAAGCAAGATAAATAGTCGATTGTTTCAGGTCATTAAAATTTAAAATGCCTGCTCATCGCCAACAATTCTAAATCGTTTAATATAGGAAACTGGACTAAAGCAACTGAAATCGTTGTTGTAATCGAAATCAATAATATTCGCAATATTCATTTAATCACAATAATAGATTATCACTAATTATTATTTATACTAATTCAGCATTTTAAAAATTAAAACCAGATAATTAGTTTAAATATTATATAATACACATTACCTATCGAAAAAAAGAATACATTTACGAAACAAACAAACCAAAAAATTTTATGAAAAAATCAATTTTTATGTTAGGAGCTTTGGCAGCACTTTCCTTGACGTCATGCAAGAAAGAGGCGCCGAAAACGACAGAATCAACCGCAACCGTAGGCTCTACCGAAGCGGCTGCAAAAGTGGAAGATGTTGTAGAATCATCTGATCTGCCAAAATTTAGCGATCCTGAAATCACAAAATTTGCCGAGGAATATAACACCTACGTGAAGGATATGATGGCGGCCAGCAAAGCGCAGGATGCCACAAAGATTCAGGAATTAACTGCGAAAGCGCAGGAATGGGCCACAAAATCACAATCCGCAATGGCAAAAATGACTGCCGAAGATCGAAAACTCTGGACAGACTATTACACCAAACTGTCCCAGGATATGACGAATGCGGCTATGGGAAAATAAATTAAAACATCTTTAAAAAAGAAAACGAGTCCAAAATATGGACTCGTTTTTTATATGTAAAAACTAAATTTTATACTAATTTCATCCATAAAACCTCATCAATTTTATCAACTTTCACTAAATTATTTTTGGTTAAAGTTTTAGAGGCTTTGTCCCATTTTTTTCCGGAAAGTTGCGAACGGGTTTTTACTTCGTTCATCTGGAAAGGCTCTTCCTGAGAATTAAGAATTTCGATAATCACTTTCTCATCTTCTCCCAATTCCACTTTTGGTATTACTTTCTCAGGTCTCATTTGAGGGAAGAAAAGAACTTCCTGGATGGAAGGATTATTGGTCAAAAACATTATCAATCTGTCCATTCCGATTCCTAATCCTGATGTTGGTGGCATTCCGTATTCTAAAGCTCTCAGGAAATCTTCATCGATGAAACCTGTTGCTTCATCATCGCCTTTTTCAGCTAATTTTAATTGATCTTCAAAACGCTCTCTTTGGTCGATCGGGTCATTTAATTCTGAATAAGCATTTGCGATTTCTTTACCGCAAACCATCAATTCGAAACGCTCGGTCAAACCTTCCTTCGTTCTGTGTTTTTTGGTCAAAGGCGACATTTCCACAGGATAATCTGTGATAAATGTTGGCTGAATGAAGTTTCCTTCGCACTTCTCTCCGAAAATCTCGTCGATCAATTTTCCTTTACCCATCGTTTCATTCACATCGATTCCGATAGATCTGGCGAAATCGAATAATTCCTGCTCAGATTTTCCGGTGATGTCGAAACCTGTATATTTTATGATCGCTTCTGTCATAGAAACTCTTGGATAAGGCGCTTTCCAGCTAATCGTATGTTCTCCGAATGTAGATTCCGAAGCGCCATTGACAGAAGTGGCACAAAATTCCAACAATTTCTCGGTGAAATCCATCATCCAGTTGTAATCCTTATACGCCACATAGATTTCCATTGCGGTAAATTCCGGGTTGTGCGTTCTGTCCATCCCTTCATTTCTGAAGTTTTTTGAGAATTCATAAACACCGTCAAATCCTCCAACGATCAATCTTTTCAGATATAATTCGTTGGCAATTCTAAGATATAACGGGATATCCAAAGCGTTGTGATGTGTGATAAAAGGTCTTGCTGCAGCGCCACCGGGAATCGATTGAAGGATTGGTGTTTCTACTTCGAAATAACCTGCATCATTGAAAAAAGTCCGCATCGCATTGAACAATTTTGTTCTCTTTACGAAGATTTCTTTCACTTGAGGATTCACGATTAGATCTACATAACGCTGTCTGTAACGCAATTCTGCATCGTTGAAAGCATCGTGTACTACTCCATTTTCGTCAGTTCTTGGCTGCGGAAGCGGGCGAAGTGTTTTGGTTAAGATTTGAAAATTGGTCACCTTCACAGTCATCTCGCCCACTTGCGTGTTGAACAGTTCGCCTTCTACGCCGATGATGTCACCGATGTCGAGAAGATGTTTGTAAACCTCGTTGTATAAAGTTTTGTCTTCACCAGTACAGATTTCGTCGCGGTTAAAATAAACCTGGATTTTACCTTCAGAATCCTGCAATTCTGCAAAACTTGCCTTCCCCTGAATTCTTCTGGACATCAATCTTCCAGCAATCACCACCTTCTTCCCTTCTTGGAAATCCTGTTTTATAGACTTCGTGGAATCGGTGATTTTGTATTCAGCGGCCGGGAATGCATCGATTCCCAAGTCGGTCAGTTTTTGCAATTTTTCGCGACGGATAATTTCCTGTTCTGATAATGACATTTTAATTCAATTTTTTGGAACTGCAAAAATAGTGATTTTAAAATGTTTATGGAAGTTAAATTTTCTGGCGCGAATTTTAACGCAAAGAGCGCTAAGTTTTTTGAAATTATTGAAAATATTTTAAGTTCGCAAAGTCATAAAACTCATCAACGATTTTAAGATTCTCGCAGATTAAGCAAATTTTGCAGATTTACTTTGAACACATTATTGTCATTCCGTAGGAATCTAGACAGCGGAATGACAAATTGTGAAAATTATAGCAACTTTCGATTATATGTTGAATCTGCAGCCCGACTTGAGTGGAAATCCTTTTTTGTGGTTGGAAAAGCGAAGGCAAAAAGATTGGGAACGGAAGGCGGACAAGCTGCCCAAATAATTCTAAAACCAATCTTTCCTGCTTTCTTTCGGAATAAATGTCCAAGCCAAAATCCGGCTGATCTTCTGCCCTTGCGCCATATCGATGGTTTTGAATTCCGGAATATTCAGGTTTTTAAGCAAAATCGTAAGCTGGTGGAGATTATCTTTTTTGGAAACTAAAGTGGTGAACCACAAAACCTGCGACTTGAACTGGACACTTTCATTGATCATTTTTTTGATGAAAGCTTCCTCGCCACCTTCGCACCAGAGCTCGGATTGGTTGCCGCCGAAGTTTAGAATTGGTTTTTGAACTTTGTTATTTCTAAGATTCTTTGTTTTTCTGCGATTGCCTTGTAATGCATCTTCCGCAGATTCGTGGAAAGGCGGATTACACATTGAGAACGTGAATTTGTCTTGGGATGAGAATATATTTTTGAAGATTAAGTCAGAATCTGGTTGAAATTTCAGATGAATATGTTCTGACAATTCCGGGTTGTTGTCCAAAATTTTCTGAGCATTTTTCAGAGAGTCGTTATCAATGTCTGTTCCTAAAATTTCCCAACCGTATGAACTATTGGCTATCAATGGATATACAAGGTTTGCACCAGTTCCAATATCCAAAACTTTCACTGATCTTCCGGTTGGAATTTCGCCATTTTCTTCCGCTAATAAATCTGCCACATAATGAACATAATCTGCACGACCAGGAATGGGCGGACAAAGATTACCTTCCGGAATATCCCAATCCTTAATACTGTAGTATTTCAAAAGCAAGGCTTTATTGAGCAATTTCACCGCTTGTGGCAGACTGAAATTGATCGTCAAAGTATCGTAATCATTTTTGAAAACGTAATGTTTGAGTTCGGGAACTGCGGCAATTAACGCCTCAAAATCGTAGGAATTGCGGTGGATATTTCTTGGATGAAGGCTGGATTTTTCGGTCATTATTTCGCAGACAAAATATATTGCGCCATAAATTTCGCATTTTCTTTGCTGAATCCGTGCGCCGGCATTGGAACATCGCCCCAGACGCCGGAACTTCCTTTGATGATTTTATCAGCCAGCATTTCTACATTTTCTGGTGTGTTTTCATATTTCGCAGCCACTTCTTTGTAAGACGGCCCAATCATTTTCTCGTCCAGCTTGTGGCAGCCAAGACAATCCGAACCTTCAATCAGTGTTTTTCCTTCCGCTACAGGATCTGTTACAACTTTGGCTGCAGTAGTATTTCCTTCTCGCAGCACTTCTTTATTTCCTGAATTTTCGGATTTGGAACAAGATATTGATATTGCCAAAACCAGCATCAAAACGGCCTTTTTCATAGTATAGAATTGTTGACGGCAAAGTTATTAATTAAGGAATTAAGATTGATTTTAAATTAGTCCCAAAATGAATCATTATCTTTGCACTATGGTAAAAATTGGCAACATAGAACTTCCGGATTTTCCTCTTTTGCTGGCTCCGATGGAAGATGTAAGTGATCCTCCTTTCAGAAAATTGTGCAAGATGCACGGTGCAGATATGATGTACTCGGAATTTATATCCTCTGAAGGACTTATCCGCGATGCTATCAAAAGCCGGAAAAAGCTTGATATTTTCGATTATGAAAGACCTGTAGGCATTCAGATTTTTGGTGGTGATGAGGAAGCAATGGCAATGTCCGCAAGAATTGTGGAGACTGTAGAGCCGGATTTGGTTGATATTAACTTTGGCTGTCCCGTTAAAAAAGTAGTCTGCAAAGGTGCCGGTGCAGGCGTTTTGAAGGACATCGACCTGATGGTTCGTCTGACGAAAGCCGTGGTAAGCTCCACCCATTTGCCGGTGACTGTAAAAACAAGATTGGGCTGGGACAGTGATTCTATTAATATAGACGAAGTGGCAGAAAGACTGCAGGATACAGGAATCAAAGCGTTGACCATCCACGCCAGGACGCGTGCCCAGATGTACAAAGGCGAGGCCGACTGGGAACATATTTCCAGAATTAAAAACAATCCGAATATTGAAATTCCCATCTTTGGAAATGGCGACGTAGATTCTCCTGAAAAAGCTTTGGAATATAAAAACAAATACAACTGCGACGGCATTATGGTAGGCCGTGGCGCCATTGGCTATCCCTGGATTTTCAACGAAATCAAACACTTCTTCAAAACGGGCGAGATCTTGCCAGAACCGGCCATTGCAGAAAGGCTGGAAGCTGTAAAAAACCACGCACTCTGGTCTGTAGAATGGAAAGGTGAGCGCCCAGGAATTGTAGAGATGAGACAGCACTACAGCAATTACTTCCGTGGTATTCCGCATTTCAAAGAGTTCAAAACCAAATTCCTGCAGGCTTTGACGCTTACCGAAATTGATGATATCATTGAAGAAACAAAACACTTCTATTCGGAAAATGCATTTTAACGCCTTCTGTAACTTTTAACAGTTGAAGGCCGACTTATCTGATCACAAAAATATAAAATGAAAAAACTACTCTTACTTTCAGTTCTGGCGATGGGATTTACCCAGGCACAGTTCTTTGAAAATACGGAAAAATTCACCAAAACCGATTCACTAAAAGGTTCTAACACGAAGTTCAGAAATTTCTGGGATGTCAAGAAATATGACATTGTTCTGGAAGCCGATTTCGATACAAAAAGTATTAAAGGAAGCAATAAAATCAGCCTCGAAATTGAAAAAAATGTGACGAACCCTGTTTTTCAGATCGACCTTCAAAATCCGATGAAAGCCGGTAAAATCAAAGCTTCATTTGCTATCACGGAGCAGAAAGTTGATGGCGATTTTATATTCCTTCATACAAAACAGACCTTTAAAAAAGGTGAGAAATTTACCATTGATATCGACTTTTCCGGCAATCCTGTGATCGCAAAAAATGCACCTTGGGACGGCGGATGGATTTTCAAAAAAGACAAAAACGGTAATCCGTGGATGACAGTTGCAGATGAAGGCATCGGCGCAAGCATCTGGCTTCCGACAAAAGATATCTGGAGTGACGAGCCCGATAATGGCACGACTTTCAAAATCATTACGCCAAAAGATTTAGTGGGTGTTGCAGGCGGGAGATTAATTAAAAAAGAAAATATCGGCGATAAAATAGCCTGGACGTGGGAAGTGAAAAACCCGATTAACAACTATTCTATCATCCCATCCATTGGGAAATATGTTAATTTTAAAGATACTTTTGCAGGAGAAAAAGGAAAACTGGACCTTGATTATTGGGTTCTGGATTATAATCTGGATAAAGCTAAAAAACAGTTTGAGCAGGTAAAACCAATGATGAAATCCTTTGAAAGTTGGTTCGGACCCTATCCTTTTTATGAAGATTCGTACAAACTGGTAGAATCGCCGCATCTTGGGATGGAACACCAGAGCAATGTGGCGTACGGAAATCATTACGGAAATGGCTACCTGGGCAGAGATCTTTCGGATACAGGAATTGGATTGAGGTTCGATTATATCATCATCCACGAGTCCGGCCACGAGTGGTTTGCCAACAATATCACGGCAAAAGATCAGGCTGATATGTGGGTTCACGAGGCTTTTACAGATTATTCTGAGACTTTATATGTAGAAAGTCTTTGGGGAAAAGCAGATGCAGACACTTATTTGCAAGGATTAAGAGATAAAATTGCCAACGACAAGCCGATCATCGGCCAATACGGTGTGAGAAACGAAGGGAGCGGTGATATGTATTATAAAGGCGCCAACATGATCCACACCATCAGAACGGTGATTAACAATGATGAGAAATTTCGCCAGATACTGAGAGGACTCAACAAAGATTTTTACCACCAAACCGTCACAACTCAGCAGATTGAAAAATACTTTTCTGAAAAATCGGGAATGGATTTATCTTCGATTTTCGATCAGTATCTGAGAACGGTGAAAATCCCGACTCTGGAATATAAGCAGAACGGAAAACAACTCACCTACAAATGGACGAACGTTGTCCCAAATCTCAAATTACCAATCAGGCTGGCAGACGGACAGGAACTGAAACCGTCTGAAAAAATGCAGACTGTGACATTGAAATCTGACAAACCAGTAGAATTCAATAAAAATTATTATATCTTTTACAACAAGTAACAGATCATCAAAATAACTCATTTTAAACCATTTCAAAGTTATCATTTGGGATGGTTTATTTATTTTTAAAAATACCAAAATCATCTTATGAGAAATAAATTCATCCTTTGGGGAATTGTTGTATTAATAGTCACCTGGACTACCGCTTTGCTCATACAAGCCCATTACTGGATTCCGATATTACTCACATTTCTATACATTTTAGGAATCTACAATACGTACCAAACCAAGCACGCTATTCTCAGGAACTTCCCTGTTATTGGGTATTTCAGGTTTATCTTTGAAGGTATTTCGCCTGAGATCCAGCAATATTTTATTGAAAGAGAGACAGACGGAAAACCCTTCCCGAGACATCAGAGATCTGCTGCTTACCGCCGTGCAAAGAATGTGAGTGATACAGTACCATTTGGCACTCAGCTGGAAATCAACAATCGGAAATATGAAGGTATCAAACATTCTATTTACGCCAAACATCCAAAAGAGGAATTGCCGAGAACTACCATTGGCGGCAAAGACTGCAAACAACCCTACAACGCCTCACTTTTCAACATTTCGGCAATGAGCTTTGGTGCATTGAGTGACCGTGCACAGATGGCGCTGAACCGAGGTGCGAAAAAAGGAAATTTCTACCACAACACCGGTGAAGGCGGCATCTCGCCCCACCATTTGGAAGGCGGTGATCTTTGCTGGCAAATCGGAACCGGATATTTTGGCTGCAGAAATGAAGAAGGAAACTTTGATGCAGAACTGTTTACCAAATATGCCAATCTTGAGAATGTGAAAATGATCGAAATCAAATTATCTCAGGGCGCAAAACCAGGTCACGGCGGTGTTTTACCAGGCGTCAAGAACACACCGGAGATTGCTAAAATCCGCCACGTAAAGCCAGGCGTTACAATCCTGTCTCCACCCTCGCACAGTGCATTTTCCAATGCTGCCGGCTTGCTGAATTTTGTGCAGCAGTTGCGGGATTTATCCGGTGGAAAACCGACTGGATTCAAACTTTGTATTGGTGACACCAAAGAATTTGAGGATATCTGTGAGCAGATGAATTTGCTTAATATCTATCCGGATTTTATCACTGTAGATGGTGCTGAAGGCGGGACTGGAGCTGCTCCGCCGGAATTCTCCGATGGCGTTGGGATGCCTTTGGAACCGGCATTGATTTTTGTCAACAGAACTTTGATCAATTATGAAGTGCGGGATAAGTTAAGAATCATAGCCAGCGGAAAAGTGTTGACCTCGCTTGATATTCTGAGAGCTGTAGCAATGGGTGCCGATCTTTGCAATAATGCCAGAGGTTTTATGTTCTCTTTAGGCTGTATACAGGCGTTGCGATGTAATACCAATACTTGCCCGACAGGCGTTGCAACACAAGATAAAATGCTGATAAAAGGACTTGATACTAATGATAAAACCGAACGCGTTTACCAATTCCATAAAAACACTTTACACACCTGCAACGAGTTGATTGCAGCGGCAGGAAGAGAATCCTACGACGAAGTTGACGCTACCATGTTTATGCGTGGTGATGAGTTTGAACATCTTTCTGATACTTATTTTCCTGATATTCTGGAGAATGTGAGAAAGCGCTAAAAGTTACTTTTTAAAACAACAAGATCTGTTTTGATCTGAATGTAAAGACTTGAATTGATTTTAAATCAACCGGATATAATATTGAAAATTATAAAACCAGCAATTAATTGCTGGTTTTATCTTTTATAATTTATCACTTATAATTACTCCCACTCAATCGTTGCTGGTGGTTTTGAACTGATGTCGTAAGCTACCCTGTTGATTCCGCGGACTTCATTGATAATTCTGCTGGAAACCGTATCCAAAAATTCGTAAGGCAATCGGCTCCAGGTTGCGGTCATAAAGTCGATTGTGTTTGCGGAACGAACAACTGCTGTGTATTCGTAAGTTCTCTCGTCGCCCATCACGCCAACAGATTTCACTGGAAGCAATACTACAAATGCCTGAGACACTTTTTCATAAAGGTCATTTTTGTATAATTCTTCGATGAAGATATCGTCTGCTTCCTGAAGGATTTTTACTTTCTCTTCATCTACTTCACCAAGAACTCTGATTCCCAAACCAGGACCAGGAAACGGATGTCTGTACACCAACTCGTGCGGAATTCCCAGTTCCTCGCCTACTTTCCTCACCTCATCTTTGAATAGTTCTCTCAATGGTTCCAGCAATTCAAAATCCATTTCCTCCGGCAGTCCGCCTACATTGTGATGAGACTTGATGACTGCGGAAGGGCCGTTCACAGATTGCGACTCGATCACGTCCGGGTAAATTGTTCCCTGAGCCAGGAATTTGGCCCCTTCTATTTTCTTGGATTCTTCATCGAAAACGTGGACAAATTCGTTGCCGATAATTTTTCTTTTCTGTTCAGGATCGCCAATTCCGGCTAATTTGGACAGGAATCTTTCGGAAGCCTCGACCAATTTGATGTTCATATGGAAATGTTTTCCATAATTTTCCATCACTTTTTTGTCTTCGTCTTTTCTCAAAAGTCCGGTGTCTACGAAGATGCAATTCAGCTGATCGCCGATTGCTTTATGGATTAACACCGCCGCAACAGAGGAATCTACGCCGCCGGAAAGTCCGAGGATGACTTTGTTGTCACCCACTTTTTCCTTGATCTCGGCAACGGTTTTTTCTATATAATTGGTCAGTTTCCAGTTTTTTTCTGATTGACAGATTCCGAATACGAAATTCTCGATCATCTTGCCGCCTTCCTCAGAATGGGAAACTTCCGGGTGAAACTGCACGCCGTAGATTTTCTTTTCAGGATTCGAAATGGAAGCGATCACACCAGATTTTGCATTGAGTTCAAAACCGGCAGGTAATTGTGAAACTTCATCAAAATGGCTCATCCAGACGATGGAATTCTGGTCAACACCTTTGAGCAGTTCGTTTTCCTTTACGATTTCAAGGTGTGCTTTTCCGTATTCGCCTTTTTCACCTTTGGCCACTTTTCCGCCTAAAAGATGGGCGGTCAACTGCATTCCGTAGCAGATTCCGAGGACGGGAATGCCTTGTTCGTATAGTTCTTTTTCTACGAGATGGGCATTTTCTGCATTTACCGAGCTGGGACCGCCGGAAAGGATGATGCCTTTTGGCTTTTTGTCAAGTATAACCGATAATGGTGTATTGAATGGCAGTATTTCTGAGTAGACTTCCATCTCGCGGATTCTTCTGCCGATAAGCTGGTTGTACTGTGATCCGAAGTCTAAGATGATAATTCCGTTGTTCATTTTATTAATGATAAATGATGATTGATGATTGATTATACAAATGCTGAATTGGTGTGGAAGCCCATAGCCCCGATTGCAACGGCATCCTTTTTTTGTTTGACGAAAATGTATTCCGGTGACTGAACCTGAAACAAAAAAAGATATAGTGGTAAGCGGGATCAGCTCCTAAAAAAAAGAGACGTTAGTTGCCCAACATCTCTATTTATTTTAAAATTTCGCAATATCGTCGCGGTAAAAAGCGTAGTCAAAATCTACGGGAACGGCGTCCTCGTATACCTTTTTACGCGCCTCCTCATAGGTATCGCCAAGCGCTACCAGGTTGAGAACCCGGCCACCGGTGGAAACCACTCTGCTGCCGCGGTAATCTGCGCCGGCGTAGAGAAGTGTGCTGTTTTTCACTTTTTCGGAGCCTGTGATCTCATATCCTGTCTCGTGGTTTTTTGGGTAACCGCCGGAGCAGACGACAAGGCAAACTGCTTTTTTATTTTTAAACCTGAGATCCAGTTCTCTGCCGTGCAGACAGTCCTCGATCACATCGACTAAATTGTTTTCCAAAAGGGGCAGCAAAACCTGAGTTTCAGGATCGCCTAATCTCATATTGTATTCGAGAAGATAGGTGCCATTTTTGGTAATCATCAGTCCAAAGAATATAAATCCTTTGAAGCTGAGGCCTTCTTTTTTCAGACCTTCAACCGTTGGTTTCATAATTTTTTCTATGAATTCCTGATTGTGCGCCTCTGTAAATTCGGGACTTGGTGCCACAGAACCCATTCCGCCTGTGTTTGGACCTTTGTCGCCATTGCCTGCTTTTTTGTAATCTTTTGCAGAGACAAACGGGAAAATCTGATCGCCGTTTGAAACCCCGATAATGGAGGCTTCAAAACCTTGTAGAAATTCTTCTATCACAACCTGAATGCCTGCGTCTCCGAAGATTCTTTTGATCATGAAATCGTGGATCGTTCCTTCTGCCTCTTCCAGATCATCTGCGATAACGACACCTTTCCCACCGGCCAATCCGCTGGCTTTTATCACCAATGGGAACTCCTGGGTCTGCAGAAATTCTTTAGCTTCTACATAGGAATCAAAAACAGTTGCTGCTGCTGTTTTGATGTTGTAGGTCTGCATAAATTTCTTTGAAAATGCCTTGCTGCCTTCTAGTGAAGCTGCCTTTTTTGAAGGACCGAATACTTTGAGGTCTACTTTTTTGAATTCGTCTACGATGCCTTCTACGAGTGGTGCTTCCGGGCCTACGATCGTGAGATCTACTTTATGCTGAATTGCAAAATCCCTAAGTTCTACAACACTGGATTCGCTGATGTTTTCTCCTAATTTTTCTGTAGTGGCGTTGCCTGGTGCAAAATACATTTTTGTAATTCTGCTGTCTTCGCTAAGCTTGAGAGCCAGAGCCGAAGCACGGCCACCATTTCCAACAATAAGTAATCTCATATTCTGTTTTCAGTTTTACTTTTTAAAGTGCCAAATTTAAGGTTTTTTGAGGACAAATCCTGTACCCTTTTTCCGGTTATTTCTTAAAAAAAATATAAAGTTTGGATTAATCCGGTAATTGCATTGGAACTTCCATTAATAATATTTCGGAATTTTCCTGCGCTTCCAAAACGAAGCTTTCTGTGTCCCAGATACCGAAACCGTCTCTCTTGTCCAATACCTGATCTCCGATTTTCGCTTTGCCTTTGATGACGAAAGCGTAGACGCCGTTTCCGGGTTTATGAATTTGATATTCTTTAGAAAATCCTTTGTCGAACCTGGCCAGATTGAACCATGCATCCTGATGGATCCAGACGCCGGCATCGTCTGCATTGGGCGACAGGATTTGCTGAAAGCCGTTCTTTATAGCAGCATCTTCGATATTGATCTGGTCATAGCGTGGCGTCACGTCTTTTTTGTTTGGAATAATCCAGATCTGCAGGAATTTCACCGGCTGATCTGTCGCATTTTCTTCGCTGTGCATAATCCCGGTTCCTGCAGACATTACCTGAATATCTCCTTTTTTGATGATGCCGGAATTGCCCATATTGTCGCCGTGGCGCAAATCTCCTTCCAATGGAATTGAGATGATTTCCATATCTCGGTGCGGATGTCTGCCGAAGCCCATACTTCCTTCTACAAAATCATCGTTGAGGACGCGGAGAACTCCAAAATTTGTTCTGTCCGTATTATGATAACCTGCAAAACTGAAGCTGTGTTTGCTTTTCAACCAACCGTGATCTGCGTGGCCTCTGCTTTCTGATTTATGATAAACTGTTTTCATAATTGATAAATGATGAGTGATGAATAATTATTTTGTTATACAAATTTCATCAATTCGAAAATCCGGGACATTGATGTGCGTTAAGAACGAAAGCAGGACAAATCAGAAGGCTTCTTTGATTTTAGAATCTTTTCTAAGCAACATTAATAAAGCAAAAATAATAATTGGGATAAAACTTAGATATTTTAAAATTTCGGAAAACAGATCTGAATTGTTCTGGAAGCTGCCTAAAGTATTGGTCATTATTCCCGTTCCAATTTGATTTGCAGCCATCATTGATCCTGAAACCAAAACAGCAAACTGAGGAAATTCTACCGTTGCCCAACCAATACTTCCCGGAAATAAAGAGCCCATAAAAAACCCAATGGTGAACATCAAACTTAAAACAATTGAAGCAGAAGATGATGACATTAACAGCCAAAGTAAAACGCCGATCAGCAAAGGAGAAATGAGAAAAATAACAGAAAGATTATATTGTCTGGAGAAGATCCCAAATAACAAACGGTTGATTGCAATGCCACCCCAAAACAGAGACAATCCGATCGAAGCACTGCTGTTATCAAGCCCGATATTTTTGAGAATAACAGATCCAAACCCTCCAAATGTGCCTTCCAGAAGGCCATAAAAAACAATCGTAATGAAGAATAACCACAACTTTGACGGAATTCTGAATTGCTTCGGAAGTTGAAAAATAGTACCGCTTTCGAGTTTGATAAACATTAATAATATAAAACTAATGAGCACCGCCACAAAAATACCTGCCGGAATAAAAATCCAGTCTTTGATATCAGAAATCAATCCCATCATCAGCGGCGAAGTGGACGTTCCCAATCCGACCAGAAACTGTAATACGAGAATTGCAGAAGTTTTGCTATCATCAAATAAACTGGCTGCCAAAGGATTAAGCGTCGTAATGGAAAGTCCAAAACCAAAACCCGTCATCGCCACCAAAATCAAAAGAATGCTAAAAAGAATGGCTTTGTCATTAAGAAAAAACTGAAGCAACCACAATATTACCGTTGATACCATCATCAATAAAACACCCGATGACAATATAATTTTCGGACCAAATTTATTCACTAAAAATGGCGTTACGAGACACGAAACCGTAATAAAAATAACCTGCGGAATAAAAAGATTCCCGAATTGTGAAGTCGATAATCCAAATAATGACTCCTCTGTAAAAACCGGAGCCAGAGCAGGAAACACCACGAAATTGACACCTGTGAGAAATGCCAGTAAATAAACTGTAAAGATTTTAACTGTTCTGGAATTCATTATTTCAGGACATTATTTTTCAGATGTTCTCCTACCCTCAGTGCCATTGCAATGATCGTCAAAGCCGGATTGACAGCACTGCTTGACACAAAAAAACCGCCATCTACGATGTAAAGATTTTCCAGATCGTGGGCTTTGCAATTGGTATCGACTACCGAAGTTGTGGGATCTGTTCCCATTTTCGTAGTTCCATTTTGATGGGCGGGAGAAGCAATATCGATACCTTTGCTGAAGTAAATTCCTTTGAAGAAAAACGAATCAAACTTCCCAGATTTTCGCAAGGCTTTCACAAATTCATCTTTCAGTAATTCATGACCTTTCTGGTTATTGGGCGTGTAGGAAAGTTTGATTTGTCCGTTTTCGACGGTAATTCGATTTTCCGGATCGGGAAGATCTTCCGAAGTGAGCCAGAAATCTACGGCGTGCTCTGCCATTAGTTCAAATGTAAATCCTGGCGCAGGAACCGGACTGTCGGCTTTTATCTGGTGTTCGTCTGATTTTCCGAGCATCTGGATATGTCCGAGAGGAAATTCGTAACCGCGATTGGCGTGGTAAAAATCATTAATCCCAAAAGTCTTTCCAAATTTTGAAGGATTTTTTTCTGTGTATAAAGCTACCATTGCGGTATTCTGATGGAACATATAATTTCGCCCGACCTGGTCAGAACTGTTCGCCAAGCCATTCGGGAACTCTTCGTTAGCACTTTGAAGAAGCAACGCTGCAGAATTGATTGCGCCCGCAGAAAGAATAATCAGATCCGCCGTCAAAGTTTTGATTTCGCCGTCCTGGTCAACCACAACTTCAGAAATTTTTGTTCCGGAATTATCTGTATTAAGTTTGAGAACCTTTGTATTGGTCAACAGTTCAACGTTTGGATACTCCAATGCTTTAGTCAAAACTGAGAGGTGCGCGTCGCCTTTCCTTTCGGAAGCATCGGGAAAACCGTCGAATCGGTCCAAAGTGTAAGGTGCATTTGCTGTCTGATGTGGTTTGAAATTGACACCAACGGGCAATTCAAATGGGTGAAGTCCGTAATTTGTGAGTTCATCAAAAACCTCCTGTATTCTTGATTCGTGAGGCAAAGGCGATTCGGGGTAAGGCTCAGCATCGAACGGTTCAGTAGGGTCACTTCCTCTTTTTCCGTGCACGTGATAGAGTTTTTCTGCTTCCAAATAATATTTTTTCAGATCTTCATATTGAATTGGCCACGCTGGCGAAGTGCCTCCGAAATGCTTTATTTCCTTAAAATCTTCTTCTCGTAATCGAAAAAGAGCTGCGCCGTAAAACTTGGTATTTCCGCCAACATTGTAGTGCATTCCGGGACGAAATTCATCGCCATTTTTATCCAGCCACATTTCCGTGGTTGTATATCTGTTCTTCTGAAAAACTTGCACAGAATCCCAGTTTTCTTTTTCTACCGGCACATAATCTCCGCGTTCAATGATTAGAATTTTTTTTCCGCTGTCTGCCAGTTTGAAAGCCATCGTTGCACCGCCAGCTCCACTTCCTATAATAATGATGTCGTACATTTTAAATAATTTAAAGAGACGAAGTTAGAGACTTTAATCAGGATTTCAGCTTAATAAAAACTTAAATTTCGATTGATTAATTCAATAAAAAAACCATCTGCTGTAGATGGTTTTATATGACTAATCTGAAATTATTTAAAAATGAACCTGCTGAATTTCTTCTTGTATTTCTTTGGGAGATTCACCCTGAGATTTAATGAAAATTAAAGTGATAATTGAACCTAACAACATACAAACTCCGCCAACCACAACGTAATCTATGGCCATACTTCCGAAAAGATTAGCTACAATTGGTCCGCCGAAAAGTCCATTGATAATTTGTGGAACAACAATGAAGAAGTTGAAAATCCCCATATAAACGCCCATTTTTCTTTGTGGAATCGCATCTATCAACATCGCATAAGGCATTGCCAGAATACTTGCCCAAGCAAATCCCAATCCTACCATAGAGATCCAAAGCATCGAAGTATCTTTGATGAAATACATAGAAATCAGTCCCAAACCGCCACTTGCCAAAGCTAAAGCGTGCGTTTGTTTTTTCCCGATCGCTTTTGCAATAGGCGTTAACAAGAATGCAAACGGAATTGCAAATAAATTGTAAAGTCCAAATAAATGACCCGTTAAATCACCTGCCAAATTAAATTCCGCAGACTTCGTATCTTCTGGTGAAAGTCCGAAATGATGGGTCGCCAAAGCGCTGGTCGTGAAAACCCACATTGTAAATAGCGCAAACCACGAGAAGAACTGAACTATTCCCAGCTTTTTCATCAGATTTGGAATCTTAGCAAAGTCGCTGAACATATCAGAAAACTTCGAATGTTCTTCTACAACTTCTTTTCCACCTTCAAACTCTGCAAACTCTTTTGGAGAATATTCTTTGGTTGTGAAAATTGTATAAAGAATTGAGACAATCAGAACGATAGCTCCGACGTAAAACGCATAGATCACATTATCAGCTACATAACCTTCAGGAGCTACACTGGAAACCCCCAATTTTGTGAGCCAGTTAGGCATTTCTGAACCAATCACCGCTCCAATTCCTATCAAAATGGTTTGGATGGAGAAGCCTAAAGTTCCCTGATGTTTCGGCAGCATATCACCGACCAACGCTCGGAAAGGCTCCATCGCAATATTAACAGAAAAGTCCATCATCGCAAGGAAAATTACGGCTAACAATAAAACATTCGCCGCAATCATATGCGTCACCGAAGCTGCATTTGGAAGGAGAACCAATCCGATCGCGCACAAAACTGCACCGATCAAAAAGTACGGTTTTCTACGGCCTAGCGGACTCCAAGTATTGTCGCCCATATGACCGATGATGGGCTGAACAATCAATCCTGTAACCGGCGCAACTAACCAAAACCAGGATAATTCGTGAACATCTGCACCAAGGTTTGCAAGAATACGGCTCGCATTTCCGTTTTGTAATCCAAATGCCATCTGGATTCCCAAAAATCCCATACTCATATTGATAATCTGAGCGATGGAGAGATTTGGTTTAATTTTTTTTATCATCGTTTATTTTAAGGTATATAATTATTTTAATTTCTGAATCAGAGCATCTTCAATTGGCGCTTTGATTTTGACAACATCGTCCACGACTTCATTTGGAACCGTTACTGAGAGAACATATTGTTTCACTTTCCATTTGCCGCCAACTTTTTCTACAACGCCGGAACCTCTGCAGATTTTCATTTGGGTATCAAGAAGTTCGTCAAACCAAGCGTAATTTCCGTCTTTGCTGAAGTAGATATTCCGTTTCAGAGATTTGAAATTCCAGGTTGTTTTCTTATCGAAAAACGGTTTTGCCCATTCTTTGAATTCTTTTTTGTTCCAGACTTCGGTCGCATCTGTTCCGATAAAATTCGATTCTTCTGCAAAGCAATCAAAGTATTTTTCAAAATCTGCATTCGCTGCAAACGCGTTGAAATCATCCAGTAAATTGCTGATATTCTTTTTCTGAACATTCTCATAAAAGCCTTTTTTCTGGGCAGAAATTGAACCTGAAAAGATGAAAAACGTCAAGATGAAAATTGAAACTATTTTTTTCATTTTAATTTTATTTAAGTTCTAAAATTAATGAAGATTTTCCAGCGACAGACAAATTTGTTTTCAAATCAAAATCTTTATCAGAAAGGATGTCTTTTCCTTTTGTCAAATTATTAAGACCTTCGGAAAAACGCTTCAAATCCAGGTTTTGAGTTTCTTTGTTATTGTTGATGACCACCATTACCCTTTTGCTATCGGTATAACGGAAGTAAACATAAACATTGTTATTCGGAATGTAATGTAAGGTTTTTCCTTTGTGAATCGCCTCATTTCCTTTTCTCCAGTTCAGGATTTTTTTGGTGTAATCGAAGTATTCGTTTTGAGACGCCGTTCTTCCGGATTTTGTAAAAGCGTTGTTTTTGTCGCCAGCCCAACCACCTGGAAAATCCTGGCGAATCTCGCCGTCGCCGCCTTTTCCTTTGTCGCCGGCCATTCCGATTTCGGAGCCATAATACAATTGTGGAATGCCGCGAACGGTCAGAAGCAAACTCATGGCTAATTTATAGTCCTCAACTTTTGGAAAGATCTGGTTGAATCTATTTGTGTCGTGATTTTCTGCAAACACCAAAAGATTATTTGCATTAGGATAAAGAAAATCGTTTGCAAAATTGTCATAAACTCTTTGCATTCCTGCATCCCAGCCTGGCTCTTCTTTGAAAACCTGACTAATAGCATCGTGAAGTGTAAAATCCATCACGGAAGGCAGATAAGAATTATAACCTTCTATCGCAGAAATCTTGGAATCCTTTTGCCAGTAAGACATTTGAGCCTGATCGTGCATCCAGACTTCACCAACAATGTTAAATTTCGGGTATTCGTCTGTGATTTTTTTCGTCCAATCTGCGATTCCTTTTTTGTCGTTGTAAGAATACGTGTCCACACGAAGTCCGTCCAGCCCGGCATATTCTATCCACCAAATCGCATTCTGTGCCATGTAATTGACAACCATTGGATTACCTTGATTCATATCCGGCATTGTGGTGTCAAACCAGCCGTCCATACAAGCGGCTTCGTCCACTTTTGCAGCGTTGGTGTCAAACTGTGTTGTCATTCTGTAATTGCTTCTCTGGAAACCGTTTTTTCCTTCTTCCCAATGATGAATCCAGTCTTTCGCAGGCAAATCCTGAATAATCCAACTTTTTGAACCCCAATGGTTGGTGACATAATCCATCACAAGTTTCATTTTTCGTTTGTGAAGTTCGTCTGCCAGATTTTTGTAGTCGTCATTGGTTCCGTAGCGTGGGTCGATTTTGTAATAATCGCTTTGTGCGTAGCCGTGGTAAGAATAGCTTGGTTCGTTATCCTCCAGCAAAGGCGTGTTCCAAAGTGTGGTAACGCCCAGTTCGCTTAGATAATCCAGGTTTTTTACGATTCCGGCAATATCTCCGCCGTGACGGCCGCCAGTTTTTGTTCTGTCAGATTTTTCAGCGGTGTCCGGCGTATTGTCATTTTTCGGATTGCCGTTGGCAAAACGGTCCGGCATTACCAGATACATGACGTCTGACGAAGTGTAGGAATCTCTGTTGGCAGAATTCTGTTGTCTTTGTTTGAATTCGTAATCGATGGTTTTAACGGTTTTGTTTCCGTTTTTGAAATTCAGTTTTGTTTTTCCGGGCTGAATTCCGTTGGTATCGATGGTGACGAAAAGGTAGTTTGGGTTTTCAACTTTTTTGACTTCTTTGATTTTGATGCCGTTGGAGAATTCGGGTTGAAGATTGTTAATATCTTTTCCGTAAACCAAGAGTTGAAGTTCGGGATTCTTCATTCCGCTCCACCAAAATGCAGGTTCTACTTTCTGAACCTGAGAATAGAAAATGGAGGAAAGTATGACTGAAGAAAATGTGATTATTTTTTTCATAAAATATTTTTTAAGGTCTATATTAAATTTAAACAAAATTCAGATACCATTGAAAATTAAATTGTTTGAATTCTGCTGTGATAATAACGCGAAATTTTAACGCAAAGTCCGCAAAGTTTTCTTTAAAATATGACTGTTTTTAAGATTTGCAGAGGCGTAAAACTCATCAAAGAATATTGTTTGTTCAAAAATTATTAAAGTGAATAATTATGTTTAAATATTGATTTAATTCTCAACAATTTCCGCCCTTTTTGCGATTTTATTGGCGAGCCAACTGACGTAGAATAATTGGAAGCTGTGATAAATCATTACCGGCAGCAAAAACAACACTTTCTGCTCCTCCGGAATTCCTAAAACCAAAAGGAATAGACTTCCGTGAACCAGGGATTTTTTGGAACCACAGAATGTAGTTGTAATGACATCTTTTGGTTTGAAGTTCAGTTTTTCGGCAATGAATTTCAAAATGTAATAGGTTGCGAAAAACAGAAAGACAACGCTTAAAGCCAAAGCAACGAATACAAATGAAGGCACAGAAATGAAAATATTTTCTATAAATGCTGTTGAAAAACTTTCGTAAACAATCAGCAAAATTATCAGTCTGTCAAATTCTGAGATGATGTTGGCATATTTGGTTACCCATTTTTTGAAGATTGGATTGAGTAAAAGTCCTAAAATGATCGGCAGTAAAACTTTCAGTAATAATTGTTGGATGATTTCGGATTGATTTCCGCCTTCTCCATTTGATGTCAAGAAAAAACTCATCAAAAGCGGCGTCATTACGATGCCGATAATTCCCGAAATCGAGGCATTGAAAATCGCTGAAGTGACGTTTCCTTTTGCGATGGAAACCATTACAACCGATGATGAAACTGTGGATGGTAAACTTGCCAGAAAGAAAACTGAAAGCCAAATATTATAATACGATGTGTCCTTCAACAACGGATAAAATAGCAACGCCAACAATGGAAAAATAATAAAAGTTCCCGACTGAATCAGCAAATGTAGTTTCCAGTTGGAGACGTCTTTTACAACTTCTTTTAGATTAAGTTTGAGCCCGTAAAGCAGAAAAATTCCTGCGATTCCCCAATCTATAAATCCAGCCAGATTAAAATACTTGTTGTAGGATTCGTGGAACGGAATGATTTTCGCCAAAATGACCATTCCTATCAGCAAGAAAAGAAAAATATTTTGTTTGTTGAAAAGTTTGGAAATCCAATTCATTTTTAGTTAATGGTTGATGGTTGACAGTTGACGGTTTTTAATCGATTATTTCTAAACAATTTATTGCTGAATAATGGAAAAAACTTTGTCAAAGCGTTAAACTCTGACAAAGTTTTGATTGATGTAGAAACCCATAGCCCCGATTGCAGCGGCATCCTTTTTTGTTTTTCTTGAAATCTGGATTTGATGACAAAACTTGATAAAACAAAAAAGATATAGCGGATAGCGGGAAATAGCTTCTCAAAATCCTCACCCCAATCCTCTCCAATTGAAGAGGGAGCTTTGATGAGGAATTTTATTTTATAGGTTTTAAAGAAATGGCGTAACCACCGCTTCTTACCAAATGGATTGGAAGTTTGGTCTTGCTGTCCACTGTCTTTTTGTAGATTTTGTAACTCTGTGGATTGTTGATGTAATCGGCATCTTTACCGTCTTCATAAACTGTTGCTTCGTACTTTTTACCTTTGTCGAGGAAGGAGAAATCTACGGTATAATCTCTTGGATTTTCGTCGGTAACGCCGCCTACGAACCAGTTTTCGGTTCCTTTGGCTTTACGCGCCGTATGGATGTAGTCTCCAGGTTCCGCGGAAAGGATTTTGGTGTCGTCCCAATCTGCGGCAACATCCTTGATGAACTGGAATGCGTCCATATGTTTTGCGTAGTTTTCCGGTAAATCTGCAGCCATTTGCAACGGCATATACATCACGACGTAAAGCGCCAACTGTTTTGCCAAAGTTGTCTGAACGAAACGTTTATCACCAGGGAAATAGTAATCCAGTTTGGTTTGGAAAATCCCCGGCGTGTAGTCCATAGAACCGCCCATCCATCTTGTAAACGGAAGAATCGTCTGGTGGTCCGGCTTATTTCCGCCGAATGCTTCATACTCTGTTCCACGAGCTGCTTCTGCTGAAATATAATTCGGATAAGTACGGCTTTCTCCACCTGGACGAACAGATTCGTGGGAGTTGACCATCAATTTGTAATCGTTTGCTTTCTCTACAATTCTATAATAATGGTTGATCGTCCATTGCGAATAATGGTGCTCGCCTCTTGGGATGATGTCGCCTACATAACCTGTTTTTACGGATTTGTAACCGTATTTGTTCATCGTTTCGAAGGCTTTGTCAGACCATCTTTCGTAGTTTGAAGCTGAGCCGGAAGTCTCGTGGTGCATAATCAGGTTCATTCCTTTTGACTGTGCATATTCATTCAGCATTTTGATATCGAAATCCGGATAAGGCGTGACGAAATCGAAAACAAATTCTTTGGAATGTCCGAACCAATCTTCCCAACCTGTGTTCCAGCCTTCGATCAACAAGCCCTGGAAACCGTTTGCTGAAGCGAAATCGATGTATTCTTTGACTTTTGTATTGTTGGCCGCGTGTTTACCGTTAGGAGTTAATTTTGAAAAGTCGGTTTTTCCGATGTGAACATTTTCTGCTGTAGAGTATGCCCACTGGGATTTTCCGATAATCATTTCCCACCAAACGCCCATATATTTGGTTGGTTTGATGTAAGATGTGTCTTTGTATTTTGTAGGTTCGTTTAGGTTGAACATCATTTTGGAATCCATTACCACTTCTGCTTTTGGTGAAACGATGATGGTTCTCCAAGGTGTAGTGGATGGCGTTTGGATGTAACCTTTTGCGCCTTGTCTGTCGGCTGTCAAATGTGTTTTGAATTTGAAATTCTGAGCATCCACTTCCAAATGAGAAGCCGGATAATCCAGAACTGCTGCTTCGCCAACATTGACATAAAGCGGTTCTTTGCCTTCTTTTTTCAACATCAAAGGTGACTGAACTGCGTTTTTGATTAAAGTCTGAGAAGCATTGGAGTCAAAAGCTCTTGGCCATTGCGTTGGAATCTCGGAGATTTTTGTGGTTTGGTATTGGTATTCCTGAGAATCGTAGTCTGCAACAATCCACCAGGCTTTCATATCTGTTGGGAAATCAATCTCGGAATCTTCTTCGCGGATTACGAAATAGTTAAGATTTTTCTGTTGAGGAAACTCGTATCTGAAACCTAAACCGTCGTTGAACAATCGAAATTTGATAACGATGCTTCTGTCGGAAGAAGTTTGGTTAAGTGTAACTGCCAACTCATTATAATCATTGATATAATTTTTTTTCTCACCGAGAATTGGCTGCCATGTTTCGTTTTTGGAATCTCTTTTTTCGGCAGATTTTGTAAAGCCGTTGTTGAGGTCAAAACTTGCATCTTCCGGTTTTGCAATTTCGGAAGCAAACTTGATGGATGAGTCCTTGAAAAGTCTCAATCCCAATTTGGAATCTTCTACAACAACATTTCCGTTATACTTTAAATTATAAAATGGAACGCCATTCTTCAATTGAAAATTTGCTTCGAATTTTCCGTCCGGAGACTTCAAAATCTGTGCATTGATTCCTGTAAACATCATAGAGAGCAAAGCTGCTCCAATGGTGAATTTTTTCATTTTTCTTAAGGTTTATATATGTGTTACAATATAAAAAAAGTGCTGCACTTTGGCAACACTTTATGATTTGAAAATCTATTAAATTACTGTTTCACCAATGTGTAAGTTAATTTGAAAGGATTGAAAGATACTTTATAAGTTCCTGCCTGAGCTACAGCGATATTATCACCGCCAGCGGATGCAGAACCGTTTGCACCACCGTAGTTTTCGCTCCAATCACCATTGACTCTAAATTTCATATTACCTACCACGAGGTTTGTAGTGGCTGTCCAGGAAAGTGTGGCATCATCCCACGTCATTGCCACGTCTGGTCCATTCCACCCGTTTGTAGTGGCATCTCCTACAAGCCCCATCGCGTATGGTGCGAGGCTGAATGTAAGATCATTCGTATTCACTGTCAACTTCTGATAGCCCACTGCAGTTGCAGATAAGTTACCTCCGTCATTATATAACAAATGCACGTTATCATTGGTTCCATAACTGTTGTCCCAAGCTCTCGCCGGCGTCACTTTAAATTCCAGATTACCAGCTGTAAAGTTGATGAATCCTGAATAGATACCATTGCTTGTAGCAGAAACAAGTGTGTTTGCCGTATCTATCGACCAGCCCTGATAAGCTCCTGGTGCATAAAGATAAGATAGCATTTCATATGGCGTTACATTGAATGTCACCAAATCAGAAACTTTAACTATTGTGCCGCCTGTCGAAACTGAAGTAGCGGTCACACGTAGGCTTACGTCCGATGCTGCTGCTGCCTGAGCGCCTGTCTTAAGCACCAGTGTATTCAGGTCTTTTACAGTAATTGGATAAGATTTCGTGTTTGTCACGGTGGCTACCGGAAAATAGACTGTAGACCCTTTTTTCGCAATTTCAACCAGATATTTTACATCTACCCCATAGCTTGCATAATCTGCCCATGTAAAAGTAATGGCGTTGGCATCCGGCGTTGCGCCATTTAGAACCAAAACTTTACCTGCAGTAGGCGCTGTGATCACAGGAATTGCTACGGGATAAGGTGTTACAGCAAAGCTGATAGCGTTGGAAACTTCTGAGCCATTTTCAATTCTGACAAAAACTGTAGAAGAAGCGTATGGCGATAATCCTGCTGCAAGCAATTTGGTGTTTACCTCGCCAACAGTAGTTGTGAAAGTATTGCTTGTTGCTTTGCCTAAGGTAGCTTTTGCTGCAAAATCTTCCGTTGCCGAAAACACAACGGTATACTCTGATGTTCCAGTTTTATCCCAAGTTAGAGTAAATGGGTTATTTTTCATAGTTTCATACAGTACATTACTTCCAAGTGACGTGTCGTACAGTTTGAAACTGGCTTCTGGTGTTGTCCAGTCTCTGTCTGCCTCATTATCACAGGCTGTGATAGCGAAAGCTGCGACTAAGGCAACGATGAAATATTTAAATATATTTTTCATAAATCTTTAATTAATAATTAAGAATATTTTTTTTAATTATTCCGTTGGAATCAAGGTATAATTACCGGATATATCGTTAAAATAGATATCATAGGTCCATTCTGCCAACAATGGTATATCTGCTCCGCCGTTAGCTCCGACACCAAAAAATTCGCTGTTAGTACCCCAGTTTACATCCCAAGCATTGTTTGCTCTGAATTTGAAAACGCCTTCTTTTAAGCTAACTTTTTTGATTGTCCAAAAATGTGGATCGAATGTAGATTTGGTAAGTTGAATATCAGTTCCTCCGGTAGAAGTCCCAATAATTGAAAGATTTGCATAAGTTGTTACAGGGTTTGTAACTGAAACAATAGAATAAGTAAGATCAACGGTGTTAATTGAAAGTTTATAATATCCTTCTGTGGTAATTTTGATATCACCTGATCCACCGTCTGTACTTAATTGTCCTGCGGTAGTACCTAAACCGTATTGAGCATCCCAAGATCCTCTCACTTTAATCATTTTAAAACCACCAACTTTAAATAATCCTGTAAAAGTATATTCGCCTGCCTTTGCAGTTTTAAGCATTGGTAGCAAATTTTCATTTGTTGCAAGGTTATCCCAGCCTCCCATAGTAGCATCACCGATAAGATAAATATCGGTATAGTTATATATTGGTCTCGCCAAATATGGTGTAATAGTTAGTGGTGTGATGTTCGAAGCTTGAGGTAAATTATTATCACCAAGATAAGATGTCACTCTAAAATACATTTTTTGTGCTACAGAAGGCACCAATCCAATTTTCTTAGCAGCATCATTTAGTTGCTTAGTTGTGAATGATGCATTTGTTTGTGATTGAGTTGTACTTGCCAAAACTACAGCGTCTGCAAACGATTCTTTTGAACTGATTTCCACATCGTATCTCACCTCTACTGGAACCGTATAAGCCGCAGATTTCCAAGTAATTGTCAATGCCGGATTTGCAGGAAAATTAGAATCTAATATCAAATTTTGAGCAGATAGACCCATCGCAACTGGGCTTGTCTGGTCATCAATATTTATAATTTCTCTGTCTTCGCATCCAATGATTGCCAATAACATGACAAGCCAAAGAGAAATATGTTTTATTTTAATATTTTTCATTATTTTATGTATTATAAATTAATATCCTGTATTTTGTTTCAAATTTGGATTAGCTTGTAATGCTGTTGTTGGAATTGGAAATACATTATAAAAACTAGGTATTGATGTTCCAGCAAGAATACCACCTTTCCAAGGCCACAAATAAGTTGATCCTGTAAATTGACCAAATCTTATTAAATCTTGTCTTCTCATGCCTTCCATGTTAAGTTCACGAGCTCTCTCATCTAAAACAGTTTGAAGATTGACAACTGTTAAAGGCGCAGCGCCAGACCTTGCTCTTACTTGATTCAAATAAGTTGCTCCTTGCGCAACATTAGTACCGGCAGCTCCTCTCAAAGCACATTCTGTGTACATCAAATATGCATCAGCCAACCTAAATAGTGGAAAATCTGTTGACGCAAAGGCTGTAGCACTTCCAGTTCCATCGCTATTCTTATTCCAGAATTTAGTAGATGGATAGCCGTCTGTCCAAGTTTTATAATCAGTCATTTCCCAATTGTGCCCCTGCGTCCAAAACAGTTTTGCTCTTGCATCTGCACTATTTTGAAGGTCAGTAGCACTACTTCCAAATTTACCGTACCAAGATTTAGTTGCTCTATGTCCAGCCCAACCTTCTACTGCTCCAAAAGTAGCAGGCACCATCGTATCTGTACTTAGATTTCCATTGATTATATAAGTTACATTACCAAAACTTTGGCTAGATAGTGCATCTCCAATTAATGGGAAGATGATCTCTTTTGATGTATTGTTATCAGCTGAGAAATTTTTTCTAAAGTTTGGTTCTAACTGATATCCACCTTCCGTAATTATTTTATTTACATAAGTTGCAGCATCATTGTAACGAGCAGTGCCTGTATAAACCTCAGCATTAAGATACAATTTAGCAAGCAACATTCTCGCGCAAGATTTATTTGCACGACCATAAGAATTGGTAGCAGGAAGAGTTGATTCTATTGCTAGAAGCTCACTTTCTACATATTCGAAAAGTTGCTTTCGTGAAGATTCTGGAAGAGGTGCGGTTGAGTTAAAGTTTTCATCTGTAACCAAAGATCCCTTTCCAAAAAAGTCAATCAGGTAATAATAAGATAAAGATCTTAAAAACCTAAGTTCACTAATTACTTGCTCTTTATTTGCATAATTGATGTTATCACTTTTCATGATCAATATCAAATTGGTAGCTTGAGGAACTGTGTAATAGATTCTGTTATACACATATCCAAAAAACTTGTTATTAGATGTCCAATTTACAGTAGTTGTCAATTGGTCTAGACCATTATCTCCCCATCTGTTTTTCATATCATCCGCGGTAAAATCCTGAAGGTTTACCAATCCTCTGATGAAGGGCGATTCTCCTGCATTATCAGTAGATCCTAAATCAGAATCACCAGGGCCTTTTACACTTGACAGTGCAAAACTTGCATATAATCTTGAAAGTAAGCCTTCTACAGCATTAGGATCTGCTGCCAGGAGGTTTTGTAATGACAAATCAACTTTGGGTTCTGTATCCAAGTCGCTTGTACAGGAATTTGAGACTACAAGAAGTAACGCAAACGCCGATATTATTTTGAATTTAAAATTTTTCATTTTTAATTAGAAATTAAAGTTAAAACCGAGTGTATAAGTTCGTGGTCTTGGATAGAAATTGTTGTCAATACCATTGAAGTTTTCAGGATCCTGACCTGTGTAATTAGTCCAAGTGTAAAGATTATTTACTGAACCGTATACTCTCACATTTGTGTTGTTAAACATATTTTTGATTAAATAACCTACTGTAACGTTATCAAGCTTCAAGAATGTTGCATCCTCTAAGAAATAATCAGAATAGTAAGTATTATCTGTCAATTGTGTAATTGTAGAGTAAGCAGTGGAGGCTAAAACATTATTCAGATTAAGTGAATTCTGAGGAACAGCGACGTTAATATAACCTTGTGCAATTTTTCTCGTATTATAAACTTCGCCGCCAATCTGTCCTCTAAACGCTGCTGAAAAATCCCAATTTTTGTAATTAAGACTGGTTCCAAATCCATAAGTCCAGTTTGGTCTTATTTGTTTGTAATATCTGTCGGAATTATTAATTATCCCATCACCATTTCTATCTACGTAAACGTCTGCAATTGGCCTGTTGTTAGAATCATATATTTGTTGGAATACCCAAGCGGAATATGGCGCTTGGCCTACAGTATTATAAGCTAAGTTAACACCAGTCCCAACGGGCAATGTGCTTCCACTATCTACGATTGTTGATACATTTTCCAGGTCTGTAATTTTCGCTTTATTATAAGCAAAGTTTCCAAATAAATTAAAAGTCAAATCATCATTTTTAATTGGAATGACGTTCAAATTCATCTCAATACCCTTATTGTCGAGAGATCCGATATTATCGATGAAGTTGGAAGTCAAACCTTGTCCTGGAGGTAACGGAACAACAGCTAGAAGATCTTTAGTTTTTCTTTGATAAACATCTATGCTTCCACTGATTCTATCTTGTCTGAAAAAGGCAAAGTCAATTCCACCATTAACTGTTTCCGTAGTTTCCCATGTTACATTTGGATTGAAAGGCAATGCGCTGTAAGTTGTTTGCCCCGGGAAATATTGTGCATTGGTAGCTCCAATAGAAAATAATGCACTGGAAGGATAAAATCCGACGCTATTTGTGATACTGGCATTACCAGTTTTACCCCAGCCCAATCTTAATTTTAAGTCTCTGACATTTCCAGATTCTGCAAAGAAGTCTTTATTAGCTTTCCACGCAAATCCAACTGAAGGAAAATAACCCCATCTTTGATCCTTTTGAAATAGTGAAGAAGCATCTGCTCTGAAAGTAACAGTAAACAAATATTTATCAAAAAAATCAATATTTGTTCGTCCAAAATACGATTGTAGATTTAATGAGTTAAAATATCTGTTATTAGGATTCAAGCTGCTTCCCAGCAAAGGTATTCTTAGACCTGTTGTATTGTCGTATTGATAATTATCTTTGTGTCCATCATTCTTAAAATTCTGGTAAGAGTAACCGCCTTGAATCAAAAAATGAGAAAGAAAACCACTGTAATTTTTTTCGTAGACCAAATATGAGTCTAATGTTTGATTTACGATTGTCTGCTTTTCTGCATAATCAACACCAGGACTGAATACAAAATCATTTGGAGCAGAAGTTCCCGTAGGATTTCTGTAAGTAGCCAAAGCGTTCTCTGTAAATGAAGTTTCCAAATCAGATTCCGAGGCTTCTATACCTAAATTAACTACAGCCCTTAATTCCGGTAAAAAATGAAATTTATAATTAAATTCAGTATTACCTAAAAATTTCTTGATCTTTTGAGGCGCATTTCTCTGCATCAAAACGGCAAGAGGATTTGTCTGGCCATTGATTTGATATTGACTTCCTACTAGAGCCACATTTTGATAATATCCGGCAAATCTAGAGTAAGGATCGCCAGTTAAGTTTGTTTGATTAAGATAAATTGGTTTTGTTGGATCCATGTTGACGGCTCCACCTATTGCCCCACCAGTATCAACAGCATTGAAATTGGAAAAAAGACCTTTCAAATTAATATCAATTTTCAAATGCTTATCAAAAAATGTAGGTGACAAATTAAGCCCTACAGAATATCTTTCATAATCACTAGTTCTTACTACGCCTTCTGTTCTATTATATCCTAACGATAATCTTGTCGGGACTTTATTAAAAAGACTACCAGATAAACTCAAGTTGTTATCAGAAGATACTGAAGTTCTGTAAACTGCGTTTTGCCAATCTGTATCGTAAATTTTCCCCGGTATTAATGATTCATTAATATCTGTAGTAAGAGGATCATCAATTCTTCCTCCTACACCTATTCTATAATTATATTGAGGAAAATACTGGTTGATGTAGCTGGCAAACTCACTGCCATTCATAACATCAATTTTTCTCGCCACTGTACCGACGGAAACATTGGTGTTCAAACTGATTTTCAGTTTTCCACCACCTCTTTTAGTGGTGATAATAATCACCCCGTTGGAAGCTCTGTTACCATAAATAGCTGTTGCAGAAGCATCTTTCAAAATCGAGAAAGACTCTATGTCATTCGGATTAATTAAATTAAGAGGATTTCCATTTCCTGCAGAATTATTAGTATCTAGGGGAACACCGTCAATAACCAGTAACGGGTTATTAGAAGCACCTAAAGATGCACCACCTCTGATCCTGATATTTGGATTCGAATCCGGAGAACCACCATCACTGGTAATTCTAACACCTGGCGCTTTACCTTGAATCAATTGATCAGCTGATACAATTGCACCTTGGTTAAAATCCTTCGATGTAACAGAGGTGATAGATCCTGTAAGATCAGACTTCTTCTGCTTACCATAACCAATCAGCACAACCTGCTCGATCTCGGCTTCTTTTTTCACCGTATCTGTGGTTTGTTGTGCATGTAGCATTGATCCAAGCAGTAAGAACGCAGGAGCAATTTTTAGTACATTATAGTTTCTCACAAAAAATAAATTTTTAAGGTTTATATTATTTTCAAATTTGTTTCAGAATCACTTCAGATCCTGTTTCGCAATTTATAAAAAAAACACTAATCTGTTAAAATACTTTTAAAATTAATGAGATATCGCCGAAAATTTAAATAAAAGAGAATCTAATAAGCATACAAAATATTAAAAATCAACACTTTGAACTATTTAACACTTTTTTGGTAAATGTGAAATTTTAACATTTTTTTAAACGTTTGTTTAACGTTTTCTTCTCCTAAATTAACCAATATTAATCCTATATTAATGAAAAATGAAATTAAAATCAATAAATGTTAAAACTTTCATTATCGAATTTGGAACGCTTCCAACTATTATCAATCAAATTAATAATCAATGCTCAACATCCGTTTTTAATCAGAATGTTGTATTTTTGCATCTCTAATTTCAGATTATAATGTCAGACAGAAAATTGATCACCGCCGCTTTGCCTTATGCCAACGGACCGGTTCATATAGGCCATTTGGCGGGTGTTTACATTCCGGCGGATGTCTACGCCAGATTCCAGAGAAGACTTGGAAAAGATGTTGCTTTTATTTGTGGCAGCGATGAGCATGGGATTCCGATCACCATCCGCGCCAAAAAAGAAGGTGTCACGCCGCAGGATATCGTAGATAAATACCACGGGATCATCAAGCAGTCTTTTGCAGATCTGGGTATCTCTTTCGATGAATACTCCAGAACCACTTCTCCGAAACATTATGACGTAAGCCAGGATTTTTTCAAAACACTTTATAATAAGGACAAATTTACGGAGGAGATTTCCGAGCAGTATTTTGACGAGCAGGCCAACGAGTTTCTGGCAGACAGATATATCGTGGGAACCTGCCCAAACTGCGGCAACGAAAATGCATATGGCGATCAGTGCGAAAGATGCGGTTCTACCCTTTCGCCGTCAGAACTGATCAATCCAAAATCTATGCTCAGCGGCAATGTTCCAATTCTGAAAGAAACTAAGAACTGGTATCTCCCGCTCAACGATTATGAAGATTTTCTAAACCAATGGATTATCGAAGGCCATAAAGACGACTGGAAAACCAACGTCTACGGACAGGTAAAATCCTGGCTGAATGACGGCCTGAAACCAAGAGCAATGACGCGCGACCTCAACTGGGGTGTGCCTGTTCCTTTGCCCAATGCAGAAGGAAAAGTACTCTACGTTTGGTTTGATGCGCCGATAGGCTATATCTCGTTCACGCAGGAATGGGCAGCAAAGACAGGTAAAAACTGGAAAGACTATTGGCAGAATGACAATTCAGACCTTATCCATTTCATCGGAAAGGATAATATTGTGTTCCATTGCATCATATTTCCGGCGATGATGAAGGCGCACGGCGATTACATTATGCCGACCAACGTTCCGGCTTTTGAATTCCTAAATCTGGAAAACGAAAAAATATCCACCTCAAGAAACTGGGCCGTCTGGGCGCACGAATATGTAGAAGAATTCCCAGGACAACAGGACGTTTTACGCTATGCTCTGCTATCTTCTGCTCCAGAAACTAAGGATAATAATTTTACATGGAAGGACTTTCAAACCAAAAATAATTCTGAACTGGTAGGGATCTTTGGCAACTTTATCAACAGAGTGGCAGTACTGATCCATAAATATTATGATGGTGTAGTGCCTGCCGGCAATGCTGATGCTGAGGAACTCCTTGAGATCAAAAAATCTGCACTGGAAATTGGGACCTTTTTAGAGAATTTTGAATTTAGAAACTCTTTGACGGCACTTATGAATCTGGCGAGATTCGGAAACCAATATCTGCAGATTGAAGAACCGTGGAAAACCATCAAAGATCATCCTGAAAAAGCAGCGCATTCTTTATTCATCGGTGCTCAGATTGCGGTTGCGTTGGCACAGTTATCAGAACCGTTTATGCCTTTCAGTTCAGAAAAATTGCTGAAAATGTTCAATGTGGACCAATTATCCTGGCAGGATATCGAGACTAAAAATATTTTGATCGAAACCGGACATCAAATCAATGAAGCTTCTCTTCTTTTCTCAAAAATAGAAGATGAGACGATAGAGTTTCAAATTCATAAACTGGAAAACACAAAACAATCCAACAAGAAAACAAATCCTAATGCCAATCCTATGAAAGACGAAATACAGTTTGATGACTTTTCCAAAATCGATCTTAGAAGTGCAACCATTCTCACTGCAGAAAAAGTGGAGAAAGCAGACAAACTTTTAAAATTCACCGTAGATACTGGTGTTGATGTCAGAACTGTCGTTTCCGGCGTGGCAGAAAGTTTTTCTCCGGAAGAACTGATTGGAAAACAGGTGATGATCCTGCTCAATCTTGCGCCAAGAAAAATCCGTGGAATAGAATCGCAGGGAATGTTTCTGCTGACTACAAAACCGGACGGAAAACTATCTTTTGTAACGCCTGACGAGCCTGTTGACAACGGCATCGAAATCGGTTAAAAAAAACAAAATCGCTGAAGCACAAACTTCAGCGATTTTTTTTTGATTTGAAAGAATGTTAAAGGTAACGCCAGCCTTATTTGGCAGACAAACGGGTTGAAAAATCCGAGATTACATTTTTATATTTTCTCAGAATTCTGTCCCATTCGTGGAACTGCTCATCGGCTTTCACACTGGAACCGCTGGAACCGGAAAACTCGCTGTTCAGCTTAACTTTGAAGGTGAGTGGCGAAGATTTTGACAACTTTATAATCAGCCTTGTCCGGATGGTATTCTGGGAGAAGGACTGCACACTCCACGCCGTTCTGAGATACGAAGTCTCCTTGTCGCTGACTTCTATTGCATCAAAATAATCTGTAACAATCTGCGTTGTCAGTTTCCAGGCTTCTGTGGGTGAAAGGTTTTTATTAACCTCAATTTCAAAGTCGATATTTGCCTGATCTGTTTTTACAGAAGCCTCTTCGGAATCGTCCTTTTTCATATCAAAAAACAAAGTTTTCGGTGGTTCCGGACCTGCTTTTTTACCACAAACGGTTGCTTCATATTTGAGAAAGCTCACTTTTTGGATTTTTACATTGTAGCACTCGTTTTTGTCGGTTTTCAAAACATAGCTGCCGGTCCCCACCAGTTGCCCGTTGACGACTATTCGGGCGTCGTCCTCGGACGCAGAAATGGTTGTTTTCTGACAGTTTGCTGCGGCAGAAATAATGAGGAATGAAAGGATAGCAATTTTTTTCATAGTTTAATTATTAAGAATTGTTTAAATTTAATTGAGTTGCATTCTGAAACAGCCATTCTCCGTCACAGTTACCGTACCACTCCACGAGTAACTTCCACATTTTGCAGTGAAAGTATGATTGCCTGCAGGAAGGGTAAAATTAGCACAGCCGGTAGCACCACATTCAGGCGTTGCACTATAAAACTGGGAAACCGAGCCTGAACTGCCTGCTACAGAAACGGTAATAGTACCGCAGACATGATCCTTCTGTGTCCAGAAAGTGGCTTTTCCCTGGCCATTTCCGCCGCCGCCACCGCCTGCATCACAAAATTTGTCAGATTTGTAATACATCGTTGCATTGTTGGTGTTAATGGCCTGATTGGGCACGCCCACGAGCATAGAACCGTCGTTATAAAATTTGAGTGGAAACTTGATAATATTCCCCTGAATATTGTAGGTCATAGAAGGTTCTGATGAGCTGAAAGTACCTTCCGTAATTTTGCCGGTATTGTCACAAGAAAATGCTTTTGTATTTTCAAACTTGACGTAGGCCGTAATGCCGTCGCCTCTCTTCCAGCTGCCATAGGGCGAAGCAGCAGTTGTAGTAGTTTCTTCTTCATCCTCATAATCATCTTCGCGGTCTTCCTCGCAGGAATGCAGCCCGACAATGCCGAGTAACATCAACATTTTGAGGATTTTAAACAAATTTTTCATAGGCGGTATTTTATTTAAAAACAAAATTAAGCTGATGTGAAACAAAAAAAAATACCCCAAAAGGAGTATTTTTTGAAGTCGAAAAATGAACTGAAATTAGAATATACCCTGCTGCATACAGTTTTTGATCAGATGAGCGGTGTTCCTGCATTCTGCTTTCTCCAGGATATTACTCCTGTGCTTTTTGACAGTCAGCGGACTGATGAACAATTTTTCACCAATTTCGTCATTGCTGTGGCCATCGCTTATCAGCTTTATAATGTCTATCTCTCTTTTGGAAAACATGATTTTGTCTTTACCGTCATTATCCAGACTGATGTTCATATAGGAAGGCTCTCCATTGAGACCAATCAGTGAAATTTTATACGTATTATGGCTGCTGAGGTGGTCTATCCGGGTATGGATATTCAGTGATTTACCGTAGCCGAAATTGTTATCCATCGTCAGCATCAGTGCCTGATGGTTGACCAAGGCATATTCTCCATTTTTGAATTTTGCACGGTGGCTGTAGCTGATTTTATAAGTCAACAATTTTTCCCGGCCTATCTTTTCTGAGAAAAAACGAGTCAGAAAAGCCTCTGCCTGGACAACAAAATCTATATCATCCGGATGAATGGCGGCCAAAACATCGTTAAAGGAAAAATTATCAGGATCAAAACCGTGAAGTTCAAAAATCGAAGGACTAATATTGGACATCGACATATCAAAAAAATCAATGATGTAGAAAGAAAAAGGCCCGGTACTGATGATAGAATTGGTAAGATCATCGAAGGTAATGCGAGGCTGTGAAATGCCTTTCGCACGGTTGCTGTCCCAGACGCTGTGAAGCTGGTGAATCATTTTTTCCATAGTATTTGCTTTTTGTAAATGTAATTAATAATTCAATATAATTATAAAATAACTAACAATTAATCATAAAAAAAGTTAAACATATGATTAATTAACAATCTTAAACCCGTATTAATACCGATTAAACAATTATATTTTTAGAAAAAATTTGTTATTAGTTGGCAGAAAAGTAAAGTCCCGCTCTGAAAACAAAGCGAGACTTTACGGTTAAAAACAAGGTTTCTTTTAAAGTGCAGGACCAACCGCACCTTTGATATCTTCTTCTAATTTTATTCTTTCACGGGCTCTTCTTCTGGCGATGACCGATTTTCCGTTGAGGATTCTTATGACTCTTAAATACGCTGTTCGTTTTCCAAAATGATGCGTGATCACGTACAGCATCACGCCAAAACCAGCGATAATAACGTAGCCGAATATCTTTTTGTTGGCGGAGATAATGGCGTTGAGCTGGATGCTTTTCATATTGGCTGCAACAGTTTGTGGCGTGATCGTCATCCCATCCATATATACGGCTAAATCTCCTAAACTGACGATCTGAAACTGATACTGGAACCATGAAAACAGGGCTGAGAAAAATCCTACTGCTAGAAAAGTCCGCCATACCAAAACCAACCCGATAGCGGCCAGCATTTCGTTGAGTTCCAATTTGTCTAACGTGTAATACCAAACTGAAATGAAGAGCGAACACATTCCGTAGCCTTTCAGGAACATAGGCAGATACCAGTTGTCATAATTAAATTCGAGCACCATCGAAAAGTACATTATAATCGCATAAGCCGTCATTGCGGCAAAGCCCGAAAAGATGAACATTTTAAGTGGCCGTTCTTTTTTAAACCAAAATACAGCGATCACTCCGGCTAAAAATAATCCGGGCGTCATCATCAAATTGAGCCTGGCATTCGTGAGTTGGTCATAACCTAAAACCCCGACTGCATAAATATTTTGAATCGACGTCGTCCCTAAAAACATTCCCAGCCACAGCAGCATAAACAGTCCGTGAAGCACGTTGCTTTTCGTAAAAATATGAAAGGAAATATAAGGTCTTTTCAAAGTCATCTGACGAATGGACAGTAAGGCAAAACTTACGAATGCGGCAATGCCTGCGTTGATTATCTTATCTGAATTTAGCCAATCCTGCTGCTTCCCGAAAGAAAAAACATATGCCGAAAACATAAAAGTAGAGACAAACAGGATGATGCTGAACCAATCGATGTAATGCAAGGGCACTTTTAAAGCAAAATATTTGTCGTGCATCAAAGCCCAGCACAAAAGCGCCAGTACGAAACATAGAACAGCTGCCAAAATAAAGAACTGCTGAAAGTTGTAAAGCACCGAAACTTCAACCGCGTAATAGGCTGCAAGCTGATTTAATATCAAAACAAAAGTGTAGAATACGCCGTAAAAAATGCCTCGTCCACCTAGCATTGCCATTAATGGTAAAAATAATTCGATCGTAATCATCATTTTTAAAAAGCCAATCACCAAAGAGTCCATCACGATAATCATTGGTTCAAAAGTAGTGGCGTTGATGTAACTTAACGCACCCAGAAGCACCAACAAGATCACGACTTTATCACGGACTTTGAACCGCATTTTCATTCTTAAGACCACAGGCATACACGCGCCCATCCCGATGGTGGTAGCATAGTTTGCCCACAGAAAATATTCCTGCATTGCGCCGGTTCCGCCCACCATAAAACTGATGTTCCCGGTGTAAACGCCACCCAAAGGCATTACTACGACAAGCAGTAAAACCATCATCAGGAGCTGTACGGGTTTCGGAACCCAATCGCTGAAAAGACCTTTGTTGTACATATTTATAGAAGTTAGATTTTAGAAATTAGAGGTTAGTAATTTTTAATCCTTTAATTTCTTAATCTTTTAATTTTTTATTAATTGAAACATTCATATTCATTCCTGCGCTCAGTTTTGCGACATCTTCTTTTTTATTAGCATCTGTAAACTCTATTCTTACGGGAATTCTCTGCTGTACTTTGATGAAGTTACCGGTTGAATTATCCGTGGGAACGCTTGAATATCTGGAACCTGTTGCGGCTGACACTGCCGTTACAACGCCTTCGAACTTTTCTCCGCCTAAAGCATCTGCGGTCATCATTAGTTTTTCACCAATTCTGATGTTCGGCATCTGACTTTCAAGGAAGTTAGCGGTTACCCATTTTTGATCGTTTAAAACAATGGTGGCGACCTGTTGTCCCGGCTGAATTAATTGGCCTTCAGAGATTGTTCTTCTGCCCATCACACCGTCGTATGGCGCAGTGATCACCGTATACGACAGATTGATTTTCGCCATATCCAACGCCGCTTTTGTCCGTTTGATTTCGGCATCATTGATTCCCAATTTGCTTCTCACTTCGGTTGTAGAAAGGTTGGCAGATTGTTTTTGATTTATAAGAGTCTGATACACTGCTTTTTGCGCATCATACTCCGTTTTCATCTGGTCAAACTGTTGTTTGGTAACCGCTTCTGCAGCTAACAGATTTTTGTATCGGTTCAAATTCTGTTCAGCATTCCACAACCGCGCTTTTGCACCGGCGATGTTAGACTCCATCACACTGACATTATTTGAAACGGTATTAATTGAAGAACCAGTAGCCGAACGCTGAGCCAAAGCATTTTGATAAGCCGCTTCCGCCTGTCCGAGCTGTGTAATAATTTCACGGTCATCTAAAATAGCTAACGTGTCGCCTTTTTTCACCTGCTGATGCTCAATGAATTTTATTTCTTTGATATAAGCCGAAACTCTTGTGTTGATTGGATTGATAAACTCCTCCACCTGAGCAGCTTCCGTATAAGTTTTGTCGCCGATATGGAAGTACTGACGAATCAGCCAGAACAATCCGAAACCTATCAAAGCAAATACGATTACATTTGAAATGATGGCTCTGATTTTATTTTTTTTATTTTGTTTTTTCTTAGCTTCAGCACTTGAAACAGCAGGTTTTACTGTTGGCTGAGCATCTTGGGTATTTTGTTCCTTGTTTTTCATTATTTTGATTTTCAGTTTTTAATAATTAAAGCGTTCCAGTAGATTTCAAAAGATTGTAATACTGATACAACACATTGATTTCCGCATTGGCAAAATCCAGTTCCGACTGAAGTTTCTGGTTTT
Organism: Bacteroidota bacterium; assembly: GCA_037033105.1. Lineage (GTDB taxonomy): Bacteria > Bacteroidota > Bacteroidia > Flavobacteriales > Weeksellaceae > Epilithonimonas. The sequence continues at coordinate 67,824 of JAZBLF010000014.1, forward strand.
GTGCATCAATCATTTCTGCCTGCACAGCCAATTGATTGAGGTATTTTGCTTCTGTGATTTTATAGTTTTCCTCAGCCAGTCTTTTCGCATCATTTAAAATATCGGCCTGCTGAATTGCTTCCTGATATTTGACGTAAGACGCATTCACATTCATATCAATATTTTGTTGCGTTAAAGTCAGCGCATCATTTGCCTGAGTTTTCTGCAGTTCGCCTAACTTCACTTTCTCTTTCGTTTTATACAGATTATCGATGTTGTAGCTTAATGATATTCCGCCTTGCCATCCGCTGCTATACATATCCAAAACAGGATTTCTGGTGGTAATTGGTCTTTGCAAACTGTACCCGCCAAAACCTGAGAGCGTTGGCAATCTGTCGGTCTTAATGATTTCGATATTTTTATCGGCCACACCAATGTTGGTTTGTGCAGATTTCAATTGTGGATTGGTTTCGTGTGCAAGCTTTAAATAATAATCCATCCCGATTCCAGATTCTTTGTTCTCTAAATTTTCGACCGGAATAATTTCCGTATCCGCAGGTAAACCCAAAGCGATATTTAAATTATAATTAAGAATTTTTCTGTTGTTGGCTAGTGTGAGAATTCCCTGATCGAGGTTTTTGATAGCGAGTTCACCGCGGATGACTTCGTTTCTGGTGACCATTCCCTGTTTGTAAAAATCAGTAATATTCTTCAGTCGTTGCTGAGCCAGCTTTTTATTATTGTCAAAAACCGACTGTTGGTTGATTATTTTATAAACGTCGAGATAATTGGATATGACTAGAAATTTCACATCCTGTTGATTCTTTTCCAAATCCAGTTCAGAAAGCTGCTCACGAAGTCCGGCCAGCTCGATCGACTTATTAACCAGTCCACCTTTGAAAATCAATTGAGTAGCCTGTACGCCGTATGTGCTGCCGTAATGAGGCATCGGAATTGTGGTTGAGTTAGAGAAATCTTTGTCTATCGCCACTACATTTCCTAAATAAAACTGAGTCGTAGAAGCTGTTATAGTAGGAAGCTTCTGTAGTCTGGTAATATCGGTCTGCTGCTTGGCAATATTGATATTCTGCGCAGAAACTTTTAATTGATAGTGGTTCTGAAGTGCCAGTTCGGCCACTTCATTTGCTGTCATCTGTTTCACTTGCTGTGAAAAAAACAGCGCAGGCAAGATAGCCATCACGAGTGATAGTGCCGTTTTTATATTCTTTGTCATTGTACCTTGTTTTCAGATGCAAAGTTACAGCAGTCGCAATATCAAACAAATGTTTAATACTGGGAAAAAGATGTTCAAATGTAAGATTCTACATATCGAACTGATGGCGGTATTGGGAAGGACTGAGCTCCAGATGCTTCTTAAAAAAATGGGAAAATGAGTATTGATCGCTGAAGCCAAGGATTGTAGAAATCTCCGAAACAGGCTTTTTGGAGGAGTTTAATAAAACCTTTGCCTCATTGAGTACAATCAATGCAATAATCTGACTTGCTGATTTTCCGGTAATCGCTTTCACGACCGATGAAAGATGTCTGGTTGTAATCGACTGTCGCCCGGCATAGAATTCTACCGTTCTGTCAATATGGTGATGAGAAGCCAAATCATTGAGAAAAACGAAAACAATTTCCTCCTGTCTAGACATTTGATTCATCGCCGTATTGTCCTCACTGCCAATGATTCCAGCCATTTGATAGCAGAAAACAGAGAACAGATGTTCTACCATTTCCTTTTTGTAAATCATTTCTGTCTGTGAATCGAGAATATATTTCAGGAAATTGACACTTTTCCAGACTACATCCATATCATCCTGATTGAAAGGAACGCCGACATTCATCTGCTGCCGGAAATAACGGTATGTTATCAACCGATTGAATTTGAGAGATAAAGCTGAAATGAATTCTCTTTTATAAGAAACCATTCTCGACTGGAAATCGTCGCTCACCGAGATCAGTTCGTACACGGTCTGCGGATCTGTCACCATAAACATATTGGCAGACAGCTCGAGGTCGCTGAAATGCTGCCGCAGCTTTATAGAACCGCTTTTGATAAATATAAAAGCAGGATTATCGGGGCGGAAAGGTTTGCTGGCGGAGATTCTGTCGAAAATATTATGTTGCGTAAAATCTCGACGCCGAACTGTTCTAAAGCGGACATAAGGCAAATTTAATAATTTAAAATTTGAATAGAAGTTAGAGGTTGGATTTTAGAATTTAGACTAAGATTTTGTGTTAATGAGACAAACAAAAAAACCTCAGAGACAATGCTCTGAGGTTGTTGTAATTTATAGCCCCGATGTTCTATGTTAATTTGCAAATTATTCAGGTTAAAATTTTAAAGTTTTTCTGATAATCCTGTTGATA
>JAZBLF010000015.1:0-51393 GCA_037033105.1 Bacteroidota bacterium
ATATCAACAGGATTATCAGAAAAACTTTAAAATTTTAACCTGAATAATTTGCAAATTAACATAGAACATCAGGGCTAGCGTTTGTCCGTCAATTCACATTTCCAGACTCTTAAAATCGAGTTTTAATTAAAAAAATCAGACCCATAAAGATCTGATTGATAATATTAGTTTCAAACGCCGACTTCCATAATCTCTAAAAATTCCAGAAACTCCATTGCTCGCCATTGTAAACGGCCAAAACCTTCAGCCCGCCGTTATTCAGCAGAGCCATTGTTCCGGGAGCCGGATTTATGATATTTTGGTAAGATGATGTAATGGGCAGCACCATGGCTTTTGTACTGGATTCCAAAACCAGAATCCCATCAGCCGCCGAGGTATTGGCTCCAATGATCATTTTGGCACTCGCTTTCTCTTTGGCAGGCGGCTGTATTGCAAGGTAGGACGAGGCGTTGGCTGGCTGCACATTTAGGTCTACCCAAACAGTTCCTGTATAATATTTAGCCTTCGCTGCTGTAGGCGTACTGGCATCGAAAATGATACTGCCGGGCGTCGTGATGGCTGACTTATCGGTAACATACGGTAAGATAAGACCTCTGTCGCCGGAAGCTGAAAACTCCATCAGGACCGATGTTTTGTCTGCGGCAGTTCCCACCGCATCACCAAAAATAACTTGCCCCGAAAGACCGGACTGCATCACAAGGGCGGCAAAAATTAAAAAGATCTTCTTCATTACGGACAGGTTTTTTTATTGAAACATTTCCAGCCGGTAGCTGAATTCACATAGATTTTTAAACAGTTTTCCGTGGTATCATACACCATCATTCCTTCTACAGGATTGGTAATATTGGCAAGGTTTGCCGTTGTACTTCTGGTAATCACAAATGGTTTTTTATTAGACTCCAGTGCCAGAAAACCACCTTTACGCACCATCGGCCAGTTGTCTGCGTTGGCTCCGGCTCTTGCTATGGAAGATATTCCGGCTTTTGTATCCAGCGCAGTTCCGGATGTCACAGCATTTTCCAGGCAGTACATAGACATAGAATTGGTACTGTAGGCAGAAAAAGCAACATCGCTATCTCCCGACAATACTTGGACAAATTTTTGGGCAGTCGTGTAATTGGAAAGCGTAATTCCAAAATCGCTCAGTTTGAAAGTCAGCACACGGACATCTCTTGTTGTCCCGGAAAAGCCGGCTCCTGTATTGTAGTTATGCGGGCAGGTCCCAGCAAAATAAAAACTCCAGAGTGCAGTACCGGAAGGCGCAACGGTAGAAAAGTTAACATCTTTCTGCACGCCCACGGTATTTCCGTTGATGTCTGTAAACTTGAAAACATCAAAATTGGTACTCGGCGCACCCACCTGGGTCACGATGATATCTGGGGTATTGTCGTCTATACACGTAGGATTGATGTCTGCAAGCACGTTTACAAAGAAGGTCAGATTCTGAGTCGGAATATTGAAAACGGCGGTACTGAGATCCAGACCGTTGATCCCATCACGAAGGTAATAACCCAGGGATGCATCACAGCTTAATGAAGGTCTGTTGGTCTGATTCTGCAAAACACCATTGACATATCTTGGGATTCCGATCAGGAAGTTGGTAGATGTAGTTACGGTATTAAAAGAGGTCGGAAAAGCCTTGTAATTCTCATTGGTAAAACCAATGCCATTGGCCGTAAGCGCCGCATTGTTCACTCCCGTAGAATAGTTGACGCCGCCTACATTGAAACCGATCAGGTTGTTGGTGTCCTGCGTGGTGACGAAACTCGCGGTGTTGTTCTGAGATATCCAATAGCCATTGTAATCTCCGTAAATTGTGGTTGGTCTGATCTGGCTGCGTAGAAAACAGCCGGAAAGAAATGCCATCAGAAAAAGGGCATTCCTGTTCAAAATTTTGGTTATCATTATATTGAAATAAATTTATTTCTCATTTTGTTCGTAACAAACATATTAAAAATCATCAAAAAGACAATTAATCAAACATTAAATCAACATAACAATGATAATTATCAGTTTATTTGTTTAAATAAACAATTATTGTTATGGATAGTGCAATTAATAAAATCTGAAACTGATAAATCCGGCTGGCGTAAATAAATTACAAGTTGTAATTCTTATCTTTGCACGAAATTTTTTAAGACAATGAATGCATTTATAGAAGAACTGAAATGGCGCGGACTTTTTTCTGATATGACGCCCGGTACAGAGGATCAACTGGATAAGGAAATGACGAAAGCCTATATAGGATTTGATCCCACTGCAGATTCTTTGCATATCGGAAGTCTGATTCAGATCAAGATTCTGGCGCATTTCCAACAACACGGTCATCAGCCAATTGCTCTGGTAGGCGGCGCAACAGGGATGATTGGCGATCCGTCGGGGAAATCTGCTGAGAGAAATCTTTTGAGCGAGGAAACCCTACTCCACTATGTAGACTGTCTTAAAAATCAGTTGTCCAGATTTCTGGAATTTGACGGCGATGGAAACAACAGAGCTATCCTGGTCAACAATTACGACTGGATGAAGGATTTTACCTTCCTGGACTTTGCCAAGAATATCGGAAAGCACATCACGGTGAACTATATGATGGCAAAGGACTCTGTGAAAAAACGCTTCTCCGGAGATTCCGGCGTGGATGGAATGAGCTTCACAGAATTCACTTATCAGCTTTTGCAAGGCTACGACTACCTTCATCTTTACCAAAACGAAGGCGTTAAACTTCAAATGGGAGGTTCTGACCAATGGGGAAACATCACCACAGGAACAGAATTGATCAGAAGAAAAGCGCGCGGAGAAGCTTACGCATTGACAGTTCCGTTAATTACTAAAGCGGACGGATCCAAATTCGGGAAGTCGGAAAGTGGCGAGAATTACTGGTTGGATGCCAAGAAAACTTCGCCTTACAAATTCTACCAATTCTGGCTAAATGCGACTGATACAGATGCTGAAAGATTTATTAAATTCTATACATTTCTTCCGAAAAACGAAATTGATGCTTTAATAGAAGAACATCAAAATGCTGCTCACGACAGAAAACTCCAAAAGAAATTAGCTGAAGAAGTGACCATCTGGGTGCACGGAAAGGAAGAATTCGACAGAGCTGTGAAAGCTTCCAACATCCTTTTCGGACAGTCAACCGCAGAAGATCTTGTAAGTCTGGATGAAGAATTGTTCCTTCAGATTTTTGACGGTGTTCCTCAGAAAGAATTATCAAAAGCAGAAACTATCGGAACCAATATTATCGATTTGATCTCAGAAAAAACAGGTTTCCTAAAATCTAAGGGTGAAGCTAAAAGAGAACTTGCAGGAAATTCAATTTCCATTAATAAAACCAAGGTTGGCGAAGACTACTCGGTTTCTGAAAATGACTTGATTGATGGAAAATTCTTAGTCATACAAAAAGGAAAAAAGAACTATTTCATTGTGAAGGCAGTTTAACAATCCATTTTTATTAAAATACCAATATTTAAACCACTACTACAGTGGTTTTTTTTTGGAAAAAATTATATCCACTACCCGAAAATATTGTTTATCTTAGTTTGAAACCAAACTATGCAAGCTTTTTCTATCTCTTTTCATACCACCGATGATCTGATACTAAGGATTATTTCAATACTTCTGGCACTCTTTATCGTGGGAACCTGGCTCTACAATTCTTCCCATTTAAGGCTTATCTACAGAATTATTGGCTCAGTCATTGGCGGATTTGCAGCTTATTATGTCGCATTGCTCTTTTTTGGGATTTTACAGTTGTCAATCACCACAGTTCAGGACAATTTCAGTGCAGAAAAGACGACTGCGACCATCATCAGCTATAAAGAATTTGTGAGCGAATCCAGTACCAGACGCTACAGATCTAGCAGCAGGCGGACGAGCAAAAATACTTTCTACAAACCGCTTTTGGAATATAAAGATGAAAAAGGCGCTGTCAAAAACAGTTTTGGCGATGTTTCCTTCAGCAAAAACAACATCGAACCTGTGGGCAGCAAAGTTGAAATCATCATCCGGAAAGACCATCCGCGGATGATAACGCCAATTAAGAATTTCACCTTTGTGGTGAACATTATTTCACTTTCGTTCCTTATTATTTTCTACTACATTTTTTACAATTACGCGAAGACCCAATCTCTGGAAAGCACTGGAAATTTCGTTCTCACCGTCTTTGGTTTTGTGATTTTTCCAGTTGCATTTATTGTCCTCATTTATCTGTTTCTCGGCGTTGGCTATGATTATTTTATAATGGGGAAAAAGTACACAAGCAGGAATATGGCTATCTTATTTTCAGGTTTAGGCATTTTCCTTATCCTATGCCTGTTTGGACTTATGCGGTACATTGTTGAGAAAAAAATCTTAAAACAGAAAAAAAAGAAGAATAAGAAAAACAAAAAATCAGTACAAAACCGCTCAGTTGGATCCTGAGATTTATTGCTGATGATTCTCAAAAATTTTAAACTATTTGAGAGATTAGCTATCTTTGTTTTATGGATTTACAATATCTCGTACGAGAACCTCAAAATATAACGCCGGAGACGACAATTCTGTTCCTGATTCACGGCTACGGTAGTAATGAGCAGGATCTTTTTAATTTCATCCCAACTTTACCGGAAGACTGGCTCATCGTAAGTTTCAGGGCGCCGAGACTATCCAATAACGGTGGCTATGCCTGGTTTGACATCGATTTTATGAGTGCCGAAAACTTTCTGGATGTACCACAGGCTGAGGAAGCTGTGCAGCAGGTTCTGGAAAACATTATGAAAGTCTCCAACTATTATGGTTTGACGAACAACAAAACACACCTTTGCGGCTTCAGCCAAGGTGGAATTATCGTGTATTCATTAGCTTTGCAGCATCCGGAATTGTTCTCCAAAGTGGCTTGCCTCAGTACTTTCCCGGAAGAAAGGATAATGAAAAATATGGTGAAGGACAAAAAGAAACTGGAGCACCTGAGATTCTTTATTTCGCACGGAACAGATGATGCCGCTATCCCGATTGAATGGGCAAAAAAAGGCGCTGAATTACTGTATGACCTCAGTGCTTATTTTTCTTTCCGAGAATATATGGCCGGCCACGGCGTCAATCAAAAAAATTATATGGATCTGATGGATTTCTTTAAAAAGTAGACTTTCGCGCTGTATGTATATCTAAAAACTCTCAGAAATTTAAATGCTTGTTTTGCAGAGATTTTTAATGCCTGTTGTCGCAATCTCTGTAAAGATCGGGATACGACTGGTCTAAAAATGTAATGGCTGTGCAACCGAAAGACTCAGAAACGAAACCAAAAATAACCGGTGGTTTATCTTTAAAAAGCGGACCAAACCACTGGTTTTGATTGTACTCATCACGCTCAACGAAATTGAGTGGATAAAATCCGGAGCCTTCACCTAGAGTATAAGTTTTTTCGAAAGTAACTTTCCCATTTTCTGTTGTTACCAGTCTGCGTTCTGTTATTTCTGTTCCCAGGATAAAGTCCATCAGGTAACATTTGAGGTGTCCACTGCTGAATTTGTATGTTTTCCCGGGTTTTAGATTTGACGGTTTTACTTTGAGGGGAAATTCTTCTAATGAAGCCTGCTGCCATTTTACAGGTTGCAGTTTTTGTCCTGCAAAGGGATTTTCTTTTCCGAAATAAGCCATTGAAAAGTTGCTCATCTCTGTCGATTTCTGTCGGTCAAAAATGCCATTTAGCTCAAAACCAATCATATAGTAATAGTCCTGCACAAGTTCACCCTCGCTGGTGTAGAGATTGAGATTGGCAACTGCTTTGAGATCCTTTATCGGAAATCTTTCCAGACGATTGTCTTTGTAATTAAACAAATAAAGTGAATCATTTTCGGACAGATTTGTCCCGTTCAACAATTTTTTTCTATACTGCGGTGGCAATTCTATGTGCTTCAACTGGTCGAATGAGAGGTTTTTCTGATTGGCAATAATTTCTGGCGGAACAGTTACAGAATCTTTATAGATATCTGATAACGAAATAAATATCCTATCCTCATCTCCATCTTCCATTGGATAAAGATCAAAAATATGGAAACTGTCAAGATTGATTTTCTGCGGCGAAACGCTGTCGATCTTTGTAATTATGCTGTCCTGGACAGTTGTCTGCACAGCTTTTTTTTCTGTTTGCTGACAGGAGAAAAACACAATGCAAATAAGGAGATAGAGAATAATTCGGTTCATAGCCTGTTTCGTTTTATTCAAATTTATCAATAAAAATTTTATCTTTAAAGAAATTATTAGCTTGGAAACACAAGAGATCATTCAGCGTTTTGCAATTCTATGCATTTCGATTTTCGCTATTTATTATTTCACCAACAGAAACCGGAGAATCAGGCTGCATCCGCTTTTCAGCCTGGTAAGCATCTGTACATTCTTTATGTGCCTTATTTTCAAGCAGATCGAGATGAGTGTCGGGATCGGATTTGGACTTTTTGCCGTGTTTTCAATTTTGCGTTTCCGGACAGAAAGTTTTTCTATTCAGACGGTCATCTTTTTGTTTGTATCCATCACGCTTTCTATGCTTGATATTCTGCTGCCGATAGATCATCTGGAGTTTCTATTAGGCATCAATCTCGTAATTGTCCTGTGCTATATATTTCTCAATTTTCTGGAGAAAAAAACACCTTCATCCTCCGAAAAAAATGTTATAGAAATCATCGTTTCCACAGACTTTATGGCCCTAAGCGAGACGGATAAAAAATTATTCCTGTCAGAAAGAATTCAGTTCAAAACATTCAGTTATCAGATCAAGAGTATCAATCTGATAGAAAACATCGTCATCATCAAGGTTTCCTATTAATCCATATAAGCCCTCGCCTGCTTAATATAAAGCGTCCGGTTTTCACCCACTATTTTAAATTCGATATCCAAAGGCATTGGCTTGCTGGCAATCTTATACTTCTTCCAGAGTGTGTACATTTTACCTTCAATTTTGGGAGAAATTTTAAATAAGGTTTCTATTTCAGAGGTTTTCAGAACAGGTTTTTTATCATTGAGGCTGGACGTAGAACGGTAATCAACGCTTATTTTCGGGTCCAGGTAATTAAAATTGTGACAGTAAAACTCATCACAGGTCACGCCGGGATCCGGTTTTACAACAGACTCCTCGCCTTTTTGGACGTTCACGGTAATGCCTTGGTATTCTTTTCGGTATATATTTTTCGTAATCAGAACGCCATTGGCCACTTCATCCGGAAATGAGCGGTGGACGAGGATTCCCATCGCGCAGGACAGATGATCGATATTGAAAATCTCACGCTCGTGGAAGGCTCTTTCGTTCCAGAAACTTGCCCAGACATCCAGAATTGCACTTTCAACAGTTTTGACAGAATCTCCCAGAACAGCAGATTTGGAGTCGTACAGGCCTGCACCATTGAAGCCTGGCAGATCTTCCGCATTGGTAGACGACCGGAATTTGAAATTTCTGAACTGAGTTTGCCTGCTCAGAGTATTAGTTACCAAAGCTATCAGTTCGGGATCAACTTTCGATTTTTTAATGCTTTTTCTTAAAGATTTAAGCCGTGCATCTATCATTTTAATAGAATCTTTTGGCAATGCAAGAATCTCATTAATTTCCTGATCCAAGTGATTGATTCTGAGATGCTCATCATAATAATAAAAAGGAATAGCGTAGGCAAATTCGGGTGTTTTGAATGCCTTCACCTCTTTCTCTACCAATTTTAAAAGCCCGAGATTGGTCGCTTTTGAACCGATGATATTCTGAGGATTTGAAGGTAAAGTTTTATCTAAATCAATGAAATCTTTGCCCTCAAGATTTTTGATGAGCGTAATCCTGGGTTTTGCTTTCGTTATTTTAATTGGCTTGGCGGTCAATGCGATTTTATAATGGTCATCAGTCACAATCAGCTCCACTTTTTTATCAACCAAATTGTTAATCTTCGGTTTTTCAAAAACTTCTGTATCTACATACAGCGGTATATTTCTGTTCTTTGCCAATAAAACCAGGTGGCTCAGAGGCGTCTGAAACTCGGTTACAATAATCGCTTTGACATTCGGAATGATCTCCGGCGTGGCATTGATGACAATGATTTCGTTTTCTTTAGGATAAAATGCAGGGTTTGTTTTAAGATCATATTTCTTCAGAATCCCAACAGCACTACCCTTTTCCACAGACTGCTCGGTAAGATTCTGAAAGATAAAATCCGAATAGACCGTTACAACTTTCAACGGCTGTTTCTGATTCAGCGTAATCAGCCTGGGCGTACTGAGATAGAATTTGATTTTAGAAGCGAAGAACACATTTTTTTTCACCTGATTAAAGAAAAACTCGATCAGTTTTGCATTCATCTGATCAGAAGCGGCAAGCTCCAGAACCCAGTCATCCGACTTGTCTATGTAATTGAGATTTCCCAGGAGAAAAGCCCGGTCGCTGGTTGCATTATAGCTTACATCGTTGAAATTGCCGAGATCTTTTGAAAAACCCAGCTGCTGCTCGCAGAAATCGTGGTGGTATTTGTACTTAATACTGTTGAAAAAGTAAAGTTTTTTGGCAGAATAATCATAAACGACTTTTACCGATTTGACGTTGGTAAATTTATCCGTCAATGGTCGTCCGGCAAGATTTATAAACTGCTGCTTCTGGGTAATGGAATGGACATAATCTTTCTGAGCCAGAAAAAGGACAGAAGTGAGAAAGTAAAATAAAAACAATATTTTTTTCATCAGTTGCTGTGAATGTGAGATGCAATTTAAAATTTTAATTAAATAAAATCAGCTTTTTGTCATCTTAACCGCGAATTGATTTTTGTAAAAGCTTTGTAAATTAGATTTAACTTATTCGTTTTCAACCTATTAAAATATTACAAAAACAATCTTTTCCATTTACAAAGCAATCGGTAGAAGGCTCGGTAGTTTTACATCATAAAATTATTCGAAATGAGAAAATTAATATTATCCGCCTTAGTTCTGAGCACCTTGACCATGTGTAAAAAATCAGAAATCACCAATGCCAACGAAGCGATCAGAAGCGCAGACTCTCTGGTAGAACACGCCGCTGAAAGCATAGAAAAAATGGACGCAACAGCTGACGCCGCTGTAGATTCTATAAATTTAAAGGCCAAAGATCTCATCAGAAATAAAGAAGAAATTGAAAAAGCCTTTGACAACAGCAGGCAGAAAATAGATTCTATTTCAGAAAATGTAGAGAAATTCCGGAAGGACATCGAGGACAAAAAGATCGTTTCCAATCTGGATTCTATTAAAAACTCCATTAAGAAAGAACTTCCGAAAACTACAAAAGAGGTGGTAACCAAAATTGTTTATAAGGACAAGCCTCAGCAAAACAATCCGCCGAAACCTGCTTCCATTACCAAAAAAGCTTATATCGAAATGAATGTAGACGACATCGGAACCGGCAAAACAATGGCGCAAAATCAAATCAGAAAGTATGACGGCATTATAAAAACTGAAAATCTTATCACCAATGATGAGCTGCAGACTTATTACATCACTGCAAAAGTGCCGTTGAGCAACTTTGATTATCTGGTGGAAGATCTTGCTGATCTGGGAACTGTCAAAAACAAAAATATCGAAATCAACGGAACTTCCTACAACGAAAACAAAATGTGTGACCTGGAAATTACGATGTACGGAAACAGGCTTCAACCCTCAGATAGTGAGAAAAGTAAAGATTTTGGCAGCAAATCTCTTGACGCCATCTCTTCCGGCTGGCATGTGATCGGAAGTATTCTGCTATTTCTACTTCCATTCTGGCCACTCTTTCTGCTGGGCACAATCGGCTATTATTTCTATAAAAAGAAAAACAGCAAATCGCCGACGCCGCCAGAAAATAAAAATCCTGAAGATCATCAATAACAAAAAAGACGCTTAATTAAGCGTCTTTTCTGTAATAAATAGTGTTATAAAATTAGTTCATTAGAGTCTTGCTCAGATTGAGCGCATCTTGGTTTGAACTGTCATATTGTAAAGATTTTGCGATATACTGTTTCGCTTTTTCCTTGTCTGTATCTTTGTCCTGAAAGGCTATAAAGAAATAGGCGTATCCCAAATTCTGTTTAGAAGCTTCTATTTCGGCAGGTTTCACCTTCGTGATATACTGCTCGTATGCAGCCTTTGCGCCTTCGTTATTTTTGGCTGACTGATTGGCATATCCGATACTGTAGTAGGCCGGCGCCCAGTCCGGAATCAACGTTGTGATTTTGTTCCAGGTTGCAATTGCTGAATTCCAGTCACCTGCGTCCTGATAAGCGGTCGCAAGCGTTACCAAAGTCTGCGTGTCATCGGGTTTTGCTGCGGCTTGTTTTACCAATGCATCAATTGCCGGATTCGAGACTGCTGCAGTCTGCGTTGCTGTTTTTACTGTATCTGCTGTTGCCGGTGTTGTCTGTGCGTTTACGTAACCTGCTGTTAATAAGGTTACACCAAAAAACAAACTTTTAATTTTCATTTCCGTTCTCATAACTTTTTGTTTTAATGTTAACTTTCAAACGACAACAACAGTTCCATTATTTTTTTATTTTTTTAAACTTTAATTATTTTAAGAGTTTGTTAACATAATTAATGTGTCTATTGTGAAATTTTAAGTCCTTTCAAACAATAATTTTAAAATTAACGTCGTAAATACACTTATGGCACAATAATTAGTATATTTACGTACTAAATGAAACGCAAATGAACATTAATTTGGTTAAAGATGTAATCCTGCTCGTTGAAGAGTTTGATTCCGGGCATGATGAAAATAAATACGCTTCAGATATAAAAGGTTTTATTAATTGGGTCTCCGACACAAATCGGAATTCTATTGATTCTATTTCACCAGAACCTATCTGGGAAGGAAAAGGCGAAGGTCGATCTCCGGAAGGTGTCATAAGCACGCTTTTGGTACACCTTAATCGCTATGCTAAAACTTATTCCAAATCTGCCATCGCCGATTCCGAATTTCATACTCAGGACGAGTTCAGCTATCTGATCACACTCAAAGCGTTTGGAATGCTTACTAAGATGGAACTCATCAAGAAAAATGTACAGGATAAATCTTCGGGTATTCTTATCATCAACAGACTCATAAAACAAGGCTGGATCCAGCAAAATAATTCACAAACCGACAAAAGATCAAAAGTTCTGAAAATTACGCCCGGCGGAAGAATTGCACTTGAAAACCAGATGGAAAAAATCCGGAATGCAAGCCAGATTGTCTCTGGAAATTTAAATCACACGGAAAAGATGGAACTGATCAGAATTCTTAGTAAATTGGACAAGTTTCATCAGCCTATTTTCGCCAAAAATATCGACAATCAAAAGCTATTGGAAACCGTCAATCAGGAGTATTCTTTCGGGAAAAATTAATATATGAAAAAGAAAATTGCCATCATAGGTTCCGGATTCTCAGGGTTGTCTGCTGCAGCTTATGCCGCAAAACTAGGTCACGAGGTGCACGTTTTCGAAAAAAACAGCAGCATTGGCGGCCGCGCGAGAAGTTTCAAAACAGATAACGGTTATACTTTTGATATGGGCCCCAGCTGGTACTGGATGCCGGATATTATCGAAAACTTCTTCACAGATTTTGGCAGAAAAGCTTCAGATTTTTATGAATTGGTACCACTGGATCCACAATTTGAAATGGTTTTTTCGGATGGATTGATGGGAATTCCGCAGGATTATGAAGCGATGAAAACTCTTTTTGAACAGACCGAAAAAGGAGCCGGAAACCGTCTGGACGATTTTATGAAGGACGCTAAGTTCAAATACGAAGTCGGAATGAAAGATTACGTGACCAAGCCCTGTAATTCGTGGTTCGAATTTGTATCTCTGAAGATTCTTAAAAGTGCTTTCAGTCTGGACCTGTTGACCGATTTTCATCATTTTGTCCGCAAATATTTTACAAATCCTAAGCTTATTACGCTGATGGAGTTCCCCGTCATATTTCTCGGTGCTGCACCCAAAGATATTCCTGCGCTCTACAGCCTTATGAATTACGGTGGTTACAGACTCGGAACCTGGTATCCTATTGGCGGTTTTATCAAAATAATAGAATCGATGCACCAAATTGCTGTAGAGCAAGGGGTTCATTTCCAGACGGATGCGAATGTGGAGCAAATCATCATTAATAATAAAAAAGCCAACGCACTGGTTGTGAATGGCAAAAAAATTGAATTCGATTCAGTGATTGCCTCGTCTGACTACGAACATACAGAAAGACAATTGCTGCCTGAAGCGTACAGAAATTACAGTGAAGACTATTGGAAAAAGAAGACCTTTGCGCCATCCTGTCTGATATTTTACCTCGGAATGAAGGAAAAAATTCCGAATTTGAAACACCACACCTTGTTCTTTGAAAATGATCTCGATCTGCATACGACAGAAATTTACGAAGATAAAAAATGGCCTTCAAAACCATTATTTTATGTTTGCTGTCCTTCAAAAACAGATCAAAATGTAGCACCGGAGAATTGTGAAAATGTATTTCTTCTGATGCCGATCGCTACAGGAATTCAGGATTCTGATCAGCAGCGTGAAAAATATTTTCTGGAAATGATCGCCAGACTGGAGAAACATACAGGAGCATCTGATCTGCTTTTAAAAATCGAATATAAGAGGAGCTACTGCATAGACGATTTCAAATCGGACTACAACGCATACGCCGGAAATGCCTATGGATTGGCTAATACCCTCTCACAAACTGCAGTTCTCAAACCATCATTAAGAAACAAGAAGGTTAAAAATCTTTTCTATACAGGACAGCTTACCGTACCCGGGCCAGGCGTTCCTCCAAGCATTATTTCCGGGAAAATTGCCGCATTAGAAGCCCACAAAAACTAAGTTGATTATGAAAAAACTATTTGATGAACTTTCATTCAAGATCAGTAAGCAGACCACCAAGCAGTATAGCACCAGTTTTTCTTTGGGCATTATGGCTTTGTCTTCAAAAATCAGGAATCCAATTTACGCCATCTACGGCTACGTAAGGCTTGCGGATGAGATTGTAGACAGCTTTCACGGCTTCGACAAAAGTAAACTGTTGTCCAGATTTCGGGATGAAACCTTTCTGGCAATGGAGGAAAAAATATCGCTTAACCCTATTTTACAGTCGTTTCAGGAAACGGTGAGCCAGTATCAGATTGATCATCAGCTCATCAGACAATTCCTGGCGAGTATGGAAATGGATCTTCACAAAATAGATTACAATTCTGACCTTTACAAGGAATATATCGTAGGCTCCGCAGAGGTTGTCGGCCTGATGTGTCTACAGATTTTTGTGGACGGCGACAAGGCAGAATATGAAAAGCTGAAACCCTACGCTATGGTTTTGGGATCTGCATTTCAAAAGGTGAATTTTCTCCGTGATATGAAAGACGATTACGAGGTTTTAGGCCGAACTTATTTCCCTAATGTAGACATTGCCGCCTTTGACAACAGAGTAAAAGCGGAAATTGAGAAAGAAATTACAGAGGAATTCAGACAAGCGCTGGAAGGCATCAAAAAACTGCCGGCTTCGTCCAGATTTGGCGTTTACCTTGCCTTCAGATATTATCTTTCATTATTTAAGAAAATTAAAAAAACTTCTGCTGCAGAAATTATCAATCAAAGAATCCGGATTTCCAACAGTAAAAAAATATCCCTTATGATGGGCTGTTATGTAGAATACAAAGTGCTTTCTATCTGACAAATCAAGATCTGTAATGAAAATGATATTAATACGAAAAAATAACAAGAATGGTACACAGACTTTATAGGGAGCAACAAATCAACTGCGATATAGATACAGCTTGGAAATTCTTCTCGGCGGCCAACAATTTATCAGTAATTACGCCTCCTGAGATGAATTTTATCGTGCGCACAAAACTGGAAAACGACGAGATTTTTGAAGGGATGATTATTGATTACACCGTTTCACCACTGATGAATATCCCGATGAAATGGCAAACCGAGATCACACAGGTAGATTTAAGAAAAAGCTTTACAGACTTCCAGAAAAAAGGACCTTATAAATTATGGAATCACTTTCACGAATTTGTAGAAAATGAGAATGGAGTTCTGATAAAAGATACTGTAACGTACGAACTTCCGATGGGATTTCTAGGCGAGCTGGCTCACAGCCTCTTTGTAAAGAAAAAGCTGGAAGGCATATTCGGATTCCGCCACCAGGTTTTGGAAGTGATGTTCAATAAAAATAAAAAAGCCTCATGAATTTTTTGATTGTTTTAGCCACATTTTTCCTGATGGAAGGATTTACCTGGGTCGTTCACAAATATGTGATGCACGGTTTCCTCTGGTCTCTGCACCGAGATCACCACGACCACAGCAGCGATCCGCCATTAGAAAAAAATGATTATTTCTTTGTTATTTTTGCAATTCCTGCAATTGCGCTGATGTACATAGGAACGATGAATAATTTTGACGCTTACTTCTACATCGGAATAGGAATTACGCTATATGGAATGTCTTATTTCTTTGTGCATGATATTTTTATCCACCAACGGGTGAAGTTTCTTAAAGACACAAAAAACCCTTATTTACTGGCGATAAGACGTGCCCACAAACAACATCACAAGCACATCAATAAAGAACACGGTGAATGCTTTGGCTTCCTCTGGGTGCCTGTAAAATATTTTAAAATGTACTTCAACAAAGGCAAGGCGTAATGATCCAATACACTTATCTTCTGATCAATTTTTTGACGGTCATCATCTGTCTTATTTTTTCTTTTCATCGTAAGATTAAATTCAACAGGCATTTTGGCGCTTTTATCAAAGCTTCATCATTGGTCGGACTTGTGTTTATTCTTTGGGATATCTGGTTTACCACGCACGGCGTCTGGTGGTTCAATTATAAATACCTGATTGGCCTCAAAATTTCGGAATTGCCAATAGAAGAAATTCTCTTTTTTATCTGTATTCCATTCTCCTGTATCTTCACTTATTTCTGTCTGGATAAGTTTTTTAAGCTTGATTGGAAACTTTCGGTTCAAAAGACATTTGTCATTATTTCTATCATTTGTTATGTGATTGCAGCTGTTTATTTTTGGGACAGGATTTATACGTTAGTTACATTTTCTACCATCGCTTTGACGCTTTTAGTTTTACAGTTTATTCTGAAAGTGAAATGGATCGGCAAAGCCACTTTCATTTATCTGATTCTCATGCCCGGCTTTCTTGCAGTCAACGGCGTGTTGACAGGAACTGGTCTCGAGTCGCCTATCGTAAATTACAATCCAGCCGATTTTATAGGCTTTCGTATTTTTACAATTCCCATAGAAGACGTTTTCTATGGCTATGAGATGATCCTCTGGAATCTATTTTTCTTTTATAAATTTAAGAGAAAAGATCTGGAAGAAAATACCATATAAACGCTAATTTTTCAGTCCTTATTTTTAAGGGTAAATGATACTTTAATTTATTGTCATTTTGTTTTAAGCCCATTAAAACAAGAGAATAATTCTGCAAATTGCCCGGGAAAATTAAAACAACATTTATATTGTCTTATGATTACAATCATAACAATTGTGAGTTCAACACTATAAATTTACAGTTGCAAGAATTGTAATTAAATTCAAAAGTTGCGTAGGAAGAAAAACGCAACGGTCTGCAGTCGTAAGATCCTCTTACAATACCTTTATTTCAGTTCCTGATATTTTTTCATCAATGATTTTGAAGCATTTCAGCTACGCTATTAGCTAGTGCGAAGATTTCAGTGACAGTTGATTATAATAATTTATTGAGTCTCTTTTTATTACTCTTTTCAATAATAATCAAATATTCCTGCGAAAATAAGAGATCATAGGAATGACTTTTGCCAGCAATTATTTCAAACATTAAAATAACCTAACAATAGATTTCCGGATTAATTTCCGTGCAATCATAATCATTTATGGAAGATATCAACTCAAAAATTATCGCACTGATCGGTGGCGGACCCGCAGCTCTGCTGATGATGAAAAACATCATAAACAGTCCATTGAAACCTGCAGAAATTTACATCTTTGAAAAAAATGACAGACTGGGCGTTGGCATGCCTTATGGAAAATTTGGCTCCAACGGAGAACACGTTGCGAATGTCTCGGCAAATGAACTTCCTGAATTTTCGTGTACATTTGAGGACTATCTCAGCCAGTATCCCACCGATTTATTTCCAGATTTTTCAATTGGAGGCAACTTCAACAAATACCAGGTGATTCCGAGACTTTTATTAGGTGATTATATGGAGTTTCAGTTCAATATTTACATTAAACAGGCCAAAAAATCTGGTACCAAAGTCCACATTTATAAGAATTGTCCGGTGCAGGATATTGTTCCATTTAATAATAATAAACAGTTTAAAATATTGACGGACGGCCACAAGGAAATCACCGTAGATTCTGTCATTCTGTGTACCGGTCACCACTGGCCGAAAAAATATGAAGACGCGGTATCCGGCTGGTTTGATTCGCCCTACCCACCTTCCAAATTTGCTGCTGCCACCAACTTTCCTATCGCAATCCGCGGAAGCTCTCTTACGGCGATTGATGCTGTGAAAACCATTTCCAGGCTAAACGGAAAATATGAGGTAAAGCAGGACGGACAATTGAAATACACCGTGAACAGTGATGCGCAGGATTTCAGAATTGACCTTTTTTCAACAGGTGGATTTTTACCTGCACTAAGATTTCATTCTGAGGACGCTGCCTATTCTGATGAATGGACGATGTCTTTGGAAGAGATTTATGAGCACAAGGAAAAATACGGATTCGTAGATCTTAACTACGTTTTTGATACCAATTTTAAATTGCCTTTAAAAAAGAAAGATCCCGAATTTTATGCTTCAATTAAGGATTTGGATCTGGAAGGTTTTGTTGATAAAATGATGAATATCAGGAAAGAATTGGATACGTTCCAGCTCTTCAAAGCTGAATATACAGAAGCCGAAAAATCAATCAAAAGACATCAGTCTGTAAGCTGGAAAGAAGCGCTGTCGGCCTTCAGCTATGCTATGAATTATCCTGCAAAGCACTTCTCGGCAGAAGATATGCTGCGTCTCAGACAAACACTTTTACCTTTAATTTCTATCATCATTGCCTCTCTGCCACAGTCTTCATACAAAGAGATTATTGCACTTTATGATGCCGGCATTATAGATCTGATCCAGGTAGACAAGGCAAGTTTTGTAGAACCGCATTCCGAGTCCGGAGCTGTCTATCATTATGAATCTGCTGCCAAAGAAAAATTCCAGAAACACTACCAGCTGTTTGTAGATGCAATTGGCCAACAGCCTCTTGAGGTTTCCGACCTGCCTTTTGAAGGTTTAAAATCAAATGAATTGATCAGTGGTGCCTATCTCAATTTTAAAAGTGATGTAACGGCTGCCGGACTGATCCGGAATAAAGATCTTCCTATCGTGAAAGGTCCTTCGGATAACTATTTCCTCAATGTCCACGGTCTGGAAATAAATGACCATTTCCAGTCGCTGACGAAATACGGAGAAACGGTCAATAACCTTTTTATTATGGCTGTTCCCTTTATTGGTGGTTTAAATCCCGATTATTCGGGTCTCGATTTCTGTGATACTGCGGCGGGAAGGATTGTGAAAGTGCTGTGATGAAATATGATGGTTCTACCAAAAATGGTGATTATATATTAAATCAAAATATTCTATTATGATTGATGAAAACTTACTGCTTTCTTACGGCGCTGAATTTGAACAGTTCGCTCCCCGCGATGTCATTTTTGAAGAAGGTGATACACCGAAATTCTTTTATCAGATTATTAAAGGAAGAATAAAACTGAACCACTTTGACGAGTCCGGCAAAGAATTGATTTTGGCGATTCTGGAACCCGGCCTCAGCGTCTGTGAGCTCTTGCTTTTTATTGATGAGAAATATCCTGTCAATGCCGTGGTTTTCGAGGAAGCCACAGTCTTGACGTTGCCGAAAAAGTCTTTTATCCAGATGCTGGACGATCATCCGAATGTGGCAAGACAGGTCACAAAATTTATGGCAGAAAGGCTGTATCACAAATTTCTGATGCTGGAGACCAACAGCTCCTATCTGGCGGACGTCCGTATCAGAGGCATCCTAAATTATCATAAAAGCTTTACTTCAGAAACCAGTCCATACTCGTACAAAGTGCCGCTCACGAGACAGCAGCTGGCCTCGCTGACCGGTCTGCGTGTAGAAACGGTGATTCGGACAATCAAAAACCTTGAGAAAAGGAAGGTTCTGAAAATAATTGACCGTAACATTTACTATTAATTATCTTATCATTAAAAAATTATTGTCTGCTACAAAAAATAAAACCCGCTTGATCTAGCGGGTTTATTTATAAAAAAAAAATTTTAAAGAAGCTTATCGAAATGGATAGGCAGATCGTAAATTCTTTTGCCGGTCGCATGGAAAATTGCATTGCTTACCGCAGGAGGCATTCCCACACCACCAATCTCACCAACGCCTTTTACGCCAAGATCATTTACAAACTTGTCATCTTCTTCGATGAAAAGAACCTGCAGATCTTGGACGTCAGCGTGAACCGGAATATGATACTCAGCAAGATTGGCATTCATATATTTCCCTAATTTATGATCCAGAATGGTTTCCTCGTGGAGCGCCTTGCTGAGTCCCCAGATCATACCGCCCAATACCTGGCTTTCGGCAGTTTTTGGATTGATGATTTTCCCCGCAGCCACTGCCGTCAGCGCTCTTTTAACCTCGATTACGCCAAGCTCTTCATCTACCTCTACTTCCACAAAAACCGCACTGTGGACAGCTCGGGCTTTTTTACCGTAAGTCAGTGGATTTGGCATCGACGAATTGGTAGTTTTAACGGGTTTTCCGTCATTCGCAGCAAAAACCTCAGCGAGATTTACTTTTACAGCAGGATTTTCATTGACGAAAATGCTTCCATTTTTAAAGCTTACATCTTTGAATTTAATGCCGGTCAAAACAGAATCTTTGAGATCCTTTGCCTTCTTGAAAAGTTTCTTGTTCAAGGCCTTGCAAGCTGCCTGAACTGCCGGTCCAACGGTCGCCGTAGTGAACGAACCGCCCTGAATAGGCGCAAAAGGCATCTTGCTGTCGGCGTACGAAAATGTGACATTTTCCACCGGAAGACCCAACGCATCAGCAGCAATCTGTGTCATTATCGTGAAAGTACCTGTACCAATATCTGTGACTGCACTTTTCACCTCCACTCTGCCATCAGCAGTCATGATAGCTTCCGCGCGGGCGAAAATCCTGTTGGCGTCCCAGATTCCGGTAGCCATTCCGTAGCCTGCAAGCTTGTTGCCACGTTTCATACTTCTAGGCTCGGGATTTCTATTATTCCAGCCAAACTGCTCTGCTCCTTTGAGATAGCAGTTCTTCAGCTCTTTGCTGGAATACTCTTTATCACTGCTTTTATCGATGTTTGAATAATTGATAAGCCTCAATTCCAATGGATCCATTTTCAGCTGATAGGCAATTTCATCCATCGTCACTTCTATCGCGTGCATGCCGGTACTTCCGCCCGGAGCCCTCATATCCAGCGGACTATACACATCCAGCGGAACGAGTTCGTGCTCGAGTAAAGTATTTTCTGCCGGATAAAGCATATTGGCCCAGTTGACGACGATCTCCACATAATCTTCAAAACGTGAAGTTTCGCCTGTAGCCTTGTGGTAGAGCGCATTCACTTTTCCGTTTTCATCAGAACCAAATTTGGTATGCTGCAGCGTGGGCGGTCTGTGGCCAATCATATACATCTGCGCACGGCTGAGGGTTACTCGCACATTTCTTTTTAGAGCCAATGATGCCATAACTGCCATGAAAAGCTGGTGCTGCGGACGAAGACCTGATCCAAAACCACCGCCTACAAATGGAGAAATCACCTGTACATTTTTCATTTTCAAACCGAAAACATTGGCAACGTACATTTGGGAATTGACCGTTCCCTGTGTTTTATCATAAATTTTCAGTTTGTCCTTTCCTTCGTAGATGACGGTAGAAGCATACATTTCCATTGGATTATGGTGTTCTGTACCGTGGCTGAAATGGCTGTCGGCTTTCACAAAAGAATTCTCGTATTCTTTCGTAAAATCGCCTTTCGGTTTTGGCGGCGGTGGTTTTAACATCGATGCCATTCCCTTCTTTGGGTCACGCGCATTTTGGAGATTGCTTTTTAAATCTGTTTCAAAAGTATCTTCCTCGTACTCTACTTTCAGCTTTCTTGCGGCGTATCTTGCCATTTCAAAACTTTCAGCCACGACCAAAGCTATTGGCTGGCCATTATATTTTATATCGTTGTCTTTGAGTGGTTTAAAAACGGTTCCAGGCGGCGCATCCATATCAGCGTACTGGAAATCGAACCAGGCAGTCGACGGTCTGTTTTTATGGGTGAAAACTTCTATTACACCTTCCATTTTCTTTACAGCTTCCGTATCTATTGACTTTATTTTGCCTTTGGTAATGGTGCTGTTTACAACGTATCCATACAACAGGTCCGGCGCATCATATTCGCCTGCATATTTTGCACTTCCCGTTACTTTGAGGTGACCTTCCAGTCGGCTGATCGGTTGTCCGACAGAGCTAGTATCTTTCATCTGGATTCTTTTAGATTAATATTAAAATTATAATGAAGGTTTTGCACCGGGTCTTTGTGATGAAGGATCCAACGCCATCATACAGTTTCTTACGATAGCTTTTTTAGCCAAATCGATTTTGAAACTGTTGTGCTCAAATCCCGTTGCTCCTGCAAGAATTAAATCTGCTGCCGCACCGAAATTTTCTACATTCGGCTCTTTATCAACAAGAAAATCCTCCGCAGCAATTTCTCGCCAAGGTTTGTGAGCAACTCCGCCTAAGGCAATTCTTGCTTCTTTTATCACACCGTTATCCAAATCCAGACCTGTCGCTACAGAAACAAGAGCGAAAGAATAGGACGCTCTGTCACGCAGTTTGAGATACGAGTAATTATTGTGAAAGCCTTTATCCGGCAAATCTATACCCGTGATGATCTCTCCATTTTTCAGATTATTATCCAGTTCTGGAGTATCGCCTGGAAGTCTGTGAAAGTCAGCGAATTGTATGGTACGCTCGCCTTCCGGTCCTGTGACTTGTAC
The DNA here is from genome assembly GCA_037033105.1 of Bacteroidota bacterium. Taxonomy (GTDB): domain Bacteria; phylum Bacteroidota; class Bacteroidia; order Flavobacteriales; family Weeksellaceae; genus Epilithonimonas. The sequence continues at coordinate 21,043 of JAZBLF010000015.1, forward strand.
TACAGCTTCCAACGCAGCGAGGGCAACACACATATCAGAAGGAAATACTGCGACACATTTGTCACTGTGCCCTAAAATAGCGTGAATCCGATTGTAACCTTCTATTGCCGAACAGCCAGAACCGGGCTCACGCTTGTTGCACGGTGTATTGATATCATAAAAATAGTAGCATCTTGTACGTTGAAGCAGATTTCCGCCGTTGGTGGCCATATTTCTGATCTGTGGCGATGCACCTGCGAGAATAGCTTTCGACAAAAGTGGATATTTTTCTTCTATTAATGGATGATAGGCTGTATCTGCGTTGGTCATCAACGCGCCGATCCGTACACCTCCATTATCAAGTTCTGTCAAATCAGTAATTCCAGGAACTTTATTTATGTCAATGATTGTGTCAGCTTCTGTAATGAAGTATTTGAGAAGATCAACAATATTAGTCCCTCCCGCTATAATTTTATGGTCTTCATCCTCTCCAAGCAGAGAAACTGCATGATTGACATCAGTTGCTTTTTTATAGGCAAAATTATTCATGACTAGTTTGTTTTACGGCCATTACAGCATTAATAATTCCGCGATTGGCACCACAACGGCAAAGATTCCCGCTCATCAGATCCTGTACTTCCTCTCTGGTATTGGCTTTATTTTCATTAATCAAACCGATCGCACTGCAAATCTGTCCTGGTGTGCAATAGCCGCACTGGAAAGCATCGTGATCTATAAAAGACTGTTGGATTGGATGCAGCTCTTCACCAGTGGCAATTCCTTCTATGGTTGTAATTTCTGCGCCGTCCTTTATCACTGCGAGGGTAAGGCAGCTCAGCGTTCTTTTGCCATCCACAAGAACTGTACAAGCGCCGCACTGGCCGTGGTCACATCCTTTTTTTGTGCCCGTGAGATGAAGTCTCTCACGCAGAGCATCCAGAAGAGAAACCCAGGGCAGAATCTCCAGACGATGATCTTCACCGTTGACAGTGAGGTTTACAGATTGTATTTTGTTATTTGTCATAGTATGTCATTTGGTAATAACTGTTCTACAAAAAAAGAACCGTTATGATCTCATAACGGTTCTTTCGGCATCATTAACTGCTAATTTATAACCAAAACAATTTAGCAGTCATATTTGTTTATTGTTGATTTAAAGCCATTAATATCTTGTCGGGAGTAATCGGCAAATCTCTCATCCGCAGACCTATCGCATTATAGATTGCATTGGCTATTGCAGGAGCAGTCCCGATAATACCAACTTCGCCCAAGCCTTTTGCGCCTGAAGGATTGATATTCGGATCAGGCTTGTTGATAAAAGCAACTTCGATGACCGGTGCATCTGCATTCACAGCGAAATGATATCCTGCAAGATCATTGGCAATCAAAGTTCCTGATTTTGAATCGATCTGCATCTCTTCCATTAGTGTCATTCCGATTCCGCCAACTGCAGCACCGGACATCTGATTGGCTGCTGCCTGATCATTAATAATCTTCCCGCCATCTCCTACGACGACCAGTTTTTCTACTTTAATTTTTCCGGTGAGTCTATTCACTTTTACTTTACAAAAGTGCGCAGCGGAAGAGCAGAAGGCATATTTCTGACGCTCGGTTCCCGGTTTCGATGACACTTCCAGTTTCACCTCGGTCAAGTTGTTTTTTTCGAATAAATCTGAATAACTAATAGAAACAGCCGGGTTATTTTTCAAACTGATTTTATCGTCCGAAAGCTTAATATTCACTAAATCAGCATTTTTAAAATTAGCATTGACTGCACCTGCATATTCTGCGAGTTTCAGCTTCAGCTGATTGCTGGCGTCGTACACGGCACCACTTACAGATGAAAGTCCTGTACTGCCTCCCTGGCTCGGTGCCGGAGGAAGTCTGGAATTTCCCAATTCTATATTGATCTTATTTTTTGAAATTCCCGTAATCTCGTGGGCAATATTCTGTATTCCGGTGCCGGTTCCGGTACCGATATCAGTCATTGCAGTCTGCACAGTGATACTGCCGTCTTTGTGCATGATGACAGAGGCTTTTGCTTCCTGTCGTCCTGCATTCCACATGCCCACTGCCATTCCGTAACCGGTATACCAGTCGCCTTCAAGAATGCTTTTAGGATTTGGTTTTCGGGATTCCCAGCCAATCATTTTTGCGCCTGTTCTTACGCCTTCATCCAGAAAATGTGTGGACCACGGTAAGCCGGAATCGGGGTGGTTTTGCAGAGAAATATTTTTTAACCTCAGTTCAACCGGATCCATTTTCAGCTGATAACTCAGCTCATCAACCGCGGACTCGAGCGCTAAAACGCCTGTACAATCTCCTGGTCCGCGCATCCACGTGGGCGTGCTAAGGTTGAGCGGTACCACTGCTGCCTCTGCTTTCAAATTGGGCAACTTGTATATAAGTCGGCTCACCCTTGTAATTCCGTCATTGAAATTTTCATACGCAGAAGTTCCGTTTTTTGCCTGATGCAAAATACCCAGAAGCTGGCCGGAAGAATCTGCACCCAGCCTGATTTTCTGCCAGGAAGCAGGCCTGTAACCTGTGCTGTAAAACATCTGGGGACGCGTCAGCATCAGTTTTACGGGACGATTAACCTTTTTGGAAGCCATTATTGAGGCCAAGACGTGTGGCCAGACGCGCAATCCGGAACCAAACCCGCCACCTACAAATTCACTGAATACTTCTATATTTTCTTCAGGAAGAGAAAATAATTTCGCAATCGTCTTCTGCAGATTATTGACGCCTTGATTTTTGTCGTAAAGCCGCAAGGTATCGTTGCCGGTCCAGTGTGCAATAGTGGCATGCATCTCCATCGGATTGTGCACATCGGCTTTGATATTATACTGCTGATCTACCACGTATGGTGACCCTTGCCAGCTGTCAAAACTTCCTCTTTCCTTGCCTTCTGGCTTCATTTGAACTGAATCTTTTTCGGAATCAAAATCGACTTTAAAATCATCTTTCTGATATTCTGTTTCTATCAGTGAGGCTGCAAAGGTCGCATCTTCCAATGTTTCCGCTATCACCATGGCTATTGGCTGCCCCTTGAAATAGATTTTATCTGTATGAAAAACCGGAAGCCCCATCTTAGCTTCTTTAATTTTTTCCGGCGTGGCAAGACCCGGAACGACAGGTTTGTTAAGATGCGTGATGACATCCAAAACACCTTCAACTGCTTTTGCCTTGTCAACAGAAATGGATTTTATGATGCCCGACGGAACAGTACTGCCTACTAGTACAGCATAGCTCATATTTTTAACCTCGTATTCGGCGGCATACTTTCCGTGTCCGGTTACTTTTTCAACGCCCTCTACTCTGCCTTCCGGTTTTTTAAATTTATCTTTTATCAAATCAATTAATCCCATAACATTTTTCTTTTTTTATATTAAAATTATTGACTGATACAATTTTTTAATGCTGTGACTATAGCTCCCTGCAGCATCGGTATCTTATACGCATTGTCTGATAAGGGTCTCAAATCACCGACTGCCAGTTTTGCAGCTTCCTCGAAAACAGCTTCTGTTGCCTGCTTTCCCCGCAGAAACTCTTCGGCCTTATGCAATCGCCACGGCTTGTGGGCAACACCTCCGGATGATAGCCGGACGTCCTTGATATTTTTACCTTCAAGATCAATTGCTGCAGCAACGGAAACAAGCGCAAATGCGTAGGAAGTACGGTCTCTTATCTTTACATAAGCAGAATGTTTGCTAAAGGCATTTTCAGGAATTTCAATATTTGTAATGACGGCATCCTGCGGCAGATTATTATCCAGCCACGGTGTATTTTCCGGTAATTTGTGAAAATCGCTGAACGGAATTTTAATCTCTGTCTTCTCCTTAGTAACCGCTGTTACCGTCGCATCCAAAGCAGATAATCCTACGCAGAAATCAGAAGGGTGCACTGCTACACACTGGTTGTTGTATCCGGCAACGGCGCTCATCCTGTTTTCACCCTCAATGGCGCTGCAGCCACTGTTTGGTTTTCTTTTGTTGCAGGGCATCGTTACATCATAGAAATACGGACATCTTGTACGTTGCAGCAAATTACCTGCAGAACTTGCCATATTTCGGATTTGCGGCGAGGCCCCTGCCAGAATAGCTTTGGCTAAAAGTGGAAAATCTTTGAGGATTTTTTTATCTGTTGCCACTTTGGTATTACTCGCCATAGCACCAATGGTCACGCCTTTATTTTGATGCTCAATAGTGTTTGAAAGTGCTTTTGTAACATCAATCAGAATATCTGGCTGGGTGATATTTTTCTTCATCAGGTCTACCAGATTGGTGCCGCCTGCGACGAATTGCTTATTCTGAGATTTTGCAGAGGAAGCTTCAGCGCCCGAATTTATTTTTTCAAAATTAAATGGTCTCATTGTGCTGCTACTTTTTGAATGGATTGAACAATACCGTTATACGCTCCGCACCGGCAGAGATTTCCGCTCATATATTCTTTAATTTCTTCTACAGAACCAGCGTGGCCTTCTTTTACACAGGCGACGGCAGACATAATCTGTCCCGGAGTACAGTAGCCGCACTGGAAGCCGTCACATTCTACAAATGCTTTTTGCATAGGATGAAGTTCGTTCCCTTTTGCTAGGCCTTCGATAGTTGTAATCTCCTTTTCCTGAGCCATTGCGGCCAATGTAAGACAACTCAAAGCACGCTCTCCGTCGATATGTATTGTGCACGCACCGCACTGCCCGTGGTCGCAGCCTTTCTTTGAACCGGTCAGATTCAGCTGTTCTCGCAACAGATCCAGCAAGGTAGTTCTGGTATCTACATATAGCGTATGACTTTTTTTGTTGACAGATAATGTAAGTCTGGAAACGTTTTTCTTCGGGACAAGATATTGTTTTACATCCTGATAGAAGGCTTTTACAGAAGTCGGGATTGCGGCAAAAGCAGCCAGCAAACCGGAAACTTTGAGGAAGCCCCTCCTGTTATATTGTCCGTTTAATGCCATAAATTATTTTTTTTCAAGTTTATAAAATGACTCAGTTGATAATCAAGTTTATCAAAGATCATAAAATTAAAACAAATTCAGACTATATCAGTCGAATTACTTGTAATTGGTACAGATTTTAACATTAAGGAACAAAAAGCGGATTATTTGCTTAAATTTGGGAGGATGGAAATCAGGTTTAAATCTCGACCCACAACTATATTTCAATAATGAAAGAGATCAATGATATTATTAAAGCTTATCAAAAAGCCAGAACTGAAGGATTAAAAACCGCTCTGGCAACCGTTGTAAAAGTCGAAGGATCCTCTTACAGAAAGGAAGGCGCGCGAATGCTGGTGACGGAAAATGGACAGCTTACCGGTGCCATCAGTGGCGGATGTCTGGAAGGTGATGCGCTGAGAAAAGCAGTTCTGGCCATTCATCAGAAAAGTAACAAGCTGATCACTTATGACACCAGCAACCCAGACGATGTAGAATTTGGCGTCCAATTGGGATGCAATGGGATTGTCCATATTTTATTTGAATACATCGATGAAAATGCGACTCAAAATCCCATTGATATTTTAGAAAAAACAACGGAAACCAGAGGCGAATCCATCATCGCTACTTTATTTTCTCTGGAAAACAGAAATGTACAGACGGGAACCATAGGATCGGTGATTAATCAGAAAACAACGCTGATAACTTCCAATTTTCTTTCCGAAAGTGAGTTGGCCGATTTTGCATCAATTGTTTTAGAAAAAAAACAAAATGTTTTGGGGAAAGTTTCTTCCGACGAAATACTGCTGCAATATCTTCCGCCCCAGACAACACTGGTGATTGCCGGAGCGGGAAATGACGTAAAGCCATTGGTGGAAACAGCTTTTATTTTAGGCTGGAAAACGGTGATTGCCGACGGACGCGCCACTCATGCGCTGACGAAGAGATTTCCCAATGCCGATGATGTTTTGCTCGCCAGTCCGGAAGACCTTATTAATAAAATAGAGATCGATGAAGCAACAATTTTCGTTTTGATGACGCATAATTACAATTATGATTTGGCTTTATTGAAACTTATCATTCATCTGCCCGTAAAATATATCGGAATACTGGGTCCGAAAACAAGACTCAACAGAATGTTGGAAGATCTCAAAAATTCAGGAGTTACTGTCGGAGAAAATGAAATAAATAAGCTTTACGGACCTGTTGGAATGGATATTGGTGCCGAAACGTCGGAAGAAATCGCCATCTCTGTCGCAGCAGAAATTAAAGCGGTTCTGAGTGGAAAAAACGGTTTATCGTTAAGAGATAAACAGGAAAAAATACATACTGATATTCTCGGTATTTAAAAAGAAAAACTATGCTGACAGACCAATTTGGAAGAACACACAATTATCTGCGGATATCGCTGACAGACAACTGTAACCTGCGTTGCTTCTACTGTATGCCGGAAGAAAACTATGACTTCACACCCCATTCAAAACTGATGCAGGTGGAGGAAATTGATACTTTGGCAAAGCTGTTTGTCCAGAATGGCGTCAACAAAATCAGGCTGACAGGCGGTGAACCTTTTGTAAGAAAAGATGCCGCAAAAATCATCAGTAATCTGGGAAAATTGCCGGTTCAGCTGGCTTGTACAACCAACGGAATCCGAATTGACGATCTACTTCCTGAAATCATCAATGCTAATTTTCACAGCATGAACATCAGCCTTGATACGCTTCAAAAAGACCGCTTCCTCAAAATCACACGACGCGATTATTTTGACCGTGTGATGGGAAATATAAATCTGCTGTTGGAAAACAAGATCAAAACAAAAATCAACGTCGTTTTGATGAAAGGCATCAATGACGATGAGATCAATGATTTTATAGCTTTTACCAAAAATCAGCCTGTTGAAGTCCGGTTTATTGAATTTATGCCCTTTAGCGGAAACCGATGGAGCAGCAACCAGGTGATGACACAAAGTGAAATTTTAGAAATCATAGGTGCAAAATACGGTTTCACACAAATGACAATGGGAATCCACGATACGGCAAAAACTTTCAGCATCAATGGTCATCTGGGAAGTTTCGCCATTATCAGTACGATGAGCGAGCCCTTCTGCAGCGGATGCAACAGAATACGGCTGACAGCTGACGGCAAATTGAAAAACTGTCTGTTTTCAAAAAAAGAAACGGATCTATTAACACCGCTGCGAGCAGGCAAAGATATTCTGCCCATTATAGAAGCGACGATTTGGTCTAAAGCTAAAACGCAAGGCGGACAACTGAATGAAGAGTTTAAAAAAATCGATGCTTCAATGATTCAGAACAGAAGTATGATCAACATTGGCGGATAATGAGAAGCACGGGCATAATATTACTGGCTGCCGGAAATTCCACAAGACTGGGTGCGCCAAAGCAATTGCTAATCTATCAAGGCAAAACCCTGCTGGAAAGAATTGTTGATACATCCATACAAGTATTTGACAAGGATAAAATTGTGATCGTTTTGGGCGCAAATCATGCAAAAATAGCCTCGCATATTAAAGATAAAAATATACAGATTGTAATCAATGAAGATTGGGAATCAGGAATGGCTTCATCTCTGCAGGCAGGATTAAAATCACTACTGAATTCTTTTCCGGATATGGAGCGGTGCGTGATTTCAGTCTGTGATCAGCCTTATCTTTCAAGCGAAATTCTTCTGGAAATGCTGACCATCGCGGACTCGTCTTCAAAAGAAATTGTTGCTGCAGAATATGCCAGTACGATAGGCGTTCCCGCTATTTTTTCTAAAAAATATTTTGAACAATTAAAAAATTTAACCGGCGAGCAAGGTGCCAAAAAAATCATTCAGCAGAATATGAATGATGTCGTCACTTTTAAATTTGATGACGGCGCAATTGATATTGATACACCTTCAGATTACGAAAACTTAAAAACTATAGAATGATCAGCGTACAGGAAGCTCAGGAAATCATCAGGCAAAATATTCCGGAAAAAAAACATCAGATTCTGCCGTTAAAAGAAGCATTTGGACACACAACTTCCGCGGCTGTTTATTCACAATACAATATCCCGAATTTTGCTCAGTCTTCGATGGATGGCTATGCAATCAAATTTGAGGACAAAGATCTGAAACTAAAAATTGTTGGCGAGATTCCTGCAGGATTTACAGAGCATTTCAAACTTGACAATGGCACGGCCTGCCGCATTTTTACGGGAGCACCGCTTCCCGAGGGTGCAGATACAGTTGTGATGCAGGAGAAAATCAGAATTACAGATTCAGAATATGTGATCATCGAAGACAAAGATCTTGAAAAAGGCCTCAATGTAAGACCAATTGGTAGTGACGCCAAAAAAGATACGGTTGCCGTCAGCGCGGACAGTTATCTTTCTCCTGCTGCCATCGGATATCTGGCCGGAATTGGCTGTACTGAAGTTGAGGTCTTTGCGTCGCCTTCTGTTTCATTAATTTTAACAGGAAATGAGCTGGTAAAACCGGGAGATATTTTAGGTTTCGGGCAGGTTTTCGAATCTAATTCTTACCAGCTGGAAAGTGTTTTGAGGCAATCCGGCGTCAAGAATATTGAAACTTTTTGGGTAAAAGATAATCCTTCAGAAGTTGAAAAAACCTTGAATTTGGCGCTATCAAAAACAGATATTGTGATTTTGGTGGGCGGCGTGAGTGTCGGCGATTACGATTATGTGATAGATGCGACCAAAATATGCGGAATCGAACAGCAATTTCATAAAATCAGACAAAAGCCGGGAAAACCATTTTATTTTGGAACCAAAGCTGAAAAGCTGATCTTCGGATTGCCGGGAAATCCTTCTTCTGCGCTGACTTGTTTTTACCTGTATATCGCTCCGTTGCTGGCATCGTTAACAAAAATTCCTGGCATTACAATGAAGACAAAAGCAGTTACAGCTGCTGCCTATAAGAAAAAAACCGGTCTCACGCATTTTCTTAAAGCGACTTACCTCGACGGTAAAGTAACGCCGCGTCACGCGCAGGAATCCTATCGTTTGCAGTCTTTTGCAGAAGCCAACTGTCTGATGATCCTCGAGGAAAACTCTGAAGGTTGTGCGAAAGATGAGGTGGTTGACATTATATTATTAAAATAGAGATTCAAAAAAAAATGAACGTCGAGTTTTTTTACTTAATTTTATTTGTGATTGCGGCACTTTATGCAGCAGTAGGACACGGCGGCGCCAGCGGTTATCTGGCTTTGATGGCTTTGTACGGCGTGGCTCCGAAAGAGATGAAACCTACAGCACTCGTCCTGAATCTGTTTGTTTCGCTCACCTCTTTTATCCAGTATTACAGAGGCGGACACTTCAAACTTCGGATATTTATTCCCATTGCTGCTGCGTCGATTCCGCTGGCATTTATTGGTGGAATGATTCATATCGAAGATAACTTGTACAAAAGGATTTTGGGTATTTTACTTCTTTTTCCTGTTTTCCGTTTTTTCTTTTTTAAAAGTCCTGATGACAGCGAGCTGAAAGATCCTAAGATACATCTATCATTGATTTTCGGAGGCGTGATAGGCCTTTTGTCCGGAATGATAGGTATTGGTGGCGGAATTTTGCTTTCTCCTGTTCTTATTCTGTTGAAATGGACCAATCAAAAACAGACTGCAGCAATCAGTGCAGCGTTTATTTTTGTCAACTCTGTAGCAGGCTTAGGCGGAATGTTTACCAAAGAAATTGCATTTACGAGCGATATGTTGCTTTATATTGTCTTTGCATTTTCGGGAGGATTGCTCGGCGCTTACCTGGCGTCAAAAAAACTCAATCAAAACGGACTCAAATATGTGTTGGCAGTAGTGTTGTTGATGGCTTCCTATAAATTAATCTCAAGCACAATTTAAAATTTAAAATGAAACATTTTCTTTTACTAATTACATTATTTTTCACAACATTGATATTTGCACAGTCGAAAAGCATTACGATCATCGCTCCCGATAATGATACTACAATTGTTACCGTTGCAGAATTGCTCAGACTTCCGAAACATACTCTTGACAGTATTCAGATTACCAACCATTTGAAAGAATACAAGTCTACCATCAAGAATGTAAAAGGCGTTTTGCTGAGAAATGTGCTTTCAAAAATTTCATTTAAAGAAAAATCGCCAAAGGTCTTGAGTGAATATTACATTGTTTGCATTGCAGAAGATGGCTATAAAGTAGTTTTCTCGTGGAATGAGATTTTCAATACCCGTGTTGGCGACAGTGTGTTAATTATTCCGGAAAATGCAGGAAGACCTAAAGACGGCATTTCTACCTTATCTCCTGCCGATTTTGCCACGGGAAGACGGTATGTAAAAATGCTGAAAACAATACAGCTTAAAAAAGTAGATTAATGAGCACAGTAAAAATAATCACCTTTGGTAAACTGAAAGAGATTTTAGGTTCAGATTTTGAAGAAAAGTCTTACAATACCGACGAATTACAGCAAAAGTTGTCCAGCAAATTTCCTGCTTTGCAGACATTAAAACTGAGAATTGCTGTGAATCAGAAAATCATCTCAGAAAATACACAACTCAATAATAATGACGTGGTAGCCTTGATGCCACCTTACTCCGGAGGATAAACATGGTGAATTTGGAACGCTACGACCGACAGATCAAATTACAGGGTTTTGGAATAGAAGCTCAGGAAAAACTTGCAGCAGCAAAGGTTCTGGTAATCGGAGCCGGAGGTTTGGGCTGCCCCGTTCTGCAATATCTCGCCGCTGCCGGAATCGGGACCATTGGCATTGTTGATGATGATCAGGTCTCGCTGAGTAATTTACACAGACAGATTCTTTACACCTCCAATGACATTGGAAAGCTAAAAACTGAAGCCGCTTCTGAACGACTCAGTGCGATGAATCCGGGGATCGAAATCAATATTATTTCTGAGCCAGTGACGGTGAAAAATGCCTTTAATATCATCTCAAATTATGACCTGGTAATAGATTGCACCGATAATTTTCCTACCCGATATTTATTGGATGATATTTGCAGACTGATGAAAAGACCACTGATCTTTGGTGCCATTTATCAATATGAAGGTCAGGTTGCTGTATTCAATGTTACAGCTAAGGAAGGCATCAGCACCAGTTACAGGCATCTTTTCCCCGAGCCGCCAAAACCCGGCGAAGTTGCTGACTGTAATGATGCAGGCGTTTTGGGCATTTTACCCGGAATTATAGGAACAATACAGGCTGCAGAAGCTATAAAATTGGTTACAGGTATTGGAGAGCCACTGATCAATAAATTAATGACCATCAACGTCCTCGATTATCAAAATGCCATTTTTGATATTCCTGCAGATAATTTGATTAATGAGAAAATTCCTTTGACTGTAGATGAATTTGAACAGATGAATTACGAACTGCATTGCGGTATCGAGCCTTTTGAAATTACAAATATTACTGCTTCGGAATTCAGAGAACGGGCAAAACTTCCTGACTCTGTAGTCATCGACGTTCGTGAGGCTGACGAATTTCCTAAGCTGGATCTGCCTTATTTATCAATACCTTTATCTCAATTAAAGTCGAGCTCAAACCAGATTAACGCGCAAAATATTATTGTTGTTTGCCAGTCTGGCAAGAGAAGTGCTAATGGTGGTAGGATTTTAAATGAAATTTTGGGACCGGATTATAATATCAGCCATCTGGAAGGCGGTATCAATCAATTAAATAAAAAAATCGATGAGTACAATTAAAAACATATTTCAACATAGTCCCATTTCGCCGTCATTCATCGCCGAAAGCATCGCAAGTCATTCTGCTAAGACGGGAATCGGTGCACATCAGATTTTTTTGGGGCAGATTCGCGCTGATGAAATTGAAGGTAAAATGGTAAAAGCCATAGAATATACAGCTTACGAAGAATTGGCCCTGAACCAAATGACCGCAATCAGAGAAGATATTTTTGGAAAATATGACATCAGCTGTATGCATATCCACCATAGTCTGGGCGTTGTAAATGCGGGAGAAATCTGCCTCTTTGTATTTACATCTTCCAAACATCGAAATGAAGCAACCAAAGCCTGTAACGAGGTGGTAGAAAGAATAAAAAACGAACTTCCAATCTGGGGCAAAGAGATTTTTGAGGACGAAACACATCAATGGAAAATAAACCAATAAGCAATGGTAGATATCACTTTTAAAACTTTTACTCTGCGAAAAGCGATCGCGTCGGCAACCGTCAAAGCGTCGCACGCTGCAACAATTGAAGCTGTAAAAAACGGAACTGTTCCCAAAGGCAGTGTGCTGGAGTTTGCAAGAGCTTCTGCGCTACTGGCCATCAAAAAAACCAGCGATGTGATTCCTGACTGTCATCCTCTGCCTGTAGAATTTGCATCCATTAATTATGATATGGATGATCTTAATATCAATATAACCGTTGAAGTCCATACAATCTACAAAACCGGAGTCGAGGTAGAAGCGATGCACGGCGCATCTGTAGCGGCTTTGGTCATCTATGATATGCTGAAACCAATTGACAAAAATGTCGAAATCGCCAATATCAGACTTTTGGAGAAGCAAGGCGGAAAGAGCAGTCATGCCACTATCGAAACTGAGAATCTTGCCGCAGCCGTCGTAGTCTGCAGTGATTCTGTCTCTCAAGGTGTTAAGAATGATACTTCAGGGAAATTATTGGTGGAAGCACTTCAAAAGCAAGGCATTACAGATATTGATTATTCAGTTGTTCCGGATGATATTTCAGCAATTCGCCAACAGATTGAACGGTTTAAAAACAAGGGTTGCAATATCCTTCTTTTTACGGGCGGAACAGGTCTGTCTGATCGCGATGTCACTCCGGAAGCCGTTCAGCCATTCATTACTAAAGAGATTCCTGGAATCATGGAAACGGCGAGAAATTACGGACAGGAAAGGGTAAAGACATCGATGCTTTCCCGTGGAATTGCAGGGTTTTCCGATGATATGCTGATCATTACACTTCCTGGTTCTTCGGGCGCTGTCAAAGAATATGTTCAGGCATTGTTTCCGCAGGTTCTGCATGTTTTTTCAGTAAAAAAGGGCGAAGGACATTAATCAGGATGACGCAACTGCAGTACAATTTTTTCAATTTTATGTACTGCCGTTTCAATTTCTGATTTGGTGGTAAATTTTCCCAGGCTAAATCTTATCGAGGACAATGCATCTAGATCATCCATTCCCATTGCTTTCAGTACGTGGGAAGGCCTGGACGTTGTAGCATTACACGCAGAACCGCTTGATACCGAGATATTTCCTAACGAGAGAATCATCTGCTCGGAATTGACACCTGAAAAGCAGATATTGGAGGTATTAAAAATCCGTTGATTTTGGTCGCCGTTGATGTACATATCCGGAATTTTTAACAATGAATTTTCGAGATGATCTCGCAATTCTCTGATTCTTATTGGATCTGTCTCCATTTCTTCGCCCGCAATTTTCGCTGCTTTTCCCATCCCGATAATTCCAGGGACATTCAGCGTACCACTTCTCAGACCGAATTGCTGACCGCCACCGTGAATATGCGAAGAAATATTTTTTTTGATTTCAGAAGAGATGTACAACGCTCCTACTCCTTTGGGTCCGTAAAATTTGTGTGCCGAAAATGCCAGCAGGTCAATCCCTAAATCCTTAACGTTGACAGGAATTTTACCCACCGCCTGTGTGGCGTCACAAAAAATAAAACATCCTTTCCCGTGGGCAATTTCCGAGATTTCTTTAATGGGTTGAATGATACCTGTTTCGTTATTGACAAGCATCGCACATACCAACAGGGTTTTATCGCAGATGGCACTTTCCAATTCATTAAGATCAATTAATCCATCTTGTTTGACGTCGAGATAAGTGATGTCAAAACCTTTTTGATCCAAGTATGAGCAAGTATCCAAAACAGCTTTATGCTCGGTTCGTAAGGTGATAATCTGGCTTCTGCCGTCTTTTTTCTCAATTCCTTTCAGTGCTAAATTGACTGCTTCTGTGGCGCCTGATGTGTAGATGATCTCTTTTGGATGGGACGAAATTAGCTTGGCAATTTGTTCAGTGGACTGCTCAACAGCTTCTTTTATACTAAGTCCGAAAAGGTGGGAACTTCCGGAGTTGGCGTAAAGTTCAGAAAAGTAAGGTATCATCACTTCCAACACTCGGGGATCTACCGGCGTGGTGGCGTTGTAATCCAAATAAATAAACGCGTCCATATTGCTTATTAATATGATTACAAGGTAGTAAAATGCGGTGAATTTTGGCTGAAAGAGTTGATTAAAAATTAGCTCAAGAAAGATCTGATTCGTCAAAGAATTTAATGCAGATCAGTAATATCATTTTTGGCAGCTCAATGTTAAAAAGTATAAATCCTTTCTACGAGTTAAGATTGACGATTTTCATTTAATGCCTTATAAAAAGCCATGAAAGGAATGACAACCAGGTGGCAAAAGGACATTTACAGCAAATAATATTCCAATTTAAGTCCTGATTTACAGACTGTTGCGTTGTTAAATTTGGAATGAATCTAAATAACTGATTCTTTTACGTGAAAACCGCCTGTAGTCGTTATTTCCTGAATTTAATCAATCTATAAATACTTATAAATGTTAAATAGATAAAAATAGTATTAATTAATTGTTAATTTTTGGTACTGTAATTGTTCACAATTAACAAACATTAAATACATCGTTATGAAAAAGATTTTTACATTAGTGGGAATTGTTTCCTCGTTTGCATTGTCTAATGCACAGATTGTTATTAATGAAATTTATACCGGAGGCGGCATTTTAGGCGCTACTTTGACCAATGATTTCATTGAATTGAAGAATATCGGATCATCTCCTGCCTCACTTATTGGAGCAAGTATTCAGTACGGGCCGGCCACCGGAGCATTTACTCAGTATCACACAATTCCCAACATCACACTTGGCGCAGGGCAGACTTACCTGATTCAGGAAGGCTCAGATGGCGGGGGAATTATCAACCTTCTCAACCCAAATCTGATTGTCAATGTGGTGCTGAATTTTAACGGTGGAAATCCTACGGTAGGCGCTGGAATCAGCATTGGCTTTACTTCGGGAAAAGTAGCACTGGCCAGCAATACCACGCAGGTCACGGGACCGACAGCTTCCAACGTACTGGATTTTGTAGGTTACGGTCTGGCAAATCAGTTTGAAGGTAATGGTGCGGCTCCTTCGCCTACTATACTGAACTCAATTACGAGGATTTCAGGAGATACCAATCGCAATAATATCGACTTCACCATCGCTCTCGCCTCACCACAAGCCGGTACTGTAACACTGGCCGTCAATGAGAACAACTCCGCGAAAAACAGTTTTATTAAAAATTCTGTGGTCAGAAATAAAATTATGTTTGCCGCCGATGTTCAGGATATAAAGATATATTCCATTTCCGGGCAATTGGTAAAAACCTCTTCTGTGAAAGCAAATGAAACATTAGATGTTGCAGAATTGCAAAGAGGTACCTACATTGTTACCGGTACCGTGAACAATACTAAAGTTACGGAAAGAATTTTGAAGGATTAACCATCTGCTTCTAAAATTTTATAATACGGAGAATTGTCAATGGCAATTCTCCTTTTTTATGTACCTTAAACTATTGACGTGAATACCAAAATAACATCCATAATTGAAAATAAAAACATAATTTTATCCTCCAAATAACAATCTGGGTGTTAAAACTGTTTTCTGCTTTTTTTCTGATCATTTCTATACCCTTTTTGAGCAAAACGGTCGATCCGGAAGTGAATCAGCTTTTTAGGAAAGCAAGCTATGAAATGATAATGACACCGGACAAAGCGATGGACGTGATCGACTTTCTGGAAAAAAATTTCCCTTTAAATGATGATGAAAAAGAGAAGCTGGAATACCTGAAAATCAAATCTCTTTTTTTTCAGAATCGTCTTACGGAAGCCTTAAAAAAAATAGCGAAAGATGATGATGAACTTCCGGAAAATATCCTAATTCTCAAACAGAGTATTTTATATTCCCTCAAAATAAAAGCTGACGAAAACGACAGGATCAGCTACAACAACAAGGATTATATTCTTTCCGCGAAAACAATGCAGCTCCTCAGGCTTGTTGAGGATAATAAAATAAAAAATCCCGCGCCGGAACTAGCTGAAATCCTGAAAATTGCACGGTCCAGCAATCTTTTTATTGCCAGAGAAAATCTCTTGTATCTCTGCTATTTATTCATCAATAATGATTCAAATTCATCTGCGGGCTTCTTTCTCGAAGAGCTGATGAATCTTTACAAAAATGATCCCGACTTCACCATCGTATACGCCAACTATCTTATCAAACACAACAGGACAAATGATGCAGTTCAAATTATCAATAGTTTGCCAACCGAAGATTTGGAACAAACGACAAATGTCTACCTTAAGCATAATTTCTATGAACTGCTGGTGAATTATTATTCCAAAATAAATGATTTTGACCGTTACAATGAAAACCTGCTCAAAAAAGATCAGACTTTTCAGATCATCGATAAAACGCAATTATCAGCTAAAAATAAATGGTTTAACATTTTTGAGGAAAATCTAAAAAATGAAAATATTTCCCAATCAGAAAAGCTCGGTAATGTTTCATGGATCATCATTTTAGGAGGAAGTCTGATTCTTGTTTTTGTTTTGCTAAGATCACGTCAAACGAACATTCAGATCAAAATGTACGAAGACTTTATTTCAAAAATAGATCTCATAAAAGACAAAAAACCTCAGCAGATCCAACAGGGAATACCGGAAAAGACAGAGAATATCCTTCTGAAGAAACTCGAGGATTTTGAGAAGACAGATGCATTTACCGATCCGGGAATTTCTTTACAAAGCCTCGCAAAAAAGCTGGAAACCAACACCAAATATCTTTCGGAAACGATTAACAATCACAAGCAGAAAAACTTCAATACTTACATTAATGAACTGAGGGTCAATTACATCATCGATAAACTGAAAGAGAAACCGCTGTACAGAAAGTATAAAATTAAATATCTGGCCGAGGAAAGCGGCTTTACAACGCACAGTGCATTTGCGGCAGTTTTCAAATCCCTCACCGGACTTTCTCCCATCAACTATATCCAACTTTTAAAAGAAAAAGACGAATGAAACAAATAGTAATACTGCTACTTTTTTTCTTTGGATTTTTGGGAAATGCCGGTACTCAGCAGATAAAAAATCCGGTGGATAAAGCTGAAAAGCTAATGCTGGTAAACCCAAAATCGGCTTTTCAAATTGCTGAAAAGGCCTATCAAAATAGTCCTGACAGAAAAACCAAACTGAGGCTGTTATTCGTGATGACCAACACTTCCAGCATGCTCCAAAACCCTCTGAACGTCATCCGGTACGGGAACGAAGCATTATCGGTAGCCAACGATAATGATGTGGTGACAAAAATTAAGGTTTTGGGTATTTTGGGCAATACTTACCAAGCCATAAAACTGAATGAGAAGACGAGAATCTATCTGGACAAAGCAGAACTGCTACTCTCCTCCCCAAAAATTCCCGATTCTTTAACTTATATAAAAGGCAACATTTATTACCTGAAGGCGATGAACTATTTCAACAGTCTCGACAGTGATATTGCGTTGTCCTATTTTGATAAAGCGATCAATCAGTATTTATCTTCAAAACATCCCTATGCAGAACTGAACTTAAAATTGGCATATCTCAACAGGGCATTTACATTAATAGAACAGAAAAATCTCAGTCAGGCTTTGGAAAGTTTGAAATTAGCGGGTATCAATACCAGAGAAACTTCGCAGATCTATCCGCCTCAATTTGTGGATCTGCAGTCGGAGTTCATAGAACTGGCGAAAGCGAAGATTTACTCTATTCAAAAAAATACAGACCTTTCCAACGGCATATTACTTAAAATGCTGGAAAGGAGGAAGAATAGTCCTGTACGTGATGATATTGAAAATGATGTCTATAAAATTCTCTCAGATAATTACCTCATCACAAAAGATATTAAAAAGCATGACTACTACCAGGAGCTTTATCTAAAAAGGCTTGCCCAGACCAATAAAGATGCCGCGGTCTGGGTCAACAAATTAATAGCACAGGAGAAGCTTCACAGTAAAATCGAAAGTGACAGAATAAGAAGCAAGTATGTTTATTCTATTGTGTTATCTCTGGTTATTTTCCTGTCACTTTTTATCTATTTGTTGATGAGACAAGTTAGAATCAGGAGAAAAAGATCTTTATTGGAAAAAACGGTTCTCGATCATCTATGACATTATAAATCAACAATTTAAAACAATAAACGACCTGTTGAAATCATAAATATTCTGCAATTCTAGTATTACACCATTAGATTTTAGTGAAAATCATCGATACTTTCGTAAAGTTAAAATTCAAAAAAAAATGAAGAGACTTTACAACTTGTCCGCATTAATTATGGTATTGATGAATGCGAATTTCTATGCACAAAGCTGCACAACTGTCAACAATTTTCCGTTCAAAGAAACTTTTGAAGAGAATAGTCCCAGCAGATCTTGCTGGAGTCAGGAGGTGATTGGAGGAAATAGTCCCGGTTATGAAGCCTGGGTATTTCAAACCGGAGCCGGTGGCGGTGCTGATTACAATATCGTAAATGCACATTCCGGACTTTTAAATGCGAGCACGCAAGGGTTCAATCCGGATTCACAGATTCGGCTTATCAGCCCCGCAATGGATGTTTCTGCTCTGCAGACCCCTACAGTATCGTTTTTTATGGGCCAGGAATCCTGGGGTATTTATCAAAATTTACTAAAGGTCTACTACCGTATTTCCCCAACTTCTCAATGGAAATTATTGAAAACTTATTTTGCTAATGTCCCGAACTGGAAACAGGAAGTACTTTCACTACCCGAAAAATCTCCGGAATTACAGCTTTGTTTTGAAGGCGTTATGCAGACCGGCAGATCCAATGTCCTGGATGACATTGTCATCGGAAACAGCGACAGTGTTGAAGCCTACCCTTCTGCCTGTGCACCTTCTACGCCAAGCAACAATTTCGAAAGTGGAAGCGGTGACCTGAAGCTGCTTTACCTTGCCAATGACTTTAATGTGGCTGCACATACAAACCTTACGGTTACCAATATCGTTCTGAATACAATAGACAAGGGCGGAATTGAAAACTACGACATTTCTATAAAATCCAGTGATGACTCAGGATTGCCTAGTGAAACCATATATTCTTATGAATCTGTAGTACCTAATTCTGTGGTAGATCTTAACGAAAGAGACGGCTTCACATTCCGAAAAAATACATTTAATCTGCCTTCCCCTGCCATTCTTGTGGGTGGATCTATAGGAAACAGATACTGGCTTGTAGTAAAAGCGGTCAACAAAGTTCCTGAGAATGCTTCTTTTATGGAATCTACTACGATCAAAAACAGCGGAAAGGAAATCTATTTCAGTGGAGACGGGATCCAATGGAATGCCGTTAACAATAACGTAGACGGTGTATTTACTTTGATCGGCAGCTGCTCGGAAACCAATCCTACAGAAGCCTTTTGCACACCAAAATTCAATTTCCTGATGTCTATAGACAAGGTGAAAATTGGGACTATCGACAATGCCTCTACCAACGAGGTTCCTTACGAGGATTTTTCATCCGTAAAATCTGATGTAGAAAGAGGAAAAACATATCCTTTGCAAATTAATGCCCAGACTTTTGCTGCAACATCATCTCAGGCAATCACCGTATTTGTAGACTGGAACCAAAACGGATTTTTGGGCGATGATGGTGAGATTTATAACATCGGTAATGTAACCGAAGCTGACGGCAACACCATCACTTACCAGCTTCCGATTCCTATGTCTGCAGCTCTGGGTAATGCCAGGATGAGGATTATATCGGATGTTAACGACTTTGCCACTTTTGCATGCAATGTATTTGACCAGGGTCAGGCAGAAGACTACACGCTGAACATCCTTAAAGAAAGCCTTGCAGTATCAGAAACAGGGAACAAGATCAAAACTGCTATCTACCCAAATCCTGCAAAAGATATGGTTACAATCAAGACTGATTCTGATCTGATGACTGCCGAGATCTTTGATATGAATGGTAGAATAATACTTTCTTCTTCCTCAAAACAGATTGATATTTCAAAACTTTCTACCGGTCAGTACCTGATTAAATCTACTTTCAAGGACGGAAGCACTGATACACAAAAACTCATAAAAGAGTAGAAACGTTTATTATTAATTAGTTTACTACTTAATATACTTTGTCCGAGTAACTTCTACGGACTCCGATGATGCCCGACAAACTGTACGGGCATCATTTTTATATTAGTAGAGGTACTAAATCCATTTATTTATCACTATTTGGTAATCTTTTTTTGCAATTATGTTAGAGAATAAACCCTCTCAAAACTGTGATCCTGTAGCTACCTACTTCCCGAATTTTTCAAAAACGGAAAGCGCTTTTAATTATAAGGTCACACGAATAATCTTTGCTCGGCAAATTTTCTTTAAAAAAAGCATCTACATTGCTGTAAGTGCTTGATAATTAAATTGGCCCCAGCTGGATTAATTTTTTTTAACTAATTTTTATTTATTATTACTAATGATTATCAGACAGTTATAAATATGTTTTAACAGATTTTAATATGTATTAATTGAATTCTATTAAAAAGTAATTAAAATGAGATATTATTTTGAATTAAGAAAAGATAAAATCAATCTAAGTGGATTAATTCCAATGCGTTTAGTAGTTGCTAATAGCAAAAGCAGGATTAAAAAATTTAGGCACTAAAACATTACTTGATGATTGGAATAATGAACTCCAAATGATTACCAATTATAAAGGAAATCAGTTCTACGATCATTATGAAATGTTCAATGAAATTCTTGCCAGAGAAAAGAAGAAGATTGACAAAATATTTTCCTTTTTCCAGTACAACGAAATTTCATTTACTGAAGCATTATTCAATGAAAAGTATGAAGGCAATAATGTTAAAGTGGCTATAGGACTTTTCGTTGCGTTTGATGAATATATCAGAGTTTCCAAATTGACAAAGACAAAAGGAACAATAAGCAAATATGGCTCTGTCAAAAATTTTTCTACTCGCATTTGAAAAGTTTACAAAATTCGAATTAAGATTAGACAATACTGATTATCAATTTGAGGAGATTTTTATAGATTACTGTTTCTCTCAGTTTGCAAACCCAGTCCATATTCGATGTTTTTT
Organism: Bacteroidota bacterium; assembly: GCA_037033105.1. GTDB lineage: Bacteria > Bacteroidota > Bacteroidia > Flavobacteriales > Weeksellaceae > Epilithonimonas. The sequence goes on from JAZBLF010000015.1 coordinate 42,126, forward strand.
CCAGAGTTTAACACGGTGTTCTTTTGCATTGTATCATAAAGCGCACGGCTTCCCTGTATAGGGTTTTGAAAATTAGCGGCCCATTTGCACAGATCGTCCAATGTCGCATAAATATTGGATGAGCCACTTACCATTTGTCCTATAGGAAGCTTTACGTATGTTGTGCCTTTTGGCTGATAGGATTCTGCCTTATTTGGAATAATCTTATCCGGATCATCTATGGCAAAGGTGTTGTTCAAATGCAAGGGATTAAAAACATATTCCTTTGCTATTGGCTGAAATCCTTTTTATAAATCCTGCGAAGAATTTCAGCAAGCAATGTAAAACCAGTGTTATTATATTGATATTGCTCTCCCGGAGGAAAATTTACATTTTTAATTTGCAAAAGGGTATGTACCGCTTCAGTATTCGTTACTTTAAATTCATCACCAAAGCCCTGAAGTTTCTTGATTTCACTAAAATTCGGTAATCCATGAGTATGATTGGCTAATTGCCGAATCGTAATTTTATAGGAAAGATGGCTCAGTTCCGGTAGATAAACCCTGATATCGTCATATAATGATAACTTTCCTTCCTGTTCTGCCAAAAGGGCAATAAATGCGGTAAACTGTTTAGAAACAGATGCAATATTAAAAGCCGTAGAATCTGTTATCGGGGTTTTACCTTCGAGGTTGGCCAACCCATAAGTTCTCTTATAAATTACTTTTCCTTGTTTGATGACCGCAACAGCCATACCCGGAGTGTCCTCATGTTTATAAATATGCCACAAAGAGTCTGCCCGGTTAATCGGATCTTTTTGATTGGATTGTCCGAACTTAATCCGAAACTCAATACACAAAAAAGGAACAATTTCCATTTGATTTTTAGCTTCATTTTATTAATTTTTAATGATGAAGCAAATCTGGAGTTTTGTACTGCTAATAATATCCGGGCATCGGAAATGGGACTGTTTTTATTATGTAAAATCAGTCCTATTTAAAGTCGGACATTATTAAAGTATTGATTTTCTGTAATCTTTAGGGATTACATTGGTCTCCTTTTTAAACGCTGTATAAAATGAAGATTTTGAATTGAAGCCGACTTCATACAATACTTCCAGTACGGTTAACTGAGACTTCTCTTTTAGAAGAATTTTTGCATCATTAATTCTAAACGCATTAATAAAGTCAAAAAAATGTTTCCCTGTATGCTGATCGGAACTTGCAATATAAAATAATCAACCATAGATGATGATTACTTGTTATCGTAATTTTTAGTAATGTAATCGACTAATCTTTCAAAAGTTTATCAACTCCTTCGTAGAAGGACTCTCAACTATAATCCGCCATACCTTCGTGGCGCATTCTTATTTCACCTAGATAGTAGAAATCATTTTGAAAATCGTTTCTCACTTCTTTTCTTTCAAATAAAACTCGTTTCTTAACCTAGAAAGCAAAAAAAGTCAACTATTTTTAAATTTTGATAAAGTCGAACTGTGGTTTAATCAGAAAAATTGTGATCAATAACACCTCAATACAAATCTGGCAATGAGTTTTTTTTAAAGATTGAAATAGGAAGAGAATTCAAATTCATTTATATTTACCAGACAAAACAATCAACTTAGACATGGAATGGATAATTTACTAAATATTGTTACCGTCATTTCTATATTCACTTCCTTCTTTCTCGCGTTTTTTCTCCTGACCGTCAAGACTCACCATAAACTCAGTAACCGACTTTTTGCTCTTTTTCTTATCATCACAGTAATAGATATCAGTGAGCCGTTAATCAGCCAATTTTCAGATCATCCGTCTAATCTTGGGATGCTGCGTAACACGATTGCTTTTTTGCAAATCCCACTTTTTTACCTTTATGTTTTGTCGGTTTGCTATTCAGATTTTAAGCTGAAAATCCAACACCTCATCCATCTCCTCCCTTTTGTAATTGTAAATCTAGCATTATTACCACACTTTTATTCAGTAGATATCGAAGCTAAATTAGATTTTATCATTAACCGTCAGAACATGATCGAGTTGCAGTTTAACCACTGGCTTTTTCACTTTCAAATTTTCGGCTACTTCACAGCTGTTATTTTGATTTTAAGGAAAGCTAAAAAATTATATCTTGAAAATAACTCTGCAACCAATCTCAATTCCTACAATTGGCTGTTTCAGTTTACAGGCATTTTACTGATTCTTTATCTCATCGTAATCCTTAAAAATATATTCAAATTTTCTGAATATCCAGAAATATCTGAATATATAAAGATCGGAATTTTGGTACTGCAGTTGATCATTACATGCTGGTATCTGTACAAAGCATTGAACAATCCAGAGCTCTTCAGAAACATCAATTCGAAGCTGAAACTTGTTTCGGATATTATTTCTCAAGAGAAAAAAATTGAGCCGGAAATTCTGAATGAAGATCTTGTACAATTAAAAAATTATATGATGGATGAAAAGCCATTTCTAAATCCTGCTTTGACTATTCAGGATATTGCACGGGAGATCAACGTTCCTGTCAGAGAATTATCTGTTTTAATTAATCATCAGTTAGGACAACACTTTTATGATTTTGTAAATACTTATCGAATCGAACAAGCAATGAAAATCCTGAAAGATGCGTCAAAATCAAAACTGACAATCCTGGAAATCCTGTATGAAGTTGGTTTTAATTCTAAATCATCTTTCAATACGGCTTTTAGAAAACACATCGGTAAAACACCAACTGAATTTCGTAAGTCATTGTAAAATAACACTTTGTAATTACTCGTACTTTATGATTTAATTAATCCTACCAATTCTTTTTTAGAATTGTGGATGAATGCGCTTATTCGGTCGCACAAAGTTTTCCTGTTACACATCTTTGTATCGAAATATTGATTAACCCTTAAATAACGATACAATGAAAACAATTAAATTTTCAGCCGCACTGCTCTTTATCAGCACCTTTTCTTTTGGACAGAATTATTCTCAAAAAATCGATTCTATTGTCAGAGCCAACTATGAAAAACATCCTGACGTCGGCATCAGCGTTGGTTTTATCCGCGACAACCAGGACTTTATTACTTCTTATGGCAGACTCAGTAAGGATAGTAAAAGGAACATTGATAAAAACTCCATCTTCGAAATCGCTTCGGTCACTAAAATTCTTACCGGAAATATGATTGCGCAGGCAGCCAACGAAAATAAATTGAAACTGGATGATTTTATAGACAGCTATCTTCCGAAACAATATATTCTGCAGATAAACCTTCAGAACAAAATCAAAATATCAGACCTGGCTTCCCATCAGTCGGGCTTACCCGATTTTGATTTTATGAAATTAATGGAACTCAATCCGCAACAGCCTATGATTGGAATTACAGAAGAATCTACAGTAGCTATGGTCAACAGCTGTACAAATCTTACTGATTATGGAAAATATAAATATTCTAACATCAACTATACATTATTAGGGCTGATTTTAGAAAAAATATACGGTAAAACTTACGATGAGATCATTAGAGAAAAGATATTGAGACCTGCAAAAATGACCCAAACTCTGACTAAAGATTTCAATGTCAGAAACATCACAACTGGTTATAATTCCGAAGGTGGAGTTCAGGAGTTTTTATTATGGAATGTTACTGCACCTGCAGGTTTGGTAAAATCCAATACTTCTGATATGGTTAAATATTTAGAAATGCTGCTAACTACCGGAAACCCAATATCAAATGCGGCATTAGTAATGGAAAAAGTATTTTACAAAGACGAAAAACGCGAAATGGGACTTGGATATAATATTAATCATGATAATGAAGATACGTTATTTGCTAAGTCCGGAGATTCTATGGGACAATCTTCTATTATCTGCTACAACAGAGCGAAAAAGTGGGGAATTATCATTCTTTTAAATAAGAGAGACTCAAAAATGAGACAAAATTTGTTGAATGACCTTATAAATATTTTGGAGTAGATTAAACCGGATGCCTGTTAGGAAAATTGTCTGACCAGAGTTTCCTGTTAAATAGACGTTGCTAGAATTCGGTGATCAGGACTTCATACAGCTGTCTGGCTAGCTGGACGTCAGGCAGTGATCAGAAACCAATTGACTGTCCGGTAACTTAAAAAAAAACAAGTATATCCAATCAATGTTTCAGAAAGCAGCCACCCTTATGCTCAGGTTTAGAGTTCGAAGAAGATTATCCTGAGCTGACTTCCCGATTGAAACTTCATCAGATAGCCTCTTATCTGGCTGTTACTCCTACTCAGCTCAGCAGAATCAGAACAGAACTCTAATTGTGAGAATATGTAAAAGATCATCAGCAGAAAGGAAAAATCTCACCGAATAGCCTAATCTAAAAAATGGATGCTTAATAATTTAAGTTTTATCGGAAAATAATAAATATGATTCAAGTCCCTATCTCTGTCGGGATTTTGCATACAAAGCCGATGGTCATCATCACAACAAATGCAATGACAATCTTTATATAATCGGCTTTATTGCTCTCAACTTGCTGGCTCAGTCTGACACTGTATTTCCAGACTGACCTTTAAAGCGGTCTTTTCATTGATGGCAGACTGTACATTCTTTTCGCGCAGGACCGCAATCTCTCTTTTGTAACTATCCATTTCAGCCTGACGCTGCCTCTATTGCGTTGGGAAACTTTTCTGCAGTTCTTCCATCTGTTTTGTTGAAGATGGTTTGTAGCTTTCTATTTGATTAACTTATGATTTGTTTTTTTGAAAATTTTAGGATCGAATTTATAATATCTTGCTGCTCTGTGGGAAACATTGGCCTCCATCTCATCCAATGCAATAATATAATTGAAAGAAGAAATCTTCTTGTGAAAGTTCTTGATATCTATCTGCCTGCCGCTTAAATCATTGTATAGCTGATGCAGTTGCCTGATTGTAAATTTCTTTGGAAGCAGTTCAAAAATAATCGAGAAATCCGACTCTACCCACTTTCTTATTTCAATGAGCGATTCCTTGATGATTAAATTATGGTCAAAAGGTAAAACCGGGATCTTATCTATCGGAAACCAATCCACTGTATCATACTTGGTACTGTTGATTTTTTGGTCAATTCTGCACAGCGACAAATAAGCAACCGTGATAATCCGGTCTATATTATGCTTATACTCCTGCCCCATCCAAATGATATCATTTTCGTTACTTGCCCTTTTTGGGTCTGCAAAACATTTGAACTGCTTAAGAATCATTTTTTTGATTCCAGTAATTTCGTGAAGCACTCTTTGCGCCGCATCATCAACGTCTTCATCACTGAAGATGAGGCTGCCAGGCAGTCTTCTCTGCTTTTCCATCTGTGCTTTATCTCTGTGTTTCAGAACCAGAAGAATGTTCAGCCGATTCTCATTATCGAACCCGAAAACAACGCAATCAACCGAAACATAAGTGTGAATAAAATTAGAATTCATTTTGTCAAGTTAACATTAATGTTACTTCGCAAATATAAAAATTCAATCGAGACAAAATAATTTATTTTTCATTATCCCCTGTTTATCAAACGGTTACAACACTTTTACCAAGTCTTATTTTATAAAAATTATGATAAGCTTGTTCCGTTGCTCTTGTAAATCAATACAGTTGTATAATAATCTTTCTTTTAAATTATGATAAGACTATGCGATTCTCATCAAAATTAGATAAAATAAAATATTGAAACTAAGTATTTAGGCGTTAAAATCACGCTTGAACCTGATACAGTTTTTATATTAAATATCATTTTACTTTTTGGACCTTCAAGCGATATTTTTTTTACAATTATCTAAAAACATACATCTTACAAGTCTTTTTGGTTAAATATAAAATAGGAAAATCACTTAGTTTGATGAAATAATATATTACCTTATCATATTTTTTCGAAGCTAAACTAAAAATATTCGCGATTTATAATCAACCTTTAATTAATGGAATTATTAAATTGATATTACATGGTCTTAACATTAAATTAATGTAAAAATTTAAAAAATAAAGAACCAAATGAGAATAATTCTATATTCAACACGTCATTTTATGAAAGATTGCGCAATCGATTACATAAAAAATTAATTTTTATAAAATAAAATCAGTGGTATGAAAAAATTATTATTTTTAATCTCATCAGCATTTGTATATATTCAGGGAAATGCTCAAATCAACATTTATGAATCCGGAGGCTGGCAGGAATCTGCTTATGTGATATGGGAGCCAAAAGCGGGTTCTTCAAGCTACAACGTTTATCTTTCTGGAGAAGGGATTGACAATCAGAAAATAGACAAAGAGCTCATCCGTAATTATGGCGGCTATTATCGCGCAGACGTGGTAGGTTTGAAGTCCGGAAATTACACATTGAAAGTAGTTCCACTAAACGCGACTTCAGTTGAAATGTCACAGGAAAGCGCACTGACGTCACCGGTTACTGTAAAAAAATATGTCCGCGAAGGGTTCGGATTTAACGAAGGAATTCCCGGTGCTTACCACCCAGACGGAACTTTGAAAACCAATGGCCAGGTTCTTTACATAACGGCTGCTACAGCAAACACTGTTCAATTGAATGTGATTAAAAATACAGCTGGTGCAACTGAGTTAAAAGTCGGCTTGCAGGCGATCCTGGACGCCAGAGGAAAAGGATATGACAAGACACCGCTTGCCATCAGATTTATAGCATTGGTTAAAAAAGAAAACATTACAGGACTTAAAGACAACATTTACATCAACCTCCAGGGGAGCAACAACACATCCAGAATGAGTGAAAATCTGACACTGGAAGGCGTTGGGGACGATGCGACTCTGCACGGTTATGGAATTGCATTCAAGCGAACAAAATTTGTAGAAATCAGAAATCTTGGGATTATGCTTTATGGTGATGATGCCATTACGATGGATACAGACAATACCAACCACTGGATTCACAACAATGATTTTTTCTACGGCACTACCGGCACAGATGCAGATCAGGTAAAAGGCGACGGAACGATTGATATGAAATACAATTCAACTTTCATTTCAATCTCATACAACCATTTTTGGGATTCCGGGAAAGCAATGGGATGTGGCGGTGCGACTGGAGAATTGGGTTTTCCATCGATGACTTTCCATCACAATTGGTTTGACCACACAGATTCCAGAACGCCGAGGTTGAACAAAATTACCAATGCGCACGTTTACAATAATTATTTTGACGGCGCCTCGGTTTACGGCATCGGTAACACAGAAATGTCATCGGGTTTTATTGAGTCTAATTATTTCAGAAACACAAGAAGGCCAATGATGATTTCCGGACAGGGAACTGATGTGTATGATCCAAGCACAGGACAAACCAGCGGTGGTTCTTTCTCCAGCCAGGATGGTGGAATGATGAAAGCCTATGGAAATATTTCGACTGGAACCAATGTAAGATTGGTTTATTATTCTCAGAATAATGTGCAGTTTGATGCTTATGACGTTACCTATAAAAGTATTCCGGTGCCTACAAGTATCAAATCGATAAAAGGCGGTTATGTTTACAATAATTTTGACACAGCGCCAACAATGTACCAATATGCACCTCATACAGCCGATCAGGTGGTTGAAAATGTGACAGCAAACGCAGGAAGAGTAAATGGTGGCGATTTCCAATGGACTTTTCCTAATGAAACCGAAGATTCCGGACACGATCTGATTGTGCCATTGAAGACAGCTTTGATTAATTACAACACGTACTTTGGTCCTTATAATGCAGGCAGTTTGGCTGCTGCAAATGTTTCCAACAAAGACGTTCTACAACTTTATCCAAATCCTTTCACCCAGGAGATTTCATTAAGTACCAAACTGAATATTACCAGCATTAATGTTTTATCTTCGTCTGGTCAATTGATTAAAAGGCTGGATAATGTAAAAGGTAAAATGAATCTGAGTACGTTGAAAACCGGTGTTTATTTGTTTAAGATCAATACCAAAGACAACGGAACTATTTCAAAATTTGTGATCAAAAATTAATATGTATTATCCCTAGTAAAAATCAAGGCTGTCTTTCGGGCAGCTTTTGGTATTTATGAGTAATAACATCTGATTTAAAATTTGAAAGAAAAGAATCATCCGCGGATTTGGTTTTTTTGCATCACATTTTGGGTGTTCCTACACTAATTAAACTCAATAAAAACCAGAAGCTTATCATAAAATGTAAGATAACAATAATTAATTCAAATATTTGACAATCAGAAATTTGAACTACACGTATATCATATAATATTTATTGAAATTAAAACTAAAATTAAATTGGTTTAATAATATTATTACATTTATAAACTAACAAATTTTCAATAAAAATGTTTATAGGATATGATGTCGGAAGCTCATCGATAAAAGCATCCATCGTAGATGAAAAAGGAAAAGTGATTGCCCACGCAAAATATCCGGAAAGCGAGATGTCCATTGATTCGCCAAAGATCGGCTGGGCAGAACAAGACCCCGAACAATGGTGGCAGAATTTGAGAATTTTGACTCAAAAAATAATTGCAGAAAGCCACATCGATAAAAACGAAATCAAGGGAATCGGTATTTCTTATCAGATGCACGGTTTGGTTTTGGTGGGAAAAGACAAGCAAGTTCTTCGTCCGTCAATCATTTGGTGCGACAGCCGTGCGGTAGAAACCGGCGACAAAGCATTTGATGATCTGGGTGAAGAAGTCTGTATGAATAAACTATTGAACTCACCGGGAAATTTTACCGCTTCAAAATTAAAATGGGTCAAAGACAACGAGCTGGAAGTCTATGAAAAAATCTGGAAATTTATGCTTCCCGGAGATTTTATTGCTTTAAAATTAAGTGGTGAAGCGACAACAACGGTTACCGGACTTTCGGAAGGTGTACTTTGGGATTTCCAAAAACATCAGGCTTCAAAAACTTTGTTGAATCATTGGGGAATTGATGAATCGTTGGTTTCAACCGTTGTTGATAATTTCACCGAGCAATGTATAGTTTCAAAACAGGGTGCTGAAGAAAGTGGTTTACCGGAAGGGATTCCAATTCTGTACAGAGCAGGAGATCAGCCGAATAATGCATTGTCTTTAAACGTAATGAATCCTGGAGAAATCGCTGCTACAGGCGGAACTTCCGGCGTTGTATATGGCGTGACGGATAATATTCATTCTAAAGAATCTGTAAGAGTCAATAATTTCGCACACATCAATCATACAAAAGAGCAGCCGAGAATCGGGAAAATGCTTTGTTTAAATGGTGCGGGAATTCAGTACAGCTGGCTGCGTCATCAGGTTGATCAGAAAAGACATTCTTATCAGGAACTAAACGATTTAGCATCTCAA
>JAZBLF010000015.1:51403-66982 GCA_037033105.1 Bacteroidota bacterium
CCCGATCGGCTCAGACGGAATTATCGTTCTTCCATTCGGAAATGGTGCTGAAAGAGTTTTAAAAAATAAAGACATCGGTTCTTCGACTTATAATGTGAATTTTAACCGTCACAAAAGTGTTCATTTATTCAGAGCCGGACTGGAAGGTATCGCCTACTCTTTCGTTTACGGAACTGAAATTCTGATGAATGACGGATTACAAAAAGGAATTATCAAAGCAGGAGGAGATAATCTATTCCGTTCTTCTTTGTTTGCGCAATCGATTGCAACTTTATTGGATACGGAAATCAGAATTTTTGACACGACTGGTTCTACCGGAGCAGCAAGAGCAGCGGCAATCGGAGCAGGAGCTTTTGAGACGTTGAATGACATTTTAACTGAAAAAGACATTACCACGACGTACATTCCGGATTTTAAAAATATGGATGAGTACAGGGAAAGTTATGAGAAATGGAAAAGCAAATTGGAGCAAGTTCTAAACAATTCTTAGGAAAAATAAACTCTCGCAGATTTTGCAGATCCAGCAGATTAACAGCGAAAATAAATCTGCAAAATTTGCTCAATCTGCGAGAAGTTAAAATCAATAGATTACAATCAAAAAAATATAAAATCAAAATAATGGCAATTACAACAGGACACAAAGAGTACTTTAAAGGAATAGATAAAATTCAGTTTGAGGGAAGAGAATCAGACAATCCGTTAGCATTCAAATTTTACGATGAGAATTTGGTCGTTCGTGGGAAAACTATGAAAGAATATTTTAAGTTTGCTTCTGCTTACTGGCACACGTTCTGCGCAACCGGTGGTGATCCGTTTGGTGCAGGAACTCAGCAATTTGACTGGTTAACTGCTTCTGATGCCAAACAAAGAGCAACGGAAAAAATGGATGCTGCATTCGAATTTTTCACAAAACTAGGTGTTCCTTATTACTGTTTCCACGATTATGATTTGATTGACGAAGCAGATAATTTCATAGAATCTACAAAAAGATTGGAATTCATCACCGATTACGCTAAAGAAAAACAGGCTGCTTCGGGCGTGAAATTACTTTGGGGAACTTCCAACTGTTTCTCAAACCCAAGATTTATGAACGGCGCAGCAACCAATCCTTCATTTGACGTTTTGGCTTACGCTGGTGGCCAGGTTAAAAATGCATTGGATGCGACCATCAAATTAGGTGGAGAAAATTATGTATTCTGGGGCGGTCGTGAAGGTTATATGTCACTTCTAAACACAAATATGAAGCGTGAGCAGGAGCATATGGCGAAATTTTTACATTTGGCAAAAGACTATGCAAGAGCTCAAGGTTTCAAAGGGACTTTCTTCATCGAGCCAAAACCGATGGAGCCTACAAAACACCAGTACGATTTTGATGCGGCAACTTGTTTAAACTTCCTTCGTCAATACGATTTATTGAATGATTTTAAATTGAATCTTGAAGTAAACCACGCTACTTTAGCACAACATACTTTCGAGCACGAGCTTCAGGTTGCGGCTGACAACAATGTTTTGGGAAGCATCGATGCGAACAGAGGAGATTACCAAAACGGTTGGGATACAGACCAGTTTCCGGTTGATTTATACGAAATGACTCAGGCGATGTTGGTGATTATCCAAGCTGGAGGTTTCCAAGGAGGCGGAGTTAATTTTGATGCTAAAATCAGAAGAAACTCAACAGATTTAGAAGATATCTTCATTGCTCACATCAGCGGAATGGACAATTTTGCACGATCGTTCCTAGCTGCTGATAAAATCTTAGAAAAATCAAAATATTCTGAGATCAGAACCAACAGATATTCTTCTTTCGACAGCGGAAAAGGTAAAGATTTCGAAAACGGAAGCTTATCTTTAACTGATCTTGCCACTTATGCTCAGGGATTAGGCGAAGTTGGCAGAGAAAGCGGTAAGCAGGAATATCTTGAGAGTATTATCAATCAGTATTTATAAAATTTAATGTTAATTAAAAACTAAATCAAACTATGCAAATAATAGATTCTGGTCCTAAATATTCTTCAGGAACAAAGGCGCAGATCAATATGCTGTACGTTACTGTACTCACATTGGTCGCCACTTTGGGAGGACTTTTGTTTGGATACGACACCGCCGTGATTTCCGGAGCCGAAAAATCGATTCAGGAATATCTGATTATTCCTTTGGGATTGAGCTCATTGGCTCACGGAGCGACCATTTCGAGCGCATTGATCGGATGTATCATCGGCGGCGCTATTTCCGGAATGATTTCTACGAAGCTGGGAAGAAAAAAATCATTGATGCTTTCGGCATTTCTGTTCTTCATCAGCGCATTGGGAGCGGCGTATCCTGAATTTTTATTCTTCAAACACGGCGAACATTCTATGGGTGTTTTGCTGGCATTTAATTTTTATAGGATCATTGGTGGAATCGGTGTAGGACTCGCTTCGGCAGTCTGCCCGATGTACATTGGTGAGATTGCACCTGCCGAAATACGTGGTAAACTGGTATCATTAAATCAGTTTGCCATTATTTTCGGGATGCTTGTGGTTTACTTCGTGAACTGGGGCATCGCAAGCGGACAAACAGTAGAATGGATCAACGAAATCGGATGGAGATATATGTTCCTGTCTCTGACAATTCCTTCTGCTTTATTCGGAATTCTGTTATTTTTCGTTCCTGAAACACCGCGTTATCTGACATTCGTCAACAAGGATGCGGAAGCCTTGAAAATTTTAACCAAAATCAATGGTGAAATGCGTGGAAAAGAAATTTTCTCTGAAATAAAAAGTACCGTTGTTGAACATAAAAGTGAAATTTTCGCCTTCGGGAAGACTGTGATTGTGATTGGAATTTTGCTTTCAGTTTTCCAGCAGTTTGTCGGGATTAATGTAGCTTTATATTATGCTCCGAGGATTTTTGAAAGTATGGGCGTTCATAAGGATTCGTCGATGCTGCAAACTGTGGTGATGGGATTGGTGAACGTTGTATTTACCGTCATTGCCATTTTCACAGTGGATAAATGGGGAAGAAAACCTTTATTGATCGTAGGTTCTGTTGGGATGGCGATTGGAATGTTTGCGATTGCAATTTTATCTTATTATCAAATCATCGGAATTGCCACTTTGGTATTTATCATCGTTTACACCGCGTCATTTATGATGTCTTGGGGACCAATTTGCTGGGTTTTAATTTCAGAAATTTTCCCTAATAAAATCAGAGGAAGTGCGATTGCGATTGCTGTTGCCGCTCAGTGGGCAGCCAATTATTTAATTTCATCCACTTATCCTTTTATGATGGAATTCAGTGGAGCTTTCACCTACGGATTTTATGGTGTGATGAGTGTTCTTTCGTTATTCTTTGTCTGGAAATGGGTTCCCGAAACCAAAGGAAAATCTCTTGAAGAGATCGAAAAGGTTTGGGAAAAATAACTTCAATTTTTAAGGGAATAAATATAAATTTTGGTTGCTGGTACGTAAGCGGCATTTATAATACCTTATCAACTTACAAGGCCTTTATCGTCGACAATCTAAAAACTACGTTTAAGAACATATAAATTAGATGATTCTATGATTTTATAAGGTAGGTCTGTGTGGTCAGAAATACCGCAATATTTCTCAGCCTGCATCAATCACCAATATTTTTTGCGATACCTTCAGTGACCCGTTCACTCGCTTATCACGGAGGAAGCAGAGGCTATGCATCTCTAAATATGATTTCTACTCTGGGCACAAGCGATTTGGCTGAAAAGAGTAAAAGATTATTTTTCACCCAAATCCTGCGAAAGAACCGTAAGTTTTAAAAGTGCAGATGAAATACAACCTGTCGGATTCTACGATTCTACTGAAAGATGGCGAAATCTCTATTACTAAACGGCTCTAGCATTAGCGTCAGTGCGCTGACCTCAGGAAATTATTATATAGAAATCACGTTGAAAGACAGTTCTAAGAAAAGCGAAAAACTGATTGTTGAGCAGAAATCCATAGGGAATACGAGCATCTTTTTAACAACAGAGCTGAAATAATTCAGCTCTTTTTTCTCTTACAAACATATACTACGATCTTAAAATAATATTTAAAAATCAAAGATTAGCTAACAACTTTCTCCCTCTTTACCACAAACCTTCCTAGTTACCGAGCGGTCTGCAGTAACGGCAAATTGTTTTCACAAAGTTTCAATATTAAGTTTTATTGCAGATGCATTAAAATTGCTGAAAACATTTTTATTGCTCAATATTTCTAAATTCTAATGGTAAACTTATTGTAGTTGAGTAACTTACTTCATCCGTAGTCCACAATGGCATTTTTTCAATTCTTTCTTTTATTGCACTAATTAATTTTTCATTATTTGTGCCTTTAACATCTTTAACTGTCGTTTTACCGTTTTGATCAAAATTGATAACAAGTGTCATTTTACCCGAACCCTCATGAATATATTGTTTATAAAATGCGGAATCAAAATTGTCTGCCACCCAACGTCTCAAACTCGTGTAGTCAGGAACTTTTGCACCGCTATATGTACCTTCTATGGCTTTTTCAGAATTTTGTATCTCTGGGATTTTAAATATAGTTGCGCCTGATTTTTTCTCATAATAATCTCTCAGCTTTCCTAACTCCATCTTGACCGCTTTTTTGTCTGAAGTTTTAGAACTTACCACTTGAATTTGAATAAGAAAGTTTTTAACTCTCAAAAATTCAAAAGCACCCATATCAAGCATCTGCAGATAACCCTGCGTTAATTGCAGGCGATCTACAAATCCTTTCTCACTGAACATATTTTCTGATTCAAGTTGATATACATAAATCTCAATAGTAGTCTTTGTGTCTCCACTTTTAAAACGTTGGATGTAGAGGCTATCGTTATCCTTGATCTTTTCAATGTTTTGACTTTTTGATGCATCAGCATCCTGAATCACTTTATACCCAGGTATTGTGGATAGGCTAAGTCTAAAGTCTTCTGGAAATTTCAACTGTTGGGCTTCTGCGCTAAACATCACAGTAAGCATCATTAACAAAAGTATTTTCATTGTTATTTTCATTGGAAAAAATATCATTGTTGTCTCGTAAAGTTAGAGAAATTTTTAAAAGATGCGACAGAATTCAAATGTTGCATAAAGGATTTCGGAGCGAATACCACAGCGGCATTGGTAGGAATTAAAGTTTTTATAAAACATAAACGTCAAATATTTATCACTATATGTTCCAAAATGATTTGTACTATTATCAAATAAAATGATTTATACCAAGAGAATAATAAGGATCAAAATTATTTTTGCGGAGTTTCTGGGAGCTCCGATCCAGGAAACCCAAAAACATTTTTTTGCGCAGTGACCGCGGAATATATTTGCTATAAAAAATCAGGAGGCCTCAGATGGGATCATTGTCATTGAAATGAGATCTGTTTATGAAAAGTCAATAAAAAGAATGTTGTGGAGGTTTTAAGAGTAAAGAAATTGATTCAATATCTATAACTGTCAGAGAATAATAGTTGAATTCAGTACTTAATTTCAAACAATGATAAACATCTACAATGATAATGTAGGTCTGCTTGAAGATGGACTAAGTTTAAGTGTAGGTTGAATATGTAAAAGAAACAGTATTGTTGAACAAAACATTTTGACAGGATTATCGAATATTTTTCCTCAGATCCAACAAATATGATCCAGACGATTACCTACTATCCACATAATTTAAAAGCATAATTATGAGCGCAGAAGAAATTTTAGACCCTATCCTTCAACTTCAAAAAAAAAGTATGAGGGTTCAATTAAAATAATTTATATCATTTTTATACTGACGTTTTTTATAAATTTGTTAAAACGCAAAGTAACGCAAAGCCATATAATTTAGGGTCGATATGCGCTACATTGTAGCGTATATAATTAAGTTGGCAGACATTTTAACCTAAAAAATCGTGAAGAGACTAATTTTAAGCATTTTACTATTCAATTTTATTAATTGCAATTCTCAAATATCGAAAGAATTAGAAATTTTCATTAAACCTTTTGAAGATTTTAAAACTTTCAATGCAATGGGGAGGGAAAATGATTCTATTTCAAAATTGCTGAACAAAAAAGCGACTGAAGAAGAGTTAGTTTATCTTTCATTACATGGTAAAAACACATTCACAAAAGGAATTTCAATTGAAACGTTAATAAATATAAAAAGTAAAAAAATATTTGATATTTATGAAAATTTGATTGGTTCAAAAGACACAATACTTTATGGGACAGAATGTTTATCAAATAGTGCAAGTTTACCAAACTTTATGTTTCAAAGTTTAGCATTTAATCCAGATTATTCAAAAGATGAGATAGTTTCAAACAAGGAAATATTAATTCGTAAAATATTAGATAAAAAACCCATAAACATAGAATTGCTAGAAAGTATATATTATTGGATTCCGCAAAATGAAGAGTTTTATGAACCAATAAGAAAAATTGTAGTAGATAATAAATCCTCTGCCCTATTAGTTACTATCGCAAAATATAAAAAAGAAGATGATGTAGAATTAATTAAAAGCTATGGAATAGATGCCTTGCCTGCAATTGAAGAATTTCCAAACGAACAATTTAGAGAAATATTAGAAAGCAATATTAAGTTTGATGATTTTCAATATATGTTTGCTTTAGCAAAATCTTGTACTCCAGAAACTGTTAAAACAGTTGAAAAAGCGATTCAACTCAAAATTGAAGATTTGAAGAATAATGATTGTGGGAATTACTGTTTAAGCACAATTTACAATCAAATTGAAATGAATAAATGTGAATTATTTTATCCAACACTAGAAAAATTATGGCTTACAAATAAAGTAATCTCATATAATATTCTGGATAATTATAAAAAAAGACATTCAAAAATAGAAACAAAAAATTTCCTATTCAATGGTTTAATGTTAAAAGGAAAAGCTGAAATTATTCATAAGAACATATACGATGATAGTGATTTCGTTGACAATATGGAAAGTGGTTTGACTTGGGATAGTGAAGCTAAATTGATCCATATTTTAAACGAGTTAAAAAAATTATCTAACGAAGAATATTTAAAAGCTTTAGAAAGTAACATAATAGATAGCGAGGATTTAGATTTGCCAAATTTTGTTGAAGAATTAAACGACAACAAAAGCTTATTGATAGTTAAAAATTCATTCATTGAGAAACTTAAAATAAATAAAAACGCTTATGGTTTGTTATCAATAATGGAGGCAATTAAATTATTAAAAGATAAAGAAATTTTTTACAAAGGTTTTGAAGTTTTAAAAACCAGAAAAGAAGAATTTAAAAAATTCCCTATTTGGGAAAAAAAGTTGAAAGATTTTGTGAAAGAGAACAACCTAACATTAGAATAAAAAAAACGTCTGCCAACACACGCTACAAGCAATTTCCCCATGTCCTTTAATGAAAAAGCTGGTTTGTATCTGGAAGATTTGGCAAATCCGAAGATAAGGCTTAATTTAATCCCAAACTGCTTGTAGCGCGAGAACGTTAGCTGCAAGCTTACCGCAGAATATATAAAATCAAGATTTTAACTTAAATTTTTTAATGAAAAAAAATACATTATTATTTGTTTTGGTAACATTTTTTCTTTTTTCCTGTAATCAAAATGATAAGTCAACACCTGAAAAAAATGTAAAAATTGAAAATAGAAGTGATAAGAATGTTTATACCAAATATAAATATACAAATTCTGACAATGCAAGTATAATTGTAGAAAATAGCCTACCGAAAGGTGGAATGAAATATACTGATGCAAAAGGAGAAATATATAATTATGTAGTATTTTGGAAAAGAATAATCAACGAAACAGACAAAACTCTCGAACTGAATATTAATTTTCCTTTAAACTCTTATGAAGTTCCTTCATTACCTGGTAAATATTATGAAATATTGATTTCTTCCGACAAAATGACAATTGAGAAATCACCATTATACCTTTATGGTCTTAAGAATTTTGAAACGTTTTTAAATAATAATATTCATAAAGAATCTAATTTAAAGAGAACTATTAATCCTAAAGAATCAACTGGTTTTTATGTCGTAATGCTTTGCTTGAGTGAAGGAGCACACGGCACTCTGAGGACAGAACTAAACCTAAAAGAGGGAAATATTTTTTATAGAGTAAAAGTTGATGGTTCAAATACCAACAACAAATCGAGCGATAAACAAATACGTTGTGGAAGTTTAAATATGAAAAATTCAATAATACATAAGTAAAATAAAAAGCCATCCACTAACATCAGTTTGGCAAAATGACTGGTATAGTGCAATGTTCAACAGTTGCGGTACTATTGAGCTTGTGTGCTATATTTGGCTGACGGAATGCTATTTCCGCCACAACGAGTTTGACAAAGAGAAAAACAAAGATTATCAGAAAGGAAAATTCCCAGCGAGTAACCTAATGTGAAAATGCAGGCTTAATAGGCAAGTCAATAAAAAAACAAGATAAAAATCATATTTATTATTTTAAATAAGTCTAAATAAGAATAGGATTGGTTTAATCGAATCAATACTTTTGCAGCCTATCTCTAAATAACTGGTGTGTTTAAGTATTTTTGCCTACTTCTTTTGTGTTTTGCTTATTCTCATACAAAAGCGCAATCCGACAATTTTCCTATTACAATCCAAATCCTAAACGACTCCAAAAGTCCTTTAGCGGGCGTAAGCATAAAACAAGACCAGGAAAAGAAAACGCTTACCAATGCTGATGGTGTTACTACACTCTTTCTGCCGAAAGGTAAGCATAACCTGATTGTCTCCTTGGAAAATTATGAGGAGAAAGAACTTCAGATCATCGTCGAGAGTCAGCAAACACAGACGGTAGAGTTACATAAAGAGACCAAAATTACCGAAGTGATTATCACGGCGAAAGAAGGGAAAGGCCTAACCAGCACCTCTGTCATCAACAGACAGGCGATGGAACATTTGCAGCCTTCCAGTTTTGCAGATCTTATGGAATTACTTCCCGGCGGATTGTCAAGGGATCCTAACTTAAGTACTTCAAACAGAGTCTTATTGAGGGAAAATGCTGGTGGTCCGTCGTCTTATAATACAACATCATTGGGTACTCAGTTCGTGATAGACGATAACGTCTGGAATACCAATGCTAATTTGCAAACCTCAATTGACGATACCCAGATGGGCGAAGCTCCCAGAAACAGGTTGACAACAGGCATAGGAACAGATATGCGAACAATATCCACCAATGATATTGAGAAAGTGGAAGTCATCCGGGGAATCCCGTCGGCAGCCTATGGAGATTTGACATCAGGCGTGATAAAGATCGAGAGAAAAATAGGATATTCACCGCTGGAAGCAAGATTCAAGGCTGATGGTTTCAGCAAACAATATTATGTTGGGAAAGGGTTTCTAATTAATAAAAACTGGAGTATCAATGCTAATATGGACTATTTGGATTCCAAACAAAATCCAACTGATGAATTTGAAAACTATCAGCGGATCACTGCGTCATTACGCTCCAAATTAAAAGCAAATCTGTGGCAAAGACCATTGGAATGGCGATCGACAATCGACCTCTCGAATAACATCGATAAAAAGAAGTATGACCCTGATACAGGTTTTGCTTTGACAGATTCTTATAAAAACTCCAACCAGCGCGTTAGCTTTACCAACAACTTCATTTACAAACTTGGTCCTCGAGCCCTTTTTGACAAATTGGTTTTGAATACAGCCATCAGACAAGGATTTGAACGCATAGAACAAATTAAACTGGTACAACTGTCCGGCCCCAGAGCTCTTTCCCTGGCTACAACTGCCGGTGAAAATATTGGGATATATCCGGATACGCGTTATATCGCAGAATCTTATACAGATGGAAAACCTTTGGACCTATCCATCTTTTCTCAGGCAACAGGTTCAAGGAAAATTGGCAGGCTTAGTAATGAGTATGAAATAGGGATCGATTGGAAATATTCCAAAAACTTCGGAGAAGGACAGCAATGGGACTTAACCACTCCTCCATTAGCAAGCATCGGCGCCAGACCTAGGGCATTTGATGATATTCCTGCATGGCAGAACCTGGCTGTTTTTGCCGGTAACAAAATGTCTTATCATCTCAATCAACACAAGTTTTCTCTATACACTGGTCTGCGGGTTTCTAAACTCTTAGGGGTCGATCATTCGTATGCCATCAGTAAAAAGATATTTACTGAGCCCAGGGTCAACTTTCAATACAATCTGCCGCATATATTTATTAACGACAATCCATTGAAAATTGATGTCACATTAGGTTACGGGATCCTGTACAAACAACCCACCTTGCTGATGCTATACCCTAACCGAAAATTTTTGGATTATGCGCAGGTGAATTATTATCACAATGATGAAAACTACCGCTATGTCAACTATATGACCTACGTTCAAAATGTTGAAAACAAAAACCTGACAGCGGCCAGGAATATCAAGAGAGAGATGCGTTTGGATATGAGCTATAAAGGCCACGACTTTTTCATCACCTATTTCAAAGAAGATCTTCAAAACGGTTTCCGAGGTACATTGCAAAATCAAATTAATTCTTATAAAAAATACAATACCGCTTATATCGACGTGTCCCAATGGAGTCAAAATGGACCCGACCTTACCAACGTCCCTTATGAGAGTATCCGGGAATTTGGGAATTATTCAATCACTGAAAATGGTAGCGCAACAATTAAATACGGAATCGAATTTGGCTATTCTTCCCCCAGGATCAAAGCTATTAATACCAAACTGACGTTTACCGGAGCCTGGTTCAAAACACAGTATAGAAATACTGTCCCTGTCTTGGAAAGCCCAAACATTACTCTGGGAGGAAGTTCCTACCCCTATTATGGAATTTACAAAAATGATACCGGATATGTCAATGAAAATCTAAACTACAATTTAATAGTTGACACTTATCTCCCAAATTTAGGATTAATAGTTTCCGCTTCAATACAAGGTTCTTTGTACAATTATCAAAAATATGATCAAAGAATACCGGAGCCAATTTCTTACATCGACCTGGATGGCGTAACTCATTCCTTCACAGATGCAGACAGAACTGATACCTACAAACAGTGGCTTGTGAGAAACGTCTCTATCACCGATAATCTAGCCACAAGATATACTTATACAATCCGTGCAAATTTCAAGGTAACAAAGATCATTTATAAAAGCCTTAAGACATCGATGTTTGTCAACAGGTTATTCAATTATGAGCATCCTTATTATTTCTTAGGCTCACAAATCATCCGCAAAGCCGGGAACGATCCCTATTTCGGAATGGAACTTAATTATAACTTTTAAAATTTAATATATTATGAAAAAAAGATTCTTAGCGATCGGTTTTATGGCAGTCCTGGCGTCTACAACAGTGGTTGTCTCCTGCTCTAGCGACGATGATGATTTTGGAACAGAAGTATCTCAGAAAAGCGTCCTCACTGTGACTTTGTCGGGCGACAATATTGCAACATATAAAAAAATTGAATTGGAAATCCTGGAAACCAATTCTGGAGCGATTACCAAAAAAACTTTAGAAAACGCAAGCGCATACTCATTCGAATTGCCTTACGGATCTTACAAAATCACTGCCAATGGTACTGTTGTCACAATAGGAAGTGAAGAAGTTCAGGTTGGTGCTACGGCCCAACAGGATATTAACAAAGGCGTTGTGAACTTATCTTTGCCGTTGATCATCAAACAATTCAATAAAGATTTTATCATAGAAGAAGTTTTCTTCGCCGGCTCAACTACGAATGACGGAAAAAAATATAACAACTCCAGGTATTTCAAATTAACTAACAATACGAACGAGGTACTTTACGCCGACAATCTTATTATTGCCACATCAGAATTTCTGACATCTGTCAAAAGAGATATTACACCTTACCATATCGATCAAGCTTTCGCGATCGGAAGTGCAATGTATATCAAGAGTGAATCAGGAAAACAATATCCCGTTCAGCCAGGAAGTTATGTTGTTGTTGCAGATAATGCGATAGACCATACCGCTTGGAACGGATTTAATTTAAAAAATGCTGATTTCGAGTTTCCATCAACTAATCCTTCTTTGGGTCAGGTCGATAATCCCTCTGTTCCAAACATGAAAGTGATGTACTCGAAAATGGCCTTCAATATGATCTTTTTATATGCGACCAGTGTAGAGAGCTATGTCATAGCACGATTCCCCGCTAATGAGAACGAACAGACTTTTCTTCAAAATCACAAGTACGACTATACTTACGTTACTTCAGCAGGAACCATAAAATCTGAAAGTAGCTATGAAATCCCTAACTCTTGGATCATTGATGCAGTAAACAACAGTACGGATGATAAATTCTTGCATATCCTGACGACGCCTTCTATTGATGCTGGCTGGACAAGTGCTGCTCCTAACAACAATGGAAGAACTGTTAGAAGAAAAATTTTGGGGACGATGACAAATGGTAAGAATATTTACAAAGACACCAACAATTCGACTTTGGATTTTGTTCGTAATTCTGAATCAAGCTTAAAAAATGGTATTGTTAAATAACATTTGAATCATCATTGTTCAATAATGAGTAAAACAAAATTCTTACTAATCCTCTTTCTTTGTATTGGTTCTGCCAAAGTTTTTGCACAAGACAGTTTACGTCTTTTTCCGAAGATCAGCAACCAATATAACGAGGAAAGAATCCAAATGAAAAACTATTACTATAATCCGGCAAGCATGTCGGATTATAGTAATTTTTCGATGTCGGAATTCAGTGTCAACTACCAATCCGATAAACAAAAAACCTATCTCAGACAACTGGGTTCAGGTGACAATGGGATCAGTCTAAAAACCAATTCTTACAAAAGATTAAAATCAAGCAGCGTTGTTTGGGGAGACGCCAGCTACAGCAATCTGACGAGAAAAAATTTGAGGTACAACGAGAATCTGGATTTTGACCGCATTGCACCTTACGTCACTTTAGATTCTGTGGGAGGTGATATCAAATTAGAAAACTACCATTTTTCAGGAGGATTCGCAAAAGAAATAAATCGTTTTTCCTTCGGACTGTCCGGAAGTTATGACGCTCAGATGGCCTATAGGTCCAGAGATCCGAGGTTACGGGATACCACATCCGACCTGCTGCTGTCTGCCGGAATTAATTATAAAGTTTACAGAGATTATCAAGTGGGCATTTTTGGCGAGTTTAATAAATACACACAGAATAGCGCAGTGAATTTTGTCAATGAGGTCAGCTACCCGATTGTTTACCAATCGATTGGATTTGGCTACACCAATTATTTTTTCAACAATAGTTTTAAAAACCAGTACGAGGAATTTGGGTATAAAATGGGTGGGCAGATCTCCAGCAAAAACGGAAAAGACTTTTACATCATCGGAACGCTTTCAAATTCCAATAATATAAAAAGCATTCAGCCAACAAACGGCAATCGGTACTATGACACCAGTGATCTGGAAAGCAAGGTATCTCAGATCGAAGCAGCTAAATTCTTCACTCTAAAAAATAACCGGATTGGTCTGATCCTTAATTATCATTCCATTATCAGAACCGGCGAGGAATATGGCTACAGTAATAATTCTGACAATACTGAATTGATCTTCAAAAGAAAAGCGTACAAAAAAGAACAATATACAACTAGCATCAAAGGCCTGTACCAACTCAGTCAGGAACAATACACTTTAACAGCAATGCCCATTATTTATTACCAGGAAGTTACAGACCGCAGGATCTACCCTTTTTCCGGTCAAAAATATGATTCTTACACTTTTGGATTGGATTTGGACCTGAAACTGGAGATTAATAAAGATCAAGTTTTGACCCTCCGTCCCAATTACGCTTTTCGCAATGTGAATAAAGCGATCAATGCATTGGATACCAATGTAAGTTCCGGTAAACTGGAGTGGATCTATGATGATTTTGAAATCCTGACAAGTGATATCACCACAGTTGGCGCACTGTTAAGATATGATTTGAAAATCCAGAAGCTGCCATCCTTCTTTGTTAGCGGACACTGGATCACAAATAGAATTAAAGAAAAAAATAATAATTTTGCCACCCTGAGTTTTGGTATAACATTTTAATGATGAAGAAATTTTTCCTTGCAATATTCGGTGTTCTGATTTTCATTTTATTCAGTTTTACGCCTAAGGTAGGACAAGACCTGATGGAGAATCCAGATCCAAGCATCGAGGAGATTGTCAAAAGTTACAAAAAAGCGATCACAGAATGGCCGAAGCCAACCATCCATTACGGTGTAAAATGGACGGAATTCTCTTCCATCAAGAGGGATTCTTTATATTTCCAGGAACAGGATCGTCCGGAAGTGATCCTGGGAAAAATGCTCTTCTTTGACCCTAAGCTTTCCTACTCCAATCAAATTTCCTGCAGCTCCTGCCACGACCCGGAAATGGGATGGACAGACAAAAGACGCGTCGCTCTGGGCAACGACCATCTGATGGGAAATAGAAATACTTTATCTCTTTACAATATAGCAGATCGCAGAGCATTTTTCTGGGACGGACGCGCCAAATCTTTGGAAGAACAGGCTTCCGGACCGCTTGGCGCCCACCAAGAGATGGCGATGGATGTCAAAGTACTTCCTAAAAAAATTCATAAGATCAAAGATTACAGGGTGCTTTTTCAAAATGCCTATGGTGATGAGAAAGTGACCTATGACAGAATCGTAAAAGCGCTTGCCGAATTTCAGAAGACCATCAAAAGCCAAACCAGCAGATTTGACCAATTCATTGACGGAAAATATAATGCTCTCACCGACCAGGAAATCTACGGGATGCACATCTTCAGAACAAAAGCAAGATGTATGAACTGTCATAATGGAAAAAACCTGACAGACGAATCTTTTCACAACATCGGACTTACCTATTATAAGAGAGAATACGAAGATCTGGGACTCTATAACGTAACAAAGAAGGCTGAAGATGTCGGCAAGTTCAGAACACCACAATTACGAGACCTTAACCTTACCAGACCGTGGATGCACAATGGTCTGTTTGATCAGCTTGAAGGTATTGTGAATATTTACAACAGCGGGATGCACATGATCGATGAAAAACCGGGACAAAAATTGAAAGACCCGCTATATCCCGTCACCGACTCCCTTATGCAACCTTTAAAACTGACAAAAGATGAAAAGTCGGCCTTGATCTCTTTTTTGGAATCTCTGAATGGTACCAAATATAAAATGAGAAGACCAGAGTTTCCTGTTAAGTAGACGTTGCTAGACTAGGGTGATCAGGACGTCATACAGCTGTCTGGCCAGCAGGACGTCAGGCAGTGATCAGAAACCACAATTGACTTGTCCAGTAACTTTAAAAAAAAACAAGTATATCCAATTAATGTTTCAGAAAGTAGCCACCCTTATGCTTAGGGTGGTTTTTCATTCTGTTTCTTTAAGTAATCGATTACATACAGCGATAGACTCTAAAAATTGCACATTGCTACCATACGATACTGATGTGCAAATACTTCAGATAGACGATGTTGATGGACACAAAAATGTTATGTTGACAACACTCACTAAACACCAATAATCAGCAGAAAAAATATATATTTGTAAAGAATTTTATAACGCAGACATTTGATACCGGTGACTTTGTAACGCATGAAATTCAGATTTTA
>JAZBLF010000016.1:0-44422 GCA_037033105.1 Bacteroidota bacterium
ATTGTTTTCAACAACATCATTTTCCAGGGATATAAAGTCAACATTATTGAGCGCTATAAGGGTAAAATGAATTATAAGCCTCAACTAACCCACGTCATTTTTAAAGTGAGGACTTTGGATGACAATCTACTCCAAACCATAGATGGACATTTAAGGGTCAAGGTCAAAGGGGATGAGCTGGATGCTTATAACAGAAAAACTTCTGCCTTCGTACTATACAAAAACAGAAGGTTACATACGAAGGAAAACGAATATGATTATATGCATTTTGTTTTAAGCATTATCCTGGCCAATTACCAGCTGAAGTGATTATTGAAGTTTATGCAGGTAATAGCTACAAATATTCGGCGTTAAAATCTTTTGATTATACTGTCTAAAAAGCACTTACAAATTTTGTTGCCAGTCAATAGGAATTGTTTAGATAATGCTAATTTATTTTATACCTAGAGCTACCTAATAGGATTCTTCATTTTTAAAAAACATTAAAATTGGATTTTTTCCTTTTCATTTATAGAATTGCCAGTTATGTTCGCTTTTTTAACATTTAAAAAAAAACATTGGCCAATAGAATGACTGCCGTAATAATAGCCGAAATGTAAACCGTTTGATTGGAATGTTGATTTGCTACCGCAATAGCAATTAATGCCCAGACAGCAACCAATGCGAATGCGGACATCCCACGCTTCCAAACCATATACAAATGAATAACTGCTGCAACGGCAAACATCACTACCGTCCAGACCGTTTCCGAAATGCCAAATCCGGACCACTGTATCTTCTTCAAATACGCTGCTACATCTGCTATTAGAGCCACTGAAATCCAGCCCGAGTAAATGTAAAAGGGCAGGCTAAAGAAAACTGATGTTCGCAAGTCTTTAGAGTCTATAACAGCTTGAGTATTTTCTATAATTTTAAGCAAAGAGATAAACAAAAGAATCATAATGGGAATGGTAAGAAAGGTATATTCGTACAACCAGGTCAATACCCATAGGCTATTGGCAATGCAGGAAATAACAAACCACCATCCAACATTTAAAATAATCTTGTCCTTGCCAACAGTGTTTTTCGCAAACGGACCATAATAAATTACAAAACCAAAAAGCCCCAGATAGATAAGTCCCCAAATAGAAAAAGCATATCCTGCGGGAGTAAATAGATTCTGATACTTCGCTGAAATGGTGGCCATTGTTTCATTATTAAAAAGTCCGGTGTTGGACAAATAATTGATAATAACGGTGCCCACCAGAGCAACCACATTTAAAATTTGAAATCGTTTTACCATAATTTGTTTTTTAGAAAAGTGCGTCGTGCTTTTATTTCCCCTGTAAATTAGTCAAATATTTGCCAAGTGAGGAAATTTACATTTTAAAAGTGTGATATTAAATGTGACTTTACATCTCAGTATTTCGTGGCAGCAACATTGCATGGTTGTTCAGTGGAATCAGCGCGGCGCAGGTAGAACAGAGGCATTGAACAATCATCTGTACCGATGACCCTGGAAATAATGGAAAATCACACATCTGAATTGATCAGAATCCTTTTAAAATCAATCAGAAGAAACCATACCTGATAACAGAATCTTGGGAAACTGTTCTAGGCTTTAAAAATGGTTCGTGTAAAGATCATTACGGTTCGGGATTCAGCGCGCTTTGCGATCTATCAAATAATAGAAATCATTCACAGGCTATCTTCGTGATAAGACTATAGAAAATTAA
This sequence comes from Bacteroidota bacterium, assembly GCA_037033105.1. Classification (GTDB taxonomy): domain Bacteria; phylum Bacteroidota; class Bacteroidia; order Flavobacteriales; family Weeksellaceae; genus Epilithonimonas. Next base: position 1,716 of record JAZBLF010000016.1, read on the forward strand.
AAAAGACCGCTATCAGCGGTCTCTTTTAGTTAAAGTTTAATTTATTATTTTCTTACTGATGGTCACTCCCTCAGTAGAAGTAATCCTGAAAATCAAAACCTGATTGGCCTGTCCTAAATTGAAGGAGACCTCTTTGGAATTGATATTTTTAGCAACAGCCAATAACCTTCCGTTCATATCAAAAACCTCTACATGATCCAGAGTAGCCTTTCTTGAACTGACAACGATATCCTTATCTTTCTTATAAAGCACCACACTGTTCGATTCTAGTCCAGAAGTACTGTCACTTGCTAAAACATCGGAATTGTAAGCCATCTCAAAGCGTGAGTCAAAGCTGCCAGCCGCTGAGGTAAATGTGTAAGCTGCGTTTTTTAAATTATGGTTGATATTGAGCAACCTGTCACGCAGATAAATATCCTGGCTGCCTGAGAAAATTCCATCCACATGATCTATAGCAATCGTATAGGTTCCTGCAGTTAGCGTCCTGAAATGGAGCGGTACAACATCGGAAGAGACAAAAGGCGCCCTACCCTGAATAATATATTCGCTGTTGTCCAGCCACGACGTAAGTGCCGTAGTACCGTCACCTAGGTATTTTCCGTCAGATCGGTCTATGCCGTTGCTGGCGGAGGACATATAAGCAATCAGCGTTTGGCCGAATACACCTGCTGGGTTGGTGATGTTCAGCCAGATGCGGCTCCGTTCTTCTGCAGCTGTATTTCTGAAAAACTGATCAGCATCATTAGCCGACGATCGCATGGTGTTGCAGAACAGCAGATTGGCAGAACCACCAGCCGATTTCTTCTGGACAATGAAGCCCTGTCCTACCTGAATAAAGCCGTTCGGTATATCACTCGTGGGAGATGGAATGCCAGCTCCCGTAGGAACGCCTGTTCCGCCAGCGGTGGTGTAGGTCGCGTAATATGCGCTTGCATCCGGAACCGCGTTACGCCTTCTCCAGAAGTAAATAGTACCGTCTATTTCTGCTGTATTGGCCGCAAGAAATAGATCGGCATTCATCAGGGAAGCGTATGGATTCGAGACCAGGTTAAATCCCTCGTTTCCAAATGTCAAAGGCACATTTAGTGATCCGTTGTTTGGCGTACCGGTAAAGATTCCGGTCCAGCGCTGAGGAAGGTTGGTCCCGCCAGAAGCAATATGATTGTCAGGCATTCTGATAAGATATCCTGTTCCCGCTGTAAAACCTGTCACCAAAGGATCTACCACGTTAAAAAGATCTGTTACAGGATTATAAATATAAAAACGGTTGGACAGAGTCTGAGGAGAGAAATTCTTTAATTTCTGAGATCCGTACAACGGCGATCCCCACATCGTATAATCTAATTTATAAAGCGCAGCACTGTTCCTCTTCAGGATAATATCCCCGAAATTCTGCTCACTGCTTAACTGGACCAGATTGGTATTGCTCTCCATGGTTAAAGTAGAGCCTGTAGCGACAGTCAGTGTACCGTTCAGAGTCAGATCGAAATTGGCAGGCACATAAACGTTCGAGCCGTTTGTAATCGTAAGGCTGCACGCATTTAAGTTTGTATTCAAAGAATAATTACCTGCCGAAATAACCGCTGCAGTCCTGATATCCGGAATTCCATTCGTCCAGGAAGTTCCGTTCCACACTGTCGTTCTTGTATCGATTACGGCTGTTTCAGTAAACACCGTTCCACAAGAGGCGTTCCCAACGGCCGCCCTGAAATAGGTGGTTCCAATGATTTCACCTGCTTCCCTGCTGGTTAATGTATTAGTGGTATTATTAATAGTAACCGGATTTGCAAAGCTTGGAAGATCCGAACGCTGCCAGTATAGAACAGGCGCTGTGTTTCCGCTAAGGCTGATGGCCTCTGGCTCAAAAGCAAAGCATACGGTTTGGTTCGCAGATAAGATTCCGGCAATAGGTGCAGGATTAATGGTTACCGGCGTTTGACCGGTAGCCGTAATTCCGTTAGCATCTTTTACTGTGACGGTATAGGTACCCGTTTCCACCGGCGCCGCCGTCGCGGAGGTTCCTAGCCCGCCTGACCATTCATAAGTGTAAGCCATATCGCCACCTGAGACGTTAGATGCTAAAGTCACCGTCTCATTAGCGCAGAATGTTCCGCCATCTAAGACGACTACTGTAAAAGCTCCACCTCTAATGCCTGTAAAATAGGACGTTTTAGCAGGCTCTAAAATAGCACCTGCAGCAGTCAAAGTCAAATTACTCACTGGAGAAAAGCGTTTCCAAGGGTTTGTCTGCTGACTGAAAGTACCATTCAACTGTGCTGCAAACATAGGCTCTGCGGGAATAAGGACTTCAGCAGCTACAAAATTGGCGGTAACTGTAGCAACAGCTCCCGTTATTCCGGTCTGTTTTACACTCCAGTATCTGCTTAAATAATTCGTTAAACTATGATTGTCAGGATGCTTCATATCAGCGACCGATACTTCTACGAAAGCATTCGAAAAGGATCCTGAAGTGACGTCAACTGTTATCGGGCTATAGGCCGGTGTACTGGTGAGTTCTCCAAGTGGGAAGAGGTATGAACCTGTTGTGGTAAACGGCCTGCGGACAACGCCGCTTCCTTCAGCAACAATCATATTATTCAATCCGAAAGTTCCGGCTACTGCCGCTGATCCCAGTGTCAGATCAAAGTTTCCAATGTTCATTCTGCCAGCTGTCAGAGTCAGCAATCCATTGACTTTTATATTGCTGGACAGCGCTAAACCTGTGTCAGAATTATTTACCGTCAGATTATTTAACTGTGGATTTCCTGTTCCGCCGATACGTTGTGGTTCCAGACCGCCCATCACAATTGTTTTACCTGTAAAATCTACAGGACCGTTAACAGTGAAATCACCGTTAATCTGGAGCGATGAAGGGAAGACTGCACCCGTTCCGCTGATGATAAGATCATGGTAAGCTGATGATGCACCGTTTGGTATAGCAAGTATTTGGTTGATTCCGGTATATTCTACCCTATTCTGGATGGCGGCCGCTGTAAAATTACCCAGCCTCATGAAAGAGCCGGCAATTCGCATAATGTTATCGGTGAGCGGTCTGAGTCCAGCATTACTGTTTATCGTTACATTATTAAAGTCGGTGGCTCCGGCAATGGTTGCATCAAGATTGGTAAAAACCACACGGCTTGTTCCTGTTCCTGGATTAAAAGTCCCGTTGTTGATCCACGCACCTGCGCCGTTATTAACCGTTAATTGAGAATTAGCAGGCGCATTTAAAATCCCTCCGTTGTCAATTTGAATCGAGCCGATAAGGGTAGATAAATTAAGAGTTGGGTCATTTGGGGTCGTAGCAGCATCCGGAATAAACACCGCGGTTTGATCTGAAGGAGTTGCGGAAGGTGTCCAGTTATCTGCTGTGGTCCAGGAATTACTTACAGAGCCGTTCCACGTTAAATAAACAGCAGCCGATTCATCTAATGTTAAGTTGACCTGATCAAAGCTATTGGTAAAGTATAGACCAACATTTACATTGGTAAGCTCCACCCAATTGTCAGTAGTGCTGTAGTTGGACCTTCCCTGCTCCAAAGTAGTTGCGGTGGAATTGATACGTGCCCAGTCGACGAGCTTTTCCTCGTCATTACCGTTAAGCTCAGAATCAACATAATGGCCTTTGATAATAGCTTTAGTTCCTGATGCACCAGTCTGGATAAAGTCAAAGGTTCTTTTTATCGCGCCCGGTCGCCATGAAGGTGCTGCTCCGATTACTGTTTTTAAACTTAAGGATGTGGGTAAAGTACCTACGGATGGGAATATAATCGACGTGTTTGGATTTCCGAAGGTGTAAAGTACATTGGCCAAAATACTGTTTCTGGTTGTAATACCTGTTACATCGCCCTGTCCGGTGTTGGTTGCATCCTGACCCATCGTTAAAACGTAACTTCCCATATCGAGACTTCCCTTTAATCCACCGGTTGGATTGGCCTGAGGAAGATCCAGCACACCATTTACGACTACTGCGCCGGTGGCCGTTGTTCCAGCGGGCGAGTTTAATGTCAAGTGATTATAAGTGCCGCCTACCAAAGTCTGAGCAGTTGTAGCGTCATACGTCACCTTACCGGTTCCTAGAAATGTTTTTCCGGCGGGTACAGGAAGTGCTGTTGTATTCTGTGTACGTAAATTTCCGTTGACCGTGATTGTGGAAAGAACGCCAGTAAGCGCCGTTGTTCCAAGATTCAGCGTGTGGTCTACGCCTATGTTTAAAATACCATTGATGACCACAGGATTACTCAGAAGCACCTCATTTTCCGGCGCATCGAAAGGAACCCGAAGATCGTTGAGAAGGTTTGTTGTTCCCGGTATTGTTTGATCAAAACTTAAAGTTGGATTGCTGCTTCCCATCACTGAAAGATTTGAAGCTGAGCTGCCTTGCAATCCGCCGGCGATGGTATTGGTTACTGTGCCGCCCAAAGTAAGGGTATGACTGCCGATGGAAAGTTTCCCGGCGGTCAATTTCAAATCTTCGGCGACAGTAACGTTTCCTGAAAGACTCGTGTTTCCGTGTACAGAGAATGTCTGCGCCCTGCCTTCAAAAGCCACAAAGTTATTGGTTGGATTTGCTGAGAGAACGATGTCATCAAGCGCAAATTCGTCGTAATCAGAACCTGCTGCAGCTGCACCACTCCATCTGAGATAATAGACACCCTTTGCAGGAATGTTCAGTCCTGTAATTGTTGCAACGCGGTAACTGGATTTCCACGAAGGACTGACATCGGCCTGAACCGGCGAAACCACATTGAGTTGTGAAATGCCCGTAAATGTAGTATTGTCAGCAGAATGGCTGAAATTGAAACTGCTGGAAGTCGCCTGATCATTGTAAATATAAACTTTGTAACCGATACTGAGGGAGGTAATCGGCGCTGAGGTCTGGTTCTGGAAACGAAGCGTGACGGTGCCGGGATTAAAATCATTTGTGCCGGGCTGTATTCCCAGCGCTCTATTATTAGCCGAGGTCTCGAAGGCGTAAATCCCGCCTGCAGCTGCTCCGCCGGTTGAAATGCCTTGTCCGAAATCCGGGTTGCTGTTGATTCCTCCAAACAGAATTGCTCCGTCTTCAAAGCCGGTAAGTGACCACGCATTGGAATTGAGTTGTCCCAAAGTGGTTACAGGATCAAATCCCGCACCTGTAAACATGCCATTATTAACACCACTCACTGTATCATCAAAATTGATCTTATTAACTGTGTTTGTATTGCTTATCTGCCATCCCAAGTTGGAAGTAATTCTATTTCCTTTTAATGGATTCGCCGTTAAATATTTTGTTGTCGCTGCCGTTCCGTTGTATTCGTAAACTGCAACATAGTAGATCGTAGAAGATGTTAATCCTGTGACTGATACACTATTTCCTGAGCCAGCATATACCACATAATTTCCGGTACCCATTTGTGATCCGGTACCAAAAGCAGCATTCGCAGTGTAGCCCGTACCATCCGCCGGCGACGATGTAACATCACTGCCAGAACGTATTACAACCAGGCTATTTAAGCCGGTTCCTGTTCCTTTTGTCCAGCCAATATTAAAACTGTTTGAGGTGACATTGGTAAACGTTAATGATGTAGATTGAGCGGTTGGTGCTAAGACAGTCACTGCAGAAAATTCGTCAGCGCCCATATCCGGACCAAGATTCGGACTTGAATTTGTGCTTCTTATCTGAACGTCAATGTCGGTTGGAACAGCTGCAATAACCTGTCCTTTTTTTGAAAGTGCTGTATTGGTGGCTGCATTTAAATGCAAGTCGGCCGCTGAAGTGAAAACGGGCAGGATATTTAGGGAATTGGCATCGCCTCCTGCGGCGGTTCTCCATTGTGCAAGCGTTGTAGAAACTGCATCTCCCAATCTTCCGATGTAGGTGGCGTAATAATCGTTATAATTTAAGGCCGAAAACGTAACGCCTGTCGCTACCTGAATTGCATACGGTCCAAAAAAGGTTTCTGTCCCCGTTTTGCCGGTATTTGTAAAGATGTTGTTCCGAACATCCAGACTGGTTCCTCCGCTAAAATAAATAGCTGCAGAAGTTCCGGTTTGTGCCGAATTCATAGCAACAGTATTGTGGTAAAATCTGGAACCGACACCGTTTGCAGCCACAATTCCCATTCCTGTATTTCCAAAAGAACCGCTGGAAGCGACGTCCGAAATGAAATTATTGGCAAGCAATATCTGGGAAGACTCAGGCGTGACATCCAGATGAATTCCGTAAATGGATCCACCGACTGTATTTTTAGCATTTGAAATCTTGTTCTCCGAAATTTCAAGGGTTTTAGTAGATCCTTTGATCCAAATGGCGCGGCCGTTATACGTGCCCGATGTTTTGACATCCTGCAGTATATTCCTCTTGATGACTGTATTTTCTGAACTTTCGATCACAATGCCGAGATTAGCATCAGAACTGTTTGTATTGGCAATGGCAATCATACTGTTGTCGAGAATAGTAACATTCCTGACAAATGAAAATAAGATGGGCGTCGAATTTTTCTGTGCGTCTGTTGCACCTCCTCCCAAGGTATTTGAAGAAAATAGGATGTTTGAACTTCGCAATTCGGCTGCGTTGCCACCTTTCACAATCATCCCCTGACGTACGTTTGAAAATGTATTGTTTTTTACATTGATGTCTGAAATTGCCGCTGTTGCCACCGTACCACTCAATGCATTGTTACCGTTACGGCTGTTACTTCCGCAAAATATACCTGCGAGTAGAGATTCGCCACCGTTGGGAGAATTCATCTGAAGATTAGCATTGGAAACCGTGATATTGTTTGCAGCATTGGTGCCATTGGTGGAAATCCAAACTACTGTTCGCGCTGTATAGCCAATGTTATCATTGTTGACGATGTTGAGATTGCGGGAAGTTCCGTTGGCTGTATTGCTGCCGTCTATAATGATATTATCTGCCCCGTCCATCTGAAGTACGGCCGGAACTCCGGTCCAGTCGTTCTCTTTTGATGCTGTAATGGTAACGTTCCTATTCCTGTTTGGCTTTATCGTAAATGTATTTACCGTACTGGTTCCGGGGAATTGGACGATTCTGATGGGGAAAACTTCACCCTGCCCATAAGTGGCATTGTCCAGCAAAAACGTTACAGGTCCTGCCACACCGTCCGTATTTATCCGTGCTATCGCGGTAGTGAGCTTATCAAAAGGAGCAGGCTGTCCGCTTCCGATGAGGTACGTCCCGGAAAGGGCAGAACCTGAAGGTAACTGCTGCTGTGCGATGGCTAAAAATGTGGCTAAAAATGCAAAAAACAGTAATAATTTTTTCATAAAAAAGGAATGTAAAAAATTTGACTTCAAAAACTTAATCCACCAACTTCTGACTTGAAGCAGATCGATAAGATAAGATCTTCACTGATAATAAAATACTAATAATCAGCGTTTTTCTAAGCGCGCAAGGTAACTTAAATTAATGGTACAAAACCATTTACTCATATTTCTGACATCTGTTATTGCCGTAAAATACGCTAATGCTGCTATGGCAGGTTCTTTGCGACCACATATCTGAAATATGTGTCATTATTTATTTATTATTATATATTTGATAAAGATATTTATTTATTTGAATATAATATCCAATTGTATTAACTTTATATTAAATAACATACATTTACAAAAAATCTGCAATGAAAAACTTACTCTTAATACCGATGCTTTTAGCTGGATCTTTTACCATCGCACAGCAGCCGAATAATGTATTTGGTGAGAAAGAGAAGAAAAATGTATTTGATGAGGGCGAGAATGAGCAGGAAGAGGTCGGACCCAGCCAGCGCGGTCCGGGTACCAATACGCCAGATGGTGATCTTGAAGATGCAGAACCCGTACCTATTGATAAAAAAACGGGTTGGCTATTTGTGATCGCCGTCGCAATCATCGTTTACCATACAGTCTTTAAAAAAAGGTTCCTAGATAAATAACTGTATATCATCAAGGTTTTAGTTCAAAAATGTATTAGGACGAGTCGACACATTAATTAAGGAATAAAAAACATAAGTGAACAGCCCATTTGTGAACGATTTTTGTACACTGTGAAATATCAAAATCTTAGACTCTCCCCTCGATTCACATTAAATGGCCAATAATCATAAATCAATCTACAGTGCACTTGCAGCAAATCTGCTGATTGCGCTCACAAAGTTTATCGCCGGAGCATTTACCAACAGCTCTTCTATGATCTCCGAAGGCATCCATTCCACAGTGGATACTACCAATCAGCTATTACTTTTATACGGTTTGAAAAGGAGTAAAAAGGCGGCAGATGAATCCCATCCTTTCGGATATGGTAAAGAACTTTATTTCTGGTCTTTTGTCGTTTCTATTCTAATATTTGGACTTGGCGGCGCTTTATCAATCTATCAGGGCATTTCACACATTGTGGAACCTGAAGTGATGAAAGATCCTTTCTGGAACTACATTGTATTGGTACTTTCTCTTATTTTCGAAGGCACTTCGCTCTTCATCGCTGTCAAAGAATTTAACAAGACCCGTAATGGTCTGAAATGGTGGGATTCTATCATCAAAAGTAAAGATCCTGCCAGCTTTCTGGTTGTATTTGAAGATGGCGCGGCAGTCGCAGGTTTAATTGTGGTGATGGTCTTGATGGGAATCAGTCATTCATTTCAAATTCCGGAATTGGACGGTGTTGCATCCGTAATTGTAGGACTTATACTTGTATTTGTTTCTTTGATTTTGGCTAGGGAAAGCCGGAGTTTGTTGATGGGAGAAGGCATAGCACCGGAAACACGAGACAAAATAGCCAAACTGGCTGAAAAAGATCCTGCTGTACTCAGAACAAAAAACATACTTTCTACTTATCAGTCACCGGAAGAAGTAGTTTTGATGTTGATTATCGATTTTCAGGACCATCTGGATACGGAGGAAATCACTGAGGCCATACATCGAATCCGCGGGCATATAAAAACCGAATTTCCATTGGTTAGGTTTGTCATCATCCAGCCTGAATAAATTTTAACTAAAATCTGGTATAATCGCAGTATTTTGATTTTTGGGTAAAGTTAAGATTGCTAATTTGAAATATTAATCACAAACCTCAACGATACATCTTAAACTGTATCATTGATCAAAAACTCACCTTTTTCAGTTACTGCCTGATTGCCCCAGAGGGTAATTGCTTCTAAAACAGGAATAAAGCTTTTACCAAAATCGGTTAAGCTGTAAACGACTTTAATGGGCGGTTTTGTACCGTAGACTTTTCGCGATACCAGTCCGTCCTTTTCTAATTGCTTTAGCTGAAGACTCAATGTCATTTCTGTGACAGCCGGTATCTCTTTTCGCAATTCACTAAATCTTTTCGCGTCATCTTTTAAATGGTAAAGAATAACGGCTTTCCATTTCCCGCCAACCAAATCCATAGTAAGACTTACCGTGCAGGGATATGTTTTACCTTTCAATTTCACGTAATCACCAACGCATTCTGTTTTCATTCCCATATTTTTTAGACCTATCCATTTTGATAGTTATTGCAAATCTAAACTACTAAACTTAGTTTTGCAACTATAATTATGATAGTTTAATTTATAACCTATTCTAACAAATTGAAACAATGAAAATTTTAATTGTAATCGCACATCCAGAACTTAAAAGCTTTAATGCCTCAATGTATCAGGAAGCCATAAAAACCCTTGAAGAAAACGGCCATCAAGTTAAGACTTCCGACCTGTATCAGATGGGTTTTAATCCAGTTTCGGGAAGAGGAAATTTTACCACTACCAGCGACAAATCCTATTTCAGCCAGCAAGCGGAAGAGTATTTTGCTGATGAAAACAATGGTTTTGCTAATGATATCACAGCAGAACAGGATAAAGTGCTTTGGTGTGATCTGATGATCTGGCAATTTCCGCTTTGGTGGTTTTCTGTTCCTGCCCTTTTGAAAGGCTGGGTGGATAAGGTGTTTACGATGGGAAAGTTCTATGATAACGGAAAAATCTATGAAAACGGTTTGCTTAAAGGCAAGAAAGCGTTGCTATCGATCACTACAGGAGGTCCAGAAAAAAATTATGTTGCCGCGAAATATGGAAGCATCAATCAGATCCTTCACCCTATTCAAACAGGAATACTCGAATTTGTCGGCTTCTCTGTTCTGCCTGCCGAAGTGCATTTTTCTGTAGATAGGATTAGCACTGAAGAAAGGAACCAAATTTTGCAAAATTGGCGTGATCGCCTCACTAATATATTTACCGAATCTGTAAAGACAGCCTCTACACAGTAATGAATTTTCCGTTTAAAAGTTGCAACTAAAAAACTTTTTTTAATCAGAAATGCGCTTTAATACTAAGTTGACAAAAGCTTTTAAGTTCTGATACAGCGTTCAAACGAGATCTGATGCCAGAGAAGATTATGTATTCCGCGAAAACGGTTATTTTAAATTTTGCCATATTTCTGTTTCCTTACGAAACGCCTTTTGGGACTATATGTAAATACTGATGATCCTAATGCTGGATTGCGTCTGTATCATCTTAATATACCTTTTTCTCAATACATTTAGACATCAAGAGGTTCACGGCTATATAAGACCCGTTTTTTTGTTTTAGGTACAGAAACGCTATATATATCTGAAAGTAAAGGTTAAAATTTTCCGTCGATGCATTTTTAAGTTTTAGAATATGTCACGAAATAAAACATTTTAATAATGCCCTATTCAGCCTTTTTTGATATGCCGTAAAAACAAAAACGCTGTAAACATAATTGTTTACAGCGTTTTGGCTAATTTTGTTCTCTGAACTGGCAGAGAGGAAGGGATTCGAACCCTCGGTACAGTTACCCGCACACTAGCTTTCCAGGCTAGCTCCTTCAACCACTCGGACACCTCTCTATTTGAGGTTGCAAATATAATGAAATTTCTCTATTTCCAAAGAAATAAATGGAATTTTACGAAATTTCTCCTGAAAGATTTCTGCTGAATACCTCATCGAAAGATCCCGTGTAATTTGGATTCTTGAGAAGATGCATCACTTTTGTGGTGGCTGCTTCGGCAGTCATATCTCTGCCATTCACTGCTTTTATTTCCTTAAAAATATTACTGTTGCTGTACTTTCCAAAATTGATTTCGCCTGATATACACTGGCTTATCACCACAATTTCTATCCCACGGCTTCTCAGTTCCTGCAGTACATTCTTTGTTTTTTCATTATTAAAGATTGTTCCGGATCCAAAAACCTGCAGGACGATGGCTTCGGAACTTTTGATTTCCAGCAGAGATTCAAAATTCATCCCTGGAAAAATCCTGCAGAACAAAACATTTTCATTCAGATAATTATCGAGCTCAAAAGCGCCATCCGGTTTCCAAAGTACATTTCTGTCCACATTGAGGTGCACGCCGGACTGCCCCAATATTGGATAATTCGGGCTTTGATAAGCGTCGAAAAACTCGGCTGAATGTTTAAGACTTCTGTTGCCGCGCAGCAGCTTGTACTCAAAATAGACGGCCACTTCTTTAATCACCGCTTCATCGCCATCATAGAGACTGGCATAGTAAAGACTTGTGAGCAGATTCTCTTTGGCATCGGTCCGCAGATCGCCGATTGGCAGCTGAGAACCAGTCAGGATCACAGGTTTACCGAGATTCTTGAGCATAAAACTAAGTGCAGAAGCCGTATACGACATCGTATCTGTGCCGTGGAGAATCAGAAAACCGTCAAAGGCGTCATAGTTTTTGTGGATCCAGCTGGCAATCATCCGCCATTCTTCCGGCCCCATATCGGAGGAATCTACCGGTTTTTCAAACGGATGGACAGACACCTCGCATTCCAGAAGATTCATTTCCGGAATTCTGTTGAAAATAGTGGAAAAATCAAAGGGAACAAGGCTTCCTGTTTCATAATCTTTTTCCATCCCGATCGTGCCGCCGGTGTAGATCAAAAGCACTTTTCTTTTCATAGTTGACTGTCGATGACTGGACAATAGCTTGTTTGGAACGTGAAAACTGCAGCCCGGCTTGAACGGAAATCCTTTTTTTGCTGCCGGAAAAGCGAAGGCAAAAAAGATTGGGAGTGGAAGACGGAAATAGCTGCCCTAATATTCAGCAAAAGTAAAATTTTAATCTCAATCGGGAAAATAAAAAATGCCCGTCACAAAGACAGGCATTTATTTTATAAAAAAGCGAAATTATTTCACTAAAAGTATACTTGCAATCTGGTTGGCAAGTTCTGTCCCGATTCTGTCCTGTGCTTCTTCCGTGGCAGCACCTGTGTGAGGCGTAAGGGAGATTTTGGGATGTGTGAGGATCTGATCAGACGGTGTAGGTTCGTTTTCGAAAACATCCAGACCTGCGAACGCCAATTTACCACTGTCAAGCGCTTCTATCAGAGCATTCTCGTCTATCACACCGCCTCTTGCACAGTTGACGATGGCTGCGCCGGTTTTCATCTTGTCCAGTTCTGCTTTCCCGATGATTGGGCCGTTTTGAGCCGGAACGTGAAGCGTGATAAAGTCTGAGTGCTGAATGAGCTGCTCCAAGGGTTCTGTTTCTATCTCCACATTGATATATTGGCTGTTGTAGAAATCTACGCGAACGCTGGCTTTCCCGATTCTGGTATCGGAAGCAATTACTTTCATACCCAGGCCAAGCGCAATTCTGGCGACCTCCTGCCCTATTCTTCCGATGCCGACGATGCCGATAGTCTTACCTCTCAACTCTATTCCGGCTTCATATTTTTTCTTCAGTTTTGCAAACTCGGTGTTGCCTTTTACGGGCATTTGTCTGTTGGCATCCTGCAGGAATCGGCAACCTGAAAAAAGGTGTGCAAAAACGAGTTCTGCCACAGATTCCGACGATGCAGCCGGTGTATTGATGACGTGTTTTCCTTTTTCTCTGGCGTAGGCCACTTCTATATTATCCATGCCGACACCGCCGCGGCCGATGATTTCCATCGTAGGGCAGCTGTCGATCATTTCTTTGGTCACTTTGGTTGCGCTTCTTACCAGGAGAACTGTGACCTGGTTTGCATTAATATAAGTGATCAGATCCTCCTGAGCCACTTTGTCTGTGATCACCTGGAAGCCGTTATTTCTTAGAGCATCTATTCCGGACTGTGTAAGTCCGTCATTTGCAAGTACTTTCATTCTGTATAATTGATAGTTGATAAATGATGAATGATAAAAGAATAGTGATAAAACAACCTGAATACAATCATTTATCACTCATCAGTTATCATTTATATAATTAGTCGCGGAACACTTCTATGGTGACTTGTTTTTCTACCATATCTGTGAATTTGCCTTTGTATCTTGTTGCTTTTACGAGATGGTTATCGATCCAGTGGTAATTTCCGCCTCTTGGTTTTCCCAACAGGACACTGTGGTATTTGAAGCCGTGTTTGTTGAGCCAGGTTTCTGTGATCTCTCTCAGATCCTCTGTTCTGGAGGTAAAAAAGCAGATCTGATGACCTTCGTCGTACCATTTGTTCACAGTTTCCAGGGCGTCTGGAAAAGGCTCGCAGGTGACCATTCTTTCGGGCTCTTCATTGGGAACATCTTCTGTAATGGTTCCGTCGATATCGATGAGATAATTCTTTATATCGCCTTTCAGCATTGGGCTCAGATGTTCTACGTATTCTAGTTCCATAATGTGTGTAAAATTGAAGTGGCAAAATTAGGCTTTTCTCTGTAGAGTAACAAACTATTATGAAATGCTTAACAGAATCTTCATTTTATAGAATATTTTTACGAAAAATTTACTTTTAGTGTTAACGAAAACAGAGGGTGAGGTAATATTTTTCTTAATTGATTTAAAAAACGATGCAGTTGCGAAGTTATCTAATTGAAATTATCTACTTCATAGTATCACTTCCTGAGAGTTTGGTAAAAACCTGAACCGTGGCGACACCGCAGCCCGACTTGAACGGAGCTCATTTTTTGGTTGGGGGAAATGCGCGGGCAAAAATAGCGGGAGTGGAAGGCGGATAAAGCTGCCCAAATGATTCAATCTCGTTTTTAATGCGCTCACCGTCATCAAAATACCAAAGATGTTTTTATATTTGAGGAAGAATAAAAAACTATGGAAAAGAAACTCAAACTTTGGGACGCTGTGATGATCGTGATGGGATCTATGATCGGGAGCGGAATTTTTATCGTGAGTGCAGATATTATGCGAAATCTGGGCTCCGGCTACTGGCTGATCGTAGTGTGGGTGATAACGACGGTGATGACTGTGGCAGCGGCAATAAGCTACGGCGAACTCTCGGCAATGTTCCCAAAAGCGGGCGGACAATATACTTATATTACAGAAATCTTTGGAAAGCCGATGGGATTTCTCTACGGTTGGGGAATGTTTACAGTCATCCAAACCGGAACGATTGCGGCGGTGGCTGTGGCTTTCGGGAAATTTACGGCGTATCTTGTTCCAAGCCTTAATGACGCTGCACCGATATTCCAGAGTGGCGAATTTAAAATCACGTGGATTCAGATTCTGGCGATCGTCGTAATCCTGTTTCTGACTTTTGTGAATACGAAAGGCGTTCAGTTTGGGAAAATACTGCAGAATGTGTTTACATCCTCAAAAATAGTCGCGCTTTTGGGATTGATTATTTTAGGTTTTATTCTGATTGATAAATCGAACTGGAGTTCCAATATGAGTTTCGGCTGGGATGCGTTCCAAAACCTGAAAAATACGGAATGGACGGGCATTTCCGGTGCCACAATTCTCGGCGGAATTGCTGCTGCGATGGTTGGTTCGGTCTTCAGTTCTGTGGCTTGGGAAAATGTGACCTTTATCTCGGGCGAAATAGAAAATCCTAAAAAGAACGTGGTGAAAGCTATGATATTGGGGACTTCTGCTGTAATGGCACTTTATCTTCTGGTGAATTTTGTTTATCTGAATGCGCTGGACAGAGATTCTATTGCGTTTGCAGCAAATGACAGGGTTGCGGTTTCTGCCGCCGAGCAAATGTTTGGAAATGCGGGTACTGTAATCATTGCGATTCTTGTGATGATCTCGACTTTCGGCTGTGTAAACGGCATTGTTCTAGCCGGCGCGAGGGTTTTCCAGACGATGGCAAAAGATGGATTGTTCTTGAAATCTGCAGTTGAGAACAACAAAAACGGCGTTCCGGAGAAATCGCTGTGGATGCAGGGTTTCTGGGCGAGTCTTCTTTGCCTGAGCGGCCAGTACGGTGATCTTCTGGATATGATTTCTTTTGTAATTGTTCTTTTCTATATGATTACCGTTTTTGGCGTGATCTACCTCAGAATCAAAAAACCGGAGCTGGAAAGAGGTTACAAAACTTTTCTTTATCCGTTCACACCGATTCTTTATCTGGTCATTGGAACAGGATTCTGTATTCTGCTTTTCATCTATAAGCCTCAATATACGTGGCCTGGATTGGGATTGATCTTGCTTGGGTTGCCGGTTTATTTTTTTATTAATAAGAAAAATACTGTTTCTGGAACGAAGATTAATCACCAAGAATAATATAAGAATGCTCAACCTAATCTTCTCAAATCTAATCTCAAAGTTTTCCAACGACGAAAATCTGAAAGCTGATTATTGGCAAGAAATTGAAAAAAACTACTCCCAGAAAAGCAGAAAATATCACAACCTACTTCATCTTGAGAATATGATTTTGGAATTGGAACCTGTGAAAGATCAGATTTTGGATTACGAGGCTTTACTTTTTTCAGTGTTTTATCACGACATCATTTATAAATCTACGTCTAAAGATAACGAAGAAAAAAGCGCGGAAATCGCAAAGAGTCGCTTAGAAAAAATCAATATTTCAAACGAAAAAACAACCAAAATCTACAATCAAATTCTTGCTACGAAATCTCATCAAAAAAGTGAAGATTCTGACACCAACTATCTGCTGGACGCAGATTTGGCAATTCTGGGCAAAGACTGGAAAATCTACGAGCAATACACGCAGCAGATCCGGAAAGAATATTCAATCTATCCTGATTTCCTTTATAATCCGGGGCGGAAAAAGGTTCTGATTCATTTACTGGAGTTTGATGAAATTTTCAAAACAGATTATTTCAAGGAAAAGTATGAGAAGATCGCCAGAGAAAATATAGAGCGTGAAATTCAGCTGCTGTAATTCGGTAATTATTCTTTCTGCTCTTTTTCCATCAGATCTTTCAACATTCTTGTCAGTTTTTGGAAGGTGAAAGAGCTGGTCAGCAAAATCAGTCCTAAAAGGATAAATGCGATGATTCTTGAAATGTTATCCATCTTCCAGACGTCGTAAGTGTAAAGTTTTACGATCATCAGTCCTATCAAAACAAATCCACATTTTGTGAGCTCGGCCAGATTTTTCCTGATGCTAAAATAGATCATTGCAGCAGCCAAAACGGTCCAGATAATCGGAAGATAAAAGATCACAAAACGTTCTCTCAGATACGGCAGATCCCCGAATTTCGCAACCGAAATAAAGAGGTAAAGATTACTGATCTCACAACAAATGACAACAGTCAAAACTAAAATGGGAAACCTGATCTTTTTAGCCTGCTCATTGAAATTCTGATTTCTCAGCTTCGTAAAAATAATTGCTAGAGGAATCAGATATAAAAGATAGAAAATATAAAAGCTGAGAGATCTACCCAAAATTAAAACTGAAGAAACGACTGCTGAATATAATGAAATAGCTGCGAAAAGAATCAGAGTCAGATTGATTAACTGTCTGCGGAATTTGGAATTCAATTTAAAAAAATCCTGTATCAGCACAACAAAAGTAAGATAATAAATACTGTAGATCAGAAGAATAACGGTCACTTTTGAACTTCCGAAATTTTGAATGTGATAATAAAGTTCCAGGAAAAAAGTGAAATAGAAAAGGGCAAATGCCGAAAAATTCAGCAGCCCGAAAGTATCCGGATGTGATTCTCTAAAGTCCGCTCTTTTAAAATATCTGATCAAAAATAAATTGAAAAGTACAGAAAAAGCAACGAGAAGTCCGGTCAGAAAAACCTTATTTAAAATCATTTTCAGCCCAAGATCCTCAAAATAGTGATTCCACGAAATCATCTGCGCTGCAAGAAGCAAAACGAAGAGAATCGTAAAAAACCTTTTGAAAATAAGCTGTCCCGTCTTGAGCCAGAGGAAAAAAAGCAGCGATGTTTCTACGGCCCAAAGACTTGTAATGATAAAACTGTCAAAGTAAACCGCCACTGAAAAAGTGAGTAAACTGATCATCAAACCTGCAAAAACTGAATATCCAATACTGGAATTCTTTGCGTTCAACTCTCTGATAAGAAGTAAAAAATTGACCAGAGCCAGCGAAACCGGAATCAGAATAATAGGTCCGTAACCAAGTGTTTTGAAAACATAGAGAAGTCCGCCCAAAGTAGATAAATTCACCAAAACAAGCATCAATATGTCAAATCTTTCAAGATTTTTGCGGCGGAAATAATCCAACAATGCCACTGCTGCAAAAGTAAAATAATAGATATAGAAATATAAAACACTTGCCATCTGCGGCTCGGAAATGATCCAATAAAAGAAGTAAGCTGATGTCAGCACAAAGTTGAGCCAGCCGAGGTTTTTCCAATGTTTTAGGGCAATAACAGCCAGCATCCCGAAGTTGAGCAAAGAGAGATACCCGAAGAGAAATGGATAGTTACTCTGTCCCGTGCTGATCATTAGCGGTGCAGAAAAGCCTCCGATCATCGATATCATAATGAGAGATTCGCTGTCATAAAAATAGGCAAGAGCCACGGCCAAAATAGTGATGAGCACCAACAATGCGAATGCTAAATTCTGAGAAAACAAATGGTATTCCCGAAACGCCATCGTGATCGTAAAATAAAGAATTGCAATGCCGCCGCCAGTAAGAATATATGAGAAAATTTTGTAATTTTTCTTCAGAAAAAATCCTGTGCCGGCAATTCCCAATCCTGCGAAAATGCCGATCAGCACACGGGACGTCTCGCCCACCCAATCCTTATCGATCGCATACTTTACAAAATAGCCGATGCCCAGAACCAAGGTGATAATCCCAAGAATACTGAGTGCATTCTGCTTCAGAAAATGAGTAAGCTGCTCCTGCCATTCCGGTTTTTCCTTTGCAATTTTTACAGGAATGATGTTTGGCGACGGACTTACATTTTCAAACCTGACTCCTGAAAAGGTCTCTTTTTCCTCATTTAAGAGTTCAGTTTGGGATTTTCTTTCAGGAGTTTTATCATTGCTGAGCTGCTTCAGATCAAAGACTTCTTTTTCCAGATTTTTGATTCTGCCAAGAAGATTTTGATAGACGAAATATCCGATGATGAGAAGTGCAAAGAATAATGCTGTGGTCATTCAGGTTTTTGTTTTTATAAAGATATTGTTTTATCTCTACAAAAACTGATCCTAGGATTTTAAAAGATATTCCTTGTAATTCCCCAGAAACTTCACATCGGCACCAATTGCGCGCAACTCGTCCACAGAATTGATATAAAGCACGTCATCCCAGCCACCAACGACGGTCACGAAGAAGAAATAATTGCCCAATCTGGTTTTCAAAGTTCGGGATTCTATTTTGCTGAGGTTCATATTTCGCCACGCAAAAACCGACAAAACCTGGTGCAAACCGCCGGCGTGATCCTGCGGAAGTGTGATGAGCATTGCTGTTTTCCTGCCTATATTATCCAGATGATTTTCGTAAGAATTCTCGGTTTTGGAAATGATGATGAATCTCGTGTGATTCTCCTCAACGTCGTGGATGTTTTCATTAAGGATTTTCAAACCGTATAGTTCTGCTGCAAATTTATTCGCAACAGCCGCAATTTTCCTACCTGGATTTTCGGAAACCCGTTTCGCCGCCGCTGCTGTAGAGGCGAAATCCTGCTTTGGAACGTCGGGATAATTTTTATTAAGAAAATGAAAACTTTGCGCTAAAGCCTGCGGATGAGAGTAAATTTTCTCAATAGAGTCTTGATTTTCCTGACTCGGATGAATCATCAAATGATGTGCAATCGGCATTACCGCTTCAGCTTCAATCTTGATTTCCGGTGTCTGATAAAGGTAATCCAAAGTCATAGAAACTGTTCCTTCAATAGAGTTTTCCAAGGGAACCACGGCTTTGTCCACTTCGTTGTTTTGCACTGCAAGGAAGCAATCCAGAATATTGGTTTTCGGGATCAGTTCGTCATTGGGAAATAACTGCGTTGCGGTCAACTGTGTAAAGGAAGCTTCGGGTCCGAGGAATGCGATTTTCATTTTGCGAAATTAAAGAATTTTTGCGCCATATTGCAGATTAAACAAAGACAAATTATATAAAGAGATTTAATAAATGAACCACATAGACACATAGAAAACTTAAGCATCACTTGGAAAATGGAGGTCACATAGAATTATACACAAACTGTATCGACTTTAACTTTTATTAAAAAACAGATGTTTATTTGGATAAATTAATCAGCTTTCTTCTTAGAAAAATCGAAATTGAAATTGGCGCTTACAATAAAGCCATTATTTTTCTGAAATACGTTTTTTCCCTCAATCTCTCTTCCCAATTGGACCGTCTGATTCATATATCCGCCTTCTACCCTTACCAGATCATTGAATTTGTAACCCAGCAAAATACCAATCCTGTTTTGGTCAAAAATATTTTCGCCAACGTTCTTTCCAAATCCTATCATTATCTCATCATAAACAGCAGCGTACGGCGTTCTGTCACCAATGGAATTTCCCTTCAAAGGCGTCTGCAGACGAATCATATAACGGGCGCGGTTCATAAATGGGAATTGGTCTTCGGAAGTCAAATTCGGGTCAGAATACCGTCCGACCCAGCGCTGTTCCAGCATAAAACGGTGCGACAAATCGATTTTGCCAATCTTGTCTGTCACGGTGGCCATTTCATAAATCCTGTGTTCTGTAAAATCTTTTCCCATTCCGTTGATGGGAATCTCACCGTAAGGAAAAGTCTCTGCCCAAGCGTAACCGACGCGTAACTGTAAATTGGGATTTGCCTGATAGTTGATTCCCAATCGCAAAAGACTTTGTTGCCAAGTCGTGATATAATTGTTCCTTCTCCACTGGTATTCTGTATGGATGGAAAATTTGGAATCCCACTTAAAAGTCCCGTTGTATGCGTACCAGCCGATATTGTTGTGATCGCTGATTCTGTTTTGAGCGTAAAGAGGAGATGAAATTAAAATGATGACAGCTGTGCTGAAAAATAATTTTGCCCTGTTGAAAAACATATTTTTGAAATATCGATTTTAGCAAAAATAAAGATTCAGAAAAGGAAAAACAAACCTATTCAGTTTTTATATTTAGAACTGGTGCAGTAAAGTTGTTCGTTTTTTTGTCAGGATTGATGACACTGGAAGTTTTCAGAAGATCTTCGGCAATCAAAATATTTTCGTCGTGAACTTCGATATCATTAAGGAAAACCAAAGCAGTGGAAGGTAATTTGAATCTTTTTTTAGCATCCGAAATCGTCAAACTTTCAATGGCCATCTTTTCTTTGAGCGTTATATTAATTAATCCGTTTTTTATCAAATCATCAAATTTCGCAGTTTCTGTTGAAGGTGTTTTGTAAACCTGAACCTGTTGGATTTTATTCGGGTCCAAACTATTCAGTGTCAGATTTCCCATCACCACATTTTGCACAATGACAATAGGTTTTGGAGCGCTTGTCTGCGCTGAAATAAAAATATAAGCGAAGGAAAGTATAAAGCTAAAGATTATCTTTTTCATTTTAATTAAATTTAATTTTCAAGATACGAAATTTAATTGGCATCGCCTTTTTCGATACCTTCTTCTATTTTTTCTGCTACTTCCTGCTCCTCTTCTTGTGATATATCGAGCTGATCTTCAGTATCTTCACTGCGAATCACCAAAGAAATCCAGATTGGAAAATGATCGGAATCTACGGTTTTCAAAACTTTCATATCCACCAACCGAAAATGCGGACTCACAAAAAAGTGATCCAAAGGCCAACGTAAAAACCAATATTTTGCGTGAAAGGTATTGAACATTCCCCGTCCGCGCCTTGGATCCAGCATTCCGCTGGATTTCAGAAACAACTTCGTCGTTTGCGACCATGCAACGTCGTTCAGATCTCCAAAAACAATGGCGGGTTTTCCGTATTCTTCGGCTTTCTCGCCTACCATCAGAATCTCGGCGTCGCGCTCTGTACTTTCTGGATTTTCCTGAGGAACGGGCGGTGTTGGGTGAATTCCAAACAGGCGGACCACCTTATTATTGTACTCCAAATCTGCAACAATAGACGGAATATCGTCATCAATCAAATAATTGACTTCGTAATTTTTAACCGGAAAATGACTGTAAAAAAGCAGGCCGTAAGTGTTGGCAAGCGGAACTTCGATTTTATACTGATAATCCTTCGTTACGGGTTCCAGCGCTTTTTTCCAATCTTCATCCGTTTCCAGAAAGAATAAAACAGAAGGATCTTTTTCTTTGATCAGATCAATCAGTTTCTGGTAATTCCGATTATGCTGATAAACATTGCACACCAAAAGATCCAAGGTTTTTTCGTCCGGATCAGGCTGGGTTTTATCAATCATTGTCTTCCCAAATCTAGTGTAAGGAATAATGATATAAAACAGATAAACCGCCATTACAACCTGAACGGCCAATAAAATCTGGTCATAAACAGATGGCTCACCCACTGCAAAATACCAGACTGCAATAAGCACCAAAAGAATGATCAACTTCTGAAACCTGGGATAGTCGAAGATCCTGAAAGTCCAGAAATTGCTTTTAACAGACGGAAAAAGCACCGACAAAATCGCTAAAATGGAAAGAATCCAATACAAACAACAGGTGTAACTTTCCATAGAAATTTTAAGCCTTAATAGTTTTTCCTAATATAATTAAACTTCTTTTTTCGCCGTCCAGTTCAGCGATATTTTTGAGATTGGCCCACAGTTCAAAACCGAATTTTTCAAATAAAGTCAAACTCGGCAGGTTGTGAGCGAAGATAAACGCGAGTAGATTTTCGATTCCAAGATCCAAACATCTTTCGATTGACGATTCCAAAATCTGTCTTCCAAAACCTTTCCCACGGAATTCTTCATCAATATAAATACTGATTTCAGCCGTTTTCTGATAAGCAGGACGGCCATAGAAATCCTGAAAACTCACCCAGCCAATCGTATTTTCCTGCTCATCCTGAACCATCCAAAGCGGACGTGTCTCAGAATTGTGTTCACGAAACCAGTCCAGTTTACTCTCCACGGAAACCGTTTCCAGATCGGCAGTTACCAATCGCGACGCCACCGTAGAATTATAAATCTCTACGATCTTTGGCAGATCTTCTAAAGTGGCATCCCGAAAAGTCATATTTTTTATTATAATTGATGAATGATAATTGATTTTACAATTATATTCAATTATCATCTATCATTAATCTTTTATAGAATTAAACGCTTGTTCCAAATCAGCAATCAGATCCTCTGCATCTTCGATTCCGACGCTTAGCCTTACCAAGTCATCAGTGATTCCGAGAACTGCTCTTTTCTCTTCCGGAATCGATGCATGCGTCATCAAAGCCGGAAGGTTGGCCAACGATTCTACGCCACCCAAAGATTCTGCCAAAGTGAAAACCTTGATATTTTCCAGGAATTTAACGGCATCTTCTTTCTTCCCGGATTTGAAAGTAAAAGAAACCATTCCGCCAAATTCGGTCATTTGACGCGTTGCCAGGTCATATTGTGGATGCGAGGATAATCCCGGATAGAAAATTTTATCGGCCAAAGAATGCGTTTCAAGATATTTTGCAACCTCAAAACCATTGTCGGAATGCCTTTGCATTCTGAGTGCCAAAGTTTTGATGCCTCTCAGGACCAAGTAAGAATCGTGAGGCCCCAAAATTCCGCCGCTTGCGAACTGAATAAAATGTAATTTCTCGCCCAGTTCTGCATCTTTTGCGATCAAAGCGCCGGCAATTACATCGGAATGACCACCCAAATATTTCGTCGCAGAATGCATGACAATGTCAGCGTCCAAATCCAAGGGTTTTTGAATATAAGGTGTTGCAAATGTATTATCTACAGCTACCAGAATATCTTTTCCTTTTACCGTATCGGCCACCATTTTGATATCCACCAGTTTCATTAACGGGTTTGTTGGTGTTTCCAGCCAAATCAATTTGGTTTTGTCTGTGATACTTTCTTCCAACTGTTCCACATTATCAAAACCGATGAACGTAAATTTCAGCTGGTATTTCTCGAATAATCTTGTGAACATTCTGTAAGATCCACCGTAAAGATCGTCTACCGCAATGACTTCATCACCCGGATTTAGCAACTTCAAAACACAGTCGATCGCAGCCAGACCGGATCCGAAAGCCAGACCTCTTGCGCCATTTTCGATGCTTGCCAAGGAATCTTCTAATGCTTGTCTTGTCGGGTTTGCACCTCTAGAATATTCGTAGCCGGAGATCAATTGTCCCGGACTTTTCTGTGCGAATGTTGATGTTAAAAATACAGGAACGTTGACTGCGCCGGTTGCCGGCTCGTGCTGTTGTCCTCCGTGAATAACTTTTGTATTGAATTTCATATTTTTAATTATTTGAAAAAGAAAGACCTAATATTTTATAGGGTGTTTTTCTCTTGTAATTATTTTTTGAAAGTGATAATCGGTTTCCATATTTAAGATCGTACAAAATAAAAAGAAGAAAAATATGAAAGTTTTTCTGGAATATTCTGTTTGTTATAATTTCTTCATGGATATCTGTTCCATTATCATTTTTATATTGAATACTTAAAAACTCATAAATGCCATCATCGTTTATGTGAGAATATTTCCAAAAAATATTTTCCCAAGGAATACTTCTGGTATAATGTTGCAAATTTTCTTTTTTAAAACCTAAAATCTGATAGGTATGGTTTCTTTTGTAATAAAATTCTTTTGGAATATTATTAAACTCAATATATTCTTCACAATCTAGACTTTGAATAAAGCTTTCTATCTCTGAAGAAGTAAAATGTTTATCAACGTCATATCTTTTATTACCCGAATATTCTCTGATAAAAATATAACTGATAATATCAGAATGTTTGCTTAAAAATCGATCATAATTTTTACGAGCGAAAAGATAATTCAAAACTAAAAAAACAATGGAGAATGATAGAAAAATTAACACCTTATTATTTTCAAATTTAAAAATCAACATTATTAAAATGTTAATAAAAAAAGAAAGAAAAAACGTTAATAAACCGATCCTACTTTCCTTTTTGGTAAAAGAATAAAAGCTTTTTAAAGAAAACATTCCTACATTTTGATTGCCGACTTCACTGCGAAATCTTCTGCCACTTCTTCCAGCCATTGGGAAACGTCTTCCTCGCCGGTGGCACGCAGATAAGTCTGTCCCAAAGAGACGATAATCTGATGATAAAAACGCTTCATATGATCGACAGGCATATCTTTGGTCCAAAGATCTATTCTGAGAGCTTCCATTGCTTTTTCGTCCCAGACTGAAACCATTATTGCTTTAGTTTCCTGATGTTGAATACCGCCGTCTTCTGCATTCCAGGTCATTTTTTCCGGAACGTGATTTTCGTCCAGTTCTACATCTATGGTGATTTTTGTTTTACGCATTGTTATATTGATTAATTTTAATACTTATTTTACTGAAAAATTTTAACGCAAAGTCCGCAAAGATTTTTTTAATTAATTAAAAATATTTTAAAGGTTCGCAAAGACGCTTTCGCTCAGCTAGGAGTATTCCATTCTTTAATTTACAAACCCTTACACTCCCCAACTCTACTTCGGTCTGTAATCCGATGCGTTAAAGATTTCAGTAGCATTCTTTTTCAAAAATACAGCCAACTTTTCTTCAGGATGAGCTTTCAGATAATGTCTGCAAATCTGCCAGCCTGTCCAGATCGCAATCTGCGGCGAACTTTCCCGGTCCACTTCGGTGTAAAATTTTGAGAACGGTCCAGGCGTGATAAAGCGCTCGGAAAGATCTGCATCTGCACTGAAAAGCAAATCATTCTCCACAAAATAATTCCAGATATTAGCTTCATTTGCAGTCGCCCAGTCGTATTGTTGCTTGGAATAATTTATCTTGAGATAATCAGGAACATTCGGTAAAAATGCGTCCTGCAGGATTTGAATTTTCCCCTGATAAACCATTTGGTCTAAAAACTTCTGCTGGCTGGTCTCAACGGGAACCAGTCTTGCTGCAAAAAAAGCGGAGATTTTCGGAACTAAATTTTCCGGATTCATCGCCTTTTGAAAATAAAGATCCAGGCTTTTGTAATTTTTGTTGCCATCGCCCATAAATCCGGTGATATCTACAAAAAGCATATTTTCATCTTCTCTGATGAAGATTGGATCTGTCACATTTTGCGGATCAACTACCGATGAATAGAGATAAATGTGCGGCGGCTGAAACTTTGGGAAATAATTTTTGATGTGCGAAAAAAGAGCCTGCAAATCTTTGTCCAGTTTTGCTTTGTTGATTTTAGAAACCGCTTCCTTGTAGATTCGCATTTCCGTGCTGTCTTTTCGTCTTTCACCATAATCCTCATCGGGAACAGAGCCCTGAAACCAAGGATATTTCTTTTTGAAGTCCTCCAGGCTGACCTTAGAATCATAAAATTCTCCTGACAGATCTGTGACCTGTACTTTTTTGACAGGATTTTTGATTTCGACATTCCATCTGTTGTCGTTTTCCTTTTTACAAGCCGATAAACTGAAAACAATTATAGCCGAAAAAGAGATATATCGGAAAAACTTCATTATTTTTACATTAAGATTTTCGAAAAGCAAAAATACGATTTAATAGATGAAGCTCCCAATAATTACGGAAAGATTAATTTTAAGAAAATTGACCAGAGATGATGTTGATAATATCTTTCTCCTGGACAGCAATCCCGACGTGATGAAGTATGTAGGCGTGCCAGCCGTTTCCAACAAAGCAGAATCCGAAAAAATGATCGATAATATCCTTAATCAGTACCAAAAAAACGGAACTGGAAGACTTGCTGTTATCGAAAAAGAAAGCAATCAATTTACAGGCTGGAGCGGTATCAAACTTCTAACCGACGAAGTCAACGGCTTCAAAAATGTTTACGAATTGGGTTATAGATTTCTTCCCGAATTCTGGGGAAAAGGCTATGCTACAGAATCTGCAAAAGCGTCGCTGGATCTGGGATTTCATCAACTCAATGCTGATAATATTTACGGTTATGCTGATGTCGAAAACCAGTCTTCAAATCATATTCTCACCAAAATAGGCTTTGATAATAAAGGTAGCTTTTTGGATAAAGATGATCTCTGCAATTGGTTTGAATTAAAAAAATCAAATTATGAAAGCTGACCATTTCTTATTTATCCTGTTTTTGCCACTGATTCTGCTTTCTGCCTTAGCATGTTCGCAGACTCAAACTAAGGATAATGCAGTCTTGAACAAAACTTTCAAAACTGTTGTGGGAAGTGTTTGCATGGAAACTGATAAGCCAATGCCTTGCGCAGGATATACTGTTTATTTGGAATTGAGCTTTAAGGATGATTTTGTGCTAGTCAGCGAAAAGGGTGAAAATGATTGTGGAACGGTCTCTGAAGACAAGTACAAAACAAATTACAGCATAAAAGGAAATATAGTAAAAGTGGACAAGCTGACCCGATATGGCGAGCCATTGAAAATCGAACAGCTTGTATTCGCCAAAAATAGCTTGATCGGAAAAACAACAGGCACAGACGGAAGCGAAACCAAATATATTTTTGAAGAAATTAAAACAAAATAAATACAATGCAGACACAAAAAGTAATAGATCATATCGTCAACTGGCTAAAAGATTACGCAACAAAAGCTAATTCGAAAGGCTTTGTAGTAGGCGTCTCGGGCGGAATAGACTCTGCCGTAGTTTCAGTTTTGGCAGCAAAAACGGGATTACCAACTTTAGTTCTGGAAATGCCGATCCGTCAAAAAGCAGATCAGGTAGACAGAGCTCAGGATCATATCGATTTTCTTAAGGCTAATTATCCTAATGTTGAAGGTTTCCGCGTAGACCTTACGCCAACTTTTGAAAGTTTTGAAAAAACCACTGAAAATTATAAAAACGACGCACCGGCAAAGAATCTGGCAGAAGCCAATACAAGATCCAGACTGAGAATGGTGACGCTTTATTATTATGGTCAGATCAACGGTTATCTGGTTACAGGAACAGGAAACAAGGTAGAGGATTTCGGTGTTGGATTTTTCACGAAGTATGGTGATGGCGGCGTAGACATCTCTCCTATTGCTGACCTCTACAAAACACAGATCTACGAAGTGGCCAAAGAATTGGGAATTCTGGAAAGTATTCAGATTGCAAAACCTACAGACGGACTTTGGGAAGTTGAAAGGACTGATGAAGACCAGATTGGCGCTACATATCCCGAGCTTGAATGGGCTATGGAACAACAATTAGCGGGAAAATCCGAGTCCGATTTTGAAGGAAGACAAAAAGAAGTGATGGCAATCTATCTGCGGTTTAACAAAGCAACGCATCATAAGATGAATCCAATCCCTGTTTGTGAGATTCCGACAGAATTAAAATAAGTCCGGTCCGAATTAAATTAAAAATTATGAAAAATAAATTGATACTTTCTGTTTTTAGCTGTTTTGTTTTCGCAACTTCAGTTTATTCTCAGGAAACAAAAACAGAAGAAGAAATTGCTGCTCCTGTAGAAGTGGTCGACAGACTCAATATTCCCGGGCCCTTAACCTTCAATGAGAATGAATTCCTTCTGGCTTTAAGCAAACAAAACTCGGCTACCTGGGCACAACAGCAATATATTATGCGGGATGACGTCCTCAATAATTACAGAGAACTGATCAATATCTCCTACTTTGACAAAGAAATTGATATGGAAACTGCAATCAAACAGAAAGTGGAATTTGTTGATAAAAGAAGATCCAAGGACAAATATTCTTTTGTGAATGTAACAGAAAGTCCGGATGGCAAAGAAATCATCGTGGATTATCTAACCACCGAAACGCCAAACGAAGGCGAGCCTTATGCAGAATATAATCTGGACAGGTTTAAGAATTTTGATATCAATGGGAAAAAGTCCTTCATCATTTTTTCCTATTCCAAACGACTGGTCGGCGATTTGAAATACGCTGCCAAATCACTATCAAAGGAAAGAAACAAACTGCTGGAAACCGCGATCACTACAACCATCCCGCCCGTGACTTACAAGCCAACGGAAGTTGAAAAGAAAAAGAAATAATTGACACCCACAGAAATCAGCGTTGATGAATGACGAATTTTACATCAGGCGATGTATAGAATTGGCGAAAAAAGCCCTGGGCAAAACTTATCCGAATCCTTTGGTTGGATCCGTGATTGTTCATAACCATAAAATCATTGGCGAAGGTTTTCATAAAAAAGCAGGCGAACCGCATGCAGAGATTAATGCCATTAATTCTATTAAAGATGAGGAAAAACATTTAATTCCGGAGTCAACTATCTATGTTTCTCTGGAGCCTTGCGCCCATTTTGGGAAAACGCCGCCCTGCGCATTGAAAATCGTTGAGCTTGGTTTCAAAAAAGTGGTGATTGGCGCGATGGACAGCCACGACAAGGTAAACGGAAAAGGTAAAAAAATAATTACCGATGCAGGAATAGTAGCCGTTTCCGGGATTCTGGAAGATGAGTGCCGAGAACTTAACAAACGTTTTTTCTCCTATCACGAGAAGAGACGGCCATTCGTTATTCTGAAATGGGCGGAGTCTGCGGATGGCTTTATGGATCAGAATTTCCAGCCAACGCAGATCAGCAATTCGCTATCCAAGCAGTTGGTGCACCAGATGAGAAGTGAAGAGCATGCGATTTTGGTGGGCAAAAACACTGCAATTCACGATAATCCAAGCCTGACCGTGCGGGAAGTTGAAGGCCGCAATCCAATCAGGATTTTGATTGATTTTAATCTTGATGTGCCGGATACTTTTAATATCTATAATGACGAGGCAGAGACAATCATTTTCAACTCAATAAGGGATTCGCAGGATAAGAATCTGAAATTCATTAAAATAAAAAAGGAAAATTCGGTCAGGAAGATCTTGGAAAAGCTTTATGAATTGCAGATCCAATCTTTAATTGTCGAAGGCGGGAGATTTACGCTACAGCAATTCATCGATCAAGACCTTTGGGATGAAGCTGTGATCTTCAAAAATCAAAATCTATATCTCGACAATGGAACCAAAGCGCCAAGCTTCCCTTTCAATACTGAGAAAAAGGAAAATATCAGAGATTGCGAAGTCCTGTTTTTCAGGAATCAAAGTCTTGATTAATATCAGAATTATAAAAATCAGCGCTCGAAAAAAATTCCGTAAATTCGCATCCTTAATATTGCTTTCAACTGCTGAAACCAATAAAAATTATTTATGAAAAATCTGAGCGCTTCTACAAAAGGTCTGCTTTTTTCGCTATTGGCAATGGGACTTGCTTTCGCCATTTACTTTTTGTTTTTAGCAAAAAGGAATTACTACCTGGTAGATAATCCTACGCCGGAAACTTTTTATTTTAAAATCAACAACGGTTCGCAGAATATCCTTTATGCAGGTCAATATCTGAAAGTTGACCTTAATAAAGGAAAAAATAATATTCAGGTTTTTGATCAGAACAAGAAAATGATTTATGATTCTGCCTTCACGGTCAGCAAAGTCCGTGGCCTTCTGAATATTGCCAACAAAGATTATTACGTCAACAATCAGTATTATGGTTATGGCCTCAATAAAGATTCATTGATTGCTGCAAAACCAGGCATCGAGATCGATAAGAAGCACTATCTGGGCGATGTGAAGAAAATCAACAAGCTTTACACGGAAGATTTTTACTTCAATCTGGATGAGGAATATGATCCGGTTGTTAAAAATGTGGCTAAAGTGGAAAGCCGCGCCAAGATTTTCAGAAAACAGGACTTCATCAATTATTACAACCACTATTATCAGCTTAAATAGATTATTTTTAAAGATTTGTATGATTGTAATTAATTATCAAGAGCAATCATTTATCAACTATCAATTATAAAAATGGAACATAACAACGTAACACCATACAATTCCGAATACAGCAAAAAAAGTCAGGTAGAAGATATGTTTGACAATATTGCGCCCAAGTACGATCTTCTGAATCACGTTTTATCAATGAAAATAGATGTGCTATGGAGAAACAAACTGGTGAAGATGCTGAAAGAAGACAGTCCAAAATTGGTTTTGGATGTGGCTACAGGTACCGGCGATCTTGCAATTACTGTTCAAAAAGGGACCAATGCAGATGTTGTTGGACTAGATCTTTCTCAGCAAATGCTGAATGTCGGTATTGATAAAATCAGAAAGCAGAATCTGGATGGCAAGATTTCTATGCAGAAGGGCGATGCGGAACAACTTCCTTTTGAGGACAATAAATTCGATGGCGTTACCGTTGCATTTGGAGTGAGGAATTTTGAAAATCTGGAGAAAGGGTTATCAGAATTGCGAAGAGTTGTGAAAGAGAACAAAAGTATTTATATCTTAGAATTCTCAAAAGTAGAAGGATTTCTGGCGCCGTTTTATATGTTTTATTTCAAAAATATACTGCCTGCAATCGGGCGTCTGGTTTCCAAAGACAACCGTGCTTACACATATCTTCCGGATTCTGTAAATGCTTTTCCTTTTGGAGAAAAAATGAAAACAATTCTGCTGAAAACTGGTTTCAGAAAGGTAGAATACACAAAACTGAGTTTAGGAATAGCCACCATTTATAAAGCTACAAAATAGGATGAAGCAGCGACTTATCAAGATTTTATCATTTGCAGTACTGCTGAGCAGCAATCTGAATGCCCAGACCTTCAACAATTTTTTCAGAACCAGAGACAGACCGGACAATCTGGAGGACTTTGATCTGAAAAAATTCAGCTATGGATTTTATCTTGCTGCCAACAATTTCGATTACAAAATGGTACTGAGTCCAATTTTCGGGATGGATGGCAATCAGAATCTTGTAGAATCCAAAACATCCTACAGTTTCGGAGCCGGACTGATTGGAAAAATGAGACTGAACGAATTCCTGGATTTGAGAATAGAACCGGGTTTGCACTTTGTCCAGCGCGATCTCACCTTCAATACGTTTGATCACAACAGTCAATACGCCGCCGGAACCACCTATAATCTACCGTTCACGCCGATTACAGATCCCAGTGAGGAAATGGTTAAAAAAATCGTGAAATCAACGTATGTTGATGTTCCGATTTTATTGGAAATCCACGGCGACAGATGGTACAACTCCCGTCCTTACGCTGCTGCAGGGATCAATTATCTGGTTAACTTACAGTCCAATCAGACTTCTGCGGACGACAATCAGCAGAATATTTTCAGGAGCACGACACACAATTTCGGGTGGAGCGCAGAAATTGGGATTCAGTTATATTTTAGCCGATTTAAGCTGACACCTGCAATCCGTGGAACTTTCTTTACCAATAATGAGTTGGTTGCAGACAACCCGGAAACACCGCCATACTGGACACCAGCGATATCCACGATGCAGACCAGAGCACTAATGCTGGTTCTGAAATTTGAATAAAAAATACAAAGAGAGCTTTTTAACAGGCTCTTTTTTTTGCTTTAAATTTTTATAAAAAGTGATCTTATAATCGTTGTGAGCAGTTGATTTCAGAATCTTGGTTAAAGTTAAATCATTAACAATCAAAGACAAGCAAGCCCGATTGCACAAAAGCGAGATAAGGTGTTAATTCATCATTAATTTTTCCTATTTTTGTAACAGTTAGAATTTAATTCTGGTTATGTTAGGCGAATTAGAAAACAACTTTTCTGTTTTAGAAAAAAAGATCCTCAATCTTTATAAAAAGTTTAAGAATCTTTCGGAAAAACACGCAGAGACGTCTGAAGAGCTACAAAAATTGAAGGAAGAATATGCAGAGGAAAAACGCAGAAACCAGATCTTAGCAGAAGAAAACAAAGAATTAAAACTTTATTCCGCAATATCCGGAAACGCAGAACACAACCGACTGATGAAGAATCACATCAACAGATTGGTAAAAGAAATAGATATGTGCGTTTCTGAATTACAAAACACCGGCTTATAACTATGGATTTCAGAAGAATAACTATAAATATTGCCGGACGTAACTATCCGCTGAATGTGCCAGCAGCTGAGGAGGAAACCCTTCGGAAAGTCGGCAAGCAGATAGAGACGATGATAAAGGACTTCGAGTCCAGTTTTGACGTGAGAGACAAACAGGATGCACTGGCCATGTGCGTTTTGAAACTGGGAACCAATGCAGAAGTTTATTCTTTAAATAATGAGAAAAATATTAAAAATACAAACGAGCGCGTGACCAAAATCAACGCACTCCTGGATCAGTTGGAAAAATAAAATTTTTCAGATTTACAAGCTGCCTACAATAGTTCTAACACAAAGAAGTAAACTCAACAATTAAAAATTACCGGACGAAAGTTCATTCGATGGCGTGCTGCCTTGCGCAGATTACAAAGAGTGAAAATCAGTTCAAATCGTGTTTTTATGGAGTTTACTCTATACTTGAACTGTTGTAGGTTTTTTTCATGTACGATGTACAAAGAAATATAGAAAGTATTAAAATTAAAAATCATCAATAAAATAGGACCTGAGAAGTCTTTATAAACTTAAATAAAAACAAAACTCAACATATATATAAATTTATGGACACAATTACCATTATCATCGGTGTCGTTGCACTTATCATCGGAGCTGTTGCAGGACTTTTCTTCGGAAAAAGTTCTTTGAATACAAAAGCACAGTACGTTGTAGAAGATGCTAAAAAAACAGCCGAAAACATTATAGAAAAAGCCAACGTACAGGCAGAAGCCGTGAAAAAGGAAAAAGCGGTACAGGCTAAAGAAAAATTTCTGGAACTGAAAGCGGAGCATGATGCCAACATCAACACCAGAGAGAAAAAAATGCAGGAAGCTGAAAAGCGCACCAAAGACAAAGAAAATAAGCTGAACGATGAGCTCAGCAAAGCCGGAAAACTGGAAAAAGATTTGGAAAGACAAGTTGCAGAATACAACAAAAAGCACGAAATCCTCCAGAAAAAACAACACGATCTTGAGGTAGCAACTGCTCAAAAAGTAGAAATGCTGGAAAAAATATCCAACTACTCTGCAGAAGAAGCTAAAAACGAATTGGTAGAATCTCTGAAAGCAGAAGCTAAAACCAAAGCATCAGCGCACGTTCAGAGCATCATGGAAGAGGCTCAGCTGAATGCAAAAAGCGAAGCGAGAAAAATCGTTATCCAGACCATTCAGAGAATTGGAACAGAACAGGCAGTAGAAAATTCAGTTTCAGTATTCAATATAGAATCAGACGAGATCAAAGGTAGAATTATCGGTCGTGAAGGTAGAAATATCCGTGCGCTGGAGGCTGCTACAGGAGTAGAAATTATCGTAGATGATACACCGGAAGCCATCCTGTTATCCTGCTTCGATCCTGTAAGAAGAGAGATCGCAAGACTGTCCCTTCACAGATTGGTGACCGATGGAAGAATCCACCCTGCAAGAATTGAGGAAGTGGTAGAAAAAACCAGAAAACACATCGAAGAAGAGATCATAGAAGTTGGTAAAAGAACGATCATAGATCTTGGCATCCACGGTCTGCATCCGGAATTGGTAAAGATTATCGGTAGAATGAAATTCCGTTCTTCTTATGGTCAAAACCTCTTGCAACACTCCAGAGAGGTGGCAAACATCGCAGCAACAATGGCTGCAGAATTAGGATTAAACGTCAAATTGGCGAAAAGAGCCGGTTTACTGCATGATATCGGAAAAGTTCCTGAGCAGGAATCAGAATTGCCACACGCACTTCTAGGAATGCAATGGGCGGAGAAATATGGCGAAAATGCAGAGGTTATCAACGCCATTGGTGCTCACCACGACGAGATCGAAATGACGTCACTCCTATCACCAATTATCCAGGTTGCCGATGCAATCTCCGGAGCAAGACCAGGTGCAAGAAGACAGGTTTTGGAATCTTACATCCAAAGACTGAAAGATCTGGAAGCAGCTGCTTTGAGTTTTGACGGTGTGTCCAGCGCTTATGCAATCCAGGCTGGAAGAGAGCTTCGAGTAATGGTAGAAAGCGGAAAAGTAAATGACGAAAATGCCCACCAATTGTCTTACGACATTTCGGAAAAGATACAGAATGAGTTGACTTATCCGGGACAGGTTAGAGTTACTGTAATCAGAGAAACGCGATCTGTCAATATCGCAAGATAATTTCAGTTTGATATAACAAATAAAGGCTTCCAGATTTTGGAAGCCTTTCTTTTTGTCATTGACTGAAGAATAAATTTTTAATTTATAGTCCTACTCCACGCCCACAGAGTCGTCTCCTCGTCCGTCAGCAACGGCGTGAATGGTTTTATTGTCGTCTACCACGATTATTTCTGTCTTACCGATCTGCTTAATTTTTTCGAATTTATAATTCTTCTTTTCCAAGGCTCTGATGGTAGTTTCAGGGAAGTTGTTTTCAACTTTCACGGTTTCCGGCAGCCACTGGTGGTGAAATTTCGGTGCGTTGACAGAGAAATTCGCATTTTGCTTAAAATCTATTACGCCGACAATCGCCTGAAAAACTGAGGTCGGAATTGTAGTGCCACCAGGCGTTCCAACAACTATTTTTATTTTGTTGTCTTTTAGCACCAAAGTTGGCGTCATAGAAGACAGCATTCTTTTTCCAGGTTCAATTTTGTTCGCTTCTCCGCCAACTGCGCCAAACATATTTGGGACGCCCGGTTTTATGGAGAAATCGTCCATCTCGTTATTCAGGAAAAATCCTGCTCCGGAAACTACGGTTTTACTACCATAATATCCGTTCAGTGTTGTGGTGACGGAGACCGCATTTCCAAACTTGTCCAGGACAGAAATATGTGTGGTCTGCGTACTTTCTTTAGGATTGGGATTAATTATATTTCCAACGTCTTTGCTTGGCGTGGCCTGTTTTGGATTAAAAGATTTCCAGCGACTTTTCAGATAGTCGTCGGAGATCAGCATCTCAGTTTTATCTTGTATGAAGTCCGGATCGCCCATATATTCAGCTCTGTCGGCAAAAGCTCTTCTCTCCGCTTCTACCATAATCTGAACTGCTTCCGCAGAGTTCTGCTGATACTTAGAAAGATCTTCGAGTGCCGCCATTTTCAGCATTTGTGCAAGCAAAGGTCCGCCACTGGACGGCAAAGGCATTGCGACAATCTGATGGCCTTTATAATCGAATACCAAAGGTTTTCTCTCCTTTGTTTTATAATTTTTAAGGTCTTGGGATTGGACGATTCCATTTCCCAGTTTCATTTCGGCAAGAATCAAATCTGCCGTTTTGCCTTGGTAGAATTCCTTCTCACCACCTTTCTGGATTCGTTTTAGCGTCTCTGCCAACTCTTTCTGAATCAA
The DNA here is from genome assembly GCA_037033105.1 of Bacteroidota bacterium. Taxonomy (GTDB): domain Bacteria; phylum Bacteroidota; class Bacteroidia; order Flavobacteriales; family Weeksellaceae; genus Epilithonimonas. The sequence continues at coordinate 37,037 of JAZBLF010000016.1, forward strand.
TAAATCGCCAATTTTCCAATCCTGATCTTTTACGAAGACTGTTTTGTTTTTGTTGTTTTTGAGGAAATCTGCTTTATGCGTATTCAGTAGTGTAGCTTCCGGTTCCGTGATTGCAAACCCTTTTTCGGCAAGATCTATCGCTGGTTCAATTAATTTTGAGAAAGGTAATTTGGCATATTTCAGGGTTTCAAACATTCCGGAAATACTTCCGGGTACGCCAACGGATAATCTGCCGTACTGCGACAAATCTGTATTGGCATTGCCATTTTTGTCCCAATACATATCAAAAGATGCTTTGGAAGGCGCCGTCTCGCGGTAATCTAAGGCGATTTTTTTTCCTTCAGCCGTGGTAGCAACCAGAAATCCGCCGCCACCAATATTTCCGGCCTGAGGATAAACCACTGCTAAAGCCAGTTGGGTTGCAATCACAGCATCGAAGGCATTGCCGCCCTGCTTCAGCATCTTTGCGCCTGCCTCACTCGCCAATGGATGTGCGCAGACCACCACGCCTTTATTTTTGACCTTCACTTCTTTGATAATATTGATGTCGGTATATTGTGCAGAAACCGTGATCGATAAAAGGAAACTGGCGTATAATATTTTTTTCATATTTGTTTTTTTCTGATTAGTTCGATTTGTTCTGATTCCGGACTTTTTTATTCGATGATAATATTTAATTTATCCACTAATCCGGAGAGATTGTCTTTTGCAAATTTCGTCTTTTTAAGTTGGTTTTTTGCAGGATCAATCGAAAAATGAACTGCATTTCTAAGATCGGCAGAATCCAGAGCAGTTCTGTCAAAAACGGCATCTGTCAGATCTGAATGGTCAAAAACTGCCGATGCGAGATTTGCTTCTGTAAAATCAACTTCCCTGAGGCTGCAGTTTTTAAACACTGTTTTTCTGATATCCAGCTGGTAAAATGAAGAATGATCCAGCAAGCAGGTATCAAACCTGAATGAGATATTGAAGGAATGCGCCTCATCAAAATTGAGTCCAATCATTTTGCAATTGTTGAACGCCACATCCCGGAAAGCAGTCTGGCTGATTTTCGCATTGCTGAAGTCGCAATCTGTGAAGTCGCAGCCTGAAAATTTGAAATCTGAGAGATTTTGGTCTGAGAAGCTGCATCCTGTGAAACTACAGTCGTCGTAGTCTGCTATTTCCAGTTTTTTGACATCGTTTTTTGTGTAGGATTGTTCGGAGTAGTAGATCATTTTTATTAAAATAATAATTGGAGTTTTCTGAACTGCCGCTTTGAAAGCAAGGATAAAAAGTCCTATTTTAGACCTTTCAAAAAACAGATAAATTTACGATATAGTTTGATGAAGCCGCAATTCTTAAATGGGAAATTCTAAAAAAGTTTTAATCGTCACTTATTATTGGCCACCAGCTGGCGGACCTGGTGTACAGCGCTGGCTTAAGTTTGCCAAATATCTTCCCGAGTTTGGATATGAACCTGTTATTTATACCCCTGAAAACCCAAGTTATCCTTTGGTGGACGAGACTTTGATAAGAGAAGTTCCGGATGATCTGAAAATTGTTAAAACCAACATTTGGGAACCTTATCAGATTGCTGAAAAATTCAGTAAGAGCAATAAGAAATTCAAGGGCGGACAGTTTGATGTCGGGAAAAACCAGTCTTTTGTTTCGAAGCTCTCTATCTTTATCAGAGGTAATTTTTTTATTCCTGATGCGCGGAAATTCTGGGTCAAGCCTTCGATTCGGTTTCTAAAAGATTATCTGAAGAAACATCATATTGATATAATTGTCACGACTGGTCCGCCGCACAGTTTGCACCTGATCGGGCTTGGACTGAAAAAGGAAATGCCAAATCTGAAATGGATTGCCGACTTCCGGGATCCATGGACAGAGATTTCTTATTACAAACATCTGAAACTGACGTCCGGTTCCGATAAAAAACACAGGCAACTGGAGAAATCTGTTTTTGAAAATGCTGACCTGACTTTGGCGACCAGTTACACGGATGCTGAGAACTTCAGAAAAAATGGCGCCAATGCTTTTTGCGTGACGAATGGTTTTGATAAAAATGTTGAATTGTTACATCGTGAAAGTGTCCAAACAAAAGCTGACAATGTGATCTGTTTTCAGATGGACGATTCTGCAAAATTCACTTTGAGTTATGTGGGTGTTTTGGAACAGCTTAGAAATCCGGAGAATCTCTGGAAGGCTTTGATTGCACTTTCTGACAATCATCAGGATTTCGCTGACGACTTTGAACTTAAATTTGTTGGACGCGTTGATGATAAAATCCTGGCTGGTATTGAGAATTCTGTTCTGAAAAATAATATCAAAAACCTCGGCTATCTGGCGCACGGTGAATCTGTGAAAGAGATGGAAAATTCTACTCTTCTTCTGATTACTAATTTCCCTAATGAAAGTTCGAAAGGCATTATTCCAGGCAAATTGTTTGAATATCTATCTACTGGCAAGCAGATCATTTCGTTTGGTCCGCAGGGTGCTGACGTTGCGACTATTCTTGAAAAAACCAAGGCCGGAAAGCACTTTGACTATACAGCCAGCGGAGAAATTGAGGCTTTCATATTATCACTCTACCGAGATTGGAAATCTGGGAAATCTATCGTTAATTCTGCGAATATTAATGAATTCAGCAGGAAAGAACTGACAAAGCGGTTGGCCAGCCTTCTCTCGGAATTGAAATGATGTAAGAACTGCGGCAACTTATACGTTGCGCAGCGCGTGAGCGATGGAAGTGGTTATCCTTTTTATTTTTTTTCTGGGATCTTGTTTTTTGCTTCAAACTTCCTGAAAAATAAAAAGATAGTAACGTACAGCGCGACCCGAGGTGTGGGAAAGGGATGGCGAGGGTCACGCCCAAAATATTCTGATTATTGTCTACTTGGCACAAATTTTTCTATTAAGTTGGTATTAATATAAACATTAAAAATTATATCATGGGAAATAAAACAAATGGCCTATTGGCATTGTTAGGAGTTGGAGCTTTGGCTTGGTGGAAATACAAAAAATCCTCTCCGGAAGATCAGCAAAAAGTGAAAGATACCTTCAACAGTGCGAAGGAAAATCTTACAAAATTTGGTAATGATCTGAAAGATAAAGCAAATCAAACTGCAGATCAATTGAAAGAAAGAGCCGGCGAAACGGCAGATCAGTTCAAAAATAAAGCTGAAGAAGTGAAGACAGACGTTCAGAACGCTGCTCAGTAAAAGAAATAAAAAACGTCCCGATATTTTGTCGGGACGTTTTTTTTATGCTGATTTTCTAATGGTAAGCTTTGGCAGTTTTGTCATCATTTTTGGATGGCAAATTCATCAGGACGATAGCAAACAATATCAGCGCAATGCCGAGCCATTGTATCAGAATCACCTGCTCGCGAAGCAATACGAAAGCCATCGTGACGGAAACGGGAAGTTCTAAAGAGGAAATAATACTACCCAGGCCGAGACCTGCTTTCGGAAATCCGATGTTGAATAATATGGGTGGAATTATCGTCCCGAAAAGTGCCAGTACGAAACCATAAGTCCAGAATATGGAATAATCGAACGGGCGAATATGCTGTGTATTTTCTGTAAAATTGAGGTAGAAAGATCTTAAACCGTCAAAATAAAGCGGACCAATCTGCGCAAAAAATAGAAAAATTAGCACTACGATCAGGCCGCCGGTAAGCATCGTCATACTTTTTCTGAGAACAGGGAGATGTGTTGCCACTGTATTGGAAGTGAACATCGTCATTGTAAAAGATGATGCTGCCAAAACACCCCAGAAGATGCCGTGCCAGTCGATCTGCACCTGAAGGTTGATCAGGTTGGTTGCCAGTACGGTTCCTATTAAAACAATGATCACGGCAATGACTTTTCTGGCATTCGGAAATTTTTTCTTAATAAAACTTTCAACGACTACGCTGAACCAGACGGATTGCATTAGCAAAACAATGGCGATAGAAACATTGATATACTGCACCGCGATATAATAAAATAAACTGGTAAAGCCCATAGAAGTCCCTGCAAGCATCAGCATTCTGACCTCTTTGGAAGTTGGTTTTGACAGTGTTTTTTTTGTAGTTTTGGTCTGGATGAGATTTAAGATCAATAATCCTATAAATCCTAAAACAAACTGAGCTGTAGTAACCTCGGAAGTTGTGAAACCGTCTTTGTAAGACAACTTCACAAAGGTGGCCAACATACCATATATACTGGCGCCAATCCCTACGAACAACACTCCTTTTAAAACATTTCTCTTTTCCATAACTATTTTTGAGCCGGCAAAAGTACGATTTTAAAAATGATCAGCCTATTCTGGAATCAATAATATAATTTGATTATTGGCTATTTAGTCAAAAAAAAACCGTCTCGGAATTGCGAAACGGTTTGTTTTTTAGTCTTTTATAAGCTTAGTCTGCTTTTTGCTGCCATCTTTATAGGCGATATTGATAATGTAATTTCCACGTTGGAGTTCCGGCAATCTGATTTCTCTGGAGACATTGACAACGGTTTTGACCGTTCTGCCTGAGAAGTCTGAAATTGTTATGGATTTTACCGCATCTGCATTGTCCAGATAAATGACCTCTTTAAAAGGATTTGGATAGATGGGAGTTTCCTTGGCGCCGGCGTCTGCAACAGCTAAGGTTGCGCTCTGTGCGATCACAAAATCATCCAGGATCACATTGTAATCTCCGGAAATCCACTGGCCAGCCACTCTAAGTCTGAAATCTGATCCTGCAGGAACGGTTCCCTGCGGAAGCGATGCGCTGACAGTGCTGCAAGCTACAACCGATGTCAGATTGATCGTCTGAATTGGCTGATAAGTGGCGCCGCCATCAATAGAATACTCCACTTTCAAAGTGCCGTTGACTGATCCATTGTTGTAGATATGTGTTTTGTATCGGAAAGATAGATCCAGCTTGGCACCAGTTGAGGCTGTAGAAGCAAATGTGGTTGATCCTACCATTCCACCGCTCCAGAAATTTCTGTAAAGCCCGTATGTTCCCACGCAAGGTGAGATCACGGAACTTCTGAAAAAGGAAACGTTGGTAAAACCGGGATACGTGGTATTCTCAAAACCTTGGTTTACGTTGATCTGTGCTGTAGAAAATAATGAGGAAATGATCCCCAGAAAGAGTAATTTTTTTTTCATTTATAGAATTTGTTTGTAATTAAAAGCCACCCGAAAAATAATTTTCGGGTGGCTAATTTATTAAAAAAAATAAGAGTTGGGGAAATTAGTTTCCTTCTTCCATTTTTCTTTTCAATTCTGCTAATACATCGATATCACCAAGAGTTGATTTTTCTTCGTTGTTAGAAGAAGATGATGTGTTGCTGTTGTTGTTAGATCTGTTTGAGTTATCTCTTACATTCTTTTTCTCTTCGTCTCTGAAGATACCAGTGTGAGAAACTACTACTCTTTTAAATTCTTTGTTGAATTCGATCACTTTGAACTGAGCCTCGTCACCTTTTTTGATTTTAGATCCGTCTTCCTTCTCTAATAATCTTGATGGGCAGAAAGCTTCCACTTCTACATCTTCGAACTGGATAGATGCACCTTTGTCGTGTACTTCAGTTGCTTTTCCAGCGTGTACAGTTCCTTCAGCGTATTTAGTTTCGAATTTATCCCAAGGGTTTTCAGTCAATTGTTTGTGACCTAGAGACAATCTTCTTGCTTGCGTATCAAGTTCCAATACGATCACATCTAATTTATCTCCAACTGCACAGAACTCAGATGGGTGTTTGATTTTCTTAGTCCAAGAAAGGTCTGAGATATAGATCAATCCATCAATTCCTTCTTCCAATTCTACGAATACACCGAAGTTGGTAAAGTTTCTTACAGTTCCAACGTGAGTTGAACCTACTGGATATTTAGCTTCGATATTTTCCCAAGGATCTTTGTTCAATTGCTTGATACCTAGAGAGATTTTTCTGTCTTCTCTGTCCAAAGTCAATACTTCTGCTTCTACTTCGTCACCTACTTTTACGAAATCTCCTGCGCTTCTCAAATGAGTAGACCAAGACATTTCAGAAACGTGGATCAATCCTTCTACACCTGGAGCAATCTCTACGAACGCGCCATAGTCAGCAAGAACGACTACTTTTCCTTTTACTTTGTCACCAACTTTCATGTCAGCAGAAAGAGCATCCCAAGGATGAGCTTCTAATTGCTTCATACCCAATTGGATTCTAGTTTTTTCATCATCAAAATCAAGGATAACAACTTTTACAGTCTGTCCGTCCTCAAGGATTTCAGATGGGTGGTTCACTCTAGACCAAGAAAGGTCTGTAATGTGGATCAATCCGTCTACACCTCCAAGATCTACGAATACACCGTAAGAAGTAATGTTTTTAACAGTTCCTTCAAGAACCTGTCCTTTCTCTAATTGACCGATGATCTCTCTCTTCTGTCCTTCAAGATCCGCTTCGATAAGCGCTTTGTGAGATACTACTACGTTTTTGAATTCAGGGTTGATTTTCACAACTTTGAACTCCATAGTTTTACCTACGAATTGGTCATAATCTTTAATTGGCTTCACGTCGATCTGAGAACCTGGCAAGAATGCTTCGATTCCGTGTACATCAACGATCATACCTCCTTTAGTTCTGGATTTTACAAAACCGTTTACGATCTCTCCAGTTTCGTGAAGTTCGTTTACTCTATCCCAAGCTTTAAGCGTTCTTGCTTTTCTGTGAGATAACTGTAATTGTCCGGTTTTGTCCTCTCTTCTGTCAACCATTACTTCAACTTCATCACCTACTTTCAGGCCTTGGTTGTAACGGAATTCGTTTAGAGAGATCACACCTTCAGATTTGAAGTTGATATCTACGATCGCCTCTTTATCAGTCAATCTTACCACTTTCCCAACGATTACGTCGTTGTCTGCAAGATTGTTGAGAGAACCGTTGTAGATTTCTTCCAATTCTTTCTTCTCGCTTCTGTCTTCTGCGTTAAGACCTGACTCGAAAGAATCCCAATCAAACTGTTCTGGTGTTACGTTTTGGTTCAATAGAACCTCTGCTGAATTTGTCTCTTTTGACATTTTCTAATAAAATTTGTATTCCTAATTACTTCAGACTTTGGCTTTGCTGTGAATCCTGAAAAATATGGAAGATGTTAATTGTTAATGTTTTACTTCGCCGAAAGTGCGTTCACAAAAGTGGTGCAAAATTAAGCAAAATATTTTAATTGAACAATACTTTCAAAGAAGTCGAATTTATTTGTAAGCGCTTGATAATCAAATATTATCCGGAGCTATTTCCCGCTATCCACTATATCTTTTTCTTTTCACAACCTTTGTCAGCCAGATTGTGCTTCAATAAAAAAGAAAAAGGATGCCGCTTCAATGGTAAGTTTGCAATACAATAAATAGATTAATAACTTGGTTGAAAAAATTAACCACAA
>JAZBLF010000017.1:0-41838 GCA_037033105.1 Bacteroidota bacterium
TATCAACAGGATTATCAGAAAAACTTTAAAATTTTAACCTGAATAATTTGCAAATTAACATAGAACATCAGGGCTATGCTCCGGTTTGGTATTTCATTTGACCATTCAGTTCAAAATTCCGAACTTTGAAAATCAGGTGCGGCAATTTCCCCCAATCCAAAAAGAATCCGTCCGCAGCGATCAGAAAAATAAAACCCAATATGTCATTATGAAAGATATCGACAAACTATTACAGGAACACGATCTAGACCGGTTCGAAATCGAAGAACTGCTGAGACGGAACGAAAAGATACAGGCGATCAAACTGGTGCGCGACCAAACCGGTTGGGATCTCAGAAATTCTAAAGATTTTGTAGAATCCATAGAAGACCATCAGACGCATTTTACTGAAAACAATGCCCCGGTGGACAGCAATGTTTCCGTGAAAATGCTCAATAGAAACGGAACTGTGACGGTCAAATTAAAACTGAACAACCAGCCGGAAAAAGTAGTTTTCCCATCAGATCCGGACTGGGCAGAAGTCAAAAAAGTCATGGGCAACAAACCCGAGCTCGCAGCTTATGAAAAAGCGTATTTTGAAAATCCTACTCAGTTTCAGCACCAGAAAAACAAACTTTTTGTAGAGGAAGAAGCTTCAGGAAAATGGAAAGTTGTACTTTTGGCTGCTCTTTTTACAGTGATTATTATTTACATCATCTATTCCAACTCATAAAATGAAAATCATTTCATACAACGTAAACGGTATTCGCGCTGCATTTACAAAAGACTTCATCGGCTGGCTCAATGTGGCTAGTCCAGACGTCATCTGCATCCAGGAAAGTAAGGCGGGAAATGACCAAATTGATATAGAAAGTCTGGAAAAAGCCGGCTACCACAGCTACTGGTATTCTGCAGTGAAGAAGGGTTACAGCGGCGTCGGTATTGCATCCAGGATAAAACCAAACCACGTAGAATCCGGCTGCGGCATAGAAAGCTACGATAATGAAGGCCGGATTATCCGCGCCGATTTTGACGCTTTTTCCGTGATTTCGGTTTATGTCCCATCGGCATCAAATATCGAAAGGTTAGAATTCAAAATGCAGTTCTGTTTCGACTTTTTAAAGTACATCAAAGAACTCAGGAAAACAATTCCCAATCTCATCATCTGCGGCGATTTTAATATCTGCCACCAGGCAATTGATATTCATAATCCAATCGGTCTGGCAAACACATCCGGATTTCTCCCAATGGAACGTGAATGGATGACGGAGTTTATGAATGAAAACCAACTCACAGACAGTTTCAGACATTTTAATGATCAGCCGGATCAGTACAGCTGGTGGAGCTACAGAGCAGGAGCCAGAGCCAGAAACAAAGGCTGGCGACTGGATTACAACTTTGTCTCAGAGCCTTTGAAAGACAAAATGACGAGAGCCGTCATCCTGCCGGAAGTCAAGCATTCTGATCATTGCCCGGTGATGGTGGAGCTCGAGCTATAAGTGATAAATGATAATCGATGATTGATTTTCATCAAAGATTATTTTTCACCAAAGTCATTATTTATCATTTCTCAATCATCATTTATAAAAACCGTGCACGAACAATTTAATCTTATCATAGAAATTCTGGGGACCATTTCCTTCTCGATGTCGGGCAGTTTTGCAGCGATGCAGAAACGTCTGGACCCATTCGGCGTTTTGATTATTGCATTCGTAACTTCTGTGGGCGGCGGAACTGTAAGGGATTTACTGCTGGATGTTCCCGTGTTCTGGATGGTAGATATTCTGACTTTCGTATTGATTCTGTCAACCTGCGTCCTGTCTATGATTTTCAAATCCATAGAAAAAAACTTCAAGGTGACGCTCTTTATTTTTGACAGTTTCGGGCTGGGATTGTTTACGATAATCGGGATTCAGAAAGGTCTCACGCTTGGCTATCATCCTCTGATCTGTCTCACTTTGGGGACTATTACTGGTTGTTTTGGTGGTATCATCCGTGATATTTTGCTCAACAGAATTCCTCTGATTTTCAGGAAGGAAATCTATGCAACAGCGTGTATTGTAGGCGGCGGTATATTCCTGCTGCTGACCAGTTTTTCAAGACTTTCTTACACAGTTGTACAGATTTTCACCATTTTATTGATTGTGGCAATAAGAACTTTAGCGGTGAAATACCATTGGCGGATTCCAAAATTCTATGGTTATGAAAGCAATCAGGAGATGTAAACATAAAAAAAAAGGACCGAAAATATTTCGATCCTTTTTTTATGTTGTATAACTGAATATAAGTCTTAGAATTTGCCTCTGATTCTCATATTGGGGTTGTGCATATGTTTTTGCATTGTCGGCATTTTCATCTGATCTTTGATCATTTTGATTTGCTCGGTCATCATCCCTGCAGAATCAAGCTGTTTTGCTTCTTCCAAAAGTTTCTGAGCTTCAGATTTTCTGCCTTTTGCCAGTGCTGATGCCGCAAGATTTAGCTTTGCCATTGCTCTGTCATGCTTCATATTCAGGCCGTAATCCAATGCTTTTTTCATCAGACCTTCTGTTTTCTGAGGATTGTCCTGTGCCGTTGTCAAAGCCTGAAGATAGTGGTAATAACCATATTGGCTCTTATGAAGCTGAGACCGGTAATTTTTGATATTAGACAAAAACTTTTCTGCTTTCTCCATATTCTGCTTTCTCAATTGCCAAAATGCGAGAAGGATATTTTCATTTTTAAAGAAAAGTGCAATTGGAATGGCCGAGAGAATTACCAAAACAATGCCCCAGCCAATATTCCTGTTGAACATCAGATATACGCCCAAAGCAATGATGACGGCTGCAATTACAAATTTTATGTATTTGTTCATGTTTGAAATTTAGGTTGCAAAGGTAATAATTAACAGGCTAATTTCCGAATGCGAGTCCGAGGATTTCTACATTAAATTATCAGTAGTAAATATTAATGATGTAAGCCAAAGTGCAGCTTTTGTGCCTTGATAATTAATGGGTTATCATCGTAAATTTGAATAAAATATTAATTTGTATATTTTGAGGATAACTGTAGATCTTTTGTCAGCCGGATTTCTGTTTCGTTTTATTGACGGCGTTTACTTAAATTAAGAATTAAAAAACTCCCAAACCACTCTTGCTTTCACTTTTCCAAGGATTTCTTCCAGAGTGACAATATCGGCTTCCTTAATTCTTTTGACAGATTTCAGTTTTGTCAAAAGCATTTCTATAGATTTAGGACCAACGCCCGGGATTTGTTCCAGTTCAGATTTGATCGTCGAATTTGTTCGTCTGGTTCTGTGATGTTTCACGCCAAAACGGTGCGCCTCATCCCTCACACGCTGAAGGATTTTCAGTGTCTCAGCTTTTTTATCGATGTACAGCGGTACAGAATCCTCCGGAAAATAAATCTCTTCCAGACGTTTTGCAATGCCGACAATCGTGATTTTACCGTACAGACCCAGCAATTTCAAACTCTTTACGGCAGAAGATAGCTGCCCTTTTCCACCATCAATCAAAATAAGTTGTGGCAATGGCTCGCCTTCATCTATCAGTCTTCGGTAACGGCGGTAGATGACTTCTTCCATCGTCTTAAAATCATCCGGGCCGACTACAGTTTTGGGGTGGAAAATTCTATAATCTGCTTTGCTCGGTTTGCCGTCTTTGAAGACCACACAAGCCGAGACAGGATTGGTTCCCTGGATGTTCGAGTTGTCAAAACCTTCGATGTGTCTTGGCTCAACCGGCATGCGAAGCAACTTTTGCATTTCTGCCATTATTCTTTTCGTGTGTCTTTCAGGATCGATGATTTGGACTTGCTTCAGTTTTTCAAGCCTGTATTCTTTTGCATTTTTCTCAGAAAGTTCTACAATTCTCTTCTTATCACCTACTTTTGGAACAATCATTTTGACATTCGGGATTTCCATTCCCAGATGAAACGGAATCAGTATTTCCTTGGAAGTAGAATCGAATTTTTGGCGGATCTCAACAATCGCTTCCTCCAGAATATCTTCATCAGTTTCCTCCAAGACTTTCTTGATTTCCGTGGTGAAACTCTGAACGATAGAACCATTCCGGATCTTAAAATAATTGACGTAAGCCGCAGTTTCATCACTCGTCATCCCAAAAACGTCGACGTCATCGATGCTTGGATTGACAACCGTATGTTTCTCCTGATAGTTCTCCAGAGACTCTATGTTCTGCTTGACCATCTGAGCCTTCTCAAACTCCAGATTTCCAGCGAAACGCATCATTCTTTCCTCCAGATATTTTTTGGCAAATCGGAAATCACCTTTAATAATGCCTCTGATGGCTTCTACTTTTTCGTCGTAATCTTCCTTAGATTCCAAATCTTCACAAGGCCCATTGCAGTTTTTGATGTGGAATTCCAGACAAACCCTATATTTTCCTTCAGCAATTTTCGCCGGAGCCAGGTTGAGATTGCAGGTTCTGATTTTATAAAGGTTTTTGATCGTGTCGAGGAGAACTCTCGCCGGTTTTACTTTGGCGTAAGGCCCGAAATATTCAGATCCGTCTTTTATTTTGGTTCTTGTCAGAAATATTCTTGGGAAATCTTCATTTTTAATGCAAATCCACGGATAGGTTTTGTCATCCTTCAACATCACATTGTAGAAAGGCTGATGTGCTTTTATAAGGTTGTTTTCCAGTAGAAGTGCGTCGTACTCGCTGTTCACAACAGTTGTTTCCAGTCTGTGGATCTTGGAAACCATAATCCTCGTCCGGTAGCCATTTTGGTTTTTGTTAAAATAGGAAAGGACTCTTTTATTAAGATGTTTTGCCTTGCCCACATACAAAAGCTGATCGTTCTTATCATAATAACGATAAACGCCGGGCTCGGATGGAAGAGTTTTGAGTTGAAGTTCTAAGTTGGGATTCACATTACAAATTTAAGGAATCAAATTGAAGCCCGAAATGACTTCAGCCGATATTTTCTGCAATAAAATGATCGTCAGCATCTGCGCTAAGCGGAATGTATAGTCTGATCCACTCATTGCCATCCACAATTTCCCAGCTGTGTCCTGCGCCCATTGTATCTTCTGCAAGAAGAATAATTCCGGGCTCCAGTATAAACGTAGAACCATCACTCACTGTGAACTTCAGCTTTCCTTTTATGGTCACCACATACTGTTTTCTGGGTGCGGGATGCATTTTCTGCTCCCAATCCTCTGTTTTATTACTGGCCCAGAAAGACGTGGCATCTGTAGGCCTCAGGATCGGGATACTGCCTATTTCGAAGGTCGAACTCTCATCTTCCAGATTGAACATGCGGATGGCCGGAATTCTGTCAGAATCTTTGGTTTTATTTGTGGTTTGAAAGTCGTTTTTGTTTTGCTGCATTTGAATTTTTGACTTAAAATTTAAAAATACGAATTAAAATTTTGATTAATGAATGCCATGTTCAAATACCCGACAATTCGACCGCCGTTGAAAGCCTCTATCATCTTTATTTTGTTTCCGTTTTGTTCTGTTTCTCCAAAAAGCTATCTTTATAGTATGAAAATTCTGCACACCGCCGACTGGCATCTTGGTAAAAGACTGGAAAACTTTTCGCGTCTGGAAGAACAAAAACTTGTGATGCAGGAACTCGTAGAGATTGCTGATGCAGAGAAGGTAGATGTAGTGCTCGTCGCCGGCGATTTGTTTGACAGTTTTAATCCACCGACAGAAGCGGTAGAACTTTTTTACAAAACGCTGAAGCAGCTTTCCAAAAACGGAAAAAGACCGGTAATAGCCATCGCAGGCAACCATGATTCGCCAGACAGAATCAATGCGCCGGATCCTTTGGCAAGGGAATGCGGCATTATTCTAATAGGCCATCCCAACGCTGAAATCCCGGTTTATGAACTGGAGCATTTTAAAATCACAAAAAGCGACAAAGGCTTTATCGAATTAAAACTTAAGAACTTTGAATATCCACTCAGAATTCTTCACACCGCTTATGCCAACGAAATCCGTCTCAAAGAATACCTTGGCGAAGACAATAAAGAAGTTGCTTTAAGTTATTCTTTACAAAATTCCTGGCAGAATCTCGCCGACGATTATTGTGACAAAAATGGAATCAATGTGCTGATGGCGCATCTTTATATGATGAAAAAAGGTGCCGAAAAGCCGGAAGAGCCGGAAGGCGAAAAGCCAATTATGATAGGTAATGCAGATTTGCTTTTTACAGAAATTATACCGCCTCAGATACAATATACTGCTTTAGGCCACCTTCATAACTTCCGGAATATTGGGACTTTGGAGAAGCCAATTGTTTATTCGTCATCGTCTTTATGTTACAGTTTCGGCGAAGCGGGACAAAAGAAACAGGTCAATATCATCGATCTGAAACCGAATGAAGTTCCGGATATGAACCAAGTGGAAATCACAAATGGAAAATGCCTTCATAGGAAAACCTTTGATAATGTTGATAATACGATTGACTGGCTGACGAACAATCCCGAAACTTTGGTGGAACTGACTTTAGAAAGTGACACTTTCCTGAAAGCAGAAGACAGGAAATTAGTTTACCAGACGCACAACGGCATTATTCATCTCATTCCGAAACTGAAAAATGACATTATCAATACTGATGAAACGGATAAAACCATCAATCTCAGTCAGGACATACAGGATTTGTTTAAAGATTACTTCAAATCTAAAAATCAAAATCAGCAGCCGAATGCTGAACTGATGACTATTTTCAAGGAAATAATATAAAAGAAAAAAGTTAAAAGGCAAAAGATTCAATTGGAATCTATCAACCAACAACTATCAACCAACAATCAAAATGCTTCCATTAAAACTCACCATAGAAGGCCTTTACTCTTACCAGACGAAACAAATCATCGACTTTACTGAATTGACCCAAGCCGGTCTATTCGGGATTTTTGGGGCAGTCGGATCCGGGAAATCTTCTATTTTGGAAGCGGTAAGCTTTGCACTTTACGGTGAGACGGAAAGAATGAACAGCAAGGATGGCCGTGCTTACAATATGATGAATCTGCGAAGCAACAGGTCCTATCTTGAGTTTGATTTTCTGAATTTTGAGAACAGAAAATTCCGTGCGGTGAGAGAATTCAGACGAAATTCCAAAAAGTTTGATGAGGTCAAAGTTTACAACACCTGTTTTTACGAAGAAAAAAATGGACAGTGGAATCCTTTGGAAAGCACCAATGCGTCGGAAATTTTGGGTCTCAGTTACGAGAATTTCAAACGGACAATTATCATCCCGCAAGGTCAGTTTAAGGAATTTTTGGAGTTGGGTGCCAAAGACAGGACGCAGATGATGAAGGAAATCTTCGGACTTCATAAATATGATCTGCAGGATAAAGTTTCGGCAAAAGTGTCTGAAACCAAATACGAATTGGCTGAATTGGAAGGCAAACTGGGCACTTTTGAAGAAGTGTCTGAAGAATTGATCATTCAAAAAAATAATGAACTGAATCTTTCTAAAATTAATTTTGGGAGCGAAAAGGAAAAGCATAATCAGCTTGAAATCCACTTTCAAAAACTTAAAAATCTTAAGAGTGATTTTGATCATCTTCAGATAAAGGAAGCTGAATTTCAGATGAAAGAACGTGAAAATGCGCGGATTCAAAAACTGGAACAGCAATTGGAGATCTTTGAAATTGCAGAACGGCACTTCAAATCTTTGCTGACGGAAAGGAAACGTCTGATTTCCGAAATCGGTCAGAATCAAAAAGGACGAGACCTGATACATGGTGAATTTGATACACTTTCTGAAAATTTAAATCAATTAAAACAGCAAATTTCGGCGTTAGAGAATGATTATAATCAACTGGAAAACAGCAGGCAAAAAGCAGTTGATTTGCTGAATGTTTCCAAGATTCTGGATTTTGAAGATCAGAAAAATCAGTTACTGGAAAGAATTGAAAAAGGAGAAAAAGCAATTTCAGAGTCCAAGAACAAGGAAATTGAAATTCAGAGAAATATTGATGTTGAATCAGATTCGATTTCAAAATTAAAGTCTAAAAAAACAGATACCAGAATTCTGATCGAAGTAGGCAGCTGGTTTCAGATCCGGAATAACTTGCAAACTGAGGTCTTTAAATCTCAACAAACTATTTTGTCAAAATCTGAAGAAATCGATAAACTTCAGATTTTAATGAAAGAATTTCCTCAAAACTGGAAAGAAGAGTTTTCAATTCAAAATCTGTCTCTGAATGAAAGAAAACTGAATTATCAGAATCAAAAAAGTAATTTGGAACTGTCTCAAAAACTGTCGGAATTTGCTCAGAATATCGAAGACGGGAAACCTTGTCCGCTTTGTGGCTCGCTCGAGCATCCGGAAATTTTGGTTTCAGAAAACGTTTCGGAATCGATGAAAATTTTGGATGCTGAACTTCTGGAAATCGAAAAATCAATTGAAAAAATAAGAACTGACGAAAATAAGATCGAAAAAATTCTGGAACTGAAACAACTTTTGGAAAGGCAGAAAGCAGAACTTGAAAATCAAAAATCGGAAGCTGAAAAGCAGCTGAAAATACATTTGGAGAAATTTATCTGGAATCAGTTTGATAAAGAAGATGAAACTCAGTTTTTGATCCGGAAAACAGGAGCTTTGGAACTGGAACAGAAAATCGCTTCCGGTGAAAAAATAATAGATGACGATCGAAAAATATTAGAAAATCAAAAAAAAGAAACCAAACGTTTCGAAGAGGCCATTCTTGATTTTAAAAACAAAAAAATCAGCCTGGAAACATCGGTTTCGGATTTGAAAAGCAGCCTGCAAATTTTGGATTTTAGAGCATTTGAAACAGCAAATTCGGAACTACTCAAAAATGAATCTGAAAGTTTGTCAATTAAAAATAATGCAGTTGAAAATCAATACAAACAGTTTCAGAAAGATCTGTTGGAAACTACGCCAAAGGTAGCCTCCAAGGAAACGATGCTTTCGCAGATGTCAAAGCAGATTCATGAACTTGAAAGAGCGGAAATCCAAAATACTGAAAATCTTAACACTGTTTTGGTGAAATCACCATTTGAAAATCTCGAAGAAATTGAAACTATTTTGTCTAAGGAATTTGACACCCAAACGGTGAGAAGAGAAATTCAGGAATTTAAAGTCAACTTCAATACGCTCAAAGAGATCATCAATTCCTTAAAGTTAAAATTGCAGGAATCCCATTTTGACGATTCAGATTTTGAGACGAAAGAAAATGAATTTATAGTTTCTCAGGAGAATATTTCGCAGCTGCAAAAGCAATTGACCATTGTCGAAAAACAACTATCCGACTTGCAAAAAAGCTTTGAAACGAAGAAAGAACTGATTGTACAACAAAACAATTTGCTGCTGAGGAAAGCCAATCTCGATACACTTTTTAACCTTTTCAAAGGCGCAGGTTTTGTGCAATATGTGTCGTCTATTTATTTGAAACAGCTTTGTGATAACGCCAATATCCGGTTTCACAGAATGACCAGAAACCAGCTCAGTCTGCAAATCAATGATAAGAATGAATTTGAGATCATCGATTATCTGAATGAAGGGAAAACGCGCAGTGTAAAGACTTTATCGGGCGGACAAAGTTTTCAGGTCTCTTTGAGTCTGGCTTTGGCTTTGGCGGAAAGTGTGCAGTCTCAGGCTGTTTCTGACCGTAATTTCTTTTTTATTGATGAAGGTTTTGGAACACAGGATCCGGAATCTGTCAGTCTTGTTTTTGAGACACTCAATAATCTGCGCGATGACAACAGAATTGTAGGGATTATCTCTCACGTAGAAGAATTGAAAGAAAAAATTCCGATTTCGCTTAATATTACCAAAAATGAAGAAACGGGAAGTAAGATTGACGTTGTGTTCAGTTAAATCTTTCTGTTCTTTGCCAGCATCGGAATGGAAGTAAGTCCCATGGTCAGCATAATGACAATCTGCAGTGGCAGCGTGATGAAGGAGTAGGCGAGGCCCAATTCTCCGCCTTCTGTAGCGTCTTTTCCCATAGAAATGAACAGTGCCATGAATCCGAATTTCATCGCCAGGTTGAACGCGCCGATACCGCCACTTGCCGGGATGATCATCCCTAAGGTTCCGATTACAAGGATAAAACAGCCGTCAGCCAGTGTGAAATCTGAGGTTTCCGGTAAGGAGAAACAGACCAGATAGGATGCGAAAAAATAGCAGATCCAGATTGCAATAGTGTAAACTATGAATTTAGTTTTGTGCTTTAAACTGAGAACAGATTTCAAACCTTCAAAAATGCCGTCAATGAAATCTATGATTTTTGAGATGACAGAAAAGCGTCTGAAATTCTCTTTGAATTTAAAAAATAAAATAATTCCAACGATTCCTACAGCCAGAATAGCGGTGATAACTACGGGATTTGGTTTGAATCCGGAATTATCATAGAAGCTTTTGATGGCTTCAAATTTAAAGATTAAAGTCAGTCCCAAAAATACCATCATGCAGACCAAATCTATCACGCGCTCCAGAATAATGGTGCCGAAAGACTTGTCGACGGGTACTTTTTCTACACCGTAAAGTGCCGTCGAGCGGGCTACCTCGCCGCTTCTTGGGATGGTAAGATTCATCAGATATCCGAATGAGATAGACCAAAGTGAGTTGCTGCTGGAGATCCTGTGACCCATCGGTTCCAGAAGAAGATTCCACCGGATGGCGCGGAACCAGTAAGCCAAAACACCAAAAACAGCAGCGAAAGCTACCCAGAAATAATTAGCTTTTCTAAGAGAGCTTTTTATTTTTTCTAAATCCAGACCTTTCAGCGCAAGCCAGAGGAAAAGTCCCGCAATAAAGATGGAAACCAATACTGTGACTGCATTTTTAAGCGCTGGATATTTTTTTTGTTCCAAGATATTGCGAAATTACGTAAGCAGGTTGGTAGTTTCGTCCGGAAACACGATTTTGGGCTGAAAATTCTTGCCTTCTTCCGGTGTCATCTGCGCATAAGCGATGATGATGATGATGTCGCCTTTCTGCACTTTTCTGGCAGCAGGGCCGTTGAGGCAGATCTCTCCGGATTTTCTTTTACCCTTGATAACATAAGTGTCGAAACGCTCGCCATTGTTGACATTCACAATATAAACACGCTCGCCCACAATCAGGCCGGCGGCTTCTATAAGGTCTTCGTCTATGGTGATACTGCCGATATAATCCAGGTCTGATGCCGTAACACGGACTCTGTGAATTTTCGATTTAAATACTTCGATTAACATAAGTGCAAATTTACGCTAAATAATAAAAGTAGAAAAGAAGAATTTACACTTCTATCGGGGTGTTTTATGAGAAGATTTATGATAAATTATAAATAGTCAGTTAAGGTCATCTCTCATTATGAATTTATGAATATGATATTAATTTTTCTATACGTGTTCCAGTTGTTGATGGATAAAGGCATTATTTTAAAAATTATATCTCGAAAACCCAGTGTTTACGTAAAAATATGATTTGTCAAAAACGCATCATTTCGAAAAAATTGATGTACACTTTGCTAATTTTTGTAAAAATATTTGCACGATATCAAAATTGTCTTATATTTGCTATAACAACATAACTTTAATCAATAAATATTATGAACAAGTCTGAATTAATCGACGCTATCGCGAAGGATGCAGAAATCACAAAAGCTGCTGCTAAAAAAGCTTTGGAATCATTTGTTGCTAACGTAACAGAAACACTTAAGAAAAAAGACGGTAAAGTATCCCTAGTAGGATTCGGTACTTTCTCAGTATCTGAAAGAGCTGCTAGACAAGGTATCAACCCTGCAACTAAAAAACCAATCCAAATTGCTGCAAAGACAGTTGCAAAATTCAAAGCGGGTGCTGATCTGGCTACAGCTGTTGCCGGTCCTGCTCCAACTGGAAAGAAAAAATAATTCTTATTTGAATCTCAAATGAAAAAACCGTCGCAAGACGGTTTTTTTTATTTTAATGACATTGGCGATTATGGATTCTCATCATCCAAAAGATGGCCAAAAAAGTCTTTTTTAGTTTTCAGGTAAGAAGCGCTGGATTGATTTGATTTAATCTGCAGCGGTATTCTGGAGTTGAGCTCAATACTGCTGTCGTTGATGATTTTGATTTTTTCAGGATTATTGGTCATCAGATTGACAGATTTCACATCTAGATTTTTCAGCATTTCTATTGCGATTCCAAAGTCTCTGTCATCTGCTGGCAAGCCCAGTTCCAGATTTGCCTGTACGGTATCAAATCCTTTTTCCTGTAGTGCGTAAGCTTTTAGTTTATTGATAATTCCAATGTTGCGGCCTTCCTGTCTCAGGTAAATGATCATACCTCCATTTTCCTGCATGTACTGCATTGCAGAATTGAGCTGCTGGCCGCACTCGCATTTCTGTGAATGGAAAACTTCTCCGGTGATACATTCAGAATGTATTCTCACATTTACCGGTTTGTCGAGATCTGTGTTTTTAGCAATGAGCGCTATATGTGGCATCCAATCCTTGTCTGTTTCGGAAAAAGCCATCACCCTGAATTCCCCAAAATCTGTGGGAACATTCGATTCTGCTTGTATTTTTAACATTAAATAGTGTAGTCGTAATATTTAGTTAGAAGACATTGAAACTTCTTCAATTTTGGACTGCGAAGCTTCCAGCAGATTGATATTGGTTTTGATTTTAACCATATATCTGTTCAGTACTTCGTCATCATCTTTTACCATGAATTTACGCAGCTTCTGAATCTTCTTGTAATACTTTTCAAACTCATCCAGGGATTTGTTTTTAGCAGTACTGTTGAAGTCGCGAACTGCCTCAAGGTAGTCTGACAATGAATTTTTTAGAAAGGAAACTTCCTTGTTTACAGCATCATTTCTGAACTTAGGAAACGTGGCAACAAGGTTTGAAATGGAGGATGCATAGACTATTGCTTCAGGCGACAGATAGGCGTAAGTGTCTGACAGCAAATCAGAATGTACCTGTTCCGATGCTGCTGAATTGGTAGAACAAGATCCTAAAAAGGCGGTAATTATTGTTATCGTTAAAAGTTTTTGAAAACTTTTCATTTTTTCTGCATTTTTTGATACAGGATTGGGTTAAGACTTTCATCATTATACATCTTCATCTGTTTGTACAGTTTCATCTTAACTTTGCCGTTCTCTATATCAGAAAGCAGTTGATCTATGGCTGTCGAAAGGTCTTTTTTCTGTTCCAGAAGCACATTCAGCTTTTGGGAACACTGTAATTTATGTTCTTCTGAAGCATCTTCTCTGGACGCCTCAATAGACATATGATATATTTTCAAAGACAGTATAGAAAATCGATCTATACACCAAGCCGGAGTTTCGCTGTTGATTCTTGCATCTGCGTCTGGAGTAATGTTTTCAAAACTTTTATAAAACCAAAAATCAATTTGTTCTACAAGATCTGTCCTTTTCTGGTTCAGCTTATCAATTCTCCTTTTAATTTTTAACGCCTCAGTAGGGTCGATATCTTCCTCACGGATAATATCTTCCAGATGCCATTGAACGGTGTCAATCCAATTTTTAGAATACAAAATCCATTCCAAACTGTTGATTTGGAATGGATTGGTTTCTTCTCTGTTAACGTCGTCATTGATGTGGTAATCCTCAACCGACTGATTGAAAATACCCCAAGCTTTTTCTGTCAAACTCATCAATGCTACTTATAAATTAGGAGTAGGATCATTGTTTGTTGGAGAAGCAGGATCTTTCTTTTTGTCCTCTTCTTTCACGGCATCCTTAAATTCTTTAATGCCAGAACCTAAGCCTTTCATCAATTCGGGAATTTTTTTTCCTCCAAACAATAAAAGGAGTATCAGGGCTACAATTAAAATATGCTGCCAAGAAATACTTAATATAACAGTGGATAATGTCATCTTGATTTTTTTACAAAGTTAAATTATTTTTTAATACGAAACCCATCCTAAAGGATCTACGGGATTTGTACCATTCCAGATTTGAAAATCCAGCGTGATGGATTCATCAAAATCACTGCCAACTTCACCAATCAGCGTTCCAGCCGATACTTGTTGGTTTGCTTTTACCAATGTACTCGCTAGATTTGAGTAAACGGTGAAATAGCTGCCGTGTTTTACCACAACCGTTCTGCTGCCGTTAATAGCCTGAATGCTGGATACTACGCCTGGGAAAACGCATCTAGCTTTTGTTCCTTTCGCAACAGCTATTTTAATTCCGATATTTTCTTCGACTATATTTTTAAATACAGGATGTGGCTGTCTTCCAAAACGGTGCGTTACAGATCCTTTTTCTACCGGGAATCCGATTCTGCCCTTGTTATCTGCAAAGTTGCTCCCAACTGTGGAACCAACGCCATAACTTTTCATCACCTTTTTCTCTGCGGCTTCTTTTGCGTCGTTGTTATTTTTGTTGATTGCGGCTTCATTAGCTTTCGCTGCTGCCAATTTATCATTAGCCGCCTTGGATCTTTCTGCTGCTTCACGGGTCGCCTTTTCTGCCGCTTCTCTTTTCTCGAGAGCCTTGTTTGTTTCGGCTAATCGCCGTTCATCCTCGGCTTTTTTGTTGGCTAATTCAGAGGCTTTTCTGGCTTCATTTTCAGCACGTTTTCTTTCGGCTTCTGCAGCAGCTATTTTGGCTCTGTTTTCCGCTTCAATTCTGTCTTTTTCCCGTTTCGCAGCAATATCAGCCAGTCTTTTTCGCTCTGCTTCCGCTTTTCTTTCAGCCTCTTCTTTTGCTTTTGCCAGTCTTATTTCTTCAGCAATGATGCTTCGGATCTGCCTTTCCAGATCTTTGGACTGTGTTTGTTTTTGTCTGAGTTCTGCCGTCAGTTTCGCCTCATTTTTCTTGAATTCATCTAGAAGAACCTGCTTTTGCTTCTTTTCAGCTTCTATCGTAGCCAGATCTTTTTTCTGATTGAGCAAGAGATTATCTTTATCGGAAACGTATTTCTTTTTTAGGGCAATGTTCTTTTTTATCTCAGCTGCTTTGCTGGAGATTTCCGCCGCTTTTTTGTCTTGGTATTCGGAGTATCTTTTGAGATATTCTATCCTGTTTAGCGCTTCTCCCATATTTTTAGACGAGAGGATAAAGGTTACCTTGTTCTGAACACCTTTAGATTTGTATGCCTTTACAAGAATGGCAGCATAATTTTTTCTAAGAACAGCCAGTTCCCTGTTGTTCTTATTAATTTCCAGCTGGCGTGTATAGATATCGTCTTCTATAAATCGTTTTTCCTTTTGTGTATTATTATAGACCTTCTCTCGCAATGTCAGTTTTTGATTGACAGCGTTGAGGTAAGCTATGGAAAGTTTTGATTCTTGTTTGGTTTGATTTAGTGAAGCGTTGATGTTGGATATCTGTTTTTTGAGATCAGCGTTCTGCTTCTGCAAAACCTCTTTATCTTTCTGTCCAAATGCGCTTCCGAAAAGGATGATACTTATAAAAAAACTTAATTTCTTTATCATTTAATCTCTGTCTTTTTGTAATTGGCAGGAACGTTATAAGTAGTTTCCATGCGGGAGAAATCAAATTTCGTGTTTTCTAGTAATATTTCGTCTGTTTTGTTGGCTTTTATAATTATTTTAACACTTTTAGGGAAGCTCTCATTATTAAGAATTTCTCTGTTTGAATAAGTAATATCCAGCTGGTCACTATTAGCCGGATTGGACAGAAGAACGTGATTCAGATTGAGATCTTTGTCGTAATCCAGTGATATTTTATACTCGGTAGTCTTGCCGTTTTCCGTGATTTTTTGATTTTGTTTTGAAGTCAGATTGAAGCCGGAAGCATTTTGCGTCAGATTATAGTCATTTTCGGAAACGGGTATAAAAGTTTTCCCCAACAGCAGATTTTGCAGAGCATTATAATCGATGAAATTGACATTCAGCAATTTATTAAGATAACCAAAATCAGAATCAATGTAGGTTTTGTCGAGTTTATAATAGCCTTTGATTCCTTCCGGAGTTGCAACGCCTCTTGCCGCCTGAAGAATGACTGCCGTAAGATTCATCCAGACTTTCTGGCCATTTTCTATATAAATCACGGCGTCCAGAGTTGGGATGAAAGAACCTGTTTTTGCGTCTATTTTACTGTTGATTTTGACAGCATCGAAGGTCGATTTTTTCTCTATGGATGAAAAGAAACTGGCATTGTCAGAAATTGGTTTTGTAGTGCTGACAGGCGTTGATCCTTGATTTTTCTGAACTTTGCAGGAAGATAAGGTAAATGCTGCAGCTATGATTAAAATGTATTTTTGCATAATTTTTTAAGTTGAAACTTACAATATTAACGCCAAAAATAAACTTATATTTTCAGATTGAGCGCTAAAAAAAACTTTGTCAAAGTGCAGGACTTTGACAAAGTTGATATGTTATTAAAATTAAATTTAATCTTTAGAAAGGAAATCCAAAACGGAGTAGTCGCCCAAGGAAATTTCCCTTGCGACTCCAAAGTATTTCGCAGAGTTGCCAATCATAGAGTTACTAAGATTTCCGTGGTCAATGATCGTATTTTCCTGAATCAGTGAATTGTCGATGTTTGAATTGATGACCACTGTATTGTTTCCAAGAGAAACGTTTGGTCCAATCTTAGAATTCAGAATTCTTACATTTTCGCCAATGAAACAAGGCGGGATGATCATACAGTTTTCAATATCCGCAGACTCGGGATAGTGCGACATGTTTTCTCTTTCATATTGTAGAATCTTACTGTTGGTTTCTACTGTAGCGTTTTTATTTCCGCAATCCATCCAGTCGTCCACTTTTCCCAGAGAAAATTTAGCACCTTTTGCGCGTAGATTCTCAAGAGCTGTTGTCAACTGATATTCTCCACCTTCCGTAATATTATTTTCCATAATATGATCTATTTCGGTCATCAGTTTCTCAGCAGAGTTGAAATAATAAATACCGATAATCGCAAGATCAGAAACAAACTCTTTAGGCTTTTCCACAAAATCTGTGATAAATCCGTAATCGTCCAATTTCACTACGCCAAATGCGGAAGGATCTTCCACTTTTTTGACCCAGATCACGCCGTCAGCATTGGTGTCTAGCTTGAAGTCTGCACGGAAAAGGGTGTCAGCAAATGCGATAATCACTGGTCCGGTCATACTCTCTTTAGCACAGTTGATTGCGTGTGCTGTTCCCAGAGGCTCTGTCTGAGCATAGATTGTTCCTTTTGCTCCAAGATCTTCAGCCACTTTGATCAAAGATTCTTCAACGTCTGCGCCAAAATCTCCAATGATGAATGCAATTTCTTCAATAGGTTGATTTGCAACTTTGGCAATATCTTCTACCAGTCTCTGAACAATTGGTTTTCCGCCAATCGGAATCAATGGTTTTGGAACTGTCAGTGTATGTGGTCTAAGTCTAGAGCCACGTCCAGCCATTGGAACTATTATTTTCATAAAATTTTTGTTGTTATATTTTGATTACTAGCTAATTACGTTTTATTTCCTGCTGATTTTATTCAGGATTTTCTGAGGAATCAGATTCTCTGACTTCAGCAAAATGGTTGCCAAAATTAGAAATATAAGATTGCCAAACCAAATATTTTCTTTTAAATATTGATAATATGCTAATGAAACAACCATTGTTATGAGAATCACAATAGCGTTTTTATAAACATTATAGGGCACAGGATATTTATATTGACCCCAAATGTACGATATAATCATCATTACAAAGTAACTTGCAATCGTGGCCCACGTAGAAGCCCAATAACCGTATTTTGGAATAAAGTAAAAATTAATGATTATGGTTATAGAAACGCCAATGGCAGAGATGTATGCACCTATAATTGTTTTATCGGTCAGTTTGTACCAAATCGAAAGGTTGAGATAGATTCCTAAAAAAAGACTGGCAAAAAATAGAATCGGCAAAATCGAAATACCTTCGTAGTAAGCAGGATTATTAATGTAAACTTTGGCAATCCAATCCAGATTTACCGAGAGGAAAAGGACGATGAGGCAATTGATGGCAATGAAAATATCCATCAGTTTCACATACATCTCTTTCGCATTTTTATTTTTGGAATTGCTGAAGAAGAAAGGCTCAATCCCGAGCGAGTAAGCCTGTCTGAAAAGAATTACAAAGGTGACCACTTTTGCAACGCCACCATAAACGCCCAACTGATACCGTCCGATCTCTTCCGGTAACAAAAATTTTAGAAACTGCCGGTCAAAGGTTTCATTAATGATTCCTGCTAATCCAGCGATTGTTATTGGCCAGGAATATTTGATCATCTTTTTCCATAGTTCCCAACAGAAATGC
Source organism: Bacteroidota bacterium (assembly GCA_037033105.1). Classification (GTDB taxonomy): domain Bacteria; phylum Bacteroidota; class Bacteroidia; order Flavobacteriales; family Weeksellaceae; genus Epilithonimonas. The sequence goes on from JAZBLF010000017.1 coordinate 18,171, forward strand.
TTTATCCTTGCGATTAACAGTTCTTGTGACAGCATCAAAAACGTGACTGAACTGGCCACTAGATTTGCAACGAAAACGTAACCGATTCCAAATTCCGGGCTGTATTTCAATCCGAAAATGCCTTCCGGATATCTAGGTAATATGATGATGAAAAATACGACTAAAAGAAAATTGATGATGCCATTCGTGATTCGGATTCCGGCATACTTTAAAGGTCTCTCGTTTTTCCTTAACATTACAAAAGGCATTGCACAGAAAGCATCCAAAGCCAAGGTGACCGCGAGAATCGAGAGTAGATCTACCTGATCAGGCGTTTTGAAAGCTATTGCTAACGGTTGCCTGTAAAATAATGTGAAAATTAAATAAACTAAAGTCACAGCGAAAACGCTGAAAAATGCAGTCGAAATGAGTTTTCTGTCATCTTTCTCGTCCAATGCAAATCGGAAAAAGGTAGTTTCCATGCCGTGGGTCAAAAGCACGGCGATAACACCGGCGACGGAATAAAAATCGGCAAAAGGCGAATAGGCTGTAGGCCCAAATGTTCTCGTAATAATTGGATTAATGACAAACGGAAACAGCCTGATAATCACAGTTGTTAATCCATAAAGCGCAGTTTGTCCAAGTAATTTCTTCAATTCAAAAATTTTTGCAAAAATAATCTATTCTCATAAGAATCCGATTTATTTCTTCAGCTTATAATTCATATAGAAAACCAATTTGCCACCTTTCATAATGTCCTCGTGTTTCAATTTGTAGCCTTCAAACGGTTTCCCATTCAGTTCCATTTTTTCGATGTACACGTTCTTTTCTGATTGGTTTTTAACTTCGATTTCAAACATTTTTCCGTTCTCCAGATTCAGTTTTGCATTCACGATACTTGGACTTCCAATCCAATATTCATCAGAACCGGGCGAAACAGGATAGAATCCCAAACTGCTGAAAATATACCAGGCGCTCATCTGTCCGCAATCGTCGTTTCCGCCCAATCCATCAGGTTTTGCTTTGTACTGCATCGTCAGAATTTTTCGGATTTGAGACTGCGTTTTCCAAGGCTGTCCTGCAACATTATATAAGTAAGCCACGTGATGCGCAGGTTCGTTTCCGTGAACATAGCCGCCGATAATTCCTTCTCTTGTAATGTCTTCCGTATCAGCGAAAAACTCGTCTGGCAAATGCATTGAAAATAATTCATCAAGATTTTCCCCGAATTTCTTTTGTCCGCCCATCGATTTTATTAATTCCTCAGGATTATGCGGAACGAAGAAGCTGTAATTCCAGGAATTCCCTTCGATAAAGCCTTGTCCGTGCGTGCTCATCAAATCAAAATCTTTTTTGAAACTTCCGTCAGACAATCTCGGTCTCATAAAACCAATGGATTTGTCGAAGACATTTTTCCAGTTTTCGGAACGCTTCATATAGTCATTATAAATATCAGTTTTGCCTAATTTCTTAGCAATCTGAGCAATCGCCCAATCGTCGTAAGCATATTCCACAGTGTTGGAAACCGACGTTCCGTTTTTCTCCGCAGAGATGTAACCTTTGTCAATATATTCGCCGATGCCTTCGTAATTTCTTTTGTTGGAAGTCGCGATACAGGCCTTCAAAGCTTCTTCAGGATTTCCTGTGTAAGTCCCTTTGATAATTGCATCAGCAATCAAAGAAACCGAATGATAACCGCTCATACACCAGTTTTCATTGGCGTAATGTGACCAAACCGGCAACATTTTCAGACTGAATTGGTCATAATGCGCCATCATCGATTTTATCATATCATTGTTCCGTTTTGGCTGAATAATATTGAAAAACGGATGCAAAGCGCGGTAAGTGTCCCAAAGTGAAAACGTGGTGTAATTGGTAAAACCGTTGGCTTGATGCACGTTTTGGTCCAGACCTTTATATTCTCCGTTATAATCCATATAAGTGGTTGGATTGATGAAAGTGTGGTACATCGCCGTGTAAAAATTCACTTTGTCATCCTCGGAAAGTGTGTTGACAACGATTTTATTCAGTTCTTTATTCCAATCATTCTGAGCCTGAGATTTTATTTTTTCGAAATTCCAATCTGGTGTTTCTTTGGTTAAATTTTCCAAAGCATTGGACTGACTGACTGGTGAAATCGCAAATTTGATTTGCACTTTTTCATTTTCCTGCGTGTCAAAATCAAAGTGCATTCTTATTTTTTTACCAGCAATCTCTGGGAAGTTGTCGTCCTGGTTCCATTTTCTCCAGAAACCTCGGTAAGATTGTTTTGTATCAAAATTTTTCTGACCGTAAGATTTGAAAGGTTTCGAAAATTCCATCGCAAAATAAACCGTTCTTGTTCTTGCCCAGCCATTGGTTTGTCGGTAACCCGTGATTCTATGGTCATTTTCAATCCTCACATAAGTCCAGACATTCTTGTCATCGTAATTGTAAATTCCCGCCATCAAATCCAGAATAATGTGTGCATCATCAGATTTAGGAAACGTGTATTGATGAACGCCGACTCTTGTTGTAGCGGTCATTTCGGCCAGAATATTGTAATCGTCCAACTTTACTTTGTAATAGCCGGATTCCGCTTTTTCGTTTTGATGCGAAAATCTGGAACGGAATCCACTTTCTGGATTATGAGCAGTTCCTGGATTTAATTTTAATTTTCCAACCGTTGGCATTATCAGAAAATCGCCCAAATCCGAATGTCCGGTGCCGCTGAAATGCGTGTGCGAAAATCCAACAATTGTTTTGTCTTCGTACCGATAACCGGCGCAGTATTTATAAACATCAGGATTGTATTTCCCATTGACTTCATAAGAAAGCGAATCGGTTTCCGGACTCAGCTGAACGGCGCCAAAAGGAACAGTCGCTCCCGGAAAAGTATGTCCCATTTTTTCCGTTCCGATAATTGGATTCACGAACTTTGAGAGGTTTTCTAATTTCTGGGAACTGAATAATGAAGCGAATAAAACGGGTAGAATTAAAATGTATTTTCTAGGTGACATTCTTGGTAATTTTGAAGCAATTTAAGAATATTAATTTAGGATTGGATTAATTTCAACCACATAGACACATAGAATTGACTGGGAAAATTCGTTTAAAAAGTTAAAATAGTCAGATGAAATCTATTTGAACTTAATGACGTTTTTAAAAACTATGTGTCTATGTGGTTTAACTTTATAGATTCAAAAACTTGAGTAACAATTTTCAAAAACTTAATTTTGTAGATAAGATTTGTATTCGAGAGCCTCAGACTGACAAATTGCCGGTTAGCAGATTGGTATTGTAATGGTCATTCTGAGGCTCTCAAAGCATCATAAAAATTAAAAAATGAAAATTCTAATAAAAAACGCCCAAATCGTCAATGAAAATCTAGTCTTCGAAAGTGATATTCTGATTGAAAATGATTTGATTTCACAGATTTCAAACAATATTTCTGAAGAGAATGTCGACCAGATTATCGATGCCTCCGGAAAATATCTTTTGCCGGGAATTATTGATGATCAGGTGCATTTCCGTGAGCCGGGTCTGACCTGGAAAGGCGATATAGAAACAGAATCCCGTTCTGCAATTGCAGGTGGAACTACAAGTTTTATCGAACAGCCCAACACGGTTCCGAATGCTGTGACTCAGGAATTACTGGCTGATAAATATCAAATCGCTTCTCAGAAATCCTTCGCGAATTACGGTTTTATGATGGGCGGAACCAATGATAATTTGGAGGAAGTTTTAAAAACAAATCCAAGAAATGTTCCCGGAATCAAATTGTTTTTAGGTTCATCCACAGGAAATATGCTTGTTGACAATCCAGAAACGCTTGAAAATATTTTCAGTAACACCAAAATGCTGATTGCCGTTCATTGTGAGGACGAAGCAACCATCAGAGAAAATACCCAAAAATATCTGGAGGAATATGGTGAAGATATTCCAGTGAAATTCCATCATTTGATAAGAAGTGAAGAAGCTTGTTACAAATCATCTTCCAAAGCAGTTGAACTGGCACAGAAAACAGGCGCAAGACTTCACGTTTTCCATCTTTCGACTGCAAAAGAGATGGAACTTTTCACAAATGATATTCCTTTAAAAGATAAAAAAATAACGGCTGAAGTTTGTGTTCATCATTTGACATTCACCAACGAAGATTATGATACAAAGGGCGGACTTATCAAATGGAATCCTGCCGTGAAAACGCAAAAAGATAAAGACGGACTTTGGGAAGCTTTGCTGGATGACAGAATTGATGTGATTGCTACCGATCATGCGCCGCATACGGGGGAAGAGAAACAGAATGTTTACACCAAATGTCCTTCGGGAGCACCTTTGGTTCAGCATTCTTTGGTTGTAATGTTGGAAAGTTTCCGAAACGGGAAAATTACGCTTGAGAAAATCGTTGAAAAAATGGCGCACAATCCGGCGATTTTGTTCAGAATTGAAAAACGTGGATTCATCAGAGAAGGGTTCAAAGCGGATTTGGTTTTGGTAGATTTAGAAGAAAAATGGACGGTTGAAAAAGAGAATATTCTGTACAAATGTGGCTGGAGTCCGCTGGAAGGAACTGAGTTTCATTCCCAGGTCACACACACTTTTGTCAACGGAAATCTGGTTTACGAGAACGGAAAAATTAAGGAAGAAAAATTCGGAGAGCGTTTGCTTTTTGAAGTCGAAGAATAAAGTGAAAGACTGCAAGTTGCAGTCTTTTCTTTTTAAATTAATTAAATGATTTCCTAAACTCCAATGGCGAAACGTCCGTTTTAGCCTTAAACAACTTACTGAAAGATTGTGAATGTTCAAATCCCGGTTCATAGGCGATTTCACTTATGGAAAGTTCTGTTGTGGATAGTTTTTCTTTGGCAATTTCGATTACTTTTTCGTGGATGTGCTGTTGCGTGGTTTGTCCGGTCAAATTTTTCAAAAGACTTCTCATATACTGCGGCGACATATTGAATTCATCAGAAAGATATTGAACACTCGGTAATCCTTTTGATTTAAAATCATCTCGTTCGAAATAATTATTCAACAGAATTTCCAGTTTCTCTAAGAATTGATGATGTGCTTTTTGCCTTGTAATAAATTGTCGCTGATAAAAACGTTCGGAATAATTCAGCAGCGTTTCCAACTGAGAAATAATAATATTCTGACTGAATTTGTCAATATTGGTTTGATATTCCTGCTTGATGTTCTCAATGATTTGCTGAATTTTAATTTCCTCATCTTCAGATAAAAACAAAGCTTCGTTCACTGAATAATCAAAGAATTCATATTTCTTAATTGCAGTTGCCATTGCCGTATTCCAGAGGAAATCCGGATGGATCAACAAAGACCACCCGGAAGGATTTTTTCCGTTTTCTCCTCTGTAGATAGTCAAAACCTGGTGCGGCGCCATACAGAACATCAGTCCGTCATCGAAATCGTAATCCTGCTGGCCGTATCTGTATTTATGATCCATATTCCGCTTGACGGAGATCATATAAAAATCGAATATCAGACTCTGTTTTCCGCCTTCCAGTGAAGCTTTTATATCTTCAAAATTGATGACACTGATGAGCGGATGTTTCGGCTTTGGCAAACCTCTCAATGTGTGAAACTGCGAGATGGTTTTAATTCTTATCGGCGCGTCAGACATTGTTTTAACATTTAATCAAATTTAAAAATTATAAAGATCAGATTACTTATTTTCAGCTAAATAAATATTTTTTATATCATCTAATAACGATGGATGTTCGGGATTCCAACCTAATAAGGATTTTGTTACTTCGCTGGATGTCCTATTATTAAGCTTTGCAAAATGTGCAAACCATCCAAAATGTTCCGAACTTTCGTCGCTGGTAAGATAAACAACCGGAACATCTAATTTTTCTGAAATCATACTTGCAATTTCTTTTAATGGAATTCCCTCTTCTCCGACAGCGTGATATCTTGTGCCACTTTCAAACGGTTTTTCCAGAGCCAATCTGTAAAGTTTTGCAGCGTCTAACCTGTGAACGGCCGGCCAGACATTGTTACCGTGATTGATGACTGCAGATTTTCCTGTTTCTTTTGCAATTCTTATCAAAGTCGGGACAAAACCGATGATGTCACCTTTGCCGTGAACGGATGGTGATAATCTGACAACCGCAACCTTCACACCTTTTGCCGCAACCGCATCTGCTGCATTTTCTGTTGCAATTCTCGGATGCGGATTTACCGAACGGTCAGTTTCGATTGTAACTCCGTCTTTTGAAAATAGTGCCGTTCCTGAGGTGATGAGAAATGGCTTTTCTGTTCCGATTAGGGCTTCACCGATTGCCTCAATCACTTGTCCGTCAAGTTTGCACATTTCTTCAAACCTGGTAAAATCGTGAACGAAACCCAGATGAATCACTGCATCGCAATTTCCTGCTCCTGCTTTTAAACTTTCAAAATCATTTAAATCTCCTCGGTGTGCTTCTGCGCCGGCTGAAATCAATTTATTTACTGATTCTTCCGAACGTGCCAATCCCAAAACCTGATGGCCATTCGCTAATAATTCCTGCACTACGGCTGTTCCTACAAAACCTGTTGCGCCTGTTACAAATACTTTCATTTTAATATATTTTTTTGATATAATTTAATGAAGCAAAGTTCAGATTTCGGTTTTATAGCCTTGTAGCCGAAAAGTATAATGTTGTAGCCGAAAAATTTAATTAAAGGATTTCCTGAATTCCAAAGGTGAGATTTCAGTTTTAGCCTTAAATAATTTACTGAAAGATTGAGAATGCTCAAATCCCAATTCATAGGCAATTTCACTTACGGAAAGATTGGTTGTGGAGAGTTTTTCCTTCGCTTTTTCGATCAGTTTTTCGTGGATGTGCTGTTGCGTGGTTTGTCCGGTTAATTGTTTTAAAAGACTTCCGAGATAATTGGTTGAAATATTCAATTGTTCTGCGATATAATTGGCAGTTGGCAAACCTTTGTCAATCATATTTTCATTAAAAAAATCTTCAAGAATTATTTCTAATTTTTCCAAAACCTGATGATTGGTTTTTTTTCTGGTAATGAATTGCCTCTGATAAAATCTTTCACAATAATTTAAAATCACCTCAATCTGAGAGATGATAATATTCTGAGTAAACTGATCAATTCCCGACTGATATTCTTTCTCGATTCCTTTAAAAAGTCCGATTAATGTCTCTTCTTCTTTTTCAGAAAGAAACAAAGCTTCGTTCACATCATATCCAAAGAATTTATAATTATGAATGGTCTTTGCCAAAGGTGTATTCCAGATAAAATCGGGATGAAATGCCAAAAGATAGCCTGAAGGTTTTGTTTCATATTTGCTGATTACCATTTTCACCACCTGTCTCGGCGCAATGAAACACATCAAACCTTCATCAAAATCGTACTGACTCTGCCCATAATGCAGTTTTCCCTGAAGATCTCTTTTAAAACCCATAAAATACAAATCCTGAACCCAGCTGATTTCCGATTCTTCTATCTGATATTCCACCAAACTGTAATCTACAAGGCTTATGAGCGGATGTTGAGGTTTTGGCAACCCTGAAATTCTGTGAAATTCCGAGATCGTATCGATGGTGTACAATTTTTTATTAGTCATCACTTTAAAAATTAAAAGGCAACAGCAGGAAACTGTTGCCTTTACAAATTTAATAATCTGTAGAAGTACTTAGCATTTTAAACTCAGAAATTTCTTTCTGAAGCGCATTTAATTTGTTTCCGGCGATACTAAATGCATCAGAGCCCAAAACCAAATGAACCGGCGGATTTTCCATTGAGACCAACTCTATCAAAGCTACTGCAGCTTTTTCAGGATCTCCCGGCTGATTTCCGTTGATGTCTTTTTCGTGTGCGGTTTGAAGTTGTCTTGCAACAGTATATTCTTCAATTTCAGTTTTTGGTGTTCTGAGCGAACCGCCAGTCAAGAAATCTGTTCGAAAATATCCCGGATAAACTACTGTTGCATTCACACCGAATTCTTTCACTTCTGCAGCCAAAGCTTCTGTAAATCCTACAACGGCAAACTTTGTAGCGCAATAGATTCCCCAGCCTGCAAATTCTCCCGTCAATCCGCCAATGGATGCGATGTTGATGATGAATCCACTTTTCTGTTCTCTCAAATAAGGCATTGTTTTTCTGATGATATTCAGAGAACCGAAAACATTGGTGTCAAAATTTTGACGGCTTTCCAAATCTGTCAGTTCTTCCAAGGTTCCCAATTGTCCGTATCCGGCGTTATTCACCACGACATCCAGTTTTCCAAATTTTTCTAGTGATTTCAAAACTGCATTTTCAACAGAATTGTCATTGATGAGATCAACTTCTAACGGTAGAAATGTTGTGTTTTCCTCGCTTATCGCTTTTTGAAGTTCAGTAATGTTTCTCGAAGTTGCCGCTACTGAATGACCTTCCGCCAATAATTTTTTTACCAAGGTTAAACCTAAACCTTTCGAAGCTCCTGTCACTAGCCATACTTTTTTTGTGTCCATTTTGATTGTTTTTAATTGATTAATTTTTACAATACAAAATTCGTCAGAATCTAAAAGTTGGATGTAGCTAAATCACGGCTTGTTGTAGCTGAAACAAATATTTAGTTGAAAGACCGCCGGAATGCCAGCGGCGACATTTCGGTTTTCTTTTTGAAAAGTGTGCTGAATGACTGCGCGTGCTCAAAACCTAACTGATAGGCAATCTCACCCACCGATAATTCTGTGGTTGACAGTTTCTCCTTGGCCTTGCTGATCAGCTTTTCGTGGATGTGTTGCTGCGTATTCTGTCCCGTCTGGATTCTCAGAAGATCACTGAGGTAGTTCGGCGACAGATTCATCGCTTCTGCAATGTGATGTACCGTCAACAGGCCTTTTTCGTCAGAATCATTCTCAAAATAGTCGATCATAAACTTCTCAAACTTCACCAGTAATTGGTGATTGCTGTTTTTCCGGGTAATAAATTGCCTCTCATAAAACCGGTTGGAATAATTGAGCAGCAAATCAATCTGAGACAGAATTATTTCCTGCGTATGTCTGTCGATATGCTGGCATTCCCTGTCTATTTTATGAAGGATTTCTATCAGGTTATTTTCCTCATCTTCACTCAGATGCAGCGCCTCGTTTACGGCGTAAGAAAAGAATCCGTAGCTGCTTATGATTTGATTCAGAGGATGTTTCAGCAAAATATCCGGATGGAAAATCAGAAGAAATCCATTGCTGTCACAATCCATTTTTTCCAGATCCAGATACTGCACCTGATTGGGCGCCGTAAAGCTGAGAACGCCCTTGTCATAGTCATAATGCTGCTGCCCGTAGCGTATTTTCCCCTTCGCTTCCCGCTTCAGAGCCACGCAGTAGAATCTGTTGACAAAACCTTTCCAGACCTCATCTTCCAGAAAAACACTTTCAGAAAGATTGATCACGCTCACCAAAGGATGTTTGGGCTCCGGTAGAGATAAAAGGCGGTGAAACGCCGAAATAGAAGGGATTGTATTCATAATACTTGGTTCTGATTAATGTCAATAATGATCGTTATTTGGGCGCCTTTTCCGTCTTCCACTCCCGCTTTTTTGTTCCACTTTGTTGCACAAAAAGAGCTCCGTTCAAGCCGGGGCGCACTCGTTTCCAGTTTCACCTTTAAATTCAAACCTCACAAATTTTTTATGTTTCTAAGGTTTTTAGAGAGAGTTTTAAACCATTAATAATCCAAAAGTCCCATACTGAACTCGTCATAAGGATTACCGGTATCCGTTCCCAAAGGTACAATACTTTCCAGTGTCGCAAGATCATTTTCAGTCAGTTGGATATCGGAAGCTGCAATATTCTGCTCCAGATATTTTCTGCGTTTCGTCCCCGGAATCGGCACAATGCCTTTGCTGATAATCCACGCCAAAGCCAATTGAGAAGACGTGATTTCTTTTTCCTTCGCCATATTTTCAATGGCCTCTACCAACTCGATATTTCTTTGAAACTGCTCTCCCTGAAAACGCGGAATGCCTCTTCGGAAGTCATTCTCCGGCAAATCTTCAATTGTTTTGATATTTCCCGACAGAAATCCTCTTCCCAACGGAGAATAGGCGACAAAACCAATTCCAAGTTCATTCAGCGTTTTGATAACGCCTTTCTCTTCAACCGTTCTTTCAAACAGGGAATATTCACTCTGAACCGCCGAAATAGGATGAATAGCGTGTGCTTTTTTCACCGTTTCGGAAGATACTTCAGACAGACCAATATACCCGATTTTTCCTTCTTTTACCAAATCTGCCATCGCACCAACTGTTTCTTCCACAGGAACATTTTTATCGAGACGGTGCATATAATAAAGGTCGATGTAATCTGTTTTCAGATTCTTCAGGGAACGTTCAACCGATTTTTTGACATACTCTTTTTCGCCGTTTATTTTCCAGGTGACTTGTTCATTGTCATCAATTTCCCAACCGAATTTCGTTGCAATAATGTACTCGTCACGTTGGCCTTCAATGGCTTTTGCGATTAGCCTTTCATTGGTAAATGGTCCGTAAAGATCTGCCGTGTCGAGAAAATTACCGCCCAGTTCCAAAGAGCGGTGGATGGTTGCAATAGCTTCCTTTTCATCACTTTTACCGTACATGTCGGCGTCACCAAAACCGGTCATTCCCATACATCCCAAACCGATATTCGGGATAATTAAACCCTGATTTCCTAATTTTACTTTTTTCATTTTTATAATATTAATTTTAATACAGCAAAATTGGACAGAATTTAAGGAGCAGATGTATGCAAAACGACGGATCTTGTATGCAGATTACTGATCATATTTGGCGCATAATTTTTTTAAGGATCAATACAAAATAAAAATCTAATTTTACCAGAGACACAATCCCTGTTTTAAACTGTAAATCATTTCACTTATGAATCCATATACACAACCAATGCTGCGCGAGGACGCACTCAAAGATAAAGTAGCCATCGTCACAGGCGGCGGAAGCGGACTGGGAAAGGCGATGACCAGATATTTTCTCCAGCTAGGTGCAAAAGTCGTCATCACATCCAGAAACCTGGAAAAACTGCAGGGTACTGCAAAAGAGCTTGAAGAAGAAACTGGCGGAAAAGTCCTTTGCGTAGCCTGCGACGTCCGAAATTGGGACGAAGTGGAAGCAATGAAAGAAGCCACTCTTAAAGAATTCGGAAGGATTGATATTCTGTTGAACAACGCTGCCGGAAACTTCATCTCGCCAACGGAAAGACTCACGCATTCTGCCTTCGATTCCATCCTTGATATTGTTTTGAAAGGCACCAAAAACTGTACGCTTTCTATCGGGAAATACTGGATTGACAACAAAGTGCCTGGAACGGTTCTTAATATTGTAACCACTTATGCGTGGACAGGTTCTGCTTACGTGGTTCCATCAGCTTGTGCAAAAGCCGGCGTTTTGGCAATGACCAGAAGTCTGGCCGTAGAGTGGGGGAAATATAACATCCGTTTCAACGCAATTGCTCCGGGACCTTTCCCTACAAAGGGTGCTTGGGACAGATTGTTGCCTGGCAATATGAAAGATAAGTTTGATCTGGCTAAAAAAAATCCATTAAAAAGAGTAGGAGAACATCAGGAATTGGCCAATCTTGCCGCTTATCTGGTTTCCGATTTTTCAGCTTTCGTGAATGGTGAAGTCGTGACCATCGATGGTGGCGAATGGCTACAAGGTGCCGGCGAATTCAATATGCTGGAGGATGTGCCGCAGGAGATGTGGGATATGCTGGAAACGATGATTAAGGCTAAGAAATCGAATTGATATAATGAACACGATTATTCTGTTTGGTGTTCTATCGGTTTTGATTTTTGTTGTTGCGTATTATTGGGACAAAAATTACAAGAAAATTACTGACATCAGAACTTATGAAGATGTTGAAAAACTTGCAGAATATGATGGCGATTTCCAATATCGTGATGATGGATTTTACATTAAATTAAATGATTCCAAGAGATTCATAAAATGGAATGAAATTATCCAGGTCACTTTTAAAAATTACATTGTCGTTGGCGAATTTGATACATTTTACCAGATTCAAACAGAAAATGAAACGTTTGAAATAGATACAGAAAAGTCGGGCTTTTATAAGTTTAAAATTAAACTTGATGAAAATTTAGGAATCATAAATAATTGGCAAAATGAACTGAAAAAATCTGGTAAGGAAGAAATTATATTTGACAGATCTTCTCATTACGCAAATTAACTTTTACATATTTAATTAAACAAACAACGCTTACTTTCACCCGAGAGTAAGCTTTGTTTTTTATTTCCTCATTGATACTTCATCCTAATGATGTAACAAGTTCCGGATTTTACTGACTAATTTTATGTTAACAATAAATCTACCTATTAATGAACTTCAAACTTCCAACTATTCTTTCCGCGGTTGCGATCTTTGCTTTCACGGCAAAAGGCTACGCACAGGAAACGCCAGCCTACAGTTATACTGAAGCGTTCAAACCTTTATTTTATCCCCAAACCGGAACAGAAACGCGTTCTGCAAGCGGACAGCCGGGTCACAAATATTGGCAGAACTCAGCAGATTATCAACTCTATGTCAATCTCGACGACAATAAAAATGAAATCACAGGAACTGCAGAAATCACTTATACCAACAACAGTCCGGATCAATTGGGATTTCTCTGGCTGCAATTGGATCAGAATCTTTTTGCCAAGGACTCGCGGGGGAATGCAGTAGTTCCACTTTCAGGAAGCAGAAATGGCGCGCACGGCGAAGAGTTTGATGGTGGATATAAAATAAAATCTGTAAAATATGACGGCAAAGATGTAAAATATACCATCACCGACACCAGAATGCAGATCGACCTTCCTGCAGATCTTAAAGCGAATGGCGGTGTTGCAAAACTTAAAATTGAATATACCTTCCTGTCACCAAAATATGGCTCCGACAGAATGGGAATCGAAGACACCAAGAATGGTAAAGTCTTTACAATGGCGCAGTGGTATCCTAGAATGTGCGTTTACGACGATGTTTTGGGATGGAACACTTCACCCTATCTTGGCGCTTCTGAGTTCTACCTGGAATATGGTACTCTGTCAGCCAATATTACCGTGCCAGCCAGCCATTATGTGGTAGCATCGGGGGAGTTGCTGAATGAAAAAGACGTCTACAGCAAAGAAGAAATCAGCCGGTGGAATCAGGCAAGAGGCAGTGAGAAAACTGTTGCAATCCGTCCGGAATCTGAATTAGGAAAAAGTAATAAATCAGGAACCAAAACCTGGAAATTCAAAATAGAAAAAGCCAGAGATTTTGCTTGGGCATCATCTGCCGCCTTTATTGTAGATGCAGCAAGAATCAATCTTCCCAGCGGTAAAAAGTCTTTGGCTATCTCAGCTTATCCGGTAGAAAGTGCCGGCGAAAAGGCGTGGGGGAGATCTACAGAATATACCAAAGCAGCCATCGAGCATTATTCCGGGAAATGGTTTGAATATCCTTATCCGGCAGCAACCAATGTTGCAGGAAACGAGGGCGGAATGGAGTATCCGGGAATTGTATTCTGCCATATGAGTTCAAAAGGCGAAAGTCTCTGGGGCGTTACAGATCACGAATTTGGCCACACATGGTTTCCGATGATTGTTGGATCAAACGAAAGACTGTTCGCCTGGATGGACGAAGGCTTCAATACTTTTATTAACGAAGGTTCTACGGAAGCCTTCAACAAAGGCGAATATTACCAAAAACAGAATATCGGCAAAATGGGTTCTTTTGTACTGAATGACAGCTATGAGCCGATAATGGTAGGTCCCGATAATATGAAGGAAAGAAGCATCGGCGTTCTGGCCTATTTCAAGCCTGGAATGGGATTGGGAATCCTGAGAGAAACGGTTCTGGGTCCTGAGAAATTTGATAAAGCATTCAGAACATATATTGCAAGATGGGCCTTCAAACACCCTACACCTTGGGATTTCTTCCATACGATGGAGAATGTTTCTGGTGAGGAGCTCAACTGGTTCTGGAGAGGCTGGTTTATGAACAAATGGAAAGTAGATCAGGCTGTAAAATCGGTTAAGCCTTTCAACGGCGACTATAAAAACGGTGCGCAGATTACAGTCGAGAATATTGGCCAGTTGCCAATGCCGACCACTGTAGAAGTAAAATTCAAGGACGGAACAACGCAGATCGTAAAACTACCTGTTGAGGTCTGGAAACGAAATACAGAATGGACGTTCAAAGTAAATTCCACAAAAGAAGTGACCGATGTGAAACTGGATCCCGCTTCAGGCATTCCGGATATCAATTCTAAAAATAACGTGTGGACATCTGCTCAGGCAGTACCGGTAGAGAAAGTGAATATGAAAGAGTTCGCAGGGACTTTCGGCAACAAAGAAGTGCCTTTGAAACTGACTTTCACAGAAAAATCAGGCCAACTGTACGGACAGGCAACGGGACAGCCCGAGTTTCCTTTGGAGTATCTTGGACAGAATAAGTTCAGTTTTGAACAGGCGGATCTTTCTGTCACATTCAGTGCTGACAAGAAAAGTATCGACTTCTCCCAAGGTGGCAGAGCGTTCAAATTCACAAAAGAATAAGTTCTTTATTAAAATTATAAAAGCAAAAAGCTCCGAATATATTTTTCGGAGCTTTTTTACTTTTATGACTGATAATGCTTAGTCTATCATCTATCAGTCTATTCTCTACCCGTCTTTACAACGCCACCATTTCCGTCACCTCAACATCATAGCCGGAAATTACCGGTTTGATGCCCGGATTCTGTGTAATTACTTTAAATTTATTGATGCCGAGATCCTTCAGAATCTGTGTTCCGATACCGTAATCGCGGAAGTTGGGAGCAATCGTTGGGAGCTCATTGGTACCGTCCTGATAATTCAGGAAATGCTGAAGTTTTCGCAGTGTATTTTCTTTGTTAGATACATTATTTATAAAAACCACCGCGCCTTTCCCCTCTGCGTTGATCATATCTACAACGCGCTGCATCAGAGGATGTTCGCCATTGGAAAGTCTGCTCAAAACATCGAAGTAAGAACTGGAAGACTGCACTCTTACCAAGACAGATTCGTCTGGTGTCCAGGTTCCTGTAGTCAAAGCAAAATGAATCTGCTCCGTTGGTTTTTCCTCAAAAACATAAAACTTAAAGTTCCCGAAATGCGTTTTGATATCACGCTCCTCGATTCTCTCCACAAGATCGCCCTGTCTCAGTCTGTAGTGGATGAGGTCTTCTATGGAAACCACTTTCAGGTTGTGTTTCTTGCCAAACTCCAGCAGATCCGGCATTCTCGCCATATCGCCGTCATCTTTCATAATTTCGCAGATCACGCCGCCTTCTTTCAGTCCGGCAAGTCTTGTAAGGTCGATCGCAGCTTCTGTGTGGCCGGCTCTTTTCAATACACCTCCTTCCTTTGCACGCAGTGGGAAGATGTGTCCCGGTCTCATCAGATCCGACGGTTTGGTTTCAGGATCCATAATAGCAAGGATGGTTTTGGCGCGGTCTCCGGCAGAGATTCCTGTGGTAGCGCCTTTTCCAAGCAGATCCACAGATACGGTAAACGCCGTTTCTTTAGGATCAGTAGAGTTGGCCACCATAGAATTCAGCTCCAGCTCATCACATCTTTTCTCAGTGAGCGGCATACAGATCAGGCCTCTGGCGTGGATGGTCATAAAGTTGATCATCTCCGTCGTAGTCAGTTCTGCTGCGGCCAGGAGATCGCCTTCATTTTCGCGGTCTTCATCATCTACCACGATGATCATTTTCCCGTTTTTAAGATCTTCCAGTGCCTCCGCTATTGTATTAAGTTGGATATTCTCCATTGCTGTAAAATTTTTTTGCAAAGATACTTATTTAGAACCTAAATAAAGATTGTAAAAATCGATTAAAGATATGCCGTGCGTTGATATTTCTGGAGCCGGGAACCTGCTGTCCGCTGCAATCTTTTTTGCATCACGCTTTGTCACACTGAGGTTCGTGAAGTCCACGCAAAAAAGGATTTCCACTACCATCAGGACTAGAGATGTTTTGATCACCATATCAGGATTTTACCACTGCTGCAAAGAATTTTTTGAAATAAAAACAGCAATACCATTTGAAATTAGAAAAAAAACATTAAATTTGCACTCCAACAAAATGGTGCTTTGGCCGAGCGGCTAGGCAGTGGTCTGCAACACCACGTACAGCGGTTCGAATCCGCTAGGCACCTCATTGTTAAACCCTAATTCATTTATAAACAATGATTTAGGGTTTTTTGTTTTTGTCGGAAATTCGAAATGAGAAGTCCATTCTAAATCTAAGTCTTTTGAAATATTTCCAAATCAAGTGAAAACAGATTGCCAAGATAATTTCTAAACTAAAATTGTTTTCTATCTGTGATTGAGTCGGAGGATTTTCCTTGTGATTTGTTCCGATGAATTTGGCTGTGTTAATTTGCAATAATTGTTATTTGTTAATGCAAATGTCTTTTTATAATGAATTGAGGGAGTGCATAAAACACTCCCATTTCGTTCCCATAAGGCAACTTACCATATTTATTGATCGTCAGAAATCAGTCTTTTCATCTCGTCCAAATACTTGTATGCACCATATTTATCAATTTGATAACTAGGATCTTTAGAATTAATGTTTAGTCGGTTTTTGTAAACAAATTCTGTTTTATCAGCATCCAGCAGTAAACCAATAATTTCATTTTGACTGTCATCAGATAAATTTTTCATTGTAGGTAAATCAAAAATTCCTAATTCGCTCAATAATGCCAATTTTTTTGGATTGCTTAGTTTTCGTTTTGTTTGCTGCTTTGTATTGGTGGATAATTCTTTTAAATTTTTAATTTCTAGAAGTTTAGATAGGATAAAATTTACAATTTCATCAAGATTTAAACAAATTACTTCTTTAAGAAAAGCATTAAATACTTTATCGTTTAGCGTTCTCCTTTCTTCTTCTTTTTCTTCTACATGTTTTTCTTCACTACTTAATTTTATTAGACCTAATCTTACTTTAAGTAAATAATCTTGTTTTGATTCTCCTTTTTTATAATCTGGAAAATACTCTGGACAGTAATCTAAAATATCGCTTACCATTTTTTGAGTTGCAACTTCCACAAAACCTTCCATTTTACCGAATTGTTGTTTTTCCTTATCAGTTAATATATAATTTTCATTTGATATCCTTTCGTATTCTTTATCTACACGTTCATATTGGTGTCTTAAATAATCTTCAAGGTCAAAAAAAGTATCTCTAAATCTTTCAAAATTAAAGATATATTCTTTTTCAAATTCTTTAAATTCGTAGTAAAATGGTACTTCCATATTTGAAAAGTTTGTAATTAGTTATTTTAATTTTACTCACCCGAAACCTTCACAATCCGCTCCATCGTTTCCCTTACATTTTCAGTGATAAGATCTAGAAATGGCTGTTTGTTGTTTTCGGTTTGGGCAGTTTCCAAAGCGCCGTAATAGTTCAGGCGGCTTTCTGTATCGCCTTTCAGATTGCGATTGGGAATCCGTTTTTTAACAAAATTAAATTCATCAATAGTCGGGCAGCTCGTCCGTTACCATCAATAAAAGGATGTATGGTTATTTCGAATGCCTTTGCCATCTTTTCGCTATGGTTTTGGCGCAAAAGATTCAGCCTGTCTTTCAGCTCATCGAGGTTTTGGAATTCGGTTTTCATTATCGAAAGTTTCATCAAATCTACAAAAATCTTAATGACAGATGATGAATCGACTTTTAATTAGAAACTTTAAAAATGAAAGAATGGAAAGGTTTTACGAATAAAAAATAAAATAGGGAGACCAACAAAGTGTCTCCCTATTATTCTTAAAAAACTATATATAAGTGTGAATGGTAATTTGTAAGTAACAATTATGCTGCCAAAAAATAATCAACCATCAAAATCAATGAAATAAAAATTAATTGGATTGGTCTCACTAATTTCCATTTTATAATTGAAACAAAAACTTCTCCTGCAAAAATCATTGGTCATAAGCTAAATTTCGAAAAGTGCTTTTCTAAAGCCGTTTTTGTGATTAGACATTTTAAAAATTAGGATTACAGGAAATCAAGCGCAATTTATTCTGTTCAACTGTTAAAGTTTGTGTTTTCTGGGATAAATGAAGGTGTTTAATATTATTTGGCAGCAATTTTGTTAAGTAACCATTACCTATTTATAATCACAAACATTTTCGCGATATGGAAGCCACAGAACTAAGACTTAACAATTTGGTCATCTATGAAGATGAGATTGTACCTGTAATGGGAATGGAAAACAACAACAACAATCTTTTAGTAAAAATTGATCCGTATACTTCTATTAATCCTAATGATCTGGAACCTATTGCTTTAACAGCAGAGTGGTTTTCGAGATTAGGATTCAAAGAGGCTTACAGATCTTCTACAAGAGTGAGGTTTGAGTTACCAAACTATTGCAGATACGATTTTGACCTCAGTTCCAACAAGATCCTTCAGGGATTCTTGTTCTTCGGAAACTACATCAAATGCAATTATCTCCACCAGTTACAGAATATCTATTTCACACTCACCGGAGAGGAATTAAAAATTGAGGAATACCTCACGCAAAGAGAAATCGTTGCTTAAAAACAAAAACCTGATTTGAAAAAGTCAGGTTTTTTTTATTTAAAAATTTAAACCACCAATCGTAGTTCCCGTTTCCGGATTCTAACTTCTTTCCTTACTTTTGTCTAAAATTAAACAGAATTGAAAACCCATTTCATTGCTATCGGCGGTTCTGCAATGCACAATCTTGCCATTGCACTCAAAGATAAAGGCTATCAGGTCACAGGCTCAGATGATGCTATTTTCGAACCTTCAAGGTCTCGTCTCGAAAAAAAAGGAATTCTTCCCACAGAATTGGGTTGGTTTCCGGAAAAGCTGACCTCTGATATAGATGCCGTAATTCTCGGAATGCACGCCCACGCCGATAATCCGGAACTGGCAAAAGCAAAAGAATTAGGTCTCAAAATCTATTCCTACCCCGAGTTTCTTTATGAGCAGTCCAAACAGAAAACCAGAGTCGTCATCGGAGGTTCCCACGGGAAAACTACGATCACATCTATGATTTTGCATGTGCTCAATTTTCATCACAAAGACATCGATTATATGGTTGGCGCCCAGCTGGAAGGCTTTGACTGTATGGTAAAAATTACGGAAGACAATGACTTTATGATTCTTGAAGGCGACGAATATCTTTCTTCTCCAATTGATTTAAGGTCAAAATTTTTGTTATACCAACCCAATATTGCTTTGGTTTCAGGGATTGCGTGGGATCATATTAATGTTTTCAAAACCTTTGATGATTATATCGACCAGTTCAGAAAATTTGTCGCAAGCATCACGCCTGGCGGTGTTTTGGTTTATAACGAAGAAGATGCTGAAGTGATAAAAGTGGTTGAAGCTTCCGACAATTTTTTCAGAAAAATGCCTTACAAAACGCCAGCATACAAAATTGAAGACGGAATTGTCAATCTTAAAACCGATATGGGAGATATTCCATTGTCCGTTTTCGGAAAGCACAATTTGCTGAATATGGAAGGCGCAAGATTGATCTGCTCCCAATTGGGCATTATGGAAGAGGAATTCTACGAAGCGATTATGAGTTTCAAAGGTGCTTCCAAACGGCTTGAAAAAGTGGAACGGTCGGATGGCGGTTTGCTTTACAAAGATTTTGCGCACGCACCAAGTAAAGTGAAAGCGACTGTTTCCGCTTTTGCCGAACAATTTGCGAAAACCGAAACTTTTGGATTCCTGGAACTTCATACCTATTCTAGTCTCAATCCTATATTCCTGGAGCAATACGACCACGCGATGGACGGTTTGGACAACGCTGTCGTTTTCTACTCAGAAGACGCTTTGAAAATCAAAAGAATGGACCCGATTTCCCCGGATTTGATTAAGGAAAAATTCAAAAATGAAAATCTTAAAGTCTTTACCAATGCAGAAGATCTTCACGCTTATTGGGAAACTTTGGACAAATCCAAAGGTGCATTTGTGATGATGAGTTCCGGTAATTTCGGAGGTTTGGATTTGACGAAATAAATGTCAGCAATTATAAAAATATAAGCCTTCTGAATTATTTTTCAGAAGGTTTTTTTATCTGTCACACTAAGCGGATTCAAAGTGTTTATTAGTAATATTAAAGTTTGATTATCAACCAATCCTTCAGTTCTAAACAAAACTTTCCCATCTTGATTAATCAAAATCCAAGTAGGATAAATCGGTTTTTTGTTTGATGAAAGTTCAACCGCCAACTCGTGAATCCCGGAACTTCCGTTTGAAATATAATTATAATTTTTACCAAAGAAAGTGATCGATTCCTTAAATTTTTCTGGATTGAAAGTGATATAATAAACCTTCGCATCAATCAGATTTTTCAACGCCAAATCCTTCTCCATCTGATATTTTTGAATTTTACAAATTGAGCACCAATCGGTTTTCATATAAATCAAAATCGGTTTCTCTAATTTCTCCGGCAGACTTTCAAACCCGTAATTCTTCATTTCCTGCGAATTATAAATCCCGGAAATCATTATAAAAATGAAAGCTAATATTTTCATTACTCTAACTTCTAACTTCTAACTTCTAAAATCTAATTTCTAACCTCTAACCTCTATTTTATCTGATAGCGAATCCCCAAAAAAGTCCGGATTCCCTGCATTGGCGCATAGCCATAAGTTGTATCAAACGTGTAACCGTAAGGATTATTAGCCACATCATCCACTTGATTATCAAAAGGGTCAAACGGCCTTAAGATAGGATTTTTAGGTGTAAAATTCAGCAAGTTTCTGATGCCGCCGTAGATCTCAAATCCATTATCAAATTTCTTGGTGAGTTGAATATTCATCAACGTAAACCAAGGCGAATATTCCGGCCGGAAATCATTCGGAACAACCGGTAGTCGCATCGGGCCGTAAAATTGTCCCGTCAGATCCACCGAAAATTTGTTGGCAAATTGATAACTTAGATTATAGGTTCCGCTCCATTTTGGTGCGTGCAATTGCTGGATTTTTTCAGCATTATTATTTTGATAAACATCCAGATATGTAACTCCAAACATTAGCTGAATCGGCAAAGTCCAATTGGTACTGATGTCAGCAGAAATTCCTCTAGAAATGGCGTGTCCAGACAGATTATCATAAATGATTTTGTCCGGCTCAGAATCAAAATCGCCCACAATTTTATTATTGAAGTAAGAGTAAAAACCATTGATATCAACATTAATAAAATAATCCTTAATCGGAATTTTCATGAGATAACTCAGATTTGTATTCAAAGATTTTTCCGGCTTCAAGTCATCTGCTATTAGCACTTCCCGCGAACCGGTCAGCGCTGCGTGATCTTCCGTAAAAAGATTTACAACGCGGAAACCTGTTCCAAAAGTCAACCTCAAAGTATGGTAAGGATTGGGTTCAAATTTCCACGCAAGTCGTGGCGAATGCACAGATTTGTGAATCTTGTGATAATCATATCGGTAACCCAAAAGCAAAGTGTTTTTATCATTAATTTCCCATTCATCTTCAAGGTAAAAACCATAGATTGGCGATTTCATAGGTTGATTTTCCTCCATCGAATCAGCAGTTCCAGGCGTATTATCATCGTAGAAAGTTGATTTCAAAGTGGTTCCACTTTTCAAAAGATGTTTGCCCAATTGTTTTTCCCAATTCATTTGCAGGAACAAAACTTTCTGAGTCGCCAGATAAGCCGTATTTCCATAGTAAGAATCCTGATGATGGTAATTGTAAGAATATTGAAGTAAAAATTTCTCCTTCAAGGGAAGTTGATAAATTCCAAAAAATTCAAGGCGGTTGGTGTAAATACTTTCTCCGTAAACATCGTCTGAACCTCGGTTTCGCTTTTGCCATTGCATTTCGCCGCCAAATCTATCTTCATAAAAATACCTCAAAGCAAAACTCGCCTGTCGGTTTTCTTTTCTTTTGAAATTCCATTTGTTGAAAACGGAGATTCGGTTTTGCAAAGGTGTGTCCGTGAAATTGTCTTTATTCTGGTCAATTCTGTTTCCGAAATAGAAATAATTAAGACTCAACAAACTCGAAAAATTCTTATTCTCAAAAATCTTTTTCGCAATATCCAGATTGATTTCACCTTGATTTCCCGTCATCACATCTGCTGCAAAATCCGGTGCCTGCAACGCATTTTTGGTAATGATATTGATGACGCCGCCCATCGCTTCCGAACCGTAAATAGACGAAGCCGGACCTTTCGTCACCTCGATTCTGTCAATCAGACTATTCGGAATTCCGCTCAGTCCGTAAACGGTGGAAAGTGAGCTTACAATGGGCATTCCGTCAATCAGAATCATCGTGTAAGCACCTTCCAGACCGTTGATGTGAATGTCGCCAGTGTTACAGACTGCACAGTTCAGCTGAGGTTTTACACCGTTGACCATCGCAATCGCCTCGAACATATTTGCGGTAGGGTTTTTTCGGAAAAACTGCTGCGAATACACATCGGTCGAAATCGGACTGTCCAACTTTTTCACAGAAAGCTGCCGGATTACGACCTCATCAATACGCTTGGAACGGTCGATAGTATCTGGTTTAGAAACATTTGCAGAGTCTATTTGAGCATCAATGAAAACAGAAAAAACAGTAAATAAGGCAGCAATTAATTTCATAAAACAAAAATGTTAGACAAAGCTAACAAATTTATTAGAAATAAAAAATTTGCGGTTAAATTTAACATTAGACATAAAAAAACCCACCATAAATGATGAGTTTTGATTTATAAGAATGTCAGTCTGAGGCTCTCGAGGACCTTGAAGAATGTCAGTCTGAAGCTCTCGACGACCCTAAGAATGTCAGTCTGAGGCTCTCGGAGAGCTATAAATATTAGCTTCTTCTGCTCATGAAAATTCTCAAAATATACCAGAACAAAAGCATGATCGACGAGAACATCTGCAATGCTGCACCCACGTACTGGCCTTTTGAATACACATTTTTGATATTGTAGGTTTCATAAAGAATACTTGCGCTTGCCAATCCCACCATCGCCAGGGAAAACCAAAGTCCAAGGTTGAAACCGAAGATCGCACCGACCACAATCACGCCCAAAGCTACAAATCCGCCGATGACGATAATGCTTCGAAGGAAAGAGAAATCTTTGTTGGTAAGGAAAACCGTTGCCGTCAATCCTGCAAACATAAAAGCCGTAACCAGCGCCGCCTGCGTGATGATTTGCGGGGCATACAAGCTTGCGATTCCAAGCATTGGAAGGAAAATCACCGCTTCTATCAGCACAAATAATCCTAATCCCAAATATTGCGTACTTCTGGAAACGGAAAACGATAATTTTGTCGCCAGCATAGAAACCATCCAAAACACGCCTATGATCAGCAACCAAGTGTATTGGCCGGAAACCAGAGACAAAATTGTGTCTAGCGGAATGGTTTTCAGCAACAAATATTCCACCGCGCCGAATGCCAAAATCGCCACTGCGACGTGCATATACGTTTTTCTGTAAAATTCTGCTCTTTCGACTTCCGAAATTTCAGAAACCATTAACGAATCATTCATCTGTAAAAATTTTTAATATTCTCAAAGATAACATTTTCTAATAAAAACGGATCTTAAGACTTTCATAATTATTTTTCAGGAGCAGGGAACCTGCTTTCCACTATATCTTTTGCTCTTCGTTCCTCATCACAAAAGGATGCCGTTGCAATGGTAAGTTTGCAATACAATAAATAGATTAATAACTTGGTTGAAAAAATTAACCACAAG
>JAZBLF010000018.1:0-41036 GCA_037033105.1 Bacteroidota bacterium
ATATCAACAGGATTATCAGAAAAACTTTAAAATTTTAACCTGAATAATTTGCAAATTAACATAGAACATCGGGGCTAGGGATTTTGTCCTTCTTATAATTTCCCGGAAAATTTTCAATTTCCAGTGGTGGCCTAAATCCTTTATCTTTGCAAAATGGAATTACAACCGATATTCGAAAAACTGCAGATTCAGGATATGAATCAAATGCAGAAATCTACATATACCGCTTCCGAAAACGAAACCGACATCGTTCTCCTATCGCCAACAGGCTCCGGAAAAACTTTGGCTTTTCTGTTTCCGGTTCTCAGAAATCTGAACTCAGAAGTCAAAGGAATTCAGGCTTTAATCCTTGTTCCGGCAAGAGAATTGGCTTTGCAGATCGAGCAGGTTTTCAAATCGATGGGAACAGATTTCAAAGTTTCTATCGCTTATGGCGGCCACGATAAAAAAATTGAGGTTAATAATCTAATCCAGGCACCGGCAGTTTTGATCGGAACACCGGGAAGAATTGCCTACCACTTAAAAAACGAAAACTTCGATCCGGAAACGATTCAAACTTTAGTTTTAGATGAATTTGACAAAGCTTTGGAACTCGGCTTCCAGGAAGATATGGAATACATCATCGGTTCTTTAACCGGTCTTTCTCAAAGAATCCTGACTTCTGCAACCGTTATGGACAACATTCCAAGATTTGTGGAACTTAATAACGAAAAGAAAATCAATTTCCTCAAAGAAAACGAGTCAAAACCAAACATCCAGCTTCGAAAAGTGATGACGACTTCCGAGGATAAGTTGAACACTTTGTTCCAATTAATCTGTAAAATCGGAAACAAAAGAACCTTGATTTTCTGTAATCACCGCGATGCAGTTGATAGAATTTCAGAACTTTTGAGAGAAAAAGGAATCCAGAGAGAAACCTTCCACGGCGGAATGGAACAGGACGAGCGTGAACGTGCGTTGCTCAAATTCAGAAATGATTCTGCGAGAATATTGATCACTACAGATTTGGCCTCAAGAGGATTAGATGTTCCCGAGGTAGAATCCATCGTTCATTATCAATTACCTCCGAAAGAGGACGCTTTCATCCACAGAAACGGCCGAACAGCGAGAATGAATGCGAAAGGTTTTGCCTATCTGATAATGACGGAGGATGAGAATTTCCCATTCATCAAAAGCAATACGCCGGAGGAAAATGTGCAGGAAAGCAACCGTGTTCCGGAACGAACGCCAAACCAAACGATTTACATCAGCGCCGGAAAAAAAGACAAAGTTAACAAGGTAGATATCGTGGGTTATCTGATTAAAAAAGGTGAACTTGAGAAGGATGACATCGGTTTGATTGAAGTCAAGGACACCACTTCTTACGTTGCTGTCAACCGAAAAAAGACCATCGAGCTTCTGAAAAAACTCGCCAACGAAAAGTTGAAAGGCAAAAAGGTAAAAATAGAAATCGCTTATTAATAAGCGATTTTTTATTTAATTCCGGAAACATTCATCTGTAAAGTATAGACAGATTTTGAAGCTGTAATAAACAAGGTAGAATTATTTTCACCGCCAAAAGTCACATTGGAAGTCCATTCTTCCGGGATTGGAATATTGCTGATTTTTTCGCCTTTTTTATTGAAAACAGTCACGCCTTTCCCTGTCAGATACAGATTTCCCTTGCTGTCAAGCGTCATTCCGTCAGATCCCATTTCGCAAAACAATTTCTTAGCGGACAGTTTTCCTTCGCCTAAAATTTGATAAACATAAGTTTTCCCGGCATTAATATCGGAAACATAAAGCCTTTTAAGCTTCTCGGAACCGATAATTCCGTTGGGCTGAACGAAGGTTTCCAATTTGGTAATCGTACCGGTTTGATTGCGATAATACAGGTTTTTCTCTGGAATTTCTGCTTTGAAATTTATCCAGTAATCTCTCTCGTACAGAGGATCAGTAAAATAAATACCGCCGGATTTGTCGATCCACAGATCATTCGGCCCATTCAGTCTTTTGCCTTCAAAACCTTTTGACAGAACTGTGATTCCTTTGTTTTTACTGATTTTCCAGATCTCACCATTTTCATCAGAACAAGTAATAAGATCATCGTTTTTATCGAAATAAGTACCATTGGCCCGGCCGGTTTTATCAAGAAACAATTCTATTTTATTGGTTTTCCAGTTCCAGAAGTAGATTTTATCATTAGGCTGATCTGTAAAATAGACATTGCCGGACGTGTCAGCAGCCGGGCCTTCAGTAAAGGTAAACTGACTGCTGATTACTTTCGGTTGACTTATAAATAAATCTTTATGGTTTTGAATCTGGCAATTCATCAATACCAATAAAAGTCCTACTAAACTGAAACGCAAATACCTTTTCATAATCTAAAATCTAAAGTTGCAAGGTACAATTTGTAGAAAAGAATTAAAAATAATTATCTTTGAAACCTCGATTAAAATCATGAAGCTCAATCTCCCGGACAAACTCTATTATTCTATTGGCGAAGTAGCCAAAGCTTTTGACGTGAATACTTCGCTCATCCGCTATTGGGAGCAGGAATTCCCGATTATCAAACCAAAGAAAAACAAGAAGGGAAACAGATACTTCACACCCGAAGATATTACCAATCTCAAAATAATCTACCACCTCGTAAAAGAGAAAGGTTACACGCTGGACGGCGCGCGCGTTGCACTGACGACCAACTCCAAAATCTCTGAAACCATCACGATTATAGACAGATTAGAATTCATAAAAGCAGAACTTAATAAGCTTAAAAATTCTCTCAACGATTAATTTATTAGATTAATTTTTCAGATTTTCAAATTTTACATTCATTTTGTTTAACTTTGGTTAAAACATAATGATGAATACAAAATTACCTTTCCAGATCCGGAAAAGGCAAGTTATCAGTCTTGCTATTTTTGGAATCCTTATTGTAGCTGCGCAGCTCGCTTTTTCATTTTATAAAAAGAACCAGCACTACGAAAAGCCTGTAATAAACTTTATTTCCGAGACAAAAGCGGATCTTATTCTAACAGAATTTGATCCCAATCAGCTGGACGAAAACCAATGGATAAATCTTGGTTTTTCTGAAAAGCAAGTCAAAACTATTCTAAAATACAAAGAAGTTGTTGGCGGAAACTTTACCTCCAAAGAACAGTTTAAAAAGTGCTACGCCGTTTCTGCTGAGAAATATGATCAATTACAAGCGTATATTTTACTCCCGGAAAATAAATCCCAAAGTC
This sequence comes from Bacteroidota bacterium, assembly GCA_037033105.1. Lineage (GTDB taxonomy): Bacteria > Bacteroidota > Bacteroidia > Flavobacteriales > Weeksellaceae > Epilithonimonas. The sequence goes on from JAZBLF010000018.1 coordinate 3,225, forward strand.
AAAATCAAAATTTTCAATACAAAGCTTTCGAAAAGAAAAAACTCAGTATCAAAGGGCGGTTCAATCCTGACAATAATTCGCAAAATGACTGGCAGGAAATGGGCTTTTCTGAGAAACAGGCTGCGGGAATTTTGAAATATAAAAATTACCTGGGCGGCAGTTTTATCAGCAAAGAAAAACTGAAAGAATGTTATATGATCAATGATGAACAATTTGCCCAGATGTCGCCTTATCTTATTCTCCAGGCCAGAACACCGGAAAACATTCCTAGCAGATTCGACAAAAAACAAGATAAAACAACCGCAAAAATCAGCAGTTATTTTGACCCCAATATTCTGAATGCGGAGCAATGGCAGACTTTAGGATTTTCTGAAAAACAAGCTGCCGTGATTGTCAATTACCGGGACAAGAACCTCCACGGAAGTTTTAAATCTCTTGAAGATATCCAGAAATGTTTTGTGATTTCCGAAGAGAAATTTGCTGAAATTAAGCCCTGGATCAAACTTTCTGCTGTCGAAAAACCCAAGGATGCAAAAGCGGAAATTTCTGAAAAGACAGATTTTACCAAAATCAATCTAAATGAAATCACATTCAAACAACTGCGTGAATTTGGCTTCATAGAAAAAGATGCTGCAGGTATTTTGGCTTTCAGGAAAAAATTGGGCGGTTTTATCAACAAACAGCAATTGTTGGAAACTTACGAAATTGACCGTGCTATGGGAGATCGGCTGATCTACGCTGCAAAACTGGACAACTCCAAAGTACCGAAATATTTACTCGCAACCGCGCCTGAAGAATGGCTGAAAAAACATCCGTACTTCAGGTTTTCCGCAGACAGAATTATCTATTACCGTCTTACGAATCCCGATGACAGGAAGATCTGGAAATACCTGAAGCTAAAACCAGAATATGAAGATAAAATGAGACTTTATATCAGTAGCGATAAATAATTATTGATGAATAAATGGAAATCGATTAATTGAAGGTCTTGGCAGAATCTTCCAAAAGCTTGTTCAGTTCCGATAGTTCCGTTTCTGTCAAATCCCTCCATTTCCCCACCGGAAGATCGAGTTTGATATTCATAATGCGGACCCTTTTCAGTTTTTTTACCTCATAATCCAGATGTTCGCACATTCTGCGGATCTGGCGGTTGAGACCTTGAGTAAGGACAATTCGGAAGTTCATTGTATCGATTTTTTCAACTTCGCATTTTTTGGTAACTGTATCCAGAATCGGAACACCGTTTCGCATTTTTTCGAGGAATTTTTCCGTAATAGGTTTATTGACGCGCACCAGATACTCCTTTTCGTGGTTATTGCGCGCTCTGAGAATTTTGTTGACGATATCACCGTCGGATGTCAGCAGAATGAGGCCTTCACTCGGTTTGTCCAGCCTTCCAATTGGGAAAATCCTTTTGGGATGGTTGATATATTCGATAATGTTATCGTTTTCACGTTTGGTATCTGTTGTACAAACGATCCCAACGGGCTTATTGAACGCGATGTAGACAAAATCCTCTTCTACTTTCCGGATCGTTTTGCCATCTACCAGGATTTCGTCTTCGTCGGAAACTTTGGTTCCCATTTCAGGCACATTCCCGTTGATTGTAATTCTGCCTTCTTCCAAAAGTTTGTCGGCTGCTCTTCTGGAGCAATAGCCTACTTCTGACAAATACTTGTTGATTCTGATCTTTTCCAATTCCATATAATGTAACAGCAAAAATATGCTTTCTACAAACTTAAAACAACAAAAAAAGCTTCACTTTGATGGGTGAAGCTTTACACTTATTCTAAAGAAAAACTTATTTCTTGATTACTTTTTTTGTATAAGAAGCATTTTCTGTCGTTACTTTTACTACATAACTTCCTTTGCTAAGGGCAGCTACATTTAAAGATTTAGCACCATCCTTAGTAGATTTTACCAGTATTCCTGCTGCATTATAAACCTCTACAGTGTTGATCATTCCAGCAATATCGAAGTTCAAAACATCTACAGTTGGATTTGGATATACCCGGAAAATATCATTCTTGACAGCATCTGAAGTGGCAAGTGTAGCACTCTTTATCTGGATATTGTCAACATAAAAACTTGTCCCATAATCATCTGTCATAAGGTCCAAAATACCGTAACCTGTCACAGCAGGGTCTATAGCAGTTGTGTACAATAAAACTGAATCCACATAATATTTAGCGATATGTGTCGCAAAATCCAAATCTATTTTGACATTATACCACTTGTTTGCGGTAAAGGTTTTGGTAGTTTCAGCCAATCCGTCCTGTTCAAAATCATTTACAAGGACAGTTCCTGTGTAATCAAAATCAACTGCTGCTACCACGTCGTATTCATCAGAATAAACTATAAAGTAGTTATCAGAACCGCCAAGAGTCTCTACATTGATATCATAAGAAATCGTTGCTTTGCCATAACTAGGTACAGTTGATTCTATTCCATAATCAGCACCAACAGATTCGTTACTCAATATTTTAACTGATCTTGTACCGTCAGATGCTCTTGAAGTGCTAAGCGCAGTATAACTGTTTGGAGCATCACCCCAAGCAGTCCAGGTTTTCTGACCATTCAGCGTACCCGTATTGTATCCCTCAGAAGCTTAGAAGGAGATTTTTGTCTGTGCCTCCAGAGAGGAAAAAATTGCAGCAGTTGCAATTAAAGAAAATAGAATTTGTTTCATGTTCTCAAAAATTAAATTAAACGTTTATTTTAAAATGCAGGCGAAAATAGCCTATAACCCTGAATAATACAAGCATATTAAAATATTATTTAAAATTGCATCACTTAAACACATAAAGAAAATTAATTAGTTCTAAATGTGAAGACAAGATTTCTTTAGTTTTGAAAAAAGTAAAATAGAGTACAGGAAATACCTCTTTAGTCCTCACCGTAAACGGTGTATTTTTTATTGCTGAAAATAGTAGCACCGAAGGACAACCCTATAAAATAGGCATTAGAAACCGCAGAATTATATCTGTAGATAAACAAACCACCTTCCTGGATCAGACTTTTTGAAAAGGAATCCTGATAACCTAACTTTCCGCCAAAGTAATGGGTATGATTGATGTTCGAGTGGTTGAACTGCTTCCCATACTCGAATTCTACTGTAAATTTGCCTTCGTCTTTTCCGAAGATAAACTTAGGCTGAACAGTCCAGTTGAGAAGATGAAGATTATCGGTGACATAATTATAACGAAGTCCCGTTCCCAAGGCAAAAAATGGAAGGATATGATAGCCGGCAACCACACCCAAGCCATAGGTGAAATCGTTTGGCAGATAAGGTCTTATATTTTCCTGATAATAGGGAGAATTTTCATTTTCCTTATCCTTAATAGAGTTTCCGAGATTATAACCGATCTGTACACTCGGACTGGCGTAGAAACCCATTGTTTTGCTTCTTTTGTCCTCAATCTGGCCAAATACAAAAGCTGAAAACAGCACTGTTAAAACTAATAAAGGTCTGATCATATCTTTAAGATTATTCCGAAATTTTAAATTTATCATTAATGAAATCTGCGGTGGCATCTTCCACAGAGTAATCGCCAATTTTCGTCCGTCTCAGCTGTGTAAGATAGGCGCCTACGCCAAGTTCCTGACCAATGTCGTGGGCGAGGCTTCGTATATAAGTCCCTTTACTGCAACCCACTGTAAAAGAAACGAAGGGAAGATTAACATTGATATTATTGAGATAATGAATGGTTGTTTTGCGGGATTTCATTTCTACTTCCGTCCCTGCTCTGGCAAGGTCGTAAGCCCTTTTTCCGTCTATTTTGAGTGCCGAAAAGACAGGTGGTTTCTGGTCTATCTCACCGATGAACTTTTCCAGTGTCTTATGAATCTGCTCTTCTGTAATGTGTGAAAAATCGGTCGCGAGGATTTCGGGTTTTTCGGTGTCGTAGGACTCTGTCTGGACGCCAATTTTTATTTCTGTCCAATATTCTTTTGGCGCATCCTGAATCTCCGGAATTCTTTTGGTAAATTTTCCGGTGCAGACGATCAAAAGTCCTGTTGCACGAGGATCGAGCGTCCCGGCATGGCCGATTTTGAACTTCTTCGGCAATTCTTTGAACTCGTTTTTGAGCTTGTATTTCAACTTGTTGACAGCCTGAAATGACGTCCAGTCCAGCGGTTTATCCAGGAGAAATATATGTCCGGATTGTAAGTCTTCTGCTGTCATTTTTGGTTGTTAATTGTTAAGTTTTAGGAAATAAATACTCATTTTGAAACGTGAAATCTTATGCAGCCCGGCCTGAGTGGAAATCCTTTTTTTGCTGCGGGAAAAGCGCGGGCAAAAAAGATTGGGAACGGAGGACGGAAAAAGCTGCCCAAATAATTTTATTTGAAATAATAGAAATAAATCAAAAGTCCGATCCCAACTACAATCCGATACCAGCCCCAAGGTCGGAAACCGTATTTGTTGAGTAAAGTGATGAATGATTTAATAGCGATCAACGCAACTATGAAGGCGACAACATTCCCTATCACGAAAATCAAAATATGATCCTGAGAGGCCATAATCATCTCGTAACCTTTCTGCGGATGTGCCGTTTCCTTGCCCCAGGTTTTGACGAAAACCGAATAGAGCGTTACTGCAAGCATCGTAGGAACGGCCAGGAAAAATGAAAATTCGGCAGCCGCTTTCCGGGACAGTCCCTGCGTCATACCGCCAATGATAGAGGCTGCACTCCGGCTGGTTCCGGGCATCATTGCCAGGCATTGCCAGAAGCCGATTGTAACTGCTTTTCTGATTGTAATCTCTTTTTCATCGTGGATGACGGGATTTTTGAACCAACTGTCTGCAAACAGCAACACAACGCCGCCGAGAACCAAAACTGTAGAAATGGCGATTTGGTTTCCAAGGACAGATTCTATAAGATCGTCCAGAAAAAATCCAATGATCAGTGCCGGCATCACGGCAAAAGCTAATTTGTAATAGAACTGAAGATTGCTGAAATCAAAGAATTTTTTACCATAGGCCACCACCACAGAAAGTATCGCTCCAAACTGGATAGAAACCTGGAACATTTTCAAAAATTCTGTTTCCTCCAGCCCCATCAGACTTGCTGCAAAACCCATATGGGCGGTTGATGAGATGGGCAGATATTCTGTGAGACCTTCTATGATTGCAATAATAATTGCATTGATTACATCCATTGTTCTTTAGTTTTATTAAAAAAAACTTTGTCTCAGTTGTGAACCAAGACAAAGTTTATTATTTGTTTTTTGAGTTTATTTTAATCTTTATTTCTTTTCAGGATCGCTACAATCTGGATCACGAAACCGGCGATGATCAACAGCGGCGCCAGCCTGATTCTTCTGAAGGAAAAGATGCCCTCGTTCCAGTAGTTGGGATCAAATTTGCCGTCTGGTGTCGTATTGGCGTCTGCGCCCATCATCAGGACAAATCCAAGGACGATAAGTCCGAGACCGATCAGCATCAGTTTAAAATTTTTGTTTCCAAAATAGAAAGTCTTTTTCTCGACAGAATCTACGGTTTTGCCGTACTGATCTGCAGAGAATTTATTTGATTTTTTTGCCATTGTTTATGAGTAATAAAGATCGTCTACATTGCTTCTGAGGAATCTCCAGGTTGCAAAGATAGTACTTGCAACGGTAATGAAAATACCTATGAACAAAATGATGACGACGAGAAAGACATATTGATTGGTATCCTGTACAAACGGTGTCCCGATCTGGCTTGTAAAGTAGTACCAAAGCCCGCCCAGTGCGAGAAGTCCGATAAAGGATCCGATCAGTCCCAGTATCAGCGCTTCTTTGATGAAAGGCATCAGAATGAATCTTCTTTTAGCGCCTACCAGCTGCATAGTCTTGATAATGAATCTTTTGGAGAATATTTTCAGCCTGATTGAATTGTTTATCAGAACGATAGCAACTATCAGAAATAAAATCGAGAATGCCAGAATCCACGTCAGGATTCTGTTTAGATTGTTGTAAACATCGATGGTCAGCTGGTTGTCATTAGCAACGTCTTTGACTCCATTGATGGCTTTCAACTGTTTTACCACGCCGTCAATCTTTGCAGGATCTACAAATTCCGGTTTCAGCGTCACTTCTACAGATGCCGGGAAGATATCTTCTTCGAAAAGCGCGTCGGCATCGATTCCCAATTGCTTTTTGGCCAATACAGTTGCCTGTTGTTTGGAAATATAGCGTGCCTGTTTTACGTAATTCTGTTCTTTGATTTTGGCAAAAGTTTCCTCCTGGAATTTCAGGGTTTTCGCAGAGTCGCGGGGATCCAGATACTCCTCAAAGTAAGCTTCTACAACCAATTGTTCTTTAATATAATCTGAATATTTCTGAGCATTGATTAATATTAATCCAAATAATCCTACCAGGAATAAAACCAGTGAAATACTGATGACCACAGTAATATTACTGGATCTGAGTCTGCTTTTATTAAAATCGTCAACTGTCTTTGGCATCAATAAAATTTTTGCTAAAATATAAATTTTCGTTTAGAAAGAGGCTGAAAGCTTTGTTAATAAAATCATAAAACACTATTTAAATCTCAATTTACAGATTCAATATTCATAATTTGTTATTGTCGGCATTTTTATTGTTTAGGCAACTTACCAAATGTAAACTATGAAACTCACGCGCAAAAAGGCCGGCAAAAATTTTTCTTATGTTGATAAAAACAATCAACCTTATAAAGACAAAGAAAAGATTCAGTACATCAAATCACTCGTCATCCCGCCTGCGTGGACAGATGTGGAAATTACTACTAACAAAAGCGCAAAAATCCTCGCCGTCGGCAGAGATCAAAAAGGCAGAAAGCAGTACATCTACAATCCCAAATTCCGGGCTCAAAAAGACGCGGACAAGTTTGACAGAATCCTTCACTTCGCAGAAAACCTGGAGCATATGCGGCGCGTGACCGGACAGCATTTGAGAAAGAAAAAAATGACGCGCGAAAAAGTATTGGCTGCGATGGTAAGGCTCCTGGATTCGGCCTATTTCCGTCCCGGCAGTCCCAAATACACACAGGAAAATCAAAGTTACGGACTCACGACGATCCGGAAGAAACACCTCACAATTGACGGTGACGAAATGGTTTTTTCATATAAGGGAAAATCGGGAAAATTTCAGGAAAAACATATTATTAATGATAAATTGGCAAAGGTAATCGGTGAAATAGAACAATTGCCAGGCTACCGACTTTTCAAATATTACAATGAGAATAATGAGCTTGTAACCGTTGAAAGTCAGGATCTTAACCAATATATCAGGGAGATAATGGGCGAGGAATTTTCAGCTAAAGATTTCAGAACCTGGGCAGGCACGATGATCGCAGCTGGGATTTTGGACGAGCTGGGAATCTGCGAAGAAAAACAACAGAAAGAACTCAAAAAAAGGATCCGAAATGCCATCGTTGCAGTTTCTGAAAAATTAGGAAATACGCCTTCCGTGGCCAGAGATTCCTACATAGATCCAAGAATTTTTGAGCATTATAAGAACGGACATACAGTCCATTATTTCCAGAAGGAGATCAAAAAACTGCTGAAGAAAAACGAGAATCTTTCCGAAACGGAATTGGGCGTTTTATATATGCTGAAATCAAAAATGAACGAGAAACCAACAAGAAAGCGGACTAAATCAAAGATTGCTAGCTAGAGAGATATTTGAAGACGTGGCCAATTTTTCCAATCAGGTCGGTTGGCAGCATTGCTTCTTTTGAAAATGTTTCTGACGCAAAATCGCCTGCTTTTCCGTGAATCCAGACACCGAAAATGCAGGCTTTTTCTATGTCATATTTTTGGGAAATCAGAGCGGTTAATATGCCTGTCAGAACGTCGCCGCTACCGCCTTTTGCCATTCCGGAATTTCCCGTGACATTGTAGAAAACATCTTTTGCAGGCGTGATTACAGCAGTATGATGATCTTTTAGCACAATAAATTTTTGCAGTTCGTGCGCTTTCTCTCTTGCCAGCTCCAACCTTTCAAAGGAGTTGGAAGTCTTGCCAAAAAGTCTTTCAAATTCCAACGGATGCGGTGTGATTACAGAATGCTTTGGAATCAAACTGATGTTGTCATTTTCCGCAATCATATTGAGAGCATCAGCATCTAAAACAACAGGCTCATTATAATTTTTGAGAAAATCAAATAAAGCCTTCTGAGTCACTGTTTCCTTTCCCAAACCTGGGCCTATACCGTAAGTTGCCTTTTCCTGAATCTCTACATTTTCCAGGTGATGCTCACCGGAACTGATAAACATGGCTTCTGGCGCCTGCGACTGTAAAATAAAATTACCACATTCCGGCGAAAGAGCAACCGTGAGGCCGCTTCCAGCTCTCAACGCAGACAAAACGGACATCAGAACAGCACCCATCGTTCCGTGGCTACCTCCTACTAAAATGCTTTTCCCAAAGGCACCTTTATTTGTAAAATCTTCTCTGGGCTTATAAATGGATCTGATTAAACTTTCATCGATGACAAAATACTTGCTTTCTGTTTTACTGATAAAATCCTGATCCAAACCTAAATCGATCAGCTCTATTTTACCGCGGAATTTACCTGTCTCCGGATGGAGAAAACTTCTTTTATAAAACTGGAAAGTGAGCGTAAAATCAGCTTTCACAATTAGTGAATTGTCATCAGCTATACTGTCGGCATACAATCCTGTTGGGACATCAACAGCGATTTTTGGAGCCTTTGACTGATTTATTTTATCAATAACCAGCTCCACTTTTTCGGAAGGTTTTCTACTCAGACCATTTCCGAATATCGCATCTATAATAACGGTCTGTTCATTTTTAGTCACAGAAAATTTATCAAAATCATTGATTTCTATACCGCTTATTTGCTTAATTTTTTGAAAATTGACATTGGCATCTGGAGATAATGTCAGCTGATCAAGATCCATGAAAACCTGCACATCAAAACCTTTCTCATAAAGCATTCTTGCGATGGCAAAACCGTCTCCACCGTTATTTCCTGTTCCGCAAAAAATCAGAAACTTCTGTGCAGACTTAAAATGATCTGCAATCCACGATGTACACATTCTTGCAGCTTTTTCCATAAGCGCCCACGAAGAAATACCCTTTTCAACCGTTGCCGCATCGCAATCTCTGATTTGTGTCGAGGTCAGAATTTTCATATCAATTTATATAAATGGAAATATTATTTATCAAAATTAATCAAATATTCAGAATAAAATATTATACAAGTATTCATTTATATGTAAAAAAATGATATTTTAGCACTTTAACATTATAAAACACAAATATGGGATTAATTAAAGAATTCAAAGAATTTGCCTTTAAGGGCAATGTTGTAGATCTGGCAGTTGGGGTGATCATTGGCGGTGCTTTTGGTGCAATTGTAAAATCTCTGGTAGATGACGTTATTACGCCACTTCTGTTGACACCCGCACTCAAAGCGGCAGGCGCAGAAAACATCAAACAGCTGAACTGGAACGGTGTTGGTTACGGGAATTTTCTTTCATCCGTAATCAGTTTTCTGCTGATTGCAATGGTTTTGTTCTGGGTTCTGAAGCTGGCCAACAGCGCCAAAAAACAGCAGGAAACACCAGCAGACCCATCCTCTACAGATGCCTTGCTGATAGAAATAAGAGATTCACTTAAAAAATAATTAAAACAATCAGGAAGAAACTGCATTTCTTAGATGTAATTCTCTTGTTTTGTATTGATATAAAAATTACTTATCGATAGACATATCGTCTTAATTTTATAAATAAAAATGATATATTTGTTTATTAACCGATCATAAAAAATAAAACTATGGGATTTGTAAAAGAATTTAAAGAGTTCGCCTTCAAAGGCAATGTTGTAGATCTTGCAGTCGGTGTCATCATTGGTGCTGCTTTCGGAGCGATTGTAAAATCCCTTGTAGACGACGTCATAACGCCACTTTTGCTGACACCGGCGCTCAAAGCCGCTGGGGCAGAAAACATCAAAGAGCTCTCCTGGAATGGCGTGACTTATGGTAACTTCCTTTCCTCGGTAATTAGTTTTCTGGTGATTGCTTTTGTACTTTTCTGGCTCATCAAACTGGCCAACAAAGTCAACACAAAACCGGAAGCCAAACCGTCGGGGCCATCATCTACCGATGTTTTGCTGATGGAGATCCGCGATGAATTGAAGAAAAAACAATAGACAGTTTCACATACAAAAAAACGCCACTTTGCAGTGGCGTTTTTCTATCTGAGCAGATCCAGTTCTATCCGGTTATTATCTTTCCTGAGTTGGTTTTTCAGGCGATCTTCCTGTTCTTTTACAGCCTTTGAGCTATTGCTGTCTTTTCCAGTCATCACAATGGTTGCGCCACCCATCTGCATCTGTTTTATGCCCTGCATCGGATCATTTTCGTATTCTTTCAGCACTTTTTGAAACTGTTTGGAATTGATCGCAATTTCTCTGGCTTCGAAAACATTGATATCAAGTTGGCCGGTAATGTTTTTGACGCCCTTAAGCTCCATCTTGTGTGAACCGGTTTTATCTTCGATTTTGACAATCAACCCGGGTAACCCATGGAATTTGTACGGACCGTCCTGAATGGGAATGTCTGTAGAAAACCATGCAATCCAATGTCTACCTGCAAAAGCAGCTTCTGCTTTTTGGGCATTCCACTCGCCAATTTTTTGTTTTTCTGATATAATTTTCCAATTGATTTTTCGGTCGTCGGGGATATTGTAAGCATCCATACCAAGTTTTCTGTGAAAGAAAATTTTAAAATCTGGGTAAGTTTTGGTAACAGAATATCGAATTGCACCTTTCTGCATATCAGATCGAACATTAATTGAACCTGTAGCAGCAAGCTGTTTTTCCAGATCTACTTTAATAGCAGAATCTGAATTGAAAACCGTGTAACTGTAATATTTGGAACCTTCTTTTGATGTGTCCAGAAACATCATTTCTGTTTTGACATCTGCAGCATTTGTCGAATCTGGAATAAATTTATACTCATAAATAAAACGCTTATTCTGACCAATTCCCAATACTCCAAAAAGAATAAAAAGTAAAAGTAATTTTTTCATATTTTAAATATTAAAAAAGCCGGCGAACCGGCTAAACTGTTATGAATGTAAGTTGTTTATTTTGTAATGACCTCAATCTTACCGGCATCATTTGTACTAAAAATATTAACAGATGCAATCATTTTGGGGTCTAACTTGTCAACCTCTTTTATATCAGTAAGTTTCCCATTAATATAAACTTTTGCTTTATTAGGATTAAATGCACTTTTAGTGTCAGATGTATTAGTTATTTTTATCGCATCTGCTTTAAAAACGCGTTGTGGATTACCATCTGTAGTTTTATCAAAAATAATAACTTGGTTTGATTTACTGATTCTTTGTGGTGGAGTAATATTTTTATTATAAACCAATGTTTTAGGAGAACCCAAGTTAGAAGTAAAACTGATTTTCAGCGGATTATTCTGACGCACTTCTCTGTTCAATTCTTGTTGTTTTTTCTGAAGCTTTTTTTGTTGCTCTAATAATTCATTTTGTTTCTTTTGAAGTTCTTTACTTTTTTTCTCCAGTTTTTTCAGTTCTTTTGGAGATAACTTTGATTTAGCTGAATTAAAAACATCATCAGAAAAATTAAAGTTGAAATTTTGGGAGAAGCTGTCAGATTTTGGAAAATTATAATCATCTTTCAAATATCTAACATTTCCGTCTGTAAAAGCATCTTTCCCAAATTGGTCTGTAATCATCTTTTGAAAATCTGCCTCGCTGTAGATTTTTCCAAAATTATCACCAGCAACTTGAGCTAATTTTTCAGCATCTGCAATATTTTTCTTAAATTCAGGAGAATTGTAATACGCTTCCGTTTCTTTAGCTTTCTTTTCTACATCGGCAATTTTTTTCTTAAATGCTGGAGAATTGTAATACGCTTCAGTTTCCAGCGCCTTTTTCTCTACATCGGCAATTTTTTTCCTAAATTTCGAAGAATTGTAATAGGCTTCCGTTTCTTTTGCTTTCCTTTCTACGTCGGCGATTCTTTTCTTAAATTCCGGAGAATCATACATTTTGGCAAGTGCCTCAGAATGTTCTTCCAATCCTTTGATATTGTTTTTATAATTGTCAGACTTTACAATATCTTCCATTTGACTGGCAAGCGTTTTCATATCTTTCTCCAACGCTTTGTATTCTGGCGTTTCGTCTTTTTTTGCTTTTTTAAGTTTTGCCAACTCTTTGCCTTTATCTCCCATCTTTTTACTGAGTGCCGACATTTTCAAATGATCTTCCTGCAAAGCGTCAGAATACATTTTTGTTTCTCTCTGGTGTCCTGTCGTTAAACTGTCCAAATCGGAAGCTTTAGGTTTAATTGTATCCTGTTTCAGTTCGTTTACCGCTATTTCTATAGCTTTGTTCGTTTCCGTTATCTCTTTATTTTTCGCATCTACAATATAGGCAAACACCATAAAGAATAAAATAGGTAGCGCAAAAAGTTTGCGTGCGTAGCTGTACTTGGTTTGGTTTTTTGTAAGCATTTTAAGTCTTTTTTTGAGGTTAGAGGATAAAAAAGGACTCGTAACAGGGATTACCGATCCGGAGAAATGACTCTCCAGAAGCATCTGCGCAAACGCTCTGGTGTCGGATTTTTTCACTGCTTTGTTGTCCGCCAAGTATTCGTGAATAAGATTGATTTCTTTGTTGATAAAATAAAACACAGGATTGAACCAGAAAACAGATTTTACGGTCTGCATCAGAAGTTTGTCCCAGCTGTGTTTTTGTTGGATATGTATTATTTCGTGCTTCAGAATCTGCTGTCCTACAGGCGAATCCAGTTGAATAGACTCCTTCCAGAACAGATTTCTGAAAAATGAAAATGGCGCATTGTTTAGATTGGTCTGGTAGAATTTAATTCCTTCTATCGTTTCGTTCGGGAACTTATTCTTGATGGACTGGATTCTTGTAATTCCTAATATTAATCTGATTATAAGAAAGACTGAAACCATGCCAACAATTGCATAAAAAACTGAATAAATAGTGATATCATCGCTAGAATTTTGTAATTGATTTGGATTGAACTGACTAAGCAGCAGATACAGATTCTGATTGGTCTCTATCGTGAAATAAGACACCTTTATCAGTGGTAAAAACAAACTGATAATGACCGTCAGCAGAAGATAAAACCGATTGTAATGGTGAAAGGTTTTGTCTTTCAGAAATAATGAATAGTAAGCAAACATCACCGCAGAACACAGGATCATCTTGCCGAGATAAAACATAAAAGCTTCCATCAGTCCTTATTTTTGAGTTCGTCTAACAACAGTTCCAGATCTTCGACGCTGATTTCGTTTTTTTCCACAAGAAATGAAACAGCATTGGTGTAAGAGCCTTCAAAATAATTTTTCACCAGACTTTTGATAGATTTTCCGCTGTAATTTTCTTTACTGATGACTGGAAAATATTCGTGCTGTCTGCCAAAAGTTTTAAAGTCTACAAAGCCTTTTTCCATCAGGATTTTGAGAATTGTAGAAATGGTATTGGTATGCGGTTTTGGCTCCGGAAACAATTCTAAAACGTCTTTTAAAAACCCTTTCTTGATCTGCCAAAGATACTGCATCACCTGCTCTTCTGCCTTCGTTAACTTATTCATAATCTTTTACTTTAAAAACAATCAATCTTATATCACTAAAAACTTAGTAATACAAATTTAGAATTAAAATCCAATTCTACAACTATTTTTATAGTTAAAAGATATTAAATATTTTAATCAGCTGAATATCAGGCATAAATAATTATAATTACCAAAAATCCACGCTCAGGCTTGACTTGTATTCAAAAAGCTGTATATTTGCACCACAATATCGCGAGGTAGAGCAGTAGGTAGCTCGTCGGGCTCATAACCCGGAGGTCGCACGTTCGAGTCGTGTCCTCGCAACCAACGAAGAGAATCACAAATGTGGTTCTCTTTTTTATGCTGTCTACTTTTTCACACTTTTTGATGCTGAATGGACAGACCACTAATTTTCAAATATTACATACCTTTGAATATGGCAAAAACACTCAAAATATATCCGGAAAATCCACAGGAAAACCTGCTCAACGAAGCTGTAAAAGTCCTGCAGAACGGCGGCGTCATCATCTACCCTTCCGACACCATCTACACCATTGGCTGCGACATCTATAATCACAAAGCCATGGAAAGACTGGCACAGATCAAAGGAATCCGACTGGAGAAACACCAGTTTTCCATTATTTGTAACGACCTCAGCCATCTGTCAGAATTCACAAAACCGATTGAGACCTCCACGTTCAGGTTTCTGAAAACCCATCTGCCAGGCCCATTTACATTCATTCTGGAAGCCAACCGAAATCTGCCGACCTCTTACAAAGGCCACAAAACAGTAGGAATCCGCGTGCCCGATCATATTGTGCCGCAGATGATCGTGGAAAAACTCGGGCATCCCATCGTCTCAACAACCATCCATTCGGACGACGAAATCCTGGAATATTCTACCGATCCTGAACTGATTGCCGAGAAATATGATAAACTCGTAGACCTCGTCATAGACGCCGGATACGGAGACAACACCGCCTCCACCATCGTAGATTTGACTTCTGGCGAGCCGGAAATCATCCGTCAGGGAAAAGGTATTCTTTAAAATTGATATCATTTGGGCGTCTTTTCCGCCTTCCACTCCCACTCTTTTTTGCCCGCGCTTTTCCCGCAGCAAAAAAGGAGTTCCGTTCAAGTCGGGACGCAGCATTTTTGAAATATAAGAAGATAATTTACAAGCAACTATGAAATTCATTACTTCCCCAGCAAAACTGATGAACATAGAAAATTCGACAGAATTTCTCAGGTCTACAACACCAAAATTCATCAGTGATTCTGAATTCATCCATTCCTTTCTGAAAGAAAAATCTCCAAAATATCTTTCCGAACTGATGGAAATCTCCACAAAACTGGCCGACGAAAACTGGGAACGAAACCAAAAATGGAAGGCAAAGCCCGGTTCTAAAAACGCTGCGCCTGCCCTTTTTGCTTTCACAGGCGAGGTTTACAGAGGTTTGGACGCAAAAACACTGGATAAAAATGCAGTAGATTATCTTCAGAAAAATCACAGAATATTATCCGGACTTTATGGACTCCTGAAACCTTCAGACAAAGTGATGCTTTACCGTTTGGAAATGGGAAGACCCTTTAGATTTGATGCGTACAAAAATCTTTACGAATTCTGGACCGGAAAAATCACTGATGCTTTGAATTCTGAACTCAAAAAAGGTGAACTACTGATCAATCTGGCGAGCACAGAATATTTCAAGGTGATCGACAGAAAATCTCTGAAAGCAAAGATTATAGATTTTGAATTTAAGCAGATACAGCCGGACGGAAAACTGAAAACGATTGTGGTCTACACAAAACACGCCCGTGGATTGGTTTTACGCTTCTGTGCAGAAAAGCAGGCTAAGACTTTGAACGACATAAAAGCTTTCAATTATGAGAATTATCTAATTGATGAGAAACTATCTACGGAAACTAATTTGGTTTTTACACGATAATTTATGAGGCTTTCCAAAATCAAATTTCACTTTCAAACTGAACTTTCAGATCTTTATTCCAAATCTGAGATTGAGGAATTGTTTGCTATTTTTTGTGAACATTTGTTAAACCTGAATAAGATTGAATTGAGAAATAGTTTTGAAAATGGTCTATCAGCGATGGATTCTGAAAAATTTTTAAATTCATTTTCGCAATTGAAAACCGGAAAACCTTTTCAGCAAATCCTTGGCGAAACGGAGTTTTACGGAATGAAATTCTTTGTGAACGAACACGTTTTGATTCCGCGACCTGAGACTGAAGAACTTTTGGAATTATCAATAAATAAGATAAAAGAAAAAATAAAAAACAATCAGGACTTAAATGTTGGTCTTCGAGAGCCTCAGCCTGACAACCGGAAGTCAGAAACCAATAAGCATTTTCGGATTCTTGATATTGGAACCGGAAGCGGCATTATCCCAATTGTTTTGAAGAAATATTTTCCTGATGCAGAAGTGTCGGCGATTGATATTTCTGATAAAGCTTTGGAAGTGGCGAAAAGAAATGCAGAGTTCCATAAAACTGACATCCATTTCGTCAGCCAAGATTATCTGAATGAAGATCTGGACGGGATCTACGATATTATCATCAGCAATCCGCCTTATATCGGGACGGACGAAAGTGCTGAAATAGAAGACTCTGTCAAAGGTTTTGAGCCGAATTTGGCGCTCTTCTCCCCTACTTCTGATGCTTTGATTTTCTATAAAAAGATCGCTGAAGATTGCGAAAATCATTTGGCTGAAAACGGCCTTTTATTTCTCGAAATCAATCAGAAATTGGGGCCGGAAACCTTGGGATTATATGATCAAATCCTTTCTGAAGGATATTTACTGAAGGATATTTCCGGGAACGACAGAATGATTTTTGGGAGAAAATAGATATGGAAATAAAAACGCATCATAGAAACAACCTCACGATCGCAGAAATTATTTCAGAACAAACCGTTATCACTTCTGCGGAGAATGCTTTGGATTTGGTGGGAAACCTTATTACCAAGGGTTTGATAAAGTGGTAATCTATGAGAAAAACCTGACGCCTGATTTCTTTGACCTGAAAAATAAACTGGCGGGCGACATCCTCCAGAAGTTTTCTAACTACAGAATCTGCCTCGCGATTGTCGGGGATTTTGATAAGGTTGAAAGTAACAGTCTGCGAGATCTCATCTCGGAATGCAATAATACAACACAGATCAATTTTGTTAAAAATCTTGCTGACGCCATCGGAAAATAGGTACCAAATCTGCCTCTCCAAATTTGAATTCTTTTGACGCACAGAAACCTTAACAGAAAGGCAAAACCTGAGCATAGCCCCGATGGGAACGGCATCCTTTTTTGTGATTGCGCTCTGAGAAACTGATTCTGGTGACTTGGCTTGCTGCGCAATCACAAAAAAGATACAGTGGACAGCGGGTGAGAAATCTCAGAAAGGTTGCCAAACGCCCTGCTCCTAAGTTAACCTATTTTTTTTCTGACTAGAATCTCATAAGCCAAATAGATGAGTGGAATTGCCATAATACCGATGTAAAGAGCGTTTTGTAGCGCCATTTCCGGGTAGGCAATTACGGCATAGACTAATCCGAAGAATGCCCCGCCGAGGTGTGCTGCGTGACCGATATTGTCGTTCATCCGTGGATTTAGCATCATATAAACGGAGTATCCGAAGTAGATGGCTCCGAAGAGGAATCCCGGGATAAACCAAATCTGAATCTGATTGGGCGCCAAGGCTACGGCCGCAAACAAAATCCCGGAAACGCCGCCACTGGCACCGATTGCGGAGTAAAAGGGCACGTTGCGGTAATGGTAGAGGCAGAAGAGATTTCCCAGAATCATAGATCCGAAATAGACGATCAGAAATCCGTAGGTGTGAAAACCGATCAGAGCGATGGGCGCAAAGATGTACAGCGTGTACATGTTGAAAAACAGGTGCAGAAAGTCGCCGTGCAGAAAGCCTGCAGACAGAAGTCTGATGTACTCCTTACGACGCTGGATGGCGCCGACTTCGAATTTGTATTTCTGAAAAAATTCCGGCTGCTGGAATCCGACGTAGCTGATGACGCACGTAACGGCAATGATAATGACTAGTATATATAATGAGCTGTCCATTTTTTTTGATTTTATTTTATTAATTAGCTTCTTCGTCGAAAAGGCTTCCTATCGTTCCGCCGTCGTCGTCCGGATCTTCTTCTGAAAGTTCTTCAGGTTCGGGTTCTTCTTCGATGATTTCCGGTGGTTCCGGGATGGTGATATTAATGTTTTTAACTTTATCCTTGGTTAATTGATTTCCGATGGCTTTGATGCCTTTGACAGTGATGAACTCGTCCAGGTCTACAGTTTCCGGGTCTTTCTGTTTGTCTTTGATTTTTGGAAACACGAGTTCTGCTGTAGCGCCTGCTTCTGTGGTCACAAACTCCAGGAAGGATTTCGGATTTTCGTTGGCAAAGAAAGACTGGATGTTGGTTGTATTTTCCAGCAGGAAACGCTTGACAAAATATTTGTCTTTGTCGCCGTCGAAATAGATACAGGTGATGGGCTGCTCCGGCTTCCATTTTTCCAGAATGAGATAATCGTCATCGAAACGGTTCATCAGATCGAACGAAACCAATTTGGCCTCGCCCTGAGAATTGATGGTCAGAATCTTGTCGTCGCCTTTGAAACTACCCAGCAGACTGCCTCTGCCATCGGCATTGAGACGTCTTACGGAATCATCGAACCAGATTTTCCTTGGTGCAAGAGTGGAGACGCCTTCTTCTTTGAGATCTACTTTTTTGACTGCATATTTGGTCACCAGATTGCCTTTGGAATCCCGGCCTTTGATGGCAATTTCGGAGAAATCGATATCGATTTTGTTTTTCCGGACTCTGGCATTGGGCTTTAACAAAACGGAAACAACTTCTGCCTCGCCGTTTGGATTGGCCGAGAAATAAAGCATTTCCGATCCTTTCTTGTCAGAAGCCAGTTTGTAATCTGTATTCCTCGTAACACCGGTTACGGAGAAACGTTTCATATAATAAGGTCCTTCGCGGCCTTCACGGTAAATGGTGTTGTAGACGGTGCGTTTGTCATTCTTTTTCCAGATGGCGACGTGCACAATATTTTTACCAATAAATGTTTTGCCTTCTACTTTTACCACCTTCATCGTACCGTCTTTCTGGAAGGTGATGATGTCGTCTATATCTGAACAGTCAAAAAGATATTCATCTTTTTTAAGCGATGTTCCGATGAAACCTTCTTCCCAGTTGACATAGAATTTCTCGTTGGCTACCGCTACTTTGCTGGCATCGATGGTATCGAAAATTCTTAGTTCCGTTCTTCTTTCTTTTCCTTTGCCGTATTTTTTCTGAATATTGGTGTAGTAATCGATAGCATAAGCAATCAGGTTTGCAAGGTGGTGCTTTACCTGCTCGATTTTCCCTTCAAGAGTGAGAATATTTTCTTTAAATTTATCTAAGTCAAAACGGGAAATTCTTTTGATTCTGATTTCTGTCAGCCTCAAGATATCCTCTTCTGTAACGGCTCTTAAAAGGTGTGTGGTATGCGGTTTCAAGCCTTCGGCGATTGTAGAAATCACATCTTCCCAGGACTTGACTTCCTCGATATCGTGGTAAATTCTGTTTTCAATAAAGATCCTTTCCAGTGAAGCAAAATGCCAGTTTTCCTGCAACTCGTGCAGCTCTATTTCCAGTTCTTTTTTCAATAGAGAAACTGTGTGATCTGTATTGTGCCTCAGAATGTCGGAAACCGAGAGAAACATCGGCTTGTCGCCCACGATGACACAGGCATTTGGCGAAATCGGAACTTCGCAGTCTGTGAATGCATACAGCGCGTCTATCGTCTTGTCGGGCGAAACATCCGGGTGAAGGTGGATGTTGATCTCTACAACGTCGGACGTGTTGTCTTCAATTTTTTTGATCTTGATTTTCCCACGTTCATTAGCTTTAATAATGCTGTCTATAAGATCGCCTGTATTTTTGGAGAACGGCAGCTCTGTGATGGAAAGTGTGTGTTTGTCTTTTTGGATAATTCTGGCTCGCGCACGGATTTTACCGCCACGCTTTCCGTCATTATAATTAGTAACATCCAGCATTCCTTCGGTAAGAAAATCGGGGAACAGTTCAAATCGTTTTCCTTTGAGGTGAAGGATAGACGCCGTGATTAGCTCATTAAAATTATGAGGCATGATCTTGGTCGAAAGTCCGACGCCGATGCCTTCTACGCCGGAAGCCAAAAGCAACGGAAACTTCACCGGCAGATCTACAGGCTCGTTATTTCTGCCGTCATAAGATTTGGTCCAATGCGTCGTTTTTGGGTTGAAGACAACATCCAGGGCAAAAGGCGTCAGTCTGGCTTCAATATACCTCGCTGCTGCGGCAGAATCTCCGGTGTAGATATTTCCCCAGTTTCCCTGGGTATCAATCAGCAGCTCTTTCTGGCCAATCTGCACCATTGCGTCTGTGATGGATGCGTCGCCGTGCGGATGATACTTCATCGTATTCCCGACTACATTGGCTACTTTATTATATCTGCCATCTTCCAGCTCGCGCATGGAGTGCATAATTCTTCTCTGCACCGGCTTGAAGCCATCAAATATTGAAGGAATTGCGCGATCCAGGATCACATAAGACGCATAATCCAGAAACCAGTCTTTATACAGTCCCGAAACTTTTTTCAGGCTTTCCTCGTGATGTGTACTTTCTTCCATTAATCTGTTGCTGTATTATCTTCGTGTCTTATTGTGCTGTTAGCTTTTACTACTTTATTTAAAGAAAATTTGAGATCTTTCACCTGTTTCCTGCTGAGAAAAGATATGTCATATTTCAGAAGCAGCACGTGGCTTTTTTTACTTGAGATGTAAATATATAATTTCCTGAATATTAACGCATTGACGACGTTAAATTTGATTAATTTATATTTTGGAAATTCGTCTTTTGCATTTTTTTTCGCCACTACCAGAAGGATGTGGTTGTTTCTGAAATTAAGTGCTTCGCCATCGCTGTCATATTCAAAAATCGGTTTTCCCAGGCAGTAAAGCAGGATAAAAATCAAAGACGGAAAAAGTAGAAGAATCCAGGATTTATCACCAAATACATCAAACTTATTGACTTCCAAAATGTACGCAATGATGCCCAGAATAAATCCAATGCCGCATAATGAATATACGAAACTGTAGACGGGCGTTCTATTTCTGTTACTCAACCGCATACTAGACTGCTTCCAGGTTTTCTTTTTTATCAATATCGCCTTCTTCCACCACCAGATTATCAAGGATAAACAGCTGTCTGTCCGGCGTATTTTTGCCCATATAGAATTCCAGAATCTGCGCAATAGTCTGGTCTTTGCCCAAAACTACAGGTTCCAGCCTGATATCTTTGCCGATAAAATGTTTGAACTCATCTGGTGAGATCTCTCCCAATCCTTTGAACCGCGTTATTTCAGGATTTTTCCCCAGTTCGTCCAGCGCTTTCAGCCTTTCCGCATCCGAATAGCAGTATCTAGTCTCTTTCTTATTTCTGACCCGGAAAAGCGGTGTCTGAAGAATATAAAGATGTCCGTTTTTAATCAAATCGGGGAAAAACTGAAGGAAGAATGTGATCATCAACAGTCTGATGTGCATTCCGTCAACATCTGCATCGGTAGCGATAACCACGTGATTGTAACGCAGATCTTCAAGACTTTCCTCAATATTGAGGGCAGCCTGCAGCAGATTGAACTCTTCGTTTTCGTACACCACTTTCTTTGTCAGTCCGTAGCAGTTCAGCGGTTTTCCTTTTAATGAAAATACAGCCTGTGTTTCCACATCTCTGGACTTTGTGATAGATCCTGACGCAGAATCTCCTTCTGTGATGAAAATCATGGTTTCGGATTTCCTTGTCGCCTTCTGATCATTGTAATGGTGGCGGCAATCTCTCAGTTTTTTGTTGTGAAGCGATACTTTCTTCGCCCTTTCTCTTGCCAATTTTTGGATTCCGGATAATTCTTTTCTTTCACGTTCAGAAATCATAATTTTCCTGAGAATAGCTTCTGCGGTTTCAGGATTTCTATGAAGATAATTATCAAGTTTATTTTTAAGAGAATCAATGATAAAAGTTCTGACCGTGATACCGCCAGGTTCGATTTCGTTGGATCCTAATTTTGTCTTAGTCTGAGATTCAAAAACCGGTTCTACGACTTTTATAGAAACCGCTGCAATAATCGATTTACGGATATCTGCCGCTTCAAAACTTTTATTGTAAAATTCTCTAATTGTCTTTACGAATGCTTCACGGAAGGCATTGAGGTGCGTCCCACCCTGCGTGGTATTCTGTCCGTTTACGAAAGAAAAATAAGTCTCGGTCTGCGATTTATCAGAATGCGTGATCGCCACCTCGATATCTTCCTCTTTGAGGTGAATAATCGGATAGATAATGTCGCTTTCCAGTTCTTCTTCCAAAAGATCTTTGAGTCCATTTTCTGAAAAGAACTTCTCACCGTTGAACATAATTGTCAAACCAGGATTCAAATAGGCGTAATTCCTGAGCATCCGTTCAACATATTCTTTCCGGAATTTGAAATTTATAAAAATCTCTTCATCGGGGACGAAGCTGATTTCTGTCCCGTTTCTGTCTGAGGAATCGGCTTCTGGATATTCCAGCTGGAGAATTCCCCGAGAGAATTCTGCCATTTTCACACGGCTGTCTCTTACAGACTTTACGCGGAAAAATCCGGATAAAGCGTTGACCGCCTTTGTTCCGACACCGTTTAGACCTACCGATTTCTTGAAAGCTTTGCTGTCGTATTTCCCTCCGGTATTCATTTTGGAAACGGCATCTACTACTTTTCCCAGTGGAATTCCTCGGCCATAATCGCGGATGGTGACTTTGCCGTCATCTACTTTGATCTCGATCCGTTTCCCAGCTTTCATCACAAATTCATCAATAGAATTGTCAATAATCTCTTTTAGGAGAATATAAATCCCGTCATCTGCGGAAGAACCGTCGCCCAGTTTCCCAATGTACATCCCGGGCCGCAGCCTGATATGCTCTTGCCAATCCAGCGTACGGATGTTATCTTCGGAATAGTTTACAGGATTAATTTCACTCATATGTTTGATTTCTGAAAAGCGTTGAAACCGGAAAAAATCGGTAACTCACAAATTTAACGAAATGAAATTTAATCTGAAAGTTTTAATAATTAATTTTAATGGATGTTGATAAATTAATAAACAAGAAAAACCGGACAATTATCCGGCTTTTAATTTTTGAGAAGAGCAAACAGTTCAAAACTCCAACTGTTTGTGCAAAGTCTACTTTTTGATTATTTTTTTTGATATGATATCAGAACCATTATGAACATTTACAATATATTGTCCGGCCGGCAATTTTCTAATATCCGCTTCAGTACCTTGAGTTTCCAGAACCATTTTTCCGGAAAGATCGTACAATCTGATTTTTTCCACGTGATCTACTCCGTAAACTTTGATAAAGTCGGACGACGGATTTGGATAGATCTGAATGTTAGATTTGCTTAAATCAGAAACAGCCAAAATTTGATTTTCCACAACCTGAATATTGTCCATCATCAAAACTAATAAATCTGTACAATCATAATGTCTGAAAACCACCTGAATATTTTGGCCTTTGTAAGCGGAAATATCTACCGTCACATGTTTCGCCTCCTCCATATATCCGGCATCCAGAGTCTCTTCAAAAACCGGCGTCTCCGTTCCTGTAAAAGCAGAGCCTGCGGGGATGACGTAAACCGCGTAGTGCTCCTGGAAAAACTGATCGTCATAAGCAGCGACATCAAATTTCAGGTTCAACTGTTTCCCTGAATTGGTGGGCAAAGCGATTGATGGACTTGTCAACGTATTATCCGGCGTGAAAGTCTCGAAAAACCAAGACCACGAGGTAGCATAGTAGCCTGTGAAACTATCTACTGCACTGTTGTCAAATTCCCATTTCTCGTTATCGCCGTCTCTGTCAACATTCGCCCAGGAATTTCTGCCTGTTTCAGTTTCAAAATTCTCACTGAAAATAACTGTTTGCGCAGATGCGGATAAACCAGAAAG
This sequence comes from Bacteroidota bacterium, assembly GCA_037033105.1. GTDB lineage: Bacteria > Bacteroidota > Bacteroidia > Flavobacteriales > Weeksellaceae > Epilithonimonas. Next base: position 26,813 of record JAZBLF010000018.1, read on the forward strand.
TATTAAAGAAGCAAATAGTAATTTTTTAATCATAATATCTTATTTATAAATTTTGCCCAATTTACAAACAAAAATGCTTCCATTTCTGAAAGCATTCTAAAATATTTTGAAATTATACTCAGTTATACATTAAATCTAAAATGCATAATATCGCCGTCCTGAACAACATATTCTTTACCTTCAACAGATAATTTTCCTGCTTCTTTCACTTTCGCTTCGGAACCGTAGTTCATATAATCGTTGTATTTGATCACTTCTGCACGGATAAATCCCTTTTCGAAATCTGTGTGGATTACGCCGGCAGCTTGTGGCGCCGTCCAGCCTTGGCCTATTGTCCAGGCTCTAACTTCCTTGACACCAGCTGTGAAATATGTTTGTAGCTTCAAAAGATCGTAAGCTTTTCTGATCAGTCTGTTGACGCCTGGCTCTTCTAAGCCAAGTTCTTCCAGGAACATCTGTCTTTCTTCAAAAGTCTCTAATTCATTGATATCTGCCTCGATTTGTGCTGCTAAAACGACAACTTCAGCATTTTCAGTTGCTGCCATCGCTTCAATTTTCGCAATCCAATCGTTTCCGTTTTTGATTGAATTTTCGTCTACATTACAAACATAAAGAACCGGTTTGTTGGTCAAAAGCTGAACTTCATCCAGAATAGATTTTGCAAAATCGTCCATTGGAAATTCCCTTGCATTTTTACCCTCTTCTACAAAAGTCTGAAGATTCAGCAAAACATCATAAGTCTGAAGATCCTCTTTCTTACCAGATTTCAGGAATTTTTTTGCCTTATCAACTGCTTTTCCAATGGCTTCAAGATCCTTCAGCTGAAGTTCTATATCAATAATTTCTTTATCTCTGATGGGATCCACAGAACCTTCCACGTGGATGATATTACCGTTGTCGAAACATCTCAAAACATGGATAATGGCTTCACATTCGCGGATATTCGCAAGAAACTGATTACCAAGACCTTCACCTTTACTTGCTCCTTTTACCAATCCGGCGATGTCTACAATCTCTACAACTGCCGGCAAAACGCGCTCGGGATTGACAATTTTTTCCAGTTCAAAAAGCCTTGTATCCGGAACAGAAACGGTTCCAAGATTGGGTTCGATGGTACAGAACGGATAGTTTGCAGATTGTGCTTTCGCATTGCTAAGACAATTAAAAAGGGTTGATTTTCCTACATTCGGAAGACCTACGATTCCACATTTCATAAGATTGGGTTTAAGGTTTAAAGTTTTGTATTTATCGTTCAAGGTTATAAACTTCGAATAATAAACTTTGAACTTTCAGCGTGCAAAGATACTGAATTCTTATTTGAATTTTCTACTTTTACGGTCTTAATTCAGATCAGGACACAAAGCTAAAATGGGAAGAAAAAAACGCGAATACCTCTCTTCGGAACTGGTGAGTTCCTTTGCAAGGATCTATGGTTTTGAGGACAAGCTGAAAGCTTTCGAGATCAAGGATTTTCTTGAAGACTATCTTTCCGAAGATCTCTATGCCGAGATCGTCAGCGTAAATCTGAAAGAGCAGGTTCTGATCATCAGGATCAAATCGCCGCTGCTTAAAAATGATTTCCGACTGCGGAAGACCTTTTTTCTGAAAAAATTCCGCGAAGTTCTGAAGGACGAATCACTGATTAATGATCTCCTGATCCTGTAGAAATATCGTCGATCATCCTTTTGCTCCGCTCATCCAGGCTGGATCTCAGCGGGAAGAAAAACCTGAAAGGATTTCTTACAAAATAGCGGAAAATCTCACCAAAAATCTCCCTTGCCTCACTCATTTCTACCTTTCTGGAGCGGAAGGCCAAAAGCATTGATAATCCAAAACTGACTGCAAAGTTGAAAAATCCAATAACGAATACGGTTATAAAGGAAATCCAAAATGCGTAAGGCGTGATCACAAAATCCTTTCCGTAAAGACCCAGCGCAAAATTGCCGGCAGCAAATGTTATGTGGCGGATATCCAGATCTAGACCCAGGAAAAGGCCGATCGGAGCTGTTGCGCCCAGGAAAACCCCAAACCAGAAGTTAGAGATAATCCCTGCCCAGTTTTTTGAATAATAGACGGAAAGCTGCTTTGCAATCCGCTGTCCGAAGAAATAATTGATAAAAGGATTCTTCGCAATACGTTTCGGAATCTGGAAAAATACAGAGTTATTGCTGATATTTCCTGAAATAACGCCTGAAATAAAAAGAAAAACTCCGGCAATACAGGCGTGAAGGATGGCTTTTGACTCGAATGGATCTAAATCGTGGAGCAGTCTTGTCGATTTTTCAAAGGCAAAATTCTGCTTGAACAGAATTTCCAATCCGTAAATAATAATCAGTGAAACGGGAAAAGACAAGAGCACATTTCCCACAAAAGCAATAAACTGCGATCTGAATAATTGCGAAACCACGTGCGCAAATTCTATATAAGTATTTCTGCCGTTGCCTTCTGCTAAGACTTTTGCCATCGTAGCCGCCGTCATTGCAGGCTGTTTGGTAGCCAGTGTAAAATGCATCAGATAAATCATCACAAATCCCATTGCGTAATTCATTGAGTACAGAAAAGCATGAGCAAAGTCGCTGGCAGGAATATAGCTGTAAAGCATCTTCAAAACACAGAGCGCGCCAACGATAACGCCGCCTCCGGAGGCTTTCCAGAACATTTTCATATAAGCCCTCAATGTAGACGCGATGTAATGCGTGCCGGTTTCTGCGGTATGATTCGTAATCAGGTGAGACATCAGCCTGGTGCTGTCTGACACAAGATCGCGGATGTTATTTTTGTGTGATTTGTATTTTAAAATATTAAAGAAAAGCTGCTTGGAATTGATCAAATAATCTTTCTCATGATCTATCACAAACAGTTTGATAATGTCGGACATTCTGTTCAGCTGCTGCCGTATTTTCAGAAGAGACTGATTGGTCTTGCTGGAGATCCCGTATTTGGAAGAATTTTTGAATGCGATATTGACAAACTCCAGACACTGATCCATGTAGATTTTGGTCTGCTTGTAAACCTCATCGTTCGACTTAAACTTAAAATCGGGATTCTGGTTGAAATCTGCATTGATGATATCGAGTTCATTCTGCAACGCCAAAAAAGGATTGTCAAAGTTTCTGTACTCCGGCGCCATTTTCACCACATCCACGTCTAGGGCATTTCCTATCACGCGCCAGGCCAAAATATTAAGTGAAAACAGGAGCTCTTTTTTGACATGCGGATTACTGATAAACCTGTCAATCTCGAGCAGATGAAAAAGCTCGTCCATCTTCTTTTCCTCAGAATTCTGGAAAAACTGCAAATCTTTTTTGGGTGTCACCAGAACATTATCCACCAGATACCAGATGGTTTTCTCGTTCTCAATCGGTGGCAAAACCTTATTGAGAAGCCTTTTTTTAAATTCGGGATAAAAAGCATTTTCTGAAAGGATGTCAGCTTCCGTCAAAGAAAGATTGAATGGCTTGTCCTTGAATATATGACGGATGTAAATAACCAGATTTTTTCTAATCGATTCATTATCTTTAAGATAGGCCGTAAAAACACCTAAATCTTCTCTTTTGAGACTCGTGATAATTTCCGATAAAGGCTCTAAAGACAGAGTCTCATTTTTCTCACTAAAATAATTTTTTAAAATAGTGCTGAAACTGTCTTTTCTAATTAATCTAATTGGCATCTTAGCACAAAAGTAATCATTTCAGAACAATATTATTCATCTGCCTCATGATCCAATTGTGTTTTTTATTGAGATAGGCGCTGGGATTTTTTGGATCGTATTTTTTCGGGTTTGGCAAAACGGCGGCTATCCAGGCTGCTTCGCTTTTTGTAAGGTCTTTTGCCGGTTTTTGATAGTAGTACTGCGCTGCAGCTTCAACACCGAAGACGCCCTGCCCCATTTCTATCACGTTCAGATATCTTTCCAGAATAATATCTTTGCCCCAGATTTTTTCAATTATAAAAGTATAGATCGCCTCCAGGCCTTTTCTGATGTAACTTCTGCCCTGCCAGAGGAAAACATTTTTCGCAGTCTGCTGGGAGATTGTACTGCCGCCGCGCACCACTTTTCCTTTCTTATCATTCTTTTTCATGGCCTTTTCAATTGCTTTATAATCGAAACCGTTGTGGGTAAAAAATGCCTGATCTTCGGAAGCGATAACGGCTTTCTTGATATTATTGCCCATATCACTGTAGGCAATGTAATCACGGTTCATCTTACCATATTTGAAAATGCTCCCGACCTGCGTCCACGTGAGCGGCGGATTGAAAAAGAGCCCAAAGAAGACAAAAAGAATGTTGGCGATGATAAGGACAAATATTATTTTTTTGATGAACTTCCACATATGACAGCAATTTTCAGCGAAAATAAAACAAAAATATTTTTTCCCGCCAAATCAGCGTGAAGAAATTGATAAAAAATGCTTTAAAGGCTGCTCGGCAAACTAAATATGATTAAAATGACAGTAGAACCTGAATTGCCTGGATAGGATTCAAGGCTTTAATCTTAATTAAAAACAAAAAACCTCACAATATATTGTGAGGTTTCAGTGAGCGCGTCAGGATTGACTTCGTCGAATCTTCGATTTTGAACCTGAGACCGTTCCGATTAAAATCGGAATGCTCTATCCAGCTGAGCTGTTGATTAATTCTATGATTTTAATTTTGCTTTTCCAGGATTTGATAGAAAGCTCCCTCCTGTAGGCAGAACTCTTGTCAGGAAAATTCTCAAAATAAACAATTTTCCAGTCTTTAGCCTTTCCTGTAAAACCTGAATGATTCGATAAATGTTTACGCAAACGTTCATTCAACTCTTCCGATGTATGACCGACCTAGAACTTATCAAGAGTTTCCGAAAAAAGAATGTAAACTTTAAACACTATCTTAAAACAAAAAACCTCACAATAAATTGTGAGGTTTCAGTGAGCGCGTCAGGATTCGAACCTGAGACCGTCTGCTTAGAAGGCAGATGCTCTATCCAGCTGAGCTACGCACCCGAAGGTTTTTTTTTGAGTGATTCTCAAACTGTGACCGTTCCGATTAAAATCAGAATGCTCTATCCAGCTGAGCTACGCACCCGAAGGTTGTTAAGTGAAAAATTCCCGAAGGAATTTTTAAAAAGTCGGGGCGGCAGGATTCGAACCTGCGACCTCCTGGTCCCAAACCAGGCGCGATGACCGGACTACGCTACGCCCCGAGTAAGTCATCTGTAGTTGCGGAGAGTAAGGGATTCGAACCCTTGGTACCGTTTCCAGTACGCTTGTTTAGCAAACAAGTCCTTTCGGCCTCTCAGGCAACTCTCCTTAGCAATAAATAAGTGTATTCGTCTATTCCCTTATTGCGAGTGCAAATATAGGAGAGTTTTCTATATCTACCAAAACTTTTTATTCATTTTTTTTCATATTTTTGAATGAAATTAAAACTCAAAACAAACAGCTATGCGTAATTCATTATATCTCACAACTTTAGGAATACTGATCATTTCCTGCGGTCCTCAACAAAAATCGGTAAAAAGTAAAAGTACTTCTGTTTCGCCAGTTCCCAAACCCGTGGTTCAGGTAAAAAAGCCAGAAATCAAACAGGCCGATGGCGAATATTACAAAGTCAATATTGCAGATATTGCTAAAAATGACAACACGGTCAGCTACGGTTCTATCGTCAGTGCCAATCCTGCGGGCTTCAAAGTGGTAAAAACTTACTTCCCTTCTATTGGTCAGAATTTCCGTCAGCGTTATGTGATTTTGCACTATACTGTACTGGACGACGAAAAATCGATTTCTACCCTGACTCAGCAATCCGTAAGCGCACACTATCTGGTCAACACACTTCCTGACAAAGAAATCTACCAATTGGTGGACGAAAATAAAAGATCGTACCACGCCGGTGTCAGCAATTGGAGAAAAGACCAGAATCTAAATGACACTTCGATTGGAATTGAAATCGTGAATATGGGCTATACAGTAGACTCCACCGGCTACCGAGTGTTCACGCCTTATCCGGAAGATCAGATCAAGAAAGTAGCGGCGTTGGTCAAAGATCTCGTTACGAGGTACAACATCCAACCAACAAATGTTCTCGCACATTCGGACATTGCGCCAACCAGAAAACAGGATCCGGGTCCACTTTTCCCATGGAAGAGATTATACGACGAATACCAAATCGGGATGTGGTATGACGAAACAGCGAAACAGACCTTCCTCAATCAGATAATGACAACGAACGAAATTGCATTACAGTATAACAATCCGGAATTTGTTTCCAGAGTTCAGCAGCAATTGTCGCAGTTTGGTTATGCTCTGAATGTAAACGGCGTTTGGGACAAGGCTACAAAACAAACTATTGAGGCATTCCAGTTCCATTTCCGCCCCATGAATTATGATGGAATTATGGATCCGGAGACTTTGGCGATTTTGCAGGCTTTGATTCAGAAATATCCACAGAAGTAAGATGAATTTATGATTAAGCTTATCTCTAATTTATTAATAATATTTTCTACATTAATAATTTTCAGTTGTACTAAAACTGAAAAACAGATTAATACCTCAAATAACAAAAATATTGAAAAAGCTTTTTTCGATTACGATGAAATTGAATATTATCATAATAAAAGATATAATAAATTATCTGGAGTTAGGGATTTTTATGATGAATTTCAAAAGAACGTAAAAGACTCAACCGAATTTAAACTTTTAATTGGCGGAACTCCTGAAAACTTAAAAGATTCAACTTTTGTAAAACGATTAAGTAATGCAGGCTTTGAAAAAATTAATCTTTCCATTGATAAGCAAGAACAATTAAAAAGAATATTTGTAGAAAAAAACAGAGAACCTGAAGAAAAGGCAGCGCTTAAACCAATGTTTAATGATATTCTAATTTTCAGAAAAAAAGGAAAAATCACAGGTTTTTCTAAATTGAGTTTTGAATATTTGCAAAGCAGAGTGATTGGCACTAGTTCTAATACGGACTATTTCCCTACAGATGCCGAACACAAGGAAATAGAAAAAATATTATATAAAACCCTCGAAAAATAATTTCGAGGGTTTATTTTTAATAATTCCTTTCTACTTACTCAACAACAAAGAAACCCATTCTTCTCTCTGAATCTTCCTCTCAAGTTTTAAATTTTGTTCTGTACAAACTTCCAGAATATCGTCTACATCGAAGAAACAAAGCCCGGACAGCAATAGCTTTCCGCCGTCTTCCAGAACAGAAACGTAAGTCGGAATGTCGGAAATCAAAATGTTTCTGTTGATATTTGCCAGGATGATTTCGAATTTTTCTTTACCCAGATTTTCGGCTGTTCCCAGTTCGATGTCCAGTTCTACATTGTTTCGGGCAGCATTTTCTTTGGAGTTTTCCACAGACCATTCGTCGATGTCTATGGCAACCGTTCTGCCCGCTCCTTTTTGCTTCGCGAAAATGGCCAACACCGAGGTACCACAACCCATATCAAGCACTTTTTTGTTTTCCAGATCCATATCCAGCATTTGCTGAATCATCAGGTGCGTCGTAGGATGATGCCCCGTTCCGAAAGACATTTTCGGCTGAATCACAATCTCGTGCATATTCGGGTCCGAGTCGTGGAATTCGGCTCTGATAAGGACTTTATCCTCTACATTAATTGGTGAGAAATTCTTTTCCCATTCTTCATTCCAGTTAATGTTCGGCATTTCTTCGTAGGTGTAAGAAATTTCGACTTCTTCGTTCTGCAAAAGGTAAATATCTTTCAGTTCTTCTTCTTTGAAAAGGTCTTTTTGGATATAGCCAAGGATGCCATCGTGTTCTTCTGTGAAGCTGTCAAAACCGATTTCTATCAGTTCTGCCATCAATATTTCGTTCCAGGGTTGGAGTGGTTTTATTTTAAAATTGAATTCCAGGTAAGCTGCCATTGTTTAATTTTTTGCAAATTTAGTTCATTTTAGAAACTATTTAAACTTGTTGCGAAATTAAACCACATAGACACATAGTTTTCTTGCTGAACAACCTATTCTTCTATGCGCCTATGTGGTTAAAAGAACTTTTAATTCATTTTAATATGATAAGTGAAACCTACGTGAAACCATCTTCCAGGCATCGGAACAAGGTTCGTTTCCACATATTTCGCATTCGTGAGGTTGTTGATTAACACATAAAAATTAAGGTCTTTGTATCGGAAATTGATTTGTTCATCCAGGACATTATAACTGCCGAGATTCACGCGTTCCGAATATTTGTAAATCAACTGATTGCTGAAATATTTCAAAAACTTCACATCAACTTGCGTTACAAATTGATGTCTCAAATTCTGTAGAGAATATCTGGAATCTTCTTTATCAAGGTCTTGATTATCAAGATAAGTATAACCAAATCGATAATTCAGAAACGAAAATAATTGATGTTTAAATTCTACTTCAAAACCTTTCAGGTTGATTCTCGCTACATTCTCAGCTTTCCAAGGACTTGTTGGCGTTTCTTTTTGCCAATCGATTCCTTCTTTTGTATTTCGGAGAAATCCACTGACTTTCGCCAATATTTTTTCATTCTGAAATCGGTATCCTAATTCTGATGAAATGGCACTTTCAGGAACCAAGTTTGGATTTCCAATTTCCGCCGGACTTACGTAATGCAAATCTGTGAAAGTCGGAATCCTAAAACCTTTGGAAATCGCGCCGAAAACTTTATGATTTGGATTGAAGATAAAACCAACATCTATCCCGGGATAGAAGAAATTCTTACCGGAATAATTGGCCCAACTTGCGCCCGGATTAATTTCCAATTTTTGATTAAAAAACTTGAACTGGTGGTCAAAAAACACCTGTGTCACATCCCTATTTCTATCGCCCAGATTGCTGCTCACGAGATATTCCTTCCTGTAATCCACACCCACATTGGTGGTTCCGACAGAAGATTCATAACTCGCATTCACCGTTCCGCCAACATTATTTCCGATGTGCATATTCCTGTAATAGGAAGGATTTTGACGGATAAAAAGATACATATCCTGCCCTCTTCGCCAATAAACACTGGAGTTTACAGACAGTTTATCAAATCTCTGCTGATACTGCAGACTCACCACAGAAGCCTGTGTTTCCTCGTATTGATTGATGGCGGTTGGCGAGGCGTAAAATCCATTCGCACCAAATTTCTTTTCAGAAAAACCAGCTTGCAGACTCAGACTTCCGTCATTCAGCTTTAATTTGTTCTGATAAAAAAAGTTCCTGATCTGATAATCGGTATTGTACCGGTAACCGTCGGAAGCGCCATTGCTGATGGTCAATAGATTGGTAAATTTCTCCGAACCAAATGTTGCGGCAGCCGACAAATCATAAGTTTTGAAATCGCCACCCTGCGCTTTTACCGTCACCTGTTCTTCGGACGATGATTTGGTTACAATGTTGATGACACCTGCGTAAACGTTCTGTCCATAGAGTTTTGCGGATGAGCCTTTCATAATTTCCACCCTTTCCACCGCCGAAATATCGAACGGAAGATTGAAGGTATTATGCCCGGTTTGCGAATCATTCATCCTGATGCCATTCACCAAAATCAAAACCTGCTCAAACGAACTTCCCCGGATCGTGATATCACTCTGAACACCGTTGGAACCTCGCCTTTTGATATCCAATCCGGAGTGAAACTGCAGCAATTCATCAATACTTGTCGCTGGACTATTTTGGATTTGCTGTTTGGTGATGACCGTCACATTCTCATTCACATCATTATAAGGAACCGACAAAAAGCGACCCTGCAAATTCACCTCATCGATTGTACTTTCATCAGTCTGCGCCAATGCGTTGACAGACAAAACGACCGCCGACAAAGCCGTAATAATTTTCTTCATAGTTTAATTTCCTTTCAGATAATTGGCGGCAAATATAGAGATAAGGCTTGTTTCGCAAATCAATTAATCGGGAAAATTATATGATTAATAACAGCAGACCACAGCCCTATTTTGACAAACCGAAACCAACGCGTTTATCCGGTTCCACAGTACCTGAGACCGGTCATACAAGTACCTGCGGCAGGTTGCATACGTACCTCCGGGCAGTTGCACAAATGGTCATCGCCACTTCGGAACCGCCTGCAGGCACTTGCATAACTGCCCGGAGACACTTAGATAAGTGGCTGTAACCGGTCGGGTAAATGGCTGCAGGCACTCCTGAACCGGTTGAAGCACTTGCACAACCACCTGCAGCCGGTTGGCAAGGTGGTCTCGACTGCTTCGGAACTGGCTGTAAGCATTTGAACAACCACCCTCGGCCATTTCGGAACCAGCTGTACCCGGTTCAGGACCACCCTTACCCCCCCTTCGGAACCACCCCTCCGGAGGTATTTAAATTTATCGTATCGCCTTTCCACAGACGCATTCGGGATGGTAAATGATCAAAACTGAAAAAAATGATTTGACGTTTCATTAAATCAAAAAACTTCTTCATTTCAAGACTTAAAATCCATTTGCCATTCAAATCGATTTTAACGATTTTGCTATTGATTGCCGTCATTAATTAATCCAAAATCATATTCCGATTCGATTTAATTTTCCGTAATTTTGTGGGTCTCATTTTTTTGAGAACTTTAAAATATTTCATCATATATTTTTGAAAAAGCATTTGATTATTAGTCTAATATCTAAGGTCTAATATCTAACATCTACCTATGGCTACAACAACCGACATCGATATCAAGAAATTTCTTTTCGTTAAAAACGCACACCTCAACAACCTGAAACACATAGATGTTCTCATCCCAAAGAACAAACTGATTGTGATCACGGGCGTCTCGGGAAGTGGAAAATCCTCCCTGGCTTTCGACACCATTTATGCCGAAGGACAGCGGCGTTATGTGGAAAGTCTCAGTTCCTATGCGCGTCAGTTTTTGGGCAAACTGGAAAAACCAAAAATCGACGACATCAAAGGTTTGGCGCCGTCTATTGCGATCCAGCAAAAGGTGATTTCGTCCAATCCGCGTTCTACGGTTGGGACATCCACGGAGATTTACGATTATATGAAGCTGTTCTTTGCGCGCGTTGGCAGAACTTATTCCCCGATTTCGGGTGAAGAAGTCAAGAAAGACAGCGTGACGGATGTGATAGATTTCATTCAGAACTCAAAGAAAAATTCTACGTTTCTGCTATTGGCGCCTTTGAAATTTGACACGGAGAATTTTGCCGAGCAACTGAAAACCCTGAAAGTTTCAGGTTTCACAAGATTGGAGGTGAACGGCAATGTCGCTGGGATCGAGGATCTGGAAAGTTTCGGATTTGTGCCTGAGAAAGAGATGGCGATTAATCTGGTCATCGACAGGTTCAGTTATGAGGAAGATGAGAGTTTCCTTCAGAGACTGGCAGACTCCATCCAAATGGCTTTCTATGAAGGCCACGGCTACTGTTCTCTGAAAAATACAGACACCGAAAAAGTTAGAGATTTCTCCAATAAATTTGAATTGGACGGTATTGTTTTCAATGAGCCGACTGTACATTATTTCAGTTTCAACAATCCTTACGGCGCTTGCCCAACTTGTGAAGGTTACGGTAAAGTGATTGGAATTGATGAAGATTTGGTGATTCCGAACAAAAACCTGTCACTTCACGAAGATGCAGTAGCGTCCTGGCGTGGCGAAAGTATGAGCGAATGGAAAAAGGATTTCATCAAAAAGAACAAAGATTTCCCTATCCATAAGCCTTACCACCAATTGACCAAAGAACAGAAACACTTACTTTGGAGAGGCGACAAAACGAAAACGTTCCCAAGCATTGATAATTTCTTTAAAATGCTGGAGGAAAATCTTTATAAAATCCAGTACCGCGTGATGCTATCGCGCTACCGTGGGAAAACGCTTTGTCCGACGTGCGAAGGATTAAGACTGAGAGAAGAAACAAGTTGGGTGAAAATCGACGGACACAATATTCAGTCGTTTATAGAATTGCCTTTGGACGAACTACTTCCATTAATAAAATCTTTAAAACTCAACGAACACGATAGAGAAATCGCCAAAAGACTAACCTATGAGATCGAAACCAGACTGGAATTCCTGACGAAAGTAGGCCTCGGCTATCTGTCTATTAACAGGACTTCCAATACACTTTCCGGTGGAGAAAGTCAGAGAATTAATCTGGCAACCAGTTTGGGAAGTTCGCTCGTTGGTTCGATTTATATTTTGGATGAGCCGAGTATTGGTTTGCACTCACGAGATACAGAAAATCTGATTGGCGTTTTGAAGCAACTCCGGGATCTGGGAAATACCGTAATCGTTGTAGAACACGATGAAGACGTGATGAAAGCAGCGGATCATATTATCGATATTGGACCGGAAGCCGGCTATCTGGGCGGTGATTTGGTTTTCAACGGCAACTATGAAGAAATGATGAAATCCGAGACGCTGACTTCAAAATATCTGAATGGTGAATTGCAAATCGAAGTGCCTAAAAAACGTAGAAAAACCAAAGAATATATCGCCATCAAAGGTGCGCGTCAAAACAATCTGAAGAATATCGACGTAAATGTTCCGTTGGAATGTCTCACCGTAATCACCGGTGTTTCCGGAAGTGGAAAATCGACGTTGATGAAGGAAGTGATGACGAATGCGATCCAAATCCAACTCGGAATGGGTGGAAAAAAAGCGGATTACGATTCGGTGGAATTTCCTTCAAAACTGATTCAGAATATTGAATTGATAGACCAAAATCCGATTGGTAAATCGTCCCGTTCCAATCCAGTGACTTATCTCAAAGCTTACGATGATATCCGTGACCTTTTCGCAAAACAGAAATCAGCGAAAGTTCAGGGTTTGAAACCGAAGCATTTCTCCTTCAATGTAGACGGCGGTCGTTGTGACGAGTGTAAAGGTGACGGCGTTATCACCGTCTCCATGCAGTTTATGGCAGACATAGAACTGGAATGTGAAGTTTGCCACGGAACGCGTTTTAAAAAGGAAATTCTGGAAATCAAGTACGACGAGAAAAACATTTCCGACATCCTTCATATGACAGTGGATGAGGCGTTGGAATTCTTCTCGGAAAATCACGAAGAAAAAATTGCCACAAAAATAAAACCTTTGCAGGACGTTGGTTTGGGCTACCTTCAACTCGGTCAATCCTCTTCTACCCTTTCCGGCGGTGAGGCGCAGAGAGTAAAACTGGCATCGTTCCTTGTGAAAGGCGTGACGACCGACAAAACACTATTTGTCTTTGATGAACCATCTACAGGACTGCATTTCCACGACATCAAGAAACTGTTAAAATCACTTCAGGCATTGATAGAACTCGGACATTCTGTTGTCGTGATTGAGCATCAGCCGGATATTATTAAAGTAGCAGATTACATTATCGACATTGGTCCAAATGCCGGAAAATATGGTGGTGAAGTTGTTTTTGCCGGAACGCCAGAGGATTTGGTTAAGGTTAAAGAGTCTGCTACGGCGAAGTATATTGCGGAGAAATTAAAATAACTTTGTGTGTGTGTATTTGAATATTAACTAGTACTTATCAAAAGTATTTTAGATGAACCTAGACAATCAATCAGTTTATATTTTTTTAGGAGGAATAGTACAACTTTTATTATGGTTATCCTATAAGATTCTTAAAAATAATAAAATTTTTATAGCTTGTTTTCTCTTAACTGTCATAATTGCATATTTTGGATATTCAAATTGGAACCGTCCAACTTTGCAAATGAAAAATGGAAATGCCGCAGAATGGACATTCTTCCCTATCCTTTTTATGATTTATTATTGGATTTTTAGAAATTTATTTTTAATAATATGTGGCAATGAACCTTTAATGACAGGATATATGCAATCAAGTTGGGAACAGGGAGAATATAGAAGATTACATATAGGAGATGCTTTATTTACCATATTAACATTAATACTCCCATTCATTACAACATTATTACTGACTTAGAAAAATCACGGAATATTAAAGACAAAAAAAATCAAAAAATTCTAAGTTTTTGAAAATGCTTCGGATTATTAAACTTATCCACAAAAAAATGTGGATAACTACGAAACTTTAACATTCAGTTTACATTTCGTATTGTTTTTCTTTCTAAATTTACTTCATAAGATTAAGAAAAATACTGTGATAACTTACTTATTTTCAATCAGAATCAATCAAACCAAATTTGATATAAAAATCAAAGGATAGCATCGTCGGCTATCCTTTTTTGTTGTTGTTTAACTAAAAAAATGAGATCTCTTATCTACTGAGCCGGCTTCTAAAGAGTCGGTTCTTTTATTTCATTAAACAATTAAATTCAAA
>JAZBLF010000019.1:0-37990 GCA_037033105.1 Bacteroidota bacterium
TCCGAACACAGAAGTTAAGCCCTCTAGCGCCGATGGTACTGCGAAAGCGGGAGAGTAGGTCGCCGCCAGTCTTTTTTTAACGCTCATCATTCACTTGATGAGCGTTTTTTTTGCTAGATACCTACCAAATCTAAGATGCCTATTGTACTCTAAAAGACATCATTTTAATTGTAACATAACAATTAAGATGCAATTAAAACGCAATGATAATAGTTAACTGTCATTGTTATACTGAAGAAATATTAATTGGCGAAGTCATTTTATCAGAGAAATCAACTAAAGACTTCGTATTGAGTTCTTCAACTAAGGATTTTAATAAAACTAATGACTTAGTATAAGAATTTAGAAAAATAAAAAAAGAGAAGCGCTGTAAGCCGGATTTTGTCGAGACCTGTTATTTATCTGCGTTTTACATTACTGCAAAACTTTTGCTGCTTACCCCTCATCAATGCCCGGGCCGAACTTAACTGATGATATACTTAGCATTGCACCGCATAGAGTTTACCTGGTTTCACTACAGCCGAACTGTACCTGCTTTCTGTTGCACTTGTCCTATTTTCACAAATGACGGATGTTATCCGCTATGCTGCCCTATGGTGTCCGGACTTTCCTACCCAGAATTAATCTGGATCAACAAGTCACGCTTCTCTGAGCTGCAAAAGTACAAAATATTGTTCGAGTTTGTCATTAAATGTGGACGTTCTTACTTGCGAAGCGCATCCCGGATCGAACGGCCTGTCTGAGCTCATCCTGAGAATAGCTTTGGATTTTGCTTTGGCTTTTCAGGATAGCGAGTAGTGAGAGCCGGTAAAGATGCCCAAATCTTTATCCTATCAATATTATCTTCTATTATTTTTCCTAAATTTCTTATCTTCGTTTGCGGAATGGAGAACAAACAGAAAGCTTTTTCTAAATTGATAAAGGATAATCAGGGGCTTATCATCAAAGTCTCGCGCCTTTATACCCATTCTCTGGAGGACCAGGAAGATCTTTTTCAGGAGATCGTGTTACAACTGTGGAAATCCTACGACTCATTCCAGGGTAATTCCAAAATTTCAACCTGGATGTACCGTGTAGCTCTCAATACAGCCATCACCTTATTCCGAAAGAAAACCAGGCAGCCACAGACCGATGAACTGCAGGATTTCCACAGCAAAGATTATCTGGAGGATAATGATGACAAACAGCAGCAGATCTCATTATTATACAAAGTGATAAAGCTTCTGCCGGATGTAGAGCGGGCGATTGTAATGATGTATCTGGATGATGAGCCTTACAAGGAAATTGCTGAAACGCTTGGTATCACAGAGGTAAATGCCCGTGTTAAAATGAACAGATTGAAAAAAGTACTAAAAGAATTAATGATAAAGCATGCCTAATACAGACGATTTTGATATCGATTCTCTAAAAAAAACCTGGCAGGACCAAGAGATTGCTGATGGTTATGATCAGAATGAAATCGAATCTATGCTCAATAAAAAATCCAGGAACTATGTGAAGTACATCCTTTGGATCAGTGTGGCAGAATTCGTAGTTTTCGGACTTATCAATTTTTTAGCACTCTTTTCTGATAACTTCCACACCGATTTTACCAGTATTCTAAACCGCCTGCAGATCAGAAATCAAAATGAAGTAGAGTTTTCGCTGGACAAGATCTATTACAGTATGAAAATTTTCAGTCTGCTGATTACAGGCGTGTTTGTAGTCATATTTTACATTAATTATAAAAAGATCAATGTAGAATCTAACCTCAAAAAGTTTATCACGCATATCATCCATTTTAAAAAGACCGTCAATTTTTTTATTTTCAGCAATATATTTCTTCTGATTCTTTTTATCGGAAGTTTCACCAGTTTTTTGGTGTTTGTCATAAACCAGCAAAACATACACGTAGACAATCCTACATTTTGGGGACTCATTACCGGCGTGGTTTTCAGTCTGCTGATCTGCATTATTCTGATTTTACTTTATTATAAACTGGCCTACGGGATTTTATTAAAAAGACTCTCGCGAAACCTTTCTCAGCTGGAACAGATTGATTCTGAAAGGTTATAATAAATGTCATAGTTTATTGATTCTCATTAGCCTGTGATTTACAACATTTTCCCTATCTTTGCACCCATAAAAGATCTTTGAAATGCTGGGAAGAAGACAAATCCGTGAAAAAGTTGTAGAATCGCTCTATGCTTATTATCAAAACCCGATCAGGTTTGAATCTGTTGAGAAAAATATGTTCTCGGAGATCAACAAAATCTACAATCTGTACATCTACACGCTCAACTTTATGGTGGGACTCAAGAGTCTGACAGAGGACCAGATAGAAATCGGGAAAAACAAATACATCAAAACGACGGAGAACGAAAATCCAAATCAAAAATTAGTAAGAAACCAGATCCTGATTCAGCTGGAAAACAATGAGGAAAGACGCAGTTTCTCCAGTAAACATAAAGATCTCATCTGGGATTCCAACGATCCCATTCTGGTAAAGACTTTCCAACGTATCAAAGCGGGGAAACGATACCAGGATTATATGGCAGACAGCGAGATCTCTTTCGAGGATGATCAGAAATTCATAGGAAAACTTTTTCTCAGATACGTAGCCGAAAATAGTGATCTGCACGACAGATTCGAAGAAAAAGAAATGTCATGGGCAGATGACCTTCATATTTCCAACTCTATGATTCAGAAAACCATTGGTTTTATGAAACAGGACGAGCCATCGCACACACTTATCAAAATGCTGAAGGATGACGAAGACGAGGAATTTGCAAGAAAACTTCTGCGGGCTTCTCTTAATAACTGGGAAGAAGCAGAAAAAAAATTGGAAGAGCGCCTTGTAAACTGGGAACTGGAAAGGATTTCTCTTCTGGACAGAATCGTCCTTATCGCAGCCATTACAGAACTGGACCGTTTTCCGCTGACCGCTTCCAGGATTATCATCAATGAATATATTGATATTTCAAAGGTATACGGAACCGAAAAGTCAAACGTCTTTATCAACGGTATTCTGGACAAATACACCAAAGATACAAACCGAGTTTAATTTCAAAATAATAGATATGAAATCAATCAAAATTATAGCAGTTGTAGCACTTTGCACACTAGCATTTTCTTGTAAAAAAGAAGAGAAAACCGTAGACCAGATGGCAGTTGCAGACTCTGCACAGGCAACCACAGTGGTTGATGCAATGGCTCAGCAGCAAGCTCCGGAAGAGGCCGAGATGCTAAAAGAAGCGCAAAGCAAACCCTTGACAACTATAGCCTTCAGCGAAACAGACCATAACTTTGGCGATATCAAAAAAGGTGAAAAAGTAGAGCACATCTATGAAGTGACCAATACCGGGACCAACCCACTGATAATTTCAAATGTAAAACCAGGCTGCGGATGCACAGTTCCAGACTTTACAAAAGAGCCTATCTTGCCAGGTAAAAAAGGAAAGATCACTTTGCATTTTGATTCTACAAACTTCGACGGCGCGGTTAACAAAGCAGCAGACGTTTTCGTAAACGTAGAAAAAGCTCCTGTAAAATTGACATTCTCAGCAAACATTACTCAATAATATAACTTATGCTTACAATATTTTTACAGGCAGCTGCACCAGCACAATCGATGATGCCGACGATGATTATGATCGGTCTGATGGTTGTAGGATTCTACTTCCTGATGATCCGTCCGCAGATGAAAAAGCAAAAACAGGAAAAGAATTTCCAGGAAGCTTTGAAACCCGGCGCAAGAGTCGTGACCACTTCAGGAATGCACGGCAAGATCTTCAGCATTGCAGAAGACGGCGTAGTTATCGAAACACTTAGTGGCAAACTGAAATTCGAGAAAGCAGCTATTTCTAAGGATTTTACAGCAGCTAGATTTCCGGAAACCTTCGGAGAAGTGAAGAAATAAGAAATTTTTCTTAATATAAAAAAAGCGCAAGATTTATATCCTGCGCTTTTTTATGCTTATTAAATCTAGCAAATTATTTCGTCACGTTATCAATGAACTCCAAGATAGAATCCTTGCTCCAATCCATCGAACTATCTTCTTTTTTCAGAATTCTGCCATCCTTCCCAATAAGGTAAGTCGTTGGGAATGCCTGTGGCAAAATCTTCGGATCCAAAGGGCTTTCAGCAATATAAACAGGAACACTGTAATTATTATCCTTCAGGAATTTTTTTACATCTTCCTCCTGATCCTGCATTGCAATCAGTGCAAACTCCAGCTTATCTTTTCTAAGGTCGTACAGCTTCTGCACAGTCGGCCACTCCGTCCTGCACGGTGGACACCACGTTCCCCAAAAATTCAGAAACAGCACTTTGCCACGCAGATTCTTCAGGTTGGTACTACTCGTGTTGATGCCCTTCAGGTCTATGTCCAAAACCTCCGCAGGAAGCATCGTCTCATTATTGACCTTGGCAACCGTCGGACTCATTGCTATCTGCTCAGTCACAAAGTTTCTCAGAGGTTTTATCAGCATAAAAGCCAGAAAAATAACCGTCAGAACGATATAAATAATATTTTTTCTAAGAAAATTCATATTATAATTTTTAAAAATTTGGGCGTATCCCTCGCCTTCACACTTGTCCCAAAATATCAGTTTCCAGAGGCTCGGGTCGGGCTATCCACTACTATCTTCTGCTAGCCTGGCAAGGCAAGCAGAAGGATATCCGCTACTATCCCTTACGCAGCTTTGTCATCCAAAACAAGGTTACAGCAATTCAAGAAGTTCCGCTATAGTATCAAAACCTCTGTTTTTGGCATAATAAGTCTGCAATTCAACATAGAATTGGTCTCTCGTAAAATCCTCAGGATTCTCCTTATGCTTATTCAGAAGTTCCGTGCCGTGTCTTGGTCTCGGTCCCCAGTGCGCAATCTCGTTCAGATCGTCATCAAGGAAAATGACAATCGGAATAGACTTCCCGCCATTTACCAAATAATTATCAATCAAACTTGGCTCCTGGTCACGGTAAGAAATCCTGATTTCAAATTGTTCAAAAAATTTCACAACCACTGGAATTACCTGGCTTGCATCACCGCACCACGCCTCAGAAATAATCAGTATTTTCCCACTGAATTTCTTCTGAGCCAGCGTTTCTACCTGCTCAGAATTAGGAATGTATTTCTCCCACATCCTGTTCATCCTCTGGATTCCCAATTTGTAGTATTCAGCATAATCTGCTTCGTGCGAATCTTTCGGATCTGCAAGTTTTATGCCTGCATCTCTCAGATATTCTGTGTAAGAAACAGCATTGTCCCAAAATGATTTGATATCCATTATATTTTTCTGGTTTTATTGATTAAATACATATCTGCCAGCACAAACGCGGCAAGACTTTCTACGATAGGAACAGCTCTGGGAACTACACAAGGATCGTGTCTTCCTTTACCTTCCACAGTCACCGCTTCGCCATCTTTGTTGATGCTTTCCTGAGGTCTAAGAATGGTAGCAACAGGCTTGAAAGCTGCCCGGAAATAGATGTCCATTCCGTTGGAAATTCCACCTTGGATGCCGCCGGAAAGATTGGATTGCGTGGTTCCGTCTTCATTGAAAAGATCATTATGTTCACTTCCCGTCATTTTGGCGCCACAAAAGCCGCTGCCATATTCAAAACCTTTGCAGGCGTTGATGTTCAGCATTGCTTTTCCTAATTCAGCATGAAGTTTGTTGAAAATAGGCTCGCCCAATCCAACCGTAACATTCCTGATAACACAGGTTACTGTTCCGCCAATTGTATTGCCTTCTTTTTTGATTTCTTTGATTCTTTCGATCATTCTCTCCGCGGTTTCCTCATCCGGACAACGTACGATGTTGCTTTCGGTTTTAGAAAAGTCCAAAGCCTGATAAGGTTTTTCGCAGAAGATTTCGCCAACGGAGGAAACGTAAGCATTGAATTCGATATCGGGAAGAAGTTGTTTGGCTAATGCACCTGCAACCACCCAATTCAGGGTTTCTCTGGCCGAAGATTTTCCGCCGCCACGATAATCGCGGATACCAAATTTCTGGTCATAAGTATAATCCGCATGACTTGGCCGATAAGCCTGGGCGATATGATCGTAATCTTTGGAACGTTGGTTTTCGTTTTCTACAATGAATCCGATGGGTGTTCCTGTAGATTTCCCTTCAAAAATCCCGGATAGAAATCGAACTTTATCGCCTTCTTTTCTTTGCGTAACAATGGCAGACTGTCCCGGTTTTCTGCGGTCCAGCTCGAGCTGAACTTTTTCAATATCAACACTGACTCCGGCGGGGAAATTGGTGATAATTCCGCCGTAAGCCTCCCCGTGACTTTCGCCGAAAGAAGAAAGCGTCAAAAAGTTTCCTAAAACATTAAACATAAATGAAAAATTAGATAATAGACAGATAGATGATAGATTATCTTTAAACTAAAAACTACCGTTACAAATTTACAGATTAAAAACTTATTTTTAAATAATTTGCCAGTCTATTATCCATCTGTCTATTATCTGAAAATCTATCTTTGCAATATGAATTCCAATAAAACTGTTTTGATTCTCGGTGCCAATTCTGATGTGGCGAAACAATGTATTTTGCAGTATTTGAAAAAAGGATTTTCGATTGTTGCATGCTCACGAAATCTGAATTCTCTGGACGGTTTTATTAACGAAAATCAATTAGATCAATCAAAAATTGACATCAAATATTTTGATGCTACAGATTTTAATTCTCATCAAAGGTTTTACGACGAATTAGCCATCAAGCCAAATATCGTGGTTTATGCAGCAGGATTCTTAGTGGAAAATCAAAAAGCATTGAAAGATTTCAACGCAACTTTTGAAATGGTGAAAACCAATTACGCAGGCGCTGTTTCTATTTTAAATATAATTGCAAGTGATATTAACAATGAAAATCTCGAAAGAATCATCGGTCTTTCCTCACTTTCAGGTGTTCGCGGACGGAAAAGCAATTTCGTTTACGGAAGTACCAAAGCTGCGTTTACACAATATTTAGCTGGACTTCGACAGGAGTTGAATTCAAGGAAAATTACTGTGAATGTTGTGATAAGCGGTTATATTAATACTAAAATCAATGCAGGTTTGGATCTGAATAAATCATTATTGATGGAACCTGATTATGTAGCAAAACAGATCGTAAACGCCGGAAAGTCCTTCAGTATTGTTCCCAACTGGAAATGGAAAATCATCTATTGGATTCTGAAACTATCGCCGGAATTTCTCGTTTCAAAATTGCCTTAAAAAATGTAAGAATTAAAATCTTCAACACTTTCAATATCTGTTAGTAAAATTATTATATCCCAACTTTATTTAGATATACTTTCTGGATGGCAAGAATACTGTCTGGTTTATTCTTGAGTTTTTTAAAATTTTCCTTTAATCCTTCATAATAACCTTCTCGCAGGCGCGGGTCCTCTTTAGTGAAAAAGTCTTTCGCATTTTTACCTTGAGCATTCACCGCATCTATATATTCTAAAGCCCCCATATAAAAAGGCATTGCTTCCGTACTGACGGAAGTTCCTGCTATGTTCTTTATCCCTGCAAGGGCATCTTCGGAGAGTTTGACAGCATCTTTTACCTCCACGGAGTTTTCTGCTGAAGGTGCTTTGGACAATGCACTGGAATCTGAAAAATATTTTGCTTCAAATTCGTCGAGCGCGTTCATTTCCTCCAGAAATTCCTTTGCTACTTTTTCGTTGAGGGCAAGTTCGTTGCTCTTTTTGCAACTTACAGACAGGAGAAGTGGAATCACAAAAATCAATGCTTTTTTCATAGTATCCTTTTTTATAAAATTAGGGAAATTTCATATTCAAAATACGTAAAAAATAAAATATTTCAATTTTCTTTATTGCTGGGATTTATGATAAGCCATCGCAATATGAATTTCAAAATAAGAAAAACCTTCGCCCAGTTCTTCTTTGATGGCTTTTAAAGATGGAATGGTCTGGGTTTTTGCAATTTCGATAATGTGTACTATTTTGTTAATGTCCATCAACTCGCTTGGTTTTATTGTTCCCACGGTTACGAAATTTACTAAATGATTTTGGATGGTATTGATAGCGAGATTTCTAATTTTAGCAATTTCTTCAATGCTATTTCCCGCTTTGAACATTTGAAAAGTAGTGGTAAAAGTCCCAGCTTCGTATTTATTGGCACTTTTCGTTGCAGGTTTCTTTTTAGGTTTTTTCTCGGAAATTTTACTGCTCAAATTATTCTTCCTGCAAAATTCAACAATCGGTGGAAGAAATGTTTCTCCATATTTTTCTATCTTAAAAGCTCCGAAACCACTGATCTGACTCAATTCTTCTTTGCTATTTGGAAGATAAGCTGATAATTCCAGCAAAGTCGCATCAGAAAAAATGACATAAGGCGGTACATTTTCGCGTTCGGCAATCTCTCTTCTCAAAGCTCGCAGTTCTGAGAATAAATCCTCATTTGCGTCAAATTCCGGCGTTGTATAATCGGGCTCTGTTTCAGCGACGGTGACAGCTTTGGCTTGTTCTTTTATTTTTTTGAAGATTACTTTTTTATTTTTAAATAATATTAATTTGCTTTCTTCATTTAATTTCAAAACGGAAAATTCTTCATTGGATTCACTCAGAAAACCGTTGATGAGCAATTGTCTCAGAAGATTTTGCCAATAGTTTTTATCTTGATTATTTCCGACGCCGTAAGTTGGCAGACTGCGCATAAAATCTGTGATTTTCACACTTTTTGAACCTCGAAGAAAATCAATAATTAAAGTTTTCCCATAACGTTCTTTCAGTCGGAAGATAGCGCTAAGAAGTTTTTGTGCATCAACTGTTGCGTCAAAAGCCTCAAAATCACTCAGACAATAATCGCAGGAATTGCAGTTGCCGTCGTGTTTTTCTCCGAAATATTCCATGAGATATTGTCTCCTGCATTTTTGCATTTCGGCAAAGTCTGACATTTGTTTCAGCTTCTGCAGCATCAGGTCAGATTGCTCTTCATTGCCTTCTACCATTGCAAAATTCCTCAGCTTGACGACATCTGCGTAAGAGTAAAACAAAATCGCTTCACTTGGCAATCCGTCCCGCCCGGCTCTTCCCGTTTCCTGATAATAACTTTCGATATTTTTGGGCAAATCGGCGTGTATCACAAAACGGACATTACTCTTGTCGATTCCCATTCCGAACGCGATTGTCGCAACCATGACCCGAATTTTGTCCTTTAAGAAATCCTCCTGAACTTTCGCACGTTCAATTGAATTAATTCCTGCGTGATAAAATGCGGAATTGATGCCGTTTTCTCTCAGATTATTAGACATTTCCTCCGTTCCTTTTCTCGATAAACAGTAGATAATTCCCGAATCGTCCGGATGTTCATTGAGATATTGAATGATATTTTTAAGGACAGATTGTTTCGGCTGAACGAAATACTTGATATTGGCTCTGTCAAAGGAAGAAACCAAAACCAAAGGCTCTTGAAGATTCAGTTGTTTGATGATGTCTTTCCTCGTAATTTCGTCTGCACTCGCCGTCAAAGCGATAATTGGGACTTTTGGAAATTGCTTTTTAATTCCATTTAAAAACAAATAATCAGGACGGAAGTCGTGACCCCAATGCGAAACACAATGCGCCTCATCTACTGCAAACAGGGAGATATTAACGTCACTCAACAATTTTAAAAAAGCACCATTATCAGCACTCAATTTTTCGGGAGCAACATATAAAAGTTTGAGCTCGCCATTTTTTAATTGATTTAAAGTTTCATTTTGCTCAAAAGAAGACATCGAAGAATTGATGTACGAAGAAGAAATTCCATTCACGCGCAATGCATCAACCTGGTCTTTCATCAACGCAATCAACGGAGAAATCACGATGGCGGTTCCTTCCAGAACCAACGCCGGAACCTGATAACAAAGCGATTTTCCACCACCAGTTGGCATCAAAACAAAGGTGTCTTTTTTCGCAATTACATTTTCAACGGCGTTCGCTTGCTCAAGTCGGAAATTGTCGTAGCCGAAGTATTGCTGGAGTATTTCTAAGGGAGATTTCATCATTCAAAATTTGTGTTTGAGTAAAAATAATAAAATTCTCTTTTACCTATAAATAATATTTGATTGGATTAATCCTATTTCTTTTTCTATAATTGGAAATTGTCTTGAAATAACTTTATAGGATATGATTGTATCTGTTGGAAAATGTTCATTTTCAACTAGTTTGATAGATAATGTTTTACTGTTTTCTAAATGAAGAAAACCATAAAGTTACTCTTTAGTCTTTAATCTCTCTGTTAAAATTTGTAATTTTTCAAATTCACTCGGATAAAATTGTTTGAGAATTTCATTTTCGTACTAAAATTGATTTTCTATTTCGACTGAAAGGATTTTGTTTTTGGTAAGTGTACTTTCGTATTTTTTTTCAACTAAAATATCAGGAACATTGAAGGCTATTATAATGAGAATTATTGATATTAAAGTGAAATTGTGATTTGTATATAAATTATGTTTCTCCAAGATTGGATAAATATCATTAACTTGTTTAAAACCAATAGCTTTTGCAATTGGAAAAATTGAAATTATTAAAGATATGATTGCGATATATCTCAAATAATATAAAAATGAAATTGCTGTTTCCATAATAAAAAAGCGAGAAAAAAATTCTCGCTTCTAATTTATGCTTTTAAATCTAATTTCAATTCAAGTTCGTTAAGCTGTTCATTAGCAATCGCAGCCGGAGCGTCAATCATTACATCTCTCCCAGAATTATTTTTCGGGAAAGCGATGTAATCTCTGATCACTTCATTTCCATCAAGAATTGCCACCAATCTGTCAAATCCGAAAGCCAGACCTCCGTGTGGCGGCGCGCCGTATTTGAAAGCGTTCATCAGGAATCCGAACTGCGCTTCTGCTTCTTCTTTGGAGAATCCTAAAAGGTCAAACATTTTCGACTGCAAATCTCTGTCAAAAATTCTTATAGAACCGCCACCAATTTCGTTTCCGTTAAGAACCAAATCGTATGCGTTGGCTCTGGCTTTTCCTGGGTCGGTTTCCAAAAGGTGGAAATCTTCGGTTTTTGGAGAGGTGAAAGGGTGGTGCATTGCGTGGTATCTTCCGGATTCTTCATCAAATTCCAACAATGGGAAATCTACAACCCAAAGTGGTGCGAATTCGTTTCCTTTTCTCAATCCAAGTCGGTTTCCTAGTTCCATTCTCAATGCTGAAAGTTGGGTTCTCACTTTATCTGCGTTTCCAGACATTACGAAAATTAAATCGCCTGCTTTTGCGCCGAATTTTTCTGTGATTTTTTTCAGGTCTTCTTCAGAATAAAACTTATTAACAGACGAAGTTACAACGCCATCGTTCTGGAATTTGATCCAAACCAATCCTGTGGCGCCAATTTGAGGTCGTTTTACCCAATCTACCAATTCGTCGATTTGTTTTCTGGTGTAATCTGCAATGCCTTCAACATTGATTCCGACCACCAATTCTGCCTCATCGAATATTTTGAAATCTTTGCCTTTCGTTAAATCATTCAGTTCGTGGAATTCCATTCCGAAACGGATGTCAGGTTTGTCGTTTCCATATTTTTGCATCGCATCAGCGAAAGTCATTCTTGGGAAATCTACGAATTCATTTCCTGTGATGTCTTTCAAAAGAACTTTTGTCATTCCTTCGAAAACATTCATAATATCTTCCTGCTCTACGAATGCCATTTCGCAGTCGATTTGTGTGAATTCCGGCTGTCTGTCGGCACGCAAATCTTCGTCACGGAAACATTTTACGATCTGAAAATATCTGTCCATTCCGCCCACCATCAACAATTGTTTGAAAGTCTGAGGCGATTGTGGCAATGCGTAAAACTGACCAGGATTCATTCTGCTCGGAACTACGAAATCTCTTGCGCCTTCCGGAGTTGATTTGATTAAAACAGGCGTTTCTACCTCTATAAAACCTTCTTGTGAAAGATAATTTCTCACTTTCTGCGCCATTTTGTGACGGAAAATCAGTTTGTCTTTTACAGGATTTCTTCTGATATCTAAATATCTGTATTTCATTCTCAGTTCTTCGCCACCGTCTGTTTCGTCTTCGATGGTGAAAGGTGGAAGTTGAGATTCATTTAAAATGGTTAGGTTTTCAACTAAGATTTCTACGTCTCCGGTTGCGATCTTTGGGTTTTTGGAAGTACGTTCGATAACGGTTCCTTCAACTTTGATGACAAACTCACGGCCAAGTTTCTTGGCGGTTTCCAAAAGTTCTTTGGAAGTTCTGTCTTCGTCTAAAAGCAATTGTGTGATCCCGTAACGGTCCCTCAAATCTATCCAAATCATAAAACCTTTGTCTCGGATGGTTTGTACCCAGCCGGAAAGTGTTACTTTTTCATTCAGATTTTTCAGCGTCAGTTCGCCGTTGTTGTGTGTACGGAACATTGTTTTAGATGTTAGATGTTAGACTTTAGATATTAGACATTTAGTTGTCTGATTTCCGAGTGCAAAGATAGCAATATGAACTAAAACAGTGGAACAAAAGTGCGCTTTTAGGTATATATTTGTTCTGATGACTGATCTCGTTACTTGCGCAGCGCGTGAGGGATAGAAGTGGATATCCTTTTTTATTTTTTTTTGGCTGATTTGATTTTGGATAGCCAATGGTCTGAAAAAAATAAAAAAGATAGTAACGGATAGCCCGGCCCGTGCGGCTGGATGTGCGGTGGCTAGGGACACGCCCCGATTCTTGGTGATTTGGAAAAATTATTGTAATTTAGTCAAAATCAAATACTTAATTGTTATGGGAAAAGGGGATCAAAAATCTACCAAAGGAAAAATCGCGCGTGGAAGTTATGGGAAATCCAGACTTAGAAAAACCGCAAAACCTGTAGTAGTGGCGGAAAAGCCGGTGAAAGAAAAAGCAGAAGCGAAGCCGAAAGCAGCGAAAGCGAAGGCTGAAAAACCAAAGGAAACTGAAGAGAAATAAAAAAATCGGGCCCGTAAAATTTACGGGCCCGATTTGTATTTGTAGGTGATTATTTATTTTCCGAAAAGTCCGCCTAATAATCCGCCAAGTCCGCCTTGTTGTGATTGCTGCTGATTTCCGCCGCCCAAAACGCTTCCAAGGATGTCGCCTAAGCCGCCACCTTGCGATTGTGTTGCGCCACCAATTACACTTCCCAAAATATCGCTCAAGGGATTGTTGGACGCCTGAGATTCCTGCGCAGAATTGCCAAGAATGCCTCCCAGAAGATCTCCTAATCCGCCGCCGGAAGTTACACCGTTTGCCTGTTTTTGCTGACCGATGTAGCCCATAATCACGGGAGCCAGCATTGCTAAGATGGGTCCTATCTTGTCCATAGAAATTCCTGTGTTTTGGGACAGTTGGTTTTCTACATTGGCTTTTTCGCCTCCGAAAATGTGGCTTAGGATAGAATCGCCTTCCTGGCCTCTTTCTAATGCTTGAGCAGGGTTGTTTAAGATGCTTCCGTCGTGGTGTTTGTCGAGTGTTGCATTTAGTTTCTCTGCTTCGTCAGCGTTTTCGGATTTTTTCTTTAAATAGCTGATTACCAATGGTGCTGCAACTACTAAAAGTCCGATAATCTGTGTTTTGCTGATTCCGAATTTGTTCTCTGCCTGCTCTGCAACCTGGTTGCCTGTACTTCCTGTAATAAGGTCTAATAAACTCATAATTTATGTTTTTGTTTAGAATCAAAGATAGAAATTTTGCTTACATCTTTTTGATTTCTTCCAAAGTATTTTTGTCTTTTCTGAGTTTAAGAAATTCCTGGCAGTTGTTGTACATAAAATCCTGATTGTCAGAAGGCGTTTTCTCGTCCAGATAATATTCTAAAACCCCAATATTGGAATGCATCCAGGGGAAAAGGTAATATGATAAGCCGCCTTTGTAAGATTTTTCTTTATCAAATTTCTGACCTGGCGCGGTGTGCGAAACTGCAAAGAAACTTGCTATATAAAAGATGGGAACTAGTAATACTGAAAGTATAATTGCCTGATAAAATCTGGGTTTTGAGATCTGAAGATTAATCAATCCTTCAATTATAAAAAACACAAAAAACAGATATGCATTGAGGAAAAACACATAATTGTCTGAGACATTATAGATTGTCGCAAATCCAAACGGAACCAGAAAACTAAAGAGGTAAAACAGATTCTGAGAATCTTGAAAGGCTTTTATTTTCCTGAAAATAACAATAATTCCGGGAACTGTAAAGATCCAAAAGTTATAAATAAGATAGCCTGCTGCAACCAAAATATCCTTAGCAAAGCCAGAAAGTGGCTTTTGAAGGCTGCCTTCTACCCAATTCGAATTGCGAGAGCCGTAAACGGAGACCGTATCATAGCCGTTGATATAAGCTAGGAAATATAAGCCAAAAGCGAATGTGAAAAATATCAAAACGCTTGGCAAAATATTGATTTTATGATTTTTATAAGCGCTGACGCATAAAAGCAGCCAAGCGGGAATCAGCATCATATTCTGAACGTGAGCCCACAGAGAAAGACCTAAAATCAGGCTCGCAAGAAAAATAAATCTCTGTTTTTTAGTCTCCAGAAAGAGAATGCAGAAGTAAATGTAAACTGCGATCCAGAAACTGTTGAACGTGTAGACTTCGATAATTTCTGTCTGCTTCCAGAATGTGAAACTCAGAGCAAAAATCAGCGTACCCAGATACGCCATCCGTTCATTTTTGAATTTCAGTCTCAACCCGAAAAACAGAACAATCAAGGTCAAAACCGAAAAAATTAGATTAAAAAAGCGCGTCGCAGGGATGGATTCCAGTCCGATAACAGTCTTAAAACCTATCAGGAAATTGGTGTAAAGAAACTTACCGAAGACTGTAGTATTATCAGTAAATTCATTCATTTCTGCCATGTTGACAAAGCCTAAAGCATCACCGAAAGGCACTTTATCAAAACTAAAAAACCAGTAGAATATAAATAAGAATACAAAAAAACCGGCGCGGTAAAGTGGCCTCATCCAGATCTAATTTTTAAAAATAGGAACATTGCTGCAAGCCTCTCCAAACATCAGAGATTTTACCAGTGGTTTCAGCTGTTCTACCAGTTCCACGTACGCATTGTTGGGGATCAGTTCATCGCTGCAGCCCTTTACCAGAACACGTTTGTCTCGCAGTTCAGAAAAATCGTAAGTCTGTATCGCATTGTGCATCAGCAGAACTTCCAGATCCTCACGGTTGCCAAAAACCACCTTTTTCGCCGCATCCGTCACCTTAGATGTGATCAGGAAATACGCCCACAGCGGGATAATCACATCCTCCGAGCAGTAGATGTACACATACGCATCGTTATAAAGCTCAGAATCAATGTTTTTGATCTTCTCCCGGAAATCTTTTTCCCTCAGAATCTGTCCTTCCCAAAGAAAATCCTTGATGTCGATTCCCATTCTTTTTCCCTTCGGTACAAGGTCCGAAATGTCAAAATTTACAAGTCCGCTTTCCGCAATTTTATTGATGATCTCTTCCATTTTTCAAATTTATTTAAACATTATTAGGAGCTGTTTCCCGCTATCCGCTGTATCTTTTTTGTCTTCCCGCTTCCCCAAAAAAGAGAAGTTGCCAAAAGACAAAAAAGGATGCCGCTCCTATCGGGGCTAGGGGCTTTGCCGGCAAAAGAAACTTATTCCACAAAACAATTTCCCGCACGCCCTAAACCAAAATGATTTATTTTTGTTCAAAGTTAAGAATTTCACAGAAAAAACTTAATTTTAAAAATCTATCATTCAAACGCTCATTATCTAAAATCCATACTTTGAAATATTATATCATAGCAGGCGAGGCGTCCGGCGATCTGCACGCTTCCAACCTGATGAAGGCCATCAAACTGAAAGATCCGGACGCCGACTTCCGCTTCTGGGGCGGAGATCTGATGCAAAACCAAGGCGGAACAATCGTAAAACATTACCGCGACCTCGCTTTTATGGGTTTCCTGGAAGTTGTTCAGAACCTGAAAACCATTCTCAACAATATAAAGGTCAGCAAAAAAGATATCCAGGAATATAAACCCGATGTTTTGATTTTGGTAGATTATCCGGGATTCAACCTGCGCATTGCAAAGTTTGCCAAAGAACTGGGAATCAAAGTCGTTTATTACATTTCGCCGCAACTCTGGGCCTGGAAAGAAGGTCGCGTGGAAACCATCAAAAAATATGTGGATGATATGCTCGTCATTCTCCCATTTGAGAAGGATTTCTATAGGAAACACAATGTAGATGCCCATTTTGTAGGTCACCCGCTGTTGGATGCAATCGAAGGGCTGGCGCCGGTTGATATTCAGAAATTCAAAGCAGAAAACAAGCTTGGTGACAAGGAGATCATTGCACTTTTGCCAGGTTCCAGAAAGCAGGAAGTCACCAAAATGCTGGATCTGATGCTGTCTGTCCGCAGTCAGTTTGCCCAATATCAGTTCGTAATCGCAGGCGCACCAAGTCTGGAAAAAGATTTTTATGAGCAGTTTACAGATGCCGATGTGCATTTCGTCTCCAACAAAACCTACGATTTGCTGAGATCTTCCAAAGCTGCCTTGGTCACGTCCGGAACTGCAACTCTGGAAACGGCTTTGCTCAATATTCCTGAAGTGGTATGCTACAAAGGAAGCCGAATCTCCTACGAAATCGGAAAACGCCTGATCAAGAATATCAAATACATCTCTCTTGTAAATCTGATTATGGACAAAGAGGTCGTCACAGAACTGATTCAAAACGATTTGACTAAAGAAAATCTCGTCAAAGAACTCAATAAAATCCTTAATACAGAAAAACGGGATCAGGTTCTGAATGACTACGAGATACTAAGGTTCAAACTGGGCGGCAGCGGCGCCAGCAACAACGCAGCAGAAATTATTGTAAACTCAAAATGATGAAAAATATAGAAGATCAGCTTCAGAAAATAGAATCACTCTTATCAAAAATCGACATTACAAATGCCAAAGTTTCCAAGGCGTCCGTCGGCTGGCATCTGGAGCATTTATTATTGATTCTGAACAGCAGTCTGAAGGGTTTGACGATGACGGATCCGGCAGACTACAAACCCGCAGCTAGCCTCAAAAAGTTTGTGTTCCTTAAATTTGGATTGATACCGAGAGGGAAAATCAAAGCGCCAAAACAGTTTTTTCCTTTAGAAATCCCTACCAGGGAAAGCATTACAAAATTAATTAACTTAGCAAGAAAAAGGTTGGAAGCAATCAGAGAACTTCCTGAAAAGTCTTTTATCACACATCCTTTTCTCGGCGATTTTGATAAGAAAACCACTTTAAGATTCTTATGGCTTCACAGCAATCATCATCTGAAGATTACGGATGATATACTGAAATAAAGATAGATTTCGCATTCAAGTTCTCGCAGATTGTTCAGATTGTTCAGATTTGCTACATTCGTTGAATCTTCAAACACAATAATGAGAGAAAACGAACATTCCTATCTTATAAGTAAAGCAATTTTTAATGTTTACAATGGACTGGGGCCAGGACTATTAGAATCAGTTTATCAAAAAGTACTGATTTACGAACTCAAAGAACTTGGGCTGGAAGTACACTCTGAAGTGCCAATCACACTTATTTATAATCAAATAATTTTTGACTGCGAATTGAGAATTGATATTTTGGTGGAAAATTCTGTTATCATAGAATTAAAATCTGTGAAAGAATTGGAAAATGTTCATTACAAACAACTTTTGACTTATTTGAAATTGGCTGATAAACGTTTAGGTATTTTAGTTAATTTTAACACAGATAACATTTTGGATTCAATAAAAAGGGTAGCAAATAAAATAGTGTAATGATATGAGAATAAACATATAAGATCTGCTTTATCTGCAAAATTTGCGAGAATCAAAACACACACACAAAACACAAATGACCTTCAATGAAAAAACAGCCCTTATTAATATTGCTGGTATGCCTTGTAGTGGGAATTGTATGTCAGGAACTTTTGATATTCAGTCAACTAACTGTTTTCTTGCTGCTGGCTGTCTCTGGCTTAGCCATAATCTCCATTATTATAAGGAAAGCCTTTTTCCAAAAAATAAAATACTGTTGTTTAGGATTTTTCTTTCTTGCAATCGGTATTTTCATCCACTATCAGAATACGCAACATCAAAATATACCTTCTGTTGGAGAAAAAGAAAATATAGTTTTTCAACTCAGTAGAAAACTGAATTCCAATGAGAAGAACAGACGCTACATCGTAGAGATTCTGGCAATGCCGTCAAGTAAGACCGGAGATTTTACGCCGGTCAAAACGGTTCTTAGTCTGCCGAAAGATCAGGAGTTACTAGACTTTAATCATTTCTATGATGCCGAAGTTTACATTCATCAGCCTGAAACGATCCATAATGATTTCCAGTTCGATTATAAAAAATACCTCGCAAGGCAGGAAGTTTACCTGCAGGCGTACCTGCCCAATGATATACTGAAAACAAAAAAAACCGCCGTTTCTCTGCAGGATAATATCCGCCAGGCCAGACTTACAATCTTGAATAAAATCAATCAGTCGCCACTTTCGCCCAGGATTCAGGAGTTTCTGAAGGGAATAATCCTGTCGGACCGCACAGAGATGGATAAAGAAACCGTCACCGATTTCAATCAAACCGGACTGGTGCATCTGTTAGCTATTTCCGGCTCGCATATGGTGATTATTTTCTGGATCACCCTTTATGTTTTTAATCAGATTATTCCGGTAAAGTTTAGAAGTACATCGGTTATTTTGAGTTTACTGTTGATCTGGAGTTTTGCGGTCTTTATAGATTACGGCAGTTCTGTGATGCGCAGCTGCCTGATGATCTCGTGTTACTACGTGATGGTACTGCTGCAGCGGAAGCCCGATCTGCTGCATTCACTAGCGTTATCCGCTTTCATCATATTAATCTTCGATTCCAATCAGCTTTATGACGTGGGATTTCAGCTGAGTTATGTCGCTGTTCTGGGAATCTGGTGGCTGGCAGATCCTATCAAGAGACTGTTCAGGAAACCAAGATACTGGCTGGAAGATTTTGTCTACAGCATTTCGGCGATGACGTTTGCAGCTCAGATTGCCACTTTACCATTGTCTATTTTTTACTTCCACCAGTTTTCTTTTGTTTCTGTTTTCGCCAATCTGTTAATTATTCCACTGTCAGAAGTCATTATTATAGCGTCTCTGCTGATGGTAATTGCCATTGCGGTAGGGTTGAAGATGCTTTTCATCTTTCAAGTGTTTGATGTCTTTATTAATTGTCTGCTGGGTGCAATCCATTGGTTTTCAGGTTTAGATGCTTTGATGACGCGGAATATTTCGCTACATACAGTCGAGATGAGCGTTTTGTTTCTCCTTATTTACTGCATCAGATTTTTGGTTAAAGACGGCCTCTCTATCAGGCATTGCCTACGTATCAGCTTCTGTTTACTATTGTTTTTTGCCCTGAGGATTGGCTTCAACACCTACAATTATGACCGGAAAGAAGTACTGGTGCATCAGTTTTATAAGGAGAAGATCATCAGCGTCAAAGATCACAATCAAGTTGTGTTTTGGATGAGAGAAGATAAGAATAAAGACAAAATCCGAGATTTCGTCATCAGTCCTTATCTGGTTTCCAGAAGAGTTGAAGATTTCGAAATCAAATATTATCCCGAAGGTACAAAGGCTTTTATGCTGGATGGGAAGACCTATGCCTTGAAATAATTATAGGTATTATAAATTAAACTTTGTACTTTCCATAAGAAATATGTATTTTTAAAAAAACTAAACTATGATGGATTTCTTAGACGGGATGAGCACTTTGCAGCAGTCCTTCTGGTGGGTAGCAATGATTGCCAGTCTTATTTTCATTGTGCAGCTGATTTTTACCATCATCGGCACCGATCTTTCGGACGGTCTTGGCGCAGATTTCCACGGAGATCTGGATTCTGTTCACGGTCCTTTTCAGCTTTTCTCTTTCCGTAATCTGATCAATTTTCTGATGGGCTTCGGCTGGACAGGTGTCGCCTTCTATCCCAGTATCTCAAATCAGATGCTTCTGATTGGGCTTGCTGCC
The DNA here is from genome assembly GCA_037033105.1 of Bacteroidota bacterium. Lineage (GTDB taxonomy): Bacteria > Bacteroidota > Bacteroidia > Flavobacteriales > Weeksellaceae > Epilithonimonas. Next base: position 19,963 of record JAZBLF010000019.1, read on the forward strand.
GCCGTAGGCATTCTTTTCGTCATCATCTTCTTTGTGGTCATCAGGCAGATTCTGAAACTGACTGAGGACAATACCTTTAATATTGACAAGCTGATAGGGAAATCTGCCGAAGTCTATCTCCGGATTCCTGCCGCCAGATCCGGCAAAGGCAAAGTGCAGGTATCACTAAACGGTACCAGTCACGAGCTGCAGGCCATCACAGAAACAGAAGAGATCTCCTCCGGGACACTGGTGAGAATCGTGCGTGTGGATGAAAAAATACTGATTGTAGAAAAAATTTAATAACACTATATGGAAATGCTTAATGGAACATTTATCCTGATTCTGGTCGGGGTATTCGTATTATTTGTAACATTCTTGGCGCTGATCTCGCGCTACAAACGTTGTCCTTCTGACAAGATTTTGGTCATTTATGGCAAGACCGGCGGCAGTTCTGCCAAATGTATTCACGGAGGTGGTGCCTTTGTTTGGCCCGTCATCCAGGATTTTGCTTATCTGGATCTGAAACCGATTTCTATCGAAGCTAATTTGACCAATGCGCTTTCTCGCCAAAACATCCGGGTAGATGTGCCGTGTAGATTTACAATTGCCATCTCTACAGAGCCGGACACAATGGGCAACGCTGCCGAACGTCTTCTGGGTCTTTCTCAGGAGCAGATTCAGGAATTGTCCAAAGATATCCTGTTTGGTCAGCTGCGTCTCGTAATTGCTACGATGACTATTGAGGAGATCAACACAGACAGAGATAAGTTTCTGGATAATATCTCCAAAAACGTAGATACAGAACTTAAGAAAATCGGTTTAAAATTAATCAACGTCAACGTTACCGATATCAGAGATGAATCCGGCTACATCGAGGCTTTGGGTAAAGAAGCTGCAGCAAAAGCCATCAATGAAGCCATCATTTCCGTAGCCGAGCAGACCAAAATTGGAGAAACAGGGAAAGCAATTGCCGACAGAGAAAAGGACACGCAGATTGCTGAAACGCAGAGAGACCGCGATGTCAAAATTGCCATCACGCAAAAAGACAGGGAAGTAAGTATCGCCAATGCCGGCAAAGATGAGTCTATCGGGAAGGCAGAAGCAGCAAAAGAGGCGCGGATTGCAACATCACTAGCCAACTCAATTGCCGTAAAAGGAGAGAATGAAGCGAAAATCACCATCGCCAACTCCGATGCCGAAAGACGGGAAAAAGAAGCTGAAGCCCTGAGAATAGCAACTGCTGCTGAGAAAGTACAGTCTGCACGGTCTTTGGAAGAATCTTACGTAGCCGAGCAAAAAGCGGAAACTGCCAGAGCAGAAAGAGAGCGTTCCACACAACAGGCCAACATCGTGGTGCCGGCAGAAATCGCCAAACAGAAAGCCATCATCGATGCACAGGCTGAAGCTGAGAAAATCAGATTGCAGGCAAAAGGAGAGGCAGACGCCATTTTTGCTAAGATGGAAGCCGAAGCAAAAGGTCTGTATGAGATTTTGACCAAGCAGGCAGAAGGGTATGACAGAATCATCCAGGCTGCTGGCGGCGATACGAACAGTGCGTTCCAGTTATTATTAATTGAGAAATTGCCAGAACTGGTGAAAACTCAGGTGGAAGCTGTGAAGAATATTAAGATCGATAAAGTAACCGTTTGGGACAGCGGCAACAATGCAGACGGCAACAGTTCCACCGCAAATTTTGTGTCCGGGATGATGAAAACTGTGCCGCCGCTCAACGATCTTTTCAACATGGCGGGTCTTAATCTGCCAAGTTATCTCAAAGGCGAGGAAGAAAAACGCGTGGTAGAAGTCAAAGAAGTGAAAACCGAAACACCGCCAAAAGCAGATGAGGGCGCCGGACATTCCTAATGACTACTACTTGTACATATCATTTCCTGAATAAATGGCGTTGATTTTCCCTGAAAATTAAGACGCTGTTTCAGCCGAAACCCAAGACCGTTTTACCGAACTAATATTATTAATATCAAAAAAACCTCCGCATCTTTTCAAAAAAAGGTGCGGAGGTTTTGTTTAAAACGTACGGTGCTTTTGAGCAAAACGTACGGTGGTTTTAATGAAAAGCTAGGGTGCTTTTTGATCACCCCTGCAGATGCCCTATCCATAACACTTGCAGGGTTCTCAAAAGAGACTAAAGAATCGGAAAGGAAACACACGTGTCTTTCTTATAAAACACACGTGTGTTTTGAACAAAAGACACGTGTGTTTTTGTAAGAAGAAACGTGTCTTTTTTGGTGCCTCTGCAAGCGTCCTATCCATCATATTTGCCAGAAGTTGAAAATCGGACTTCACGGCCACAAAAAAATCCTGAATATGTATTCAGGATTTCTCTTTCAATGACTATTTTAAAACGTCAGATCTCAATCTTAATAGCAGTACAGAACTCTAACTTCTAACATTTAGAGTCTGACATCTATTAATTATTTCACCATCGGCGCTACTTTCTCTCCGAAAAGTTCAACTGACTTCATCATCACATCGTGCGCAGGATCTCCCACATCCATATGTCCGATAAATCTGGTGAGGCCGAACAGCTCTTTCATTTCATTGATCTTATCTGCCACTTCATTTGGATTTCCGATGAAAAGTGCGCCGTCTTTGCTGCGGCCGCCTTCGTACTGGTCTTTGCTGTAGGGCGCCCATCCGCGTTGCCTGCCAATCCTGTCCATCTGGGATTTGTAATTGAAAAAGTACTGATCTATTGTGTTCTGATCGTCGCTCACAAAAGTGTGGGAATGGATCGCGATCTGCATTTTGCTCTCGTCGTGTCCCGCTCTCAGATATTCCTGCTTATAAAAGTCGATGAGGTTTTTGAACTGTCTCGGCATACCGCCTATGATAGCCACGATGAGTGGCAATCCCAGTGTGGCAGCCCTCAGGACAGACTCCGGTGTGCCGCCGCTCGCAATCCAAACGGGCAGTCCGCTTTCATTGTAAGCCCTTGGGTAGACGGTCTGGTTTTGCAGTGGGGCCCGCAGCTTTCCGCTCCAGCTTACATTTTCTTCCCTGTTTATTTTTAGCAAAAGATCCAGTTTCTCCTCAAAAAGCTGGCTGTAGTCAGACAGATCATAGCCGTACAAAGGGAACGACTCTATGAAGCTGCCCCGGCCCACGAATATTTCTGCCCGCCCTTTTGAGATAAGGTCTATCATAGAAAAGTCTTCGTAAACCTTCACCGGTTCCGATGAGCTCAGTACGGTCACCCCGCTTGCCAGTTTGATGTTTTTGGTAATGCTGGCGGCAGCTGCCAGAAGGATCTCCGGAGAAGACACGGCGTAGTCTTCGCGGTGGTGCTCGCCCATTGCAAAGACATCCAGTCCTACCTCATCCATCAGCTTTACCTGCTCCAGGATTTCGTTCAGTTTTACGCTTGCATCTCTGTATTTTCCGGTCTTGGTGTCCAAAGCAACATCGCCGAACATGCCTATTCCTAATTCCATAACGGTCTCATTTTTTTTGATATAACAAATCTACGGCTTTGGGATTTTATCTGCATTGATGTAGGTTAATTAGAGACAACGTGTTGGTTTAATCAAAAAGCCTCAGAAGGACTCTGAGGCTTAAAAAAAAGAAAATTTAAAGAAGAAAACTTGTGTTACTGTATAATGACTCTCTTCACATCGCCGTCTGATGTTTTGATCACATAGACACCTGTAGCCAATTTTAAAGTATCAACAGTTAAAGCATTTTGCGCCTTACCAAGTAATTTGCCGGACATATCGTACAGTTCGTAACTCTTGGTTTTGTTGAAATAAAGTGTATTTCCTTTCTTCACAGGATTTGGGAAGATGTTGAAGCTTGCCTTTTCAGATTTTACGTCGCCATTGGCCAGCGTAGGCGACAGAACAACTTCATACATAGACAAGGTACCGCTGATCTCGTTGGCAACGATGACGTATGCTTTCCCTGTTGCCGAGTTCTCGGGTGCGATGTAGGTGATGCCTTCCGGACCATTATCGCCGCCGTAAGCCGTCGTCATTCTGGAATGCTTGTAATCGGTAAATGTTACATTATTAGGGTCGGTTACGTTATAAGCCATCACGCCGCCGGTTCTTTCCAGGGTGATGAAGGCAAAAGTCTGCCCTTTGATCGTCCCAAGCGTTACGCCTTCCGGCTCCGGACCTTTGGCGCGGCTTCTTGCTTTGGCACCGTTGGCTTCATTATCTGCATTGAAGATCAGCGGGTGATTGGCTGCGACGTGTCTTTCAAACTGGTCGCCACTGTCGTAGACGATGGCTTTCGTATCGGCATTGAAGATCGAGAATGATCTGGCACCTAATGCGTGGATCTCCTCAAATTCACTGTCGCCGTCTTTGTTGCCGTTGACATTCGTCACGCGGAATCTTCCCAGGTTGTGAGTCGCTTTCAGGACAGATGCATTGGGGAATATTGTTGGATCTAAAGTATATGTGTTTGCGCCAACCGTAGTTCTCTCGCTGAAGCCTCCAAGGTCTTTCTCATCGCCTTCATTAGCGGTTACGATATAGTTGGTGCTTCCCGCTTTCAGGTAAGCCATTGCATCGGGATTATAGTAAGCTTTTACAGGCCAGTTGGCGATCAGTATCTCACCATTGGTATCAGAGGCATCGAATCCGTTGCCCGGAATACTCATATCTTTCTGTCCCAATCCCCAGATGTTTCCGAGAGTTTTGGCGGCTAGATTGACCTCAATCACAGCATTGTTTTCCTGACATGAAACCCAGGCCTTTTGGCTGTCTGCACTGATGGCGATATATTCCGGCTCCAGATCCTGAGCCAGGGTACTTGTAGATTTTACTTTTCTCACGCCGGATGCTGCCAGCGCTGCTTCCTGACCATTGAAAACCGCCAGGGACAGCGTCGTCACATTGGATTGCAGAAGATTCGGGATCCCGCCGGTGATATCGATAATGCTGATAGAACCTTCCGGATCTACCGTATATGCATCATTGGGTTCACCTTCGTTGGCTGTCATCACCTTCGTGCCGTCTGGGGTAAACGTAATCATATCCGGCAATACACCGACATTGACTTGTTTAATGAAATTGCCGTCGATATCGAAGAAAACAACCGAGCCGTTTTGCTGGGCATTGCTTCCGTTTGGAGACGCTACTGCAATGATTCCGTTTTTCACAGCCACACTTGTGATACCACCGTAAGGCAGCATATTGACTGTTTTGATGACGTTTGGAGCCGTTGGATTGCTGAAGTCAATAATGTCAAAGACATCCGTCAAAGAACTGATGGTGAAGAGTCTTTGGGTTGTAGGATCGTGAACTACTATTTCGGTAGAACTGTTGTTGTTTCCGGAAGGGTCAAAGAATCCCAGATAATTGAGTTCAATCTGTTTGGATGCTATCGGCGCCTGTTTATCATTGTCAATAATATAAACTGTGGATAACGCGTCACCGGAAATAGAAGTGCCAACTGCATTCTCAAGACCCAGGACGAAATATTCAGCCTGCTGCTCGGCCAAAGTATCATCGGTGATTGGAATGTTTACAATAACACTTGTGGTAGCAGGCGTAATGGTAATGGTTTGATTTGACAAAGTGAAATCGCTGCTGTCGGCCGTACTGAATGGCGCAGGCTTGACCACCAAATTAACCGTTGCATTTGAAGGATTGTTGATATTAATCTTAAAGGCCAGCGTTCCTGCATCTTCGTTCACCTTTATAAAAGTCTTGTCAAAAGAAACAGTTGTTCCTGCCGTTGCAAAAGACGATGAGGTTGCGGCAGTCACGGCGTTGTTGCTAGCATCTTCAACCATATTCGGTTTTAATGCCAAGTAATAAGCCTGGTTGGGAATAAGGCCGCCAGTGGGAATGACGGTGATTTTATTATCAGCAAAAGTCGTTGTGAAAGGAACAGGACTGCCTGCGTCGTTGTTTGATCTTAATTCTACCAGGTTCTGAGCATTCAGGTCTGTAATTGCGGAATTGTCAATGAGTCTTACATTTTCATTAAATGCGATGGTAGGATTTAATGTAGTAGAGGCGTTGTTGGTGTTATTCGACGGTGAGTAGGTCACGGTTGGTGCCGTCGTGTCAGCGCCGCTGATTGGGTTGGCATCTACGGTGAAGTTGTCGAATCTGTTGTTTCCGACATTTCCGCCTGCACCTGTAGCAAATTCTACTTTGAGTTTAAAGTTAGGATTATTGGAAACACCGGTCACTGAAGAAAAATCAAACGTAATCAGTTGTGGATTGGCATCCAGAGTTGTCACAGTCTGGTAGGCTGTAAAATTGGTTCCGTCCAGAGAGTAGGACCAGTTTTGAGTGCCGGCGCCAGAGCCTGACCGTCTGGTCGTGAATTTGACAACCACGCCGTTATATCCCGTTGTCGGCAAACTAAATTGCACATTTCCTTTGATTGGAAAATTGTATCTAAAATGCGTCCCGGAAGGATCGCCGTTTCTTGCATTTAAATTCTGAATATTAAAGTTTTGTGCCGTACCGCCTGCGAAATCAATAAAGGTATCTGTGTTTCCTGTACCTGTAGAAACGGCGGAGATAGAGCCGTTCAGAAGTGATACAGTTGGCGTTGTGATAGCAGCAACAGAGGCATTGTTGTTGAAGTTCCAGTAGTGAACCAAAGTTTGTGCGGAAGCGAAGCCGTGAAAGAGCGCAGCAATAGGCAAAAGACCTCTGAAAAGGTATTTGTTTTTCATTCTTACTTTTATTTTTAGATTGGCGTAAAGATGAAAAATATAACAGGTTCAGAACTTTAAATGAACTTTAATTATTGTTTAATAAAGCAGCTAAAATGGCCTTTTGCAGCGTATTTTGGAGTAATTGTTAATCAACAGTTATCATTGCTATAATAGATTCTTAGTTAAAAACGCCGCATCTTGCACAGCCTATTTTCCTTCTGAGATCTTCGTGTAAATACTGTGAATCAATCCGTCTGCCACAGAGATTTTCGGGACATAGATCTGTTTGATATCGGCCCAGGTCATCACATTGCTGAAGATGGTAAGAGCCGGTACGATAACGTCTGCGCGGTCTTCGCGGATCTGATAGTTGTGCATCCTCTCTTCTACAGAAAGTTTCTCCATCTCTTTCAGGTATTTTTTAATGATAGAAACAGGCATTGGCTTGCCGTCTTTCGTTTTGCTCATAGAGAAGATCTTGTTGATATTCCCGCCGGAGCCTATCGCTACAACCGGGATTTTACTTTTGATCTTATCGCGGATCTCGTCTTTCATATGATCCCAAATGTCCTGGGTTACCAATCCGTTGAGCAGGCGTATGGTTCCTATATTAAAGGAATGCTCGTACTTCATCTCGCCGTTTTCGTAGAAAGTGAGTTCTGTTGATCCACCTCCGACATCCACATATAAATAAGCAAAGTCCTTATCAAGACCTTCGGCAACGTGGTTTTCATAAATCAAAGTCGCTTCCTCGTCGCCTGTGATGATTTCTATGTTGATATCGGCCTGTTCTTTTACAATATCAATAATCTCCTGTCCGTTTTTGGCATCACGCATCGCACTTGTAGCGCAGGCACGGTAATGTTCCACTTTGTAGACTTCCATCAGCTCCCGGAAGATCGTCATCGTTTTGATGACCATTTCCTTTCTTTCTGAGCCAATCTCACCTTTGCTGAACACATCAAAACCCAGTCTCAGCGGTATTCTCAGGAGATTAAGTTTGGTAAAATCTGGTTTACCGTCAGTCTCTTTCACTTCATTGATGAGCAGTCTGGCGGCATTACTTCCTATATCTATGGCGGCGATTATCATTTTTGGGGAACTTGATTAAAGATTAAATTAAACTAAATACTTGGGATTCACATGCTGCGGAGATAGTTGTAGATCTCGATCTGTGATCTCTTCTGGTCTGTTCTGCTGCTTTCCACGTATTCATTTCGCAGGTTTTTGTCCAGGATTCTGGACTTTACATTGTCTTCCAGCTGCAGCTCCAGCAGGTGTTTCAGCTCTCTTTTTAGGTTTTTCTGCAGGATTGGTGTGGCAGCTTCTATTCGGTAATCCAGGTTTCTGGTCATCCAGTCTGCGGAAGAGATGTACATATTTTCTGCACCTTTGTTGTAGAAGTACATCACCCTGGCGTGCTCCAGATATTCATCTACAATACTGATGGCGTAGATTTTTTTCTTAAACTCCTTTTGATTCACAGCGCAATAGATCCCGCGGACAATCATTTTTGTAGTCACGCCGGCTTCTGCAGCTTCATACAGTTTTTTGATCAGCGTCCTGTCGCTCAAAGAATTGACTTTGATGATCATTTCTGCGCGTCTTCCGGCTTTAGCTTCCTCTATTTCCTTATCAATATGGGCGATGATCTTTTCCCGCATAAAGTCCGGACATACAAGCAAGCTTTTACAGCTTTTCAGGGTGATCGTCGGATCTATCTTCGGTTTGTTGAGTGCAGAGAATATTTTATTAATGTCTGCCATTATTGCCCTGTTGGAGGTCATCACCAGATGGTCACCGTAGATTTTAGCTGTCTTTTCGTTAAAGTTGCCTGTGCTGATGAATCCATATTGGATGGTTTTATTGTTGACGCGCTTTTTGATCACACACAGTTTAGCGTGCACTTTCCTGTTCGGGATTCCGAGAAGTACTTTTACACCTTCCATCTCCAGCTTGTCTTTCCACATCAGATTGGACTCTTCGTCAAATCTTGCACGGAGTTCCAGCATTACCGTCACTTCTTTGCCATTTCTGACCGCGTTGATCAGTGCGTTTACAATCTTGGAACTGGAAGCCAGTCTGTACGCCGTGATCTGGATAGATTTCACATCGGGATCCATCGCCGCCTCTCTCAAAAGGTCTATTACTGAGTCGTAAGAGTGGTACGGGAACGTCAGAAGTACATCTTTTTTGATAATCACATCTGTCACCCTTTGTTTATTAGCAAATTCGGGATGGATGAATGAAGTTCTTTCCACCGGCTTGTGATACGCTTTGAAAACGTCCGGAAAATCCATAAAATGTCTGAAATTATGGATCTTCTGCCCGGGAATGATGCTGTCTTTTTTGGTTAAGTTCAGTTTCTTGATCAGGAACTCCAATAGCGCCTTGTCCATTTCTTTATCGAATACGAAGCGTGTAGGTTTGCCTTTTCTTCTGCTTTTTACACCTTTTTCTATTTTGTCTGCCAGTGTCGTTTTGATATCATTGTCCAAATCAAACTCGGCATCTTTTGTCACTTTGAAGCAATGCGCCGTAAACTCATCGTAGCCGAAATAAGAGAAAATATGCGGCAGGTTGTAAATAATAACATCCTCCAGCAGCATCACATCTTTCTGTTCAGGATCTTCCGTCGGTAGCAGCACAAAGCGTCCGTTGGCGGTCACAGGAAGTTCTATAATGGCGTATTGGCTCTCATACTGCCATTCTTTGCGGCGCATCGCGATGCCTATGAAAAGGCTTTTTTCGCGAAGATACGGCATCGGTTTGCTGTCGTGGAGGAGCACCGGAATCACATTGCTTTCTACCTCTTCATCAAAATATTTGACCACAAATTCTTTCTGAGCTTCCGTCAGATGCTTATGATCCTTAATGAAAACCTTTTCCTTTGCCATTTCACGTTGGACATCTTTCCAGGTTTTGTCAAAATCTTCCTGCTGATGGATGACCAGTTTGTTGATCTTCTGAAGAATTTTGGAAGGTGCATCATAAAAAGATTCGCTGAGGACTTTCTGTTTAAAATCCATGGCACGTTTCAGTCCAGCTACCCGGACACGGAAAAATTCGTCCAGATTGTTGGAAAAAATGCCCAAGAAGCGAATTCTCAGGTGTATAGGAACGCTCTTGTCCATAGCTTCCTGCAGAACTCTTGCATTGAAACCAAGCCAGGTGATATCGCGCGGATTAAATTCTTGTGGCATTACTGGGTTTTTGATAGTTTCAAAAGTAATAAAATTCATTGGATTAGTTTGGGTCCGCAAACTACAATCTTCTACAGGTAATGAATGTTTACGCAGTGTAAATTATAGTTTAAATCTTATCAGTGACAATTTGTCACTTTTTTTGACGTGGTACAAATATTGAGAATTGGGAGATATAACAATTAATAATAACAAAAAATAACATATAAAAATGAGTAAAATTATCGGAATTGACTTAGGTACAACCAACTCTTGCGTTGCAGTAATGGAAGGTAAAGATGCTGTAGTTATCCCTAATGCAGAAGGAAAAAGAACGACGCCTTCTATCGTAGCGTTCATAGAAGACGGTGAAAGAAAAGTAGGTGATCCTGCAAAAAGACAGGCTGTTACAAACCCTACAAAAACTGTATATTCAATTAAAAGATTCATCGGAACACATTTCAAAGATGACGCTTCTGAAGTTTCAAGAGTGCCTTACGCAGTAGTAAGCGGGCCAAACGATACTGTAAAAGTAAAAATCGACGACAGAGAATATACACCACAGGAAATTTCTGCAATGATTCTTCAGAAAATGAAGAAAACGGCAGAAGATTATCTTGGACAAGAAGTGACAAGAGCGGTAATTACTGTTCCGGCTTATTTTAACGATGCCCAAAGACAAGCTACAAAAGAGGCAGGAGAAATCGCTGGTCTTAAAGTAGAAAGAATCATCAATGAGCCTACAGCAGCAGCTTTGGCTTATGGTATGGATAAAGCGCACAAAGATCAGAAGATCGCAGTTTACGATTTAGGTGGTGGTACTTTTGACGTTTCTATCCTTGATTTAGGAGACGGCGTTTTCGAAGTATTGTCTACAAATGGTGACACGCACCTTGGTGGTGATGACTTTGATGATGTCATTATCAACTGGATGGCAGACGAATTCAAAGCTGAAGAAGGTGTAGATCTTAAAGGTGATGCCATCGCATTACAGAGATTGAAAGAAGCCGCTGAAAAAGCAAAAATCGAATTGTCTTCTTCCCCTCAGACTGAAATCAACCTTCCTTATATCACCGCTACAGCTACAGGTCCTAAACACTTGGTAAAGACTTTAACTAAAGCTAAATTCGAGCAATTATCTGCAGATTTGGTAAGAAGATCTATGGAGCCTTGTAAAAAAGCACTTTCTGATGCAGGTCTTTCTATCAGCGATATCGACGAAGTAATTTTGGTAGGTGGTTCTACAAGAATCCCGATCATTCAGGAAGAAGTTGAAAAATTCTTCGGTAAAAAACCTTCAAAAGGTGTTAACCCGGATGAGGTTGTTGCAATTGGTGCAGCTATTCAAGGTGGAGTTTTAACTGGAGACGTGACAGACGTTCTTTTATTAGACGTTACGCCGCTTTCTTTAGGAATTGAAACAATGGGTTCTGTTTTTACTAAATTAATTGAAGCAAACACGACGATCCCAACTAAAAAATCTGAGGTATTCTCTACAGCTTCTGACAACCAGCCAGCTGTAAGCATTAGAGTAGGACAAGGTGAAAGACCAATGTTCAACGATAACAAAGAGATTGGTAGATTCGACTTGACAGATATTCCACCGGCACAAAGAGGTGTTCCTCAGATCGAAGTAACTTTCGATATCGATGCAAACGGAATCTTGAGCGTTTCTGCTAAAGATAAAGGAACTGGTAAAGAGCAGTCTATTAAAATCCAAGCATCTTCAGGTCTTTCTGACGAAGAAATCGAAAGAATGAAAAAAGAAGCTCAGGAAAATTCTGCAGCGGATAACAAGAGAAAAGAAGAAGTTGAAATCTTCAACAAAGCTGACGGATTGATCTTCCAAACTGAAAAGCAATTGAAAGAATTTGGTGATAAATTGTCTGCTGACAAAAAAGCAGCGATCGAAACTGCTCACGCAGAATTGAAAACCGCTTTCGAAGCTAAAAACGGTGACGATGTAAAAGCTAAAACTGAAGCTCTGGACGCAGCTTGGATGGCAGCATCAGAAGAAATGTATGCACAAGGCCAAGGTGCTGATGCAGGCGCTCAGCAAGGTCAAGGAAATGCAGGCGGAGCAGAAGATGTTCAGGATGCAGATTTCGAAGAAGTCAAATAAGTAGCAATTATCATCGATTAATATCGATTGAAATAAATTAGCAAATCGCTGTAAACGTAATGTTTACAGCGATTTTTTTTGTTTTTGTATTTTTTCATAATAGTTGATTTTAATCGATTTTTGTTGTAATTTTGTATCTCATTCGTACCGCATCTTAATTACGGACAATGTGGTTCTTATTGTATCTTAAATGTGCTAATGCATATTTTTAAATTTAAAAAAGTTGAATTATGGGCTTTAGCAATCTTAAAATACCTAAACTTTGTGAATTTTGTCAGAAGCCATTTGAAGCAAAAACAGTTGCCACCAGATTTTGTAGTAAGTATTGCTCGGAAAAATTGGGGAAAAGGCAAAAACAATTGGCAAAAGAAATCGAAGCAAAAAAAACACTGTTAGAAAACTCAGTTTCTAAAATTGCTGAATTGCAAACACGACCTTATATATCTGTGAGTGAAGCGGAAATGCTTTTTGGGATTTCAAAAAACACGATTCATAGATTAATTAAAAGTAAAAAAATACCTGCCATCAATTTGGGCGAGCGACTCACTCGTGTAAGCAAAATTGATATAGAACAAATGTTTACAGCAGTTGAAATAACAGCTAAGTCAGAGGAAATTCCTGAGAAACCCAATTTTGAAGTTGGTAATTGTTATACAATTTCTGAAATTAGTTCAAAATTCTACGCTGATCCAGGAACTGTTACAAGCCTAATTAAAAGAAACAAAATTCCGACAAAGAAAGTTGGGAGTTTCGTTTATGTCCCTAAAAATCTAATTGATAAAATTTTTGAAGGAAGATGAAAGAATTATTGAAAACTAAAGTTACAGTAAGACTGCGAAAAGCCGAGTTCCGAAAAGAATGGTTTATTTATTTGGAAAGTTATCCTGTAATGGTTCCCGGAAAAGATGGCGCTCAAAGGATTCGGGAATACTTGAACCGAAGCGTAACCACAGTAGATTTTGATAAGAAGAGACCTGCAAGAACAACGCAAGAATCCGTTTCATTTAAACCTAAAAGGGATGACAATGGTATTATCGTTTGCAAAAGCGAAAATGATCGGGAGACAATGCTCTACGCAGATTCTCTGCGAAAATTACGTCAAAAAGAATATGATAATATAGAACTCTACAGCGAGCTTGAAGCAATAAAGGCTGAAGAAAAAGAAAAATCTCAGGAGGATTTTGTCAGATATTTTGATTTGCTAGTCACTAAGAGGCATAAAAACAGTTCTGAATCTATACAAATAAATTGGTATCGCTCCATTAAATTTCTCAAAGATTTTGGAGGTCAAAAAATTATGTTTTCACAGATCAATATAAAATTCTGTGATAAATTTAAATCATATCTTCTGACTGCAAAAAGTGGAAATAATAAGGAAAATACTATCTCTCAGAATACCGCTTCAACTTATTTTTCTGTTTTCAAAGCCGCATTAAAAGAAGCTTTTATTGATGGTTACTTTACCTCTGACATTTCTGCAAAAATAAAAGCGATTCCGCACGAGGAATCTAGACGAGAATATTTAACACTTGATGAACTTAATACTTTAGTTGAAACGCCTTGCGAACTTGAAGTTCTTAAACGAGCTGCACTTTTTTCAGCATTAACAGGATTGCGTCATTCCGATATTCAAAAACTAACCTGGAAAGAAATAACAATTGAAAATGAGCGGGCAAAAATAAACTTCACTCAAAAAAAGACCAAAGGTGTAGAATATATGCCGATTTCTCAGCAGGCATTACAGCTGTGTGGTGAAATTGGTCTTCCGCTTGAGTTGGTATTTAAAAATTTGACCAATCCAGCTTGGATTTCTCGACCACTTAAAAAGTGGATTGAAAGTGCAGGAATTACCAAAAAAATAACTTTTCACAATTTTAGACATACTTTTGCTACTCTACAACTTTCAAGTGGAACTGATATTTACACAGTAAGTAAAATGCTCGGTCATACGAACGTAAAAACTACGCAGGTTTATGCAAAAGTTGTTGATGAGAAAAAAAATAAGGCTGCACAGGCGATACAGCTCAATTCTTTGAAAAAATAATTTCAATAAAAAATTATGAATATCAAATTCTTAGATTCTGTTTTGAAATATTTTACCGTTATCATTTGTTGCGCAGTGGTTGGTCTTTTTGTTCAAGAAGTTTATTCCAAAAACAATCCCCATATTTCTGGCAACATCGTTTTTTGGATTGCTTCTGGTAGCGCGTTTATAGTTTATGCCATCATCATTGTTCTTTTAAATGAAATTCTTCCGAAACTGAATATCGGTAAATTTTTCAAGAATAAAAACTCTCTTGATGAGGCAATACAAAATGAAGAAAAATCAAAAGATAACTTCTCCGATACGCTTCCAGAAAAATATGATATGGATGTTCTTCGGAATATGCAAAAGGAAAAAAAGCTTCATAATCATAAGATGAAACTGCAAGTTGCGCTGGAATATACCCGGAATGAATTTGCACTATATCTGACAGATGAAGGTCTTGATGCACTTTGTAATGCCGTAAGTTTGTATTCGAAAAAAGAAGAGTTTACTAACGATATTTCTGTCCACACCAAAGGATTAACTAATCTAGACCTTTATCATTTCGGTTGGAATATTTGGAATTATTTTCGACCAATAAAACAGGAAGAAATTTCAAAATTATTAAAAACTGTATTTGTTTCGCTAGATGATATTGATTTAGATAGTATCAAGTCACATTTGAAAGATGAACCTCAAAAAGGTAATATCAAAATTCAAGAAGACTTGACAGACTACCAAAAAAAATAAAAAATCACAAAATGAAGTGTATGTTTAGTGATTACTCTGTGATTGCGTGTTTATAGCGATCACAGAGGAATCACTTTTTTTCTTTGCACCATAACAATCAAAAACAATAGTTATGGATAGTAATGACATTTCATTTGAAAATCTGCCACGAGCAGTTGCGCATCTAGTTAGCGAAATAGCCGAAATTAAATTTCTGGTAAAAAGGAAAGAACCTCCGATAATTCCCGTGAAAAGAATTCCGATTGATATTGCAGAAGCTTGCCAAATTATAGGTAAGGCAAAACCTACTGTATATACTCTTGTGCGGAAAAGATTGATTCCTTGTTACAAAAATGGCAAGAAACTTTACTTTTTTGAGGACGAACTATTGGATTGGATTTCTAAAGGAAAGAAGAAAACACTACAAGAAATTCAATCTGAAGCGGAAGCAAATTTTAGAAAAAATTCGAGAAAGGCAAATGTGGATTCTAACCAAAATCTATAAAGATGAGCCAAAAAATTCCTTACATCCGAGTTGGAACCACCTATTATAAAGTGATAGAAAAGCCATTAATTTCTGGCGATAAAACTTCAGTTTTGGTTCGTTGGAATCGAGAAACAATCGTGAGCGATCACGGAAAAATGTATGTTTCAAGTGTTCCAAAATTTGATGGTTTCTGTTGCATTCCGGAGCATCTAAATTATAAGCAAATCGTTCAGGGTTTCTATAATATTTACAATGAAATTCCATTTGCTCCTTCATCAGAAAAGGAAAATTTAAAAAATAATATTCCATTTTCTTTAAATTTTGTAGCGCACATTTTCGGTGAACAACTGGAAATGGGTTTGGATTATTTGAAAATTCTCCTGCAATTTCCAACACAAATTCTACCGATTCTATGTTTGGTGTCCAAAGAAAGAGCAACCGGGAAATCAACTTTTATAAAGTGGCTGAGAGAGATTTTCGGGTTGAATATGACCTACATCAAAGGCGATTCGTTCGGAAGTCAATTCAACAGCGATTGGGCAGCAATGTTATTAGTAGCAATCGATGAAGTTTTTTTCGACAAAAAGGAAATCACCGAAAGATTGAAATATCTATCAACAACTAATAAAGATAAACTCGAAGCCAAAGGTAAAGACAGAGAAGAAATCGATTTTTTCGCCAAGTTTATTCTTTGTTCCAATAACGAAGAGAATTTTATTCAAATCGATGAAAACGAAATCCGATTTTGGATTTTGAAAATCAATCCGATCAAAACGGAAAACACCGAGTTTTTGAATAACCTCATTTCCGAAATCCCCTATTTTCTGCGGTATTTAATAGAAAGACCATTTTCAACAGAAAAGAAAACACGAATGTGGTTTTCCGCCGATGAGATCAGAACAAAAGCACTTCAGAAACTAGTTTTCAAAAACAACAATAAGCTCGAATCTAAGATCATTGAATTGCTTTACGAGTTTTTCGAAAGCAACACTGATGAAGAAATAAATGTCGTTCCGCAAGACTTGCTGAATATGATAATTAGAATGTTTCGACTTACTTATTGGACGAGAAATGATATTCGAAATCTTTTAAAGGAAACTTGGAACTTGAATCCACAAAATAATGGTTTGACTTACATCCGATACGACCTTGATTTTGCAGGAATTTTCTATCAAAACAATTCAGTTGGTCGCTATTTCACCATAAAAAAAGATTTTATTCTTAATAAACATGTTGAAATGTTGAATTGATTGCTAATGAAAAGAAAATCAAACACTTTGAACTCAACAAACTACTCAACAAACTTTTAAACTTCAATTTTTGTTGAATATTTGTTGAGGGTAAAACCTCTAGTTTGTTGAATTGTTGAGCATTTGTTGAGTGATTAAATGTTATTAAATCAATAGGTTACAAATTTTTTTCAACAACTCAACAAAAAATATCTCACCCAAAACACGGAAAATTTACAGCTATGAATTGCAAACAATTAAATACAATCCCGTTGGAAGAGGTCCTCCTTTCTCTCGGACACCTTCCAACTAAACAAAATGAAAAAGAAGCTTGGTATCTCAATCCTTTCGCCAACGAATCCCAAGCCTCTTTTAAAATTAATAAAAGTCTAAACTATTGGTACTTATTTTCAGAAGGGGTTAGCGGAACTAACGTAGATCTGTTGAAAAAATATCTGAACAAAACTACAAGTGAAATTTTAATTTGGGCAGAAAGTCAAAGCTTTTCTTCTTTTCAAAAGCAAATTATTCCTAATCAGAAGTTTCAAGACCTAAGAAAAAATTATGAGATTCTTGACTCAAAAGAGATTAAGCATCCAGCCCTTTTAGAATACTTAAATGAAAGAAAAGTTGCGAATCAAACTGAATTTTTAAAGGAAATCCATTATCAGATGAATGACAAAAACTACTTCGGAATTGGTTTCAAGAACGATTCAGGCGGTTATGAAATTCGTAATAAATATTCTAAAATTTGCTTAGGTAAAAAAGACATCACTAGTATAGAAAGCGACTCAAATTCACTTCGAATTTTCGAAGGCTTTTTCGATTTTCTTTCCTTTAAAAATGTAGAAATCTTTTTAGAAAAAAGACCTTCCGATTACATCATTTTGAATTCAGTTTCGATGATTTCTAATATTAAGAATTCACTCAAAGATTACGAGAATATTGAACTTTATTTTGACAATGATGAAGCTGGAAATCGTGCAGTTGAAATGATTAAAAGTGAAAATAAAAACGCAGAAGATTGTCGGGTTTTGTATTCAGATTTTAAAGACCTGAATGATTGGTTGATTCATAAAAATCCATCAAATGAAAGACAGGTAAAGCTTAGAAGAAGGTGAGTGAAATAACACAAGGTTGTCTTTAAAATACCTGAGTAAAATAGATAAAGGTATTAAGAGAATAACCTTGGTAAAATAAGCAAAGGTACAAAACGGTGGGTAGTTAGTGCAAAAAGTACCCAAGGTTTACAATAAGCGTAGCCGCTGATTGTAAAATTGGAATTTTTGATTTCTTCCTATCGTCAGAAATGTTTTTTTAATACGCTATAATTAACACAATGGAAAAAGACTTTTTACAAGAATTTATAAACCAAGCTACCAAAGAAAACGAAGCCAAAATTGCTCGGGAAAAGAAAAAAAAATATTTCCAGGAACTAGGTAGGAAAGGCGGTTTGAAGACCAAAGAAAATAAAAAATTGAATAAAGTAATTTCAATCAGAATGACCAATACTGAATATGATATTTTAGTACAAAAAAAAGAAAAATATCCGCTAAAATTATCTACTTATATCCGGAATATTTTATTCGAAAAAGAACTAAAAATTAATGAATTTCAAACCGATGAGG
>JAZBLF010000020.1:0-30420 GCA_037033105.1 Bacteroidota bacterium
GTGGTTAATTTTTTCAACCAAGTTATTAATCTATTTATTGTATTGCAAACTTACCATGGTAACGGCATCCTTTTTTGCATGGCGTAACCGAACCTCAGCCGGGCAAAACGTGAGGCCAAAAAGATACAGCGGAGTGCAGGTTCCCGGCTCCAAAATGTCTTGTTAAATTTTACCTAAATTTTCCTTATTTTTGCACTTCAATTAAACTAAATATGGCAAAGCAAGAAGATGTTTTCAAGAAAGTGATTTCTCACGCAAAGGAATATGGTTTTATTTTCCCAAGTTCTGAGATCTATGATGGACTTTCTGCGATCTACGATTACGGACAAAACGGTGCGGAACTGAAAAATAACATCAAACAATACTGGTGGAAAGCGATGGTTCAGCTGAACGAAAACATCGTGGGCATCGACTCTGCCATCTTTATGCACCCAACGATCTGGAAAGCTTCCGGACACGTGGACGCGTTCAACGATCCTTTGATTGACAACAAGGATTCTAAAAAAAGATTCCGTGCGGATGTTTTGATCGAGGATTATTGCGCGAAAATTGAGGATAAAGAAAATAAAGAGATAGAAAAAGCAGCCAAGCGTTTTGGTGATGCTTTTGATAAAGCCGAATTTGTAGCTACGAATCCAAGAGTTTTGGAATATCGTGAAAAGAGGGCTTCAATTCTGTCTCGACTTGGCAAATCCCTTCAAAACGAAGATCTTGCTGATGTAAAATCTCTGATCGAAGAATTGGAAATTGCTGATCCCGATACAGGTTCTAAAAACTGGACGGAAGTGCGACAATTCAACCTGATGTTTGGGACCAAATTGGGTGCTTCTGCTGACACAGCGACTGATCTTTATTTAAGACCGGAAACCGCTCAGGGGATTTTTGTAAATTATCTGAATGTTCAAAAAACTTCAAGACATAAACTGCCTTTCGGAATTGCACAAATCGGAAAAGCATTTAGAAATGAGATTGTTGCAAGACAGTTCATCTTCCGAATGAGAGAATTTGAGCAAATGGAAATGCAATATTTTGTACCGCCAGGAACGGAATTGGAATTCTATGAAAACTGGAAAACAAAACGTCTTAACTGGCATCTGGCTCTTGGATTGGGTTCTGAAAATTACCGTTTCCACGACCACGAGAAATTGGCGCACTATGCAAATGCTGCTGCTGATATTGAGTTTAATTTCCCATTCGGATTCAAAGAACTGGAAGGAATCCACAGTAGAACTGACTTTGATTTGAAGGCTCACGAAACACATTCCGGTAGAAAATTACAGTATTTTGATCCGGAAAGAAATGAGAATTATGTGCCTTACGTTGTGGAAACTTCGGTTGGTTTGGACAGATTGTTCCTGGCTTTGTTCTCTACTTGTCTTAAGGATGAAGTTTTGGAAGATGGCTCTGAGAGAACTGTTTTAAGTTTGCCACCAGCTTTGGCTCCGGTAAAAGCAGCAATTCTTCCATTGATGAAAAAAGATGGTTTGGCAGAATACGCTGAGACGATCTTCAACGACCTTAAGTATGATTTCAACCTGTTCTACGAAGAGAAAGATGCGATTGGGAAACGTTACAGAAGACAAGATGCAATTGGAACGCCACTTTGTATCACGATCGATCACGACAGTTTGGTAGATAATACCGTAACCATCAGAGATCGAGACACAATGAAGCAGGAGAGAGTTCCTGTTGCTGATTTGAGAAGAATCATTGATGAGAAAACAAGTTTTAGGAATTTGCTTTCTAAGATTTAATCAGAAATCGATATAAATTAAAAATCCCGAACTCAATAGAATTCGGGATTTTTTATGATTTATTTCAAATAACTATTTCTCCTTCCCCAAATGAATCACCTGATTTCCCTGCGAAATAAATAAAGAATCTGGCGTAGTTTCAGCAGAAATACTGTTCCGCTCGTAAAGTTCACCTGTTGCGGTTGCTTTTTTGAAATCCAGAACATACTTCATATTATTAGCTTCCAGGGTGACGGTTTTAGATTTGCCGTTATTGTCAAAGGTGGCTTTTGCACGGCTCCCGTCTGTGGCTTTGTACGCGTAGGAAATTTGTGGTATCTGGTCTCCGGATGTTGTATTTGCTGAAGTGCTGTCGACAGCATTATTTGTGCCTGCTGTGGCAGAATCGGTCGCGTAGGTCTGCTTCATCATTTTGCTGTCTTCGTTCTTCTTGCAGGCCATAAGAGAGATTGCAACCAGTCCGATGATTGTGAAATTTGTTTTCATCATTAATAATTTTTAAGGTTATGAATTGCAATTTATCAAAATCTTGTCCAAAACAAAAATCCCGGAACAATTTCCGGGATTTATGGTTCAATTAATGAACTTTATTATTTCTTCAAAGCTTTAATTCCCATTTCAAACAAAGCAAAACTCAATAAGTCAGCATTTTCGCCAATCACCTGTTCTGTAGATCGTCCTGCGCCGTGACCTGCATTTTTCTCGATCCTTAGTAAAACCGGATTGCTGCAAGCCTGTTTCTCCTGCAGTTCTGCCCCAAATTTGAAAGAATGCGCCGGCACTACTCTATCATCGTGATCACTGGTGATGATCATCGTCGAAGGATAGCACGTTCCTGCTTTCACCTGGTGAACGGGCGAATATGACTTCAGATAATCAAACATTTCTTTGCTGTCCTCAGCAGTTCCGTAGTCGTAGGACCAACCAGCGCCAGCCGTAAATTTGTTATACCTCAGCATATCCAAAACGCCCACGCCCGGGAAAGCTACTTTTGCTAAGTCTGGTCGCATCGTCATCGTGGCACCCACCAAAAGTCCACCGTTGGAACGGCCGGAAAGCGCCATATATTCCTTCGAAGTGTAACCTTTCGACTGCAGATATTCTCCGGCCGCGATGAAGTCTTCAAACACGTTTTTCTTTTGTTGTTTTGTACCCGCATCGTGCCATTTCTTGCCATATTCGCCACCGCCACGGATGTTTGGTACTGCGTAGATGCCGCCGTTTTCCATCCAGATGGCATTCACAACAGAAAATGCTGGCTGCAAACTGATATTGAAACCGCCGTAAGAATATAGAATGGTTGGGTTTTTACCGTCCAGTTTGGTTCCTTTTTTATAATTGATCATCATCGGAATTTTGGTTCCGTCTTTTGAAGTATAGAAAACCTGCTCTGAGACATAATTTTCCGGACTGAATTTCACTTCAGGTTTCTGATAAATTTCCGATTTCCCGCTGTCTACATTAAACTTATAAGTCGTTCCCGGCGTGATATAATTGGTGAAAGAATAATAGATATCTTTCTCTTTTTCCTTCCCTCCAAATCCTGAAATATTCCCTTTTCCGGGCAATGCAATTTCTCTGATGAGTTTTCCCGTTTTATCAAATTGCTTTACAATGTCAATCGCATCCTTCATATACGTTGCGAAGAAATAGCCGCCACCACTGGTAATTCCCAGTACATTCTCCGTCTCCGGGATCACATCTTTCCAGTTTTCAGGACTTGGATTTTTGATGCTCACTTTTACCAGACGCATATTCGGCGCATCTTTGTCTGTGAAGATGAAAAGCTCGTCGCCCTGCGTGTCCACAATATCGGCATTGATGTCAAAACCTTTATTAATCTGAACAAAATCGCCGCCGTTTTTCAAATCTTTGACGTACAATTCGTTGCCGTTGGTCGCGTTGGCTCCGGAAATAATCAGGAATCTCTGATCTTCCGAAACGCCTGCAGAAAGGTATCTTCTAGGCGTCTTTTCGCCTCCGAAAATCAATTGATCTTCAGACTGCTTAGTCCCTAATTTATGGTAATAAACCTTGTGCTTATCGGTCATCCCAGACAAAACGGTTCCTTCCTTCGGTTTGTCATAACTTGAGTAGTAAAATCCTTCGTCACCTTTCCAGGAAATCCCGCTGAATTTGACATCCACGATGGTTTCGTCGATCTGCTTTTTGGTAATAGCATCGATGATGATAATCTTGTTCCAGTCGCTGCCGCCTTCTGAGATAGAATAGGCTGCCAGATTTCCTTTTTTGTTGAATGAAAGGTTGGAAAGTGAGGTTGTTCCCTTGTCCGAGAATAGATTGGGATCCAGGAAAACCTCAATATTTTTAGTCCTGAGTCCGGTTCTGTAAAGGACAGACTGTGCCTGCAGACCGTTGTTTTTGTAATAATAAGTATAATCGCCCTCTTTGAACGGTGCCGATATTTTTTCGTAGTTCCAGATGGTTCTCAGCTGATCTTTGATCTGATCTCTGAACGGGATTTTCGAAAGGTAATTCTGACTGTAAGCCACCTCTTCGTCTACCCATTTTTTAGTCGCTTCGGAATCGTTTTCAAGATCGCGGTAAGGATCTGCAACCTGAGTTCCGAAATAGTTGTCTGTCTGGGTTCCTTTCTGCGCCTTGGGATAAGTCATTTTTTGAGAATAAATTGCCGCTGAAAATAGGACTCCAGCTGTTAATAATACCGGTTTGATATTCATTGATAAAGGTTTTCTCAAAAATACAAAAAAATAAAACTTCCGAACTCTGCCGCCAGTGTTGTTTGGTTTCCCGCAACCCGATTAAACCAAAACTCAACTTATTGTTTCTCTAAACCACCTGTTTGGACTGAAACACAAAACGGTTTTGCTTCCCGCAACTCAATTAAACCAAAACTCAACTTGTTTTTTCTTTAATCTACCTGTTTAAACTAAAACACAATTTGTATTTCATTAAAACAAGATGATTGGACGAAAACACAAATTACCGTTCGATCCAGCCTTTTGGATTTAAAAAAATTCCTCCGCCAGATGACGAAGGAATGATTGAAAAATATAATTGTTTTTGTGTTTTATTTCTGGCTGAGAAAATACTCAGCTTCTTCTTTGCCCCAATTGGGAGCCAGTGCCGTTTTTGGTTTGTACAGTTTGAATTGTTCCAGTGATTTGTTGAACAGTTCTATACCTTTTGTTTTGCTGCCGCCAAATTGTTCCGGTGTGAAATAGGCGTCTTCTGCCAAAAGAACCGTAATTCTTGGGTTTTCGGGATCCAATTCTTTGGCTTTTGCCAGCGCATTTTGTGCTATCGGAGATTCCTGCATATATCTGGACATCGGATCTACCATCATTCTCAATCCGCTTGTTATTTTTTTGAGAATATAGATCTCGGCATTGTTTGGGCTGAGTGCTTCTGCCTTGGCAATGTATTGATCTGCCTGTGCCGCAACAGGATCCAATTCTGCAGTTTTACCTGTTTTCATCATCAGTCGTCCTTTCTGGATGGTGGCAAAAGCGGCGTAGTAGTACGGCAGCCACTGCGTGTTTTCCTTGGTGCCGATCCTGTCAAAATCATTGGCCATGGCTGTGAATTCTTCCGGCGTTTTGTGATCCATTATCTTACCGATTTTCTCTGTCATTGCTTTGTCGTAAGCAGTTTGGGCAAAGGCTGTGAAACCCAATAAAGAAAGACTGAATGTTAAAATTAATTTTTTCATAGTAGTATTATTTAATTGTTTGTTTTAATTTCTGATTCAAAGATATAGCGGGCAACGGTCTGTTTAAATTTTATTCCGCCGAACCGTCACTTTTGATGACTGAATGGTTACAAATTATTATTAATCGCATCATCCGTCTTATCTACTCCGAAACTGATGAAGACGCCTACAAAGACAAAGGTGTTCACAGGCGGTCTCACTGCGCTCCTGCTGCTGCCGTCTGCAGAATAATTGTAGCCATAGACGTTTTTGTTTCCCAAAACATTGTTGATGCTCAAAACAAATACTGTAAATGATTTAGAATCTTTTTTACCGATACTCGGCACATAATTGACACTGAAATTGAGGCCACTGTAATCTTTCAGTTTGCCTTCGTTTCTGACCATATTTTCCCCGTCTCTGGAAACGATATCGTAATACGGGCGCCCTTTGGAATAGGTGTAAGATAGGTTGAATCCTGTTTTCCAATCCATCACAAACTTCTTCGCCACCGCATTGAAGGTATGTTTTGAAGCGAAACTGGGAGCTAAACTAACCGGGTAGTTTAAGAAGTCTCTTTTAGAATCCAGGTAGGAATACGTCAGCCAGTAATCGATGCTTTTGAAGGTCTTTTTGTCTCTCCAGAACAGCTCGATCCCTTTTGCGTATCCTTTGCCATCGCTGTTATCTGCAAACTGCGTGTACTGGTTGCTGGGCGAAGTAGAACTCCCGGCAGATGCAGAAGATGTTTTGATGAGTTTATCATAATTCTTGTAAAAAGCCTCGAATCTCAAATTCCTGCCATCTGCATTTTTCTGAATCTGAAAAATGTAATGGTCTGCTCTCTGAAAATCAAAATTGTTGGAGATCAGATATTTGCTTTCCGGATTCTGGTAAAACATTCCGTAAGCCAGAGAAGTGGTCCACTGTTTGGAAATCCTGCACGCCAAAGCTGCTCTGGGTGAGAAATTCCATTTGCCCAGATAGGACGAATGTTCTGCTCTTGCACCTATCTTCGCCGAAAGATCATTAGTGAAAATCAAATCAGTCTCTGCAAAAGCAGACGAGATCAGGTCTTTGTAATCTTTCTCGTAAAAGCCGAAATTGGTATTTTCGCTGGCATTATTGAGTTCAAATCCTCCCCGCACAGTATTCCTGCCTACTTTTCTTTCTACGACCAGTTTACCGTTGATATAATTGGACTGGCTGCTGATCTTTGTCAGAGACGCCTCTCCGTCAGTTGTGATGCTTTCAAAATCAAGATCATTGGAATTGTAGGTGTAAGACGTCCCGATATTGATGAGGTATTTTCCCACTTTCTCTCTGTACGACAGGTTATGATACATATTTCTGCCCTTGAGGCTGACCCGATTTCTGTCAAACCCGGGATCGTTGCTTTGAGAATCTACAGCCAGCTCATTGGCATCTGTACTTCCGTAATATTTGATAAAACCGCCTCTTTTTGTTTTGATTCTGAAATTGCCGTCGAAGCTGTAACTGCGCGGGTACTTTTCAAAATCCGTATTGAAGTCCAGCAGTTTTCCCATCAATCCAAGATTGGAATAGCTGCCGGAAACACCCCAGGAAGCATTTTTTTCTTTGTTAAGTTTCTGATAATTGGCATTAAGGAAAATAGGTGAAACACCGAAATCAAATGACGTAGTCTCCGGCAGATCCACACTTTCCAGAATCAAAACGGAAGACAAAGCCTGACCATAAATTGCTGAATAGCCACCACTTGAAAAAATATTTCCTTTAAATAAAGACGTATTGAAACGGTCTCTCCCGGCCACACCCGGAACCGAATTGGTAAAATAATTGTTCACCAGATTGCCATCCATAAAGATTTTGGTCTCTGCTCCCGTACCGCCTCTTACGAACAGTCCCTCGGTCTCACCTACCTTCTGAACACCGGGAAGATAGCCCAATGCAGAAGAAATCTGGCCGTTGGCGCCAGCCGTTGTGTAAATATCAAGCGGCGTAAGCAATGTGGCAGCTCTCTTTTTATCACTTGCTTCTATACTTCCCGCAGTGATTACTACCGCATTGATTTCATTGATCTCAGCTTTGAGACTGGCGGGGATCACCATATCCTTTCCTTCCAGTTTTACAGGAATCTCTACTTCCTCATAATTAGTGCCGGCAAAAACCAGGATCTTATCACCGGATTCTGTGGTGATAAAAGAGTAATTTCCATTCTCATCGGTAGTTGCGCCATCATAAGTATCTTTCAGGGTGACGTTTACATCTTTAAGCGCTTTATTTTTAAAAGTGACCTTTCCGGAAATGCTGATCTGTGACCAAAGGCTGAAACTGATTAATAATGATAATAGGCTAAGGATCCTGCTGTGAATGTTCATATAGTTTAATTTGATCCAAAGGTATCTCAGCCGTGTGGATCTGGAAACAAATTCTGACCGAACGGTCACTTTCTCCTGCTGAACTGCAGATGTTTCACGTAAAACATTTTCTTATGGCGTTGAATTTAAAATCGTTAACTTTAAATCTTAAATATTCAACCCATCAACTATGAAAAACATTGCCTTATTACTCATCGGCGGACTTGCATTAGCTTCCTGCAAAACAGCGACAAAACAGTATGTAATACGTCCGAAATCTAAAACTCTGACACAGGGAACTGCGACTTTTATACAGAAAAAAGGAAAGGTTGAAATGGACCTCAGTGTGTTCAAACTGACACCGGGACTGCACGCCGTTCACATTCATGAATTTGGAAACTGCAGTGCTACAGATGCTTCTTCTGCCGGCGGCCATTGGAATCCCGAAAAAGACGAACACGGAAAATGGGATACAGAACACTTTCATATGGGCGACATCGGAAATCTGGAAGCCAACAAAGAAGGCACCGCCAGGCTGGTTTTCAATACAGACAAATGGTGTCTGGGCTGCGATGACCCTTCCAAGAATATCATCGGAAAAGCCATCGTAATCCACGCCGGCGTAGATGATTTCCACACGCAGCCAACCGGAAATGCAGGCGGACGCGTAGGATGTGTTGAAATCAAATAAATGAGGCTCTTAAGACAATAGGATGATACAGAATAGATTTTACAATCAATGTATATCATCTATTCGTCTATTATCATTTTGTCTGAAAAATCATATTTCAAAACTTTGGAAAGCATCCGTAATATGGATGATTTCCAGAGTTTTCTGTTTGTTGGGAAGGATAGAAATAATGTCGAAACGGACTTCTTTATCAATATTATTTTTTTCGATATAATAATTGGCAGCTGAGATTAACAGTTTGATTTTCTTTTTGTTAACTGCTTCCTGTGGCTCCAGAAAAGCATCGGTATGGCGCGCCTTCACTTCGACTATGATAATTTGATTTTCGAATTCTGCGATGATGTCCACTTCCGCTTTGAGGTAACGGAAATTGCGGGCAAGAATCCTGTATTTCGCCTTAACCAAAAAATCGACCGCAAGGTCTTCTGCTATTTTTCCAAAGTCGTTGTGGTCCGCCATTTCTTAGAGATTTTGTTTAATTTTGTGTTTATAACAATCAAAACTATGAAATTAAATTTACCTTGTACTTTATCCGTTTTTCTTTTACTTTTATTTATCAACTGTTCCGATGATGACATTGAAACTCCTTTGTCAGATATTAATACTTTTACTTTGACAAAAGCAGATGGAACAGCTTTCGAGCCGACTGAATTTTCTTTTGAGATAAATTCGGATTCCATATTCGTTACCTTACCTCCACTAGAATCCAAAACGAATCTCAAAACAAAGATTTTGCACAACGGTGAGCATATTGTTCCTGAAAATGGTTCTGTCCTTGACTTTTCTAATCCTGTACAATTTGCTGTCTTTAATTCTGAAGGTAAAGAAAAAAAATATACTGCTGTTGTACGATATGCGAGACCAAAAAATACAATGTTTATTGGCGCATTTAATAGATATTTTGCCCTTGATTCCCAAAAAGGAACTTTAAAATGGTCCTTCTCAGCACCAGCTGGAAGCTTTCAGTACAGTACAGCTTTCTTCAATGATAATGTTTTGTATGTTGGAAGCACAGATGACTATTTGTATGCTTTAAACGCTTCTAACGGAAGGTTGCTGTGGAAATACAGAACAAATTCCAGTATCGAATCAAGTGTTTATGTTTCAGATAATACTGTATTCTTCGGTAGTGATGATGACATTTTTTATGCTTTGAATGCCACAACAGGAGAACTTAAATGGAAATATACTACAGGTTTCAACGTAAGTTCCAGCCCTAAAGTTTCCGGAGAAATAGTCTATTTCGCAAGTGATGACGGTAACATATATGCATTAAATAAAACTAATGGTAATTTGAAATGGAAATATTCTGTCGGTAATATTTTTAATTCTTCTTCCTGTGCAATTGTTGAAAATGATTTATATATAAGTAACAGAAATGGCAGTATTTATAAGATTAATAAAGATTCTGGACAACTGATATGGAGAAGTGTATTGGGAAGTTCCGGCGAAGCTTCATCTCCGACTATTTCTGACGGTTACCTTTACACCACAGACAGAAGTTTTCTTTATAAAATAAATACATCTAATGGAAGTATCGTTTGGCAAAGTTATAATGCCGGCAACTATTCTTCCAGCGCATATGTCAACGAAAACTATGTTTTTGCAAGTTCGAGTTCAGGAAATATCACTGTATTAGATAAATCGACTGGAAACACAAGATGGCAAAAAACAATCTATTCAAATAGCGCAGAGCCAATATCAGTTAATTCCACAGTTTACACAGGTGGCGGCGGTTACAACCATATTTATGCATTCAACGAAAGCGATGGCAGAGAGATTTGGAAATATCCAATTAACTCAATCAATACTTCTGCTCCAGTTATAATTGATAAAGATGGAAAACTACATTATCCAACCAAATCCGGAGCAAGAGACTAAAATTGCTATTTATAATGGATATCTGTCACTTTTCGGGAGATATTCATTGTTATTTCTGAACCGATGATCAAAGGTCTGTTGTCGAAAATATGACCGTTTGGAAACTTGAAAACTGTCGGGAAATCGTACGTGGAAACTCTGTTTGCAATCTGCTGATTGACATAAGGATCAAAGGATTCTTCGTAATATTGGTTTTCGCCTTCTTTTCCCATATTGGTCATTCCGCCAACGATGAGTCCTTTTATTTTTTTGAAAACACCAGCTAGTTCCAGGCTCATTATCATTCTGTCAAGAGCGTAGAAATTCTCGCCAATGTCTTCTATGAATAAGATCTTATCCTGAAAATCGAACGAATATTTTGTGCCCAAAAGTGCATAGATCAAAGCAAGATTTCCGCCGACCAAAATTCCGGAAGCCTCTCCTACTCTATTGTATTCTGTGGGATTGATTTTATAATCTGGATATTTTCCTTTCAGAATATCGAACGTCAAATCATAACTTTCTTCGGTCACGCCAAAGCTGGAAGTTTTGATAGTTTGCCCGTGGATGGATGCAAATCCTTTTTTCAACAGATAACTTTGAATGACCGTATTGTCGGAATAGCCGATGTACCATTTTGGATTTTTTCTGAATTCTTTCAAATCCAAATGCTGAACCAGATGCTGACAGCCATAACCGCCTCGCGAAGCCCAGATTGCATAAATATCTGGGTTGTTTAAAGCGCAATTGATATCCTTAATGCGTTGTTCTTCTGTTCCGGCGTAGGAATAGCCGTTTTGGAATTTTGTGTAGAGATTTTCGCCTAAAACAGGTTCGTAGCCTTCACTTTTGATTAGGGCTAAGGTTTTTTCCAATTGTTTTTCTTCCACAGAACCAGCCGGGGAAATGATGGCGATTTTGTCTCCTTTTCTGAGGAATTTTGGGAAAATGGTGTTTTGCATTTGTGTTGGTTTTATTTTAACGCAAAGGTCGCGAAGATTTTTTTATACTATCGAAAATATTTTAAGATTCGCAAAGATGTAAAACTCGTCAACGAAAGGAGATTATAGAGTGTTTTGTCGTTCCGATGAAATCTCAACAGTATTGATTCCTCCGGAATGACAATATTGTATTTTTGTGATGACGCGTATGGGTGACAAATCTTCAACTTTGCGTAGCGCGCCCCGACCTGAATGGAGCTCTTTTTGTATGCCTGGGAAAAGCCAAGGCACAAAAAAGCGGGAATGGAGGGCGGATACAGGCGCCCAAATTCTACTTTATCTTTGGCTGCTGCTTCTCTGCTTTTTCCAGTTTTTCTTCGAACTTATTGAATTTTTTGAAACTTTGCATAAATATAAAGATGCTGAAAATCACCAGGATAAAGCCGACACCTTTTCTGATTTTGTTGGCAACGCGTTGGTTTAGCCTGTCGTGGAATTGCTTTGCAAGGACTATTTTTGCCAGATCTATCAACAGATAGGTGCCAATTACGATACCGATGTAAAGGATAAAATCTTCCACTTTTGGATAGGCATTGCGGACGGAAACGACCGTCACGAGCCAGAAAAGTACGACACCGATATTCAGCAGATTGAGTAAAAACCCGTTGAGAAATGTCTTGATATAGTTCTGATCTATCAGTTTTTCTTCGCCATCCAGATGCATTTTGGTTCTGGAGAGAATCATATAAATGGCATAGATGAGAATGAGAAATGCGGAAATGCGGTAAAAACCCGGGTGTTTGTCTATCAGATTTACGAGATCGGCGCTGGCATAATAGCTGACAATGATGCAGAGGAGATCGGCAGAAACTACGCCAAAATCCAATGCCAAAGCGTGCCTGGGCCCTCTGGTAAAACTGGTTTCTATCAGCAGGAAAAAAATGGGTCCGATGAAGACCAGACTCAGCATGATTCCTAATCCGACAGCGTATAAAATGAGTTCGAACATTCTTAATTTTTTGTAAAAAGCAAAATGTATCTTGTGAAAGAGAGAAACAAAAATACATTTTACTTTTTAATTAATGTCATCAGAGAATTTAAACTTGAAAAATTAAACCAGTTACTTTCCAGGATTTAAAATAAAAAAGCTAAAATAGAAGGTTTCCTACTTTAGCTTTTTTCTATGGGTCTGTGTGGATAATGTATTCTACTCCACAATTTTGAAATCCAGTTGTTTTGCAATCAGATTGGCTTTTACTACTTTGATTTTGACCTCGTCTCCCAATTGGAAAGTGTTGCCTGTCCGCGAGCCTATGATGGCATAATTCTTAGCATCCAAAGAGTAGGAATCGTCTATCAAATCGCGAAGTTTGATAAGGCCTTCTGCTCCGTTTTCAGGGATCTGAACCCAGAAACCAAATTCTGCAACGCCGGAAATCACACCTGTGAAAACTTCGCCCACGTGGTCTTCCATGAATTTGACCTGCATAAATTTGATGCTTTCTCTTTCTGCCTCAGAAGCTACTCTTTCCATTGCTGAACAATGTTTGGACTGCGTCT
Organism: Bacteroidota bacterium; assembly: GCA_037033105.1. Lineage (GTDB taxonomy): Bacteria > Bacteroidota > Bacteroidia > Flavobacteriales > Weeksellaceae > Epilithonimonas. The sequence goes on from JAZBLF010000020.1 coordinate 12,819, forward strand.
CCACTTCCTCTCTGTTAGGCGATTTGCCGCCATCCAGATAATGCTGGAGCAAACGGTGCGCAATCAGATCGGGATATCGGCGGATTGGCGAGGTGAAATGCGAATAATATTCGAAGCCAAGTCCGTAATGCCCAATCGGATCTGTGGAATAAACGGCCTTGCTCATACTTCTCATCGCCAAAGTTTCAATCATATTTTCCTCGCCTTTACCTTTGACATCGCTCAACAGTCTGTTTAGAGATTGCGCTACAGCCTGTGTATTTGCGAGATCCATTTTGTACCCGAAAGTACCTACGAAATCTCTTAGAGCTGTTAATTTTGCCGGATCCGGATCATCGTGGATTCTATAAATGAAAGTGTTTCCGGTTGGTTCGTTTCTTTTGTTTAAGGAAATAAATTCGGACACTTTTTTGTTGGCCAAAAGCATAAATTCCTCAATCAAATGGTTGGAATCTTTGCTGACTTTGAAGTAGACACCAATCGGTTTGCTGTTTTCATCCAAGTTAAATCTCACTTCACTCCTATCAAACGTAATCGCGCCATTTCGGATTCTTTCGGCTCTCAGGATTTTGGCTAATTTATCGAGTTGAAGAATTTCTGTCGTCAAATCGCCTTCCTGAGTTTCGATTCTTTCCTGCGCTTCCTCATAAGAAAATCTTCTGTCGGAGTGAATGACTGTTCTGCCAAACCATTGTTTGTGGATTTTCGCATCTTCGTCCAGCTCAAAAACCGCTGAGAATGTGAATTTATCTTCATTTGGTCGCAGTGAGCAAACGTCATTACTCAAAACCTCGGGAAGCATCGGCACTACTCTATCGACAAGATAAACCGAGGTTGCTCTTTTATATGCTTCATCATCCAAAATTGTCCCAGGTTTCACGTAATGCGAAACGTCTGCAATGTGAACGCCTATTTGCCACAATCCATTTTCTAATTTTTGGATGGATAGCGCATCATCGAAGTCTTTTGCATCTTTCGGGTCAATAGTAAAGGTGCAAATGCCACGCATATCCCAACGTTTGGCGACTTCTTCATCATTGATACTTCTGTCGATCTGGTCTGCGTCGTGCTCCACTTCCGGTTCAAAATTGTATGGCAAACCATATTCTGCAAGTATGGAATGGATCTCGGTTTCGTGATCACCAGGCGTTCCCAGAACGGTGACAATTTCGCCTTCCGGATTTTTGCTTCCCGGGCGCCACTCACGCATTTTCACCACCACTTTGTCGCCGTCTTCTGCGCCATTGAAATGATTTTTGGAAATGAACATATCCGTGTTCATCGTTTTCTTATCAAAAACCACAAATCCGAAATCCTTTTCCGCAATCTTTTGGAAAACGCCTACAAAAGTATCTTTGGCGCGCTCCAATACTTCGACGACTGAACCTTCGACTTTTTTACCTTTGAAGTTATACGTCACCATAAGGACTTTGTCACCTTGCAGCGCATCTTTGACATTTTTCTGATGTACGAAGATATCATCGGCCATTCCGTCTACTTTTACATAAGCATTTCCGGATTGGTTGAAATCTATGATTCCCGTCAAAGTTCCCTCAATATTGACATTGACGATGTATTTTCCTTTCTCAGTTTCTTTGATTTTCTGAGTCGCCTGCAATTTGTGCAATGCCTGAATGACCATTTCTCTTTGTCTAGGATTTTTGTAATCTATCCCATCTGCAATCTGTTTGTAATTGTAGATTTTAGATGTGTTCTGATTCATAAAACGAAGGATTGTTCTTCCTAAGTCCAGAAGTTTCTGTTCGTTTTTATGAGATGTATTTTTTTTGTTATTCATTGTTTTCTATTTGTTTATAGTAAAATCCATTTACTATTTTTATATTGAAATCTAAGTGTTTGTGGGTTATTGTCTTTGTTATAGTAAATCTCAACAATCACCAAATTTCCTAATTCATTTTTGAAATCAAACATCAAATTATCTGCCTGTTCAATGTTCAGTTCATATTTATTATTGGGGAAATAATACATTTCTTGTTCTCTACTTTTGTATAAAATTTTTGCTTTAGAAGCAGATTCTCTAATGATTTTGAAATACCTAAAGTCTTTTCGTTCTTCCCAATCTTCAAATAAATCTTGTGAAAGCAAATTCATTCCAAAATCAAAGTTATTAATTGCTAACACCGGAATTAAGTTTGCATCGATTTTTTCTCTGAAAGATTTTATCATTTTTTCACTCATAAAATCAGAAGAAGAAAAATTTGGATTTATGACATTGTAATCACTTCTACATTCATACATAAAAGGAACTCCACATTCATATCCCTTCTTATTTTCCAGGCTAATTAAAAGATTATGATTTTTAAACTTTTTAAAATCGATTTCAGAAAAAATAATGTCGGGAAGTTTCGAGTAATCAACTGATTGAGATTCTTTCTTAAATTTATCAAATAATAGTTTTTTCTCTTTCTTAAATTCTGTACAATCCGGTTTTGTTGGGTCTGGACAACCAAGATATTTTTTAACACCTTTTATTTTTGGACAAGCGTCATCTTTATCCAAAACTCCATCGCCATCCGTATCTTTTTCCTGTGCTGATAAACCCAGAAAAGAAAAAACCATCAAAAAAGAAAATAAAGATTTCATCATACAAAGTACTATTTCACCCCATCTAAAAAATTAAAGTTCTTCCTAAATCCAGAAGTTTCTGTTCGTTTTTATGAGATGTATTTTTTTGTTATTCATTTAATTTTTTAATTTAATAAGGGATTCAATTTCACTTTTTTGATAATCAAATATGAAATCCTCTTTCATTGTTTTTATGCTCTCCGTTTTCGGAGTATGTTGATCTCCAAGATAATGGATATTTCCTACCCGTACATATTGGTTTTTTTTCCAGTTTATAATATAAAATTTTGCCGAGATGATGGTAGCTTCATCTTTTTCATCGCCATTAGTTAGATATTGATGAATCACCTGCTTTTCAATTTTTTCGATGAGCACTGGTGTTTTGTTTTTCAGATAGACCGCGACATTTTCAAAACCGCCGTTCCAACTGGTGTCTTTACGGAAATCTTTCCTGATTATATTTTTACTCTTGATCTCATTTTCAATTTGATGGATAATATCATCTTTCCTCTGAGCTTTTAAACTCAAAAAGCAAAAGATCATTATCAAAGAAAATAAAGTTTTCATCATTTTAAAATTTACTGAGATTCGCAATAATTAATCATCAATAAAGATAAAATAAAATAGGGGAGTTTGGGAAACCTTTGTATTAATTTATGGTTTCGTGAGAAAGAACTTTCTCTGTGAAATGCGTTGCAAAGATATAACTTTAAAAATAAAGCCTGTAATCTTATCAATTACAGGCTTTTTATATTTAGCAAAATGCAATTTTATCAACTCTATTTTGATGTCTGCCGCCTTCAAAAGCTGTCGTCAGGAATTTGTCTACAATTTCGAATGCAAATTCCTTGGCAATGAATCTCGCGGGAAGCGACATCATATTCGCATCATTATGCTGTCTCGCCAAAGTAGCAATTTCTGGCATCCAACAAAGTGCACAGCGTATTTTCTGATGTTTGTTTGCAGTGATCTGGACACCGTTTCCGCTTCCGCAAATCAGGATTCCCAATTCGTTTTCGCCGTTTTCCACAGACGTTGCGGCTGGATGTACAAAGTCCGGATAATCCACGGAATCAGTAGAGTAGGTTCCGAAATCCTGTACTTCATATTTTCCCTCGAGGTGTTTTTTTATCAGTTCTTTGTACTCGAAACCGGCGTGGTCTGCTGCTATTGCAATCTTTTTCATTTTAATTGATTTACTTTTTTATTTCACGCATAAAATTAAGACATATTTTATTAATTTTCAGCATTTTTCTGTGGTATCAACTCATGCATTTTTTACATAAATATTTAATTATGAACATATTAAAAATAAATATATATTTAAAATAATTTGTTGTGCAAAAACTTACAGAAAAGACAATAGAATGTTGGAAAAGGCCAGAAAACCTGTGGATAACTTCCTTAAACTATTTCTTTTTTTATCATCTTATTTTCTGTAATGGACTTATTTTTTCGAACTGCAATTCTTTTTTTCAAATTAGTTTTACTTCACATTGCAGCGCTTTATCCCCATTGTAGTTTTGAATATTTATACGGTCGGATAATTACAAACATTTGTTGATAACATTCGTAAGCCTTTGAGTGACAGGAGAAATTTAATGTTAACAAGTTACTCATTAATCTCCATTCTGTGTGGTGAAATAATTGAGTTTTATTTCTCCGCATACTACCGCACTACAACAGTATACTACATTCTTTATTTTTTATAAATAGAAAAAGAAGTTGTTTATGATTGTAAAATAAGTTTGTGGATTTCTTTTGGGAATTAAATTTTCAAAAGGCTGGAATTAGTTTTAAATTTGTAAAACAAAGCGGGAAAGATTATTTCGTCCCGCTAGATAAAAACCTTAATGAAATTAAATTATATTGCTGGCCTGTAAGAGCTCTACAGCTGACTGCAAAACGGTAAATAAAAATGTACATCGATATATGAAAACAATAAAAGATTTTGATTTTAAAGGCAAAAAAGCTTTAGTAAGAGTAGACTTCAATGTTCCTCAGGACGAGAATATGAAAGTAACAGATAACACACGGATTGTTTCTGTGAAACCTACTGTAGATAAAATCCTTTCTGACGGTGGTTCTGTGATCCTGATGACGCATCTTGGGAGACCAAAAGGCGAAGTAAACGACAAATATTCTCTAAAAAATATTTTGAATGAAGTGTCTTCTGTTCTTGGTAAAGAAGTGAAATTTGTTGAAGAATCGATAGGAGAGAAGGCCATAGAAGCTGCCGCAGCACTACAGCCGGGAGAGATCCTTTTGTTAGAGAATCTTCGCTTTCATAATGAAGAGGAAAAAGGCGACGCGGCATTTGCAGAGCAGCTTTCAAAATTAGGTGATGCCTATGTCAATGATGCCTTCGGAACTGCGCACAGAGCTCACGCTTCTACAGCTTTAATTGCACAGTTTTTTCCTTCTACTAAATTTTTCGGTTTACTGATGGAAAATGAATTAATTGCCATTGATAAAGTTTTAAAATCTGGGGAAAAGCCTGTAACTGCGATACTTGGAGGATCAAAAGTTTCTACAAAAATTACAATTATAGAAAATATTCTGCCGGCAATAGATAACTTAATTATCGGTGGTGGGATGTCTTTTACATTTATAAAAGCATTAGGTGGCAAGATTGGAAAATCGATCGTTGAAGATGATAAATTGAGTCTTGCGATTGAAATTCTTGAGAAAGCGAAACAGCATAATGTGGAAGTTTATCTGCCTACTGATGTGGTAATAGCAGACGATTTCAACAATGAAGCGGAGAGAGAGATTGCCGATATCAGAGAAATTCCTGAAACATGGCAAGGTTTGGATGCTGGTCCTAAATCCAGAGAAATCTTCAACAATGTTCTTCTCAATTCCAAAACTATTTTGTGGAACGGACCGATCGGTGTTTTTGAAATGGAAAACTTTGCAGCTGGAACTATAGCTTTAGGTGAAAGTATTGCAGAGGCTACCAAGCTCGGCGCATTTTCATTAGTCGGTGGAGGAGACAGTGTTGCTTTTGTAAAACAATTCGGATATTCTGATAAAGTAAGTTATGTTTCTACAGGAGGTGGAGCGATGTTGGAAAGTTTGGAAGGATTGGAACTTCCAGGTGTGGCAGCGATCAATAAATAATAATTTTTTCAATTTAAATATAAAAACCGACAAAGCGATTTGTCGGTTTTTATTTTTTTGTACGAGAAAATCTTTCGGAAACTATAAATTTTAGATTTATTAACAAATTTTCAACAAGTTTGCTACAAATCAGCCTTCAGAAATAGGTTAAAAATCGATTTTCTAATTTTTCCGGATAATGTATATCAAGCTCGAAAATTCGGTGTTAAAAAGTGCCTTTACGTTAGAAATCGTTCCGTGAATGACAGCTTTTAGCCAAAAAAGAGGTGATTTCTTATATTTTTCGCTCAACAAAGCGATATAAAATGAATCGAGTAGGAGAGGTTTGATTTTCCGTAATTTCCAATCTGGATTTTTTGATATCAGATTTTCCATACCATATTTAGAAAAATGATAGATGTGTCTTGGTACATCATATGCCGCCCAAAATTCTTTATAGTGTTTTGCATCGTAAGAAGTTGGGTTAGGAACAGCAATAATAAGCAATCCTTTTTCATTTAATTTAGAGTGGAAAAGATCCAGCATTTCTCTTTGATTTTCGATGTGTTCGAAAACATGCCAGAGCGTAATCGCGTCCAGACTGTGATTTTCTATCTTACTTAAATCATCAATAATTTTTGCCTTTGAGGTTTTTTTTATTGCTGCATTTCTCGCATCAGAATTTGGTTCAAATCCGTAAGTTTCAAAATCTCCTTCTATATATTTGACGAATTCTCCGGCACCACAGCCGTAATCTAAAACTTTAGAATTTTTTTTGATTCTGTCAATAAGGATTGTTTTCTTGTACTGGAGATTGAAAGATTGTAAAAATTTATAAACTTTTTCCTTCATGCTTCCGGTGTCTTGATGGTGCGAGATATAATCTTCGCTCTCATAATACTTAGAGATATTCTGCGGAACAGGTGCGGTTTTGAAGACGCCTTTGGTTTCTGTTTCTATCAATTCGAATTCTTCCTTAGAGAGGAAATGGTCTTTAACTTTCATTTTAAAATCTGTATTTTAAACAAAAAGAACAATGAAAATGCATTGTTCTTTGGAATGTTTCACGTGGAACATTATTGATTATCGTCCTAAATAAATCAATAAAACGTTAATGTCTGATGGTGAAACACCACTTATTCTGCCTGCTTGTGCAATAGTAACTGGCTTTACTTTAGTCATCTTTTGTCTTGCTTCTGTAGAAAGAGAGGAGATCTTGGAATAATCGAAGTCCTCAGGGATTTTAAATGTTTCCAACCGGTTAAGTTTTGCTACATTTTCCCTTTCCTTCTCTATGTAACCTTTATACTTGATGTTGATTTCTGCCTGTTCTCGCACTTCTTCTTTGTAGGCAGAAGTGATATCTTTTATAGTCTGAATCTCCTCCAGCTTATCCAATGTCATATTGGGACGTGTGAGATAATGTGAGGCTCTGTAAGCCTGGTCTACGGGGGAAGATTCTATAGATTCCAAGATAGGATTGATTGCGCCAGGTTTTATCGAAGTTTCTTTCAAATACGCTTCCAATTCATCACTTTTACTGATCTTTTCCTGAACATTTCGGAGTCTTTCCTCATTGGCAAGACCTAAATTGTAAGCTTTTTCTGTGAGTCTGATGTCTGCATTATCCTGTCTAAGGAGCAGTCTGTATTCTGCTCTGGAAGTAAACATTCTGTATGGCTCTTCGGTACCTTTTGTAATGAGATCATCAATTAGAACGCCGATATAAGCTTCATCTCTGTTAAGGATGAACTCACCCTTATCGTGAACCTTATTGTGGGCATTAATACCTGCCATAAGGCCTTGTCCGGCTGCTTCCTCATAACCTGTAGTTCCGTTGATCTGACCTGCAAAGTAGAGGTTTTGGATCAGCTTTGTTTCTAGTGTATGATACAGTTGGGTAGGAGGGAAGTAGTCGTATTCAATGGCATAGCCGGGACGGAAAACTTTGACATTTTCGAAGCCAGGAATATGACGCATTGCTTTGATCTGAACATCCTCAGGAAGGGAAGAGCTGAATCCATTCACATAGATTTCAACGGTTTTCCAACCTTCCGGTTCTACGAATAGCTGATGTCTGTTTCTCTCCGCAAAACGGTTGATTTTGTCTTCTATACTTGGGCAGTATCTTGGTCCGGTACTTTGAATAGTTCCGTTAAACATTGGACTTCTGTCAAAGCCTTCGCGGAGAATATCGTGCACAGTTTCGTTGGTATAAACAATATGACAACTTAATTGTTTTGTGAGTTTTGGCGTGTCCAGATAACTGAATTTCTGAGGATTCTCGTCACCTTTTTGTTCTTCCATTTTGGAGTAGTCCAGGCTCCTTCCGTCTACGCGTGGCGGTGTACCGGTTTTCATTCTGCCGGCTTCAAAGCCAAGGGATACAAGCTGCTCGGTAATACCAAAAGCTCTGGGTTCGCCCATTCTACCGCCTCCTAGCTGCTTATCGCCAACGTGAATAAGACCGTTTAGGAATGTTCCGTTGGTCAGGACAACAGCTTTTGATCTGATTTCAATTCCTAGGGATGTGATCACGCCTACTACCTGATTATTTTCTATAACAAGGCTCTTGACCATATCCTGAAAGAAATCGAGATTTGGTGTGTTTTCCAAGGCAAATCGCCATTCCTCTGCGAAGAGCATTCTGTCATTCTGTGTTCTTGGAGACCACATTGCAGGGCCTTTTGAGAGATTGAGCATTTTGAACTGGATGGCAGATTTGTCTGCAATAATGCCTGAGTAGCCACCCATCGCATCTATTTCCCTCACTATTTGTCCTTTGGCGATTCCGCCCATTGCAGGGTTGCAGCTCATCTGCCCGATGGTCTGCATATTCATTGTGACCAATAGGGTTTTTGAACCTAAATTGGCTGCCGCCGCTGCTGCCTCGCAACCGGCGTGGCCTGCCCCGACTACAATGACGTCGTATATTTCTGTAATCATCTTAATTTTTTGATTAAATGTTCCACGTGAAACATTGTGTAGCCAAATTAAAAACTGAAAGTGTAACTAGCCCCGATTGCAACGGAAATCCTTTTTGTAAGAAGCGATGGGAAAAGCCAAGGACTTGCAAAAAGATTGCAGTGGAAAGCGGGAAATAGCTCCTAAAAATTTTTGAATTGGTTTAAATAAAAATCTTCTTTTGCCCGCATATTGGTTTGTTCTTCCTCAGTTTTGTCTTTGTAACCACAAAGGTGAAGAAGGCCGTGTGCCAAAACTCTTCTGAATTCTTCCTCGGAATCCTGTGATAGAGTAGAAGCATTGTCCAAAATGCGCTGCAAAGATACGAAAATATCTCCTGAGATCGTCTTGCCCTTGACGTAGTCAAAAGTGATAATGTCTGTGAAGTAATCGTGATCCAGATAATCCTGATTGACCTTGAGGAGATACTCATCATCGCAGAAGATATAATTGATATCTCCCGGTCTCTTGCCTTCTGCGGTAATCAGGTTCTCAAGCCATTCTGAGATCTGAGGCTCTATTTTTTTCTCTGCTGTATTTTCGTAGAAATAGTTTATCATAATTGTTAAAACCAATGTCCTAATACTACACTGAAGACTGATTTATGTTTATTGAGCGATTTGCTGAGATTGAGTTTGATCTGACCGAAGGGTGACTTGTATCCGGCTGTCAAACCAATAGAACTGTAATTGAGTTTCACAGCGTCTTCAAATTTGATCGAATCGAAAAGATTGGCAATGCTGAAATTACCGACCATAAAATAATTTTTGCCAAATCTGAGCTGGAAGTCATTTGATGCTAGAAAGATGTTATTGTCATTCAAAAGCCCGAATTGGTAACCTGCAAATCTCTTGAAGTTGACTATATTCTGCTCAAATATGCCGCCGATTCTGTATTGGTAAAACGAAGGCAAATTGTCACCGAGTGTAATTCCGCCATATAAATTGAGACGGTAGGTGAACATTTTTGAGATGTAGAAGTTCATTTTGATATCCGCTTTCACCAAAATAGGTTTCTTCTCGAGCTCGTCGCCGAAAAGGTCTACGATCTTTCCTTCTGCATTGAAGTAAAATCCTTTGGTCGGAAAGTCTTTATCATTTTGCGTGTCGCTTTTCAGGAATACGTAAGGATTCATATATTTGGCGTCCTGCTTGTCCTGTCCGTTTTTGTCGCTTTCGAAATAATCGTAGCTCACGCCGCCGCCCATTGCGAATTTGTCGCGCCATACAGACTGGATGTAGGCTTCGTTTCTAAACCATTTCCATGTCTCCAAAGTATTGTTGTCTGAGTTTTTGAGGTCAAAACTCATTGCTGAAGAGTAGAGACCAAAGCCGGGAATATAGCCGTTATCAATAAAATAATTGAAATAATACCGTGGACTGTCGCCTACCACAATATCTAAAGACAGATTTGAATTCTGAAAAAGAAGTCTTTTTGCAGAATAATTTAATAGTAAACCGGTCTTAAAAATCTCATCGTAATGAAGACCGATTTTGAGGAAATGCCTTGTGTCATCTTCGGTGACGTATAATTTTAAATAGTTGGTATTATTTTCCTGAACGATATCGTAGTTGATAAATTTGTAATTATTAGTTGCGTACAGCTTATCCAGCATTTTGTTGATACTTCCATAGGTCTGAAGCGAAGGTATCTTTAGACCCATCTTTCCTCGGATGTAATTGGATCTGTATATTTTCGCATTATCTACGACCAGACTGTCGATTTTGTAAACATTAGAAAAAATGGGATTGATAGAAGATCTTACCCGCTGAAAATCCCTTTTAGGCAATTCTTTCAGGATATCTGTGTACTTTAGCGCTTCCACATAGCCGCTGTCGAGGATCATACGCTTGTTATCGTAGCTTGTGGCAGTCATACCCGTAAGATCGGGCTTGATGTTGATATCTGTGTATTTATATTGATTTTTGGTCTCTTTCTGAATGCCGAAATCGATAATTTGATTAAGAATAGAGATGACACTGTTTAGATTGTCTCTTTTTGTCAACGGCTGGTTGAGATCTACGCCTATTACGATATCAATGCCCTTATCTTTCAGAGGTTTTGACGGATAGTTGACACTCATTGCGCCATCGACATAAATACTGTCGCCGATCTTTACGGGTTCCAAAAGCGACGGAAATGCGGAACTTGCAAGGATAGAAGAAACAAGGTCGCCTTTTTCAAAAACTTTCATCTCGCCACTTTCCAGGTTGGTAGCTACACACAGAAAAGGGATTGGAAGCTTGGAAAAATCATCAATATTAGATACATTTTTCATCAGTTCCTTCAGTAGGTAGATATTTCTTTGGCCAGTACTGATGGATGACGGGAAAGAAACTTTGCCATTTTTCAGCGGAATTGTCAGAAGATATTTATCTACACTTTTATTGAAAAATGTGGTTTCCTGTCTGGTTTTGGGATCGGTAATCAAGGAATAAAAATCGGTATCCATTACTATCTTCTCGATGTCTTTTCCTGTATATCCGGACGCGTACAATCCACCGACGATGGCTCCCATACTTGTTCCGGAGATGTAATCGATCTTGATACCAAGAGAATCAATCACTTTCAAAACGCCAACGTGGGAAAATCCCTTGGCACCGCCACCGGAGAGAGAAAGTCCAATTCTTGGGTTTTTCGGAATATTAAGGTTTTCTTTTACTTGAGAATAGCTTAATACAAAAGCCAGAAAAGTAAAGAGAAATATAATTTTTTTTATCATTTTAATTTTTGATGTAGATTCTTTTGACTCGGGGAGAAATAGAGGTTAAAACCTCATAAGTAATTGTATTGCAATATTTTGAAAATTCTTCCAATGTAGGGTGAGAATTAAAAATCACGACGGAATCGCCTTCCTTTACATTGGTATTGTCTACATTGATCATCATCATGTCCATACAGACATTGCCAACAATAGGGCACAGTTTCTTGCTAATCCCAACATTACCGACCTTATTGCCAACCATTCTTGGAATTCCGTCTGCATAACCAACGGGAATAGTAGCTATTCTGGTATCGTGCTCTGCCCGGTATTTTCTACTGTAACCCACTGATTCACCTTGTGCTACCTCTGAAATCTGTGACACAACAGTTTTAAAACTGACCGAATCCTGAAGTTGCTTTTTGATTGTTTTATTTGACGACTCACCAATCATTCCGATGCCAATTCTTACCATATCGTACTGATAGTCAGAATAGTTGGATATTCCTGCAGAATTCAGAATGTGTCGCATCGGTTGATAGCCTAGTTCGTTAATCAGATCTGTCGAAATCTTTTCAAAAGCTTTGATTTGATTGAGTGTAAATTCTTTTTCTTCAGGAACATCAGAAGACGACAAATGACTGAAAATGCTCTGAACTTTTACGTTCATACTCTTCAACTTTTCAGTTAATGCATCAATCTCAACAGGTTTAAAGCCAAGACGGTGCATCCCTGTTTCAAGCTTGATATGAATGGGATATTTCTCCTGATTTCCCGATTTCATAAGCTGCTCATTAAACAAATCCAGAACACGCAGACTGTAGATTTCGGGCTCCAGATTATACTCGATCACGCTATCATAGCTGTGCTGCTCGGGATTCATTACAACAATCGGCGTCGTAATTCCTTTTTTTCTCAATTCTACACCTTCATCAGCAAAAGCAACGCCCAAATAATCAATGTGGTGAAGCTGCAAAAATTCTGAAATCTCATAACTACCTAGACCATAAGCATTTGCTTTTACCATGGCCATCATTTTAGTCTGTGGTTTCAGTATTGATTTATGGAAATTAATATTATGAAGGATGGCGTTTAAGTTAATTTCCAGGACTGTATCGTGCTTACGAAGCTCCAGAATCTCCTTGATTTTTTCAATCTCAAACTTTCTGGCACCTTTCAACAGAATTACCTGGTTTTCGATTTCAGTAATTACTTTACTGTTAATAAATTGAGACGTACTATCGAAAGTGTAAGTTTCAGAGGTGAAAAGGCTGTAATATTTACTTATCTCTTCACCAATTAAAAAGATTTTTTCAAATTTTTGCTCATTTACTAGTTCTGCAACTTCAGGATAGAGCTCATCAGCCGGCTCTTTAGAATCCAGAATATCGGTTAATATGAGTGATTTTATCAACTTATTATATTCCCGCACAAACTGAAAAGCAATTTTGAGAGAATCCAGATCTAAATTATAAGAATCGTTGATGATAAGATTATTCCTGATGCCTTCTATGCTTTCCAGCCGCATTTCTACTGCCTTTAAAGCATTTATTTTGTCGACAATGTCAGCATCTGAAATTTTGAAATGCTTCAAAATTCCCACGAGTGCGAGAACATTGGTCAGCGTTGCCTCATCCCTTTGGCTGATTGGAATGCTGATAATGTCATCAAAATGTTTGATTTTGATATCTTGCTTTCTATCAAAAATATCAGAAATGATGTGAATATCATTGATGGCTTCTAATCCATAAGAGATTAAACGTTTACTTGAGTAAGTTTGATTGAGGATATTAGTAGTGAGAGCATTATCACCATTATAAAATATAATTTCGCTGTTTCGGAAAAGTTTTATCTTCTCATTAATTAATTCTTCTTCAGAACTGAAATTCACCGAGTGTGCAGATCCAATGTGGGTCAGCAATCCAATCTTGGGCTGGAACAGATTTTCCTGATGTTCCATTTCGTCTGGTCTTGAAATGCCTACTTCAAAGATACCGAGTTCGTGTTTTTTCTCGATTTGCAGTAATGACAAGGGCAGTCCGATCTGAGAATTGAAACTCTTTGGACTTTTCACGGTTACATATTCTTTCGCCAGACATTGGTAAAGCCATTCCTTCAAAATCGTTTTCCCGTTGCTACCTGTAATCCCGATAGAATTAATTTCAGCGTGTTCGAAATGGTATTTTGCCAGAGTTTGTAAAAATACGATAGCATCCGTAGTAATAATTTGATTGACAGAACTGTTATCGATTTCGTTTTCAGTAATGATCGTGTTGATTCCTTTTTCTATGACGGAATCAATGTATTTCTGTCCGGAATTTTTTTTAGTATTGATAGCCAGGAATGCGGTATGCCTCGTAGAATAGATCGTTCTACTGTCAAAAGCAATATTTTTGAACTTGGTGCTACCATCTCCAATGATTTTGGAATTGGTAATCTGTGCAATTTCCTGTATCGTGTAATTCATTGATTTACAAAGAATAAACTATTTAATTTTATTAATAACTTCCTCCACAAAAACGCTTCTGCTGACTGCATCATAAGCTTCTGTTTCTCCTAATTCTACCAGATCCTGACCTGCTGATGTTCTCATCGAATAATTGGCAAGATTTCCTGTACGCCGGCAGATCGCATGGACTTTGGTCACATATTCCGCAGTCGCCATCAGATTAGGCATCGGTCCGAAAGGTCTTCCTAGGAAATCCATATCCAAACCGGCGATGACAACTCTTATACCGTTGTTTGCCAACTGATTGGCCACATCTACAATGCTGTCATCAAAAAACTGAGCTTCATCAATCGCAACAACGTGACAGTTGGAACCCAGCAAAAGTATTTCAGACGGACTTTCCACCGCCGTGCTTCTTATTTTGTTCTGATTGTGGGACACGACGTCCTCATCAGAATATCGGGTGTCGATTCTAGGTTTGAAAATCTCCACGTTTTGACCCGCCATTTCGGCACGTCGAAGCCTGCGGATGAGTTCCTCCGTTTTGCCGGAAAACATCGAGCCACAAATAACCTCCATCCAGCCACTTTGTTTGGAATGATTGATTGTATTTTCTAAAAACATTATTAATTTAGCAAAAAATTGTTTTAAAATTTCAGCCGAGAAAAACTTGGTGAAATCCTTTTACAGAACAAAATTGTTCTTAAATTTATAAATATCAAATTTAAGTAAAAATTAATAAGATTTATTATGCAAAACCTGCAACCTAAATACGAAGAAATTTTCGTTGAAATCAAAAATCTTCTGGCCGAATTGCAAGATTCCGCGTCATATGAAATGCTTTTGGCGAAAGAAAATCATTTGAATCAGCTTTATCAAAAATTTGCTTATCTCAAAATTTCAACTGAATTTGATGATTCTCCAGATCATGAATCTTACACAGAAACGTTTGAAAATGAGGAAACAAGCTTAAATTCCGATTTAACTGCAGGTGACGAATTGGATGAGCAAAACAATACTGTTGAGGTTACTACGACTGAAGACGAATCGCATGATATTTTTGAAGACGTTCCAGAGGTGGAGGAAGTTTACTCTTTTAAAGAAATTGATGAACAGGAAGATTTGCAGGATGATACAGTAGAAGAAGTTTCCGATTTTGCAGACATTGATTCACAACAGGATCAATCCTCAGTCGAAGCCAATGATGAGAGTTCCGATCGTGCTCAAGATAGATCTGATTCTAATGCAAATACAGTTCAAACAGAATCTGATGAAAAAGAATTGGAAGAAGAAATTACTGATTTCAGGCATTTAGATCAGGATAATACAGAATCAGAGTTGGATGAGATCTCGTCCGATGAAGAATTAATTGTCACTAATGAAAATAATTCAGATGAACTGGATTCTTCTGATACTCACGAATCACACGAAGATGATTTTGTAGAAGAAGAAAATCTCCTGCAGGATCACGCTGAAAAGTTGGAGCCGATGCAGGACAGTCAGTTTTCCTTCGCAATGGAAAAAGAAGAGATCTTCGGAGAAAAGCCTGAGGACGATTACGAGGCAAGACTAGCAGAAAAAGAGGCTAAACTGAAAGAACTGGAGGAAAAAAGAAGACAGATTGTAGAGTTTTCTAAAGAAAATACCGCTGCACCAGAGAAGCCAAAACAGGAATCTGAGCAGGAATTGCAGGAAAAGAAATTCAAACTTGCGAATATCAAAGGTCTGAAAATTGCGAAATCACTCTTCGATGACGATCATCTGGAAGATCTAATTGTGCATCCTCCCAAACAGGACTCTGGAAGTCTTCTGAAAAATAATGTGCCGACAGACTATATGGAAGCACCAAAACCAAAACCGGAATTCAAACTCGATCTGAACGACAGGATTGCATTTTCCCAACACCTTTTCGATGGAAGCCAGAGTGAATTAAACCAAGTCGTTGCGACACTTAATTCCTTTAATTCGTTAGACAAAGCGCAGGAATTTTTAAGCGATGTCTACTACGAGAGAGATTGGAAAAAAGTAGATAATTATGCGCAGAGACTATGGTCTTTGGTAGAAAACAGATTTTTGTAGATGAGTGGAATATTATATTTTGTGCCAACGCCCATTGGAAACTTGGAGGATATGACCTTCCGTGCGGTAAAAGTGCTGAAAGAAGTAGATTATATTTTGTGCGAAGACACCAGAACGTCGGGATTTCTCCTGAAGCATTACGAGATTTCAAAACCGTTGAAATCGTATCATCTTCACAATGAGCACAATATGACGGAGAAAGTCATTAATGATTTGGAAAATGGTCATACGATAGCAATCATCACCGATGCAGGAACGCCGGGAATTTCAGATCCTGGCTATCTTTTGGCAAAAGCCTGTGCAGATAAAGATCTGGAAATGATCTGTTTGCCAGGCGCAACAGCTTTCGTGCCGGCGCTAGTCGTCTCCGGATTACCGAATCACGACTTTTATTTTGCAGGATTTCTTCCACAGAAAAAAGGACGGCAGACCAAATTAAAACAGCTTGCGGAAGAAAAAAAAACCATCATTCTCTACGAAAGTCCGCATAAAATTAACACTACTTTGGAGCAGATCAAAGAATTCTTCGGCGATGAGACCAAAGTTAGCCTCAGCAGAGAGATTTCCAAGAAATTTGAGGAAACCAAACGCGGAAATATTGATGAGTTGATTGCATTCTCAAAAAGCAAAACTTTGAAAGGCGAGATTGTTTTGATTGTGAATAATTCTTAAAATACTATTTTTGCCATAACAAACAGAAAATACGATACAACGATATATGGGACTATTAGAAGGAAAAGTTGCAATCATCACAGGTGCAACCAGAGGAATCGGAAGAGGAATTGCTGAAGTTTTTGCCAAAGAAGGAGCAAAAATAGCATTCACATACGCCGGCTCTGTTGAGAAAGCCAAAGAATTGGAAACAGAACTAAGCCAAATTACAAAAATCAAAGGTTATCAGTCAGATGCATCAGATTATGATGCTGCTCAGAAATTGGTAGAAGATGTTTTGGCAGAATTCGGTGCGATTGATATCCTGGTAAACAACGCCGGAATCACGCGCGACAACTTGTTGATGAGAATGTCCAAAGACGATTGGGACACCATTATCAAAGTCAACCTGGACTCTGTTTTCAATTTGACGAAAGCCGTGATCAAACCAATGATGAAAGCAAAATCCGGGTCCATTATCAATATGACTTCCGTAGTCGGTGTGAAAGGAAATGCCGGACAAGCCAATTACGCCGCTTCAAAAGCCGGTGTTATAGGTTTCACAAAATCCATTGCGCTGGAATTAGGCTCCAGGAATATCCGTTGCAACGCCATCGCACCAGGTTTTATAGAAACCGAAATGACTGCAGCACTCGACGAAAAAACGGTTCAAAACTGGAGAGACGGGATTCCATTGAAACGTGGCGGCCAGCCCGAAGATGTGGCCAACGCCTGCGTTTTCTTCGGCAGCCAAATGTCTTCGTACATTTCCGGGCAGGTTCTGAACGTAGACGGCGGAATGTTGACTTAAAATATTGATTACGAATATATTACAAAGGCTTTTGACACGTTCAAAGGCCTTTTATTTTTTTAGAAGCATATCGCTCGGGATTCTTTTCCGAGATCCCAACCCGCTATCCGCTATATCTTTTCTGTGATTGCGACCGACGGGCACACATAGGTTGAAGCTTTCCCCCAATCGCAATCCCAAAGAAGGATGCCGCTCCTATGGTAAGTTTGCAATACAATAAATAGATTAATAACTTGGTTGAAAAAATTAACCACAAGAG
>JAZBLF010000021.1:0-17238 GCA_037033105.1 Bacteroidota bacterium
GAATATGAACCTGAAGAATTTGCACAGCTTAGTATCCAGAATCTTTTTGTAGAAATCAAAGACGACATCAGAAAAATAAACGTTCAGAACGATTTAAAAAGTCGGAAAAATTAGTAGAAGTTACAATTTATTCTGTTGTTTAATAGTAAATTAAAATCTAACAATCCATCTTAAAGATGTAACACTAATTCTTTAGATCTCCTTTAAAATTTGTGCATTTTCCTTAAAAAAAAATGCTGGACACTAAGTTATCCAGCATTGAAAATATTTCATCATTTACTTAGTTAAGATTGACCCATGCATACGTCGGCGTAGCTGAAGACTGTACACAACCTTGGAAAATTCCTACGGCCCCAGTTTTCAGATACTGCACACTGCCTTCATTTGCACTGTTGCAAGTGGATGTAGCGGATAAAGTGGCTATTTTTACGGTCCCATTAATTTGTAGTTTTGCGTCACTGGCTGTTGTTTCAAAATTATCAATATCAATTCCTGTTTTGCCATTTCTTAAAATAGTCAGAGCATCGCTCTTTGTTCCTCCTAAACCATTTCCTACTAAAAAAAGCCTTTTAGCCAAGTTGGAGAATGTATTAGATTGTGGTAAATTTTCGAGTGTATTATTGAAGCCAGTAATGACACTGTACATACTTTCTGCAGACAGATTATTCCCCAAACCAACTGCATTATTTCCGGAAATATTGTTGGTGTCCCCTATCGCAATTGATTGGATGGCAGATACAGTATTATTAGTACCCAGTATACTGGAATTGGCACTGCTAACGGTACTTACATTATTTTCTCCAAGAACATACGACCGATCTCCACTTAGGTTGTTATTTAAACCAATGCCCACAGCAGAAGCTCCGGAAACATTGTTGCCGAACCCAAAGGTTAGTGCTGCTGAACCAGAAGCTGTGCTACCTGAACCCATTGCTACGGCGTAAATTCCTGTTGCCTTATTATTAACACCGAGTGCTGTGGCGCCTGTATTGGTTGCAGAAGAACTAATACCTGCCGTAAAAGCTCCTAATCCGGAAGAGGAATTCCCGGCTCCTAAAGAGGTGCTTCCATTTCCGGAGGCACTGTTCATAGTACCGGCAGTAAAAGAATTTTTACCCATTGCACCCAAGTTTGCCAGTGTCAATCCACTCGCTGTAAGCAGACTACTGTAAGTAGTGGCTCCATTAAAAACTTCGTTTAAATTTGCAGGATTCCAGGTGGCGTCTAACCCATATTTACCTTCAGTTCCATAATTCGGTGCGGAGGCGCCTATAAGTCTCCAATAAAAATTACTATTACTCATATCCGGTTTTCTTTCGAAACCCGACGGATTTATTACAGTTTTAGTATCTGCAAATTTTTGCCATAATGTTCCATCGAAATAATAGTATCCAACCGTAGTTATATTAGTTCTCTGAGATAAAATATCACCATTAGTAACATCATTGATATAAATTACTGTGCCTTTTTGATCAGATCCGTACAACAGGTTCCCTTTTGCTGTAAGCTCCTCTCTTGTCACTCTCGGTGCTTGCAGTCCGGTTATATCATTTACCAGCAGTACTCCTCCGGAATCTTTTTGGCCATTAAGATCAAACGTAGATTTTGGATTGGCAGTATTGATACCTACACGACCTGTTTGCGCATTAATCATAAAATGTAGACCTATAGTGCAGGTCATCATCAACACTAGTTTTCTTTTAATTCTCATTGTGTTCGTTGTTTCTTGTTTTTAACTGTTATTAATTCAACTTATCTGTTATTTTTTTTCATTTATAATCACTTTGTACAAAATAAATTCTCTCTAATTTAGTGACTACTAAATCATTATAAGATCTGAGCTATTGCATTTGCCCAATGAAACTTGCTTGTTTTTTAATGTTCGATATTTGTTTTTGTAGCACGACAAAAGTATTCAGTGCGGTAGTGCCGACCAATTTTTCGCCTTTCAGTATTCGGAATTTTATCAGTACTAAATGAGAAAATCAGTCTGTTGAGGCATTTTTTCGTAAAAGCTGAGAAATAAAATCAGATGGCGAAATGCCAGTTTCCTTCTTAAAGATGGAAGTAAACCTGCTGTGTGACGAGTAACCACACAGTTCCGACAAGTAACTAATCTTGTAATTGAGATATAAGGGTTCCTGGTACAGCAACTTGGTGATATAGCTAATCCTTAATGAATTAATATAATCACTGAATAATTTATTTCTGTGTTTTTGCAGCAAATAGTTGATGTATTTACTGTTAGTATCAAACTGAGCAGCCATCATAGAAATAGAAAAACTGCTGTTTAAGAATTCTTTTCCTGCTTCAAAACCTCTAAGTTTGCCAAGTAAATCATTTTCCTTTTCCTCTGATATCATCTTCTTAGTTGGAAGATCCGGACTGTTATCAGGAGAATTTATTTGAAAAGGCTGATCAGTTTGTCCAGGGTTTTGTATAGTTTGACGCACTTGTTCATTTTTCTTAGCCAACTCTACATTTGCTGATTGAAGCTGGTCTAATAACTGTTTAAATTTCCTCTCGGTAATTTTCCTTTTATTTGCAGAAATTCGAAGGGTTACAAAAATGATGATGACAGAAAGCAAAATCAATAAAAATAATAATCTCAGCTGTTTTTCTTTATTATTAATGATTGTATTCTTATAACCTTGTTCTTGTTCAATGATTTTGACAGCTTCCACCTTTCTTTTCAGGCGGAGCGCATTAAGTTCTTTTATGAGAGATTTCCGGACATTCGTCTTATCTAAATTATAATTCAACCGTTCTTCCAAAATTTTCATTTTTTCGATGTGCAGATTGTTTTTTCTGGCGTTGTCCAAGGCTTCGTCGAAGTAGAGACTGGCCTGAGCGAAATCGTGTGTCTCTGCAGCATAAATTCCTTTCACCATTTTGTACATGGCTATTATGATGCTCGTATTGATTTCAGACTGTCTGTCGATTATGCGATCTGCTTTATTTATATAAAATTGAGCTTTTGACAATTGTTCACATTTGATGTAATCATAAGCTAATTGTGCGTTTGAAGCCACCAGCAGAGACTGATCGCTTGATTCTTTATTTGTGATAGCTTCTATCTCAGAAAGTAATTCTTCCCTTTTTGGTATTGCCTGAGCATATTTGTAACTTAGTTCCAGAAAAAAAGTTTCTGCAGTCAGTAAATAATAATTGGCATAAGGAATATCAGAATGTTCCTTTAATGATTTACAGACGGAGAGACTTTCATTGGCACGAGACAACAGACCTACTTTATTATATATTCCTGTCATAAAAAGATTGGTCATAAATCTCCGGTCAAAATCATTTAAAATCTTGGAAACAGAGTCCACCTTTTTATAAAAAATCAGAGCGCGGCTATAATCTTCCTTTTTGTATAAACCGTCAGCGATCAGGCTGTAGCCGTAAGAAAATTCTTTAGCGGTTTTCGCAATCTTAAGTATTTGTATACCTAAGTGATATGTCTCTTCAGCATTTGGTGTCGATTGGTTGTACAGATCATGTACTTTGTCACTGACAAATGATTCGTTAACATTTTGCGAAGAAGTAGTGATTGGCAGAAAGAATAAGAAAGCACTTATTAGAAATATGATGGTAGAATTCACTTTTCTGATTTGATTTAATTAACTGAAACTGATTCCTTTAAGTACAAAGAAAGAAAAATTCTTTCAAAGCGGGATAAGCCCCTTGTAAATATGCGGAAAAATGACAGTTATAAAATCATGAATTTGCGAATCACTTCCAATAACGTTTAAGAGCTATAACTTACGCAGAGCACTTTTTGTAATTAAATACTGCAATTAGAAAAAATCCTATCAAATGTTAACCGTTTACATATTCTGAGAAGCAATTTTATCTTTATTAATCAGAAAACAAAGTTCACCAACTGTCTAAAATCTTATAATTGTACTGAAAATAATAATTAATTTAAATATTCCACAATAATAAATGAATATATTTATCGAATATTAACTATTTTATAGTTTATAACAGATTTTTAGCAGTCGGTATGAATTTTTTAGTAATTTTAGATATGGATAATTGTAATGAATTTGGTAATAAATTTTAGCTTTTTCACTATTAATTAAAACACTCCTTTTCATCAACATCTAATTTTTCTTAATAGTAGGTCAATAATAAAAGATAAGAAATTTTTATAACAGGGCGCTTCTGAATATTGCTTTTGCAACTTTGATTGACAAAAGAAAAATAGACGAAACGTTATGCTAGCAATTCTGTTTAATCTTTTCCGATCAAAATAAATATTAATCATAAAATCTTTAAAATGAAAACACTATTAAAATTTATGTTATCTGCAGTTTTATTAACTGGATTTTCTTGTAGTACCGACGACAGCTATGTTGACACTAACAAATTTGAGAGCCAAACAGAAATCCTTTCAAGATCAGGATCATCAAACCCTTTCGATTATCTTGGGGAGTTACATAACAGTTTTATGACAGAGATGCATACTTTAAAGCCTTCTAAGGATAAAATACCCGACCTTGCATTGGAATTTGTTAAAAAAAATGGGTATGACACATCCAAGTTCGACTCTAAAGCTGTTTCTGCAATTATGAATGAATCGATGACAACTGACTTTACAAAGGAAAACGTCGATGAGTGGGGCAATAGATATCGCTATTCTGATGAATATAAGAGGGAACTCTATAAATTAGCCGATTTCTTTAATAAAGATTCTTACCAAAATCCAGATGACATTGTAAGTCAACTGAAAGCTATCGAAGCAAGCTACCTTCAAGCCAAGTTATCGGAGCAGGAAAAGCAACAATTATTAGCAACAATTGCAATTGCAAGACATAGTACAGACTATTGGATCTCTTTTTATCCAAAAGATTCAGGAAAAGAAAACAGTGCTGATACCAACAATAAAAGGAGATGGTTTGCTCGTATATTTGGAGGTGTACTTTCCGATGTTGCAGGAGCTATATTTGGAGCAATTGGTGGTCCTGTCGGATCTGTTATAGGCGCAGTAGCAGCATCTGGAGGGGTTCAAGCCATAGTTGATGATAATTTATAATTTAAATATTTTTACTTTATCAATTTTAAACACATATATAACTAGAAAGTCGCCAAATGGCGACTTTCTTTCATAAAACCCAATAAATTCTTTTATGACTACAAATAGTCTCATAATTATTATAAAATAGAATAGAGGGCTTCTTGCTCCTGTATCCATAAACGCCTTTATAAATAGATAAATTAATGCAACTTAATTGCATTATAAGATTTATTGACCTATTTTTGAAAATCTAAATTCAAAATTATGAAAACGAAAATTTTAGATTACATCGGCATTTCTGCAGCACTTCTCTGCCTAATACATTGTATCATTTTCCCATTCCTGATGATTATTCCATTGGGAATCTCACACAATCCCCTTATCGACCTTGCCTTCCTGAGCATCGGAAGCGTAGTTGTGTATAGAATTACCAGAAACTTGAAATCAATCTGGCTCAGGATACTTTTCTGGAGCGCTATTATAATGATTGCTATCTCTGTTACAATGGATCTCATTTTCGATCAACATTCTGACCTCATTTATCTTGGTGCCGTGGCTTTAATAACTGCTCACATCATTCATTATATCAAACACAGGCATTAAAATTCAAAACAGAAAAGTATCGCACCTTCTTTTTCGAAGGAAAGGGGGAGCAGGATATTCAATTAGAAGGTTCCACACTAAGTCCTATTTATTTTATCTTAAAATCGTACAATATCTTATTTAAACATTTTCACGATATGGTGGTCAACAGATAAATAATGGATCAACTTTCACTAAAATAAAACTAAAATATCAGCAATGAACAGACGGAAATTCTTGAGCGGCTCTGCTCTTCTTACCGGGGCACTAGCGTTTAACCCTTTCGATCTCTTTGGCAGGGACCAAGAAGAAAAATTAAGCTTTAGAGGCAAAAAGGCCAAGAATATTATTTTCATGATTAGTGATGGAATGAGTAATGGCACGCTTTCTATGGCTAATCTCTATTCCCAAAATATACTGGGAAGGGAAACGAACTGGATGAATCTTTATCTTGAAAATAAAGCTTCACGTGCATTGATGGATACGGCCTCAGCAAATTCAATTGTGACCGATTCCGCTGCTGCAAGTTCATCCTTCGGTGGCGGTTTCCGCGTCAATAATGGTGCACTGAATGTGGGTGCAAATGGAGAACAGCATCTTCCGATCTGGCAGAAATTCAAAAAGAGTGGAAAGAAAGCCGGTTGCGTCACGACCGTGACCATAACACATGCGACACCGGCCGGATTTTGTATTAATTCTGCAAAAAGGAGTGCCGAACCTGATATCGCCGAAATGTATGCAGAACTTGGCTTCGATGTGATGATGGGTGGTGGTGACGAGTTCTTCAACCCCGAAAAAAGGACGGATAAAAAAGATGTTTATTCAGCCTACCAAGCAAAAGGTTATCAAATTCTGAAAGATGGCTCAGACCTGACTAATATGGATAGGACAAAACCAATTCTCGGCGTTTTTAATACTGGTGCCCTTCCCTATTCGATCGATCGTCGCAATACTGCCGAACAGCCAAAGACGCCCACTCTTGCTGAAATGGCAAGAGCTGCTATTGACCAGATGAAAGATCATGAGGACGGTTTTGTACTGCAGGTAGAGGCTGGAAAAGTTGACTGGGCGGCTCACGCCAATGACATTTCAGCACTTATCCATGAGCAGCTTGCGTTTGACGAAGCCATCAAAACCGTAATGGATTTTGCTTCAAAAGACGGAAATACTTTAGTTATCATTACAACTGATCACGGTAACGCAAATCCCGGAACGATCTATGGCGCAGATGCTAGCAAAAATTTTAACAGCATTGCCGATTATAAAGTCACGAATGAATATCTAATGAACAATATTCACGACGATTTCAATATTAAGCAGGTCAAAGACTGGATTTTTGTGAACAATCACTTTTCGCTTTCTGATGACGAAGCTAGTCATCTTCTCAATTTTTACAAGGGCTTGGAAAAAGACGAAGAGGGACTTTATAATTATAAAAAACTGCCATATAAAGCCTTTTCCGACATACAGAAAAAGCATAACAATGTGGGCTGGATCAGCATGGATCACAGCGGTGATTATGTGGAACTTGCAATGTATGGACCGGGAAGTGAGCTTTTGAAACCTGTTGTAAAAAATACCGATCTGCATTACCTGATGCTGAAAGCAGCAGCAGTTGAAAATAAATTTTAGAACTGAACAATAGGTGGCCGGTATCCTCGTCATCTTAATCATCAAGAATTTCACCACTTAGACATAGCAGAAAATTAAGTATATCTTCTGCTTTTTATTTTTAGGTTTAAAGCATAAAAAACCCCTGATATTAATCAGGGGAAAATTAATCAATGAAAAAATATGAACGTAAAAAAAATTCTTGAATTTATCGGATACTTACTTTCTGTGAAACATTGCCCTCAGGTGTTTTGATCAAAAGAATATAATTTCCTTTTTGAAGATTTTCTTCTGAAAATTTAAATTCGTTTGCACCAGAACTTAAGTTTGCTTGTTTGTCAGCTATTATTTTACCCGACATGTCAAACAGTTTGAATGAAGCGCTTCCCCCTGAGGCTGTTTTCACGGGTACAATGAAGTTACCGTTGGAAGGATTCGGATAAACAGCGCCGACATTCCCTTTTTTATTGAAATCAACAACAGCTAGACTACTGAGTTCCACCAATGGGAAAAGTGCAAAATATATGGCTGGCGAAGCATCAGAAAAATTTTCTGTCCTGTAATCTTTCCAAACCGCCGCACCATGGCTATGCCAGCGAATTACATTTCTGCCGAAGTTTGTAAAATCCGATGCCGGTCTTGTGCCTTCTGGACTGTGCGCAATAGCAATTCTTTTTGTTCCTAAACCGCCGTGCAGATAATCTCCCAGACGAAAGGAAACAAAAAAGCTACTCGAAACATTAACTGGATTGTCAAACAGCACCGTTGTTAGCTGTCCATTCACCGGAATAGCACTATAAGATACATTTTTATTGGCCAAAGCTGTTTCAGGAAGACCGGCAGATCCCACCGAATATGCTCTGTATGATGCTAGTATCGAACCCGGTGTTCCATCCTGCCCTAAATGTATTGCTGAAATACCATGTAACACTCCGTTACCCTGGATCTCATATTTTTCAGCAAATTCTTCGTCACCGTAGTCATTGTGACCTGTGAGGTAACCGTATGCCCCACCGTATGCACTTGCGATCGGTGTCACCACAGAAGGATCGAAATGCTGTAATGTTGTTTGTTGTCCATAGACAGCGCGTGAAGCTGCAGACAGTAAAAAAATAAATGTCTTGATTTTCATAATAATGAAATTAAAATGTTAGTAAAAAATGATTAAAGATTAATTTTAATAGGATAATGTTTTGAAAATGCTGTGTTCTGAGAAGCGTCTTTTGTTTTTACCACTATATAATATGCAGCGGATTTCCAGGAATTGGAGCCTTGGATCGGTTTTGGCTGAAAGCCGCGGTCTGACGTTGCGCCCACGTTGATTGAAGCTGTAAAATCCTGAATCTCCGTTGATGCAAAATCACGCAGATCCAACATGGTAATGATTTGCGAGTGGGTGTCAGACAAGTTTCCGTCCGGAATCAGATCCTCTTCGCGGACCAATGCCACGAGAACATTACCCAATGCAATATTATCAGATACCGTTCCTGAGATGGTAATGGTCTCGCCATTTGAAAACAACTTATTCGCTGCAGGGAAATTGGTAATATTAACGATCGGTGGCACACCGTCCTGCAGGATGATCAGTTCAAGATCTTCATCAACTATTTTAGATTGACCCATCATGTCTGTCACTTTCATCCGCAGCACATAGTTCCCCGGTGCGGCATCTGGAGCCACATCAATGTGTTTGTGGAAAGCGGTGTTAAGATGACCGGAAAATTCAGAATATACTTTTTTCGTCTGCCATCCGGCATCATCTTTTTTGAAAACTTCGACTTCGACGGTATTGATTTTTCCTGATGCCTCAATTTCTGCTTCAATATGAATATCTGATCCGATGTAACTTGTGTGGCTATTGCCCAAACCGACTTCTAAACCTATAATATTTGGTACAGGCAGCATTTGCTCGTCATCGTTTCTGCATGAAGTAAGTAACAGCAATACAACAGCAGTAATGGTCGAAAAGGTTTTTGAAAATGGATTGTTCATTGTTCTATTTTTTATTCGATGATTTTTATATCTACAGATGTTCGGGACTGCCATCCCGTCTTATCGATCACAGAGATCTGACAGTGGTAGTCACCCGGATCAATGTCCTGAGGAATTGAAATTTCGCGATAGATCTCATAACTGGTCCCTGCATCAGGCACTGCGAAATTCTGCATGTAGATCATCGGTTTTACAGCGGTCTTCTTAGGATCAAGCGGACATACACCGGGCTGATCGTCGTGTGTGTGCTGGTCAAAGTTGTGATGGATATCGACGCCGTAAGAAGCAATACCTGTGTTATCTGTTGCCAAAGCACGGAAAATATAAGTATTGCCACGTTTTAGGACTGCGCAGGATTTAGGAAAAGCATTGTCATAGCTAACGTTTATCACTGGTTTTTCAGTGTCGATCTGCTCATCTTCTTTGGCACAGGATGCTGCAATAATGAAGATGCTAAATAAGACCATACGTTTCAGGATTTCTAATTTCATAAGATTTCGTATATGTATTTTAAAATGGAATTGTTAATGATATGGAGGCATTCCTTCCAGGCTGCGGAACTTCGATCAAACGGTAAAAGCTCAGATGGTCAAAATATTTTTGATTGAACAGATTATTTATTTTCAGCCTGATTGTTGGATGCTGTTCTTTAAAGGCGCGTATTACTGCTGTAAGAGCAACATCAAGCACACCATAACTATCTGTTGTTCTTTCAGGTGGCACAATATTGTTTTGTTTAGCGGACAAACGAAGATCGGTTTTAAGCCTCAAATCCTGAAGAAACCAAATATTGTTAAAGAGGTAGTTCACCGAAAAGAGTGCTCTGAAAGGTGGTGAGAATGGCAGTGTAAATCCTTTTTTAAGTCCGTTCATCTGCCTGGAATAGACATACTCCGCCGTTGCTTCCATTCCCAATTTTGTAAAAGGTCTGTATTCTGCACTTATTTCGCCGCCTGCACGAAATACTTTGTTTTGTGTATACTCATAGACCTGTAATGTTTCAAAGTAATTTGCGGTAGGGTTCAGGTAGATATAATTATCAAAATAATTGATAAAGGGTGTTAAGGACAAGCCCACTTTACCATTGTCATAGGATGCTTCTGCATCTAGCTGATAGGAGGTTTCCGCCCGTAGATCCTGGTTTCCTTTCTCATATCTGAACATATGATAGTTAACTCCATTGGACGAGAGTTCGCTGGCCAGGGGAATTCTGAAGCTTTTTCCTATATTGATCTTATAGTTCGTTTTGTTCCGTATGTAGCTAAGACCTGCAACTGCACTGATATGGTCAAATTTGGATCTATTGTCGGATGCTCTCTTTAGATATTTCATATCCGATCCTAAAAGAGAGGGATACCAGTCATAGTATGAGTCGGTACTTATCGTTCCTAGGTCATACCTTAAACCGGAATGCAGAAATAAATTATCGTCGATCTCCAGTTTATCGTAAGCATAAACTCCGGCTGTAAAACGGTCATAGGAAGGGATCAAAAAACCCCAGCCATCAATGCCATTGTTCTGATACTCAGCATTCACTCCGAAAACAATGCTGTGTTTGGAGCTAAACTTCATTTCATCCTGTAAATCCGCTGTCAGCGTATTTTTAACATAGCGCCGATCCAGCGTACCTACCGGTTTTGGCATATAGCCATGCGCCACAGGTTCGGTGTGCTCTTCTCTGACATTGTTTTGAAAACCGACATTTAACCGAAGCTCAAGATGATCAAAGATCAATGTGCTGTTACTGATCATTTTAAAATGATTGACCGTGTGATAAGGGTAATCTACATCTCTATCAGAGTGGTCGTAGTCAATGGATGATGTCCGGACTTCCAGACCATGGGCATTGGCAAAAAAACCGTTCTTCGCATTATAATTGCTTAAAAAAGTTTCTGTTTTGAAGCTGGAGTCTGCATATCCGAAGGAAAAGCTCATATCTTTCTCAGTACCGGCTGTGTTTCTCAGATGCTTATCTGAAAGATCAAAAACGTAATTTTCATAAATGATCTTATCAGCAGGAACTTTGAAATCCCCGTAATCGTTCAATGTAAATCGTGCACGGTAAAACCACCTGTCCTTTCGTGCCTGCAGTCCGAAGGTTGTCCCCAGCAAATTGTTATTGCTTTCCGCCAGCAGTTGCACGCTACCCACCATACCATTACTGTAAGGAACCGAAAGTGAGCGCAAATTGATGACGCCGCCAAGAGCATCCGATCCATATAATAGAGATGCCGGTCCTTTTACGATCTGAATACTGCCCGCATCATGCTGATCTATCTCAAGCCCGTGATCACTTCCCCACTGCTGCGCTTCATGTTTAATCCCGTTTTGTGAGACAACAATCCTGTTAAAACCGAGACCCCTGATCATTGGTTTCGACTGTCCGACACCGATTCCCATTGCCTGGATGCCGGGTAGATTCTGAAGGCTTTGCATTAATGTATTTTCCCGGTTCTGATCAAGATAATCTTTGGTCACCTCGTAAGTTACCGTAGAAGATTCCCTTGCCAGTCGATCTTTGGACAACTGCGATATTTTAACCTCATCTATTTTCGTTGCAGCTTTATCAAGGTAAATATTGACGTTTATATCCCTGTCAGCAAGACCAAAAGATGCGATTTGAATCTCATAATTCAGCTTTTCAAACTGAATGGTGTAGCTTCCCGGTGCTAAATTATTGATCACAAAATAACCACCCGCATTGGTTCGGGAGATGTTTTGGGACAGCTTTACAATAACATTAGGCAGAAGGTCTTTAGTATCGGCATCATAAACAGATCCGCTGATGCTGAAATGCTTCTGACCATAGCCGAAAAATCCACCAATTGTAAATACCAGCCCAACAAGTAAATACTTCATTGCTGAGTTTTATAGTAAATAATAGAAAATGTTATTATCAGTATCTGATAATAAAGGCTGAAAAATTTAGGTATTTCTCACAGGAGGTCCACGCAATTCTATACTTGACAGTAGAGAACTTTTCGGGATAAATAAGGAAAAATCAATGTACGAAGTAACATCAGAAAATAACGATATAAGAATAGCAACAAAAATCTTTGCTACATCGGAAACATTATAATGATAAACAAAATGATGGCAGATCACACATTGGTGATGATGGTCTTGCTTGTCAGCATTGTAATCCTGGAAATTATGACCGACGAATTTAGAATCTACTTTTTTTGATAGACTGTTCTCTCGCTCACTATCATATTTTGAATGCGAAAAGGAGTGCGAAATATGCACAAACTGGGATACCACAAACAGGGTAAGAAGAAATGTTGCAATATGTCTTAATTTTCCTTTCACGAAGATGATACAAGTGCTTAATGAATTGCAAAACTAAACAATCTTAGCTTAAACGCACCATTGTTGCATTAATTTATTTTAAAATTTTTTAATTTTATTTTCTATCAGGTCTAATATCCAGAAAAACCTCCCGCTTGTAAACAGATCTCGTCCGCAATTGCAGGCAGATTAACAAGTAAAAACCATCACCAGAGGATGTCCAAACCTTATTAGTTAATTTTAAGTGTTGTAACTTTGTAAGAGAAACCTTGTAATTTAAATCCTTCAATTGGACTATTCTAAAATGAAACAGATCAGAAATACTAAAGCTAAATCTGAAGTTCTTCGCGTCATTAATGATTCGGAGACTGCTCTTTCCCACCATGCCATTTATGAAAAACTGGGGGATCTGTGTAATCGGGTCACAATCTACAGAATATTAGACCGCTTGGAAGAGGAAGATTTGATCCACAAAATCGTAAACGTCGACGGTGTTGTTAATTACGCCCGTTGTAATGCTTGCGAAAAGCATTCTCATAGTCACAATCACCTGCATTTTAACTGTACAAACTGCAATGAAGTAACATGTATTGAAAACGTCATGCCCCGAATTAATCTTCCTGAAGGATTTTCAGTCAACGAATATAATTTTGTCGTGAGCGGAATATGTCCGAAATGTGCCTGATCTTGAAAAATTACATTAAATCAAATAAGTTTATTTAATGTAATTTCTTAAAAGATCGGTAGTCACAAATCTGATCACCTTTTTATTAATTGACAATTGTTTATGGTCAGACAACAAACACGTAAAGATTAAAGAATAATCTTGCCATTTAGCTCTAGATACTTTGATTCAAAAGACATTTGTAGCAATGAAGACTATGCAATGATGTCATTGTCAAAATATGAATCAAAGGAGGTAAATGTTTATGAGTCGAACAAAAATATCCTTGTCCGCAATCAGGATACATTGGACTTGAGCTCACCCGGTTAAGATCCCACACCTCATCTTAACAATTGATGAGCTTACATTAATAATCAAGAAAAATGATATTGATAGGATGAAATACCGTGAAGTAAAACGACGATCAAAAGGTTTACTAAATATCTAATTAGGCTTTATTTTTTGCGTGTAGAAAATTCTATGGCTTCCTGTCGGATTTCATCATTTGATTTATGACTGTTTTTCAATAACCATTCGTCCACTTTTTTGCGTTCAAAGAATAGAACTTTCCCATTAGGTTTAGAATAAGCAAGACTGTTGGTATGAACTAATTTATAGATATAGGATTTCTTGAATCCAGTGTAATCTGAGAGTTCTTCGACATTCAATATTTCCTTTAAACCGAAAATATGTTTTTCAATTCGATTGAGTTTGTTCAGAATGATTTCGTTATTTTCCATTGCTTTCCTATAATAAATTTAATGAAGCAAAAGTCATCATATAAAATCATAAAAACAACAGAGTCAAACATTTGAAGACGACATAAGAATGATATGGATTAACTTGGAATGCCAATAGTCTAAATAAGAATAATATGGATTAAGACTTCAATACTCACATTACAAATGCACAAATAAAAATAGATAATCGAAAATAAATCGATTACCTATCGAATATTTCACATTGCAAGTTTACTTTTCACTTTATTGCTCTATAAATTTTACAACTTTTATTATTGATGAAATTTGAGATATTATACTCACAATTATATGCTTTAACATCGATTAATATATGGATCTATGATATTATATGCAAATACCTATAAAAATATTTAGTATTCAAAAAGCATATAACTACACTTCCCGGATATCGTACTATTAAGAACAAAAAAGAAATTCATTATATAATCGATTAATGATTTCACAACTCAATACTTAGTTCCGGAATAATCTCAGCAGCTTCTTTCATTTTGCTATCCACAATTTTTGCATAGATCTGTGTAGTTCTCAATTCTCGATGTCCCAATCTTTTGGAAACTGTGTAGATATCTGCACCATTTTCCAGGAGTAAAACAGCATTTGTATGCCTAGCTGAGTGAAAAGTTATATGTTTCGGAACTGCAGCTCTATTGCACCAGCGGATAATTTCAGTATTGAAGGTCATACTGTATTTTAAACCTTGAAAAACCCTGTCTTGTTGATTTCCTCTTTCGCCTAATAATTCTCTGGCTTGTTTTGAAATATAAAGATATTCTACACCTTCTGTTTTTTCCTGTCGGAAATTGACTCTGGAAATATCCCCTTCATCACGAACTTCTTTCCAAATCAAAGTATTGATATCCGACCAGCGTAAACCTGATAAGCAAGAAAAAAGAAAAGCTTTTTTCAAAACCGGATATTTACATTCTGCTTTTGCTAATCGTTGTAGTTCATCAAAAATCAAATATTCCCTTTGGCTTTCAGCCTGCTCAAATGATTTTATTTTTGAAGCATAATTTACTGTCAGATATCCATTATCAAAAGCACTTCGTAGTGCAGCCTTAAACTTGTTGAAATAAGAATACTTTGAGTTCTGAGAAAGTGGAATTTCACTTTTAGTAAGAGCATCTTTCTCAAAATATCGGTGAACTTTTTTGACAAACTTTTCATCAATTTCATCGAAAGTCATATTCTTTGAAACGATCTTCTTTAGATGTTGTAAAGTAGAATACCAATTGCCATAATTATTAGAAGAATCTTGCAGTCGCTTTTCATCTGTTAACTCCTCAAAATATGTCAAAAAAGTTCTTTTACTTTTCACCGTATCTTTTAAGTCGTAACGTCCTTGGACATATTCAGCTTTTTTGATTGCCAAAATACTTTCGGCAAGAGCCATAGCTTCTTTATTTTCTTTTTTTTCCTTAGGCGTTTTGGGTTCAGGATGTAAATAAATTTTCAGGTACTCAAAATCCCGCAGGTGAATTCTTTTTCCTTGTACATTAGTGGAAGAACCTTTGTAATACTCAATGAAAAGACTAATCCTTCCATCAGCTAAATTTTTCTGTTTTAAAGTGATATTCATACATTTTATTTGAGGTGTACATTTGTACACCTCGTAGCTGTTTTTAGTAGCTCAAGGTGTACACCAGGTGTACAAATATACAAATAAATACTAAGAAGAGAAAATAAAAATTATATAAATATCTGATAATCAACTAAAAGAAAGAAAAGGAAATCAAAGAAAAGCTAATTTATTTCCCGATACAAAACTTACTGAAAATATTCCCCAGCACTTCATCATTGCTGAATTCACCCGAGATCTCACCAAGATATTCCAAAGCATTTCTCAGTTCGTAGGCCAATAGTTCGGTCGTGATTCTCGACTTAACGGCCTCATCTACCTTGCTCACAGAGTCCAGAGACTTTTTCAAGGCCTCAAAATGCCGCTGGTTGGTGATCACGACATTATTTTCTTCAGATTTCAGATGTTCTACAAAAGAAGAAAGCTCATTCTTGAGATCCTGAAGATTCTGATTCTCAACAGCCGAAATTTTTATAAAATCAAAATCAGAAGTAATTGCCGCACGGAACACAGGCTCTACCGCATCATATTTGGTTGGTAGTACCTCATCTATCTTGGTTGTGCAGATGATCAGTTTCAGATCATCTCTCAACAGAGATTTTATCATCATAATATCATCCGTATAATCACTGTTGGCAGCATCTGTGAGGTAGACTAGAACATCAGCGGTATCCACTTTCTCCCTCGCTTTTTGCACTCCTATTGCCTCTATTTCGTCCATAGTATCGCGCAGACCTGCCGTGTCGATCAGGCGAAACGCATTGCCCTTGATGTGCAGGATCTCCTCAATGGTATCCCGCGTGGTTCCCGCAATGCTGCTCACAATTGCGCGTTCCTCTTTTAACAGAGCATTCAGCAACGTAGATTTCCCGGCGTTCGGTTTGCCGATAATCGCAACCGCAGTACCGTTTTTGATCGCATTGCCGTACTGGAAACTGTCGATCAGAGACTGCAGCTTATCTTCAATTTTGTGAATGAGCACATTCAGGGCATTCCTGTCAGCAAATTCCACATCTTCCTCCGCAAAATCCAACTCCAGCTCTATCAGCGAAGTAAAATTCAAAAGATCATTCCGAAGAACCGAAATCTCCTGCGATATACCACCTTTCAGCTGATTCAGAGCCACTTTTCTGGACGCTTCGTTGTCCGACGCAATCAGGTCGGCAATAGATTCGGCCTGGCTCAGGTCAATTCTCCCGTTCATAAATGCACGCATCGTAAACTCGCCCGCTTTCGCCATTCTCGCACCATTTTTGATCAGAACTTCCAGTATTTTTTTGGCAATATAAGGCGATCCGTGAAACGATATTTCCACAGAATTCTCGGTAGTAAAAGTTTTTGGCGCCTGGAAAACCGACACCATCACCTCATCTATAACCTCATTTTCATCCTTGATAAAACCATAATGTACCGTGTGAGATTCCGTTTTTTCCAGATTTTTACCCTCGAAAATATGGTTCACAATTTCAAAAGACCGCTCTCCGGAAACCCGGATAATCCCGATAGCTCCAATTCCGTTCGCAGTCGCCAGTGCGCAAATAGTATCCTGATTCATACCGCAAAGTTACGTGTTTTTTACATTTATTTTTAGGAGCCGGGAACCTGCTTTCCGTTGCAATTCCTCGCGCTTTGCTTTTCCCACCGCAAAAAAAAGGATGCCGTTTCTATGGTAAGTTTGCAATACAATAAATAGATTAATAACTTGGTTGAAAAAATTAACCACAAGAGTAAAAGCAGCAGG
>JAZBLF010000022.1:0-13445 GCA_037033105.1 Bacteroidota bacterium
TTTTCCCGCGCCGTTGGGACCGAGAATTCCGTAGATCTCGTTTTTATCGATGTTCAAAGAAATATCATTAACCGAAAAGTCTTCCGAGTTTTTGTATTTCTTATAGAGGTTTTTTATTTCGATGATATTCTCCAAACTAAATCGCTTTTCTCAGTTTCTTATAAAAAGCTTCCTCCAAATCTGCAATATGCAGCATCGATTTTGAAAGCTGATTGTAAATATCGCTTTTCGAATTTCTGTTTTTGTAAACTCTTGCAATATCCACGGCAAAATCTCTCCAAAGGTCGCCGATTGCAGTAATTTCTTTAGATAATTCTTTCAATTCTTCATTTTTAAGAATTACAGCAGCTTCCTGTAAAAAAGCGCCATAAATAAACCTGAAACCGCCGCCGCCGGTTCCGATTTCTTCCTGCATTCTGATTAATTGTCCCAGATAATGATTGGTGACTTTTGTGCCTTTTTTCTCAGCCCATTTCGGGATGCTTTTCGCAACCCAACGCATCGCTTTAACGCCGATAATCGGAACGGGAGCGAGCATATTTTTGCAGGTGTCTTTGATTCCTTTTTTAATGGCTTCTTCCAAATTTACATTTTCCGGAATGTGTGTCGGGAAGTACATATGACCTTTCGGAGCGAGTGCGCCTTTGGCATAACGAACTTTTTCCAGCTCGGCTTCAGTCAAAGTTGTGGCAAAATCCATCACAGGATCGCTGATGAGGAATTTTCCGTCTTCTTTTCCGTAAACGACCAAATTGTGCGCGTTGAAATGGAATTTATATTCTTCAGGAAAATAAGTAAGGTTGAAAACGCCAACCTGTAAACCTGTCGGGATATTTTGTTCTAAATTTTTCTCCAAAGCAGTCTGAGCTTCCTTAGGATTCGAAAATTTGATTCTTTTGATTTTAATGCCCAACCTTTTTGCCGCTTTGCTGAAAATAGCTCCCGGCATCGGACGATAGCTGAATCCTGGCGCAAAATTTACTTTTAAGAAAGGTAAATACACAAAAAACAATCCTGAACCGATTCCGAAAATCATCGGTTCGCTGAGTTTCAACCCTTTGTTGAGGAGTAAATTGGAGGCAACACCATTTTCGCAATGAGCGGTTTGATGGTGTTCGAAATTTATTTTCATTTGTTGTTTTTGATTTATTAAAACTAATTGATGATAAAGTTTTTACTTACCATCAAAGTTTTTGAGTTCTTCTATCGAAATCCCGAATGTGTCGGCGTATTTTTTCAAAGTAGAATCGCTGAGTTTTTTAAATATTTGCGGTCTTGCGTGTCTTTTGACCGTCCATTGCCACTTTCCAACGTATGCTGCAAGAACCTGCAAATCCATTTTATTCAATTCCATAAAATAGATGATGGGACTCACGATATTATTCGCCACATTCTGTTTTGCCTCTTCAATTCTTTCATTGATGAGCTGCATTGATTCGTCAAGAGCTGCTTTTTTGGCTTCCCAGCCTATACTTTGGGCGGTGGTGTAATTGTTGTTTTCATCAGTCACGTATAACATTTCGGTCATATTTGCTGACTGCAAATTACTTTCGTCTTGTGGGATGTCTTGTTTTTTCATTGATTTTTAGTTTTTCAATTCCTGAATAAACAAATTGATTTCTGCCCTTATTAATAATTTATCATTAATGAAAGTCTCGCAGAAAATGTTACAAATGTTCTCGTACTGAGAAATTAGCGATGCTTTCGAAATGATATTGTCGCCCACTTTTGGCAAAGCAAAAATTTCTATTTTTTTGATGCTGGTAATGAAACCGATCACTTTAGTTTCCACATTCTGATTCTGGAAAAAACTCTGTCCGAGAATCGATGAACAGGTCTGCGCCACATTTTCTATCAATCCGGCTTCAACAAATTCATTATTTAAAACAAAAATATTATCTGCTTTGATTTCGAAAGAAGTAATAACAGTTTCCGGAGTCAATTCCAATATGTAATCCGCCATCAGCATTGGTTTGCGATGGGGAAGAAAATTGTGGATGTTGATTAAGTTTTCGGACTTCAGTTCCATATTTTGTTTTAACCACAAAAGTCACAAAAGCAGTTTTCGACTTTCTTTTGTGACTTTAGCTGTTTAGTTTTTTATTATTTCACAACGGTTTTCATCTGCGATTTTGCAATTATCGTTTTATTGATTTTTGTAACAATTTCGACCAAAGTTACGCCCATCATTTCGTTCAGAATTGTCGCTTCAGAAATCAACTGGTCACCCACTTTCGGTAAGCTTTCAACTTCAACGGATTTGATGGCGCCAATGTAACCGGTCGGAGATTCCTTACCCAAAAGAAAATATTTGTAACCTGTGTGCAAAGCGACTGTCTGAGCCTGATGTTCTATCAAACCTGAAGCCTGGAAAATGCCTTCGCTCACAAAAATATTATCTTCTTTAATGATAAATTTTGAAACAACTAGATTCTCAGAATAGTCGGAAACTTCGCCAACCATTACGAAAGGAAACCGTTGCGGAATCAGACTTTCTACAAAATCTTTGTCGGAATTTGGTAAATTGGTTTCCATTAGCAAACCGTCAATAAGGCACAAGAATAGGCGAATCTTCCACTTTCCGGAACGCAAAGAAGGATTTTTTCACCTTTCTTCAATTTGCCGGAATTCATCAGTTGTTCGACAGCGATGAAGATAGAACCAGCACCGATATTTCCCACTTCGGAAAGGTTGTAAAACCATTTTTCCCAAGGGAAATCCAAGCCAACATTCGCAAATTCCTCCTTCAATCCATCTTTGAAATAACCGGAAGAGATGTGCGCCAGAACGTGATCCACAGATTCCGGATCCAATTGATGTTTATCAAAAGATGTTCTCAGACTTTCTGCACCTTTGACCAGAATATATTTGTCGAGGATTTTTGTATCCTGCTTCAAAGCGAAAATCGATTGTTTCAACCATTCGTCCGAAGGATAATCTGCCCAGGATTTAAGGCTTCCGTCTTCCTGTTTTTCGCAGCCGGAGTACATACACGCTTCGATTTGGTGAGCGTAGGAATAGAAATCAATCCATTCGATTCTCAAAGAAGTCTGATTTTCTCTTGGCTTATTTTCTAATAAGAATGCGCCAGCACCGTCGGAAAGCATCCATCTAAGGAATTCTCTTTTGAACGCTACGATTGGTCTTTCTTCCAAAAGTTTCAGGTTTTCTGCCTCGTGGTCAAATTTATCTGCCGTCATCCAGGAAGAGAATCTTTCTGAACCTACGCAAACTGCATTATCCTTTACGCCGGCTTTTACGGAAAGAAAACCATAATTCAAGGCATTCATTCCGGAGTTGCAAAGTCCCATTGCTGTGTTGATTTCAACTGATTTGCCGATATTCAGCTCACCGTGAACCATTGATGCGTGCGAAGGCTGGATCTGGTCTGCAGAAGTAGTTCCGCAAGACAAAAGTTCCATATCTTCTTTCTTGAAATGCTCATCAAAAAGTCCGTTGATAGCATTGGCAGTTATCTGTGCGTTGGTATGCGTTGGCTGTCCGTTTTTGTCCAGGGCATAATATCTGGTTTTGATTTGGTTGTTTCTGAGGATCAGGGCTCTCGCTTTGGACGGCTTGTCGTTTACCAATCCCAGATGTGTTTCCATCTCGTCATTCGAAACTGGTTCGTTTGGAAGGTAAGTTGACGATTTGGTGATATAAACGTTATTCATTTCTTATTTTAAATTAATTCCTTGTAAATATTCTCTTTGTTTCTTTCTTTTCCACCACAAAATGGGCGTCATAAGGATGTGTGGAACCAGCACTATCGGAGAAATAATCCATATAGCTGCCATCAAATATACCTTAAAAAATTTAATCAGCAAAGGGCGTTTTTCTTTTTTTCTGATAATGAGATTGCTCCAAACGGTGAAAATTTTATTCCCGACTTTCTCAACTCTGACCAGGAAAGGGCGGATTTCTACAGCTCCGTTTTTGACTAAATCCGGCTGTAGATCTGCAAAATCATTTCTGTCCAGATAAGTCTTGATAATTTCGCCATATTTTCCTGCGCCATCAATTTCTTCCTGAGAGATTCCTGCTGCCGGCAGCATTCCTGAGGCTTCTTTTTTTCCGGTGGTCAGCCATCTCAGAATGGTCAAAACACTGGTGTAATTGTCGTGCCGGTCTACCAATGCGATGTTTCCCACTAGTTTTGCGTTCATGTTCTTGAGGTAAACCTTCAGTTTTTCTTGAGAAAGCATCCACATATTTCTGGTTCCCGAGATCGTAACGATTGGTGTGTCTTTCAATATATTTTCGGCAAATCCACTTTTCAGAAACGAAATAACCGGAATTGAAGGCGTAAGGTACCAAACCTGGTAGCCGAAAAGAATGAGGCCAAATTTGGTATTCAAAACTTCATCCGAAGGCGGGAAAATTTCACTTGGGATCTGAAGGTAAGATTCCGGAAAAGTGTTGAAAAAAACGTCACTCGGCCACGGAAAAGGGAAGTCTTCTTTCAGTTTGATATTGTAGTAGGTGACTTTGTATTTTTCATTATTTTCAAACGGACGGGCGATATTTTTGACGATATCTTCCAATTGTCCCGTTTGGGAATAATAGATTACAAGTATGTTTTTCTGCATCAATCTTTAATATAATTACAAAAATAAGATTTTCAAATTTATTATTTCCGTCTTAATACTTTAATTGATTCTGAATTGTGCACTAAGTTAAAATCAGGATTAGCAGAAAATGTGTTTTCTACATTAAGGAAGATGACCGTTTCAGTCAGATTTTTAATCTCAGAAGGGTCAAAATTCTGGCTGGAAATTAAAAGTATATCCACGGTTTTAGTAATGTCAGAAAGCGTTTCTACATAATTGATTTTTCTTCTTTTGACCAGATAATTGTGAGCGGCAATTTCTCTTTTTTCCTTATTTTTAATGAAACTAAATATTCTTCTTCCCGCCTGCTGACAGGTCAGAAGGAAATCTTTCTGGCCAAAATCATCAGCGATGTGGAGAATTGTAGCGTCTTTTGCGATGTGTTTATTTAGTTCAAAATAGATCGATTTGTTTTTATTAAAATCATTTTTCACCTCTTTCACAACTTCGGTTTCTTTGTAAAGGAAACTTAGTAATAATTTCTTTTTGAAATAATTTTCGTCTTCAATTTCACTTCTCAGCTTGGCAAATTCATTTCTGAAATTAGAATTAATATTTTTCGCACGTTCTTTGTAAGTTGTCCCAAATGACAAATCGTCCTTGCTGATTCTTTCGCCTACTTTTACAATAATATCGCCATCATAAATAATGAAATCGCCTTTCGGTAAAACTTCAGAATTCCCGTGAATGTAAAGTGGTAAAATATCCAGGTCAAATTCTTCTGCCAGATAAAAAGCGCCTTTATGAAATCGTTTTACATCATTGTTATAAGACCTTTCAGCCTCCGGAAAAACGACTAAAGAATAACCTTGATCTATCTTTTCTTTCAGTTTTTCCTTACCATTTTCTATGCCCTGAGAAACCGGGAAGAAACCCAGCGCTTTCACGAGTTTTCCAAATATCGGCGAATCATAAACCCAATCGTTCACGAGATAAACGATTTTATGCGTCGTCATCCCGATCGCCAAAGTATCCAGAAAAGAAGTGTGATTCGCAATAATAATCGTCGGTTTGGTGAAATCTTCGTTAGAATTTGTAACGACTTTTTTCTTCACAAATGGATTTCCGTACAATACCGAGGTCATAAATCTGGCTAAGATCAATTTGATGATGTCTAAAGTTTTCCCTTTTGAATTTTTCACGAAAATGCTTCCAAATGCTGAGAAAATCAATCCGCCTAAACCATAGTAAATAAACAGAATCACGGAATGTAAAAACAGCCTGAAAGTTATTGGTGACAAACCTTTTTTCTGTCTGTTGATAATCAAAAACCGAAACCAGAACGGATATAATGTTGAGGTAATGATAATCACAGAAAGCATTCCAATCAAAGCAACCAAAGCTAAAGAGTGCAACGCCGGATGTTTTGCAAAAATCAAAGAACCGATGGATAAAATCGTTGTGAAAACCGCCAAAATTATAGAAATCCTATAAGTCGGAAGTTCATTTTTTCCTGTCGTATGTTCCTTCTGCATTGCTTTCGTTAGGAAAATACTGAAATCGTCACCAACTCCGAAAACTAAAGTGCAGACTACAGTGCTGAAAATATTGAGTTCTAATCCTAAAAAATATAAAATTCCTGCCGTAACAATTCCAGTTAAAACAATTGGAAACATCGTGAGCAAAGTCAATTCAAAATTTCTAAAGAAAACTACAATCGTGAGAAGAATTGCCAGTAATGAGTAATTAATCAACGTATTAAAATCCCTTTTCAGCAAACCTAAAAAGTTCTCATTCATCTGCTGACGGTCTATGGCGATGGCTTCGTGTTTCTTTTCAACGTCTTTTATGAAAGCATCTCTTTTCTTTTCATCAACTTTCACGACGTTCGAAACGGTGTAAAAACCATTTTCCTGACTCAGGAATTCTGAAATTTGCAGGGCTTTTATTTTTTCGTAATCTTTAAGACTTAAAGTGGAGTAGGTTTTATTGAGATTTTGATTAAACTGGTCAAAAGCAGAAGCATTAAAACCGAATTTATTTCCATTATTAACAAGCTCCGAAATAGTTTCATTTTTCTTGTTTTGGTTCCAGAATTTCTTCCAGCTTTCCACTTTTTTCTGTTGGTCTTTTTCAGAAAGCACCACATTTCCAATAGAATTGTAACTTAAAATTTTCCCGTCTTTCTTTTCCTTTTCCAAAAATTGGCTCAAATCTGAATTCCTTGACAAAGCTTCTTCCTCAGAGTTTCCGTAAGAAATCGTGTAAATGGATTTTGAAGTGATGTCTGACAGTTTTTCAAGTTTCGCCTCACTTATTTTTAACTCTTGCGGAATATAATTCAGATCGCCAATGTCTTCATTAAACCCAACGTGGCGGAAACCGAACAGACACGCAATAATGATGATAGAACAGCCAATGATTAAAGGTTTATTCTTTTCGTAAGGATAATGCCCGATTTTGTCGATGAAATTGCTGTTTACTTTTTCTGTTTTTTCCTTCGGATGGTACAGTTGAGGGACAATAATCAACGCCAAAACTGCTGAAAACAAAACCGTGATCGATGCAAAAAGTCCCAAATCTTTCAATGCTTCCGAACGCACGAAAACCAGGCATAAGAATGAAACTGCCGTTGTTGCACTGCTCAGAATAATCGGTTGGGTGATTTCTTTGTAAAGCGCTTCAATATTGTTGTTGTGCTTGTAATGCGTGAGAATGTGAAGGGCGTAATCAATCGTAATTCCAATCAAAATAGCGCCGACACTCAATGAAATGGCGGAAATTTTATCTTTAATAAAATACAAAATCAACAGCGCGAGCAAAACCGAAAATAAAGTCGGAATAAAAATGATGATAGGCGTGAAAAAGCTGCGGAAATAATACATTAATAAAATCATCAACAGAGTCATCGAAATAATCACCGTATTCTGAATGTCTTTCTTGATTTGTTGCGCATTCGCAACTGCAATCACAGGCGAACCAAAATAACTCAGTTCCGTTTTTCCCTTGAATTCCTTGTTGAGGTTTTCCTTAATTTTATTGAGTTGATTGACGAAAATCTCATTGTTTTTCGTGTCGTTGCTTTTATTTTTTGGTTCGATGAAAAGCAGAAGATTTTTTCCGTTTTTGGTCACGACGTAATTATCTTCAAGTTTAAAATCTTTGCTAATGTTTAAAGCGTTCAGTTTTTTGATTCCTAAAAAAGTGATTCCAAGCGGATCTTTTTTGATGAAGTCTTTTGTGACCAAACTCGTCGGCGAAACAAGAGAAACGTAATTATTCTCAACCTGTTTGGCGATGCTGTCTGTATTGAGTTTTCGCTCTATTTCTTGATAATCGTTTTCATCTAAAAATAAAGGCAGATTCTTATTCACGAAATCAAAGGTTTCGGCAATCTCGTTGTCGTTTACTTTTCCCTGAATCGAGCCGATGTATTGCTGTAAAGGTCTTGTCTTTTCTAAAAATTGGTCAGCCGTCTCCGATAACTGGAAATTGTCATCTTTCGATTTTTTTTCAATAATGACTATGATTTTATCTGAAAAGTTGAGTTGTTTCAGAACTTTCGCTGTCAAATCAGACTTTTCGCTTTTCGGAATAATCTGATTGATGTCTTCTTCAAAATTAATTTTCGAAGCAAAAAAGAAGCACATCGCAGAAATTCCTAAAGCAATTGCTATAGAAATAATTCTGTTTTTGGCAATCAGATAATATAAAAAGATAAAGAATCGATGCATCCTGAATTTGGTTCCGCTATGCTCTTTACGGTTTAGGAATGGTTAGGTTTTTTTGTGGTTTCGAACTTATTCATTTTCAGTGACTAAAAACGAAATTCATTTGATTTCAAGTCTGCGAATTTAATAAAAAACTTAACATTTTAAAAGTTAAAACAAGACTAATTTTTTTTGAAAATCAGTCATATAT
Organism: Bacteroidota bacterium; assembly: GCA_037033105.1. Taxonomy (GTDB): domain Bacteria; phylum Bacteroidota; class Bacteroidia; order Flavobacteriales; family Weeksellaceae; genus Epilithonimonas. The sequence continues at coordinate 8,472 of JAZBLF010000022.1, forward strand.
ATAAGGTATAGACAGGAGAAATGATTCTAAAAATGGTTAATAATAAAAAAACGCCTACTTTTGCAAAAATTTTTCAGTATGCCAAAGAATCTTGTAATCGTCGAATCACCAGCAAAAGCCAAAACAATCCAAAAATATTTGGGAAGTGATTTTGAGGTGAAGTCCAGCTTTGGTCATATCCGAGATCTGCCTAAAAAAGGAATGGGAATCGACTTATCGAATTTCACGCCCGACTATGAAGTGTCTGCTGATAAGAAAAAACTAGTGGCAGAATTGAAAGCCTCTGTGAAAAAAGCCGATATGGTTTGGCTGGCGTCCGATGAGGACCGCGAAGGAGAAGCAATTGCCTGGCATCTTGCAGACGAACTGAAATTAAAACCTGAAAACAGAAAAAGAATCGTTTTCCACGAGATCACCAAAAATGCCATCCTGAAAGCGATTGATAATCCTAGAGATATTGACCAAAACTTGGTTAATGCTCAACAGGCAAGACGAGTTCTGGACCGTATTGTAGGTTTCGAAATGTCACCGGTGCTTTGGAAAAAAGTGAAAACCGGACTGTCTGCAGGACGTGTACAATCCGTTGCTGTAAGATTGGTGGTAGAAAGAGAAAAGGAAATCCGCGGCTTCGTTCCCAAACCAAGTTTCAAACTGGAAGGGATTTTCCTTAACAATGCTCAGCAGGAAATCTTAGCAAAACTGAAAAAAGATTTCGAAAAAGAAGCTGACGCAGAGAACTTCCTTAATCTGGCCAAAACTACAGATTTCAAGGTTCTGAATGTGGAAACCAAACCGGGAACCAGAACCGCTTCGGCACCGTTCACGACTTCCACTTTGCAACAGGAAGCTTCTTCCCGATTGGGTTATAACGTAACTTCCACGATGCGTTTGGCGCAAAGACTTTACGAGGAAGGATTCATCACTTATATGAGAACGGATTCTGTGAATCTATCTCAGGAAGCTATCAACGGTGCGAAAAATCAGATCATTTCTGAGTACGGTGAGAATTATTCTAAGCCAAGAAATTATACCACAAAATCATCATCTGCACAGGAAGCCCACGAGGCAATCCGTCCGACAGATTTTTCTTTGAAATCAATCGGTGATGCGCAGTTGAACAAATTATACCAATTAATTTACAGACGAACTCTGGCTTCTCAAATGGAGAATGCGAAGATCGAAAAAACGGTCATCGAAATTGGAAATGCCAAGTTGCCACAACATTTCGAAGCACAAGGTGAAGTCATCATTTTCGATGGTTTCCTTAAAGCTTACGGCATTGTGAAAACGGAGGATGAAGATGACGAAAGCAACGAAAAACTGTTACCGAAAGTTTCTGTGGGAGAAGCTTTAGACTATAAAAAAATTACCGCGACTGAAAAATTCACAAGACCATCCGCAAGATTTACGGAGGCCGGTCTGGTGAAGAAACTGGAAGAGTTGGGAATCGGTCGTCCATCGACTTATGCGCCAACAATTCAGACCATTCAGAATCGTGAATACGTAGATAAAAGAGAGCTGGAGCCTCAGAAAAGAGAGATCGTGAAAATGACATTGGGTAAATCCGGTGTCAAGAAAGAAGTTCTTGAAGAGAAATTTGGTGGCGACAAAAACAAATTTATCCCAACCGATATTGGCGAAGTTGTGAATGATTTCTTAACCAACAATTTTGCTGAGATCCTGGATTACGGTTTCACAGCAAGAGTGGAGGAAAGTTTTGACCACATTGCAAACGGCGACCAGAAGTGGAAGGAGATGATGATGGATTTCTACTCCAAATTCCATCCGAGGATTGAAGATGTTGAAGAAAATGCAGACCGAGCGAATGGCGAAAGAATACTGGGTGTAGATCCAAAATCCGGTAAAAACGTCCACGCAAGAATTGGAAGATTCGGACCGATGATCCAGATCGGTGAGCAGGATGACGAGGAGAAACCGATTTTCGCGTCATTGATGGCACATCAGAATATTGCAACCATCACTTTGGAAGATGCTTTGGAAGTGTTCAGACTGCCTTTTGATTTGAAAGAAGTGGACGGACAACCAGTCGCTGTCGGCGTTGGAAGATTCGGCCCTTATGTGAAATGGGGCGAGATCTATATCAGCATTCCGAAAGGTGAGGATCCGCTTTCCGTAGATCAAAACCGTGCGGAAGAGATCATCAATGAAAAGAAAGTGGCAGACGCGCCAATCGCAAGCTACAAAGGCGAACCAGTAACGAAAGGAACCGGAAGATTCGGACCTTTTATTAAATATAAAAGTATCTTTATCAACGTTCCGAAACGTTATAACTTCGATAATCTGTCTCAAAGCGATATCAATGAACTGATTGATGCGAAACTGGAGAAAGAAGCCAACCGATACATCCAGCATTGGGAAGCAGAAAAGATCTCCATCGAGAATGCGAGATGGGGACCAATCGTGAAACACGGCAAAAACATCCACAAGATCCCGAAAAAGAAAGACGACACCAAATACGAAGCAGACGAACTAAAAGACGTTTCCTTGGATGAGGTGAAAAAATGGATCACAGCACAGGACCCAAAAGCCTTCGTCGAAAAAAAGAAACCTGCAGCCAAAAAAGCTACGACAGCTAAAAAACCTGCTGCGAAGAAAGCACCGGCAAAGAAACCTGCTGCTAAGAAGTAAGAGTTTTTAGACTTAAAATATTAAACCCCTTTTGATGATTTCAAGAGGGGTTTTGTTTTGTATGTCCGCAATCAGAAATAACTTTTTCTTAGCAGTATTTTTGTCATTCTGAAAGAATCTCAACAGACTGAAATAAAAAGTTTAGATTCCTACGGAATGACAAAAAAGAATCTGGATCTAAATTATTATGACTAAAAATGGATATTTAATGTTACAATTTTTTCAAATTCTTCATCCACTCAACCATCTCCTTCATAGGCTTTTCATCATCCGAAAACGCCGTATTGTGACCTAATGCCGGGAATAATTTGTGCTCATAAGGTTTACCTTTTGACTTTAAAGTGTTGAGTTTTTCAATAGAAAGATTCACAGGAACCTGGATGTCTTTGCCGCCGAAGATCCAAAGTCCCGGGATTGACAATTTGGAAAGCGCATTCATTGGGTCTACGTCTGTGAACTCATATCTGTCCGGGTCGGTCATGGTGTGTTTTCGGGCGTTTTCTTCTGTGTGCGTATCCCAGAATTTTGTATTCCCGTTGGTGTAAAACTGAAACCTCAGCTGTTCCTTCACCGTTATGAGTGCGCCACTGAAGATCGCCATAAACTTGACTTTCTTATTCTTCTCTGCCGTCAGCGGAATGATCCACCCGGCCTGGCTTCCACCCGTAAGACCTATTGCGATTTTCTTGTTTGATAAATATTTGGACAAGATATCCACTGCAGCACTCGCATCCAGAGACAACAGATTAAGATTGGCGGCGTCCACATTATTGGTTCCTACTTCCGGTCCGGCATAGATCCCGCCGGATTCTCCGACGCCACGTTTGTCATAAGTGAAAACTGCAATCCCATTATTAGCCAACATTATTGCAAATTCTGTCATCCTTTTTTCCTGTCCCGATCCGTGAATAATGACAACCGCCGCAGAAATATGATCCGGCTTATAAATAGTTCCGGCAAGCGAGTCGCCTTGGCTTAGGAATTTTATGTTTTTGGTGGTGAAGGTTGGTGGTGTTGCCGAAATGTTAGTTATAGTAGAAAAAAGGAATAATAGCAGGAGGAGGTTTTGGGAAAAGTGTTTTGTGGTGATTTTGTTTATGGTTTTCATTTTAGGTTTAGTTTGATTGTTTTTCTAAAGTGCCTGACTTTTGTAAGTAATAATGAATTCTTTTGCCTCTTTCAGCGTTACAGGATAATCTACAGCATAGTATGAATTTCCTTTATCATGTTTTGAAAGTATTTGTTGATACTTAAATCCATTTTCAACAAGTAGTTTTACAACTTCCCATTCTTTGCTTTCTAATTTTGGAGGTCTGAATTTGTGATTTAATAAAACCATTTTTTGTCCGCATTGTGGACAAGCTGATTCTCTTAAATTTTCATAGTCAGTGCCAAGGCTGTAGGATTTATGACAATCTAAACAAACGCTTTTATATCCCATAATAATAATAAAGTTAAGTCACGGATTGCTCAAAGTCAGGAGACTTTGCGCAGCTGGGGAAGAATTCTCCCGACTTTAAGCAATTAGGAAAAGTATTAATAAAACGCAAAAATATCCTTTGCTACACCTTTTGCCAAGTTTTCCGACCAGTCAATTATGTCCTCATAATGGATTGATAATACTTTTTCCGTCGTTGTAAAGTCTAAAAATCTGTGACCAAAATATGGAAATATTTTTGAGCTTTTTGCAAGCTTTTCTGGACTGTATGAAAATGCAGTTTTAATTTGTTCCTTAATAATTGCTATATCTTCAGGATACGAGTAAAATGTTGGGTGAAATGAAGGTTTTCCTTCTCCACCATTCACATTAATTCCAGGTTTATTCAAGCCATTCATGGTGAGATAAAAATTTCTCAGACTTTGGGGAAATTTTAAGCTTACTAATTTTTGAAAATCTTCTAATTCCCTTTCGGACAATCCTTTTCGCCAAATTGTGCCTTCTTGGATCTGATATCCCCAGCATAAGTCAAGTTGTTTCTTGTGCCAATATGCTTCGCTTTTTTGCTTGATGAGCTCAAAACTTTCAATCGAATTTTCCAGTTTATTATATTCTTTTTTGGTCATACTTACTAATTGGATAATAAAATTTTACGGATTGCAACCCGCTGCGCAAAGTCTCCCGACTTTGAGCGAAGCACAATCATCATATCCCAAATATACCTACAATTCCCAATCCACCCAAAAACACTCACAAACCACCCTTCCACACTCACCATCCAGTCTCCGAGACTCAAAAAAGAGTCTTTTATACTTGAATTCGAGTCTTTTTTACTCGTTGTTGGGCCTTTCGTACTGGAATTTGAGTCTTTTATACTCAAAAACGAC
>JAZBLF010000023.1:0-10205 GCA_037033105.1 Bacteroidota bacterium
GTCCAATATTCCTCACTGCTGCCTCCCGTAGGAGTCTGGTCCGTGTCTCAGTACCAGTGTGGGGGATCACCCTCTCAGGCCCCCTAAAGATCATCGTCTTGGTGAGCCGTTACCTCACCAACTAACTAATCTTGCGCGTGCCCATCTCTATCCACCGGAGTTTTCAATAATAAACGATGCCGTTCATTATATTATGGGGTATTAATCTTCCTTTCGAAAGGCTATCCCCCAGATAAAGGCAGGTTGCACACGTGTTACGCACCCGTACGCCGCTCTCTCTGTCCCGAAGAACAAATACCGCTCGGCTTGCATGTGTTAGGCCTCCCGCTAGCGTTCATCCTGAGCCAGGATCAAACTCTCCATTGTATGTTTGTTTGTCCTTATACTCAAACTCAATTTAAAATTGACGCTTTGGTTTTTCTTAATTTTGGTTGTTATATGTTATGTCAATGAACTGCGTTCTTTTCGCCTCCTCGGGATTCTTAATCTGTCATTGTTGACCCCGATTTGCGTGTGCAAAAGTATAAAAGATTTCTGAAACTACCAAAACTTTTTTTAAGTTTTTTTATTAACCCGAAAGTCATTCCGATATATTCCTTAAACCCGATCTCCTGCGCTCCCCATCTCTCTCGATTTGGGATTGCAAAAATAGAAAATTTTTGGGAGATTATCACTATTAATAAATAAATAAAATTGAAATAAAACGTCAGAATGTAAAATTACGTTAGCAATATACTAAAGTAGAGGTACATACAAGCTTATTTAATATACCTTCTGCGGTTAAAATACTTTGAAATTCATCTTCAATCTATCGAAGTCAAACACTATTTAAGGTTAGCCAACCAGTGGAAGCCTTCTTTTAGCAGGTACAGAAATTTGAAAATAAATAGCTTTCCTCGTCTGTAGGTAAGCATATTAAAGATTTAGGTCATTTTCTGTATTTTTTATAATTTAGCTTTGTGAAATTACCAGCCTCTTACTATTTGAATCCTGACGTCGAATTTCTGGCAAGCGACCTATTAGGAAAAGTACTATTTACAAGAACGGAAGTAGGCGTCACTGCAGGCATTATAGTAGAAACAGAAGCTTACTTCGGTACCGCCGACAAAGCGTCTCATGCCTATGGAGGCCGGCGCACTGCCCGCACTGAAACTCTGTACAGCGAAGGAGGAACGGCTTACACCTATCTGTGCTACGGCATCCATCATCTTTTCAATGTTGTGACATCCGTAAAGGACGACCCCAAATGTGTTCTCATCAGAAGTATAGAACCTTTAGAAGGATTGGATATTATGGAAATGAGAAGGAAAATGCCGGCAGATCGTAAAGCTATTTCTTCAGGACCCGGCTCGGCAGCAAAATCACTTGGGATAGATCTTACTTTTAATAAAAGTCTATTGACCGGTAATCGTATCTGGATTGAAGACCGCGGTCTTTCTTATGGAACTTCGAAGATTGGCACTGCTTCAAGAATTGGAATAGCTTATGCGCAGGAACACGCTGATCTCCCTTTGCGGTTTTTTATTGCGAATTCTAAATATGTTAAAGCTAAATAAGCTGGATTATATTTTATGCAGGGTATAAAAGCCTTTACAAATCGAAAAGAATATTTAATCTATCTGTCTACTATAGATATCGGTTTTACTATTATTTCGATAACTTCATCTTATGTCAGAGGAATTACATTGCTTACAATCGTATAACCTTCTACGAATGGGATCAGAAAAACTTACAATTTCACCAGGCATTTTAATTGGTGTACTGTGAACACTCAAAGTTTTATAGCATGAAAAAGCTCTTTTTTGCAGCTATCAAAGTAGATGGCTCTAATTTCCACTTTGAGGAATCTGAATTGAACGACGATCAAGCGCCTAATAAATAATACTTATATTTGACAATGAACAATATTACTGCACTTGTACTGTGTCTATTTTGCGCTATTGTGGCTTTTCTAATTCTGGGTTTCAATTTGTTTGCTATGTATCAATTACTGCCAATCGCTGTTTTTTACGTCTTTCAAATTACTGTTTTTAAGAAAATAAATCCATCAGACAAGACATCCTTTATATTTTATATTCTGTCGGTCTTAGTTTTATTGATATTTCCAATGGCAGCCCAGCTGATGTGGCATTTTGACATCAATAATCTGGCTTCCAAATCTTCTACCAGCGGTTTACTTTTCGTATGGCTTCCTATTTACACACTAGTTCCAGGAATAATTACCTGTTCACTTGCCTGGATCATCAGTCGGAAATTCGGTATTTAGTCAGATGTTTATGAAAGATATTTCAATGTTAAAGATCCGATAAGCATTGTCGTTTTTATTAAAATTGCCGTTTTCAGTGGCGGATATACTTTTAATTACCCACAAAAGTTATTCTGTCAACAATTTTAAAATTCCATCACACTATCCAGTCCTCTTTTTAATCCTTTGAAAGTATCCACTTTTTCAATTGCCAAAAGACCTCCTTTTACATAAGGTTCCGCACTGGTTCCGGAATCATGACGGATGGTCAGCTTTTCATCTTTTAATCCGAAGATTGTTTCGATGGAAATCACATGGCCAGGAAGCCTGACGGAATGCACCTGAACCTCATTTAGATTTGCACCACGGCTGGCCTGCTCCCCCATCAGTTGTTCTTCGGTCGCATATTGAGTGGGTTTTTGAACTTTTGAAAGCCTATACGCCAGTTCTCTTGCGGTTCCGCTTGGCGCGTCTATCTTGTCTTCCCGAGCATAATCTATAATCTCAAAATTCGGGATGTATTTTGCTGCCATTTCAGAAAACTTCTGAAGCAGAACGACCGTCATTGCAAAGTTCCCAACCGCCAAAACTGAAGCATCGTTTTCGATTGCTGTTTTTTCTATTTCAGAATAATCTTCATCGGTAAGTCCCGAGGTACCGATCACCACATTTTTACCTTTTTTAAGGGCAGAAATGATGTTCTTCATCGCAACGCCCGGCTTGGTATATTCTACCAATACGTCGAAATCAATTTTTTCTAATGCTGTTTCGATATCACCGAAGATGGGAATGTTTGCTGAACCTAGATTAAGCAAATCACCCAAGTTTTCTCCCTTATGTTTTCTGGAAAGTGCGCCAACCAATTCCATACCCGGGTTAGTATAAACGCCTTTGCTCAATTCAGAACCTGCCCAACCGGTGCCGCCTGCAATACATACTTTTATCATAATAGCCTGTTTAATTGTTATTTTCCTTTTCGTATTTACTGAAATAATTCTTACCAGTGATGCACTACATAATTCGTACATAAATATAAAGTGAAACTTTACAATGTCTGATATCAAAATTAAATAAAATATCCAAAAGAATGTAGATGAGAAATCAAGCAGTCAATACAATTCGGAGGTTTCTATGTCGGATGCAGCATTCATTCAGAGAATAAATACAAGGAATCCGGTCAGTCAATTTCTTCAAAAGTGCATTAGACTTAAAATTATCACAACTTATTTACCAAATTTTATGACTCTCCCATAGAAGCCGATTTATGTATGACTATTTCATTTAAACGTAATAACTTGAAAACAATCCGCCTTTTTGCTCATTACAGTGCGTTTTAATTGCCCCATACTTACGGACAGAATTTCATTGGCGGCAGGCAACAGCCCTACTTTGTTGTATATACCTGTCATAAAAGGCTGGTCAATCTCCCGTCAAAATCAGTGAAAAGTTTGGAAACAGAGTCCATCTTTTTGTAGAAAATCAGAGAACGGCTGTGATCTTCCTTTTTATATAAGCCGTCATCAAGCAAGCTGTAGTCACAAAAAAATTCCTTTGTAGTTTCGCAAGATTCAGTATTTAGAAGTAACGTGGGATTGCGTCTCGACCAAATCTCAGCTTATTTAAAAAAATCGGACAGATCATGAAACTATCATTTCACTTTATTAACGTATTTTAAATAGATACTTAGCTTTGGCAAGTTATATTCGTATCGTAGGGAATCCAGGTTTTTCATATCCTCTATCGGTGATGACTCTAATTTTTTGGTATTAAGGTCAAATTTTAGCTGTGTTCCGAATTTTTGTTTCTTTTTGTCACTCACCAAATCTCTGTCTATCAGGTAAGCTTTATTATTTAAAGAATAGAATTTTGCTTTTAAAAGATAGGCCAGGATTTCTTTTCTGAAACTGATTTCCATGTCACTGTGCTGAGCAATGTAAAGATGGTTTTGCTTGCCGAACAATCGCAGTCCTGCTCCAGTATCTGATCTAAAGTATATTTATTGATCAGAGATTTTACAAACTCTCTGTTTACAGAATCCTGTTCAATGGTCAATCGGCCTACACTGTCCAGCTTTTTAGGATCATTGCTGTATTTATTAAACAGCCTTCTGTACATCTGGTCATCTTCATAGATTTTATTCCAATCGATGTGGCTCAATTCGCTGCTGGTACTGCATTTACTGTATCGATTATACAGCTGTATCAGATGTGAAGTAATTAAATCACATTTATCAATTTTAGCATAATTTTTTTTGATCAGTTCTTCAGCTAATAGTAACTTATTTTTTTCTTTTGATTTGGTTAAGTATTTAAGAATGATCGCTTTTTTAGAATTATTATATAAATGAAATAATGGAATCAAACTTTTATGCGTGTAGTCTGAAATGCTTGCACTATCGGACAGTAAATTCAAACTGTCTGCCTTATCCATTGCACTTACCAAATTTGAGGGTTTCATACCGGTCTTAATACAAGAAGTAAGACATAAAAATAGAATAAAACATATCAAGTTTTTTTTCATAATCAGTTGATAATTTTGATGAAGCTTTAAAAATCTATTAAATTACTTTATTGATCAAATGTAATCAAAATAACAATTTGGAAAGCTTCAAATAGCCGACTCGATATTAAGTGCTTTATGTAATTTTAAAAGACGTTTTGAGAGACAAAATATCAAATGACTGTAAATTCGGTTATTTAAAACTACAATAAAATTTACTCTTGTTATAGTTTAGCTCCAATAAATGATCAAAAGGCCATCACTAGCAATTCTCGGAAACCAGATTAAATCTAAAACAAAAAAATCCCGCATAAACGGGATTTTAATTTTATTCTGTCAATATTTATTTGATCTCTACAGGAACTGAAACTTTATCCCAATCCATTGTGAAACCGTTGCTGGTTACTTTGTAAACTAAAGTTTCCTGTGTGGCCGGTAAAGCTTTTGTTTTCACATCAACACGCAAAGCATCTTTCGATTCTTCGTATTTATAAGCGCCCCACTGTTTTGGTTCTTTATTAAAAACCGCAGTCCACGTTCCGGATTCTTTTGGTACTAAGAAAAAACTGTATTTACCTGCAGGCAATTTTTTCCCCTCAACGGTAATATCTTTACTGGTTTCGAAAGTAGTTGCATCATTCGCACCTGCACGCCAAACTTTATTGTAAGGAACTAATTCGCCCCAAACTTTACGCTCTTTTACAGACGGACTGCTGTAAGCGATCGTGATATTTGCATCTTTTATTTTTCCGGTTGCAGTCATTGCAGGGCTCGCCGGTTTTTTAGCTTCCTGTCCAAATGCATTGACAGAAATCGTCATTGCGGCTACAACCATTGCAGCAGATTTAATTATTGCTCTCATAAATTTTATTATTATTCTTTTACGAAGATACTGCTTTCGGCTTATAAAAAATCAATCCAACTGCAGAAAATATTATGACTGCCGCAGCTCCAATCACATTGAGCCATAGGAAAGAAACAATATCAAAATTATAGATGGCAATGACTGTGATTTCTGATAAAATTGCCGAAATAAACACATTCGCTCCTCTAACTTTTTTAAAGTAAAAAGCAACAAGGAAAATACCCAGTATCGGGCCGTAGAAAAGAGAACCCAATACATTCACCGCTTCAATAAGCGAACCCATCTGAGTGGCAAACATCGCAACACCGATGGAGAAAATCCCCCACGCTAAAGTATGAAGACGGCTGTATTTCAGTTCGGTTGCATCATCCGGAATTTCTTTTTTGAATATTAAATGAACATCTTTTAATGAGCAAGCCGCAAGGGAATTCAACGCTGCAGAAATTGAACCCCAACTCGCCAGAAAAATCACGGCAAACAGTAAACCGATCATCCCGACAGGCAAAGTGTTTTTTACGAAATACAGGAAAATGTAATTGGTATCCGTTTTTTCTGCATTGTATTTTGAATTGTTGATAGCTTCCTCTACCCTGCCGTGAAGGGCTTTCACCTGAGTTTGTGTGTTTTTAAAATCTTCAATTTTATTATGAAGTTGCGGAGACTGAGTTTCCTTTAACTTTAAAATTTCTTTCGATTCTGAATTAAATTTGGACTGCAGATCCTGATGTTCTTTTTCAAAAATTGCAGCCTGTTCAGGTTTTGTTTCCTTTAAATGCTGATAAGAACGTTCATTAAAATAAACCGGCGCAGGCTTTAGAGAAAAGAAAGCAAAAAGCAAAGCACCAATTAAAAGAATAGCAAACTGCATCGGAATTTTAACCAATCCATTCAGCAGCAAGCCCATTTTAGCATTGGTATTGTCCTTCGCCGTAATATATCTCCCGACCTGACTCTGGTCGGTTCCGAAATAAGAAAGTGCCAGGAAAAAACCGCCGATCAGCCCGCTCCAGATGTTGTATTTATCCTTCCAGTCGAATTCTGTGGTGATGACATTCAGCTTTCCGGATTTTCCTGCCAGATAAAGTGCGTCTTTAAATCCGATTCCATTCGGCATATTCTGAATCAGCAGATAACCTGCAAAGGCCATTGTTCCCAAAATAATGAGAAACTGTAATTTTTGGGTATGGGCAATTGCTTTTGCACCGCCAATGTAGGTGTAAATTAACAGAATACCGCCCGTCAAAACATTGGTTAAATAAATATCCCAGTTAAGAACGCTTGATAAGATGATGCTCGGCGCATAAATACTGATTCCCGTTGACAATCCTCTGGAAAAAAGGAAAAGCAGTGAAGTGAGTACTCTTGTTTTTTTATCAAAGCGGTTTTCCAGATATTCATAAGCCGTATAAACATTTAAACGCTGAAAAATCGGGATGAAGGTGATACAGATGACAATCATCGCCAGAGGCAGACCAAAATAATACTGCACGAAACGCATCCCGTCGGTATAAGCCTGACCTGGTGCCGAAATAAAAGTAATTGCGCTTGCCTGAGTCGCCATAATACCGATCAGCACGATGTACCAAGGCATTTTATTGTCTGCTTTCAGGTAAGATTCGTTGCTTTTCTGGCCACGGCCGATCCATACACCGTAAACGACAACGCCAACCAGCGTAAAAATAAGAACAGTCCAGTCTATCGTACTCATTGCCAGAAATTAGTAAAAAGATAATAAAATACAATCTGCAGTATCAAAACCACGACAAGTAATATGTACCAGAGATTCCAGTTTTTAAGTTGATTGCTCATCAGTTTTTCTGTGCAGATAAAAAGTTTAAAAATAAGCGTGCGGCACCCACATTTCCTGCAGGCAACTGTCTGAAAAATGCCAACGGAGTGTAAATAAAATTGCCTTTTCCATATTTCGCATATAAAGTTGAACCCTGCAAAGGCTCTTCGCCCGTATCGTGCATTTCAAAAAGTGGTTCGTAGGCTGCATCCCATTTGTCCGGAAAATACGCGCCACGCTCCTGTACCCAACCATTAAAATCTTCCGCAGTAATTTTATTTGGAAAGTTGAGTAATTTATGATTTGGATTTAAAAATTTAACCGCAGCATTTTCTTCGGTAACACGCTTGTTGGCAATGCTGAAACTATAAATTCCCAATTGGTCAACAGTTGTATCCTGATTGGTGTTGTACTGCACCACCAGATTACCTCCCGCTTTTACATAAGACCATAAAAAAGGCATCCAGCGACCCAGTTTTTTCTCTGTATTGTTTGCACGAACTCCCAAAATGATGGCGTCATATTCTGAAAGTTTGTTCTGACTGCTGTTTTCGCCATTACCATCAGGATTGCCATAAAAATCTGCGTCTTTCAACACATCTACCTGAATACCTGCAATGCGGAGAAACTCCGGAATAAAATCTCCCGCACCTTCTATATAAGCCACTTTTTTAACCTTCGACTGAATATCACCTTTCATCACAGTTACCGTTGCAGGCGTAAAATACTGTAAAGAAGGCAGATGTGGATACTGGATTAACACCTGTTTTTTGTTATAAGTCATTCCATCAACCACGTAATTTGCATCCACTTGCAAACGGTTGGATTGTTTTGATGCCAGTTTAGCTTTTGGAATGATATAATCGATGGTAAAATCTTTTCCATTGATGGATTGTAAATCGCCGCCACCCAATCTTTCTCCGTTGAACATCAGATTGACTTTGCCGTTACTGAACTGTTTATCGGAATTAACTTTAAAATTTAAACTTAAATTCAAATCTTCATTTTCTTTAACTAAATAAAGTGGTTGGTTAAATTTCAGTTCTACCGCAGGAACGATACGTAACGCTTCGACCACATCACCACGCACCGGGTCTAATTTCTTGAAAGATAAAGGAAGTTTAACCTGAAGTTTTTCTAAACCGATTTTTAAATCAAGCAAAACACCCAGTGGCGATTCTGCTTCGGGCAAACCGATTAAAGTATCATTTGCAACAGAGAAAGTTGAAGCATCTTTAGCCGGTTTTACCAACCAATACGGCTCTGTGAGGGCTGCATCAGCAGGAATCTGAATATCGTGCTGAATGGTAATTAAAGAATCTTTAGACAGTTTTCTGTTGACATTTTCTGACTGATTCAGCCACTTTACATTTTCTAAAATGACAGGATTTTCAGCTCTTGAAATTAAATTTAATTTAAAATTATACTGGTCTCCGGCAACAGTTTCAGCCTGATTGGTAACGACCTCGCCCATAAATCCTGCACAGCTTAAAATGATATGGTCAAGAGATTTAATTTTATCCTTTTTTAAATCTGAATCTTTCAGCGCCATCACTTTTTTTCTTAAAACCAGTAAAGCGGGTAAGCTCAAGTCAGGTTGATTAAAATTAAAAGCAGAAATAATCTTATCCAATGCCTGGTCAATATCAGTGTTTCCTTTTGCAGTCCAGGTTTTAGCTACATCATCAAAAAGTGTAGATCTTGCTGGTTCGCCCTCAACGTGTGAAAAATATTCAGTTTTGATTCCTGCGACAGACTGTGTTCCGGCGCCTTGACTTTTATGTAAACTTCTGCTTAATCCTGCCAGTTCACCATAGCCTAATCCCAGTTGTGCGTCGTATTGCCCAACGGTAATTTTCATTTGATTTTCGGCAGTCGTATTGACAGAACCAAAGCGGAAAGTATTCCACAACAGGCGTTTAGGTTGCCAAACATTCACATATTTCAGCTGATCTGGGAAAGCAGTTTTATCGCCTGCCAGTTTAAAAGCTTTTTCCGCAAGTACAGCCGAAGCAGCGTGTTGCCCGTGTCCCGCCGCCGCAGTAGGTGGAAAACGGCAAATGATCACATCAGGACGGAATTTTCGGATCACCCAAACGACATCGGCCGTAATGATGTTTTCATCCCATTGTTTAAAAGTGTCGGTTGTATTTTTTGAGAAACCGAAATCAATCGCGCGGGTAAAAAACTGTTGCGCACCGTCTAATTTTCTTGCCTCCAAAAGTTCGTGCGTTCTGATCAAACCCAAAGCTGCACCCTGCTCTGTTCCCAATAAATTCTGTCCGCCATCACCTCTCGTTAAAGACAGATAGCCCGTTTCCACATTCTTGTCATTGATTAACCAGGAGAGTAATCCCGTATTTTCATCATCTGGATGAGCGGCGAGATATAAAACTTTCGGTATATTTTTGAGGGTTTTGAGATCGCGGTAAATTTCAGATGATTTTGAGGGCCGAACCTGCTGGGCCGGACAAAAAACCGTAAATAGGCCAAGAATAAATACAGTAATTGCTTTTTTGAACATATGAATTGCTTTGCAGAGCAAATATAGGTAAATGGTTTTTCTTTCAGTTTCGTAATAAATCGGCTAAAAACCGAGATATTTTTGAGTTTGCTGCCCACTATTGAAAATTAATTATAATCTTTAAAGATACGTGGTGTATCAATTTTTATTATATTTGTTGGTAAAAATCATAACAATGTCAAAACTGTCAGATAATCTAAGATTTTTGAGGGCTGGGAAACAGCTTTCTCAGCAAAAAGTAGCCGATCTTTTAATCATTACGAGAGTTCGGTATGCTAAGTAT
>JAZBLF010000024.1:0-9005 GCA_037033105.1 Bacteroidota bacterium
ATTAGCGTGCGCACTCATAATAGCTACAGGTACACATTTATTGTGGAAGTCCATTTTTATATGCTCGCAAAGGTCAATTCCTGAGCCGTCGGGAAGATTGACATCGAATAAATAAAGGTCGGGAATAATGGCTTTGTCTCTACCATCAAACGCCTTAACTGAAATGAAAGATAGAACCTCAAAATTTTCTAAACTAAAGAATAGTTCGAGGATTTCGCAAATAGCCTGATCATCTTCAACAATATAAATCTTTCTCATCCCTGGATTAAGCAACAATGGCACCAAGGTATTGATAATGTGTTTATTTGTGATAATTTTCTGAATGTGGTATAGTGAACCAGAATTCACTTCCCTGGCCAACGGTACTGTCAATCCCGATTTTACCGCCGTGGTTTTTGATAATATCTGAGCTGATATACAGTCCAAGACCTAGACCTGAAAATTTCTGACCGCTGTGGTCTGTTCTGTAATACCGGTCAAAAAGGTGTTTCAGCTGATCCTCTGCGATACCCGGACCACTGTCCTTCACGCTGATTTTGATGTCACCGGTGTCCAGTTTTCGGGCGTTCACCTCAATTTCAGATTCGGGAGCGTATTTGTCAGCGTTTGTAATAAAATTAATCAGAACCTGTCCGATTTGCTGACTGTCTGCGTCAATCATCAGGTGCGTATCACCGGTGAAGGCAGATTTGTCACGGACTGTCTGAGTCAGGTTAGAACTGCAGTCTTCGAACAGTTCATGCACCGAGAATGTCGACTTTATAATTTTTATCTGACCCTGTTCAAGCCTGCTGGTGTCCAGAAGATCGTTGATCAGACGGTTGAGTTTGTCCAAGCTTTTGATGGACTGCTCCAGGAGCCTGGATCTGGTTTCCGGTGACAGGCGGTCGCTGGACCGCTGCAACAATTGAAGGGATGCCTTCAGGGAAGTCACAGGCGTTTTCAGTTCGTGGCTTGCGATGCTGATAAAATCATCTTTGCCCTGAGCAATCATTCGTCTGGTGGTGACGTCCATAAAAGTGCCGATACCGCCGGAAAGTTGTCCTTCCGTATCAAAAAGCGGTGCCGCATTGATGGAAATATAAAAGCGCTCCCTGTCCGGCGGCTGGACGGCAATTTCGTGATCGAAAACGGGTTTTCCGGTCTTCATCATAATGGCCATCGGATGTTCATCGGGAGGCAGAGGGCTGCCGTCAATCCTGAGGTTCTGCCATTGGGGATCATCAAAAGTACGTTCCTTGATGCTGCTTTCTTTAAGTCCCAAAATTTGCTGAGCCATTGGATTTGCATAAACGAGTTGGCCAACGGCATCTGTAACACCTACGCCTTCAGCCATCGTTTCTAAAATACTGTGGAGCCTTTGCTCACTGGCTCTGAGCGTTTCTTCCAGAGTGGTTTTTTCCAGAATGATCTGCTCCCGCTCCTGTACGGCTTCCATCTGAGGCGTGACCTCGACCGCCATATCGATCACTCCAACGACTTTGCCTTCCTCAATATAAGGCGTGTAAGTGAAGTTAAAGTAGCCCTCCTGCATCGTGCCGTGCCGCTGTATGTGTACCAGATTGGAATGGTCTGCTTTAGATATCCCTGTCTGATAGGTCTCAATCAGCATATCTGCTGCACGCTGACCTCTCAGTTCCGGCATTTCATCAAATAGGCGTTTGCCGATAATGGATTCATCTTTTCCAATGATTTCCAGCATGGCTTTATTCACCATGGACACTACAAAATCATCCCCTTTAAGAAGCATAATTGCTGCAGGGGCTTGGGAAATCAAATTGCCAAAACTTGTCTTGCTGTCTGAGATTTTTTGATTGAGATCAGAAATAGTATCGTTCAATACCACTACATCACGATCTTCGTTGCGTAAGGATGAATTTAAAAGATCCGCTTTTGTCAACGCCTCAGAATGCTTACCATCTTTTACCACTGCTTTCTCATGTTCTGATCTCAGCCTGCTGTCTAAATACTCAATTCTTTGATTAGCCTTTTGGAGCTGATCATTAAGGGTGGTAAATTCTTCGCTGAAGGCATTCAACGCTTCACTGTACTTCTGAAGTGTGGTTTCACTGGCCTGCAGCGCCCGGCCTGCAATGACTTTATGTGTAATATCAAGTATGGTTACAATGATTGCTTCTGTATGATCCTCAGAATCTAAAAGAGGCGCGAGATAAATATTCAGGTATTTTTTTTCCAGGCTCGTTTCAGCATTGGAATAAAATACAGCGCTTTCAACCACGGACGGAGCGCCGGACTCGTAGACCTTTTCAAGCTGTTCATAGAATACCTGACCGTTGAGCATTGGGAAAACTTCCAGCAGGGGCTGTCCCACAAATACGCCGTTCCCGATGCCCAGTATTTTTTTCATTTCAGGATTAGCTGTTTCAACGGTCATTTCAGGGCCCTTTAAAAAAGCCAGGCCAACCGGCGTACTGCTGATCAGTTCCTGCATTCTGTTTTCAGTATCCGCAAGTTTGTGGTAAGCTGCTGTAAGTTGGTCGTTGGTATCGTTGAGTTCCTGATTGGCCAGTGCAAAGTCCCTATTGGCTTCAGCCAGCTGCTTACTGATGAGACGTTCAATTTCTGTTTTTTCGTTCACTGCTTTCTGAGCATGGAGCCTTTCACTGACGTCTTTAGCCGTGTGAAGAATGCAGAAAACCTGACCATCATCATTAAAGATGGGCTTAAAGGTGAAATCAAAATAAGAGGTTTTTAGTATTCCGTCAATCAATATCGTGGCAGGCGTATTGACTGCTTCGTAAATTTCGCCGTTCAACCAAACATTTTTAAGGAGTTCGGCGAAGGGCTGTCCTTCCATCTCAGGTAAAGCATCTTCAAATCTTTGACCTGTAATGCTTTCTTCTTTCCCCCAGATTTTCAGCATCGCATTGTTGACAAAGCCTATTTTCAGGTCAAGGTCAGTGTAGATGGCTGTAGCATCGCCGGACTGTTTTAGAATTTCATAAATGGATTCGATGCCCAGGGCAGAAAAGTGATTGATCATTGGTTAATTAGCGGTAAAAAATTATAGCCTATGTAAAACGTTCAGTTGCCTGTCTTTAATGTTAGCATATAGATCGGCTAATAGAAATAATAATGGTTATTCTTACTAAAACTGAGTGCGGTTAGATCAATTTTATGCAGATTTAAAATCTGAATTTTATGTGTTGCAAAGTCACTGGTATCTAATGTCTGCGTTATAAAATTCTATACAAATATATATTTTTTTCTGCTGATTATTGGCGTTTAGTGAGTGTTGTTGACATAAGATTTTTGTGCCCATCAATATGGTCTATCTGAAGTATTTTCACGTCAGTATCGTATGATAGAAATGTGCGATTTTTGGAGTCTATCGCTGGTGCGTAATCAATACTTGAAGAGCCATAATGAAAAAACCACCCTAAGCATAAGGTGGCTGCTTTCTGAAATATTGAATATCATGGATATTATCAAAATTGCTGGACAAATCAATTGTGGTTCTTCATCACTGCCTGGCGTCCCTAAATACTCCTTGCTTTTGAGGCTCTTTAGCACTTAAGATAAATATCAAGAGTATTTTGCTTGTAGACACCGTATTACGTCCACTCATTCGTAATCCAAAAATGGTTTCCGGATTAACATCAATTTTGAAAGAATCCAATATAATGGAGACAGAATAAAACTATTATTTGAATTTCTTACTATTTTGTATCCTCCAAATAGCCCACAGAAAACTCAACCCAATTGCTAACGCCCTCATCCAGATAGATGTCCGGTTGAATGCCTATGTTATCAATGGGATACTCTGGTAATCGGAAAGACTTGTAGGTTGGCATCAGCAATTTGTAATTATCACATCCATATTCAAAAAACATAGCATTTGCATAATCCAGAACGCCGGAAGACGGTACGCCGATGATTTTGGTCCTTTTGCTCTGTTTTGCCAAGAGCAGAAAATTTTCAGCAGCGCTGGCTGTATGATCATTCGCTAACACCACAATCTGTGAAGGCCCTTTAGAGTATGGCAGGATTGAATTAATGTGAATTTTTTCATTGTCATAAATCACATACTTTCCAGGCTGTGCTTTCAGTTGTCGGATCCTGTTTTCGAGGTCCTGTATTTCAACCTTGTTCTTCTCGGTATCTTTTTTTAAGCCAAGCAAATATTTTTCAGAGGTACTGATCAGCGTCGGAGAGGCAAGGTACTGAACACCCAAAGTACGACTGGGACCGGTCACCAGGTATGGCAGTATTTTTTGGTATGCATTATCAGTTCCGCCGCCGTTATCTCTTACATCAATGATCAAAAATTCGGAATTTTCTAAAAGTTCTCTGTTCTTCTCAAGCATCTTTTCGATGGCATCTACAAACATATAGCTGAAATACTGCATTTTAACCATTGTCGTTCTGGGCGTTAGCTTTTTTACAAAAAAACCATTGGCCTCATTGACCTTATCTTCTATCTGGGATGGCGTTAAATGAGCGAATGGTATTTGCCTGATGAATGATGACCTTATTGTGTCAAAAAACAAAAGGCCACCATTAGCAATCGTGTATTTCCCTTTTTGAACACTTCTGTCTTGCATATAATATTCATAAGTACCATCGGAAAACAATCTGAATTTGATCTCATCCGGTTTCCAGAAATTAGGGTCTGCCTTTATGATAAAGCCAATATATTCATTTGCATTAAGTTTTTTTATGCCAACCTCGTAATTTTCATCTTTCCAGATGCCTTCAATTTCATTGGTTATTTTAGTAGCTTGGGCTTTAAATTTCTTCAGATTTATATTAGCCCGGTTCCGACCTGAATACGAATTTGTTTTTGGGTTGCCGATCTGTTGATGTTCAACTTCGTTGGGCAGCACCCAGATGTGTCTATCTTTGAAAAATCCTGTATAGCTTTTCAAGACCTCCAGACATTCAGCAGGGTTATTTTTGCCAATTGCTGCTTTGACCACCTTTTCTTTAAAACTTTCATAAAGCAGTCTGTCCTTAGTTTTGACGTCGAAACCGGGATATTCGCTTTCGATCTTAAATATGATATTCTGCAACGCATCCTGACAGCTGCAGGTCGTTTGTGCTCTAGTAGGGCCTGAGAATGAGGAAAGAATAAGAAATAGAACTAGTTGGATCTTCATATCATATTATTTTTGACAAAGAAAATAATTCCTGAATTTTAAAAATTGTAAAAATCATTCAATTTTGACCTTTGTTGTAGATCCACGTCAGATTGTCCTGATCTACAGAGATCTTTTGCACCAATTTTTTAGGAGAAGATCCTGCGAGTGTCTTAAAGTCATTGATAAAATGTGCCTGGTCAAAATAGTGATTTTTATAAGCAAGATCGGTGAGTGAACTTTCAGGTTTGAGAATGTCATTCAAAACATTTCTAAACCGGCGCGTTTTGAGGTAGGATTTTGGATTTTGACCAAGATTGTTTTTGAACAGTCGGAACAGGGTAGCTTCGCTTATCTTAAGTTCTTTTGAAAGTAAATCGATACTGAAAATGTTTTTTTTATTAATGAGCATAAGGGTTTCTTTCATCTTTTCCGAAATGTCATTCTGTAAATTTTTAAGTAGCAAATGCTCCAGTTGCGCCGCCCGTTTATCAAGTTCATTGATCTCAAATATCTTTTCCAGCAAATATTTGTCCGATGCGAAAAGCTCCTCAAAAATACCTTCCGAATCCATCAGGTTCTGATAAGATTCTTTGGTAAATGCCCTTATAGCTGCGGGTTGGAAAATGATGCATATCTGATCCAGGTAAGAATCGATATTGACTTGAAAAGGCATCTTGTGAAAACCATAAAACCGGCTTCTTATACCGTTTCCTTTGCTAATTTGACAAAGGTTGTTTTTTTCGTTGGTGTAAAAAATATTATTCTCTTTATAGAGTGCGAGGCAAAAATTGACATTGGGAAATGTGGTATAATTTACAAGATATCCATCTTCTTTTTTAAAAAAAAGGAAGTATTGCACGTATCTTTTTAAAATCTCATTTTTTGGAGTGATGATCACGGACTTCATAATTCTACACAGATTTTATACATAGTAACAGGCTGGTTCTTTTTTAGGAGTATAAAGATATATAATATCAGAAGTTCTTAAAGGCCTAATGAATAAAATATTCTCCGCCGAAAAAAGTGTCTTAATAAACTCTTTCGATGATGTTTCAGTGTCTGACAATGTCTAATTCCAATCCCGGGATTTTTCGTTTCTGCATGTAATTTTGGACGAACGGTTTCTCTGAATGCGGGTGGTACACTCAATTTAGTAGTACACTTAAATGGACATAATGCAATATTAAAAGAAAGTAAAATTGATTTTGATTTTAAAGATAATTCTCTGACAGATATCTGGACGAAATACATTTTTATTGCTAGTTTTGGATTGGTGACAGCAAAGTATAATTCATCAATAGGCAGAGTGTGTATAGATGAAAATCAGAGAGCTGAAGCTTCTGAAATAATGAAAGAAATAAAAATGATTGCTCACAGAAAAGGAATTGCACTGGATGAAGATGTTATTCAGAAGACATTTGAGAAGGCAGCTACGTTTCCTTTTGAAACTCCGACTTCTTTACAGCTTGATATAAACTCCGGAAAAGAAAATACTGAACTTGAACTGCTGGGAGGTGCCGTTTTAAACTTTGGAAAGGAATTAGGCATAAACACTTCTTTCACATACAAAATTTATAATGAAATTAAAGCCTTGTAAGTTGGATTCTGAACATCAAAGAAATATCTTTATCGGTAAATAAACCCTGCTAATGCAGGGTTTATTATTTTTGTGTGTACAGAGTAGTGCTTACTGCTTTCTTTCGTAGCTCTCGAAAATTAGAACTTACTAAATTATCCCATTAATAATTAAACGGTACAAAAGAGCTGATTATGTATCTTGGGAGAGGTTGACGCTAGTTTACTACTGGGCATAGACAACAACAGCTCATCAGATCTGGAATCAGGCTGGACCGACAGTTAAATCATATTTATGTTGGATGATAGCTATAAAATTAGAATCCGAAAATTTTGTAATTAGATCCTTGAAAATCCATTCAAATGAGGTTTTATCTACTATCCTTTCTATTTATTTTTCAGTCGGCTTTTGTTAAACAAATGACAAGATCAAGATATATGAGGAAGGTGTACAAATGGTTTCTTTGAGAGGTTGAAAATTCGAGGTGTGTAGTAAAAAAGTTGGAAATGGGAAACTGCAATTACTGCTTTCGCACGGTGGACCAGGAACGTCACCACAAATATTTCTTCAATTTTACTGAAAATCTATCGCCTGATTATACCATTTATTCTTATTCTCAATTGGGTAATCATTTCTCGGACAATCCGAAAGATGATTCACTGTATAATTCAGAAAGTTTTGTCGAAGATGTTGAATATGTCAGAAAAGCTTTAAATCTAGACCAATTCTATATTTTAGGACATTCGTGGGGAAATTATCTTGCGCAAGCATATTCTGCAAAATATCAAAAACAGTTAAAGGGGATAATTTTTTCCAATAATGTAAATGCAACCAATGAAATTTTGGCCGATTATTCAGTACAATTGTATGCCGATATTATGGATGAATTTACAGCATTTAAACCATATTTGGATTCATTGCGTTTTGTTTTTTCGGGAGATTTCACAAATTTTAGTTCCCGACTTCATTAGGGAATAGAATTCATGTTAAAGCTTGGCCACAAATACTGTTAACGCATGACGCAAGATTGCCTGCTCCATTGCCTCAAACTTGACCAATTCCAAGGTGCACTAAACTGGGAAATTAATCAACGAAATAGGATTTTCATAGAAAGTGATGGCCTTAGATTATGACCAATTTTTGATTCAGATTGAAAAACCCATTCTACTAATTGGAGGCAAACATCATTTTATACCATCATCGTATTATTTGAAAATGAAAGATAAAGTCGAAAAAAGCAATTTGGTAAAAGTTTCTCATACGAATTGCGGACACTTTTCTATGTGGGATGAAACAGATAATTGTTTCAAAGTGATCAATGATTTTATTTTTAAAGTTGAAAATTATAAAGCGTTAGAATAATGGAAATGGTTATCGCAGAAAAAGTCAGAAATCTCACAAGATGCAATTGCAGATCATTGAAATTTTGATTCTTATTATTCTCCTAGTATTGATCATCAGCTTCATATGCCGACGATATTTCAACAATATCACGTTTAATATTGATTATGATACTGCATGTAAGCGAAAAATCTTTACAAAAGATCTTGCTTTATTAGATAATTCCGAAAAAAAAACCGCCTCACTTTTTTGTGAGACGGTCTTTTATTTAAAGGATAGTAAATAACATTAAATATTTATTTACTTTTTAATGAATTTAAATGTTTGAATATTATTTTCAGTAAAAACTTTAATAAGGTAATTCCCCTGTACCAAAGAATGTACACCAATACTTCTATCGTTTTTCTGCATTGTTTTTTCTATCACTTTTTTTCCGTCTGCAGCAATAATCAAAACTTTTAAGATTGGCTTATAACCACTGATATTCAATACCTCCCTAACTGGATTAGGATAAATCTGAAATTCCGATTTAGCTTTAATATCATTATCAACCGCCAAACTTTCATTATAGGCTAAAACCTGTAGTGAAGCTGTAGACTCACAAACTCCAATTGTTTGCGTTGCATAGTATGTCGTGCTATTAACAATTATTGTTGTTGTAGGTAAACTGTTAAAATGATTTGAAGCATCGGATGCAGAAGCATACCATTTTATGTTTTGGCCGTTGACAAGCAAGCTTCCCAAATTACTTCCTGCTGTAAAGCTCTGAACCGCATTTCCCGTTGGAGCATTAACTATGGGTGGTTGCGTCACTGTTGCATTTACAGTTGCAGTACATCCGTTGGCATCGGTAATGATCACGGTGTACGTTCCAGCGGCAAGTCCCGTCCTGTCTTCTGTCGTAATTCCGCCACCCCAGTTGAAGGTGTATGGTGAAGCGCCTCCTGCAGGTGTTAAATTAATAGATCCGTTCGAACCTCCGTTAC
>JAZBLF010000025.1:0-937 GCA_037033105.1 Bacteroidota bacterium
AATTTATGATAAATCTGTTTATAATAAAGAAGAAAAATCGTACCAACATACAGTATATGAGGTAGAACTGCTCTATTTTTGTGGTAAAGTTTATCCGCTTTTTTGCGAAACGGCTTATACTCAAAAATATGGTTTTCCTGTTTATAATGTAAAGAAAGAATATTTTCCCAATATCGAGGAACTTGAAAAAAAACTTCCTTTAAATATTTCTTATTTTTCAGGAAATAAACAAGCTTCTTTTTACAGTCGTATCGATAAAAAAACTATGCGCCATAAACTTGACACCTTGGCAAATAAATCGGTTAATCCTGAAATTTTTCAGCGTTTTGAAGCAATTTATTTTATATTACAAGGTAACGGATATACATTAAGCATAACCCGACATCCTGAACTTAAACCTTTTTTAAAATCAATAAAAATTGATCCTTATACAGCTTTTCAGGAAATTGAAATGTATGGAAGTGGTGTTCTTGGTAGCAAAGAGAAGTCTATTGTTGAGATTTCCGATGAACACAAACGTGATAGTAAAGGATTTGATAAATACAGCTTTAAGCACAGAAAATAAGGAGACTTCATGTCTCCTTAACTTATTTTTTAAAGGGATTAATTTTTTTTGAAATCAGTCCTGATAAATCTTTTGAATGTTGATATGCTTTAAACATGTTAGAGTGAACAGAAGATAAAGGATTTTGGTCATTTGAGAAAAGATTTTTCAGTATCGAATTATTCTTATCTTTTTCTATAATTTTAAGCAATCCTTCTTTAGTTATCTTATTTTCCCGAGTAATGTTTTTTTTGATTTCCTGGCTTTTCTCAATTTCCAGAAATGTTATTGCTTCTTTAACTGAAATAAAACCTTTTTTTTCAGCTTTTCGGGCAAGGTAAGCAATACCTTTTTTGCTTACACCATCTGATTCAGAGACCAATATTAACCATT
>JAZBLF010000026.1:0-832 GCA_037033105.1 Bacteroidota bacterium
AGTGAATTTAAATTATTTAAACCGGTAGAATTTTTATTCTTTAATATAAAATCCTTTGTTTTATCCATGTTATCACTGTTTACATAAAGAGACGAAAAAAGACGTTCCGAAATATGGTCGAACATTTTAACATAAAAAAACATATCTTCTTTATCCTCTTCCAGATTTTTGTCTGCTATATTATATTGATAATACGTTTTTTCTAAAAATAAATCCTTTTTTTGTCTTTTCTGCTGCTGCAAAGTAAAAAATAAACGTCCTTCATTATTCAAATCATCAAACCTTTCATCTTGGAAAAGCCCAACACAACACACTGGAATAATGTTATTAAAATCCTTATTTTCATAATAATCATTTATTTTATTTAAATTCACGCTCTCATTAATTAAGTACTCGTTTTCTTTTTTAATAAGCTCTTTTATCTCAGTTATACTTGTTTTGATATCAGATTGATTGATAATATTATGCTGATTATTAATTATCTTTTCTTTATCAAGTTCTGAGATAACAATACCAGAACTCATATATGATAAAATACTGATAATTAATTCATTGTTAGAATAGACATTATGAGAAAGAATTAAATCTTCTTTCCTGTCGTGTCCTCTTGAAGAGATTTTTTTGTTGGCAATTTCTTCAAATAAAAAAATCTCCATAGTTTTTAAATTAATTTTGTATGAACTGATATTGTTATAAAAAATATCATTTTCTATGAATATAAATTGCTCAATGTATTTAACTACATAATTCACTATTTCTCTGTGTAAAATAGCCTGATTTTCACCAATGAGATTGTCCATCTTGGTAAATTCATTTTCATAAAAAATAACTC
>JAZBLF010000027.1:0-794 GCA_037033105.1 Bacteroidota bacterium
TTCTGTTTGCGTATTTGCGTTTTTGTTGATATAAAAAATAGATCCAAATACAACAACAAAGAAAATGAGAAATACAAAAAAAAGCTTGAATTCAAATTTCATTTTTATCACCATACTCCTTTTATAACTCTATTTTAGCATGTCTTTAAAAAATATAAAAGCTGTTTATTTATTGAACTTTGTGATAAAATATATTAAATTTAAAGGTAAAAAAATGAAACAAATAGAGTATTATTTTGTTGAATATGAATTTGATAAACCCACAGCACTCCACCATGTGATAAGACCTCATTTTTCTGAAAAAGATGGTTATAGACAATCATTAAGTTTTAAATCATTTTGTGACAATGAAGATAAAAAACTACTACAAGAAAACGAAGCAGAACTGCCAGTAAGAAGCTTTGTTGTTTATAAAAAGAGAGATATTACAGATGAGGTAATTGCAGACTTAGGTTGCAATAAAGAAAATATTATTAGTCATATGAGTATTTGGGATTTTTATAATTTTATTAATTATAATTATAAGAAAAAGAAGTTTAACTAATAATTATTAAGATTTTAACTTATTAGTTGTTTTGTTTTTTTGTGTAATTTGAGCAATAAGAGAATCTATATCAATCCTATATTCTGAAAATTTATTTACATTTGAAGCAACATCAATATCATTAGAAAGTAAATAAGTACCTATTTCATCTTCTGTATATACTTTGTTATGCATAAAAAATTCATTTACCCGATCTATGTCAATATCATATAAAACTTTTATATCATTTGCAAAATCTATTATTTCTTTA
>JAZBLF010000028.1:0-768 GCA_037033105.1 Bacteroidota bacterium
TTAAATATTTAACTGACGCCATTTTTTATCTCCGTAAAACTGTATTTAATGTGAAAATTATTATAGCATAAACCAAAGACAAATCCAGATATATTTTAATTTATATTCTGTTTATAGATCCATATTGAATTAGCTTTTAATGAATTTGGATACCATGTTATAGTACCATCTGAATTGAATTTCATTTTTTCCTGTACAAAAGCATAATCAGTATGAGCATTGAGATAATCAAAGCTGAAAACCCAGCTTCTTCCTGCAAACTGGGGAGCAATAAATTCAGTACGGTTTGGCAAGTCTTTATTATAAATTGTTAATTTTTTTAATGGTAATCCCGTTCCTTTACATACAGCGAGTCCATTCTGATTAGTTTCCACTGTTTGTTTTTTTAATACACCTTCGCAAACAACTACTATGTTTTTCAAAGGAGAAGAAGGCAAAATTTCATTCTCAGAATAGTAGCCAATCTGCATTTGCACACTACCTTCTGGTAAAACAGTATTTCTGATGTTTTCAGGAGGTATGATACCTTTATAAATAAAAGGAATATCTTCTGGGTATGGGTTTGTATTTAGTTCTATAAGAGAACTATCATTTTCATCTATTTTCCAGTAGCCATTAGTTGCCAGATTTGTTTTTTTATACATCATATACCAAGAAAAACTGCCATCGGGTTTTAACATTAGCTGAGATTTAACATCGCCAACATTACTTAGTTCATAGGTTCCCTCTACACTGTTTCTCTGACCTTCATATTGATTCGTAACGACC
>JAZBLF010000029.1:0-743 GCA_037033105.1 Bacteroidota bacterium
TGCTTTTAGATCACCTTTTTTATAATAATGCATTGATTAAAAATGATTCGGCTACTTATCGCATGGAAGTTAAACCAGGCTCAAATAAAATTACCAATAAAATTTTTTTACTTAATGTCGAAATACAAAATATAGAGTTAGTATCTAATGCAAATACAGCATTTACAGAAATACTTACAGAGTTTAACAAATTTTATATTTCATTAGAAAAAAAGAATAATGTAGAGTTAAGTTCAGATAATATCTTGGAAATGTATGAATCATTTAAATCAATAGAAGAACAAAAAATACTTAACTATTCTGTAAATATAGTAGAGAAAGATAAAAATAAACCGCGTATTTAATAACAGGAATGAATTATGAAAGTCATTATTAGTAGAAAAGGTTTCGATTCAGGCTTTGGTGGTGTTGCTTCCCCTATACTGGAAGATAATAGTTTTATTAGTTTGCCAATTCCTGGTGATTCTTTAACACCTTATAAAAGCATTAAGACAGATTTTTGTGTTTTTCCTGATATGCTCAAGGATCTTACAAAAGGAAAAATCACAGGTGATCATTTTGTACATTTTGATCCCGATTTAAATGCAATTAACTTACCACGCAAAGAAGGCTGGCTTCCTTCTCTTGGTCAAACGGGTAGTGCGCAGGGGCATTTAGATGCTCAAAATGTTGATAAAGGAGATATCTTTCTCTTTTTTGGTTGGTTCAGACAAACAATTTTTGAAAATGGACAGCATAAATAT
>JAZBLF010000030.1:0-741 GCA_037033105.1 Bacteroidota bacterium
GACTAAAAACAAAAGTATTGCTTCTTAAAGAAGAGTTAGAAGTCGAATAATTTAAAGTAATGTTTTCTTCATTAATTAAAATATGTTCATACTGTTTTAAAATATATAAAGAATTATATGACATAAAGATCTTTTCCTGTGAAGCTGTGGGCTTAGAAAAAGTCACATAGTCACCAGAGTAATAAAGATGGTATTTATCTTGTAAATATACCGATGCTGTATCTAAAATTAAATTTTCTCTATTTACTTTATTGTTATTTTTTAAGAGGTTTTTCACATATATGTCAAAGTTACTGTCAGGATTAGAAATATCATGAAAAAAATATGATTTTGAGTCTTTATTTTCCAATAGAGATAAATAATAGTTCTTATATTTTATTTTTATAATTTTTTGCCCAGAAGATGCAGAATTAGTTATTTTATATTCAATATCATTTATTTTTTCAAAATCTTCATTATTAAAATTATAAACTTTTGAGTGATAGGACATATGTGCTCCAATTATTTATATTATAGCATTTTTAGAAAATATTTTGTTTGTTTTTTTATATTTTTCTGTTATTTCTTTTTGTTTATTATAAACCTCTAAATTCGTAATATCTTTCATAATAGTTAAAAGTTTATTAGTAGAAGCCTCCTCAATTTTTTCATGATCTGAAAAAACAATAGTAGTAGAATTATTCTCATTAAAATATAAATCATACAAGTTATCAGCACATTCATATAAAGAATCCTTAAAAT
>JAZBLF010000031.1:0-740 GCA_037033105.1 Bacteroidota bacterium
TTTCTTTTAACGTTTGCAGATTTTCTTCTCGATTATTTTCTTTACAGATACTATATATTAGTCGCAGATATGTTTTTTCATCAAAATTATTTATTTTTAAGGGATAGCCTTCTTTTTTTAACAACAGTAGTTCATTACCAATATCTTCATGTAAATCATTTATATGATAAAGATATGGATTAAGAAAGTTTTCGTTAAAATCTTCAACACTTTCGAAAATAGAGGATATTATTTTCTTAATACTGCTTTTTTTTCTATATACAAATATATTGGAGTATACTTTAGATAAATATATTTCGTTATCAGGTTCAGCACGAAATATTTTCAACCTTTCCCCTATTTCTTTTTCATTCATAGCTGACATTATAGGGAAAAATCGTAGTGCATTTTTTTGAAAAACTGGAAGATTTATAATTTCAGGTTCTTTAAACAAATTTATTTTATTTTTTTCAATAGAATTTACTGAGAGTATATCTTGATATTTATCAATATCTTCTGAACTAATTTGATTTAAACCATGTGCAAAAAATGAAATATATTTATCTTTTTCTTTAAAAGA
The DNA here is from genome assembly GCA_037033105.1 of Bacteroidota bacterium. Taxonomy (GTDB): domain Bacteria; phylum Bacteroidota; class Bacteroidia; order Flavobacteriales; family Weeksellaceae; genus Epilithonimonas. The sequence goes on from JAZBLF010000031.1 coordinate 560, forward strand.
AGATAACGTATTTTTAAATCTCTTGAAATAAAAGAAGAAAGTGTAATTAAGACCTTTATAGTAATTATTTGTATCTATAACATCAGGTATTACAAAGGCGTTATATCCATTATTAAGTAAAGAGTTAATAATGTTCTTATTATCTTCTTTAATCCATTTATAAACAAACTTATGATACACA
>JAZBLF010000032.1:0-738 GCA_037033105.1 Bacteroidota bacterium
TTGTAGAACATCACAGCATCATTTTCATAAGCTCCGGAGGAGCGAAACAACCAACAACCAACAACCAACAACCAACAACCAACAACCAACAACCAACAACCAACAACCAACAACTAACACTTATCACTTATCATTGATCACTTATCAAAATTACCTATTACCTATTGCCTATTACCTATTTCTCATCATTCAGGTTTAGAGCAAAAAAAAGTCTCATACAAATGAATGTATGAGACTTTTAAAAAAAACTGGCGGCGACCTACTCTCCCGCTTTCGCAGTACCATCGGCGCTGGTGGGCTTAACTTCTGTGTTCGGAATGGGAACAGGTGAGCCCCACCGCTAAAACCACCCTAAATATGGTTTAATGTAACAATGTAGTTAATGTAACAGTGTAACAATTGATATTGGTACATTGGTAAACTTTTACATTGCTAAATTATATTTATCGATAAGAATATTCACAAAGAGAGAACCTTGATTGCGCAATTAAGCAGTTGCCAATTAGGCTATAAATCTACGGGTAATTAGTACTACTCGGCTATGCTGTTACCAACTTTACACCTATAGCCTATCAACGTTGTCATCTCCAACGACCCTTAAAAGATGTCTCATCTTGAGGCGAGTTTCGCACTTATATGCTTTCAGTGCTTATCTCTTCCAAACGTAGCTACTCAGCGGTGCTCCTGGCGGAACAACTGATACACCAGAGGTTTGTTCAAATCGGTCCTCTCGTACTA
>JAZBLF010000033.1:0-730 GCA_037033105.1 Bacteroidota bacterium
TAAGTTTGAAGAAAAAATGAATTTTTCATTCTCATCAAAATTTGCTATGAAGTATTCATTTAAGAAAGAATTATTGTATAAAAATATACATAATTTAAATAGTTATTTTAAGACACCGACTATCGGATTAATAAATCATGAAAATAGTTCATATTTTTATTGTGTAGCATTAAGAAATAAAGATAATATCAATTTTATAAATTTATTAAATAGAGATTTAAAATCTAATATAAATACACTATTAAAATTTGCCTTAGCAGTTGAAAACTCTTTTTACTCAGAAGATTTTGTAAAAAACATTGAAAAACAAAAAATACCTAATTCATTTTATGTTGGAACCAATAAAAATGAATGGGATTTTAAATTCAACACTTTAGATAAATTACTTGGTTACTTATACTTTCAAGATTCTCTTTTATTAACAAGATCCACTGATACCGATGAAATGCTTCGAATTGATAATATAAATAATATAGATTATTTAAATATATTACAAAAAAACGCTATTGTAGAGCCAATAATAATGAAAATTTGAGAAATGAACACTTGGGTGTATATTATACATCAATACTAGGAGTGCTCATGTCTAAATTTAAAAACATTTCTTTAATACCATATAATAAAAATGGATACTCTCTTTTCTTTGTAATCGACAACATAGGGAAAAGAGATTTCTTTTTTGACTTCTTTATAAACAACTTAATAGAAAGACGATATGCAAAGAACAGAG
>JAZBLF010000034.1:0-721 GCA_037033105.1 Bacteroidota bacterium
ATTTCAAACTGAGCTTAATGAATTATTTTCAATCAAGCCCCATAAAAACAAAATGGGTCAGTTTTTATGTACTTCTACGCTAGAAGAAGATAGGATTTCCTTTTTTGTTTTTGAAGAAGATAACATAAAAGTTAACTTTCATCTTTCTGTTATTAAAAATATGTTTTTTAATAAAAATGTAGATTTAAAACATTTAAATCTTTTGGAAAGAATCAGTACTAAAGTAATCAAAAATATTCACAGTTATAATGACTTTAAAGATGCTATTCAAGAAGATATAGATATTCATAACTTGTGTACAGATAAAGTCATAAAAACAATAAATGAAGAGACTTTTTATAAACAATTAAAATTTATTAAAGATATTATTAATGTTCAAAAAAACTTTAATGCTGAACAAACCTATTTAACTATTAATAATATCAAAAAACACTTTGCAGATCTTAATATCTTTATTAATTCAAAAGAAATAAAACATGAACTGGAGGACAGTGCCTATTCAGGATATTATCATATGCAAAAAAACAGAGATTCTAAGCGTAATAGTTTATTATTTATTGCTCTGCTTAAAAAAAGAAATTATACTATTAATACATTTTTAGAAGGTAAAATAATTAATGATATTAAATATGTAGATGACGCTATTAAATTGTTTGTTAATCATTCAAAATCTATAAATCATAAAACCATAAAAAATAAAAATGAATCCATTTAAAAATAT
>JAZBLF010000035.1:0-712 GCA_037033105.1 Bacteroidota bacterium
GTCGATGAGTATCTTGAAAGAATTATCAATATGAAAGATAAGGATGCAGGGTATGAAGATCTTCAAAAGATTAGAGAGCATATAATAAAAAATAATGAATTAAATATTAATGATATAAGCTCAACACAAATAATTGATTGTATCAAAGAATCAGATCATATCGATCTCTTTCAAAATATAGATCTGAAAGAAGCTGCTAATGTTATATTCTTGAAAAGAGTTGAATCAAATGAAGTCATAAATATATTTGACTCAATGACTCAAGGTATAAATGAAAAAAATTATTTAAAAAAAATCTACGCACAAAATGAAATTTTTAAAGAATCTTATGGTATAGATTTAAGTGAACTTGAAAAGTTTTTTAATAACTGTAAGTACCATTTGAAGTTTGAAATAATGGGCAATATGGCAACTTTTCTAGAAGCTTACTACGGAACAGAAGAAGGTAAACAATTTATTGAGAATTATCAAAATATTAAGAATGATACCGCTAAAAAAGATGAATACTTCCGAACTGTGTTTGATAAAATGAATGATGCAAGTATTAGAAAAATATTTCATACAAATAATGAAGGTGATGTCACATACAGTGCTGCAGGTGCAGGAACACTTGACGGCTTCTTCATGTTATTTGATAAAAATAACAATCTTAGTTTCAATGTAAGCACAACAGCCAGTCCTGATGTCAAAATAGAAGGCACCAGCATTCTAC
>JAZBLF010000036.1:0-710 GCA_037033105.1 Bacteroidota bacterium
GGAATTGATACCACTTTCATTAATAAAAATGAACATCCTCTGGGTTTATATTTCCTGGAAGTCGGTTCATCAGTCCGGGCCAGCAGAATTGCATACAACAGGCTGAACGGTTCTTTTGCGAACATCAAACCTGAACAGGTAGACTGGAAAAAAGCGCTGGAAGGCTGTGAATATTTCCACTGGACAGGCATCAGCCCCGGGATTTCTGAAGGTGCTTATGAAACTTTGAAAGAAGGTTTATTAACTGCCCGTGAAATGGGGATTGAAGTTACTGCCGATCCGGCTTACCGTTCCAACCTCTGGAAATACGGAAAAAGCGGAAATGAGGTTTTAAAAGAGCTGGTTTCTTACTCAACAGTTTTTATCGGTGGGGTAAATGAGATCAATGAAATTTTAGGGACTCAGTTTTCATCAGATCAACAGGGTTTCCTTGAAGCATGTGAAGAATTAAAGCAGCAGGTTCCTTCCATTCATAAGATTTTCGACAAAATAAGAATCGGCGTTACAGCAAGTTCCCAGCAGACACAGGGAAGAGCTTTGGTAGACGGGAATTATTTCGAAACCGGACTTCTGGAAGTGAATCCTGTAGTCGACAGAATCGGGACAGGAGATGCTTTTGCAGCAGGTTTGATTTACGGACTGTTACATTTCGATGACGAAAAAGCATTGAAATTTGCAAATGCAGCCTGTGCTATCAAACATACCATTTT
>JAZBLF010000037.1:0-708 GCA_037033105.1 Bacteroidota bacterium
TTTTAATTCAGAAGGTCAGCTAATATCGGGTGCATGTATCTGTGGCTTGTAATATAACCTTTAATATTTTCGATTGGTGACAACCATAATTTTGTGAAAGCAATATATTCACAGATGATTGATATATTATGTAAAAAATGAAACACAATATAAATGTTTTTATTAAAAGATAATTTTTGTTGACTTTAAAACGAATCAATGCTTATAATAGAAAATTACCGAGGAACAACCGAACACTCTTTTGTTGTGTACCTCTTGAATGTGATAATAGATAAGAAGGAATATTATATGTTAAACGTTTATTTTGTAAGCCCAACCACGACAACTACACCGACACCATTCGGTGGAACTGCTCGTGTCCCGGATACAGAATAGAAGTTAATCTGTAATAATCCAAGAAGCGAGCTGAAATGCTCGCTTTTTTTATGTCTGTTATCTAACGATTATGAAGTTAGAGAAAGTGCTGTTTTTGTCAAAAAAGTCCTTATAAATCAATAAATTAATTTAAAATATTTTAAAAAAACATTTGACAAATATATACTAATTAGATTATATTAGTTACATAGCAAGACGGAAGAGTTAAAAAAACGTTGAGCTGGTTAAAAAGATAAGTTTAGTATAATAAAGGAAAGCAAATCGTCACTAACGCTAAAATTGTTAAGTAAACGAGGAGCGAAAAATGAGTCAATCAGAATTTCCAATGTTAGA
>JAZBLF010000038.1:0-702 GCA_037033105.1 Bacteroidota bacterium
TCTCAAAATTATGACGTTAGCATTGAAATGGTAATCAATGAAGCCGTAGGTTATGATGATAGCTTCACTGTGTTTATTGGGCCTAGTCATTCATCAGAACTGCTGATCGTTACTCAACACACAAATGGTAAGGTTGATCAGTCGATTATTCGTGGTCAACAGGCTTTGCAAGTTTTAGCAAATTTTCTTTAAAAAAGCTTTGACAGGTGTGTGATATTTTGCTATACTTATCTCATCGAAACAGACAAGGGATTGAGCAGTAAAGGCTCAATGTTAATCCAGCGAGGTCGGGGCGTGGATTAGGTGCCAGTGATGGCACAAGGTTAATTGAGGTTTGGTGAGAATCAAGCCTATGTAGAAATGGCGAAAGCCAGCTCAGTAGCGAGGGATGCAAATACTATCAGTGTATTTCCATTCAAATAGGTCACTCAGGTAAACCTAGCTTACTCGTCGGCCCTGATTCAACGGAGTGTAGGTTAGCCCGGTTCATACCGCTTGCTTTGGGAGCAAGATGTCGCAGGTTCGAATCCTGCCACTCCGACCAAATTTTGTTTTGTAGCGAAGTAGAGAAGTCTGGCTGTTCTCGCTAGCCTCATAAGCTAGAGATCGGGGGTTCAAATCCCTCCTTCGCATCCAATTAAATAAGCTAACAGTAATGTTAGCTTTTTTTTTGTTTTATTTTTGACATATTATTTTATTTTG
>JAZBLF010000039.1:0-701 GCA_037033105.1 Bacteroidota bacterium
ATGAAAAACTTCGTTGAATAAATATTCTGGATTTGTTTGTGTTAACAATTTATACATTGTATCTCGACTTATGCCTTTATTCGCAAATCTGAATGCAAATGATGCGGCTTCATCTTTCAATACAAATTGATTTTCTTCTTTTGCATTAAGATAAAGAATTTTATTTAATAATTGAACATATTTTTTATAAATGAGATATTCTATGGCTGATAGCTTATCAGGATAAAAAATTTCCCTTTTAACTTTTGCAGTAGGGTCAAGTCCCATTTTTGCCAGTTCTATGACAAGTCGTGCTTGCATATTGATGCGTGATATATGCTCTTTTTCTTCTTTATTCTTTCTTTCTTCATAAGGCTGATAATCAATTTTAGTAAAGACATTAATGAATGCTTTATTAAAGCTTTTCATTTTACTGTAATTTTTGAAATTATAATTTTTATTTATTTCAGGCAATATTTTACTTCCAGAATAAGATAAATGGCTAAAAAAATATTGCCAGTGTCTTACTGTTATTTTTTCATGATGATCTTTAATTACTTTAATTTTTTCTTCTATTGAAATAAAGTCTCTATTCATCATAATGCCAAAATTAAGAGGAGTAATATTTCTTTTAATTTCATTTAGTAATTCAGTGTAAAATTGTTGACCTTTTTTCTTACCGAAAAACTTTTCAAGAGTATACATAATATTGTCATCATCGA
>JAZBLF010000040.1:0-701 GCA_037033105.1 Bacteroidota bacterium
TATATTGGTACTAAAACCTAGGTCAGTTATTTTTTTTATAAGCTCTCTCTTTTCATCAGTTGACTGAACATATTCTTTTGTATTTTTCATAGACACAAAAATATCTAAAACGTTTTTCAAATGTTCATTTGAGTTAATTAATTTATCATAAAAATTATCCATTATAATTTCAATCCTATTTTCTGTTTTTCATTATTAAACTGTTTTATAATCTGTTGAAAATTTAGCATTTCTGGTATTAGCACTTTCATAGATTCTTTGTTTTTTAGATCTACATCGAAATTTATATTACACAAATCTAACACTTCTTCTTTACCAAGATTTATGTTATCCATAACAAAATCAAATAAATCTCTTTTTATCATGCTTTTTGCAACACTTCCAAAAAGGTCTTTATAATAATACGAAAACTTCATTTCTGAACTATTGATTTCATAAACATATTTTAATCTATCAGTTTTCACTTCAATTAAATAATTTGAAAACTTTCTCCACCTAAACAATAAGTTTTTATTTGTTTCTTTATTTTTTAATTCTATTCTGAGAGCATCTATTTCTTCAAAATATTGAGAAAAAGTTATTATATGATCTTTATTTTCCAATTCAAATCTAACATCATCACAATGAACCTCAACATTAAATCCAAGATCCGTTAGCTTTTCTTTTACACCAAATCTTTTTTGATATAAAGAATCTCCTTT
>JAZBLF010000041.1:0-688 GCA_037033105.1 Bacteroidota bacterium
TGCTTGGTATAAATTATAGAAGTTCTTGTTATCCTGCAAATTATTAATTGCACGTTTAATTGAAACGGGATCCATAGCATTTAACATAATACGCTGAACAGGTTTTTTACAATTAAAGAAATAGATAACTTCATCAACTAGTAGCTGCCCCTCTCGTCCTTCGTCCCCTCCATTAACGACAGATGTGCATTTTTTAAGAAGACTTGATATGACACTGACTTGTTTCTTTTTGGATTCAGAAACCTGAAGTTTCCAGTCAGTTGGAATAATAGGTAAATCTTCAAATTTCCATGGGAATCCTGCATACTTAGCATCATAAGCATCGGGAGGGCTTTGTTCAAGCACATGTCCTACGCACCATGTTACAACGCCATCTGCTGTTTCTATATATCCGTCTTTTCTTACATGAGGTTTGCCAAGAAATCCGGCAACTTTACTTGCAACGGAAGGTTTTTCAAAAATCCATAGTTTAGACATAAAAATAATTCTCCGGTCTTTTTTGATATTATTTATTTTTTATTTTCAATTATTGTGATAAACAAATAAAATAATAACCATTATTATTAAAAATTTAAAAAATTGTCAAATGTATGTCTTATATTAAGATGGAAAACAGGATAATTCAAAAAAATAAATTATCCTGTTATTTTATTTAGATGAGATTATCAGACCAGTCAGGTTTAGCTTT
>JAZBLF010000042.1:0-676 GCA_037033105.1 Bacteroidota bacterium
AGCAGTTAAAGAAAGCATGTGATTATTATATGGAAGTCAGGGAAGCATTTAACCATACGGAAACGGTCGGAGTACAAAATGCGGCTCGTTTATTGTTCCTGCAGAACCATTGCTTTAACGGCGTTTACAGAGAGAATAGCAAAGGTTTTTATAATACCCCCTTTAACTGGGATCATAAAGTTTTTGAAGAAAATAAAATTATCAAAAAAGTGCAGGACGTGCATGACGTTTTTAAACTTTTTGATATAGAATTACGTTCAGGTTCTTTTGAAGACTTAGAATTTACTGAAAATGCATTATATTATCTTGATCCGCCTTATATCAATGAAGACGAACTTGTAGAAAATAAATACAGTAAAGGAGGTTTTGACGCAAGTATGCAACTATTGTTAATTAAATCGATTGAACAGGTTCCTTTTATATATAGCAACCATAAACATCCTCTTTTATTAAATAAGTTTAATCATATGTCGGGTGAGATAACGGTCAATGAAATTGGCAGGAAAAATATTATCAGTGCTTCTAATGAAAGCCGTAAAACGGATAAATTAGAGATTCTTGTTATTCAGAAGCGTTAGGATTGTTATAAAAAAAAGAGAAAAAGAGGCTTTTGCCTCTTTTTTTAAAAATGAACAAAATCATGAATAGATAATCTTCCTTTATTCGGTCCTTCTTT
>JAZBLF010000043.1:0-675 GCA_037033105.1 Bacteroidota bacterium
CTCATAAGCACAACTTTCTAATTCTGAGTAAACAAAATCCCAGAAATCATTTTTTATTTCAGGATCCCATTGGTGTTGAAAAAGCAGTTTAATTAAATAAGGTTTTTTTCTATTAAGAGCTTCAAGATAAGCTCGTTCAAAAAATTTATTTATTTTCTCTGTTTGTCTTTTTTTTTGAATTTTGTTTAAAAATATTCTAATCATATATGCTCTCTTAATCTTTTTATTTTTAAAATATAGTCTATATTATACAAATAATCTAATTTTTATAAGGAAAAAATATGTCAAAAGTTAAAGCCCACGGTGAAGAGTTAAGGAAGGAAAAATTAAAAGAACATGAAGAATATTTAAAAGTTATAAAAAAACAAGTAGAGCAAATAAATCAAAAGTATAACTATGATCCAGGGACTGATACTTTTGATAAAAAAATACTTCATTAATTTATTGATATTTTTATCAATAAGAGATTTCGCCTTTTCTAAAAACTCCTGAAAACCAGGATCTTGTCTCACTTCGCGTGGATCAATTCGAATGCCGCCTCTCGGAGTGACTCGCAAACTTTTCCAGCTATTCCTTATTTATTCTATCCTCTCTAACTCTTCTTCTTCTGGTGCAAAACCAAAAAAAAGTGCGATTTTTAATTTAAAAGACATAATAATATCCTCCTTTTTTATT
>JAZBLF010000044.1:0-672 GCA_037033105.1 Bacteroidota bacterium
GAACAGAAGCTTTCTAATGGTCATATTCAGAATATCCTTATTCATGAAGTTCATCAGCACCTTTATATGCCAAAGGTTCAAGTCAAACTTAACCCGGCAGATCGTTACTATCATAATCACACCAAGCCATATGGCAAAAAACATCGTCAACGGTTTTAAATATCTACAAATCTTTTAGAAGCCCACTTCGGTGGGTTTTTTTATGTCTTCAATTTTTCATCGCTTTATTCAAGGCGAAAAAAAAGAGGCATTTAGCCTCTTCAAAAAAAGATAAGTCACTTTTTTACGGTAAGTGTTCCCTCATAGGTTACCAGCCTACAAAGAGCTACCATGTCGGCAGAGCCTCTGAATGGTCATCGGATGCTAAACATCAACCCTGAAAGATGAGTTTTTTCTCATCCCGCATCTCCAAAGTAATCATATCAAAAACCGGTTCTGGTGGCAAGCTTTTTTATTTGAAAGGTTTATTTTTTAAAACAAAAAACCCGCCGTAGCGGGTCTTTTTATGTCTGTTGACTTAAATCACTTTGCCACTCGGGCATGCTTCAAGAAAAGCCATTGTGGTTCTTTTTTGATAGCACCTTTGCAGTCACCCATCAGTACACGACCATCTTCGATGCCTTGAAAAGTCAGGTTGACGAAAAATCCAAAACGAGCAATCGGATCACCGAT
>JAZBLF010000045.1:0-670 GCA_037033105.1 Bacteroidota bacterium
CTTCTGAGTATTTAGCTTATGAGTTTTCAAAAATCCTTGATTCTCTTGAACCAAATTCTGATATTTATCCTTTGCTGGAACAGGTGCCTAATTTACTAATTGATATTCGTGAAGAACAGGAAGAGTCAATTAGGGCAAAAGAGAAAAAGGAAATAGAGAAAATGGAAAAAGATAAAATAAAAAGAGCTAAAAAAGGATTACCTGAACCAGAAGAAAAGGACGTTATTTTGGTCGATGAAGTTAATAAAGTCAGAGAATTTAATTTCTTGAACAATATTGATATTCAACGCAGAGAACCATTAGGATTCTTGTTAAAACATGGTATTGAATTTTGTTTACCTTACCTTAAAACAGTTATGGTTAAGCACGAAGAAAAAATTTCTCTTGAAGAATCACTTCCAAAAATATTACCAAAAGCCTTAAAAATGTAACAACAATAAAAGAGACCTCGGTCTCTTTTATTATTTATAATGAAGATAAGGAATCACATTTTTATTAGACAAAAGGTTTACGAAAAATGATTTTTTTATCAAAAAAATTGGATGTTATAAAAATCATCGAGTATGATTATTTCACTGTCAAAGAGAATTTTATTCAATTGTTCATAATATAGAAAGCTCTACAGTTTGTATCCCATAAAAAAAAATTATTCCGAGGAGTATGTTATGAG
>JAZBLF010000046.1:0-667 GCA_037033105.1 Bacteroidota bacterium
ATAAGTATTATGGTGAAACACTCATATTTGAGTTAAGGTAATTGTGTTTTATTTATTATTATCAGGAGACATAAAAATGGAAAATTTAAATAGTTTACTAGTAAAAGACATTATTCAAAAATTTGAAAATTATCAACAAAGTAATCTGATTATAGAAATTGCATTAAAAAGTAACAGTTCTATTGTAGAAGAATACGTTTCATTAACAGACAGAAAAAGTTTATCAGCAGCTCTCTCTCATATAAAAAATAATCATGAGAATAATCCTCTCAATCATGCTGTTTATCAAAAGTTAAAAATGTCTGAGATTTCGGAAATTACTATGGAGCAAATCAATGAAATAAAGGAAATTACTCGTGCATTTATCAAAAGCCTGAATTCTGGCGAGATAGCAAAAGTTACTTATATGAATGAATCGGGTAGAGTCTCCTCGGGATATGTGGATTTTACAACAAATGAAAATTTTAAAATTTCAATGAATGAATTTTTATCTAAAAATAATCTTGTTCAGGATAATGTTATTGCGATAAAGAGAAAAGATCCTGACTATAATATAGAAAAGAAAGTAAGTCTGCAAAGTTTTCCCAGTAAAGAAACTATACTTGAAAATATAAGAAATAAATTTTCTAATCCTTCTGATATAATCAAATCTACACAAAATATGAAA
>JAZBLF010000047.1:0-667 GCA_037033105.1 Bacteroidota bacterium
TGAGCAAATTCCTCAGACTCACCTTGGTGGGTCTGTTTGCCCTAAATGCGCACGTACTCATTTGAAAGAAACCACCGAAGGCTTTATTAAACGTGCCCGAGCTATTCATAAAAATACTTATTCTTATGAAAATGCACACTATATTAATAACAAAACAAAAATTACTATCACCTGTTCTGTTCATGGCGATTTTCAGCAAGAACCTTCTTCACACCTTAAAGGCTCAGGCTGCGTTCAGTGTGCCAATTCTGCTATGTCTTTCACTCAGGAATCCTTTATTGAAAAAGCTAAAACGATCCATGGTGAAAAATATGATTATTCACTGGTAAAATATAAAAATACGAAATCTAAAATCCGTATTTGCTGCATGAAACATGGTGTTTTTCAACAGTCACCTGAAAAACATTTGCTTGGCAATATCTGCCCTGAATGTCGGGCTAATTCCCAATACCATTCACTTAAAGCAGGCTTCATTAAAAAAGCAAAAAAACTTCATGGTGAACTTTACTCTTATGAAAAAACAGATTACATCCACTCTGGCGCAAAAACCATTATAACCTGTAAAAAACACGGCGACTTTGAACAGCTTATGCGCTCTCATCTTCGTGGACACGGTTGCCCTCTATGTTCAATGTCTCATGGTGAAAGTGCAATTAATGTTTTTCTT
>JAZBLF010000048.1:0-662 GCA_037033105.1 Bacteroidota bacterium
TACTATATGTTTAAGTAAATAGCTAAAAGGAGAATAAATACCATGCTGTTCCACTGAAAAATTGGCAATATAATTATGTTGTATTATTACGTTTTTAATATCGGTCACAGATTCTTGAAAATTATTTTTATCTAAATTTTTGTACTTTTCGAGAATGTATTCGTTAAGAATAAAAGTATCCTGATTAACAAAATTAATAAAATCTTTGTATCTATCAAAAACGATCTTGTTTTGACAAAATAAAGGTTGAAGGATAAACCATTTACTTTTATTTCCCTTATTCTCATAATCGTTATTTATAGTTTCTCTGAAAAAATTAATTGTAGCCATCGCAATTTCCGATAAAACGTTTTCACGAAGCATTGTATTTACATAATAGATTTGTTTATATTCTTCCTGCTTACTTATCCATTTAATGAAGCTTTCCTGATGAACCGTGTTTTGAATTGTCCGCATAAACTGAATTATTAAATGATTATCTGATTTGTTTAAAATATTAAAAGCAGAATCTTTTAATTTATCATTATTCAGCAAATTCGAATGCAAATTATGTAAAAGGACTCTTTCTCTGGACATATTTTCATACTCATCTGCTCTGGTTAATAAAACAGAAAACGAGTCAGAACAATGAACATTGGTTTCATTTAAATAAGAGAAAAATT
>JAZBLF010000049.1:0-662 GCA_037033105.1 Bacteroidota bacterium
TTGATGGAAAAATAAAAGCATTAATAAAGAAAAATGTATTTAATAGAGGATGGGATAATAATGGTGAAATACCTCCAGAATCTTTAATTATATTTGAAAATTTATTTACTTATTATCTTGGTAAAAAAATCGACTCCATGATACACGTATCAGAACCTAAACTTTATATATTACAACAATTAGGCGTTGAGGAATTTAATAAAGATATTATATCGAATAGATTAGCAAATGATCCTAATTTAAAATTGTTAAAAGAAAAACTATCTTATTTATATACATTAAAAGATAAAAAGGAAAAAATGATTTCAGCCGTATCTAAAGATAAAAAAGAAACAGCTAACACAATATTTGAAAGTTATTTCTTTACATGCAACAAAAATGAAAATGATAATAAGTTTAACGAAATAGCAGAGCTATTAAGCTTAACAGTAGATTTTAAATCATCTATAAATAAAAGAGAATCTAATGTATACAAGATATAATATTGGAACGCTAAGTGAAAAAATTAACGAAGAGTCTAATAAAAAATTAGATAAGTTTATTCATAATTTCAATAAAACAATCATATTAATACCAGAATGGATCAATAATATAGGAAATGAAAAATTTAAGTTTAAAGGTAGAAACTTTGAATCTGTTAATGGAAAAATAAAAGTATTAAT
>JAZBLF010000050.1:0-657 GCA_037033105.1 Bacteroidota bacterium
TCAGAAGATGATAAAAAAACAGTTATACAATCAATCAATAGTTATATTCCAGAATTTAAAGCAATTAAATTTTTAGATATTAATACCAGATTGAGTAACTTAGATAATGAACAAATTCACAAACTATTAGAAAATGTTAAGTTGACAACAAATATAGAAATAAAAAGTGAAACATTTGAAGAATATTTAAAAAATGAAAATATTAAATATTCTAAATTAGTAACAAAAGGGAAAGAAGTAATTTATGTAGAGCCAGAAGCTAATGATTATAAAAAGATACATAAAATAGGTACGCCTGAATGTGCGCAAGCAGAGTTGGAATTAACTGGAATCTATCAAAGTACACATCCAATGAATATTCAAAAAGAAAAAGCAGTAATGACAATACCAGAATCAGAATTAGTAAAAATGTCTGATTTAAAAAGCTATATTGAAAATTTTGGTAAAAAAAATCAGAAAGACAAAACATATGCTAATGTGAAAATAGCAGGTGCTATAATTGATTGTAGTTATTTTAACAAAGAATATGATGGTAACAAATATACTGAAGTAAAGTTAACTCTCGATGATGGGACAGGAGTTGCTGTTGTTTCTGTTAAAGCTGAAGAGTTATTTGCTGAAGGCAAAGAACAACGTGGTATAGAAATGCTTAAAGAT
>JAZBLF010000051.1:0-650 GCA_037033105.1 Bacteroidota bacterium
AGAACCGGATAGAAGGTATGGTTAAGTTTAACTTTGACGTTGATGCAGAAGGCAGGGTAAGCCAGATGAGAATTATCGAGTCTACACCAGACCACTTGTTCGATAATGCTGTAATAACAGCCGTATCAAAATGGCGTTTTGAAAAGGGCAAACCTGCCAGGAATCTTCCCATGACTGTAAAATTAAAAGTGCAAAAATAGATTTGATTTTAAGGCTGCATAAATGAAAATTAATGACTGTAATTCAGGAGGTTATTATGGCTGAATGTTCTTCTTCTAAATATTAACATAAATTATTATCCGATGTCCGCTTCTGGCACAAAGCGGACTGAGTCAGATGAACGTCTGCTAAGAGCAAGAACGGACCTTGCTAAAAGAAGGTGTATCAGAAGCTGAGCATCATAGAGGGTCTGATATTCTTTTAGATACAGAAGCCCGGAGAAACCGAACCTCTGAAAAGCCGTATCAAGCGTAGATAATCACTAGATTTGCGCTGAGCCACCGTCAACAAACAGTTCGCTTCCGTTAACGAAACTGCTGTCATCCGATGCCAGGAACAATGCCGCAGCGGCCACTTCCGCGGGGTCAGCCAGCCGGCCCAGCGGCGTGGTGGATTCAACCGCGCGGATCATTTCACTGTTGAATGTCTCG
>JAZBLF010000052.1:0-648 GCA_037033105.1 Bacteroidota bacterium
TAGTTTTATTAAATATTAAATCTTCTTCTGTACTTCTAATTCCATACGATATGTCCTTATCTTCCGTTTCTTCAAAATATTGATATTCATAAGTATCTTGAATGTAACGCATTCTGTTTAAAGATTCTTTTTCAATATCAAAAATAAAAATATTATTTTCATCTTTTTTATCATAAAAAATTATTGAATTAGTTTCATTATTTTTTTTTGCAATAACATCTCTAATTATATAACCCAATTTTTTAGAAAATTTCTGATAAAGGGAGTCATTCATAAATATAGAAGAATAATTTTTAGATATATCATCTAAATTTTTTACTTCTAAAGCTATTGCTCTTTTCATTAAATGATAATGATTATCAAATAAAGAAAAATCTATGTCTTCTTGATGTGAACCTTTTATATCATTGATTTCTTTTAGCAAGTCTATATTATATTTTACTAAATTTAAAGGTTTCATGTTATAAAAAAATATTTTAATAATTAAATTATAACATGAATATGACGTTTCAATAATTTCTATTAAGAGAAAGAACTCTTTTTTTCTTTTCAACAATTATAGGTTTTTTATCTTCTTTAATGAAAGTTTCTTTAACAGTATTCACTTGTTCAATAGTTTTTTCTTTGAATACCTTACTTTCGTAATCC
>JAZBLF010000053.1:0-644 GCA_037033105.1 Bacteroidota bacterium
GACTTAATAAAAATGGATATTTATGATGTATTATCGGATAACGATTATCCTTTTAAAGAAAATTTTGTATCGCACTTTTGTTTTGATTTAAATGGATATTCGCTTATTGAGGACAAAATAAGAATCTATTTAAATTATATAAATCCTTCAAAACCATTTAAAAAGACTGTATGTTTAGTTGAATTTATATTAAATAACAATGAAAATGAAACCTTACAAATTTCGATAAACAATAAGGTTATGCCTTATAATAAAAAAAATCTAACAAGCGTACTACATGAATACAGCAAAATTATTGTGGGAAGAAACAGGAAATCCAGTTTAATATGGGGATATCTGACCAATCTTATTCGTTTTGAAAGTGGCTTAAACGATATCGTTTTTCAGATTTATTTTAGCCAATCAAAAGTAAAAATTTCCCATTACTATAAATTATGGGGTTTAACCAACCAGCATAGTTTTAAAATAATTAAAGAAAATTTTTCAGTTAATTTTTATAATCATAATAATAAGTGTTTGTTCAGTCGGGATTTAAGGAAAGTCACAATAAATAACATAGAAAAAACAATTATAAACCCCATTAAAGATTTTTTTAACTACATTGACAATTTGAATGCAAATTATCAGCTATCATATCCTTTATT
>JAZBLF010000054.1:0-644 GCA_037033105.1 Bacteroidota bacterium
AAATCTGCAGAATTATTAATCTTTTCATCGATTGAATTTGCGTTTAAATAATCTGTTCTCAGCTTTGTCAAATCAGTTAAAATTGTTTTTTCGTGTTCTAAAAACTGTTGCGATACTTTAACTAAATCAGGAACTTCATCTGCACGTTGCAATAAAATCACGTCGATGTTTCCGAATGCTTTTTCATAATTATTTTTAAGATTTACCAATTTATTGAAAATCCCGATTAAGAAATTCGCAAAAATAAGCGCTAATAAAACGCCTACGATTAAAACAATATTTGAAGTTGACATAATAAATCAGTTTAATAAAATGAATAAAATTAGTAATGTGGTGATAAAAAGCGTTGTCAAAAAAGAGTTCAATAATGGCAAATGTTTGTTGTAATTTTCAATTTTTGCAGGATTTGCGATGATAAAGATATTCTTGTTTTCTTTTTTAATTACCGTTGTTCCTTCGTTTGAACTCGCATATCCAATTAACATCATGTAATCGTCTTGCAGTAAATATCCTTCAGAATGGCGCGTCGCACCGCCTTCCGTTCTGTCAGCTGTTTTGTTGTAAAACTCTAAATCTGTTCCGTCGACTTGCACAAAACCAGTTTCGTCTAAAATATTGAAAACGCCAATTTTTTGTTCAAAATG
>JAZBLF010000055.1:0-643 GCA_037033105.1 Bacteroidota bacterium
GACGCCCCCATATATCCAGAAGTCGAAGTCGCACGACTCACTAAAAGACTGAATATGCCATAACCTTCAACTTTTGACTCGAGATTAACATCAAATGCTTCAAGTGTTTGTATTTCCCCTGGGCTAAAGTTGTATAATTTGCTAAATGCAAGAAAATCTTCTTTCTCAGAATGTGGAAGTTTAAAGCCATATTCTTTAAATTTATTATAAAATTCAACATATGAAAATTTAGAGATAAAATCTGCTTTTGAATATTTTTCTAAGACAGAAAAGTCATAACCATATTTATGTAATATCTCCATATTTTTTAATGAAGCTTCAATAAGACGCTGTTTTTCACTTTCAAATTTATATTTTAAAATCTCAGAAACGAATAAATCACTTAAATTAATAGATTCCCCTTCACTATAATAGTAAAAGTTCTCCAGTTTTATGTTGGGGTCAATTCCATTTTTTAAGATAAACTCTAATGTATCGGGTTTGCCAGATACAATACTTTTTACCAGAGAGCCATATTCGCCAGTATTTATATTATGAATATTAGCGCCTGAATCAATTAAATCTTGTGCAATATCCAGTTTATCATGAATGAGAGCAGTTTCGAGTAAGTTATCTATATATTTATTATCAAAGGAAGATTGTC
>JAZBLF010000056.1:0-639 GCA_037033105.1 Bacteroidota bacterium
TGTAGTTAAAGGACTGCTTTCATACTATTACCTTAATGAAAAAGGTGAAAAAATAATCAAAAGATTTTTTCCGGAAAACTCCCTTGTTGCTTCTACAAGCGCATTGTTAAAGAAGGAACCTGGATCCTTCTCCATTGAGGCCTTGGAGGATACGGAAGTCATAAGCTATGGTTTCAGTGATTTCAGAAAGCTGACAACACAGTATAATGATATTGCCAATTTCTACATCAGCTATTTGGAACGGCATTGGGTCATTGAAAAAGAATTTGCCGAGATCACGCTTAAATCTGCTACGGCCAAACAAAGATATTTAGAGTTGGAAAAAGATCATCCTCAGCTGATTTGCCGATTAAAACTTCATCAGATAGCCTCTTATCTGGCTGTTACTCCTACTCAGCTCAGCAGAATCAGAGCCGAACTTTAAAGTATAGCCTGTCTACAATATTGACGACTACATAAATACAATTTAATTGTGTAAAGGAAACTGAAAATTATTTCACCACTTCTGTGTGCTTGGAGCCCCAACTTTCCAGCTGACCACAAATAGGAATGAGTTCATTGGCTATTTCAGCCATTTCATAATCAACCCGTGGAGGTACTTCGGCATGAACGGTACGTCTAACAAGACCTTCTTTTTAA
>JAZBLF010000057.1:0-634 GCA_037033105.1 Bacteroidota bacterium
TCACCTTTTTGTTCTGTAGACGCTACTGGAGTTTTGTTGTTATCTCCTGAAGCTATTCTTTTCATTTCTGCTTCCAATTCCTTCATTTCTTTTTGTTTGTCAGTTAATGGAGTTGTAGGAGCATTTTTTACAATAGGTTCTTCTTGAATAGTATTAACAACTTGTGCTACTTCATTATTATTTTTCTTTTGAGTTTCTGAATATTTTACCACTTTTACTGATTTACCATCTTTAGATGTTTCTTCAGTTTTTGTGCTAACTTGTTGAGTATTATCACCTAAAACACCTTTAAGATAAGATTCTAGTTCTTGCATTTCACCTGCATCTGCAAAAGCTAATTGTTGTGTTGATAAAGTGATTGCCATAGCAGCGATCAATGCTTTTACTTTAAATCTCATACATTCCCTTATATTTTTATTGGCACTTATAAAATTTTTATCATATTTTTTTAGTAAAGACAAGAAATATAATGACAAAACACTAAAATATTTTAAATAATAGAAAAAAACACATTTAACAACGTTTTTTTAAACTTCCGAATAAAATTAAAAATCAAAGAATAAGATATAAAAAAAGAGCCTTTCGGCTCTTAACATTATTAAACTCTAGAAGCAATAATTATTTTTTCTGCTAG
>JAZBLF010000058.1:0-634 GCA_037033105.1 Bacteroidota bacterium
ATTTTAGAGTATACACACAAATACCAGATTTAGATAATACAATTGGTACATACCTATTTAAAAATTTAAAATCACTATATATTCAGAATGAAAAAACAATTAAAAACAATATAGAATTGCTCAAATCCTTTAATGATTTGTTGTTAATGCTAAGCAAAGCTCAAATAACACCAGATTTTATTTTTGATAAAAGATATTATTTTACTATTGAAGAAATGATTATAAATATAAAAAATAATAAAGAAGTTTTATTGATTACTCATGATTTAGATATATCTTCTCACATTTCTACACTTGAAGAAATATGTTTATATGAAATCAAAAACAATGATAAAATAAAAATGATTTAATTTTTAAAAAATGCTATAATGCTTGTAAGATAGAGAATTTAGCATGAATAATGTATTTAAAAAATCCATTGATGATATAAAAAAAGAATTAAATCCACTTTTTAATAAAATTATTCCTGCAAAAAATTTAAGTATTTTTTTAAATAGAGTTGCTTTTGATATTTTTAAAATAAATCAAGCTTTAGATTCTTTTATAAATCAAAAAATCACATTTACTCATTTTAACGATGACAATGGTTGGCGTCTTGTTTATGAAATCAATTCTCTTATTAACTTTGATACTA
>JAZBLF010000059.1:0-629 GCA_037033105.1 Bacteroidota bacterium
GAACATCTCATTTTAGAGCGTCTTACAGACGATAAACAAAACACGTATCGCAAGATACAATGTACTTACTTAAAGTTCATGCTTTAGTTTTTTATTTGGTTGATATAAAATAAAAGATAGATGATAAAGAATAAATGATATAAAATAGAGAGATCTGTAAATATCAATTATCAACCATCATTTATCATATATAAAACAAAACCCACTAGAAATTAGTATCAGAGGGAGAGAGAGACAAAAGGATAGAGAAAAGAAGAAAGATATAGACGTTACAGTCTTGGTTCTTGGTTCTTTTATCTTTAAGTCTAATGAAGTCTCGTAGCTCAGCTGGTTAGAGCGCTACACTGATAATGTAGAGGTCGGCAGTTCGAGCCTGCCCGAGACTACTAATTGAAAAGGAATTATAAATTATAGATTTTAGGTTAATTTAAAATTTAAAATTCATAATTTAAAATTTCTACAACAGGGGGAATTAGCTCAGCTGGCTAGAGCGCCTGCCTTGCACGCAGGAGGTCAAGGGTTCGACTCCCTTATTCTCCACCATTACTGAGAAGTAATAAGGAGTTACAGAGATGTAACGAGAAAAGAAGATTATACATTTACGAAAGACAAGATTTATGGACGAAAGG
>JAZBLF010000060.1:0-619 GCA_037033105.1 Bacteroidota bacterium
GATCAACGACCAATATTTAGCTGTACAACTGAACAAGAAATTTTATATGACAAAATTAAATCAAAAGGAATAAAAAATCTTATTTCATATGAAAAAAGTAGAATTGTATTATCTTATCAGGAATATTATGTTGTTTACAATGTAAGGAATATGCCAGAAATATATAGCAAAGAAACTCATTACTATAATAATAAAGAAAAATATTATTTTTATATCGACTTTAGATTGAGAAATCAATTAATATTAGATTTAAAAGAGATTAGTAATTTTTCCATAAGTCTTACAGAAAATACAATTCCGAAAAAAAGAAGGTCAGATATAAGAATAAGTTTTAGTAAAAAAAATAACAAACAAAAAGTAGATCATCTGGAAATATTAAATCAAAACTTTTGTATTAGCCTGTATGAAGAAAATGAACTCAATAATTTTATAAACGAAAATATCTTTAAATTAAACAAAACAGAAATTCAAGATTTAGCACTTTTTAATTTTGATATTATTTTAGACTTAGAAAAAGATTCA
Source organism: Bacteroidota bacterium (assembly GCA_037033105.1). GTDB lineage: Bacteria > Bacteroidota > Bacteroidia > Flavobacteriales > Weeksellaceae > Epilithonimonas. The sequence goes on from JAZBLF010000060.1 coordinate 523, forward strand.
ATTTATAATTATTTTATAGAAGAAATAAAAATTTTTTCTGTTTAATAGTATTATTAATCAGAAATTTCTATTTGAATAATGTCACCATCCTCGTGGT
>JAZBLF010000061.1:0-618 GCA_037033105.1 Bacteroidota bacterium
TTAAAATAATATTTTATGTGAGCAAAACATCTTTAAATTACCATTGAAAAAATATATTTACTATAAAAATCCTTCTTAAGTTTCCATAAAAATTAAAATACATTATTATTTTTTTACAAAAAAACAAATCTACAATTAGAAAAAAACACAAAAAATTTTAATAAGAACTAAAAAATAAAAAAATAAAAAAAACATCTTTTAATAAAAATTAATAACAAATTAAAACTATATATTATTAGAAATTAAAAAAATGATATTTTTCTATTGTAAGATTTTATAAAAAAACAAAATACAAAATTATCTTTCTTAATAAAAAGACAATATTTTTACAGTAACTAATTAGACTATTTTAAAAGAAAAAAACTCTATCCATAATAAAAATAGAAAAAACTCAATATGTGAAATCCATAAAATCTTTATTTCAAAATAAAAAAAATAAAAGTAGTTAAATAAAAAAACAGCATTTTAGTATTGACATATCCAAATCAAATATTATTATGTTTCTAAATGAGTAGTTTTTATTGCACAATTTTTGCGCAATGTTTGCATAGAATAACTGCAATTGGTGCTTTAGATTTACAGCATAAAAAATATCATTTATGTTATTTTAATAATGTT
>JAZBLF010000062.1:0-617 GCA_037033105.1 Bacteroidota bacterium
AGACCAAAACGATTTTGCATCTACTACTATTAGACCACACATTGACCGACTCCTGCCTGCATCTAGAGTATTAAGTTCATGAAGAACATAGTAACGCATTAGGTAAGAGAACATGATGTAGAGGGATAATCTCAAGCAATATGATGAAAACCCCATCTTCTTATCCTTGATGGCAACAATGCAATACGTGCCTCGCTACCCCTACTTTGTCATTCGGTGAGGGCACCACAAGATTGAACTTAAAACTAAGCACATCTCCCATTGCAAGAATTACCAATCTAGTTGGCCAAACCAAACAAATAACTCAAAGAGACTTCCTAAGATTTGAAGTCATTCATATAAGATTCAAATAATGTTCATAGATAATCTGAACATAGACCGACAATTCATCGGATCTCGACAAACACACCGCCAAAGAAGATTACATCGGATAGATATCCATGAAGATCATGGAGAACTTTGTATTGAAGATCCAGGAGAGAGAAGAAGCCATCTAGCTACTAGCTACGAACCCGTAGGTCTGAAGTGAACTACTCACGAGTCATTGGAGGGGTGATGATGAGGATGAAGAAGACCTCCAACTCCAAAGTCCACTCCGGCAGGGCGCCGGGAAGGGT
>JAZBLF010000063.1:0-614 GCA_037033105.1 Bacteroidota bacterium
GACAGCACATTGTCATTGTAGAGAGAATCAAAACTTTTCATATTGTTGACATTCGCAGCATTATGATAGATATGACTAACACACGATGTTAATTCGCTATACATTTTTTCTGACATACCCATCCATTTATCATTAAGATTTGTAATGGCAATAACCTGAATATTATCAGTGGGTAAATCTAAATTATAAACCATTTTGTTTTGATTAAATTTATCCCATGCTTGTTCTATAGTTGTGGCTCTGACTAAGCAATATATCATTTTAAAACTGGATTGAATTTCATTGAGTATGTGAATACCTAGCGATCCTGTCACTCCTGTAACAAGGGCAACATCTGTATTGGTAAATAAAATCGTATCAGGTTTTTTAATTTGATCAAAATCAATAGCATTTACTAAATCTTGTTTAGTCAGTAAGTGGTGTGATTTATAATTGATTATATCTTCAATGGTATTTTTATCAAAAAGATAGTTATAAGGCACTTTTAAACCTAATTTATGAAGTTCTTCTTGAAGTTGAATGATATTGATAGAGTCAGCTCCCAAGTCTTTAAATGATAAAGTTTCATCGAGTTCAGATATTTCCAGAATGGTTTTGAAGATTGTTGATATCTT
>JAZBLF010000064.1:0-613 GCA_037033105.1 Bacteroidota bacterium
CCGAGCAGCAAATGCAAGCCATATATTTCATAATAAAGTGATTACTCATTGTTTTAGTGATGTAAAATTACAATAGTAAACTTATAAATTTTTTTTAAGGTCTCAAATTTTAAAACCGCAATTAACACTCAAATCATAGATTGTGTTTTTTAGGTTTAAAATATTGACGTATTGTTGTTTTTGGATGAATATTTCTTTTATAAAATCAATAATTCGTAAAAAATGGAAAGTGAAAATGTTAACAAAAAGAAGCTGGGAAGAAAAAACCCTCAAATCAATATGAAATGAGGGTTCGTATAGTGGAGAATATCGGATTTTATTAATAAAAATTAGAATATCCACAAATTTGAAAATCAATGCTTTAAGTTTTATAAAATCATTCAAATATTACGTGTTTTGACACAAATTTGACACAGGATTTCAGCCCTATTGCGTACTGGCGACGATAGTCGCATATTAACCGTAATAAGATTATAAACCAATTCGTGAGGCAAAGGCGACAGCGTTTGCTGAACGAATTTGTTTATAATCTTATTACACCTTATAATTATCCGCAAACCGCTACGGGCTTGCTTTTTGGCGGTTTCCGCCCTTTTCTTTTTCTCTTTTTCTC
>JAZBLF010000065.1:0-609 GCA_037033105.1 Bacteroidota bacterium
CAACAAAATTGAAAATGTGAGACCAGGAGAATATTCGGTTGAGCTAACTTCGAACGGCTGTGTATATAAGCAAACCATAAAAATAACAGAAGCAGAAGAGCCGGTCATAGACAACGTCATTATCACAGGAACCACCATCACCGTTTTGGTTTCCGGTGGATCTCAGCCCTATATTTATGCTTTGGATAATGGCACATATCAGAGTTCCAATATATTTAGTAATGTGGAATTGGGAACGCACACTGTTTACGTAAAAGGTTCCGATGGATGCTCTGTTATCAGCAAAGATTTTACGATAATCAACACACAGAATGTCATCACACCAAACAGCGATGGGATCAATGATTATATCGATTACTCATCGCTTCTCACCAAACTTGAACCTAAATTTGAAGTTTATGACAGAAATGGTATTCTGATTTTCAAAGGCGATACAAACAATAGGTATATCTGGGACGGATCTGCCAATGGGCGTCATTTACCAACAGCCTCATACTGGTACATACTGGAATGGAATGAAACCGGAAATCCTGATAGAACAAAGCTTAGTGGCTGGATACTTTTAAAAAGCAGAAATTAATAGCCTTAGCAATAAAATCATTTTTTCTA
>JAZBLF010000066.1:0-604 GCA_037033105.1 Bacteroidota bacterium
ATTAAATCTATCTTATATCCTGTAAGAAAAAATAAGTTACTGTTCGATACTACCCCTGTTTTTGATTATAAAAATCTACAATTTAAGCAGTTTTATCTTAATTTATTACCTAATCCTTATGTTTCTTTGGAAGATAAATTGGATATGCTTAAAGCTTTTGAAGAAATCATTAACTGGGAGATAAAGACATCGGAGGGATTAAATATTCTTTCTATGGTTTTAGTTAATGAATTTACACCTCACCAAAAAAGATTCAGCAGGGATTTAGGGTATAGATTATACGAAGAGGCGCTGGATAACATAAGCAATTATATTGTTATACAAATGATAAAAAGAGATATTAACCCAATTAATTATTTCCTTTCAGGCAATCATAATATTAATAACTTTGATCAAATTGTATTTTTTGGTCTCGAAAAAACTTTAAAATCTATAATTGCAAGCCATTTTAAGCCTGCTAATTTAGATATTTATTTGACCATAAATGATTTTTTATATCCTTATGAAAAACCGACTTATTATGCTGAAGAATCAAAAAAATCACTCTCTGCTTTTTTTGCACTAGTTGAAAATGATAGATGGGATATATTGGACATTTTCCTTT
>JAZBLF010000067.1:0-604 GCA_037033105.1 Bacteroidota bacterium
CCCAAGCTGAAGCTGATGATATAGTAGACTTTATTGAGAAAATAAAGACTATAAAAAATCTCAAACCAGAACAATTTAATTCTTTATATGCAATCATTCATAATTTTAAAATTTACTGTTCTGATAAAAAACTAGTTAGCGAAGTAGAAGATTTGAGAAACGCTTACACTATGACAAAGAACAATGACGTTTTTTATCTTTTGATAAAGAAAATGGATAGTTTTAACATTACATATTTCTATGACCAGAAACCGATCAGTGATGAAGAAATGGATAATATCATTTCTGATTTAGTTCGCAATTTTCTTCATGATGACAGGAAAAACGATGAAGAGCTTTCGAGAGTGAGAATTGAAAAGTACCTTGAACAAACACCAGCTACACCAGAACGTCTTTCTGAAAAATTTAAAAATGCTTTAAAAGAATATTTGGCAGATTAATTTAAATCTTATTCATGATATTTTTTAATTTGTGAATAGAAAACTTTTTTTCTATTCATAAATTTACTTTTGTATACTTTTATTGTTTCTATAATATTGTATTGTTTCTTTTCAATTATATATTTATTTATGTTCAAACAATTAAAAAAAAATTTATTTTCGCA
>JAZBLF010000068.1:0-598 GCA_037033105.1 Bacteroidota bacterium
TCCAACTGATAAATGGTGTGTTTTCCATATCAATAATTATATTTTGCATTAACTATTATCCTGTTATTTATAGTATTATTATATCATATAAAATAGTTCAGGTATATTTTTAAAGTCATTCTATGTAAGATTTATCTTTGAGAGATTCTAATTTAAACTTAATTATTTCAGACTGAACAAGATTTTTTAAATCAGAAACATTAATCTGTGCAACAAAGGCCAAAAAAGCTTTTTCATCATAAGTATCTTTTAATACTTTTGGATAATTATTTAGAAAAATCTTATATTCATTTATTTTTAAAGTTAACACTTCATTACTGCTCATATAGGCATGAAAAAGTATATGTTCTATTATAGATTGTATAGGTACATAGAGAGAAGATTTAATTGTTTTATTATAAATATAATCAACAACAGATAAAGAAATATCATTACATGTGCTTACGGAAATTTGTTCTTTAAATTTATTAATAATTTTTTCTTTTTCTCTGGTATGTCTTAGCAGACTGATTGATTCTTCAACTCCTTTAGAAGTAAGAAATGGATTAGGTGTTGATAGTGAAATAACAGGAAATGCTCTTAGCAAAGAATGTGTGTG
>JAZBLF010000069.1:0-597 GCA_037033105.1 Bacteroidota bacterium
ATAAAAGCTGATAATTTAACTAAATATGATTTTTTTATAAATATAAAAAATGAAATTAATAGAGAAAAAAAATCAAATATAAAAAAAATAAAAAAAGGTAATAATATATGAATTTGTTGTTAGAAGAAGTAATGAAAAAAAATAAAAAATTTATTGATGATATTAAAAGTTTAACAAAAATAAAAGAAATACAAGAAGAAACAAAAATTGATTTCTGGTATCATAATATACATATTTTAATATTAAAGGTTTCAGAAAAATTTAGAGAAACAAATCAATTTAATACAGCAAACAAAATTAAATTTAAATATGGAATTAGTGAACTTATCATTGACACAGGTATGGAAAATGGAATATCCCAAGTAATACTATACCCAGTAGAAAAAAACAATTATCAAGATAAAGATAAATATGAATTTGAAGTTTCAGAAATCACAATTCAAAAGAAAATACCCAGTTCTCCTCTAGAATTATTAGCCAAACTAAGAGTAAACAAAAATACGCTTACTTTAAATTTAAAAAATAGTAATTTCTGGAATGAGGTTGGATTTAGCTTAGATGGCAATATAGATTGTTCAACAAGATCCCCGAGCAATT
>JAZBLF010000070.1:0-593 GCA_037033105.1 Bacteroidota bacterium
GTCGATCCGTAAGATACAACTGTAATATCCGAACCTTCTTCCAGTACCTCTGCTTTTCCCAATGGCACTGTAAAGTCACCAATGTTATTGGGTAATTTTTCTTTCAAACGATAGCCGTTCAGGCATTCGATCACTACTGCTGGTTCATCGGCTCTGAAAAGTGTATTATACATTCCAGCCGCCTGAGTCATATTTCGTGGTACACACAAATGCATGCCCCTTAAAGCACCTAAAAGCATACTGATGGGCGAACCTGAATGCCAAACACCCTCTAAACGATGTCCCCTTGTTCTAACAATAACAGGTGCTTTTTGAATGCCTTTAGTTCGGTAAGAAAGGGAAGCCAAATCATCACTCAGTACGTTTAAGGCAAAGATCAGATAATCTAAATATTGAATTTCAGCAATAGGTTTTAAGCCACGCATAGCAAGACCAATCCCCTGCCCCATAATAGTCATTTCTCTAATGCCAGTATCTGTAACCCTCAATTCGCCAAACCTAGCCTGCAAACCAGCAAAACCCTGATTAACGTCACCTATATTTCCTAAATCCTCACCGAAAGCGACCAAACGTTGATCACGGGCAAAGTTCTC
>JAZBLF010000071.1:0-592 GCA_037033105.1 Bacteroidota bacterium
TTACCTCCAAATGTTGGAAAATCTTACCATATCTATAATGAAAATCAATGTCTTTTTAGAAAATAAGATTGCCATAAAAACACAATTATGCTATAATTACACCATTACTTATGAGATTTTTTGAAATGATTAGATTAACGTCAGGATTCAGAAAGGAAATAAAATCAATTCTTCTTAGCAATTACAATATCAATTGTTATAAAATTTCTGATGAAACCAACTATTCATGTGATTCTGGCATGTTTGTTCTTCATTTGTATTGTAAGGTAGATAATTCGAAGTTTCCACTTTTTTTGAACATGTCTCGACCCACCGATTCTTTAAATATTCAAGAATTACATACTGGCATTTATTGTCAGGGGAATTCTATTATGTATGTACAAGGAATTCGTAAAAAGCTTTACATGCAAGAATTGAATTTTGTTTTTGAAAAATTAAGTAATGTTTTTAAAACGCTAGGATATAGTGTTAATTTCTCAGTTATGCGACATTCTTCTGTATCTTTATTTGATGGAGATTGTTATTTAAAAGGCAAAAAATTTGATGTTTCTAAGATACAACCAAATCTGCATTCAACTCATGAAATATATGT
>JAZBLF010000072.1:0-584 GCA_037033105.1 Bacteroidota bacterium
CGTCATATATTTTTTGCTTATCCCCGTAATGTGGCATTTAATTTTTTAAAAGAAAATATTAAAATTTTTGTTGAAGATGAAGACTTTATTAAATCTTTCATTTCTCAGGAGAGTAGTTTTGATATCAACATGCAAATATTTGTAATAAAAAAATTATCAAAAGAACAATTTGTTAATCATGTTGAGAAAAACGGTAATTTTAAGAAATGGCTTGCCGGAAATAAAGAAATTACAGATTATATAAATAAAAATATGCAGGTTGATTATCTGAGCAAAAGCAAATATAAAAATTATAACGAATATAGATTATGAAATATTGAACAATTCTGAAAAAGATAATAAAGAATATTCATTTAATAATATTATTTATAATAAGGAAAAATCTGTTTTAATAAAGATAAAATTATCTGACAGTAATGATAAAATAATAAAAATAAATTTTTCATATGAAAAAGATGGTATTATTCATTCAATAGAAAAAGATATTGAAATACCTGTTGTATCTAAAAAAGATTTTTACACTACTCAAGAAGTTGTAGATCAGTTAGCATTATTAAAAATAGCGAATGAAAAGCGTGAAGCTA
>JAZBLF010000073.1:0-584 GCA_037033105.1 Bacteroidota bacterium
GAAAGAAACGTTGAATTTACAGAAAAAATGCTTAATGAAATTTCCCATGAAATATATAGCATTAACAAATCCTTGTATCATCTATCCCAGCATGAATACAAAATAAAAAAGATTAGAAAAACTGGATTTGTCATTAATGATTTTATTTTTTTTACTGACTTCAGAAATCACATGGAATATAAACCCGGAGACTTGTTAATTCAAAAAACTCCTAATATTGAAAATGAATATAGAATTAATATTAAAATAGATCATTCAAGTTTTTATTATCTCGTAGAAAGACCAAACTTTATTACTTTTTCTAAAGAGCAAGGAAAAGAATTTTCTAGAATAACAAAATTATACCTAATGTATAATTTAAATGACATTTCAACCAGCAACCCCACTGTTTTTAAAGATAACCTTCTTGTTATTAAAGCTATGCAGCCATTTCTAAGATATTTAAACCAAAATATGGAAGATGTTAATACACTATTTAAAGAAGATACCTATTACTCCTTACAAGATTTAAAAAATATTTTATTAAATAAAGATACTTTATTTTTTGGTGATTTATGTCTTATTGAAAAAGACAATGATATTGT
>JAZBLF010000074.1:0-584 GCA_037033105.1 Bacteroidota bacterium
TCGATGCATCATGTTAGAATATCCTACACTCCAAGTATGATTATCTTTGCACTTAAAAATTAATGGTTTTGATGCATTAATATATTCCACGGATAGGCATTCGCCTCCTTTACTGATGGCATATTCTTTAATTTCTTTAAATGGCTCAATCAGCTTATGCCTTGAACAATAAGGACACCACTGATCTGCATAAAGAATTCCTTGTCCTTTTTTCTCAAACGTGTGTCCTTTTGCACAGACGAAGCTTAATGGATCATTTGTAGTTTTAAAGATAGTAGAAAGGCACTTTCCACCTTTTTGTTCAGCAATTGCTGAAATTTCAGCTAATACATCACCTTCTCGTAGTCGTCCATTACAATAAGGACACCAGTGACCTTTTTTAATAGATTTAGGGATTGCCTCCCACTCATGTCCTTTTTCGCATTTCCATTTAGCTTTTGAATGTGTGCCTAAATATTTAACAGATAAACATTCACCTTTCATCTGTTTAGCTAATTCTTTTAATTCATTAATTTTTGAACTTGAAAATGGTAACTTTTTAAATTTAGTTATTTGTTCAGTAGTGACAGTAATATTTAATTCTG
>JAZBLF010000075.1:0-583 GCA_037033105.1 Bacteroidota bacterium
TCCAGTGGTGTTTTTGCCATTGACCACGGACCTTTATTTATTGGCTCATGAACTAAATCCAGAGACAGGATTGGTGCTATCCACGGCCATTGTCTTACTTCTGATTGACATAAAGTTTGACGTGTATGTACTCTTTTTAATGAATTTGTGGGATTCTTTTTCCATACTTTATAGCCATATAAAAACAATATCAAAGCCAGTGGAGGAAACGTATATATTTTCATTTGCTCTGCTAACACTTTTATATCTATTAAGGACCACTCTTTTGGTCTGTAAATATCTATTGCTTCATATGAATCCTGTATCGCCTTAGGAACACCTATGGGAGTATGGGAGAATATAAACTGATAAAACTGAATCCAACCAAGCTGAATCATTAAATAAAAAGCTTTTAAATTGTTTCCGAAAAAATGAGAAATAAGAATTACAACGACAAATATTGCGATAATAATCCATACTGACTCATTTCCACTACCTTCTTGACCTTGTGCCACGGCTAATTACCTCTTATGTTTTATTAATTATTATCAAACTTCTCATTCAATGATATCTTTAAGTTATCAAATCTTTCTTTTAATAAATT
>JAZBLF010000076.1:0-583 GCA_037033105.1 Bacteroidota bacterium
GCAGATGGCTTAGTGTCCTTTGAAAATTTAGAATCCTTTTTAAATTTAGACAACTTAAAACTTTTCTTAACCGATGATTTATTCAAATCATCATGGTTACGAATTGAAAGCTACCTCGCTGAGTTAGTAGACTTGGATGAGCGTAAAGCGATTAAAAAACATGTTATCAATTGTATGCAAGCTCGAAAAACGGTTGATATAATAATCAATCATCCCTTTGTTTTTTCTATTAACCCACAAGTGAAAATGGACAAAGTTTTTTATCAGCGTAAACTTTTGAACATTATGTTTCCATGTTTAGAGAAAGACCCAGATTATTGTTCTAACTTGGTTGCCTTGATTGTGGGGAATATTGAGCATGTTGCTCGCAAATTTAAAGGTGTTCAAAATATTCAAAATATTATTTATAAAGAAATAGATTATTCTACGTCACATCAGTTAGTTGATTATATGTTCAAAGAAACAAATCATGAAGCTATCAATTATATTTATAAATTTTATGGTCACTGGCAGCGATCATTGATGATTCCTAAATGTGTAATTGAATCAAAAACGTTTGTACTAATGAAAGAATATGATGAAT
>JAZBLF010000077.1:0-582 GCA_037033105.1 Bacteroidota bacterium
TGTTCTTTTTTCAATCTTCTCTTTTCATCAAAAAATTCAGGCACAATGAAGACGCCCAAACAATATAAGAAAATATCTGATATAAGTTGAGAATACTTAAAATGTTCTTGTGCAAAATTTTCTCTTAAAGAAGAAAACAATGCTGTTGTCATAACCAAAAACATAAAAATGAAAAGGATTTTTTTATATTTACTGTATTCTGAAAACTTAATAACTTTTCTTAACATTTTTTTTGATTCCTTATAAATTATCTTTATTATAACAAAAATCATCTTAAACGTAAACATTTATTCTGTGTTATTTTTTATAATTATTATGTATAACCGAAGTAACTATCAATATATGTGATAACCGTTATTGTTATTGTTACATTGAAAAAAAATAAAAAAATGATATATTTAAAAGACAAAATAACAAGAGGATCTAACTAACGTTAGACAATAAATATGAAAAATACATTAAAAACATTCATTCTATCAACAGGTTTAGCTTTATTTTCAACAATGTCATTTGCTGCAAGCATTCCTTCAAATATAACTTATGAACCTTATAATTATAATATGAAACTTGATGTTAAAAAAG
>JAZBLF010000078.1:0-581 GCA_037033105.1 Bacteroidota bacterium
TTAATGACGTTAATTAATTTGCTTTCAATGTTTTTATTTAATTCAATCATCCAATAATACTCTTTTTAAAATAGTAAATAATTATAACATAAATTCATATTTTAATCAAAAAAAATAAAAATTTGCTTTTAATATAATATTCTGTTATGATTCGTAATCAATCACAAAAAAGAGGATAAAAATACACAGAAATGAGAATACCAGCAAAACTAAAACAAATAACATTCTATTTAGCAAAAACAGATTTTGAAGCGTATTCAGCCTATGATAGCTATAAAGAAGCACTTGAATCTTTCCAAGACAAGAAAACAGCAAACCCAGAATTTTCAATATATGGTATTGTAAAAGTTAACAAAAATGGACATCTAGTTTATATCGTTAACTAATCAAAAAAAAATAACATTATATGTTTTTTGGTGTTATTATTTCTTTATTAACTATTCCTGTTGGAACAATAAAATCTTCATTTAATGATATTAAGTCAATGGACGTTTTCATGTCTTTAAAATTAAACACATGATCCTTTAATGTTTTTATAGATAGATGTTTGTCATTTTTTATTTTATTTAAATTTAGAAAAC
>JAZBLF010000079.1:0-575 GCA_037033105.1 Bacteroidota bacterium
ATCAATTTCTTTTCCGTCTGTTGTTCTCCAGTGTCTCCATTGTGCTCCATAAACAGGACCGAGATCACCTTCTTGAGTAGCCCAAGCATCCCAAATTTTAACACCGTTATCAGTTAAATATTTGATATTAGTTTGACCACTAAGAAACCATATAAGTTCATGAATAATAGATTTTAAATGTAATTTTTTTGTCGTTAGCATTGGAAAACCTTTAGATAGATCAAATCTAAATTGCCCTCCGAATAAACTTTTTGTTCCTGTTCCTGTTCTGTCCGTCTTTACATGACCGTTTTCTAAAATGTTTTTTGCAAGCTCTAAATATTGATATTCTGGATGTTTCATTTTCTCTCCTTTAATTTTAAATCAATTAAAATTATATTATTTATAAAAATAAAGTCAATTGCTAAAAGAACTTCATTAAATTTGTTAATGATTTTTTTTATAATTATAAAGATAAAAAATATATCAAAAGCAGTTTTTTATGATATACTTGATGTAATAAGATTTAAATAATAGATTAGGAGTTTAAATGGAAAACCGAGTTTTTAAAGAAAATGAAAAACTATCACTAACGC
>JAZBLF010000080.1:0-571 GCA_037033105.1 Bacteroidota bacterium
TTTAAATGTTCGAAAGCTATAGGTAAAATATTAGCAGAAAGATTTTCAAATCCTCTATTTGTAGTAATAACATTTAAACTTTTATCATAGTAACAATAATATTTCAATCTGGAGTCTTTATAAAAATCTATTTCTAAAGCTTCATCCATGTTGTTTTCATCAAAAAATTTCATAATTTTATTAAAGTTTAATAAAACAGACTCTTCATTATGGAAACTGTGTTTAATACCGCCAGTAAGCGTAAACTGAGTGCTTATATTAAGTCTATAATGTAAATCATCATTTTTTGTTTTATAGTCTTTTTCTATGCCGGAGCCAAAAAAGCTACTTTCCGCTATATAACGTTCAGGAATATTTAATTTTTTTTGTAACTTTTTAAGTACAGTATTCTTTTCAGTTTTATTAAAATTACCATAATTAAGGTTTCTATTTAAAAGAAGTGGTTTTGCAATATTAATAAATTCTGATTGTATATCAGTAATCTCTTGTTTATCTTCATTTTTCAATTGATCAAAAATATAGTTGTTTATGTCTAAAATATTCATAGTTGTATTTTTTTTCCAATGTTATT
>JAZBLF010000081.1:0-570 GCA_037033105.1 Bacteroidota bacterium
TAATTTTTTATAATTTATAACACATGAATAATAAACCTGAAACTATAAATTTTTATAAAGAAATAAAAAATAACAATGCTTATTTAATAGGCTTAATTGAAAATTTTTTAAATGTTTATGAAAAAAGAGATGATGAAATTGATATAAAAGAAAAATTAGCTCCAATAATTGAATATAATAAAAATATTAAAATATCTAAAAAACATAGTGTAGACATGGATTATGAGTTTGAAATAAGAAAAAGAAATGTCAGCACTGCCAATAGAAAATCCATTAAAGAATCGAAAAGAATAAAAGTTTTAAATTTGAAACTAGATGATTTTGAAATAAAAGCCAGTAAAAAAGAATCTCAAAAAACTATCTATGAGTTTGAATATAAACAACTAAAGATAACAGATGAATCAATAAAATATAAAGTCAATGTTAATTTTGAGAATGATGATCATCTTAAAAATGTTTTGTTAAAAACATATCATAATACTGCGGAAACACACTTTGAAATGTTTTTCGATAATAAATATGAAGGCTTTTTTTTAGGACATAATAGAAATAAAGATACTGATACTCTTT
>JAZBLF010000082.1:0-567 GCA_037033105.1 Bacteroidota bacterium
GAGACTGCATTAGCTCCTTATTCAAAGCTTTTACTTGCTCATCAGTTAAGTTAGGTTGTATAGCCTTTAAATCTGAATTAACACTTTCTTGTAATAATTTATTATTATCAACTACTAATTGTGCGCTAACTAAATTACTATAGAGAAATTTATTATAGATGCTCTTCTGTAAGGCAGAAACGTCTTTATCAATTTTATTAATTCTAGCTGAAACAATTTGATTTAAATCTTTATAAAGATTTTGTGTGTTTCCTAAAACTACTGTTATTTTCTGGTTAAAAAATAAATCTTTATTAGTTTTATCATATACTTTTGATTCAAAATATAAATCTAACATTCCATCAGAGTGATTGTTAAATAAAATATTATTATCTGAAATGTAAGTTTTTCCTGCTTTATGTAATTCTATTTCATTCATCGAAATTCTCACCTTATCAGAAAAAGCCTCTTCTTTATCAAAATAATTGATACCTGTAATTTCAACATTTCCTTTAACAGTTTCACCTTCTCCAACAATATTGACATCACGAATAGTAAGTTTCCCAGCAAAAAGACTAACATCAGCCT
>JAZBLF010000083.1:0-561 GCA_037033105.1 Bacteroidota bacterium
TTTTTGACTTGCAGCAATACTCAGACTCGTATTTAAGATTTCTTTTTCTGTTTTTGCTATTAAAGTGGATACTTTCTCATAAAATGCACTTTCTTTTTTTATAAAATTCAATATCTGTTCTGACATTTATATCTGATTTTGTTACAAGCAAATGTTGTTTTAATAACGCACAAAAAAATCCTCGGAAGACAAATTTTTATAATTATTTTTTGACCATTTCCACATAAATAGACCTTTATATATAATATAGTACGATACTATTATTATACAACAAAAAACACCTTTCAGGAATTGACTTTATTCAGAAAAAGCATGCAGGAGGTTCCAGAAATTTTAAATAAATATATTAAACTAAAAATAAATCTTTAATAATAATTAGAATTCCGAATACAAGAGAAGAAATAAAAAATACAACTGGGCTTTTAGTAGCACCTTTGATAACATTAGTACTCTTATCGATAACCACCAAAACTGGAACAAGAGACAAGAAAAAAATAAAACAACACATGATTAAAAAATATAAATTACTTCTGGAAGGTAATTTATCAATATTTTCAATAA
>JAZBLF010000084.1:0-561 GCA_037033105.1 Bacteroidota bacterium
TTGATTTGTTTAACTTTAAATTAAGTCTTAATTCAGAAACATTCTTAACCCATACACATTTTAATGATATTTGTGCATTCAGTGAAACGCCTATCATTCTAAAATTATAATTATCATTTTCTTTAATACTTAAGTTCAAATTATCTTTTATTGTGTCATATCTAAGCTTATTAGAAGCAGTTTTATTATCATTAAAGATATCAAGATTTTTACGTACAATGTCATTTTTTAATTGAAGATTGATTTCATCCAATAAAGGTTGATATAAATTAAATATTTCTTTTATTGTTTCATTCATGTTAAAAACTCAATTTAATTTTTTATATTGTAACATAAACAGTTTATATTAGATATTGTTTTTTAAAGATTGTAGTTTATGTGCTGGCATAAGATTTATGGATAAATCTTTTGTATCAAATGCATCAAAATCATATAATAATTTAAACAAATCTTTTTGTTCTTGAGTGAAAGGTTTATTTTTTAAAAGTATTTCTGAAACGACTTCTTCTTCAAATTCATACAGATTAAAGAGTTTCCTATACCTGTCTACGTAAGAAATTA
>JAZBLF010000085.1:0-561 GCA_037033105.1 Bacteroidota bacterium
GGTGGTAACTTTTTTTGTCTGAATTTAGAAAATAATAATATTATTTATTTTACAACAGACAGTTTTGATTCTGATTTAACATTGGAAGAAAATCAAATTCATTCAACTCATATACTATGTGATAATTTTCAAACGTTTTTATCTAACTTAGTGTCTGAAAATGAAGCTTATTCAGATGAAGAAGGTTAAATTTTATTATTTTTAAGATTTTCTTGTAATTTTTCTTGTTTGTTTAGTTTATCTAATGTATTCACAAGCAGAAAAATATCAGGAGATTCTGATACAGTCATATCATAAATAATATCAAGCGTTTCTTTGATAAAATTAAGATCTCTATGATTATAAAGTATTGTGTTTACAAGGTCTTCATTGTTTATAAATGAATCAAGAAGACTTCTTGAAACTTTGTCTAAATGGAGTTTGTTTTCATCTTCATGATAATCACCAAATAATGGAGGGAATCCATCTTTATGAATCATAAAACCAAATCCATAAAATGATTTTAAGTTTTTAATTTCGTAAAAAAATTGAAAATTATTATGTTCTTTACCATCATCAATG
>JAZBLF010000086.1:0-558 GCA_037033105.1 Bacteroidota bacterium
AAGAAAGCCATAACAGAAGAGACATTTATGCCACAAAAATAAAAGCAAAAATCTCAGAATCTATCAGTGTTAGCTATGGCAATAGGGGGCTTTCAAGAGATAATTTAACATTTACTAACTTCTCTATTAAGAAAGAAGATAACACTCATACAAAAGATGATTTTGATTCTACTATAGAAAAACTTGATATAAAATTTAGAATTAGAAAAATAATTGGTTTTACTTATGAGTTTAGAGATCCTTCTTATAATTTATTTTATCAATTAAGTAATAATTCAGAAAATATTATTTTACGTGTTAAAAACGAAAAATCTAATAATAGTAAAGACTACAATTTTAACTCTGTTCCTGAATTTATTAATTCAGATATTATTGATTTATTAATGATTGAAAAAGACATTACTATACCTAAAGATATCTTTGAACAAAATACATTAAAACTTAAAGAAAACATACACAAACCGAAACCTAGAAAAAATAAAATATGAATAGTATTTCTGACTTCTTTAATATTGTTGATTTTTTTTATGAACAAGAGCTAAAATTTAAAAACAGTTT
>JAZBLF010000087.1:0-557 GCA_037033105.1 Bacteroidota bacterium
TTCATTCGATAAATTTATAACATTTTTTATTTCCATTTTATAGTCTCCAATGTGTCGATCAATATTCTACAATGAAATTTAACAAATAAAAGCTCTTTTTTATAATATTTATATTTATATTTTTGTCCATGATTGAGCTTAAGTTGTCATAAGTGTTTTTGTCACAATTGATTTTTAAAATATTTTAATAATTTTTATGCTTAAATTTATGGTTAATTTTATCATTGCAAAAATAGTTAGCAAGGCAATTGTTGATTTTAAAATATTTTCATATAAAATAGTTTCATATGGAACTATTAAATTAAGAGGGCAAAAAAATGTCTAATAAAATACAAGAAATAAAAGATAGGTTGGAAAAATTAAAAGATGTAAGCTCAACGTTTTCAGTCAATGAATTGGTGGTGACTCGCTTATTGTTTAAGACAACAAAACAATTTGAACGTATCATGGATAAGAAAATGAGTCAATGTGGTGGACTTACTTGCACATCATGGGGTGTTTTGATGATTACTTATGATAATGAAGGTAACAAAATTTTACCATCAGAGCTTTCAAAC
>JAZBLF010000088.1:0-557 GCA_037033105.1 Bacteroidota bacterium
CAAGGCAAATTCCAAAGCAATATCAGAAGAGTAATTTGTTTCCCATTGCAAATTGGGAGTTGGCAATGAATTTAATAACAAACCTGGTTCAGCGGCATTATTGTTGTTTAAATTATAAAATGACTGATAGTTATAGTAAGTTTCATTGCCATCTGCATCTAAAATTCTATCATTACCCACAGATCCATATGAAGCTCTTAGTTTTAAATAATTTATGGCACTTAAGTTTTCCATAAACTTTTCAGCGGTTATTAACCATGCACCTCCAACTGAAAAGAAATTTCCCCAGCGGGTTTCTGTAGAGAATTTAGAAGATCCATCTGCCCTAAATGATCCGTTCAAGAAATATTTACCATCGTAATTATAGTTTACCTGCGATAGATAAGATTCGATGGTATAACGATTCAGGTATGAATTTAGATTACTTGTAGTAGTGAAATTTCCTAATTCGGTATTTCCATCTAAAACCTGCGTATTTCTAGAACCAGTTAAATAATCATATTTAAAATTATAGTTTTCATGGCCAGCCAACACTTCAATATTATTTTTTGAGAAGG
>JAZBLF010000089.1:0-556 GCA_037033105.1 Bacteroidota bacterium
GCTTCAAAAGAAGCAGATAAACTTTGTAATACTCTTCATGAGTTTTCTAAAAGAATTAGAGCAGAGGAAAAGGTCATTACTTCTTATTATGTAGATAAGGCCAAGCTTCCTCGTTCCCGATTCTTGCAAACTTTCCCTAAAAGAACAACCGATTTAAATTGGGTTGACGAAGAAATTGCTGATATTTCTGCTACACATAAAGATAAAGTTTCTAAATTAGTTTCTTTTGTCGATGAAATAAAATTCAGACAAAAAATGTTGATAGAGTTGCAAAACGAAATAGGCTTACCTATTTCTAAATTCAAAGAAATGCAAAACTCTCTTGTTTCTGGTGAAGCCAAAGCTAAACGTGCCAAAAAAGAAATGATTGAAGCTAACCTCAGATTAGTTGTTTCTATTGCAAGAAAATATTCTAATAGAGGAATGCTACTACCAGATTTAATTCAGGAAGGCAATCTGGGACTGATGAGAGCTGTTGATAAGTTTGATTACAGAAGAGGCTTTAAATTTTCAACTTATGCAACATGGTGGATAAGACAAGGAATTACTCGTTCTC
>JAZBLF010000090.1:0-555 GCA_037033105.1 Bacteroidota bacterium
TGGTTTAAGCATACCTTAGTTGAGCTTCTATTATTAGCTTCTCCAATAAGCCTGGAAGTATTCCCAGTTTTAGAGCATGCCATAGGTGGTCTGGTTGACGAAACAACTTCACGTATTGTATTAAAGACACCAGAAGCACTTGCCATTGCAAAAGAAAGTAAAGGTGAGCATTCTGGTTTTGGTGAATTATCTCATTCTCAGAATCCAGAAAAGATAACTGACAAGATTAAACGATTTATAGATAAGCCCTTTGGTTTTCAATATAATGATTCAAGTATAGAACATTTTCATCATGCTGAAGTTTTTAAGATATCAGTAGCCTCAAAAGATGACGCAATAAGAAATCTTAATTTGAAAGCTGTAAAAAATCCAGTAGCGAATGCTATGGAGCAGGTTAACGAAATAAAAAATAAATATAAGCAGCAATAACAAAAGGGCGAAAGCCCTTTTATTTTGCAAAAATACTCAAGTGATTTTGTACAGGAAATATTTTTTTTATGGCAGTAATAGTAATACCTGAAAAATAACTGTCATCAATAATCAGGCTTTTTTTGT
>JAZBLF010000091.1:0-555 GCA_037033105.1 Bacteroidota bacterium
CAAATTACAATAAAGAAGTAGTTGAAGAACTTAGAATCTATTTAATTGAAGAAACGTATAAATTACAAAGTGGAAATGATTCTGAATTATTTAAGAATGTAAGAGAAGATATTGCACATCAATTTTTAGTAAGTGATATAAATTCAAAGATGATAGAAAAAAATAAAAAAATAGAATCTAAAAAAATAATTAAAAATGAAAATAAAAACCTTACTCTTGATGTTGAGAATAAATTTAATTTAATACTTAAAAACAACAATAAAGATATTTGGGATTTTGAAAAACAAAAATGATATTAATTGAGAGTTAAAATAAAATATGAATGATATTAAAGATTTAGAACAATTAATAGAAAATGTGAGCTTGGATATTAGTAAAGATGAAAAATATAATAAAAATTATTATTACAAAAACAATGGTGACTTACTTAAAATAATAAAAAAAAGATTTATCAAAAATAATATAAGTGAAGATGATAAAATAAAAATCAGTAGAAATAGTATAAAAGCACACAAACAGGAGAGTAAAAATGAAAAAGTATTTAATTTTCTTTGC
>JAZBLF010000092.1:0-554 GCA_037033105.1 Bacteroidota bacterium
GGAATACTCAAGTTTGATATTGTTATCCACTAATAAAAAATTATCTGGAGCTACACTGATTTTTTTAAATTCTTTATTTAAATCTATTAAATAATCACTAAGATTTTCATAAGTTAAAGAATAGGTTTCAGCAGTATATTGAAAAATCCAGTTGAAGAGATTTTCGTGGTGCTTTTTATTATCAGCATTTAAGTTTTCTATTACTTTGCTATATAAGTTATTAAGTATCATTTTTTTATTTTTTATTAATTATTTTATTATTTCTTGCGACATTATCATTCAGTCTTTCTTTTTCATATAATATATTAACTGTATCTTTAAAATTAAAAAATACCCCACGTTCCTCCAACCCTTCGACTAATTTAACAGCTTCTATTTTTAGACTTTCAACAGAAAACTTTCCTTTAAAATTAGTGTCTATAGGAATTCCACCTGTTGGCATAGTAGTCTCTTTTGTATTTATTAATACTTAAATTATATCATAATACTGTTAATAAAACAATTTAATATAATAAAAAAAGCTACCTAAGTAGCTTCTATTTATCAACTAAAAA
>JAZBLF010000093.1:0-552 GCA_037033105.1 Bacteroidota bacterium
TAAAACTCAAATCGGTTATTTTTATCTTCCAGTAACTCAAGACCTGTATTTCTTAGAATAAAATTCATTTGTTCAAGAGAATGATTATATTTTTTGTGGATTGAAAAAATAAAATTATCAAAAATTTCACTCAGCAATGACGAAATTTCACAGTCCATATATTCTTGTTTTTCTTTAATCTCAAAATATGAAAAATGGAAAGCAAAATCAAATTGGCAATCTTCTTTACTAACCTGACTAACAAAAGGTTCAATTTTTATGCCAGAGATATTAGGATATTGCTGTAAAATGTGTTCGATATTAACAACAAAATGGTTAAATGTTCTTGCTTGGTAGTATGCATTTAAATAATCAAATGCTTTTTCATCGATTAAGTAAGTATTCTCATATGAAGCTAACTCAGGTAGCACTACATTCATGGAATTATCCTTTTGAAATAAATTATTAATAGTATAGAATACGAATAAAAAATATACCAGTGTTTTATCCATAAGAGACAAATAGAAAAGTTTAAATTCTTGCAACTTTTACAGGTATACAGGTTTCTTTATT
>JAZBLF010000094.1:0-552 GCA_037033105.1 Bacteroidota bacterium
TTCCATGGTCTGTCTTCTGGTTTAGAGGCTTTCAGGAAGTTGATTGCCAGCTCTTTATCTTTACTTAATAAGGCACTCAAAAACCATACAGGTTCATTTTGCAAATCAGTTTGATTCAAATCCGCGCCTTTATCATGAAGAATAGTAATAGCCTTTTTCAGTGATATAACGTCAACTTCTTTGTTTTTGCTTTCATTATATTTTTCAAATAACACAGAAACAGGTAATTTGTTATTTGTTAATCTTTCATTTAAGTTAATTTCAGGATTATTTTCAAGAAAATTTTTTATTTTTTCTGAATCCAAACTTTCTAAGGTTTCCTGAAAATTTAATGCCGAGGCTTCGTTTTTTTCTATACTCATAAAATAAAATACCTTATTTATCAAAATTAATCTTTACTAATACTATTTTAAACTGTATTTAAATATTACACCAGTACGAAAATGAAATAATGCCTATTTATTTCAAATTCTGGAAATAATATGTTTCTTTTGACCGTCATACATATTACATAAAATACTTTTCTCCATAAGAGATATAACTTCCGGGCTT
>JAZBLF010000095.1:0-551 GCA_037033105.1 Bacteroidota bacterium
ATACTCATATCAAATCCAAAATAATATTGAAAGTCTTTAGCAAAAACTTCAAAATTAATTTTTTGCATTCAAATCACAATCATGCTGTAAAGGTCGAGTTTACGTTTGTAATCAGCCCCTGTAACATCGATATCCGTTTTAGAAAAGTAATCATCAAGATGACGATCCACATAGCTAATGTAATCAGTACAGCTATCTGATTGACCAGTTTCTTTAACATTAAATGAGATCTCAAACTCATAGATCACATTACTAATTTGATGACGTAAAATACCATGTTCATCAGTCACTTGATCAACGTTACATTTAAGTAACAAGTAAGGCTTACCATTATAAGAAGCTTTTGTAATCTGTTTAAAAACGGGTAAATAGTCTTTTGCTTTTCGAATATGATTTTTAATGACACTACTGTTAATCGTCATGCCCTTCGCTTTATTGAAACCATTATCCAATGGAATACGAACAAATAAAGAAAGGTTTTCAATCTTATCGGTGTATTTAAAATCCATCACCATAATACGAAGGTCATTTGATGTAAGATAGTTTTCCGT
>JAZBLF010000096.1:0-549 GCA_037033105.1 Bacteroidota bacterium
CTTATCGCACTATACTGGTTTCTTAATTATAAAAAATAAATAAGCAAATCAGGAGTTATGTATACCACTAATAGAATTAGTATTTGTCTCGACCAACCAAATCCGTAAAGCCTCCTCCTTCTGGGGGAGGTAAATCACAATATTCTTATAATTTATTGCTATAATTAAATCACATGCAATCAAATCTAAATCAATTAACCGATTATAATTTTTAGTTCACTGTTTTATTTTTTTATTATTGAGTATAGAAGCCATATTCAATATATCTTTATTGCTCAATAACTTTTCCATATTAATACACGGAGCCGTCGAATATTTTTTATTCATATCCTGCATATTCGCCAAATCTTCTTTAGCAATTTCTTTAAGAAGTGATTCTGCTTCATTCGCTTTTTTTGCAAGTGCGTTAACGTTTTCAACCACTCTATTCCAGCGTGTTTCAAGTAAAGGAAGCACTTCATTTCGAATAAAATTACGGGTATATTTACTGTCTTTATTAGAAGGGTCTTCAACATGTGTAAGATCATGTTCTTTTGCGAAAAATTCAAT
>JAZBLF010000097.1:0-545 GCA_037033105.1 Bacteroidota bacterium
AAGCTTTCTTTGAGCGTACTACTACTTACACTTTTAGTTTGTACATGAACTCTTGTATTGGAACAATTTCTCCAAGATCATTATCAATATAGATGTTTGCAAGATATTTTGCATTTTTTAAAAAGAAGTCTCTCATTATTTCGTTAGATGTATACAACATCGCTATAAAACGAGGAGATCGGAAAGGTAAGTGTAGTAATTCACTTTTCTCATAATCTAGTATACCTTCTGGCAAATAGTCATAATAGATTCGATCATTTACATATTCTAAAACGTACCTTGAATCATCCGGCTCATGTGAACGTGTATCTACTGATTTAGGAAGGTTTTTAATAAAATCAAGATTGAATCGCTCGTCTCCAATCAAAATAATAGATTGCACAGTCATCACCTCTTTATTTTGATTGGATAAATTTTAAAAGATCATTTACATTTTTAAAAATAAAAATAAATACCTGTTTGTTTTAATATGGCCAAATCTATCAGTTGCAAAAGTAAAAAAACTTCCTCCATCTCATTATTTCCAAAAACGTTTTTAATTTCTT
>JAZBLF010000098.1:0-544 GCA_037033105.1 Bacteroidota bacterium
ATATAAAGTATGGAATAGGTCAGTTTATTTTTACAGAAAATAAAGATGGTGCAACCAGGTTAATCAGAACGAATGAATCATGTGAATTAAATGAAAAAGGTATTGTTAGTGTTGAACAGTATCTTATAAATAAAAGTTTACTCCCAGTAGATATTGACGTGACTATCAAAAAGAATAGACTATAATCAGCTAATTTTAATCAATAATAAAAACCTGTTTTTTCAATCTGACTGATATCCAGACCTTTTTCTATAAAAAAATCAAGCTCTGGACCAATAATCTCAGGCATTGCGTTTTTCATAAAAAAAGGCGCACCAGAATTATCTTTCTTATTAATATCAATAATACCATAACTTACAAGTTTTTTTAATTTATCAATGTTTTTCGTCATAAATAAAGGCGTCTGACCGCTGCTTATAGAGATTTCTTTTAAACTCACTTTTTTACTGACCAAAAAATCTATGGCATTTATCTCTTTGCTATCCACATAAAAAAAGGCATTATTGTTATCTGAATCTTTTACATCAGGCTTAATATTTTTTCT
>JAZBLF010000099.1:0-541 GCA_037033105.1 Bacteroidota bacterium
TAACCTCACTTAGCATAAGGAAATCTTCTTCTCTAAAAATCCAATTGGAAAAAGGCTCTTCTGGTTTTCTATTGTTAAATTGATATATCAGATTAGCAGTTTTAGCATCTTCATTGTAACCTTGAATTTTTTTTATATAAGAATCAAGATAAATTTTAAGTTCTCTGATTTCTTTTGAGTTGTCAGAACTTTCTAAAATATTAATCATAGAAATCATCAGGAATATCAAAAATATATGAATTATCGATAATATTTAAAAAATCTATGTCATGTATGAGAAAAATATTATCTATCTCTTGTTGTGAAATAGTTTTCTTCTCAAAAACAAATTTAAAAATATTTGACATAAGATTTTGATTATCTGTATTTTCAAAAAAGTCATGTAATATAATTGCTTTATCAAAAAAAATTGTTGATTCTCTTTTTGTATTTTCGTCAAACATAGAAGAAAAATCTTCTTGATCAATATAACAAGAAAAACTATTTTTATTTAAGCTAAAACCAACATATTTAAGAGTATTTAAGCATTTAACAGAAAATC
>JAZBLF010000100.1:0-538 GCA_037033105.1 Bacteroidota bacterium
CAATGAAAAAAACTGTTCTTCTTCTTCAAACTGCTTAGATACTGCTTTTTCATTATAAAAAATACTTTTCATAAGTAACTCTACACTTTGTTTAGATAAACCATTTTTTGACATTGACTCTAAGTCTATAAAAAATTTTAAAATGGATTTAGAAACTATTTCTTTATCAGGATTTAACTCTTTATATTTAGAAACTCTATTTTTTATATTATATGTATTTTTAATGCTACCATCTTTATAAACTGTGGCATTGGGTTCTGTATTAAATGGAATCATACGATAAGTAGGATGCAAAATAGTAACTTTATCTTTACAAAATTGTATACACAATGAAAAATCTAAATTGCTAAAAGAAACACTCTTTAATCCATAATCAATAGGTAGCTGATTTGCATTATAAAAATCAAAAACCAACGTTACATATCTATCTGTCAATTTTAATCTATAACTAATAGTATAATTGTTAAAGACTTTTTGTTCAACCCAAACAGCATGAATTGATAAATCCTTTTTAATCTTATTAAACATTTCTTTTTCA
>JAZBLF010000101.1:0-536 GCA_037033105.1 Bacteroidota bacterium
GAAAAACTTTATTATGAAAACCTGTCTGACATATACGATTTCTTACCCGAATTAAGTGAAAATATCATTAAAAAAGACAAAGAATATCTGTTTGACCCTTTTATTTTGTTTTTACAAAAAAATAATACCTATATAAGAAGTGATTATGAAATAAATCTTTTCAAAGAACTTCTGAAAGATGATCTTATGAATGTTAATTTAGAAAATGTGGAATCTAATGGTTTCCGCGAATCAATTATTTTCAAAACTTTAGTAAGAAAGGTAAATGATATTGATAATGAAAAG
This sequence comes from Bacteroidota bacterium, assembly GCA_037033105.1. GTDB lineage: Bacteria > Bacteroidota > Bacteroidia > Flavobacteriales > Weeksellaceae > Epilithonimonas. Next base: position 286 of record JAZBLF010000101.1, read on the forward strand.
AAAATAGATACCGAAACGTTACTTACTTTTATCAATAAAGGCTGGATACTACCGTCAGAAAATATTTTATTAGACGCTACGTTATATTCTAATAAACCAGAGCTTTTGCAACTTGTTATTAAACATAATTTGGTTGATATTAATGCACCTTTTGAAATTTCTAATGATGATGGTGAAACAACGGTTGAAGAACACGTTATTGATTACTATAAATCAAGATCAAATTATCATAGTTTAAGTAATGATGAACG
>JAZBLF010000102.1:0-533 GCA_037033105.1 Bacteroidota bacterium
TCAAGTTCTGATTTTTGTTCCGCAGGTGCTAATTCTTTTTTCTCTTCTTTTACAATAAAAGTTTTTAACCATTTCCCGGCACGATTTTCAGGTAATGACAGATTCAGAACCGTTTCCTTAAATTGCTCAGGGAATGCAGCAATCATAATTAACGTTTGATCCATATCACCGTCCATGATTGTTTTTTCTATTGCTTTTTTCCAACCTTGAGAACTTGCTGGAAAAGTTAATATATTTCCATAGGTGGCAACCCAGTCTTCCATTTTATCAAGAAATGAATGCATGTCTTCAATTGCAACAGGTTTCACTTTCTCATTTTCATTGGGTTTTCCTATGGATTGACCAAGCGTTTTAGCTATATTGTTATAATCTTCAATAGCAATCCATTTATCTGCCCAAGAATCCTCTATTTTTTCTAGCTTCTGACCAAAACCTATTTTTGGACCAAAAGGAGGAAACGCATCACGCCAGCTACCCTGTTTAATTCTGTTATAAATTGAACTTGCATACATCTTTTCCATATTATTTTCTCT
>JAZBLF010000103.1:0-532 GCA_037033105.1 Bacteroidota bacterium
TGGTCAATCTGAAAATTATTTTCAAAATCGGTTCCTTTTGAAGACAAAAAGATATCTTCTCTTTTTACCATTTCAGCTACCGTATTCCAGTTTTGATTTTTTATTTCATTAATGAGTTTAAATTGAACTCTTTTTTTCATAATTGAGACCTATTTTTTATTATTTGTAATACTTTTATTTTATCATAAAAAAATAAATAAAAAAGTTTGACTTTTGAAAATGATTAAGTTACTGTGTTTATAACCTGAACATTCTGTTGAGGTCTTTAATAAAGGATAATGCCATGTTGTAAATTGCTAAAATAACCTTAAATTGTCGAGCACCTCCTGATTTTATGAAATTTATAATTTTTGTTTTAAATAAATTTTAATAATCTGGAGAATATAATATGAAAAATACCAACAGTACCAACATCGAAGTAATCCACGCTACTCAATCTGTTTTTAACTCATATGAAGATCATTCCAAAGCTGTATCTATTTGGAAAAAGTTATCTAATGAGAAAAAAGCAACTATCGAAAATCATGTAATT
>JAZBLF010000104.1:0-532 GCA_037033105.1 Bacteroidota bacterium
TCTATCAAGATGAACTTTCTGACCTTGTTTCAAGATACAATACAATAATTGGAACGGCATCTGCCTATTTAGAAATGGATTCTAAAAATGTTACAGCTCCACAAATTAGAGAGTTTAATATTATTCGAGAAGATTTAATGTTTAGGATAAAAGAAAAAGATCCTTCTGTTTATTTTAATATGAGTGATTTCTATCATCGTGATATTAGCACTCACTCAGGCGACCTAGCTACGTTTATGTTGGGAAAAAAACATGAAGATAACATTTCCAGTAGAATAACATTGACAGAATCACAAAAAATTCAAGATTATATCGTTTTTGACGACAGCAGCGTGTGCTATAAGAAAGGTGGTGTCTATCAAATTATTAAAAACAAAAAAGAATTTAAAGCCATATTCAGTGAATTAGAGCATAGTATCATTGCATATCAACTTAGAAAAAAACCAAAAGTGGCACAGTACATATCTCAACTATACAGTGAATCTGGTAATGGTATTAATGCTGTTGGTCAGTTAGAAAACGTATTGATTGT
>JAZBLF010000105.1:0-531 GCA_037033105.1 Bacteroidota bacterium
AAACCTGTTCTATGTTCAAAAGAAGGATTTACTGAAATGAATTTAAAATCTTGGTCCAATATGGCAACCGATTCTTGGGTTACATAAAAAATATTACTACTCAGTCTTACCTCTTCACTCACTTCTACTGTTTCATTTTTTAGTTTTTCCAAATCTTGTTTTATTTTTAAAGATTTTGTTATATATGTAAGCAAAGTTTGATTATTTTTTAATGAGCGATTCTGATGATATATTACAATCATGATGGCAAATGAGCTTGCTAATATTGTAACTATTAGTCCTATAAAATGGTATGTGTTCATTTATAAAAATATTGTTGATATTAAAATATTAAACTCAAACTAAAAAAAATCAAATTATTAATGTTGATTTTGTAAAAAATACATATTATAATAAAAATAATGAATTAACAATAAGGATGTAATATGAGTCAGGATAATCAAAATAATGAGCAAGGAATCAATATTCCAGAAAAAGCAAAGAAGGCTCTTGAGCAACAAGTTAACAAAGTTTTAAGAGAGTTAAGCATAC
>JAZBLF010000106.1:0-530 GCA_037033105.1 Bacteroidota bacterium
GAGTTAAGACAAGAATCTATTCAAAAGATCTTAGATAATGTTGAACAAGCATTAAACTAGTTTTAAAATATTTTATATATGGTAAAATATAACTATTAACTCAATAAGGTAAAGTATGAATCTTGAAGATTTAAATCACAACATTTCATTTTATATTACTCCTAAAAAAATCTTTGAAGAAATAATTTCTTTTTTTAATAAAAATGATGCTGAAATTGATATTGAAACAAATACTATAATTCTTGATAAAGAAAGAGTGTACAGAAAAAAGATAACTTTCTCTGAAAGATTTATAACAAATGATTCAAATAGATACAATCTTAAATTTGATAAAATTAATAATGAATTAAATGTAAAATTCAAAGAAAGCAATAGTTTTGATATTTATGAAATGTCTAGTCTTTTAAGTTATGATTCAATATTAAACTTATTACATTTATTAAAAAAGCATGAATTAGCAGAAACAATAAATGATTTATTAGTTGCTTATGAAGAAATAAACCAAAAACTTATGAAAGAAAGGACTTGTT
>JAZBLF010000107.1:0-528 GCA_037033105.1 Bacteroidota bacterium
GTTCAACGGTAGTTCTTCGATTGAACTTTTGTACAAAACTGAACATTCATTCTTCTATTGAAATTTTGCGCTAAAAATCCCCGCCTTCGGCAACCCCCGAAACGTTACCCTTAATTTTATGAAAATAAGTGCACAGAATAACGACTTGACTTTTGAAAAAAAGAATTCAGGAGAATTCTATTCTAAAATTTCCTTTTTACGATATGAGCTATTCTTTTCGTTTAAAGAATCTATTTTTACATCTCAAAAGGAGGAAATTGATTGGAAACTGATTGCCTCATTTGTGGAACATGTTTTAAAAAATATAGAATCGATTAATTCTAGAGGCGGAAAAATTATTGAAGAACTAAAAAAAATAGTCCATGTCGATGATTCTTTTTACAAAAAAGAAAAGGGAAACTTTGTTGCAGATGCTATTGAATTGATGGATTTTCAAAAAACAATTGATTATGATAAAAGTAATAATAAGCTCATTCAATATCGTTTTAAATATGATGTAAGTTTCTTTTTTGAAAATGAAGATGACTA
>JAZBLF010000108.1:0-527 GCA_037033105.1 Bacteroidota bacterium
ATTTATTATTAAAGCAGGGATTTACAGCAGATAAAAACAATTTAATTGAAAATTTTAGTCATCTTAATGATAACGACACCATTAGTTTAGTTTTAAAAGAAATTATTTTTAAACAGCTTGATAAAAATTCTCTCAATCTTTTGAACCATTTAATTACCTGCTTCTCGGATGATGAAGACTATCATTTTCGCAAAATAAATATTTTAAATGAATGGAGAACACCTGTTACTAATTTTCATGAAAAATATGAATTGCATGAAGAAATGGATAAAAAACATAATATTTATGAAAAGAGTAATATAAAAAGAATCTAACTAAAAAAAGACCTTCCTGGTCTTTTTCTATTTTATTTTAATTTTATCCAGAGAAGCAAAAACTGCTTCCAGACGGGTTCGGACTATTGGATGGTTATAATTGCTTATGACACGACCATCGTCGGTTATATGGTATGTTCCTGCATTTTCTTTTAGTGCTTTTCGTAAGCGTTCCTGACTCAAACTTTTTTGTTTATCTGCAAATAAGAAATT
>JAZBLF010000109.1:0-525 GCA_037033105.1 Bacteroidota bacterium
ATTTTATACAAAAGTTCTCCTGGCAAATAAAGAATCCTTCAAAAAATCTTCAGAATATGATCAGGATTTTTATAATAAAAGACCTGATGAATATTTTTCATGTTCGAATATTCAGCCTAAACTAGAAAAGGTCAAAAATAAATTTCCAGATTTTTTTCTCAATAATAATGCTTAAGAAATGCAATAATTTTTAGGGAATTGAATTTAATAAAAAATCAGAAAGATGATTTAAATACATTTTCATCTTTCTGATTTATTTTTTTGTCATGATTGTTATAGTTCAACGTATACTTTTCCATGATGCGCTGAACTAAAATAAAATTTATTTTTTTTCTTTGAGTTCTGTAAGGCGTTTTTTATAGGCTACCTTAACAGCATCCCAATCCGGCGCATGCCCCACCTCTGAACGAGGAACAAAATCAGGCTCTTTCTTTTTACTTTCTTCCTGACGTTCTTTTACGATTTCTTCCAGATAAACAAAATCTTTTTGCATCATATCAAATGCATTTGCTTCCAGAACAAAGT
>JAZBLF010000110.1:0-524 GCA_037033105.1 Bacteroidota bacterium
GCATGCGTTCACGCTGGATAACAGATAACTCACGATCGGCAATATAGGGTTCTAATTGCGAGTAGTCGGCAGCAATTAGGATCAAACCTTTTTCGATCGGACGCTGCTTCAGAGCGAGCAGAGCCAAAACCGCCTGCTCATCATCCGGATCGCATCCCAGTCCAAAAACTGCTTCGGTTGGATAAGCAATAACGTTATGGTTGCGTAAATGGTGCAGGCAGTTCTCAAATGATGATGAATGAATCGAGTTAATCACTTTCAGTTCCTGATGCCACAGGTTTGCCGCAAATTTTGCTGGCACAAAATTGCTTCATTCCCTGCGCGGTTTTCTTTTCTATTAGCAGAGGAAAATGGCAAAACGCACATTCGCCTTCTATCGGTTGTGCGTTAATCGCAAACTGGCAGCTGGGATAGCGATTACAGGAATGAAAAGTTTTGCCAAAACGTGAACGTCGTTGAACCAGATGGCCAGTCTCACACTGAGGGCAAGCAATTGCTGTTTCATCCGGACGATCGATCACTTC
>JAZBLF010000111.1:0-522 GCA_037033105.1 Bacteroidota bacterium
TTGCTAGGTTTCTTAAATTTATAAAATCATCATAGTTCTTATTTTTTTCATACTTTAAATACAACGAAAAATCTGTATGCTTTTCATTGCCACTACCAGATATTTTAAATGAATTTTCATAATCGTCTATATATAATTCATATAGTATATGATCATTTCTTTTTTCCAATCTGAAAAATTTTATTTTTGAATTTTGCTTATTATCTTGTGTATAATTAATATCTATTTTTATTAATTTTAAATCATTATCATTGTAAAATTTAAAAGTAAATGAAAATATTTTATCATTTTCATAATCATAAACGCTACATTGTTCAAGGTGAGATTGTGTTATTTTTATCTTTTTATTTTTATTAATATTCTTTACAAAAGCATCTTCTCTTAGATGTACACCATCAAGAATATCCTTGTTTTCAATATATTTATTAATAGGCTCTTTAACTATTTCAATAATAGTATTATGCCAACCTTCATATTTTTCTATAAAACTATTATATAATGGATTGCTTGATTCTTTCATAA
>JAZBLF010000112.1:0-522 GCA_037033105.1 Bacteroidota bacterium
TAGTAAAGATTTGAATGAAGTAGTTTTTTCAAATGAAGGTACTAATCTGTTAAAATTAGATACTATAAAAATAATTCTTGATGAAAGAAAATATACGCCAGAGTTTGATTATTCTATTTTTGACTTTTGTAAAAAAAATATTGGTATAAATCCTTTTGATTCAATTAATAAACAGGATATTCATTATAACATGGACAATGATTTCTTAAATCTTTCACATGTCATGTCTGTTGCTACACTTTCTTACATTCAAGAAAAAAATATAAACCCTTTTCTTGATATTAATGTTAAGGGTATGATGGGTGTTGAAAATAAGATTTTAACATTAAAAGAGAAAAATTCTGACTTAACATTTGAGTTTACAAAAAAAACAACAAAAAATAAAATAAAGTTATCTTAAAATATGATAAAATAAAAAAAATAGAGAAAAAAATGAATGCTTATAATTTTTTAAAAATAAATGCAAATGAATTAGACATTATATGCCCAGATGGAGAATTTAAATTTTCTTTTAATACTTAT
>JAZBLF010000113.1:0-517 GCA_037033105.1 Bacteroidota bacterium
AGATCTTTTATATCATTGTAATCATGATAAATAGGAATCTGAATTCCCTCATCAATTATATTTAAATTACTATCTGTTATGTGAAGTCCAATTTCTAGTATTTTATGTATATGGCATCCCCTACCTTCAAAATCAGTATCAAACCCAGTTGTTTCAAGATCAATCCATATAAGAAGTTCATTCGGATCATAATTTGTAATTTTATTTTTCATTTTATTTCCATTTTTATTTTGTTATCTTTTTTTACGTTCATAAAAAAATTGTCTGGTAAAATCTTTTTATCATTTAAAAGAGCATTAAACTCTAAATATTCCTTAATAGAGTTGTTATTAATAATAGTCATTTTATTTTTAGAGTTTGATTCATATTTTTTATAAAGTTCTAAGGAGCTATTCAAGTCAAAATTAAGCATTTTTATATCTTCATTTTTAGTGTTATATAGCAATACATTTAACTTATTAATAAAAATATTGGCTGTACGTTTAGGACAGTCAATTTGAGCATAATAACTATTATT
>JAZBLF010000114.1:0-516 GCA_037033105.1 Bacteroidota bacterium
TTCATCGGGACGGTCTTAAGTTTGAATCTGCCACTCGAAATGTTTTAGTAGTTTTCTCAAAATTACAAATGGGTGCGTAGCTCAGCTGGATAGAGCATCTGCCTTCTAAGCAGACGGTCTCAGGTTCGAATCCTGACGCGCTCACAAAAGAGAAATCATTATTGGTTTCTCTTTTTTTATTTAATTACTCATTTGTTTCTGTAAAATACTTTATTATTCAGAATTTTTCGTAAAAATCCAATCTTGTGAAGATTCAAAGAATTTATTTTTGACAACACTTGTGACAATTCGCTTTCAATTTTTGAATTAGTGATAAACGATGCTAAAATCATGAACAACATTGAAAATTTCAAAATTCTTTTATTCATCTTTTAACGAGATAAATCAATGATTACTAATAAGGTAAAGTTAATTTCAAAAGTAATTGAAAAACTTCATGAAAACTTATTTAACATTTTGTTTTTTAATTACAAAAAAAAACATATCTTTGCACCCACAAAAAACAAGGTAATATTT
>JAZBLF010000115.1:0-511 GCA_037033105.1 Bacteroidota bacterium
TCGTATAATCATATACTGCTTTATAAGTAAAATTCTTTGTTAGATCTTTATGTTTAATAATAAATGTTAATGAGTAGACTTCTTCTGAGTCAACAAAATTAAGGTTTTTAGATAATTTAAAGAAAAAATCAGATTCTTTTTTAAAAGGTAATACTATTTCAAATTCTATTTTTTCTTTTGTAAAATTAATATTAAAATTATTTTCTATTTCTTTGTAAGAAAGATCAGGAGATACCACAGAGTGTTTTTTTTCTAATTGCTTTTTCTCAATATAAAATTTAATTTTAATTTTATTTTTCTCAGAACAATTATTTAAAAATTTTTCAAAAATATCTTTCATTTTAAGATCTTTTTATTTCTTAATTCTAATTCATTTTTTTTATCTTTCCACGCTTTAAAAACATTATTTAAATTGTTTAATAAAGTTTCTTCATTCATAAAATCATTTAGTATTTTCATTTGATTTTTAGATTTTAATAATAATTGATGTTCACTTTGTCCATGGATCGTT
>JAZBLF010000116.1:0-510 GCA_037033105.1 Bacteroidota bacterium
CTCTGAATTCATATTGTGAATTTGGGGGGACTGGTACGGTGGTTCCACGGGAAAAACTGTTAACAAATACGATGAGTCACAAAAAGTTTATTGATGTAGTTAATGAGTTCTATATTGCAGAAGGAAAAGCTTTAACAACATAAGCAAATAGCTATATCAGTAATTGTTTGACTTTTATAGAACTTGTCGTTATAGTAATTAGGTTCCATTCTTGAAAAGGAGATAACCATGAGAGAAGAAGATCACGGATTTTAGAATCCAAATATTAAACCACTTAGTTGTGGTTTTTTTGTGCTTGAAATTTGAATACAAAAAAAGAGGCCGAAGCCTCTTTCTATTATTTATCGATCAACTAGCCGCTTTCACTTTTTGGAAAACTTCTTCATCATAGTAATCTTCAAATACTTTTGCAAGCTCATCTTTGTAGACGATAGCTTCTTTGTCATCAGGGTTCTTAATGGCCCAATCTGTCAAGTACACTGCCATTTCAAAGACAACCTTACGCCATGA
>JAZBLF010000117.1:0-507 GCA_037033105.1 Bacteroidota bacterium
AATGGATGTTATTACCATGTGAATATAATTATATTATTTTTATAAAAAGTCAAAAACACAGTTTTAATTAAATACGATAACTTTTTATTTTATTTGAACCTTTATCCATGCTTTCTTTTAATATATTTTTTTCTTCATTAATTTTTTTGACATAATAGTTCTCAATTAAATCAAAATTAAATCTTGCATTTTTTTCAAAATTTCTTTTCAAAAAAACATTTTGATAAACCTTCTATTCTGAACTTACCAACCAAATCCGTAAAGCCTCGTCGTTCAGGGCGGGGATATAAGGATTTCTTCGTAGCTTATTCTTTTTATACTTGATTTTTCGCTTGTTTACGCTATTCTGGCTTTGTTAAATGTAGAATTTTATGAGGTTTCTGTGCCTGAAAACGTGAAAGAAAAAAAGAAGATGCGACAGAGCGAGGAAGATAAAACCAATCTTCTCATCACTACGTATCGCTTTCGCGTCCGGGAAGACCGGCTTTCAGAGAAAATGTGGTTATA
>JAZBLF010000118.1:0-506 GCA_037033105.1 Bacteroidota bacterium
TTGTTGACCTTCGTAAATCCTGTGAGATTGAATTGGAACTTATCAGAGAAAATATGCTTCAATTGGATAAATACTTTTTAGAAATCAATAAACTTTCTAATTTATGTTCAAAATTTAATCGTATTGCAAGAGCCGAAGATGAAAGAGGTTTTATACTGTTTGAAAATATTAAAAAAATATTGACTGATGATAATAGTTTGATTAACAAAGTAAGTTATTCTAGTGATTTTGATTATTTACAACAATCAAAGACATTGGAAAGTATAGGCAAGTTGAATAAAATAAAAGATACGGTTATTGAAAAAATAAAATCTGAAAGGGTTAATAACAATGTCCTTACATTGGCTGACACGTATGTTCTGAATCAAGATAACCTTAGCCCTCTCCAAAAAACTGTTTTTGAAAAAAGCACCACAGCTAAATTAGAATTTACTGCAGGTCAGGAAATATCGGGCATGATTTTATTTTCTGATAACAGCATTTGTTATCGTGAAAAAAATAACCAA
>JAZBLF010000119.1:0-505 GCA_037033105.1 Bacteroidota bacterium
GTTGTAAGTCATTTGAAAAAGCATTTATATTAAGTCCAGCTTGTGCCAGCAAACTGGCAATACTCTGTTCGGAATCAGATAGCATGGCTTTTACTAAATGGCCTGATTCAATACGTGAGTTTTGATTGTTAATGGCTAATAGTTGTGAAGCCTGTAGTGCTTCCTGTAGTTTTGTCGTCATTTTTTCAATTTTCATATAATTCACCTCATTTTGTTAATAATAGATAAATGGGGAAGTTTATTGGAAATTCAAGGGTCTTAACAAAAAAAAATCATACTTATTGGCAAAAACAAAGATAAAGGTTAAAATAAAATAACAGAATAAAAGGTAAATTACATGCATGAAAAATTAGCAATAGTATATGATGAAAATGGCATAGTTAATGAATATGAAAATCGTCATCGTTTTAATATTGAAAGTTTATTTGAAGAAGGTGAATATGCTTTTCTTAATGAGTCTTATATCAGCTATCCTAAAACAGAAATTAAAGATATAAGAAAGTTA
>JAZBLF010000120.1:0-504 GCA_037033105.1 Bacteroidota bacterium
CAAAAATATCATTGGCAAGACCGTTCCAACACAATTGTACAAACAAAATGTCGCAGAGAAAACATTCATCAGAAACAAAATCGGAAGTTATAAAAACGATTACGACAAGCTGAGCAATGCGGACAAAGAAGTCTTTAGTGATGCGACTTACACTTCAATTTTACAATTCGAAAACGTGATAAAATCTCAAACCAACAATTCTTACTCAGCTTCGCCCAACAAAAAAGCGATTAAACTGAACGGGAATATTTTGGATTTTATTCTTCAGAAAAAACAAATTCAAAACACGGTATCATTAAACTAATCCAAGGAAACTATTATAACTATGAAATCAATTTTACTCAAAAAACAACTGGTATTTTTCTTGATATTATGTTCCGGTTTTGCCTTTTCTCAAACCAAAATTCAGGTTCCGGCGAATGCTGTTTTCTATATGGAAGTGAATGGAAAACTATTGAACAGCAAGACCAATTGGCAAAAACTAAATCCAATTTTGCAAAATCT
>JAZBLF010000121.1:0-503 GCA_037033105.1 Bacteroidota bacterium
CTTAGAAAAAAGGTTTATAAATAAAAAAGCAGATCATAGATCTGCTAAAAATATTAAGAGTTTTCTCTAGTTATGTAAATAGTTGCTAATAATATGTCTCCATCTATAGTAAATTTTATTCCGTTTTTTGATAATAAATCATCAAAAAGAATTAAATCTTCTTTATTTAATTTTGTATACTTATTTATGAAATCACCGTCTAAAATTTTAAAATAAAAATCTTTAAAAATAACAGAAGGAGTGTTACTATCATTTAATTCTTTTTCGTTTTTTATTAGTTGTGGCTGCTTAATATTATTTCTAAGATCATCTGAAAGAGAGTTGTCTTTTTTTATAAAATCAAAATCTAGAAGGGTATCTGATCTAAAAATATCAATTTTAGATGGCAAGTTATATTCAACTTTATAATTTTTATTATCAATTTCTTTTTTTAAATGTTCAAAAAGTTCAATTAATTTTTTATTAAATATTGTTTCATTTTTAAGTGTTATTTTTTTAATAGT
>JAZBLF010000122.1:0-502 GCA_037033105.1 Bacteroidota bacterium
TATTTAAAAAATTTTTATTTATGATCAAATCTAAAGAATTTTTGTTTTCTAAAAGAACTATAAAATTAAAAAAAGAGAAACTTTTAAATTCCTCTTCTTTTATTCTATTTATAAGCCAGTCTTTTTTATATCCTTTATACTTCAGTATCTTCATCTTCTTCTTCTTCTTCTAAGTCTTCTTTATTTTCTTTTTTCTTAAAAATACCAAAAACTTTTTTCTGATTATTTTTTTTCTTTAAAGCCTGTGTTTTGTTATGTTCTATAAGTGCTTGGAGTGTTTCTAATTCAATTAAGTTTTTTATATTAATTGGTAATGCATTATGTATTTCTACAGCAAACTCTTTTAGCTTTTCTTTATTTGTAAATAATTCTCTAACTTCTTCTTCTGTTTTACTTTTTGTTATTTTTTTTATGACGGGTGTTACTTGTGCTAAAGCTTTAAGCTGTCCATAGTTTTTTGAAGATAAATTTTTCAATCAGTTTCTCCTTGTTTTGAATTATA
>JAZBLF010000123.1:0-500 GCA_037033105.1 Bacteroidota bacterium
TTATATGATAATCAAAGACACCATATTTTGATAAAAAAAGAAGATACTATTCGCTTAATTGAGAAAAGTTTAATGGTCTTTGAACATGATAATATCAATGCCATTTTTATCTATCCTCTTTCAGAAGATGAAATTCTGGAAAGAAATGATTTTGCCTTAACTGTTTTTCATGATTATCAGGATTTGTTTTCTGAAAAAGAAATAGAACAACTGTTACTAAATACAGTAAAATCGCCAATTCAGGGTGGTTTTAATTCAAGACTTGAAAAAGAGATAATAAGTAATGGTAGAATAATGGCAAATGACAATTTTAAAAATAAGGTAAACCGGTTATAATAATAAAAGAAAAAATGAATTTAAGGATAAATAAATGAAAGTTCTAAATGATGTGTCTGTAAAGGTGGAGCAAATTATTCATTCTTTTGATAAAAAAGAAAAGTTTTATGAAAGTTATCCAGAAAAATTGGACGAAATCATAGCTTTAAAAAAAGAAATATTTG
>JAZBLF010000124.1:0-500 GCA_037033105.1 Bacteroidota bacterium
GTCTTGTTTATCAACTTTTATAGATAAGAAGACAGGAGAAGAAAAATTAGAGGTTGATAAATTTGAATTTGTAGATTTTGAAGAAGCGCTTATAAGAAGTGCTCCAAGTATGAATTTAGTGTTACAAAAATTTAGAGACTTGATAGAAAAAAGTAGTTATTTAAAGACTCATAATGCTTTGACATGTATCTAAAATATTTTTGAGTGTTTTTTCTATTAATTCATATTCATTATTTAAAAAGTTAGATTCTTCAACAATTTCTCTTGTATAAATTGCTTGAGCAGCTAAAACTCCTGATACTTTTTTCAATCTGTTAATGTTATCAGGATTTTTTTCTAATTCTATTTTCAAATTTAAATGTATAAATGCTTCTGATATATCTTCTTGAGCTTCTTTAACTGTTTTTAACGTTTTTTTATATTCTTCTGATTTCAACATATTAGTATTCATATTTTTCTTTTTCTCTGTGGAGGTGTTTGGTTAAATTTTTTAGCATTTT
>JAZBLF010000125.1:0-500 GCA_037033105.1 Bacteroidota bacterium
TAAGAGACTCTAGATACTCTATTGGCATAATATTTAAAATATAATCTTCTTCAAGTTCTAAAGAATCCTTTAAAAACAATATTTTTTTATAATAATCATTTAAATCATTCATGATATAATTATCTATATTAATTATTTTATTTAATAATGAACAATCGGAAAAGTCACCATCTAAATCTTCATCTGATTCGAAATATTCATTATACATTAAAGAATGACTTAATCTTAAAAGATTAAAATTCCTAATTATTTCTTTACTCATTTGTTCATTTATAAGTATAAAAATTAAATTTTGATTTATAATTATTAAATTAAACAGTTCTTTTACCATATTATTATTATAGTATATTGTATCTAGTTTTAGATGTTTTTTCTCAATTTTAAAGTATAGTTTTAACAAAACGTTTTCTAGAAAAGAAGTGCTTTCATATTCTTCTTTTTTTATTTTTTTGTCTGTTATTAAAATTTCTAAATATTCATATTTTATAGAGTAAACAAAA